>NZ_JH636044.1:3028564-3253542 GCF_000159855.2 Bacteroides sp. 3_2_5 | reverse complement strand
AGCCGAGCGTTACTAATTGCCCGATGACTTTCTTTTATCCGCCTTCAATGGTTTATATATCCGTTTAGCTTCACTATTTATATAATAGACCGCTGAATTTACTTTTGTACATTATGTCTGCCTTATTCAGGTGACTATAGCATCAGGGTTCCACCTCTTCCCATTCCGAACAGAGAAGTTAAGCCTGATCACGCCGATGGTACTGCGTAACAGTGGGAGAGTAGGTAGTCGCCGTTTTTTTCAGATGGTTCATCCCTTTCGGTCGAAAGACCGGAGGGGATGACTTGTTTTATGCCATACCCTGTTTAACAAGGATTCCCGACCACCTCTTTCTTGGTTCATCCGATATATTCCAGATTCAACCTTCAGTTTTCCGGCTTTATCATAATTATGTCTTTGATGTATTATCAGGCTCCTTATCTTTGCCGTTGCCTTAAAAGATGAAACGTGAAGATAAATGTGTCCGTATCGTCATATCCTTTACTTTTTGACGATTCTTTTCTTGATAATGAACAGTTTTCTTGCTCTTTTCTCTTTTATTATCAGATTGAATTTTGTACTTTTGGCGAGAATCTGATAAGAAACACTTAGATATTATAATATAAACTTCTAAATAGTCCGTGAATATGGAAAACAAAATTCAAGAGTTGACCGATAAGATTTATCGTGAAGGCGTGGAAAAAGGTAATGAAGAGGCCCGCCGTCTTATTGCGAATGCTCAGGAAGAAGCTAAAAAAATTGTTGAAGATGCCCATAAAGAAGCTGAATCAATTATTGCCTCCTCTCGTAAATCTGCCGACGAACTGACAGAAAACACCAAATCAGAACTGAAACTTTTTGCCGGTCAGGCTGTGAATGCTTTAAAATCGGAAATAGCCACTATGGTGACTGACAAGATTGTGACTGCACCGGTAAAGGAGTTTGCACAAAATAAAGATTTTCTGAATGCATTTATCGTAGCTCTGGCTTCTAAATGGAGTGTAGACGAACCGATTATCATCTCAACTTCTGATGCGGAGTCTTTGAAAAAGTATTTTGCTGCCAATGCTAAAGCATTGTTAGATAAAGGTGTTACCATAGAACAAGTGAATGGCATAAAGGCATTGTTTTCCGTATCTCCTGCAGACGGTTCATATAAAGTGAATTTCGGAGAAGAGGAATTTATGAATTACTTTAAAGCATTCCTGCGTCCTCAGTTGGTAGAAATGTTATTCTAAAGGGATGCGTTATGAGTAAATATTATTACTTGGTAGCCGGTTTGCCGGAACTCACACTTGAGGACAGCAAGCAGAGCTATACAGTAGCTGATTTTAAAACGGAAATTTACACGGGCTTGTCAGTTTCAGATCAGAGATTGATTGATCTGTTTTATTTGAAGTTTGACAATGCCAATGTGCTGAAGCTCTTGAAAGATAAGGAAGCCGCTATTGATACTCGGGGAAATTTTTCCGCGGAAGAACTGGCGGAATATATTTCTACCCTTAAAGAGGGAGGAGAAGTCAGTGCCAAGGAGTTTCCCGCTTATCTTGCTACTTTCATTTCCGCTTATTTTAATACTCCGGCAGAGAATGCTGTTTTATTGGAAGATCATCTGGCTGCACTTTATTATGATTATGCGATGAAGTGTGGAAATAAGTTTGTGGCTTCCTGGTTCGAATTTAATCTCACTATTAACAATATTCTCGTAGCATTGACTGCGCGTAAATATAAATGGGATGTTGCCTGCAATATTGTGGGTGATACGGAGATCTGTGAGGCATTGCGGACTTCCGGAGCCAGAGATTTCGGACTGTCGGGCGAAGTGGACTTTCTTGACCAGTTGGTGAAAATCAGCGAAATAACAGAACTGGTGGAACGTGAGAAAAAGCTGGATGCTTTGCGGTGGAACTGGATGGAAGATGCTATCTTCTTCGATTATTTCACTATCGAACGTATTTTTGCTTTTCTGTTGAAACTGGAAATGATTGAACGTTGGATCTCTCTGGATAAGGAAAGAGGCAATCAATTGTTCCGAAGTATCATAGAGTCACTGAAGAATGAAGTGCAGATTCCTGCTGAATTCAGGTAATACTGCCAAACTCGGATAAATAAACTAAAAAAATATATGGCAACAAAAGGAACTGTTAGTGGCGTTATTGCCAACATGGTGACCCTCGTCGTTGATGGGCCGGTAGCTCAGAATGAGATCTGTTATATCTCAACCGGCGGAGACAAATTAATGGCGGAGGTGATTAAGGTCGTAGGTACACATGTATATGTCCAGGTGTTCGAAAGTACTCGTGGACTGAAAGTGGGAGCCGAGGCGGAATTTACCGGACACATGCTTGAAGTGACTTTAGGTCCCGGTATGTTATCAAAGAATTATGATGGTCTGCAAAACGACCTTGATAAGATGGATGGAGTATTTCTGAAGAGAGGACAATATACTTATCCGTTGGATAAAGGAAGTGTATGGCATTTTGTTCCCCTTGTCAGTGTGGGGGATAAAGTGGAAGCATCTGCTTGGTTAGGACAGGTGGACGAGAACTTCCAGCCATTGAAGATTATGGTGCCTTTCACTCAGAAAGGTGTTTGCACGGTGAAGTCGATTGTTCCCGAAGGCGATTACAAGATTGAAGATGTGGTTGCCGTTTTGGTGGACGAAGAAGGAAATACCGTTGAAGTGAATATGATCCAGAAATGGCCGGTGAAGCGGGCTATGACGAATTATAAAGAAAAACCGCGTCCGTTCAAGTTGCTTGAAACCGGTGTGCGTGTGATCGATACTGTCAATCCGATAGTGGAAGGCGGTACCGGATTTATTCCCGGTCCGTTCGGTACGGGTAAGACGGTACTTCAGCATGCCATTTCAAAACAGGCCGAAGCCGATATCGTGATTATCGCTGCTTGTGGGGAGCGTGCAAATGAAGTTGTGGAAATCTTTACCGAATTTCCGGAATTGGTGGACCCGCACACGGGACGTAAGCTGATGGAGCGTACCATTATTATCGCAAATACATCGAACATGCCGGTAGCAGCGCGTGAAGCTTCTGTGTATACGGCCATGACGATTGCCGAATACTATCGTGCCATGGGATTGAAAGTCCTGCTGATGGCAGACTCCACTTCCCGTTGGGCGCAGGCATTGCGTGAGATGTCGAACCGTATGGAGGAGTTGCCCGGACCGGATGCATTCCCGATGGACTTGTCCTCAATCATTTCTAACTTCTATGGCCGTGCAGGCTACGTGAAACTGAATAACGGCGAGAGCGGTTCTATTACCTTTATCGGTACAGTATCACCTGCCGGTGGTAACTTGAAGGAGCCGGTGACAGAGAACACCAAGAAGGTAGCCCGTTGTTTCTATGCTCTGGAGCAGGATCGTGCCGATAAGAAGCGTTATCCGGCTGTAAATCCGATCGATTCTTATTCCAAGTATATCGAATATCCTGAATTTGAAGCATACATTGCCGAGCATATCAATGATGAGTGGATCGGTAAGGTGAACGAAATCAAAACTCGCTTGCAACGCGGTAAGGAGATTGCCGAGCAGATCAATATCCTGGGTGATGACGGTGTACCGGTAGAGTATCACGTAATCTTCTGGAAGTCCGAGTTGATAGACTTCGTTATCTTGCAGCAGGATGCGTTCGACGAGATTGATGCCGTGACTCCGATGGAGCGTCAGGAGGCTATCTTGAATATGGTGATAGACATCTGTCATACGGAATTTGAGTTTGATAACTTTAATGAGGTTATGGATTACTTCAAGAAGATGATTAACATCTGCAAGCAAATGAACTATTCGAAGTTCAAGTCGGAACAATATGAAGGTTTCCAGAAGCAATTGGAGGAGTTGGTTGCCGAGAGAAGTGTCAAATAGTAGATTGAAACTAAATTGTAAATAATAACATGGCTACAAAAGCATTTCAAAAAATATATACTAAGATTACTCAGATTACCAAGGCCACCTGTTCGCTGAAAGCTACAGGGGTAGGATATGATGAGTTGGCCACTGTGAATGGTAAACTGGCTCAGGTTGTAAAGATTGCCGGTGACGAAGTGACTTTGCAGGTGTTTGAGGGTACGGAAGGTATCCCGACCAATGCCGAAGTTGTATTTCTGGGTAAATCGCCTACGCTGAAAGTGAGCGAGCAACTGGCCGGACGTTTTTTCAACGCTTTCGGTGATCCTATCGACGGAGGACCGGAGATCGAAGGGCAGGAGGTACCGATCGGAGGGCCGTCTGTAAACCCGGTACGGCGTAAACAGCCTTCCGAGCTGATTGCAACCGGTATCGCAGGTATCGACTTGAACAATACACTGGTTTCCGGTCAGAAGATTCCGTTCTTCGCCGATCCCGACCAACCGTTCAACCAGGTGATGGCTAACGTGGCGTTACGTGCAGAAACAGATAAGATTATTCTGGGCGGTATGGGTATGACAAACGATGACTACCTGTATTTCAAGAATGTATTTTCCAATGCCGGTGCGCTCGACCGTATCGTCAGTTTCGTAAATACCACGGAGAACCCTCCGGTAGAACGTTTGCTGGTACCGGATATGGCTTTGACTGCGGCTGAATATTTCGCAGTACAGCACAATCAGAAAGTATTGGTTCTGCTGACCGATATGACTTCGTATGCCGATGCTTTGGCTATCGTGTCAAACCGTATGGACCAGATTCCTTCGAAAGATTCTATGCCGGGTTCGCTCTATTCGGATCTTGCCAAGATCTACGAAAAGGCTGTACAGTTCCCCGATGGCGGCTCCATCACGATTATTGCCGTGACTACATTGTCCGGTGGTGATATTACGCATGCTGTGCCGGATAATACAGGCTACATCACCGAAGGACAGTTGTTCCTGCGCCGTGACAGTGACATCGGTAAGGTTATTGTCGATCCGTTCCGTTCATTGTCCCGTCTGAAACAGTTGGTAACCGGTAAGAAAACCCGTAAAGACCATCCGCAGGTGATGAATGCTGCCGTGCGTTTGTATGCCGATGCCGCTAATGCCAAGACTAAATTGGAAAATGGTTTCGACCTGACCAACTATGACGAACGTACTTTAGCTTTTGCCAAAGATTACTCCAATCAGTTGCTGGCCATCGACGTCAATCTGGATACGACCGAAATGCTCGATGTAGCCTGGGGACTGTTCGGCAAATACTTCCGTCCGGAAGAAGTAAATATCAAGAAGGAACTGGTAGATCAGTATTGGAAAAAATAGTAAATAAACGAGATGGCTATAAAGTTTCAATATAACAAAACCTCCCTTCAGCAACTTGAGAAGCAACTGAAAGTGCGGGTACGTACTCTCCCGATTATCAAAAACAAGGAGAGTGCCCTTCGCATGGAAGTGAAGCGCTGTAAAAGCGAAGCTGCCGATCTGGAGGAAAGGCTGGAAAAACAAATCCAGGCTTATGAAGCCATGTTCGCACTTTGGAATGAGTTTGACACCTCATTGATAAAAGTAAATGATGTTCATCTTGGTGTCAAGAAGATAGCCGGTGTACGGGTGCCTTTGCTCGAAAATGTGGATTTCGAGATCCGTCCGTACAGTCTGTTTAATGCTCCTAAGTGGTATGCCGACGGTATACACCTGCTTAAGGAGTTGGCACATACCGCTATAGAGCGTGAGTTTACGCTGGCCAAGTTGGGCTTGTTAGAACATGCGAGGAAAAAGACCACTCAGAAAGTGAATCTTTTTGAGAAGGTTCAGATACCGGGGTATCAGGATGCTTTGCGCAAGATCAAACGATTCATGGAAGATGAAGAAAATTTGTCTAAGTCGTCGCAAAAGATTCTGAAGTCACAGCAGGAAAAAAGGAAGGAGGCAGAAGCATGATTACGAAAATGAAGAAACTCACGTTCCTGGTTTATCATAAGGAGTACGAAGATTTCCTGAACAGTCTTCGTGAACTCGGAGTGGTCCATATTGTAGAGAAGCAGCAGGGAGCGGCGGAGAATGCCGAACTGCAAGATAATATTCGTCTTTCTGCCCGTTTGGCCGCCGCATTGAAGTTGCTTCAGAACCAGAAGCACGAGAAGGATGCGGTCATTGCTGCCAATGGCGGTAGCGCCGAACGTGGTTTGCAGGTGCTCGATGAAATAGATGGCTTGCAGGCCGAACACAGTAAACTGTTGCAACAGCAGCAAACCTGTGGCAAGGAGAAAGACGCTTTGGAGGCTTGGGGCAACTTTGAGCCGGAAGGCATACAGCGTTTGAAAGATGCCGGTTATGTAGTCGGCTTCTATACCTGCTCCGAAGGTAACTACAAGGAAGAATGGGAAGCGGAATACAACGCTATGATCATCTGCCGCATATCCTCAAAAGTCTTTTTCATCACCGTGACCAAGGACGGGGAGGAAGTCGATCTGGATGTAGAGCAAGCTAAACTGCCATCGCAGTCACTGGCCCAGCTCGAGGCGCAGTATGCGAATACAGAGACCGCACTTGAAGAGAATGAAAAGAAGTTGGTCGCTTTGTCCGAAACCGATATCCCTTCGCTGAAGGAGGCTTTGAAACAGGTGCAGACTGAAATAGAATTTTCAAAAGTCGTATTGAGTACAGAGCAGACTGCGGGTGACAAATTGATGTTGCTCGAAGGATGGGCCCCTGCTACCAGCAAGGTAGAGATAGAGGCCTATCTGAACGATGCACACATTTATTATGAGATCACAGATCCGACACCGGAAGACAACGTGCCGATCGAACTGAATAACAAAGGTTTCTTTGCCTGGTTCGAGCCCATTTGCAAACTCTACATGTTGCCCAAGTATAATGAACTGGACCTGACCCCGTTCTTTGCCCCGTTCTTTATGATCTTTTTCGGGCTCTGCCTGGGAGATTCCGGTTATGGATTATTCCTGTTTGTAGGGGCTACGGCTTATCGTCTATTGGCGAAAAAACTGAGTCAGTCGGCTAAATCGATCATTTCGCTGATTCAGATACTGGCAACTTCCACTTTCTTCTGCGGATTGCTGACCGGGACTTTTTTCGGAGCCAATATTTACGATCTGCCCTGGCCGTTCATCCAGCGCCTGAAGAGTGCCGTTTTCATGGACAATAATGACATGTTCCAGCTCTCACTGATTCTGGGTGCGGTACAGATCCTGTTCGGCATGGTACTGAAAGCTGTCAATCAGACTATCCAGTTTGGCTTCAAGTATGCCATTGCTACAATCGGATGGATCATCCTCTTGCTATCGTTAGCCTTCTCGGCACTGTTGCCGAAAGTGATGCCGATGGGAAGTACGGTTCATTTGATCATCATGGGTATTGCCGGCGTTATGATTTTCCTGTTCAACAGTCCGGGGAAGAACATCTTCCTGAATATCGGGCTGGGCTTATGGGATTCTTATAACATGGCGACAGGTCTGTTGGGCGACGTTCTGTCATACGTCCGTTTGTTCGCTCTGGGATTGTCGGGAGGTATCCTTGCCGGCGTATTCAATAGTTTGGCAGTGGGCATGAGTCCGGACAATGTGATTGCCGGCCCCATTGTGATGGTATTGATTTTTGTAATCGGCCATGCCATCAATATCTTTATGAATGTGCTCGGAGCCATGGTTCATCCTATGCGTCTGACCTTCGTGGAGTTTTTCAAGAATTCCGGTTACGAAGGTGGTGGCAAAGAGTACAAACCATTCAGAAAATAAAAAGAAATTAATAGAATAATAAATTAAAAAATAAAATTAAGATTATGGAAATGAATTTGTTTATTGCTTACATTGGCATCGCGGTTATGGTTGGTTTGTCAGGCATCGGAAGTGCTTACGGAGTGACTATTGCAGGTAACGCTGCTATCGGCGCATTGAAGAAAAACGATAGTGCATTCGGTAACTTCCTCGTACTGACAGCTCTTCCGGGTACACAGGGATTGTATGGTTTCGCAGGTTACTTTATGTTCCAGACTATTTTCGGCATCCTTACTCCGCAGATTACCGCCATTCAGGCTTCTGCCGTTTTGGGTGCGGGTATTGCTCTCGGATTGGTGGCTCTGTTTTCCGCTATCCGTCAGGGACAGGTTTGCGCCAATGGTATTGCAGCCATCGGACAAGGCCACAATGTATTCAGCAACACATTGATTCTTGCTGTGTTCCCCGAACTTTATGCTATCGTGGCATTGGCTGCTACCTTCCTTATCGGTAGTGCGCTTGCATAAACTAATGATTTATAAAAAACACTTAAGCGTTTTCGACAGAACGTTTAAGTGTTTTCTGAAAAGACTTAAGCGTTTTCCGAAAACACTTAAGTCTTTTTTTATGCTCTGAAATCTCGTTGTAAACGCTTGTTTGTGCTATTTTGCTTATATTTTTTGCATAAAGCATTATTTTTCAATAAATAATGCGTACTTTTGCACCTGCGTAATAAAAAGAGTTTTAAACATTTATATGGTAAAAGATTTATTAACCCCCGATTATATCTTCGAAGCCAGTTGGGAAGTGTGCAACAAGGTAGGAGGAATTTATACTGTTTTGTCTACAAGGGCAAATACGTTGCAAACTAACTTCCGTGACAAATTATTTTTTATAGGGCCGGATGTATGGCAAGGAAAGGACAATCCCTTGTTTATAGAATCTGACAATCTTTGTGCGGCATGGAAAGAACATGCCCTCAAGAAAGATGACCTTTCTGTCCGTGTCGGACGTTGGAATATTCCGGGTGAACCCATTGTTATTCTCGTTGACTTTCAGCCTTTTTTTGAGAAAAAGAATGAAATCTATACTGAAATGTGGAATCACTTTCAAGTCGATTCATTGCATGCTTACGGCGATTATGACGAAGCATCCATGTTTTCGTATGCTGCCGGAAAAGTGGTGGAAAGCTTCTATCGCTACAACCTGACCGAAAATGATAAGGTCATTTATCAGGCACATGAATGGATGACCGGCCTGGGAGCACTGTATCTGCAATTGGCTGTTCCCGAAATAGGAACCATCTTCACCACCCATGCCACTTCTATCGGCCGTAGCATTGCCGGAAACGATAAACCTTTATATGACTATCTGTTTGCTTATAACGGCGATCAGATGGCACAGGAGCTGAATATGCAGTCGAAGCACTCGATTGAAAAGCAGACTGCGCATCACGTTGACTGCTTTACGACGGTGAGCGAAATCACCAACAACGAGTGTAAGGAACTGCTTGATAAAGCCGCCGATGTAGTATTGATGAACGGTTTCGAGGACGATTTCGTTCCTCAGGGAAGCGCTTTCACCGGTAAGCGCAAACGTGCGCGTGCATTGATGTTGAATGTGGCCAATAAGCTTCTGGGTACCCATATGGACGATGACACATTAATTATCGGCACCAGTGGCCGTTACGAGTTTAAGAACAAAGGGATCGACGTGTTTCTGGAATCATTGAACCGTTTGAACCGGGACAAGGACCTGCAGAAGAACGTGCTGGCATTTGTCAATGTACCGGGTTGGGTGGGAGAGCCCCGCGAGGATTTGCAGACACGGCTGAAAAGCAAAGAAAAATTCGATACTCCGCTCGAAGTACCTTTCATTACCCATTGGCTGCATAACATGACCCACGACCAGGTTCTGGATATGCTCAAATATCTTGGTATGGGAAATCGTCCGGAAGATAAAGTGAAGGTGATTTTCGTTCCGTGCTATCTGGATGGAAAAGATGGAATCCTGAACAAAGAATATTATGATCTGATATTGGGAGAAGACTTGAGTGTCTATCCTTCTTATTACGAACCTTGGGGATACACTCCGCTTGAGAGTGTGGCATTCCGCGTACCTACTATTACAACAGACCTGGCAGGCTTCGGCCTTTGGGTGAACAGCCTGAAAAATCAGCATGGCATCGATAATGGGGTAGAGGTGTTACACCGTTCGGACTATAATTACTCAGAGGTAGCCGACGGTATCAAAGATACGATCGCACTGTTCTCGGGTAAAACAGATAATGAGGTGAAAGAGATCCGCAAACAAGCTGCGGCTGTGGCCGAACAGGCTCTATGGAAGCATTTCATCAAATATTATTACGAGGCTTATGACATCGCCTTGCGTAATGCCATGAAACGTCAACTAAACTAAGTATTTATTCATCAACAAGTAAACAATAACATTATGAAAATTAAAGTAAGTAATGTGAATACTCCGAATTGGAAGGAGGTAACTGTAAAGTCACGTGTTCCTGCGGAATTAGAGAAACTATCTGAACTGGCACGCAACATTTGGTGGGCGTGGAATTATGAAGCTACTGAACTCTTCAGAGACTTGGATCCGACTCTCTGGAAAGAAGCCGGTCAGAATCCTGTGCTTTTGCTTGAACGTATGAGTTACGAAAAACTGGAAGCTTTATCAAAAGATAAAGTAATCCTGAAACGCATGAACGACGTATATGCTAAATTTAGAGACTACATGGATGTGACGCCCGATAACAAACGTCCGTCAGTGGCTTACTTTAGCATGGAATATGGTTTGAATCATGTTCTTAAAATATATTCCGGTGGTCTGGGTGTATTGGCCGGTGACTATCTGAAAGAAGCTTCGGACAGTAATGTAGATCTGTGTGCAGTAGGTTTCCTGTATCGCTATGGTTACTTTACACAAACCCTGTCGATGGACGGACAGCAGATTGCCAATTACGAGGCACAGAACTTCGGACAACTCCCTATTGACCGCGTGACGGATGCAGACGGCAAACCGTTGGTAGTAGATGTGCCTTATATGGATTACTACGTACATGCAAATGTATGGAGAGTGAACGTAGGACGCGTTTCTTTGTATCTGCTCGATACAGACAATGAAATGAACAGCGAGTTTGACCGTCCTATCACTCACCAGCTGTACGGAGGTGACTGGGAAAACCGTTTGAAACAAGAGATCCTGCTGGGTATCGGCGGTATGCTGACACTGAAGGCATTGGGTATCAAAAAAGATATTTATCACTGTAACGAAGGACACGCCGCCCTGATCAATGTTCAGCGTATCTGCGATTATGTAGCTACCGGCCTGACTTTCAACCAGGCTATCGAGTTGGTTCGTGCATCTTCACTGTATACGGTTCACACTCCGGTGCCTGCCGGTCACGACTACTTTGACGAAGGCTTGTTCGGTAAATATATGGGCGGATATCCCGTTAAGATGGGTATCAGCTGGGACGACCTGATGGACCTTGGACGTAACAATCCGGGTGATAAGGGCGAACGTTTCTGTATGTCTGTATTTGCTTGCAACACTTCTCAGGAAGTGAACGGTGTAAGCTGGCTGCACGGAAAAGTTTCTCAGGAGATGTTCTCTTCTATCTGGAAGGGATACTTCCCCGAAGAGAGCCATGTGGGTTATGTAACCAATGGTGTACACTTCCCCACCTGGAGCGCTACCGAATGGAAACAGCTTTATGCTAAATACTTCAACGAAAACTTCCTGTACGATCAATCAAATCCGAAGATCTGGGAAGCTATCTATAATGTGCCCGATGAAGAGATCTGGAAGACTCGCGTGACGATGAAGAACAAGCTGGTGGATTATATCCGTAAGCAGTTCCGTGAAACGTGGTTGAAGAACCAGGGAGATCCTTCACGCATTGTATCGCTGTTGGACAAGATCAATCCGAATGCATTGCTGATCGGTTTCGGCCGCCGTTTTGCCACTTACAAACGTGCTCACTTGTTGTTCACCGATCTGGAACGCTTGTCTAAGATCGTTAACAATCCCGATTATCCGGTACAGTTCCTCTTCACAGGTAAGGCTCACCCGCACGATGGTGCAGGCCAGGGACTGATCAAGAGAATCGTTGAGATCTCTCAGCGTCCGGAATTCCTGGGTAAGATCATCTTCCTTGAAAACTACGATATGCAGTTGGCCCGTCGTCTGGTGACCGGAGTTGATATCTGGTTGAATACTCCGACTCGTCCGCTCGAAGCATCCGGTACATCGGGTGAGAAAGCGTTGATGAATGGTGTATTGAACTTCTCTGTACTCGACGGATGGTGGCTTGAAGGTTACCGCGAAGGTGCAGGTTGGGCATTGACCGAAAAACGTACTTATCAGAACCAGGAACATCAGGATCAGCTCGACGCAGCTACTATCTACAGTATCCTCGAAACAGAAATCCTGCCGCTGTATTATGCACGCAACAAGAAGGGATATTCTGAAGGCTGGATTAAGAGTGTGAAAAACTCGATCGCCCAGATCGCTCCTCACTATACCATGAAGCGTCAGCTCGACGATTACTACAGTAAGTTCTACTGCAAGGAAGCTAAACGTTTCAAAGAACTGTCTGCCAATGACAATGCAAAGGCAAAAGAGATAGCAGCCTGGAAAGAAGAAGTCGTTGCTAAGTGGGACTCTATTGAGATCGTTTCAAAAGAGAGGGAAGCAGACATTGCACAAGGCGATATCGAAAGCGGCAAAGAGTATACCATTACAGTTGTCGTTGACGAGAAAGGATTGAACGATGCAGTGGGACTGGAGTTGGTTACAACTTATACGACTCCGGAAGGCAAGCAGCATGTATATTCGGTAGAACCATTCAGTGTGATCAAGAAAGAAGGCGACCTGTATACATTCCAGGCTAAGCACAGCTTGTCGAATGCAGGAAGCTTTAAAGTGGCATACCGTATGTTCCCGAAAAATCAGGATCTGCCTCACCGTCAAGACTTCTGCTACGTACGTTGGTTCGTCTGATTGATGTAGAGTAAAGAGAGATTTACCAGATTTATTTTGAAGGGCTGTTTTGAAGTGTATACTGTCAAGACAGCCCTTTATTGCTTAAAGTCGATGTATTATGAGAAGGATTTTTATTTTTATTGCTTTTGCACTGTGCAGTTTGTGGCAATTGAGAGCTCAGGCTGATACGGCTTCGTTCCTGTTTGATAAGTATGAAGATGCTCAAGTGCTCCTGAGAACCGGAGGCGAATTGAAGTCTAAAATGAACTACAGTATAGTAGTCAATAAGTTTTATTTTATAGACCCTCAGGATAAGCAGGTGAAAGAGCTTGCCAATCCGGGAGATATTCTGCTGATCAAGATAGCGGGACGTACATTTTATCCCGAATCCAACGGAGCCGGTATAGAAATGTTGCCGACCAAACCGGTGGTTTACGTTCAGTATAAAGCTACCGCCCGTAAGGAAGCTCCCATGGGGGCTTATGGTACCCGTTCGGAAACAACGGCAGTTCAGAGCTATGGCACCATAACGAGCAACGGACAGTCTTACAAGCTGGAAGGTGAAAAAATTATTGTCAGCAATCGGCACCATGTCTATTGGGTGGAGAAGGATGATAAAATGAAGCAGTTCCGTAACTTTAAGCAACTTGCCAAAATCTACTCAAAACATCGTGCGGAGGTGGAGAAGTATATTGAAGATAATAAGGTGAATTTTGAAGATGTGGATCAGATTGTGAAGCTCTGTGCTTATGCCGATTCACTGAAATAAATCGAAAGCCCGTATCTGATTCATATTCACCACAGATTACACAGATTTACACAGATAAATAGGATGGGTTGTCAGTAGATTAAAGCTATTCTGTGTGAATCTGTGTAATCTGTGGTGAATTATGATATGGTATTCCGCTGATTACTTATTCAGCACTTCTTCCAGTTTGGTCTGAAGCTTTTCGCCGTGCAGGCCGCGTGCCAGGATCGTTCCGTCGGCGTCCACCAACATGGTGTGGGGGATACTGTTTACAGCATACAACTGTGCACCTTCATTTTGCCAGCCTTTCAGGTCGGACATCTGAGGCCATGTGATGTTCAGCTTCTTGATGGCATCTTTCCATTTATCGGCATCCTGATCCAGAGATACACCTACGATTTCGAAGTTTTTGCCTTTATATTTAGCATAAGCTTCTACAATGTTAGGCATTTCGCGGCGGCATGGGCCACACCAGCTTGCCCAGAAGTCAACCAATACCACTTTGCCTTTGCCTACATAGTCAGACAGTTTTACCGGTTTTCCGTCAGGTGTCAGCATTTCGAAGTCGATGAATTTCTGTCCGGCGGCAGTAGCTTTCTGCTTTTCAGTGATATCCTTGATTTTCACAATCGTTTCGTCATTCTGATAGTTGGCGGGAATTTGTTTCAGCAGAGCATCGTTATCCTCGGTAGAGTTTTCATAGAAGCTTTGTTTGAACAACATGATACCTACCGGATTGGTGATATTCTTCTGTACGCCTTCTTTGATAGCCTGGCTGTACGCCTCTTCCAGTTCTGAAAATTCTTTTTGTTTAGCCATCTTCTGGTCATCGGTCAATGTGCTGTCGCCCATAGCCTGATAGATAGCGGCTTGTTTCTGGTCGATTGCATTTATCTTGTTCCGTATCTCCTGATAAGCATCGTTGTTCGGAGTACCGGTTGCCGATTTATCGTCTTTAGACAGGTTTACCTTGATTTTACCGTTTTCGAGGAAGAAATCCACATAGACTCCGTCGCCGTCTTTAGAATAAGTGATGTAGCGGTTCACTACGGAATCCTGTGCGCCTTCGAATGTAAATGTTCCGTTAGCGATGATAGCTGTGTCCAGTTTGTTGAACTGTCTGTTCACACGTTCCTGGATAAATACAGTATCTCCGTCGGCAGCGCCTTCCACAGTACCTGTTATTACATAACCGGGTTTGTTGGTGTTACAAGATGCCACTCCGAGAGCAACTGCTGCAACAGCCAGATAAGTTAACTTTTTCATTGCTTTAGTATGTTTAGTGAATAAATATTTATGCAAAGATAGGTGTTTTTTTAATTCCGGATAGAATTTCTCTGTTATATTAGATTAACATGTATGTACGAATCGGATAAATGTGTACCTTTGCACCCCAAATTAGTATGAATATGCAAGAAAGCAAATCCATTATTGAGGTGAACGGTGTGTCTAAATTCTTCGGTGAGAAGACTGCCTTGGATCATGTGACCCTGAATGTAAAGAAAGGTGAGTTCGTCACCATTCTGGGGCCTTCGGGATGTGGCAAGACTACTTTGTTGCGCCTTATCGCCGGCTTCCAGACAGCTTCGGAAGGCGAGATAAAAATATCGGGGAAAGAAATCACACAAACTCCTCCACACAAACGTCCGGTAAACACGGTATTCCAGAAATACGCTCTGTTCCCGCATCTGAATGTATATGATAATATCGCTTTTGGGCTGAAACTGAAGAAAATGCCCAAGCAGACCATTGAGAAGAAGGTAAAAGCCGCTTTGAAGATGGTGGGGATGACCGATTACGAATATCGTGATGTAGATTCGCTGTCCGGCGGACAGCAGCAGCGTGTGGCCATTGCCCGTGCCATCGTCAACGAACCGGAAGTGTTGCTGCTTGACGAGCCTTTGGCAGCTCTCGACCTGAAAATGCGTAAAGACATGCAGATGGAGTTGAAGGAGATGCACAAATCTCTGGGGATCACTTTTGTGTATGTCACTCACGATCAGGAAGAAGCACTGACGCTAAGCGATACGATTGTAGTCATGAGCGAGGGACGCATCCAGCAGATTGGTACTCCGATCGATATATATAACGAGCCTATCAATTCGTTTGTAGCCGATTTCATCGGAGAAAGTAATATCCTGAACGGAGTGATGATCCACGACAAACTGGTACGTTTCTGTAATACCGAATTCGAGTGTGTAGACGAAGGTTTTGGCGAGAACATGCCCGTGGACGTAGTGATCCGTCCGGAAGACCTTTACATCTTTCCGGTTTCGGAAGCGGCGCAACTGACCGGTGTGGTGCAATCGTCTGTCTTTAAAGGCGTACATTACGAAATGACGGTTCTCTGCAATGGCTATGAATTTCTGGTACAAGACTATCATCATTTTGAAGTCGGGGCTCTCGTCGGGTTGCTGGTGAAACCGTTCGATATTCATATTATGAAGAAAGAGCGTGTGTGCAATACTTTTGAAGGCAAGCTGATCGACGAAACCCATGTGGAGTTTTTGGGATGCAACTTCGAGTGTGCTCCTGTCACGGGGATCGAAGCAGGCAGCGAGGTGAAGGTGGAAGTCGGTTTCGACAACGTGATTCTTCAGGACAACGAAGAAGACGGTGCACTGACCGGAGAGGTGAAGTTTATCCTTTATAAGGGTGACCATTATCATCTGACTGTGCTTTCGGATTGGGACGAGAATGTGTTTGTAGATACGAACGACGTATGGGACGATGGCGACCGTGTAGGTATCACCATCCCCCCGGACGGTATCAGAGTAATTAAGAACTAATAAAATAAGAGTTAAGAGTGAAAAGATTATCGGTCTTTTTTCATCACGTAAGAGTTGGACACTCCCTTACATTATCTTTTCGGCGATCTTCGTCGTTATTCCGCTACTCCTTATCGTGGTTTATGCTTTCACCGATGACAGCGGACATCTGACTTTGGAAAACTTTGCGAAGTTTTTTCAGCACCACGAAGCTATCAATACCTTTGTCTATTCCATCGGTATTGCCATTATTACTACCATTGTCTGTATCCTGCTGGGCTATCCGGCAGCATGGATACTGAGCAACGCAAAACTGAACCGGTCGAAAACAATGGTCGTACTGTTTATTCTTCCCATGTGGGTCAACATTCTGGTACGTACGTTGGCTACGGTAGCCTTGTTCGACTTCTTCAGTGTTCCGCTCGGTGAGGGTGCCCTGATATTCGGTATGGTCTATAACTTCATACCATTTATGATTTACCCCATCTACAACACTTTGCAAAAGATGGATCACAGTTATATTGAGGCTGCGCAGGATCTGGGTGCCAATCCCGTTCAGGTCTTTTTTAAGGCCGTGCTTCCGCTTTCCATGCCGGGGGTGATGAGTGGCATCATGATGGTTTTCATGCCTACTATCTCAACCTTTGCCATTGCCGAGTTGTTGACGATGAACAATATCAAACTGTTTGGTACCACAATCCAGGAGAATATCAATAACAGTATGTGGAACTATGGCGCGGCCCTGTCGCTGATTATGTTGCTGCTGATTGCCGCGACCTCTCTGTTCAGCACCGACGACAAAGATAATACGAACGAAGGAGGTGGGCTATGGTAAAGAAGATTTTCGCTCAGACCTATTTGTGGATTCTGCTTTTGCTGCTCTATTCGCCTATCGTGATTATAATGATCTACTCTTTTACCGAGGCAAAAGTGCTGGGCAACTGGACCGGATTCTCCACAAAACTGTATTCGTCACTGTTCACTACCGGCACTCACCATTCGCTGATGAATGCGCTGATCAATACCGTGACCATTGCTTTGATTGCAGCTACGGCTTCCACCCTGCTGGGGAGTATCACTGCTATCGGCATCTTCAACCTGAAGGCACGTTCGCGGAAGGCCATCAGCTTTGTGAACAGCATTCCTATCCTGAATGGGGATATTATTACCGGTATTTCACTGTTTCTGTTGTTTGTGTCGCTGGGGATATCGCAGGGATATACGACCGTTGTACTGGCACACATCACTTTCTGTACTCCTTATGTGGTACTCAGCGTGTTGCCCCGTCTCAAGCAGATGAATCCTAATATTTACGAAGCCGCCCTCGATCTGGGAGCGACTCCGATGCAGGCACTCCGCAAAGTGATTGTTCCGGAGATTCGTCCGGGAATGATTAGCGGTTTCATGCTTGCGCTGACACTTTCTATCGATGATTTTGCAGTAACGGTATTTACGATCGGTAACGAAGGTCTTGAGACACTTTCCACCTATATCTATGCCGATGCCCGCAAAGGAGGGCTGACTCCGGAACTGCGTCCGCTTTCGACCATTATTTTCGTGGTGGTGCTGGCCTTGCTGATTGTCATTAACCGGCGTGCCGGAAAAGAGAAAAAGTGATACCTGACGTTGGTCGGCCTCGCCGTTTAAAGCGAGAGACCGCCGGTTTAAACCCCAACTGTCATTGCTTTTAAAGATAGTGTCCGTTGGTTTGAAACCCACGTCCTTTGGGTTTTAAACCAAAATAGAAGAGAATTTACGAGAATCAAGAAATAGTATAAAGTGTTAATGAATAAGCTGTTAATAACTCTTTGCCTTGCAGCGTCGTTTATGCTTTCCGGTTGTTACAATTCCGGTGAGCCCCGCGAAAAGGTATTGAAAATTTATAACTGGGCCGATTACATCGGCGACGGAGTGCTGGAAGATTTCCAGGCATATTATAAGGAGCAGACAGGCGAGGATATTCGTATTGTCTATCAAACTTTCGATATCAACGAAATCATGTTGACCAAGATCGAAAAAGGGCACGAAGATTTTGATGTGGTATGCCCTTCGGAATACATCATCGAGCGGATGTTGAAGAAAGACTTGCTGTTGCCCATCGACACCGTTTTTCCCCATTCGCCCGACTACATGAATGACGTGTCTCCTTATATCCGGGAACAGATCGATAAGTTGAGTCAACCCGGACGCGTTGCCAGTCATTATGCCGTGTGTTACATGTGGGGAACGGCTGGGATACTGTATAACAAGGCTTTTGTTCCCGATGCGGATGCCGAAAGTTGGAGTTGCCTTTGGGATCGGAAATATGCCGGCAAGATATTGATGAAAGACAGTTACCGCGATGCGTACGGGACGGCCATCATTTACGCACATGCCCGTGATCTGGCCGGAGGCAAGGTGACAGTAGAGGATCTGATGAACGACTATTCTCCCCGTGCAATGGAGATTGCCGAAAAATACCTCAAGGCGATGAAACCCAATATAGCCGGTTGGGAGGCAGACTTCGGTAAAGAGATGATGACCAAAAATAAAGCATGGCTCAATATGACCTGGAGCGGAGATGCCAAATGGGCCATCGAAGAAGCGGATGCGGTAGGAGTGGACCTGGACTATGTAGTGCCTCGGGAAGGAAGCAACATCTGGTATGACGGCTGGGTGATTCCTAAGTATGCCGGTAATCCGGAAGCTGCCAGCTATTTCATCAACTTTATGTGCCGTCCCGACATTGCTTTGCGGAATATGGAAGCGAGCGGTTATGTGAGTGCTGTGGCTTCGCCTGAAATCATGGAGGCGAAGACAGACACCACCCTGACTTATTATTCGGATTTGAGCTATTTCTTCGGACCGGGAGCAGACAGCCTGCAGATTGACAAGATACAGTACCCGGACCGTAAGGTGGTAGAACGTTGTGCCATGATTCGTGATTTCGGCGATAAGACGAAAGATGTTCTTGAAATCTGGTCGCGCATTAAGGGAGACAATCTGGGAGTGGGCATTACGATCCTGATCTTCGTAGTAGTAGGTTTGATGAGCGGCTGGATGATTTATAAACGGATACAGCGCTATAAACACAAGAAGATGCAGAGGCGCCGGAGCCGTAGGCGGAAGAAACAGAGGTGAGACTAAAGCATCGTCAAAATCTCAATTTTAATAAAAAAAATAAAAGAAAATGATGATTTTGTTTCTCAGTCTGTTGTAAATGTCTATATTTACCGCGTATTAAAGATTTCTGATAGGATGTGTTTTATTTCCAAGGTACTTGTAGAGTAATTTATCTCCTTATTAAGACTTCTCTAAGATAACAAATTTTATTAATTGTATTAATTATTTTTTCAATGAACATTTTTATTGCAGGTATCAGCTATAATCTTAGCAATGCTGATTTAGGAGAATTATTCGAAGAGTTTGGAGAAGTTATTTCAGCCAAAATCGTTATGGACAGAGAAACTGGCCGTTCTAAAGGATTCGGTTTTGTAGAAATGCCTAATGACGAAGAGGGAAATGCTGCCATCGCAGCACTGCACGAAAAAGAAATAGACGGAAAGACACTTGCCGTATCAGTTGCACGTCCGAGAGAAGAAGGCCCGCGTCGTAACAGCAATTACGGTGGTGGTAATCGTGGCGGCTATGGTAACAACCGTGGTGGTGGTTACGGTGGTGGTAATCGTGGCGGCGGCTATGGCGGCGGTCGTGACAGATATTAATCGAACAAGATTACCTGTTTGTCAAAACAGACTTATAGAGGAGATGCCCGGGATTTGTTCCGGGCATCTTTTTTTATGATTTTTGTCGCTACTCCCTTTCCGTGTATATAGATAAATTCTGAAACGAATCAAAAAAAACTACGGAGTATTCGTAGATTATTCGTTTTTATTTTTATCTTTGCATGATATAGAAATGGAGAGTTTATGAAGAATATCAGGCAATTTCATCTCCTAAGTTCAATTCTGGGGGGAGTATTTTTATTTTCTTCCTGTTCGGTCGTTCCCAAGGCCGAAGAGAAAAATCTTTCGGAGCAATGGCCGGTGGTCGCTTCCTATCAATGGGCCGGTCAAGACTCGGTTGTGGTATGTGACCTCAGCTTGCTGAAAGATACGGTTGACTTACCGTTCAGTTTCTTTTTGAAAGACTTTCAAATCATCAAGCTCGATAACCGTGATGAAGCGATGGTCGGAGAAAACAATCTGTGTGTTTCCGAAAATTACATCCTTGTCTACGGTTCTGTTTATGAACTCCATCCCTGCCGGTTATTTACTAAAAAAGGAGAGTTTGTTACCAATATAGGTGCTATCGGGCAAGGGCCGGGAGAGTATCGTGCCGTATACAAAGCGGAGATTGACGAAAAACATAATTGTATCTATCTGATGCCTTTCGATAACAGCAATGCCATCTATGTCTATGATCTGGCTGGGAAACCGTTGCGTTCCATTCCGTTACATCAGTCGGTCTCCAAGGCTGTATTCAAGGTCGATGCCGATAAACGTGAACTTACGGTGGGGGCACTTCCCTTTACCGGATACCCTTTTGTGGCATGGGTACAGGATTTTGAAGGACATCTGCTCGATTCGGTTCCTGCTGCCAGGCATCTGTCTGTTCTTCCCGATTATAGCAATGAGGTGATGTACGGTGCCAATACGGAAGTATTCGATCTTTATATCAGCACCTTCTTTGAACTGCGTCCCGATACGCTTTATCATTATATCCGTTCGGAAAGCAGGCTGAAGCCCCGCTTCACACTCAACATTGGAGACAGGAAACGTTCGATAACCACATTCTATGAGTTGCCTCAGGCCTATGTAGGCAGATTGATGGTAGAGGAACAAGTGGGTGATGGAATGTGGGAGACGAAATCACCTTCGAACTTTATAGTGGATAAGGCATCGTTGCGCGGAACTTTTTTCCGGGTGATCAATGACTTTGCGGGAGGGATGCCGGATCGGTTGTGGACCCCTTGGTCACTCCGTAACAAACAATATATAAGGCTGGTGGAACCGGGAGTGCTGAAAGCGGAAATAGAGTCTTATCTCTCCTCGACAGATGGTAGGAAGGGGAAGAATAGGAAAAAGTTACAGGAATTGTGTGAGTCGATCGGTGAGGAAGATAATAGTTATGTGATATACGCTAAACAGAAAGGAGTTCAGTAATGAAAAAAGTATTTGGAATATTATTGTTGGTTTTATTCGTTTGCACTTCGTGTGGCGATAAAAGTGAACCTTCATTTAAAGTGTACGATGAATACTCTAAGGAGAAGAAGGTAGAGAAAAAGAATAATATCGGGAAGGCAACCTATATCTTTTGGATAAACAAAACGGAAGCCAAAAAATTGCGCGGGTTGACTTTCAATATAAAATGTAAAGTGACGATCAACGAGGATGGTAGTATAAAGATTCTCGGGTATGAAAAAGAACAGCCCTATACGGTAACGAAAAGTTTAAAAAAATACTTGAAAACTTTCAGGGTAGACAAGGAGGCTTTGGCAGATGGAAGAGTTAAGGTCGGCGATCAGGTGGTCTTTCTGCGTTATGTCGTGCTGAAGTAGAGCGTTCTCTGTGGGCCATTCCGTAGCCGGGATGATCCAATAAAAAATCCTCCCCGGCGGACCGGAGAGGATTTTATTGTTTTAATCCTATTTACGAATGATAGATACTGCCGATTATTCAGCAGCAGCTTCAGTTGCAGCTTCTTCTGCCGGAGCAGCTTCTTCTGCGGGAGCTTCAGCAGCAGCCTTAGCAGCTTCTTCAGCAGCTTTCTTTTCAGCCAATGCTTTTGCTTTTACTTCGTTTACTTTCTTTTCAGCTTCCAGACGTGCTTTTGCTTCAGCTTTCTTAGCTTCCTCTTCTTTAGCTTTCAGAGCAGACAGACCTGACTGTTTGTTGTTCTTCCAAGCTTCGAATTTAGCTTCAGCTTCAGCTTCACCAAATGCGCCTTTAGCTACACCGCCGAGGAGGTGTTTCTTCATGTAAACGCCTTCACGTGAAAGGATGTTGCGAACTGTGTCTGAAGGTTGTGCACCTACCAGCACCCAGTGCAAGGCACGTTCGAAATTCAAATCTACTGTAGCAGGATTGGTGTTAGGGTTGTAAGTACCAATCTTCTCTGTAAATTTACCATCACGTGGTGCTCTGCTGTCTGCAATAACGATAGAGTAGAAAGCGTAGCTTTTACGTCCATGTCTTTGCAATCTAATTCTTGTTGCCATTTTAAATAAATGTTTTTTTAATGAATGATTTGAATTAATGCTACTAACTCGTAATAGCGGGTGCAAAGATAAGGGTTTTGTTTTGATTGACAAAGACTTCCGGTTCTTTTTTATAATTATCGGGATGTTCGGAGCTTTTTCACTCTGTCCGATTATTCTTCTCTGATTAATTTTAGCATGTACACCAAAGTCTGTTCTTGGGTCAGAAGCCGTTTATCCTTACCTGCGAAACGAGTCTTGATGGTTAGCGTATATTCTCCGGTGGGCAGTGAATCCGGTATCTTGAATTTGAGGATATGCGGTTCGTTCATTTCGAACGGTGGGTCGATGCAGATAACTTCTCCATTTTGGTGGGAGAGTTGGATTGCTTCACAGACAGGTTTGTTTCCGTTCTCTATTTTAATATTACATCCGGTAACTAAAACCATTCCACCCGGAGTGATTTTTCCGTCTATTTGTCCTGTTGTCAGATCGGTTACCAGACCGATATGCGGAGTTGCTTTTTCTTTAATCATTGTTTTGCTTGTAGTTTTTAAGGGGCTTGATTATGGGGGCAAAAGTACACATAAAGAGAGTTGTCCGGTAGAAAAGACGATAGATGGTTTAATAGATTATTGGTTTAAAACACGTTATTTGAGGCTATATACGGACTTTCCCGCTTTGAGGTTGGTTCTCTTCTCGCACAAATAGCATATATTTGCTGTCATTCATTTATTGTACTTCTTATATGCGATATTGTATTTTGATATTTGGGTTTATTCTACTCTTTTTTTTGCCTGTCGGATGTAAACAATCATCCACAGTGACACCACTTTCTTTTAAAGAGTGGATGACCCATCATCCCGGGGAGTGTATCGAACATTATATGGGGCTGCACGATTCGCTTTTCGAAGCGGGACGTTATGATATGCTCACGGACATTTACAGCGGGATGTTTCTCTATATGCCTTCCGATCCGGATGGTAATCCGGATACACTTCGCAGACAATTATTGCGTATCATGCCGTTGTACAATCAAGTTTTATCAAAAACAGGAGCTTATGAAGCTGCCGTACAGTTGCTCGACAGTATTCGTCTTTCCGGACACCCGTTTCTGACGGGATATTGTGCTTATCCTCTTTGGGCTTTCGAAGCGCAGAACAGTTTGATGACGGATGATAATAGACGCACAGAGGCATTGGCCGATTCTTTTGCCGTGCTATTGCCACCGGACGATCAGTCGGTCGTCATGCTGTGTTGCCACATGGTTTCGTGGGCTTACCACTTCAGCAGTGCTCGCCCGAATGTAGCGTGCCGGATGCAGGAACGGGCTGTAGAGGCTTATCGGCGGGGTGGGGAAACCCAAGATGTGGGAGCCATATTGGCACGGTTGGGATACTATTACAGGCGCGAAGGGCGATATGTAAAAGCTGTTGATCTGTCCCTCGCAGCTGTTGAATGGTATGATAAACATCCCGGTATTGCTACGGATGGCATGATACGAGCCTATGCCGATCTTGCTGCCTTATATTCTACCCTCGCCCTCACCGAGAAAGCTTTGGAGATCAATGCGAGAGTGATTCGGATGGCTGCCCGTGAAGACAGCATGGCGCTGTGCGGGGCCTATCGTGTGCGTTCTTCTTTTTTTATGGATCTGGAACAGGTTGATTCGGCTGCTTTTTATCTGGGTAAAGAGAGAGAAGTGGCGCAACGGATGGGAGAGAGAAGTTTAAAGACGTGGCGCAGAGACCGGGCTAAATATTGGTTACAGATGTGTCCCGACTCCAATGCGGCGGCACTGCGTGATATGGAAGCTATTTTTGCCGACAGTGCCGGTGTACGTCCTGCCACCCATTCAGGCACCCGATACTGGCTGGGATTGGCTCTGGTAAGAGACGGACAGGAAGAGCGTGGTCTTGCCATGATGGAACAGGCGCATCGTGAATTTGCCTATATGGACTGGGATGAAATGGAAGCCTTTGCGGCAAAAGGACTTTTGGGAATCTATGCTTCACGCCATTTGGGTTCGAGGATGTTGGAGTTTTATCCCCGATATGCCGCTTTGCAAGATTCGCTGAATGAAAAAGACAAGTTGCGCTATACCGCTGCGGCCAATGTGCGTTACGATACCGGACGAAAAGAGCAGGAATACCGTGCATTGATGGCTGAGGTCGAATTGAAGGAGCGTACGTTGACCTACATTGGAATTGTGGTTGTATTGCTTTTCATGTTGTTGGGACTGGTAGTGGTATATATGTTACAACGCCGCCGCCATTACCGGCGTGAAGCACATCTCCATAGAGAACGGCTTTCCCGTCTGATTTCCATCCATCAGGAACTGAACGGGCGCTACGAATCTCTCAATAACGAATTAGAGAAGGTGGCACATGCGGACGTGATTGATAATGTGCGCCAGAAACTGAACCCGATGCTGCTGAGTGGGGATGACGAGATACGGTTCCGTCAGTCGTTCGCAGCACTTTATCCCCACTATTTACCTGTTTTGCGTTGTCAATGTCCCGAGTTGACCCGTAATGACGAATTGCTTTGTATGTTGATCCGGTTGAATCAGAGCACTGATGAAATAGCTCTCGCTCTGGGGATTTCGCGTGCCAGCGTGAATTCCGGCCGTAGCCGGATACGCAAGAAACTGGGATTGGGCAAAGATGAATCTCTTGAAGCCTATTTGCAAAATATCAAAAAGTAGGTTGGGCTTTATTCAGGAATACTTTCTCGGATACCGGAATAGGATGGCCAATAGTGCGCAAATACCCATTGTAAACGGATAATACAGATTCCCGATGATGCTGAGCGGGGAAATCTGTGCCAGTCCGGCAGCAATCAGCATTTGTGCTCCATAAGGGATGATGCCTTGTATCAGGCACGAGAATGTGTCGAGGATACTTGCCGTTTTTCTCCGGTCCAATTGAAATTTTTTTGCAATATCTTTGGCAATCGGTCCGGTAGTGATGATGGCAATCGTATTATTAGCCGTACAAAGATTGGCGATGCTTACCAAAGCGGCAATACTGAGTTCCGCTCCCCGCTTTCCGTTTACGTGGCGGGTCAATTTGCGGATAATGAAATCTATTCCTCCATTGTAACGGATCGTCTCAAGCATTCCGCCTGCCAGTAAGGTAATAATAATCAGTTCGCCCATTCCGGTGATCCCCGTCCCCATAGCACCAAACCAGTCGAAGAATCCGAGGCTGCCTGTAGCAATACCGATAACACCGCTGGTAAAGATACCTATTATCAAAACCAGCATAACATTCATTCCGGCTATGGCCGTTCCCAATACGATAAGGTAGGGGATCACTTTGACCCATTCAATCTCCTGCACCAGTGGCGGGGCAGAGACTGAAAGCCCCTGAAAGATATAGATACCCAATACGACCAGTGCGGCAGGTACCACAATCATGGAGTTGACCCGAAACTTATCGCGCATGACGCATCCTTGAGTCTTGGTCGAAGCAATGGTTGTATCGGAGATAAACGATAGATTGTCACCGAAAAAGGAGCCGCCCACTACCACTGCTACCATGAAGGGCAGATCGATTCCGGTTTTCTCTGCCAACCCGATAGCGACAGGAGTCAGAGCCACGATAGTGCCTACACTGGTACCGATGGATAGCGAAATGAAGCAAGAGGCCAGAAAGATGCCTGCCAATAAAAGATTATCCGGCAAAATATGGAGTGTCAGGTTTACCGTAGCGTCAATGGCTCCCATTTGCTTGGCACTTTGTGCAAAGGCTCCTGCCAGGATGAATATCCACACCATCAGCATGATGTTTTTATTGGAAGCTCCTACTGAAAATTGATAGACCCGTTGTTCCAGATTCAGTCCCCGCGTGATGGCAATGGCGTAGCATGATGAAATCAGGAAGGCTACCGTTATAGGTACTTTGTAGAAATCGTTCACCAGGATAGAAGTGACCAAATAGAGACACAAGAATACAAATAAAGGGCTGAGTGCCCACCATCCGGAAGTGCTTTTATGTATCTTTTCTTCGTTTATCATTGAATAGTTCTTAAAATTTTGAGGTGCAAAGATAGTGAATGATAGGGAGAAAAACGGTAATTTTGCATCGACAATATAAAGATTAACGCTAACCGCTTCATGCATTTAAAAATAAATCTCCGGAGGCGGACGCTGTGAGGCGGGAACCTTTGGCGCGAGTTAGCAATAGGAGCGGTGCGAAGTGATTCGTGCCGTTTTTCTATAAATATCACTACTGTGCCTGAAAAAAAATGTCTTTTCGTTTTGTGAAAATCAAAAGAACCATTACTTTTGCCGCCGATAAACAGAGTATTCACCCTTTAAATATGGAAAGGGTTTTTTAATTATGTCAGAGAAATAATATCTTCAGTATCGGAACTAAGTTGCCCCATCGGGAGGATGGGTCTTTATAACTATATCTTTTAGTATGCGTCGCAATTCTGCTGCTGGCGATGCAAGTTGATTAGTTCCACAATCACATTTAATTTATTTATTATTCACCTCAATGCTGTGAAGAGGAGTGGTTATATCCTTTTCTAAAGTATTGGTATCTCGCATATTGTCCTTTGTCTGTCCAATGGCAGGCAACCGGTGCCTTGTATGCGAATGGAAACAACAGTATGGGAATACGTTTAAAAGATTTAAGTAAACTGGGATATAGAGATAATGTAGCTCGTAGTCTGGCTGTTGCTCTCGTTGGCAAATATTGTAAACACGAAACAAAAGAGCAGATATTAGCCGCCTTGGGCGATATTCTCAAGAATCCCGAGGTATATAAAAACAGTGAGATATGGAGTAAACTGGCCGAACATCTTTCTCCTGTATTTATCGAAAAAAGATTGACGCCGTATGATTTACTTGATGAGCCCTTGGGTTATAAAACATATGGAAGCAAGTACATTGAAACATTAGCCAAACAGCAGATGAATCTCGCCATGCGGCTGCCGATTACTCTTGCCGGAGCATTGATGCCCGATGCACATGCCGGTTACGGGTTACCGATAGGGGGAGTATTGGCTACAGATCATGCGGTTATCCCGTATGCTGTGGGGGTTGATATCGGTTGTCGGATGAATCTCACCCTGTTTGATGCCGGGGAGGATTTTCTGAAACGCTATTCGCACCATATTAAAGAAGCGCTGAAGGAGTTTACTCATTTTGGCATGGATGGCGGATTGTCTTTTGCACAAGAGCATGAGGTGCTTGACAGAGAAGAGTTCCGAATGACCGAATTGTTGAGAGGACTTCATGGCAAGGCGGTACGGCAATTAGGTAGCTCCGGTGGTGGAAATCATTTTGTGGAATTTGGTAAGATGAGCTTACAGGCCGGTAATGTCTTGGGCGTTCCGGAAGGAAACTACGTGGCTTTGCTGTCCCATTCCGGTTCGCGTGGTTTGGGTGCTGCCATTGCCAAACACTATAGTCTGCTGGCACGCGACCTCTGCCGCCTGCCTCGCGAGGCTCAGCACTTTGCCTGGCTGGGGTTGGATACGGAAGAAGGACAGGAATACTGGCTTAGTATGAATTTAGCGGGTGATTATGCTCGTGCCTGCCATGAGCGGATTCATCTGAATTTGTCAAAAGCTTTGGGGCTGAAACCTTTGGCCAATGTGAACAATCACCACAATTTTGCATGGAAAGAGGAAATCGCTCCCGGACAGACAGCCATTGTGCATCGTAAAGGAGCAACACCTGCACAGAAAGGCCAACCGGGACTGATCCCCGGAAGTATGGCAACGCCCGGTTATTTGGTATGTGGTAAAGGGATAAGTGAGGCCCTTTGTTCTGCCTCGCATGGAGCGGGACGAGCTATGTCCCGCCAAAAGGCAAAAGACAACTTTACCCGGTCGGCATTGAGAAAGTATCTTTCTCAGGCCGGAGTCACGCTGATTGGTGGCAGTGTCGAAGAAATGCCGTTGGCTTACAAGGATATTGACCGGGTGATGAAGACCCAGGAGGAACTGGTTGAAGTCCAAGGTACCTTCATGCCCTGCATCGTACGAATGAATAAAGAATAGGATAATGGAAAAGACGTATTTACAAATCACTTCAGGGCGTGGTCCTGTAGAGTGTTGCCGTGTAGTGGCTTTAGTACTCGAAAAAATATTGAGAGAAGCACAGAAACGGAAATTGAGAGTAGAAATCCTGGAAAAAGAGACTGGTCCTGTCAATCGCACTTTGTTGTCGGTAGTCGTTGCACTCGAAGGTGCAGGTTGCGATGTATTGGCTGACGAATGGGAAGGGACTGTGCTGTGGATTGCCCGTAGCCCGTATCGGATTCATCACAGGCGGAAGAACTGGTTTGTCGGTGTGCAGACTTTCCTCCTGTCCGAAAGTCGTGAGGCTACCGAAGATGATATCCGGTATGAAACCTTACGGGCGTCCGGACCCGGAGGGCAACATGTCAACAAGACAGAATCTGCCGTAAGAGCTGTTCATATCCCCAGCGGAATCAGTGTAGTGGCATCCGACCAGCGTTCGCAATGGCAGAATAAAAAACTGGCTACTGAACGATTGTTGGTCAAGCTGACCGCTTGGAACATAGAGCAAGCGATGATTCAGGCACAGACCAATTGGAGCAATCACAACAGCCTTCAAAGGGGAAACCCGGTGAAGATCATTCAGGAAGAACTCCGGTTTTAAGTATTAACGATTAAAAGAAAAAACTATGTTATCAGAAAAATATGGTCGTACCTATCACTATCCGTTCTCTCCCGGGACGACGAGTGACGACCGGATCAATCATACATATTGGGAAGATATCCGGCAGATAAGCACCTTGGTGCATACCGAAAAGCTGGATGGAGAGAATAATTGTTTGAGCAGATATGGAGTCTTTGCCCGTTCGCATGTCGCACCTACCACTTCGCCATGGACAAGCCAGTTGCGTCAACGCTGGGAGTTGCTGAAAAACGATCTGGGAGATATTGAACTGTTCGGTGAAAATCTGTATGCCGTTCATTCCATTGAGTATAAGCGGCTGGAAACACATTTTTATGTATTTGCTGTCCGTTGCCTGGACAAATGGCTGTCATGGGATGAAGTGAAATTTTATGCTGCACTGTTCGATTTGCCAACCGTGCCTGAATTGTGCACGGAGTGCGTGGACGGATTAACAGTAGCATCTTTGGAACAGCATGTTGTCTGTTTGGCGCAGGAGCCGAGTGTCTTCGGCTCCTGTGATGCACAGACCGGTCTGGACTGTACCCGGGAAGGAGTGGTTACCCGGAATATCGGTGAATATGCTACTGCCGATTTTGCTCACAATGTGTTTAAGTATGTCCGTAAAGGTCATGTACAAACAGGGGAGCATTGGACACGTCATTGGAAACGTGCCCGTCTGGTATGGGAGTTGAAACAAGAGAAAGGAGGTAATCGATGATTTGGAAATTGAGCGAACGGAAAGACTGGAACTCGTTGGAACAACAGTTTGGGTGGGTACGGGATATGAACCAAGTTCCTCAGCATACGGTGCATCATGCCGAAGGAAGTGTGGCTGTACATACTCGCATGGTGCTCGAAGCATTGCTGCGACAACCTGCCTATCTGATGCTTCCGGAACAGGAACGGGAAATACTTTGGGCAGCCGCTTTACTTCACGATGTGGAAAAACGTTCGACTTCAGTCGATGAGGGTAATGGACAGGTTACCTCTAAGAACCATGCTAAACGTGGGGAGACTACTGTCCGTACTCTTCTTTATAGAGATATACCTGCTCCTTTCAATATACGCGAGCATATAGCTTCACTGGTACGCCATCATGGTCTGCCTATTTGGTTGATGGAACGCGAAGATCCTTTAAAGCGTGCTTGTGAGGCTTCGCTGAGGCTGGACACCTCGTTGCTGAAACAATTGACTGTTGCCGATATTTGCGGACGTATCAGTACAGACAAAGAAGTGTTGCTGGAGGCTACCGAATTTTTTGAGATGTTCTGTCGGGAGCAGCAATGTTGGGGAAAGGCACGGGAATTTGCCAATGGCACAGCCCGTTTTCACTACTTTCATACACCCCGATCCTATATCGATTATGTTCCCCACGATGATTTTAAATGTGAGGTAACATTGCTTGTAGGTCTGCCCGGTATGGGAAAAGACTATTATATCGAATCTCGATGTGCCGATATGCCGGTTGTCAGTTTGGATGCCATCCGGTGTAAACATAAGTTTAGTCCCACTGACAAAGCGGCCAATGGCTGGGTGGCACAAACTGCTAAAGAACAGGCCCGGATCTATCTTCGAAAGGGACAGGACTTCATTTGGAATGCTACCAACGTGAGCCGTCAAAGGCGTACTCAGTTGATCGACTTGTTCATTACGTATGGGGCACGGGTTAAAATTGTCTATATAGAGAAACCTTATTCAGTCTGGCGGCGACAGAACAGTACACGCGAATATGAAGTTCCGGAAACGGTTCTGGATAAGATGTTAGGTAGGTTGGAAGTTCCTCAGTTGACAGAAGCCCACGAGGTGGTTTATGTCGTAGAGGAATAATGGAAAATTTGTATCTCGACCGGATATGGTTCACCGCAGATTACCCGGGTTTGCACAGAAACTTCGATAAATAGCTGGATATTTACTTTTAATCTGTGTGATTCGGTGTAATCTGTGGAACTTTTGGATATATACATACCGGTTATTTTCGATCATTACCTATATTCTGTTTGTAATATTGCAACGGTACTTTTCCGGTAAATCGTTTGAAGCTTTTGATAAAATGAGTCAGGTCGCAATATCCGTGTTCGATGCACTTCAATCTCTACAATCTCTTGTATATCCGACATGAATGCCATCCTCAGGTTTTCGTCATTGTATATCGATCGCCTCGCCCCCTTGTGGTATAAGTTGATCGCAAACAGATTGAGGAGGTTTGCATCAAGGTGAATATGGAGTGAAACTGTCATAATGGGGCGGTATATCGCGCTGTTGTCATAACAAAATGATCCGTTTTTGCATAATCTCCGTGATTTGTGCTTTTAATTGCCGTGCATTGATCGGTTTGGGCATATATCCGTCGAATCCGTTTTCCATCACCCGTTGCTCGTCCGAAGTGTAGGCAAAGGCCGTAACTGCTATGATAGGAACTTTGGCTGAGTATTTACGGATTTCCTGCGTGGCTTCGTATCCGTCCATAACCGGCATATTGATATCCATCAAAATAATCTGTGGATTTTCTCTTTTGAATCTTTCGACGGCTTCGCGTCCGTCCCAGGCATGAATCAGATGATAGTCGTGCCCGAGGATCGATTCGAAGAGGCGGTAGTTGCTTTCATTGTCTTCAGCGATTAGGATAGTCAGTTTGTCTTTTTCTACTGAGATGGGCTGAATCTCGGTTTTTTGCATTGTTCCGGCGGAAGTGCTTGCCGCTTTATAAGGGAGGGAGAACCAGAACGTGGAACCTTTGCCTTGTTCCGAATCTACACCGATATGTCCGCCCATGTGCTCGACGAGGGTACGGCAGATGGAGAGTCCCAGGCCTGTTCCCTGTGCGAAACTGTTCAGTTTGACAAAACGTCCGAAGATGCTTTCCTGTTTGTCCTTAGGGATGCCACATCCGGTATCGGTGACATAGAAATAGAGTTCTTTGCCACGGTGTTCGTAACCGAAGCGGATACTTCCCCGGGAAGTGAACTTGATGGCATTGGTCACCAAATTGATGATCAGTTGTGAGAGCCGGTTCTTTTCGGTACACACCGGGCACACAGGGAGGCCGGGAACAAATTCCAGTTGTACGTCGTCCGACTTTAATTTCAGTTTTAGGGTGCTTTCCAGTTTTTTAAGCTCGGTGTTGAGTTCGATGTCGGAGTACTGGAACTCGAGTGTACCGGCTTCTATTTTCGACAGATCGAGGATGTCACTGATGAGTTGTAACAATAATGCATTGTTGTTTTCAATGATGCTGACGTATTCTTGTTTCTCCTCTTCTTCCTCGGTGGATGCCAGTATTCCCGAAAATCCGACGATGGCATTGAGCGGAGTACGGATTTCGTGACTCATGTTGGCAAGAAAGGCAGATTTAAGACGATTGGATTCTTCGGCCCGGTCTTTGGCCGAAGTCAGTTCCATTTCCATCTTTTTACGTCCGGTGATTACCTGTGAAGAACCGACCAGTGTCACCGGAATTCCGTTTTCGTCGCGGGTTTCCACTGCAGCTTGGGCTTCTACCCACTCTATTTTGTGAGTGTGATTCCGGATGTTGATCACCCGATACTCTTCTTTTACTTTTTCCAAGCGCCCTTCTATCAGGTCTTTATAAGCTTGTTCCACTCGTATGCGGTCCTCCTTATATATTTTCGAGAAGTATTGTGAGTCGGGTACAGCCAACTGTTCTTCGCTTACGTTATTACCTTGTGCACTGAGTTCAATGGGCTTATTGATGTCGCAAAGAATGGTTTTGCTGAGTAAGTCCCATTTCCAGGGAATGATGTCGGCTACTTCCAGCGCCATAGATAGTTTATGGTTTGTGGCGTTCAACTTCTGCTGTGCACGATGAAGTTCAGTGCTGTCTACGCAGAAGATGTCGATGACATTCTCCTGATGTGCACCTTTTAATACGATGTCGTAGAATCTGTCTATCTTTTTGAAGTAATAAGGGAATGTGATGGCACGGTTCTCCTTCAGGGAGATCTGGATGAAGTGTAGAAATTCAGGTAGAGATTCAGGAAACAGTTCACTGGCCCGCTTACCGACGACATCCTCTCTACGGAAAAAATGTTTTTCGAAATGGGGATTTACGTTCAGGTAGATCAAGTCGTCGGCTACACCTTGTTCGTTTACGATTAGTTTCTCCTGCATGTAGAGCAAAGGCATGTTATCGATCAGATTTTTATAATTAGCCATAGCCTCGATTTCTTTCAACTGGATCTGTCTGAGATGCGTGAGCGTACGGATACGATAGAGGAAAAACCAGACGAGCAGGGCGATGCAAACGGTTGTTCCCGGCAGGAAATATTTATATTTGTCCCAAAAGGTGATAGGTTTGTTCAGAAAACGGGTGTGAGCGGGCCACTCGTCGGGAGACAAACCTTTGCGGACCAATACCTGATAGTTGATGAGTGGTGTACCGTCTGTGGGCAGATAATGTGGAAGATCCCGTGGAGATTTCCCGCTGAGGATTTCCGAAAACATGTTGGACAGCTTTTCATTGAAGTGATTCTGGTCGTAGGTGTAACCACCCACCATTCCACTCTCTTTGTCATTCAGTTCAATCATATTGAGAGCGAATATTGGAGGGGATACGGTGGAAACGATTTCAGGCAGGATCATTGTCAACATCATGTTGCCGGCAAACTGCCGTTTGTGGAACCAGCTGGAAAACAGAATACCCGTGGTCCGGGGATCGACAAAGTTGAGTGAATCAATCAGTTGGTTGGTTTTCTTTATGTCACGGGAAGACAGGAAGGTATAGTGTACATCCGGATGTTTGGTCCGTAGAATTTCTTGAATCTCCTGACTGTTGACTTGGTTGACAAAGCGTTCGTCGCCCACGTAGATGAATCTTTTCATCCGGGGGAGTGTACGGAACATCATTTCTACATTCTCGTGGATATAGAGATTGGCATAGAGGTAGGTGAGATTGCAGGATTGGGACAATTCTGCCAATGGTACACGTTCGGAAAGAGGAATGGGTTGTTTCGTCAGATAATAGTGCTCAGGCCCGGTATAGTCTTTCCCGGCACAGAGAACCATTGGAATGTCACCCCACATTTTTCTAAGATCATCTTTCAATATGAGAGAAGAGTTGCCTAATAACAGCAGCATACGTGGGCGGTGGGAACCGTATCTGTCGAAAAGACTGTCTTTGAATTGGTCCAGAATGCTGTCATTATCTATCATTATCATGTTCATATGTTCGGTGTATACAGCCAGTTTGGGGTCGTCTTTTACGAAGTTGGTTGCTGTTGAGATCAAGCGGTTACTCCAAGGGAATGATTCGGTATATGTATTAATGATTAAGATGTAGTCTTTGATATCCATCGTGTCTTTTTGTGCAGATACGGGGCATACGGACAACTGGTAGAGAATAAGAGATAGCCATAACTTCAACAAAAATGATTTGTCGAAGGATTTGATGTTTGTGAAGAGGGTCATATCTTTGATGAAAAAGTATTTATGTTTGTTTGATCGTGTACAAAAGTATTAATAATAAATGGATTGTACCTCTTGTTTAGACTAAATTTAAAGTTTATCCGGTAAAATCTGTGGTGAGTTATGACATACCCTCTTTGATTATTTTTATGAATCAAATAATATCTTTGCGTCCTCTGCAAGTACATCGACTGTGAATTGATTAAATAAAACAATAGTTCTCTTTCGTAAGTTTATTATCTTTGTGCCTGCAAAGGTGTATTATTCTGTGCTGATAGATGTGAATGTGGCTTAATATCAGGGGATCAAATTAACTTTGCAGGTTTTTAATATGACAGAAACGATTAGAGAATGAAGAACTTCCATCCTACGGGAACTTGTCCCATCAGGGACGTATTATGCCGGCTGGGCGACAAGTGGTCGATGCTGGTGCTGGTGACGCTGAATGCGAACGGAACGATGCGCTTTGGTGACATTCATAAAACAATAGACGATATTTCGCAACGGATGCTGACTGTCACTCTCCGTACGTTGGAGGCCGACGGGTTGGTGGAACGGAAAGCATATGCGGAAGTACCACCGAGAGTGGAATATTGCCTGACGGAAATGGGACATAGTTTGATTCCACACGTCGAAGCATTGGTTGGATGGGCACTGGATCATATGACAATGATTTTTGAACATAGAGAACAACAGAAAGGGTTATGAAAGTCGAACAGGTATTTTCAGACAGGAAGCGTTTCCTCGATTTGCTCTTGCTGGCAGATGAGCAGGAAGATATGATAGACCGGTATCTGGAACGTGGAGATATGTTCGCTCTATATGATGAAGACAAGCTCAGGGCGGTTTGTGTGGTTACTAACGAGGGGAAAGGAATTTACGAATTAAAGAATATCGCAACTTGTCCGGATAGCCAGCGTAAGGGATATGGTAAAAGCCTGATTGAATATCTGTTTCACCATTATTCGGACCGATGCTCGGTCATGTTTGTGGGAACCGGAGATACTCCACATACGCTTTTATTCTATCAATCCTGCGGATTTGTTCCTTCCCATCGTATTAAGAATTTTTTCACCGACCATTATGATCATCCTATTTATGAGAATGGCATCCGGCTCAGGGATATGGTTTATTTGAAGAAGGAAAAATAAGGAGCCCAGACTGCAAGAATGTTGTTTTTTTCTTTGCAGCCTGAATTCTTTTCAGTGTTTACATTACTTACTGTGATAATAGTCGATATTTTCTTTGGTCAGGAGATCGATGGGCATATAGTTGGTACAAGTCACTTCTTTCCTGAATATCAGATGATCACACAAAGTTTTGATACTATTGAATCCTTGTAATTCCGGTTGCTGTGCAATCAGGAAAGAGACAGTGCCTTCCTTCAGGCACGTTACGTTTCGCTCGAGCAAGTCGTAACCGATCAGGCTGAAATCACTTTTCCTGCGTTGTTGCAGGTATTCACCGATGATGTATACTTTTGAATTGAACGTGATGCCATGCTTGACATCCGGATGTTCGCAGAAGAAGTCATCCAGCATCCGGCTATCTTCAATATTCAGGTCGGCGTGCAGGTTGAGTTCAAGGATGTTACAGGTGGGATGATGCTCTTGCATATATTGGCGAAATCCGATTTCGCGGCTTTCCTGCTGGTTCGAGCCGATCACTCCTTCGTGTATTTTGCGGAAAATTACGATTTCCCGGTCATTTACGGCGAGTAACATCAGCATGCGTGCTGCAAAGTATCCGCTCTGATGTGAGTTTTGACCGAAGAAGGCAAGTGGAGGGGCATCTTTGATTTGTGAATCAATATATATATATGGTATACCCAGTTCATTTAGTGCATCGGTAAATCCTTTGGTATATTGTGGTACAGTGGGAGCAAACATTACTCCGTCCGGTTGTTCTTCGATAACGGCCTGACTGGTTGTCACAAACGAATTGTAATCGTAGGGGTCATAATGGGTGATATTTGCCGAAATATTGAAGTCGGAGTATGTGGTAACCGCTTCCCGAATCCCTTTTTGCACATCTGTCCAATATTCGCCTTCCAGATGTTTGGGTAGCAGACAGGCAAAAGTATATTTCTTATTGGAAGCCAACGCGCTGGCATACATATTAGGCTGATAGTCGAGTTGCTTTAAGATTTCTTCTACACGCTTACGGCTTGCTTCCGACACTCCGCTACGGCCATGGAGCACCCGGTCTACAGTTCCTACAGATACATTTGCCAAGCGGGCAATATCCTTAATTCTGATTCTTTCTGGCAATTTATTCATGCGTTCACCTTTATTTGTGTGAGGTTTTGTGCCCGGACACACTAATAGTTTTATTTCTATGGACACAAATATATAACAATTTTTGTAATCCTGAAAATTTACGTATCTTTGTGTCCGCACACGGAACTTGTTCGGTGTAAGTTTTATGAGTTGTTATTTCTCCTATTACCAGTTTATTATCGCTAAAAATAGGGGGTGACGATAAATTATAACTGAATAATCTAAATTGCTCGTTTCATTAAAATATTAAATTATGGGAAAGAAAGTCGTTACATTAGGCGAAATCATGCTTCGGTTGTCTCCTCCGGGAAATACCCGCTTTGTCCAGTCGGACTCTTTTGATGTGGTATATGGTGGAGGTGAGGCTAACGTGGCGGTGAGCTGTGCCAATTATGGTCACGACGCTTATTTTATAACCAAACTGCCTGAACATGAAATCGGGCAGTCGGCAGTAAATGCACTCCGTAAATACGGTGTAAAGACAGACTATATTGCGCGGGGAGGCGAACGTGTAGGGATCTATTATTTGGAAACCGGTGCAGCTATGCGTCCCAGTAAAGTGATTTACGATCGTGCCCATTCTGCCATTGCCGAGGCCGTTGCAGCGGACTTTGATTTTGACAAGATCATGGAGGGGGCCGACTGGTTCCATTGGTCTGGTATTACTCCTGCCATCTCAGACAAAGCAGCCGAATTGACCCGGCTTGCTTGTGAGGCTGCCAAGCGTCATGGAGTGACGGTGTCGGTCGACCTGAACTTTCGTAAAAAACTATGGACGAAGGAGAAGGCGCAGTCCATCATGAAACCTTTGATGAAGTATGTAGACGTATGTATTGGTAATGAAGAGGATGCGGAACTCTGTCTGGGATTTAAACCTGATGCGGATGTGGAAGGCGGACATACAGATGCAGAGGGCTATAAGGGAATTTTTCGGCAGATGATGGATGAGTTTGGGTTCAGCTATGTGATCTCGACGTTGCGAGAATCTTTCTCAGCATCACATAATGGTTGGAAAGCCATGATTTATAATGGTGAGGAATTCTATGTTTCCAGACATTACGATATTGATCCGATTATTGACCGTGTGGGAGGGGGGGATTCTTTCTCCGGCGGTGTCATACACGGCCTGCTTACAAAGCGAACCCAGGGTGAGGCTCTTGAATTTGCAGTGGCAGCATCGGCATTGAAGCATACCATTAATGGTGACTTCAATCTTGTTTCTGTGGCGGAGGTCGAAGCGCTTGTCGGAGGAGATGCGAGCGGACGTGTACAAAGATAATCGTGGGTGATAGTGGGTTGTCAATCTTTAAATCGTATATATTCTTATGGCTAAATTTGATAAAATAGCTGTCTTGAACAAAATAGGTTCGACAGGTATGGTTCCTGTATTTTATCACGAAGATGTGGAAATAGCGAAGAAAGTGGTAAAAGCTTGTTATGAAGGTGGAGTTCGTGCTTTTGAGTTTACCAATCGGGGGGACTTTGCCCAGGAAGTATTTGCCGGGCTTGTAAAATTTGCTGTCCGTGAATGCCCGGAGATGGCTATGGGAGTCGGATCAGTGGTTGATCCGGCTACTGCAGCTCTGTATATACAATCGGGGGCTGACTTTGTGGTAGGTCCCTTGTTTAATCCGGAGATTGCTAAGATATGCAATCGCCGGCTGATCGCTTATACACCGGGGTGTGGCTCGGTTTCGGAAGTGGGCTTTGCACAGGAAGCCGGTTGTGATCTTTGTAAGATATTTCCCGGAGATGTGTACGGACCAAATTTTGTGAAAGGCTTGATGGCTCCGATGCCTTGGTCCAAATTAATGGTGACCGGTGGGGTAGAGCCTACCCGGGAGAACCTGACAGGATGGTTTGGAGCGGGTGCATTCTGTGTCGGTATGGGATCTAAATTATTTCCGAAAGATAAGGTCGCAGCCGAAGATTGGGGATATGTTACCAAGAAATGTACCGAAGCCTTAGAATACATTGCCGAGGCAAGAAAGTAATTAAAATGGCGAATAGGGACGTTGTAAAAACAGATCCCTATTCGCCATTTTAGATATTTATCTATAATATGAATACCGTCATCCTTTTTTTACCAACTTTTTCAGTAAACGGGTAGCTGTGAATGATTGGCGGTGGAAGATGAATACCGGTACGGCTGCCCCTACGACCAAGGCAAATAAAACGAAGATGGTGGTACTGCCATTGTGGCAAAAATCTACCAGGTATCGCAGTGAATCGGTTTCATCTTTAGTCTGCATGAACTTTGTCAGTGCAAGGATACTTTTATAAGCAAACATTCCCGGAATCATGGGCAAGAGAGACGGAAACGAGAAAACCTCTGCCGGGCAGTGAATCGCTTTGGCAAAAGGGATGGCTAATAAACCGATGGAAACAGCTGCAAAAAATGAAGCCGTAGCAATGTCCATCGTAAACAGATGTGCATGCATCAGAAAGTAACGTAATCCGTGACCTACAGCCGCCAGGAAAGCAGAGATCAATATGGCTTTTCGTGGTGGATTCGATATAATAGCAAATCCGATAGCGGCTACGGCAGCGAATGCACCGTCGAGTACGGTGGCTGTTATAAAATCTATATTCATCATAAGGTGCTGATTCCGGTGATTAAAAGGGTCATTGAAAGGCCGATCGCTATACAGATGATAAGCAGACAGGCGTTAATAAATCTCGATGTTCCGGCCAATACATGTCCGTCGATGATGTCCATGATGGCGTTGATCAGCGGTACACCCGGAATCAGATAAAGTACGCTGGTACCTAAAGCCATATCCGGAGTGTCACCCCAGTGCATCAGATAGCCCGTACTACCGATCATGGAAGCAATGAACGACGAAATGATGAATATTGCCAGATGATTCCAGTGACGTCCCATCAGTTCGGTACGGACAAAGAATCCGGCCAAGGTGGCTACAAATACGATTCCCATGGAAATAAAGTCACCTTGGAACAGGCGGCAGAAAGATGCGTTGGCAAAGGCAACCAGAATCAATACAAGCCATTTACTTTCACGTGGTTTGCTGACAATTTCGTGATAGCGACGTTGGAGCTCGCTGAGAGACAAATGTTCGTCATATGCTTCCCAACTCAGCGTGCTGAGTGCTGAATTAATGGCGAAGTTCAGTCCCATGGGCTTGATCTTGTTTACCGTACTGTATGAATGCGAATTGTCGGCATCGCGTAATGTCATGATGATGGTTTTCTGAAAGATTGTCATGTCACAGAAGAAGCCGAAAGATTCAGCAATTCGTGATGTATTTCGTACGATTCGTGATGTCTGTACACCTACGGCCATCAGACTGGTCGAATATTCAGACAGGAATTTAGATAGTTCTTTTAGTTCTTGGTGGATGTCCATAAGGTTGGGTTAATGGTGAGTTTTTCTCGTCTTGATGATGCGGTTGATAATCAGGGCAGCAATATAGGCAACGGCGAATCCGATAATGGAAAAAATAGCCGGTTCTTGCTCTTTAAATGATTTCCGGTGCATGGCCGGTGTTGTGGCGGTGTAAGTGGCGATGGTCCTGGGAGTTTCCTGTGTTGCCGTTACAGGTTCACTGACCTGGCAACTGTCGGTAGTGGAAGCTGTAGCTTCCATGGTGTTGGTTACTAACATTTCTTTTTACTTTTTCTTAAATCTGTGTGATACATACATGTTGCTTTTCCGCATTTCCGGCGTATGGGAGGAAATGTGGTTAATGTGTCAGTACAGTGTTTCGATTTCGGTTCAGGTTTTGAGTGGGGGAAGAGGATGTGTGAATAATGACACACCCTTGAATTGCGTCTTTTCGGGGTACAAAGGTAATTAAAAAAATCAGGGGTCAAAAGTTTTTTGAATGAAGAAAGGATTTGAATGATTGATGATGGATGAGGAACCATTGCTGATGAATATTTTTTTAATGTGGTCATGTATATATCCCATTGTTCGGGTATTCATTGATAATGTGAATCAGTAATTGAATTTCATACCGCATAGGTCTCTCAAGAACTGATTCACATGAATGATCCATTGTTTATCGTTGATTGCCCGGAAACATAGACTATTTATAAATCATCTTCCAGCGCAGTACTTTTGGCATACGCCGTACTTTTCGCTTCGAAGAAGTCCGTTTTTACCATGTTGGCGTTTGAATATTGCGATACCCAATGCATGCTTTCCGGTTCCTTCCGGTTGTCTTCGTACAGAGGAGTGTAACCCAGGCTACTCCAACGGAGATTACCCAGAAAGTGGATATAGTCAGAGATCATCTGTCGGTTGAGCCCCTGGATTTGGTCGCCTATTACATATTGCCCCCATGCGATTTCCTGTTTTACTCCTTCACGCATCATCTCTTCATACACTTTCACCTTGTCAGGCGTAAACAGTTCCGGTTCTTCCTTCTTCAACTCCAGAATGATGTTGCGAAATAGCCAGAGATGGGTGTTTTCATCCCGGTTGATGTAACGGATTTCCTGAGCCGATCCGGACATCTTTCCGTTACGGCTCAGATTGTAGAAAAACATAAAACCGCTGTAGAAGTAAATACCTTCAAGGATGTAATTGGCAATTAGGGTCTTCATCAAGGCAAATCCGTCACGATTTTCCTGGAATTCATTGTAGCAATTGCCGATAAACGTATTTCTCCTTAGCAGATGTTCGTCTGTTTTCCATTGATACAAAATGTCATTGCGTTCCTCCGGACTACAGATAGAGTCGAGCATATAGCTGTAGCTCTGGCTGTGTACACACTCTTGAAATGCTTGAATATGCAGGCAGAGGTTGACTTCGTTTGCCGTGATGTATTCGCTGAGTGTCGGGAGATTGTTACTCTGCAAAGAATCCAGGAAGACGAGGAAGCTCAGAATTTTATCATACGCTGTTCGTTCGGCCGGGGTCAGATGGGGATAGTCCTTGGTATCTTGTGTCAGATTGATTTCTTCAGGTATCCAGAAGTTATTCATGGCCTGACGATACCAGTCGCTTACCCATTTGTATCGCATGTTATTGAAATCATTCAGATTGGTTGTATTGCCTCCGATCATCTTTCTGAGACGGGTTTCTGTATCACCTTCGGGATTGAAGAGGGCATTTTTCTTTAATTTTTTTGTTTCCATATCGTTTTCTTGTTTATTCGTTTATTTAAGATGCACAGCTTTCGCATTCTTCCACTTCCAATGATTTACTGCGAACGTAATATACCGTTTTTACTCCGCATTCCCATGCCAGTAAGTAGAGATCGAGTACTTGTCGCATGGTAAATTCATTGGTGATATACAGGTTCAGGCTTTGAGACTGGTCGATGTGCAACTGCCGGGTGCCTGCCGCACGGATACTCCATTTTTGGTCGAGTGTATAGGCATCTTTATATAACCAGAAGGTTTTGTCTGACAGTGCCGGTGCCACACGTGGCAGCATGGCCCCTTTTTTCTCTTCAAGGAAGAAACGTTTCATTACAGGATCGGTACCGGCAGTGGTTCCCGCGATGATACTGGTACTACTGGTCGGTGCGATAGCGAGAAGATAGGCGTTTCGCATACCGTTTTCCGCTACTCTGGCTGCCAGCCGATTCCATTCGGGGGAAGTATATCCCCGTTTGCCAAAGTATGCTCCCGTTTGCCAGTCGCTTCCTTCGAAGTATTCATAGCGTCCTTTTTCTTTTGCCAGGTCGGCACTGGCTTCGATGGCTGCATAATTAATCTGTTCGAATACTCGGTCTACAAACCGGAGATGTTCTTCGCTTTCCCAGCGGATATTGCGTATGGCAAGTGCGTGGTGATAACCGCTTACTCCCAGTCCGATACTGCGGTAACGCTGGTTGGTGATTTGCGCAAAAGGGAGTGGATAGAAATTCAGGTCGATAACATTGTCGAGAGCACGCACTACGGTGCTTACTTTCTCCTTTATCTGTTCTTCGTCCTCCAATGGGAGATGCCCCAGCGAGAGGCTGGCAAGATTGCAAACTACAAAGTCGCCGGGCCGTACCGTCTTCACCACTACTGTGTCACCCTCTTCCGTACGTATCTCGGTGGATACCGTTTCGATAGCTGCCATATTTTGTGCTATTTCCGTACAAAGATTCGAACAGTAAATGATGCCCCGGTGAGCATTGGGGTTGGCCCGGTTCACTGTGTCACGGTTGAAGGTGAAGGGAGTACCTGTTTCGACTGCCGATCGCAACACCAATCTGACAATGTCTTTAATGCTTATACTTCTTTTGGAAAGTCGGGTATCGTTTACACAGTCATGGTATCTCTTTTCCCATTCTTCTCCGTAATAGTCTTCCAGGCAATACCCTTTGATTGTCATAATCTCGTTAGGGCAGAATAAGTACCATGGTTGGTTAAGGTCTTCCTTAACCATTTTCCAAAATAGGTCCGGATAACATACCGAAGGAAAAATATCGTGAGCTTTCATCCGGTCATCTCCGTTGTTGGTCCGCAATTGTAAGAATTCCGGCAGGTCTTTGTGCCATACATCCAGATAGACAGCGACGGCACCTTGACGCATACCCAACTGATCAACAGCTACAGCCGTATCGTTCACAAGCTTCATCCATCGAATTACTCCTCCTGCTACACCTTTAAAACCCCGTATATTTCCTCCTGCCGCACGTACTTTGCCAAAGTACATTCCCATGCCGCCACCAAATTTGCTTACCATGGCAAAGTTATCGATACTGCGGTAGATACCTTCTAAACTGTCGGGTACCGTATCGATGAAACAACTTGAAAGTTGATGATAAGGTTTCCGGGCATTCGAGAGGGTAGGAGTGGCCATTGTCACCTCCAAACGACTTAGTAAGTCGTAGAATTTTTTCACCCAAGTCATCCGTTCTTTCTGTTCGGGCATAGCCAGATGGAGGGCGATACCCAGATACATTTCTTGTACGGACTCTGCCGGTTCATGGAGTCGGGTACGGATCAAGTAGCGTTTGACAAGCAGATCCAGTCCGGAATAATTAAATAGTTTGTCCCTGTCAGGGCAGATAAATCCGGCTGCTTCTTCAATCTCCTGTTGCGAGTAGGCCGCCAGTATGTAACTACCGTATAGTCCTTCTTCCGTCAGATAGCGCAGTTTGTCGTAAAACGAACGGATGCCTGCCGATGCCGCCTGCTTTTCCAGTTTCTTCGATAGTTGGAAATTGAGTAGACGGGCCGCGATAAACTCCCAGTCAGGTGCTTCCTGAGTGGTCAGTTCCACGGCAGCCTTAATCAATGCTGCCAAACGTTCGGAATGTGGCATTTCCTGTTTGCAAAACCCTGAAAATTTTTCATAGAGTACAACGAGACTGTATTCGTGGGTGGTGAAGTCTTTCTGAATCTCTTTCAGGACATCCATCACAGTTCCGTCTCCTAATTCATTTATTATGCTGTTGAGTGCTTTTCTGCGTTCAGTCCGTTGCCAGCGGTAGAGTATGTAATTTTTGGCCTCGGCATAAAAGCCGTGTTCCATCAGGCTTTGCTCCACTTTGTCCTGTATCTGTTCGACACTACGGTTTGCGGTATCTTTCCCGACAAAATTCTCCACCTCTTCTACCACCGAATAGATGATTTCGTTACTTACTTCCTGCCCTGTACTGGCAAAACTTTTTCGTATGGCGACGGCAATTTTCTCCCTGTCATAGGGTTCCGTCGTTCCGTTCCTCTTGGTTATTTCCATGAGTTATGTTCTAACTAAATATTTATAGAATCTTTTCGTACCGTTTCCCTAATCCCACGAGTGGAAACAGCCTTTGATAAGCGGCAGGTCTTCTGACTGACTCCTTGTTTCCGACGCCTTCCCGGTGACTCCTTATCTATTTACAAAAAGGTATCCCAGTGGCAACAGTTGTTATCGGAAATTCAGACGGAGCTTCACAGCAGCGGGACTGTCCGGGATTTACACCCGATTCCCTTTTAATCCGGATAGAGGAATGACTATTCGGAACCGATCAGGGAGCAAAGATAATAGAATTTGGAATGGTTGTGCAGAGAGTGTGTTTTAAAAAACAACAACTATTCATAAAAGAGCGGGTGTATTGTTGACTTGTAAAAGAGATGCAGACAAATACATCTTTCGTTGCCGGATGGGCGGATGAAAGATGCGTTTGTCTGCATTTTAAGGATAATCTATTCTTTATTATTCTTCCGGAACGTAGATGATTTCCCCATTATCGAGTTCATAGGCGATACCTACTTTCTTTCCTTTTTTACCGCTTTTCTGCTGGTCTTCCGAAGGAGTATAACGGTTGATTTTCTGTCCCTCTTTGGTAATAATTTCCATGTTTTCTTTTCCCGGATTTTTCACCATCGTGTAGTCTTCCTGAGAGAAAACTTCGGTCATATTGTAGCGGCTGACAAGAGCTACCATCAGGGCTACGGCAAAAACCATGGCTACATCGAACAGGTTCGATACAACGCTGATCGGGTCAGCATCTTCTTCTTTTCTGAGTAGGTTTCGTTTCATCGGGCCGCACGTTTTTCGTTCAACAATTCAGAAAGGAATTCCAGGTTGGTCATGTCCTGAAGATACCAGCGTTGTTTCACCTGCTGGGTCAAGAAACCTACGGCGCCTGCTACCAGTCCGACAACGGTCGTGGCAAAAGCAATCTGCATGTTATAGGCCATTGAAGCAATGTCGCCGCTTGCCAGTCCGGCAAGGGCAGGTCCCATCGGGATAAGCGTACCCATCAAACCGAGGATAGGTCCGAGCTTTGTCAGAGTTTTAGAGATAGCCAGATCTTTATCGGCGGCTATCTCAAAGTTGGCAAGCAGTCTCTGTATCTGTGCCGGGCTTTCATGTGCCTGGAGCACCTGGCGTATGTACGATATGACTAATGATGATGATTTTTCCGGAAGCTTGTCTGCCAGTTCCATAACGGTGGCAGGAGTGAGTGCATTCAGTTCGTTACGGAGTAGTACCTCGGTTTTGCGTATTGAGAGATATTGTCCGTAGAAACTGCCGACCAGCAGAAGTGCACGGCCGAATAATACGATAAGCAATACGATGTCAGGAACGAGTAGTCCTGTAGAAATCCAATATAAAATGTCTGATATAATATTCATTGTTGATCTGTTTTAATGAGTTGATTTACTTATTATTTTTGTGATTAATTGATTCTTTTCTTCACCCTTCGCCAAACGAGTCCGATGGCACTGCCGATGATGGTTATTCCACCGACGCCGGCCAGTGCTCCCCAATTTACTTCACTGACTCCGGCTACGGAGGTCCGTCCGTTTACGGTAGCGACAATTCCCAGAATGGCCACCAATGCGTTAGTGAGGAAGAAGAGTTCCAGCCGCAACTCCTTCTCCGGAAGGAGGTAAAGCAGTAACCAACGTCCTACGGGAATGGCTATCAGCACGCAAGCGGCATACATCCATGCCACGGTGGTGAATGGTGTCCCCGGGAAGGCAAAGATAAGATAGACCAGCCCGCTGAATAGTACCGGAAAGATGAGCAGTCCCGGAAACCATCTCAGGAAGCGGTAGGTGAGCAGTGTACGCGGTTTTACCGGATAGGCACTGGCAACATGTACCGCCAGCATGGCATAGGCCATCTGGAGGCTGACTTCGATGGTCAGCAAAACGGAAGTGTCCAGCATCAGGGCTGTGTTACCCAGCCAGTCGGCAATCTGTGTTTTCGATTGCTCGATGGCATACGGCCACATCAGTCCTGCAAACAGGGCGGCAACAGTGGCTATGATGCCGACTGCAACCGTTTTCCAGAAAGTCTGTTTCAGCAGAAAGTTGAATGCTATTAACAGCATTAATACAAGTACGACTGTATCCATACTTCTGATTATTCTGATGTTTTACGACGTTTACGGACAAAGAGTACGAGTGCCAGTATTACCACTACAACGGCTGCACCCACGGCAATGTTGCTCAGGGTTGTCTTTTGCTCTTCCGGTGTCCGGTTTATCTCTTCTTTCTTCATCACCATTCCTTTGGCATCGCCCGAAACTTTCGCTTCGCGTATTTTAGAGATATTTTCTTTGTACTGTGCGGCAGCCGGAGCGTCTGACTTGGACGCGATGTATTCGCGCAGTTTGGCGTTGTCACATACAAAGCCCGAGCACGACGGACGATACTTATTTACCGTCTCCGTATGCAGTTTTGCCAGTTCGGCAACCTGTTCGGCACTTGCTTTCCACAAACCTTTACGGGCACTTTCGAGCATGATGGCAGTCATTTCTTCAAGCGCTGCGGGACTTTGTGTTTCGAAAAATTCTTTCACGTTCAGGTTGTATTCGTCTTTTACGTATACATTGTAAATGTTGTCCCAAAGCTCTTTGTCGATGGCGGCAGGTTTCATTACGTTCCAGCCATATGTATTGGTGACTGTCTCGGCAAATTCCGCAGCAGAGGAAGAGCCGCCTTTCATCTTCTCTTTGATGTAAGCGGGGTTGAGGATGGTGGTACGGCTTTCTACACCGACAGCCTCTTTGACTTCTTGCATGCGCATGTGGTTACGGTTGCGATAATCGCTCAGGTAAGCATCGGGATCTTTGCCGGTCACGTTGCGTACGGCCAGGTTCATACCTCCCATAAACTCGTAGACATGGTCGAGGCTCAACGCGCCCCATGTATTGCTTTGACGAGGCTGAACCACTACGTCCGTGCGGGTCAGTGCGGCTTCGAAGGCATATTTCCGGAAGGCTTCCCAGTTCTTTTCACTGCCATAGTAAGCACCCATGTTATTAAGATAGGTGGCAGCTATCTCTGATTCATCTTCCCAGCGGTCACCGGATTCAACCATCTCCTGAATGCCCGTACCATACATTCCGTTGGCACCGCCGAACACACGGAATGCAGCCATTTCACGGGCATCTTTCGGACTTACCCCTTTCTCGGTCAGTGTCTTTTCGGCTTCTACTACGCTTGCCGCTACCAGATTTTCATATTTGTCGTCTTTGGCAGCTGCAGCCATCTCTACCGCACGATTGATCAGAAAAAGGCGGGAAGCCGCAATGTCGCGTAGTTGCCCCGATGTCTGTACTACTACGTCGATGCGTGGGCGGCCTAATTCGGCAGAAGGGATCAGCTTCAGATCGCTGACACGTCCGAATGCATCACGAACCGGCTCTACACCGAGCATATACAATACTTGTGCGATGGTAGCTCCTCCCGTTTCAATAAACTCGCCGGACCAGAGCGTGTAACTGACCTTACGCGGGATACTGTCATTATGGCGGCGTTGGTAAGTTTCAATGGTTTGCTTGGCAAGTGCAACTCCTTTTTCCCAGGCCGATTCTGACGGAGTGGCTTCTGCATTGATGGCATACATGTTGCGTCCTGTGGGTAGGGTGTTGGGATTGGCAATCGGATCACCACCCGGTGAAGGTGCGGTGTATCCTCCATTGAGGGCATTGACAAGGCTGGCAAGCTCTTTCTCTGGGCTGGCAGTCAGTTCCGTTTGGTAGTTGCCTACATTGCGGATGGTGCGTTCCACCTCCGTCAGTGCAAGGGCAAAGTTGATTTCTTCTTTGCTGTATTCCTTTTGAGCCGTTTTTTTCCCCATGGCGGCCATCATGTCCGACATGCCTTTAGCTTTATCCGCTTCCGGCTTATCTCCCTTTGAGGCATTCATTTTTGCTTCCATTTTCTTCAGGGCTTCCGGATCGGCACCCATTTTTTTTGCCATTTCCATGGCTTTGGATGAATCCATATGTGCGCCCATTTCTTTCATTTTCTTCTTCATGGCTTCCGGCATCTTATCGGCTGTTTTGCCGGTTTTATCCCCGGTCTTGTTTTTGGCGGCGGCAGCCATCATCATCGCCATCATTCCTTTCGGAGCATTGCGTGAGGTCTCTATTTCTCGTGCTTTTGCCAGTTCTTCGGGACTGACACCGGCAGTGCGGCAGATCAGTTCGTCTGTTGCCAAAGCAGGGTTGGCTATCAGTTTCTCTACTAAGGCACGGGCCGGATTCAGATAGCGTTGGGTGAAGAGAGAGCGATGCTTTTCTACATCGGCTGTTGCTTTGCCACGTTGTTTGTCGAGTGACAAGAGGCTGTAAGCGATCGGTTCGGTTGTCATGGCAAGTACGGAAGAGGTGATACGCTCCGGTTCATAGGGAACCCCCATGGTATAAAGCTGTCCGGTGATTTTTTCCGTGGCCAGTTCTTCAGCGAAGTTCTCTACACGTGCCACTTCGTCCTCGCTGTATGGGCGGGGCGGCAAGCTGTCCAGCCCCAGTTCACGATGGATGCCCAGTTTCACGGTGAGTGCTTTTACGGCAAGCGACTGCTTTTCTTTCGCTCCTGTGGTGTTATTGTAAATCTTGATTTTCTCCATCAGGTCACGGTAGATGCCCCGTACACTGCTTTCGAGGAAAGGAGGTGTAAGGTAAGATTGCAAGGTAGCATACGAACGTCGTTTGGCTATCATGCCTTCCCCCACGTTGCCGATAGAATATATATAAAGGTGTGGAAGAGCTCCTACAAGGCGGTCGGGCCAGTCATCGCTACACAACGCTACCTGTTTTCGCGGAGTGAACTCAAGGCTTCCGTGCGTACCGAAGTGGATCATTGCGTCTGCCTTAAAACCATGCTGCAACCAAAGATACGAAGCGATATAAGTGTGGGGAGGTGCGGCGTTGGTTCCATGCACCACTTGAAAGGCGTTGTCTCCGCTACCGGCTGCCATCTGCGGCATCAGTACCACATTGCCAAACTGCAATCGTGCGATGCCCAGGCGTCCGTCCGGCGTAGTCATGTATTGGCCGGGGAATTCACCGTTGGCGGCTACCACTTCAGCATATTTTCCGGGGCGTAGCGATGCTTTTACCCAGCTCTCGTATTGTTCTTTAGTCACCAGTTCGGGATTCCCTGTTTTCATAAATTCATCAAATGCGCCTTCTGCATACATTCCGAATACGGCTCCCTGTGCCTGGATCATCTTTTCCAGCTCTTTGGCGCTCTCCGGAAGGTTTTCTACCCGGTAGCCTTCTTTCTTCATTCTCAGCAGCAGGTTGTAGAGTGACGGGCCTACTTCCATTCCGCTTGCTGTGAGGGCATTTTGTCCGGGGCCTTTGTAGTAGACGATGGCTATATGCTTTTCGCTGTTGGGTTTTGTTTTCAAGGTGAGATAATTGTTCACTGTGTTGACAAATGTCTCCAACCGTTCCGGAACGGCGAAAGAGTGTTGCAGTCCTTCATCGTCCTTGTATTGGGCAAAGAGGGCGAAAGGACGGATGGCACCGTCAATTTCCGGTGTCACTACGCTTTGCGAAAGAAATCCTCCCGACATACCCATCGGATCGTTTTCCCACTCTTCTACCAGGCTGTTGACTGTGAGTGGTGCAAAGAGAGGGATATTGCGTTCTTTTAGATATTCCACCATATCGTCGCCCATGCGTCCGTGTGCCATATTGATAACAGCATCCGGTCGTATTTCACGGACGAACTCCATGAAACGGGTGAAAGAAGAGATCGGATATACATTGTGTCCGGCTTTTTCGAGTGCCAGGATTAGTCCTGTGGCATCCGCCATCTGCCCGGTGATCACAACCTTGCGGGCACCTTCATGATAGAGTCCGTTTTCACGAAGGAACTTTTCATAATCGGTTACGTTGAGAAATTCCATTTCATCATCCGGGTTCTTCACTCCGGCGTGGTAAAGAATGTCGGTCGGCTTTTCTACCGGTGCTTCCGGTACGGGGGCGGAGATCAGCTTACCATCAATCTCTTTGCGGACATACGAAAGCAGATTCCGGTAATTTACTTTTCCCGCATTAGTCAGGTATTGACGTATTTGACTCATCTGTACCGAATCGAGATTGCAGATATTGTTTGCGGGATTGGTAGCCATGGAGGTGTACACCGGTATACCTTTGTCGGCCGCCCGTTGTATCTGTTGGCGTTGTTCTTCGACGATGCGCAATCCCATACCGTTGACGAACACCATATCATAGCCCGTCAGTTCGTCCAGGTGATCGGTAGAGACCTCCCTTAGTTTGACAAATGAATTGTCGTTCGCCTTCGAAATATTTCCCAGGTTGATGGTCTGGAAATTGACAAAGGCAATCTTCGTGGCACTGAAGTAGGCTTGCCAGACGAATACCCCGACGAGTATTGCCGCAGCCACACAACAAGTGGTGATGATTTGTTTCTTTTTCATATTGTTTTTTGTTCTTTGGTTTATTTCGTTCTTACTAAATGCCGGCCGGACGATCGGAGATATCCGCTGGCTTAGCCTTTTCCGCTATTTTCTGAACATTTGGTCAATGTCCAGCGACAGCCCTACGGAGAAGTTGGTTCCCGTCGTATAGGGTGAATTGGCATAATAATAGTCAGGTCGGTAGTTGAACAGGTTATTGACGGCCATATTCACATTGATCCCCTTCCATACTCTTTGTGTGAGCGTCAGGTTCCACATGGTATATCCCGGATAAGTTACCTTTTCCGTTCCCGCATTCGGGTCATTGGAAGTATATTGATTGGTTTTCACCTGTGACAAGGCCCGTCCGTCGAGTGACAGATTGAAGTCATAATGATCCCATGTCTTGCCATACTCCAACCGTACCGTAGCCGAATGGGGGCGGGTAGAGCTGAGTTTGGTCTGTCCGTCACGCATGAACTCGTGGATGTACGTATACGAGATACGTGCACCTATACCGCAAGGATATTTGGCAGAGGCATTGGCATCGATTCCGGCAATGTCTACCCGTGGGGTATTGATATATTTTTGTGCGATCATTCCGTCGGTATCTCTGAAAGAGGTATACTCGATGCGGTCGTGCACCAGGTTATAATATCCTGTCAGCGTAAAATTATAACGGTTTTTGGTATATTCTCCGGAGAGCGAGAAGTTGTGACTGGTTTCCGGCTCCAGATCCGGGTTACCATAAATCATCATGGTGTTTGCCATATAGAAGTTCATGTGCATCTCTTTCAAGGTGGGCGAACGGAACCCCTGCGCATAAGAGCCCCTCAGCGAGCAGTTTCCTATCTTGTACATCAATCCCAGATGCGGTGAGAAATGGCGCACGTTCGATTCGGAGAAGTAGTCGAACCTCAATCCGGCAATCACGTTGAAGTGTTCCGTGGGATTCCAGTCGAACTGTCCGAAAGCATCGGCGGAATGCATGGTATAATCGGCGTTTTCTTTGAACTGATACGACATCAGATAATCTCGTAGATAGTCTCCTCCGACGGTGAGCGTGTTCTTATCGTTGAACGTATAATTGTAAAGCGCGCGTACACTGTGTTGCACATTACTGTAGTCGCGGATATCATTCTTATATGATACCAGATAGTCACTTTTGTCGTACTGGTCGAATGTGTAGGCCAGTTCCAGGTTACTTTTCGTGTTGAAGTCGTAGTTTCCTTTCAGCCCGCCACTGAATCCGCGATAACGGTTCTTGGTTTCCGAGGAGGCATCCCGTTCACGGAAATAATAGCCAGCACGTGCCGTCAGTCGCAATTGCTCGTTCGGGGTGAACATCAGGCGTTCCTTCACGTTCCAGGTTTTATTGCCGTTGATGGTCGTATAATCCCCCTGTTTTACGTGAATGGAGTCTATGTTGGTATATTGTACGTTGGTCTGGCTGTAGAACTTGCCGGCATTGAATCCTACCGTACCCCCATGCCGCTGATCATTATGTACTCCGAAACGAGTATTGAGGTTCAGATTCCACGGATCGTCCGAAGCTTTGGTAATGATATTGATTACCCCCCCGATGGCACTTGAACCATACAGCGTAGAGGCCGCGCCTTTCACTATTTCCACTCGTTCTACATTGTCCAGGTTGAGGCGGTTGTAGTCTATGTTATCCAGTGTTTCTCCGGCCAGACGTTCGCCATCTACCAGAAAGAGGACGGCATTACCGCCAAATCCCTGCATGTTGAGCTTTACCTGCTGATCCATTGAATAAGAGAACTCGATACCCGGTAGTTCTACCTGAAGCAATTGTCCGATATGGGTTGCGTCCACTTTCTTCAGATCGCCGGCTGTGATTACCCGGGTGATGATCGGAGCATCTTTCAGTAGTTTCGGAGTACGTGTTCCGGTGATAACTACGGTACTCAGATTCATCTGATCTTCTTTCAGAATGAAATCGAGACGACTTTGACGGGCAGCTGTTGTTTTTTTTGTAGCGGTCACATATCCCACAAAAGAGACCTGTACGGTATATTCTTTCTGGTCCGGCAGTGTCAGGGTGTAGCGTCCTTCCGTATCGGTGGTGGTGCCGACAGACGGTTTTTCTTTCAGGGTGATGGTGGCACCTACCAGAGGTTCCTGGGTGGTATCGATCACCCTGCCGGATATTTTATGTTGTGCGGCAGCTGCTGTCGTCAACAAGAGGGCTGCGAAGAAGCAATATGCCGATTTTAGTAGTCTTTGCATATTTATTTTTATTTGTCTTTATCAAAGCATTATGGTTCGTATGGGTAGATGTAGTCAAAAGTCATGTATCCCTTTATGCCCGCAGCATTCATGTAACTCACCAGGCGGATGGCAGCCATTGTGCCGTCTTTCATCCTGAGCAGATAGACTTTGTTGGACGGAGTGTAAATGGGAGGCATTTCACTGGTATCGACGTTGAGCCATTTTGAAAGTTCCGGATTGAAGTCAGACGGAGCATAAATCAGATAACCGTTATCCTCCATCATGTGTGAAACGTCGACAGCTATTTTATTTGTGGTCCATTCGTCGGCGACAAAGGTACCTTGAGGCATGCTGCCTGCGTTTTTCAGTGCACTCAGGCTTTGGTAATCGGTTTCAAGCACCTCACCGCCATTAGTCTTTACATCGTATCGATGAATGGCAAGGTCCCATGTGTCCGGATCATCCGCACCTTCTGCGGTAACTTTGGCCGAGTCAATCTGCAGGGTGTGCAGATTGATGTAGTTCCATTTTGTATATTGGGTAGCATCCACCCGTACCGTACCGCTATGATTGGCATGATCTATCGTAATGAAGCCGAAATCCTTTGCGGTTTCCGGTTCATCATATAGGCTGCTCAATATCCCATTACAAGCTGAGAACGATATAAGCATCGTTCCCAGCAGAGTAATGGCTATTAACAGAGAATTTATTTTCATATAACTGAGAATGTTCTGTTGTTTTAGTTATTTCGTTTTAATTCATTTATTTTCCGGTACGTCCCCTGTGGCGAAAGTAATGGTCAGTCCGTTCATTACGGCAGGTACCGATATTTCGAAAGTGGGGGTTGCTTTGGCTGCATCGATTGTTCCTTTGAGGGTGCAGGCATACTCTTTAGGTTCTTTGCCTTCCATGCCCATTACGCTTTTTCCTTCTCCATTAATAGTGTATGCGTTGTTCTCTGATTTTACAGTTGCATTGTTAATGGTGAATTCACCGAACGAAGTCGAAGTGTATGTTACGTTTACAGTACCGTCTTCATTGGCGGTCACTTTGATAGTCTGGTCTGCAGCATATTGTCCGTTAGGGAAATACTGGGCAACGGCTTTAGTATATCCCTTATAAGAGCCTGCTGCCATTACTGCTGCCGGAGCTTCTCCTTGAGTGAAAGTGACAGTCAGTCCGTTCATTACTGCCGGTACATTGAACTCGAGGGCAGATGTTTTCTTGTCTTTGCTGATTGTTCCTTCAAATGTGCAATCATATTCTTTAGGGGTGCCCCCATTCATACCCATGGTTGTTTTCCCGTCTCCTTTAACGAGGTACGCGTCATTTTTTAATTCCACAGTGGCATTGCTGATACTGAATTCACCGAATGACTCGGAGGTATAGGCAATGTTTACTGTTCCGTTGTCGTTAGGAGTCAGTGTGATGCTTTGTTTGTCAGCATATTGTCCTGCGGGGAAGTATTGCGCCACAGCTTTGGTGTATCCGTCGTATTTTCCGGCTACTACTTGATTGAGAGGTGTTTCTTCATTTTTGTCGTCATTACAAGCTGCACAAGCGCACAGCACAAACATCATAGTCAGTAAACTCTTAATTTTCATTTGGCATTTTATTTTAGTAGTTAGTATTTTAATAGATGCGTTTTTTTTATCTATGTCGGGATGTTTATAAATCCGGTTGCAAAGTTAGAGGCAATAAAAAGGGTTGACAATACCTAAATAGTATGAAAAAGGACTTAGCGGATACCCATAAATAAGTAATACTAATTAGTAAAATCAAATGATTGATGATGCCGTCCCCCTTGTTTTATCGGTTTCATTTATAGAACCGGTGTATCCACCGGAAGTCTTTCAAAGAGAGTTATACCGCGAAAGAGATGCTTAATTCATGTTATCGGGAGACCGGGAACGGGTGTGCGGAATCGTACGGCAGACTTGTCTCCCCATATGTGGCTATCGGTTGCCTGATAATTAGATATTAGTAGGTATTGCCTTCACCTGGTGATCTGCGTACTTTTGTGCCATCACCAAAACGTTAAAGTTATGATGGAACTAATCAGCAGAACCCGCAATGGAATGATCACTTACTGTGCCCATTGTAAAGTGTATCATCTGGAATTTGGCAACCTTTTCTTTCGTCTGTCCGAAGCCGGATTTGAGTGTCTACGCAATTATATTGTATCGATTAACGGACCTTACTGTGAGAGGTCGAACAGGAAAATGAATGCCAACCGGAAGATCTTTCTGAAATTGCCGGCCCAGAATGTCTATTTCTGTGTCTGTACGGCCGAACTTGAAGAACTGAAGTCTCTGGTCTTGCTGCAGTCGCCGGCCGTTGAAGAAACGGATGGCTTGATACCTTTTATGCATGATATTTCATTGAACTAATCTGCCGGTTTGTCTGTTTTTAGAATAGATAAATATCTTAATCGAGCATGGCACATTCTCACGAACATCATCACGAGCACGTCCACGAACTGACGTCGCTCAATAAATCTTTTATAATTGGCATTACGCTGAATATTCTGTTTGTCCTCGTTGAGTTCGGCATCGGTTTCTATTATGATTCTTTGGGGTTGCTTTCCGATGCCGGGCACAACTTGGGAGATGTGGCAAGCCTTGTGCTTGCCATGCTTGCTTTCCGGTTGGCAAAGGTGCATCCCAACAGTCGTTATACATACGGTTATAAAAAGAGTACGGTACTGGTATCTCTGCTCAATGCCGTTATTCTTCTGGTTGCCGTCGGCATTATCATCACCGAGAGTATAGAGAAGTTGTTCCATCCCGTTCCGGTTGAAGGTGCTGCCATTGCCTGGACGGCAGGTGTGGGAGTGGTTATCAATGCCGTTACAGCCTGGCTTTTTATGAAAGATAAGGAAAAAGACCTCAACGTGAAAGGAGCTTATCTGCATATGGCTGCCGATACGTTGGTATCGGTGGGAGTGGTCATTTCGGGTATTATCATCATGTACACCGGTTGGACACTTGTCGACCCGATCATCGGCCTGGTGATTGCCGTCATTATTGTCATTTCAACCTGGAGCTTACTGCACGACAGCCTCCGCCTTTCGCTCGACGGAGTCCCGGTGGGAATAGATAGTGAAAAGATCGGGCGGGTTATCCTGGAGCAACCCGGTGTGGAGAGTTATCACCATCTGCATATCTGGGCATTGAGCACTACCGAAACAGCATTGACTGCCCATATCGTGATAGGCAATCTCCGCCGTATGGAAGAGGTAAAGCGCGAGGTTAAGCATGAACTGGAACATGCCGGGATCACTCATGCCACTTTAGAATTTGAGTATAAAGGAGCATGTTGCGAAGGGGAGGATTGTATTTCTTAAAGTATATTTTCGAAGAAAAGAGCAATTTGTCAAATTGATATTTAAAATCTTGTAGAATCCCGTATTTGTATCCTTCGTTGGGAGTTGTTCGGAAAAACACCGGTAAATGCCGTTGGCGATTTTGTGTTCGGATACTTAATGTGCCGCATGAACTGCTATCTGTCGCTGATTCGGTTGTAATATGTGAAATATGGATCTCTTATTACCTATATCGTTGCTTTCTGACACTTGGTCGCCGTTCGGAAGCGTGGACGAAGTAGAGTAAAACAGTCTTTTTCAAAGCCTTTTTCCGGTTAGGTTATACCATTTTGACCGGATGATTACTTCATCCGGTAAGTATGGTTACGGCATACTGGCCGGATGGTTACTCCCTTTTTTGTCTATCCTTATTGTTTTTCTGTAAAAGTGAAAAACAGAACCCCGTTTTCAGGACTTCTGGAAGGGGTGAAGTTGGCTGCTAAGTCTTCCGGTTGCCCTATATGCCCGTTTTTAAATAGAGGGTGCGTTAGCAGAATCTTTTAATTTCTGTCTTTTTGATTGTGAAATATCCGTTCCGCTTTCTTTATGTGAAGGCTTTGGGGTTTGGCGAAGAAAATAACTTCTTCTTTTGCTATAGTCGAAAACAGTTTTTTACGTACCTTTGCGCACATAACAACTAAAATTAACCTTTTTATTTATGTTTACTGATTTATTGCACTCCTCTTATTTCTCTCTCTTCCTTATTGTTGCGTTGGGCTTCATGTTGGGAAGAATCAAGATTAAGGGGCTATCGCTCGACGTGTCGGCGGTTATCTTCATTGCCCTTCTTTTCGGGCATTTCGGTGTGATTATTCCCAAGGAACTGGGGAACTTCGGATTGGTACTTTTTATCTTTACCATCGGTATCCAGGCGGGGCCGGGATTCTTCGATTCTTTCCGCAGTAAGGGGAAGACGCTGATCATTATTACCATGCTTATCATCAGTTCTGCCTGTCTGACTGCTGTCGGGTTAAAGTATGCGTTTGGCATCGATACACCGAGTGTGGTGGGGCTGGTAGCCGGAGCGCTGACCAGTACACCGGGTTTGGCCGTTGCCATCGACAGCACCAACTCTCCGTTGGCTTCTATCGCTTATGGTATTGCCTATCCATTTGGCGTGATTGGTGTCATCCTGTTTGTGAAGTTGCTGCCGAAGATAATGCGTATCGACCTTGACAAAGAGGCCCGTCGTCTTGAGATAGAGCGTCGCGGACAGTTTCCGGAACTGGGAACCTGCATTTATCGTATCACGAATCCGAGTGTATTCGGCCGTAGCCTGATGCAGATCAATGCACGTGCCATGACAGGAGCCGTTATCTCACGCCTGAAGCATCAGGAGGAGATATCCATTCCGACAGCCCATACGGTACTCCATGAAGGGGACTACATTCAGGCAGTGGGTAGCGAAGAAGCTCTGACACAACTTGCCGTGTTGGTAGGTGAACGTGAAGAAGGTGAACTTCCGTTGGAAAACACGCAAGAAATCGAATCATTGCTGTTGACCAAGAAGGATATGATCAATAAGCAGTTGGGCGACCTGAACCTGATGAAGAATTTCGGTTGTACCGTGACACGTGTCCGTCGAAGCGGTATCGACCTCTCTCCGTCACCCGACCTGGCATTGAAGTTTGGCGATAAACTGATGGTCGTTGGTGAGAAAGAAGGCATCAAGGGAGTAGCCCGTCTGCTGGGTAATAATGCCAAGAAGCTTTCCGACACGGATTTCTTCCCCATTGCTATGGGGATTGTGCTGGGAGTTCTGTTTGGCAAACTCAATATCTCGTTCCCGGGCGGATTATCCTTTTCACCGGGATTGACAGGTGGTGTGCTGATGGTGGCTTTGCTGCTGAGCGCAATAGGCAAGACCGGGCCTATCCTTTGGTCTATGTCCGGACCTGCCAACCAATTGCTTCGTCAGTTGGGACTGTTGCTTTTCCTTGCCGAGGTAGGTACGTCGGCAGGTAAGAATCTGGTCGCTACTTTCCAGGAGAGCGGTCTGCTGCTGTTCGGAGTAGGTGCCGCCATTACTTTAGTGCCGATGCTGATTGCTGCGTTCGTCGGACGTCTGGTGTTTAAGATCAGCTTGCTCGATTTGCTGGGTACCATTACCGGCGGTATGACCAGTACGCCGGGACTTGCGGCTGCCGACTCGATGGTAGACAGCAATATCCCGAGTGTAGCCTATGCGACGGTATATCCGATTGCAATGGTATTCCTGATCCTGTTTATACAGGTGATTGCGACAGTGGTGTACTAAGCCGGCTGACCATAAAAAGATACTGCGGAGGGCACAGAGCATAACTATTCTTAGGAATAGCGCTCTGTGCCCTCCGTGTCTTCCATAGCCGGCAGCGATTCCTTTCCCACAGCCATCAAACCTTTTCTTGCGGATTTTGTTTACACCCTTGTAACTAATCTCAAGAATTATGGACGCTGCAAATACATCGAATCCCTCTGATAAGAAAAAGTTTATCTGGCTGGTGATATTGCTTATCATCGCTATTGTCGTAGCCGTTGTCTGGTAGTGGAACTATCGAAAATACGTATCTACCATAGATGCAAACCTGGATGGCAGTCGTGTGAATGTGTCCGTCCGTGCGATGGCCCCTTTGTCTGCTGTCTTCAAGCAGGAGGGTGACAGCGTGAAGAGAGGTGAACTGCTGGCTGTGCTCGACAGCACGATGACTGAGGATTACCGGATTGTTTCACCTGTCGATGGCTTGATAGCCAAGCAGTGGGTGGTTCCCGGCGATCTGTTGCAGCCGGGCGAGAACATCTTTACCTTGAACGAGGGCAAGAAACTCTGGGTGACTGTCTACTTGCAGGAGACTAAGTTTGATGAAGTCCGTATGGGACAACAGGCTCTTTTCACCCTCGACGCCTATCCCGGACTGACGTTTTACGGCAAAATCTTCTATATCGGTGCCAATACTGCATCCGAGTTTTCTCTGATTCCCCCTGATAACGCATCGGGCAACTATACAAAGGTGGCCCAGCGGATTCCCCTGAAGATATCAATCGACCGGGTAGAAGGTAAAGAGAAACTGAAAGCCAATCTCCGACTGCTTTCGGGGATGTCTGCTAACGTGAAGATCGTCAAAGAATGAAAGAAAGTTCTTCTTATAAATGGATCGTATTAGGCAACATCATGATAGGCACCTTTATGGCGGTGCTCGATTCTACAGTCGTCAATACCGGGCTGCCTGTAATTATGGGTACGCTCGGTGCGGATATCAATGTGGCCGAATGGGTACTGACCGGATACATGCTTTCGATGGCGAGTATTCTTCCTGCTGCCGGATGGCTGTCCGAACGCTTCGGTTATAAAAAGATATATTTCTTGTCCCTACTCGTATTTACGGCCGGTTCCTTCATGTGTGGCAGTTCATCTACCATCGAAGAGCTGATCTTCTGGCGGGTGATCGAAGGTTTCGGATGCGGCATGCTCCTTCCTGTCGGCATGGCTATTGTGAGCGATGTATTCCCTCCCGAACAACGGGGGACGGCATTGGGGTTCTGGTCCATCGCTTCTGCCGCTTCGGTCTCTTTCGGGCCTGCTATCGGTGGATACCTGGTAGATTATATGGACTGGAACTATATCTTTTATGTCAACATCCCGATAGGAATCCTGGCCCTGATCGTCACTGCCATTGTGCAAAAGGAACATGTGAAAGGAACCGGAGTTCCTTTCGATATCCCGGGTTTCATCACTTCAGCCATCTTCTTGCCTGTCTTCATGTACGGGCTTTCCGAAGTCAATTCGTCAACCAATTCCATGGGATGGAGCAGTCCCGTAGTACTTGGTGCCATGTGGATTGCAGTGGTCACTTTTATTCTTTTCCTTTATTTCGAGTTTACCGTCAAGACACCGCTGATCAATCTGCGCCTGTTTGTCGACAGGGACTTTGCGTTGTCCAACCTGATTCTGTTTGTTTTTGGTATCGGCATGTTCGGCAGTACGTTTTTGATTCCGCTCTATTTACAGGACAATCTGGGCTATTCGGCTTTGCAGGCCGGTATGTTTTTCATGCCAGTGGGGATTATCCAGGGAGTGGCTTCTCCTTTGTCCGGCAAACTGATGCAACGGATCAACCCCAAGGTCTTTATCGTGTCGGGAATCCTGTTGATGGCTTTGAGTTTCTATATGAACTATTATCTGTCTTTTCTGACCGAGAAGTGGTACATCATGCTGAGTCTTTATCTGCGCGGACTGAGTATGGGATTGCTCTTCACCCCGTTGCTGACCCTGTCGCTGGTGAATATCCGTAACAGTGATATGGCACAGGCTTCCAGTATCACGAACATTGTCCGGCAGATGGGAGGAAGTTTCGGAGTAGCCATCTTCAGTCATCTGCTGACACAGCGTACGGCTTTTCACACGCAGCGATATGGCGAAGCACTCAACTATACAGGAGACGTATACCGGCAGACCCTTCATTCCTTGAGCCGGTTTATAGAACATACAGGGGGCAGAACGCCCGATACAGCCCAAGAAGTGGCGGAGATGCTGATATTGAAGCGTATCGATCTGGAGGGATACATCAGTGCCATTAACGACGATTTCTTTATCGCCTTTATCGTCACGTTGCTGTGTGTCGTTCCGGTACTGTTTCTCAAGACGAAGAAAGGATAGCATGAAGCAGGCCGGGAGTTGAGGCCTGAGTTTGTTTCTGTAAGGAGTGCTGCAAGGTTATCTACTTTATTGACTTTATTTTTCCCGGTTCTGATTCATTTTATTACTTTTGTCCCTAATTCAATAATCACATTATAAAAACAACAAAAACATGCGACAAACAATTGCTTCAAAAACTCCCCGTATCGAGGTAGTGGACGCATTGCGCGGTTTTGCCGTGATGGCGATCCTGCTGGTTCATAATCTTGAGCACTTTATCTTTCCTGTATATCCCGACGCAGCCTCCCAACCGGGATGGCTCAATATCCTCGACGAAGGGGTATTCAGTGTAATATTTTCTTTATTTGCCGGGAAAGCGTATGCTATTTTTGCTTTGCTTTTCGGGTTGACGTTCTACATACAGTATACCAACCAACAGAAGAAAGGCAAGGATTTTGGTTACCGTTTTCTTTGGCGTCTGCTCCTGTTGGGTGGTTTTGCCACTTTGAATGCGGCATTCTTCCCCGCAGGAGATGTGTTGCTGCTATTCTGTGTGGTAGGTATTTTCCTGTTTATTGTCCGTAAGTGGAGTGACCGTACGGTATTTATCCTGGCCATTTTCCTGCTGCTGCAACCGGTGGAATGGTATCATTACGTGATGAATCTTTTCAATCCCGCCCATTCTTTGCCCGACCTGGGAGTCGGTCAGATGTATGGCGAAGTAGCCGAATATACCAAGGAAGGAGATTTCTGGAAGTTTATCTGGGGAAATGTAACCTTGGGACAAAAAGCGAGCCTGTTCTGGGCAATAGGTGCAGGACGCTTCCTGCAGACAGCCGGACTGTTTCTGCTGGGAATGTTGATCGGACGAAAGCAACTCTTCGTTGCTTCGGAGGCCACGATCCGCTTTTGGGTGAAAGCCCTGATCTGGAGTGCCGTTCTGTTTGGTCCTCTCTATCAGCTGAAAGTGCAATTGATGGATGCCGGACAGCCGGATATGATACGCCAGACGGTAGGGGTAGTGATGGATATGTGGCAAAAGTTTGCTTTCACAATAGTATTGGTCGCTTCGTTCGTACTGCTATATCAAACGGAGAAATTCAGGAAGCTGACAGCCGATTTGCGGTTTTATGGTAAGATGAGTCTGACGAACTACATCTCCCAGTCTATTGCCGGAGCTATTATTTATTTCCCGTTCGCGCTGTATCTGGCCCCTTATTGCGGTTATACCGTCAGCCTGCTGATAGGCTTTGCATTCTTCCTTTTGCAGGTTCGTTTCTGTAAATGGTGGCTGAAGGCGCATAAGCAGGGACCTTTGGAAAGCATCTGGCATAAACTGACCTGGATTCGTTCGGAATAACGGCTGGGATGGATTCGTCCATCGGCCGTATCTATGGAAACGGGGTGTGTCATCTGTGAATAATGACACACCCCGTTTTTTTATATATGCCGCCTGGAGACCGGAAATATCCAATAAGATTAAAAATGTGTGAACAATCTGTCCGGATGCGGTGTTACATTTATTATCCCTATAAATAGGGATTGTTCCATTATGGAATACTTCTTATCTTTGCCACAAAACTAAACGGATGAAACAAGGGTGCCTGAAAATAATGAGATGGTTTCTGCCTGTGCTATTTATATCGTACATGGCAGGTATCACACTCTTTACTCACTCGCATGTAGTGAATGGGGTGACCATTGTCCATTCGCACCCGTTTAAGAAAGACTCTCCCCATAGTCACACCACGGTCGAATTTCAATTGATTCATTTGCTGAACCACGTGGTAACTACCGGAGCCGGTATCTTTTTTCTCTCTCTTCAGTTTATTGCTTGTCTGCTCTATACCCTTTCGTGGCGTCCGGATAGGGCAGGATACTGTTCGTCCGTCGTGGGCGTGGTATCTTTGCGGGCACCTCCTGCCGGGAGATAGAACATCTCTCTCACTCTCACTGCATTATTTAGAGAAATTTATTTAGTAATTCTACTATCCAAAAATGAAAATGAAGAAATATATATTTTTCCTCGTTAGCCTGTGCTGTGCCCTGTTGCCTGCTATGGCCGACCAACCGGAACATCCGGAACTGAAAGCGTCTGATGCCAATATCATCGGCCATGTACTCGATAAAAAAACAGGTGAACACCTCTCTTATATAACAATCGCCCTGAAAGGAACTACCATCGGTACGGTGACGGATGCCACCGGACACTATTTCCTGAAAAACCTTCCCGAAGGGAATTTTGTGCTCGAAGCCAGTTCGGTGGGGTATAAAACCATCAGTCGCAATGTCAGTCTCAGGAAAGGAAAGACACTTGAAGAAAATTTTGAGTTGGAAGAAGATGCCGTGGCGCTTGACGGAGTGGTAGTTTCGGCCAATCGCAGCGTGACCAAACGGCGCTTGGCACCTACATTGGTCAATGTGGTAGATATGAAGATGTTTGAGAATACAAACTCGCCTACACTTTCGCAGGGGCTTAACTTCCAGCCCGGTGTCCGGGTCGAAACGAACTGTCAGAATTGCGGTTTCCAGCAGGTGCGCATCAATGGACTGGACGGTCCGTATACACAGATTCTTATCGATTCGCGTCCCATCTTCAGTGCCCTTTCCGGTGTTTACGGGTTGGAACAGATTCCTGCCAATATGATCGAGCGGGTAGAGGTGATGCGAGGCGGAGGTTCTGCCCTGTTCGGTTCGTCCGCTATTGCCGGAACCATTAATATCATCACCAAGGAGCCATTGCGCAATTCGGGGCAGTTGGCACATACTCTTACTTCTATCGGCGGCAGCTCGTCTTTCGATAATAATACTTCGCTGAACGCATCGCTGGTGACCGATGATCATCGGGCGGGACTTTATGTGTTCGGACAGAACCGTCACCGGGATGCGTACGATCATGATGGAGACGGTTATTCCGAAATGCCGAAACTTAAAAACCAGACAGTCGGCTTCCGTTCGTTCCTCAAGACAAGCACTTATTCTAAGTTGACATTTGAGTATCATCACTTACAGGAGTTTCGTCGTGGCGGAAACCTGCTGAACCGTCCGCCTCACGAGGCTGACATTGCCGAGCAGATTCAGCACTCCATCAACGGTGGTGGCTTGAAATTCGATTATTTTGCTCCGAATGAAAAACACCGTCTGACCGTTTATACTTCGGCACAGCATACGGACCGCGACAGTTATTATGGCAGCAAAAAAGACCAGAACGCCTATGGAAAGACAACGGACCTGACATTTATCGGCGGTTCTCAATATGTGTACAGTTTCGGTAAATGCCTTTTCATGCCTGCCGACCTGACTGCGGGATTGGAGTATAACCGGGATAACCTGAAGGACGATATGTGGGGATACAACCGTTATACGAAGCAGACGGTAAATATTGGTAGTGCTTTTTTGCAGAATGAATGGAAAAACGAGAAATGGAGCATTCTGTTGGGCGGACGTCTGGATAAGCACAATCTGATCAACCATGTTATCTTTAGCCCTCGTGCCAATCTCCGTTTCAATCCTTCCGAGGACATTAATCTTCGCCTGAGTTATTCGTCGGGCTTCCGTGCCCCGCAGGCTTTCGACGAAGACCTGCATATTGAGAATGTAGGCGGAACGGTGTCGATGATTGAGCGTGCCAAGAATCTGAAAGAGGAAAAATCTCAGAGTTTCAGCGCTTCAGCCGATATGTATCATCGTTTCGGTGCTTTTCAGGTAAACTTCCTGGTTGAAGGTTTTTATACCAGACTGTCGGATGTATTTGTACTCGAGAACATCGGAGAGCGGGACGGCATTCTTATCAAAGAGCGCCGTAACGGATCGGGAGCCAAAGTATTGGGACTGTCGATGGAGGGAAAAATGGCTTATCTCTCTTTGTTCCAGTTACAGGCAGGAGTCACGTTGCAACAGAGCCGTTATGACGAACCGGAAAAGTGGAGCGAAACGGCACCGGCCGAGAAGAAGATTTTCCGTACGCCGAATACCTATGGGTACTTTACGGCAACGTATATGCCGATCAAGCCTCTGTCATTATCCCTGTCGGGCACGTACACCGGATCGATGCTGGTGCAGCACATGGCCGGTTATATTGACAAGGATGTGGCGGTGAATACGCGCGATTTCTTCGATATGGGAGTCAAGGTGGCCTATGATTTCAAACTTTATAAATCGGTGGACCTGCAATTGAGTGCAGGTGTGCAGAATGTGTTCAATGCTTATCAGAACGATTTCGACCAGGGAGTGGAGCGTGACTCCGGATATATTTATGGTCCGGCTGCTCCGCGAAGCTATTTCGCCGGAATAAAGATCAGCTATTAACCCCGTTACATTTGAATGGAAACCGAGCTTCTGTTCGGTCGAGATGAAGGCTCTGTTCCGACCGGACAGAGCCTTTATTTTGCCCGGACGGAGGCTCTGATTGAAAAAAGTATCATGTTGAACACAAATATCTGATTTATTGTTTTTATATTTGTCGGCAGATTGGTTCGCCGAAGCTTTCCTGCTTTGGGCGATTAAAAGGGAATCGGGTGTAACTCCCGGACAGTCCCGCTGCTGTGAAGCTTTATTATAAACATTCCGACAGGATACTCTTTGGCCACTGACTCGTGTAGTCGGGAAGGCGTTCGGAATGGAAGCTAAGTCAGAAGACCTGCCACTCTCGCTGATAAGTCTTGGTTCCTCGTGGGTTAGGAGCGAAGCACGATAGTAACAATCAATATTAAAAACGTAGAACGTATGGAAAACGTAGTTCCTCCGTTCAAAGTAGACGTTGCCGGTACTTTTCTTTTGCCTGCTGCATTGAGAGAAGCCCGTGAGCAATATCGAAACGAACAAATCAGCCTGCTGACCTTGCGTGCTGTCGAAGATGCCGAGATACGGAATCTGGTAGACAGACTGAAGGCAGAAGGGTTGAAGGTGGTCACTGACGGCCGTTTCCGCAGTGATGCGTGGCCGCTCGACTTTATGTGCGGATTGGATGGTATCCGGTTCCGGGATGACAGAAAGACCTCTGTCGAACTGACCGGTCGGATCGATGTACATCACCATCCTGTGCTCGATGATTTTGTCTTTCTTACCGGGGTGACCGGTGGAGATGTAATAGCTAAGCAAGTGCTTCCTGCGCCTTCGCGCCTGCTGGCAGAATTAATGAAAGACGCAAACCGGACCGAACTCGATTCGGTCTATCCCGACCGTGAGATACTGTTGGTAGACCTTGCACAGACGTATCAGAAACTGATTATGGAACTGTACAGATCGGGATGCCGCTATCTGCAACTCGATGATGCAACGCGTACGGTGACGGATAACGCGATCCGTGTCAACAACATGGCATTGGAGAATCTTCCCGCCGATCTTTTCATTGCTTTTCATTCACCTACCGAGATGCTTTTCTCGCTACAGGGGATTCATGCTTTTTTCCTCGATTACGATTCGGAATGTTGCGGCAAGAACCGTTTGTTGTGGTTCATCCGCGAGAAGCAATCTGTGTTTGGCTTCGTACTTTCCCATTATCCCGTGGAGGAAGAGCTGGAAGAGTTGAGAGCCAAGATCGACCAGATCATACGTTATATTCCTTCGCACCGTTTCTCGCTGTGCATACCCAATGCCGAAGTGTTGCCTTCGGAATCTTATGAAGCTGCTGAAGAAAAACAGTGGCATACATTGAAAATGGCTGAAATGGTTGCCGGAGAACTCTGGCCGGAAGAAGGATAGAAATTCTTTATAACTATAGTATATTTTCGTGGAACAGATTCGTGAGAAGCTGTTTAGAGGGGTCCGGGCGATGTGATTTCGACCGGACTTTTTTATCTCTTTCCGGAAAATAATGTATCTTTGACCTCTGAAATAACCATATCTCTGTTTTTACAACTATGAAGACACATAAACTGCTATTCGTCATACTGCTGGGCACTGTCTGCATCTCCTGTGGTCATCCGTCTCACAAAACCGGAAGTGAGAAGGAAGCGCTGGGCAAACTCCTTTTTCATGATACTTCACTGTCCGAGCCACCCGGGCAATCGTGTGCCACCTGCCATGCTTCTTCCAAGGGATTTGCCGATGAACAAGCCCGTGCCATATCCGAAGGAGCCGTCCAGGGACTCTTTTCCCAGCGCAACTCCATGTCAGTGTGCTATGCGGCCTTTGTGCCCGAATTGCATTATGACGATGATGACGAAAACTATGTGGGAGGTTTGTTCTGGGACGGTCGTTCTCCCTCCTTGCAGGATCAGGCAGGCATTCCGCTCTTGAATCCTGTAGAAATGGGAAATAGGGACAAACAGATGGTGGCGGAGAAAGTGAAGCGGACTCCGTATTATAACCGGATAGTGCAGATATATGGAGAGACAGAACATGCCGATTCTTTGTTTGCCCATGTTACGGACGCATTGGCCGCTTATCAGGCATCCAGGGAAATCAATCCCTTTACATCCAAGTATGATGCGTATAAAAAAGGAAATTATCAGCTGACCGAACAGGAAGCGAGAGGCAAGGAACTGTTCAAAGATAAGGGGCAGTGTGCCGAATGTCATATCCTGGACCGTGACAAACGTGCGCATCGCACGCTGTTTACCGATCATACTTATGATAATCTGGGCATTCCGAAGTTGCCGGATCATCCTCACTATAAGGTAGCGGCAGAATATTTTCTGTTAGCTGCGGATTCGGTTGATCTGGGACTGGGAGCCATTGTGAATGCCGAAAGCGAAAATGGCAAGTTCCGTGTACCCACGTTGCGAAATGTCGAACTGACGGCTCCGTATGGTCACAATGGCTATTTTAAGACACTCGAGGAGATTGTACATTTCTATAACGTGCGGGATGTGAGTGATGAATTTCCTCCTGCCGAGTATCCTGCCACCGTGAACAAGGAGGAACTGGGAAACCTCGGACTGACACAGGAAGAAGAAGCCGATATCGTGGCATTTATGAAAACACTGACCGACGGCTATATGAAAGTGCATAAATCGGAGAAGCGCTAGAAACACGAAGAGCGGCCTCGATACCTGTTGGAAGGAGAGGCCGCGTTAGGAATCATTGTTTCAATAATACTTTATCGATGTATCCTTTTAATTGCTCCTTGGATAAAGCTCCCATATTGACCTGGGGTTCGCCTTTCATCGGCACAAACCAAATGGTAGGAATACTCTGAATACCAAAGTCTCTTGCCAGTTCCGGCTCTTTATCGACATTTACTTTATAGATATAAATCTTTCCGGCATACTCTTTGGATAATTCTTCAAGTATCGGGGCCACCATTTTGCAGGGACCGCACCAGTCGGCGTAGAAGTCGACAATAGCCGGTTTGTCACCCAGATACTTCCACTCTTTGGAATGGTTTTCGTAGTCGGCTATCTTTTTCAGAAATTCCGCACGGGTCAGGTGAATGGTGCCCGATTGTGGCTTTTCGGCTTGTACCGTATCTGTAGCGGTGGTCGATTTATTCTCGGATGTTCCTTTGCAAGATGCGAAAGCCAACAGTCCCATGAATAGGAAGGGGATAAGAATACTCTTTTTCATTTTTTCTGCTTTTTAATGGTTATTAATGGATGATTTCTTTTTTCCAGGTGATACCGCTGATGTCGGTCAGTACTAATTCATACTTTCCTTTGGGCAAACTGCCTATAGCCGTATCATCGATTGTAAGGGTCGCTTTGCTTCCGAGTGGGATTACCAGGCTGTGCTTACCCGGAGCTACCCGGGCAATGCATTTATTATCGATATTTCCGATCGGGAAGTCTGCTAATTCTTCTCCTTTCTTTTCCAGCACAATGTCTCCATCGGCATTCTTCAGGCTGATACCAATCAGGAAAGAACCGTATACATCGACACCTTCAACGCGATAAACACTGAATGACAGAGAGTTGTTCTCTATTTGTGCGTCGGATATTTCAATTTTCGGTTTGACGGACTTGTTATGAAGGGGGCCCCAGACGCCATTGTGGAACTCTTGGTTGGTATATAGGCTCAGTGTGAAGATAACGATGGCACCTGCCACGCTGACATTGGCAAATCGCTTGGCGCTTACAGGCAATTCTCCGGAAGTCAGCCATGACAGCCAGGCTGCTTTCTTCTTTAAAGAGAATTTCCGCTCTATCAGATGGTCGACCGAGTACTTTCCTCCGCCGGAAAGGAAGATGGTGAAACCGGCGGCTACACCCAGAATACCGATCTGCCATTCGTCCAGACAGGTGGTTCCCAACCATCCTGACCCCAGGAGAATGCCGGTGGCCAGACTGAATACGCCGATACTCATCAGACGGGTGAAGAACCCCAACATATAAAGCAGTCCGACTATACCTTCTACAAGAGTAAAAATCACCATTGCCCACCATAACATATCAGGTGTCGATACCAGATATTCGATGACCGGGCGGATACCTATCGAATTGGGAAGGAAATGGTTAAACTTCTCTCCGATGTATCCGGCACTGTCCGGTATCAGCTTATTCTCGAGTACGAGGCGTCGCCAGAAAGCCGAAAAGTAAGTCCATCCCACTACAAGACGTAGTGAGAGCGTAAAGAGGCCTGCAAGTATGTAGGCTCTCGATTGTTCTTGTTCGTTTGTGGTTGTCATAAGAGGTGTGATTAGTTTGTTTTTTTAGGGGTACTGTCTGTTTTAAACAGATTCAAGAGCAGGCCGCCCATAACAGCTCCCCAAAGGGTACTGTTGACCGGTGAAGAGGTAATGGGACAAGTTCCGCTGGTGCAACCTACGTATTTCCAATACAGGAATCCTCCTACAGCTCCAATGACGAGACCGATAAATGTGAGTCTGTTCTTTTTCAAAAATGCTTTAATCATCTTTATTTCAGGGTATTTTAGAATCTGTCAGAATTTTGTTCGAGATTGTTTTGAGATTTATTTTCAAGGATATTCTCTCGTCTCTGTGAAGGCATAGCGGGCTATGTGACGCATGAAAACAAGGAAATAGATCGAAAAAGAGACTCAAAACAGATCGATAAAAACCATATAAAAGTTTATTCCAGGAAAATTTAAACAGGTTCTTAATTAATTGTTTTCTTATAAAACAAATTTCCAACGGAAAATACTACGGGAATAACATTCTTTATGAAATGAAGAAGGAAGGAGGTAGTAGGTGTGTTGTATCCGGTAGAGAGGTAGTTCGGTTGGGGGGTGAATTGATTTCACCACAAATTGAAACAGAGTTCTACGGAGTTTTCTGTTATTTTCTTCTCTGTGGAACTCTGTGTTACCCTGTGATGGTGAGACTTTCTAATAGTTCATCTCCCTATGGCATTAATGCATTGGCCTGATGAACCTTGTTACCTGTACTGAAAGCAAGCTGCAACTCAGCCGGCAATCTTTATATTCCCTTTTTTGTTGCAATAGCGTTTGCACTGTTGGCAGATGTCGTATCCGAGCATGGCACCCAGAATGAAATCTTCTTCCGGAGTGAGATGGTTTAAAGGCCGAATAATGATATGTCGTATGGCATCCATACATTCGGCCTTACCAAAGAACAGATTTATCTTATTGGCGTTTACTTCTTGTATCAGGTAGCTGATATTCTGTCTTTCCAGACGGCGTATGGCAAAAGCTTCGTGTTCCTTGTTCATCGTATAGAGTACCATGTTGCGTACTCCCTTCTTGAATTCGTATACATGGTTCAGGAAAATTCGTATTTCACCCGGAACCTTTCGTTCGATAGCCATAACGTTCGTTGGAGTTTTTAAATTAGTTGATACATTCTTTTTTCAAGGCTTCAGTCCATTGAGCGATACGCTCGTCGGTTTTGCCATCTTCGTTCACTTCATCTAAAGGAAGTCCTACAAACTTGCCGTTGATTACCGCAACAGAAGAGTCGAATGTGTAGCCCGACGGATCGGTTGCTCCGCAGAAGGTGCAGTGGGTGTCTTTAAGTTCTTCGTATAAGATGCCGATACCGTCGCAGAAGGTGTCACTGTAAGAGTCTGAATCGCCACAACCGAAGAGGGCTACGAATTTGTGAGACAAGTCAGCCTTCTTCAGCACTTTGATACCGTCGTACCAGTCATCCTGAAGCTCGCCTGCTCCCCACGTAGAGGTGCCCAGTACTAATACATCATATTCTTTCACTAACTCGTCGTTCAGTTTTGAGGCATCGTGGATGTCACCATTGGGAACGTTCAGTTTTTCTGCAATCCGGTGGGCTACATCTTCGGTAGTCCCCGTTGTGGAACCGTAAAATACTCCAATCTTATTCATTTCTGATCTTGTTTTTAAATGATACGGCAAAGATAGGCGGTCCGGCAGAAATAGAAAATCCCCATTTATAATGGAAATAGCAGGGTAGCTATCACTATAAATGGGGAGGAGTGGGGGGCGATTGTTATCAATGGTGGAACAGGCGGATACCTGTAAAGGCCATTGCTATGTCATATTTATCACAAGTTTCTATCACATGATCGTCACGAACAGAACCTCCCGGTTGGGCAATGTAGCTCACACCGCTTTTGTGCGCGCGCTCAATGTTGTCTCCAAACGGGAAGAAAGCATCCGATCCTAAAGCTACGCCCGATTGGGTATCGAGCCATGCACGTTTTTCTTCACGGGTCAGCACTTCCGGTTTCCGGGTGAAGAATTGTTCCCATACACCATCGGCCAGTACGTCCATGTAGTCGTCCGAGATGTATACATCGATTGTATTGTCGCGGTCGGCACGGCGTATTTTTTCTTTCCAGGGCAGATTCATTACTTTCGGGTGTTGGCGCAAATACCAGATATCGGCTTTGTTTCCGGCCAGGCGGGTACAATGAATGCGTGATTGCTGTCCTGCACCGATGCCGATAGCTTGTCCGTCTTTGGCATAGCAGACAGAGTTGGATTGTGTATATTTTAAAGTGATCAGTGCGATAATCAGGTCGCGTTGGGCATCGGCCGGGATGATCCGGTTACGGGTAGGCATTTCCTTTAGCAGGCTTTCGTCTATCTTCAGTTCGTTTCGTCCCTGTTCAAATGTGATTCCGAATACATCCTTATGTTCGATGGGAGCCGGACGGTAGGCCGGATCGATCTTGATGACATTATATGTACCTTTACGTTTGTTTCTCAGGATCTCAAGTGCTTCCGGAGTATAGCCGGGAGCAATCACGCCATCCGATACTTCACGGTTGATGATTCGGGCAGTCGGTTCGTCACAGATATCGGAAAGGGCGATAAAGTCTCCGTATGATGACATTCGGTCCGCACCTCGGGCACGGGCGTATGCAGTTGCCATCGGAGAGAGTTCCATGTCGTCTACGAAATAAATCTTCTTCAACGTGTCGTTCATTTCTACTGCTACCGCAGCACCTGCCGGGCTTACATGCTTGAATGAAGCAGCTGCCGGAAGTCCGGTCGCTTCTTTCAGCTCTTTCACTAATTGCCAACTGTTGAGGGCGTCCAATAGATTGATATATCCGGGGCGTCCGTTCAGGACTTCGATAGGCAACTCACCTTCTTTAATAAAGATACGCGCGGGCTTTTGGTTGGGGTTGCAACCGTATTTCAGTTCCAGTTCGTTTGTCATATTGTTTATGTTTTAGTTGAATTGTGCAAAGGTAAAAAATAGTGGTGAACGATGAATAATAATCTGTGATTTTGTTGCTTGCAGACCGTCCTGTTTAGTCATTTCTTGTCCTTTTTTAGTCTGTTTATAGTGAAAATACCTATTTATAGTGATTGTATACCATTAAAATATTGTGTTTCTTTGCACCCGTAATATAAATAAGGTGTTTGATGGATAAACTGCAAAAATATAAGCCTACCGATAAAATGATCGACCTTATCGGTGATAATTATTCTCTTTTACAAGTTATGAGCCGGTTTGGACTTTCGCTGGGGTTTGGTGACAAAACGGTGAAAGAAGTCTGCGAAATGAATAATGTCGATTGTCAGACGTTTCTGGTAGTCGTTAACTTCATGGCCGAGGGATTCTCGCGTATGGACGGCAGTGCCGACGATATTTCGATACCGGCCCTGGTCGATTATCTGAGACAGGCGCATATTTATTTTCTTGATTACTGCCTGCCTGCCATCCGGAGGAAACTGATTGAAGCCATTGACTGTTCGCAGGACGATGTCTCCTTCCTTATTCTAAAGTTCTTTGACGGATATATGCGGGAGGTACGCAAGCACATGGAGTATGAAGAAAAGACAGTGTTTAAGTATGTAGATACGCTGATTCATGGCAATGCTCCCAAGAATTATCAGATCAGCACCTTCTCGAAACATCACGATCAGGTAGGGGAACGCCTAACGGAACTGAAGAACATTATTATTAAATACTGTCCTGCCAAGGCCAATACCAATGTGCTGAATGCTGCCTTGTTCGATATATATGCTTGCGAAGAGGGACTTGAATCACATTGCAAAGTAGAAGATTATCTGTTTGTTCCTGCCATTCTGAAATTGGAAAGGAGGATGCGAGAAAATGAAAAATAATGAATCAATCCGTATAGCTGTCGCCGAGACTTCGGTGATCATACGCAGTGGTCTGACACTGGCCCTGAAACGTTTACCCAATTTAAAGATTCAACCGGTGGAGTTGTTGTCGGTAGAGGCGCTTAATGATTGTCTGCGTACGCAGTTTCCTGACATACTGGTTGTCAATCCCACCTTTGGTGACTTTTTTGATGTGGCGCGTTTCCGTGAAGAGACTGCCGGCAAAGGAATCCGGGTAGTAGCGTTGGTCAGTTCGTTTATCGATGCTTCGTTGCTCAGTAAATACGATGCGTCTTTTTCTATTTTCGATGATTTGGAGGCATTGGCCAATAAAATCAATCTTTTGCAGAATATCGAGCCCGAAGAAGAGGAGGACAGTCAAGAGAATTTGAGCCAGCGTGAAAAGGAGATTGTGATTTGTGTGGTGAAAGGAATGACCAATAAGGAGATAGCCGAAAAGCTGTTCCTCTCCATTCATACTGTGATTACACATCGCAGAAACATCAGCAAGAAGTTGCAAATACACAGTGCGGCCGGTCTGACCATCTATGCTATTGTAAATAAGCTGGTTGAGCTTAGTGATGTGAAGGATTTATAGCTCTAAAAGAATGTTATAAAACATAAAAGCGTTTGCTGAATCCGAAAAAAGCCGTACCTTTGCAGTGCAGTTGAGAAATTGCTATTTAAGGTAAAATAGAATATTAGGTATTAGATAAAGATTTAAGGTATTAAAAAGTTTCAAGTGATTTTCAATTAGGTAAAGATTTTTAAAGGTAAAAGAAGAATAGGTTATTGAAAGTTTTTTAGGTAAAAAGAAGATTGTGTTTTTAGGAATTTTGAGGTAATAAAGAAAAGCCTTTATGGCTTTTCTGATGTGGGGCGGGTAATTCTACTTAAGAATTTACTCGTTTTTTTTTATGCTCGGAACTCACTGCAAATTATGTGGATAAATAATTTATTTCATTGAGAATCAGATGATGGAATCTGTATTGATCCGTGTAATCTGTGGTGAAATAGATTCATAACAAAATCCCGACGAAATCACTTCGGCGGGATTGTTTCTTTTACTCAAATGTGGCTACGTAATAAAATTATGACTAATTAATTAAATTCTGATACTGCAAAGATAGGCGGTTTCGGCGGTTGCCACAATCCCCTTTTTAGGGTATATTATGTAGAGTATCTCACTATATGTAGTTACTTTCCGTTTTTTGAGACTGTTTTTTCCCAGGTTCGGCTCTCCGGATTGAACTGTTTGACTACTTTAGCCGGACTGCCGGCACAGACAGAGTAGGGAGGGATGGAGCGACTGACTACACTTCCGGCAGCTACTACGCAATGTTTGCCCAGTGTCACGCCGGGTAAAATTACCGAATTGGCACCTACCCATACATCATCTTCAATCGTGATGGGTTGTGTGCTTACTCCTTGTTCGTCTATCCGCTTGCCTGTGTCCTGATAATTATGGTTCAGGCCGGTTACGGTTACATTCTGTGCCAGGTTTACATGGTTGCCGATGGTTGCGGGGCCGATAATGGTGTTGCCCAGTCCGATTCGGGTATATTCCCCGATAATCAGGTCGCCTACAGCATTGTTCAGACACGAAAAATCTTCCACTACCGAATACTTCCCGAGAGAGAAGAGATTGAATGGGGGAAGATCCTGGCGTACGCTACGGTAAATCACAGAGCCTTTTCCACGTTTTAGGTAGAGGAAAGAGAATATACGTATCCACCAGTTGGGACGTGTTTTTACCGGATGCATAATAAAACGGTGTACAGCTTGTTTCAGTGCGGGATTCTGTTTGATTTTCTCTTTCAGTGCCATAATCGGGAGAGTTGGTTATTTTTTTGTTTTTTGTCGTACCAGATAATCCGGGATAGCCAGACAAATGATGAACATCAGTATATAAAGTAAGCTCCACCACTTCAGAGACAGACTCCAGTCGTAGCAAAGCAATGCCGTTGCAATAAGTGCAATACTTATTAAATTCGTTTTCCGGGAAGGAAGAATCCATCTGAGTATTTTGTTGCAATAATCCCAGTGGGCAGTGAATATTGCTTCCGGAAGTGCGCGGAGCGCTTTGGAAAATCTTACTTTATAGCGTGGAGCACGTATGTCGCTGCTATAAACTTTCACTTTTTCCAGATATTCCACGAAAATACCTTGCCGGACTAATCTTCTTTCCAGATTGCTCTTGCGGCTCTTTTGATTCTTTTTCAGCCATTTCAAGTCCAATACCATGTCCGCACCGTATAAAGCCGATGACACTCCCAGGCGGGTTGCCCCTGTCCCGAACAGGGCCTGAGTGATTTCTTCGTTCAGAGCCTGAAAGTATTGTTTGCGGGTCGAACGTTTTTCCGTGATGTGACGGAGTTGAATGGCTTGGATGCCGGCATCGAAAACGCTGTTGATTTCCTCCAGGAAGGCAGGTTCGATCCGGGTGGTTTCTCCCAGGACGACTACACCATCGAAATCATTTTCATTCAGTGCGGCTATAGCTTCTGTCAGATCTTCATAAGTGAATACTTGATATAGCTCTTCCGGATAATGGGGTAAGGGGAGGGAAGTGCTACCCGGGGGAACCAGAATGGCGAATCTATGTCTTTTTCCTGCTTGGGGATATGGAGTGTCGTTTCTTAGAGAAGCTGCTATTGCCAAAACTCCCAGATAAACAGTCATCAGACTGAAGCATAGAAATAAGATGAAATCTGTTGTTTGAATAAAAGTATCCATGATCCGATATCGTACGGTTATACGTTTTCTTTTTGTATAAACGCGGTGAAAGTCCTTAGGATAATCTCCATGTCGAGTAAGAAAGAAAACGTTTGGGCATATTTAATGTCCAGTTGTTTACGTTCATCGGCAGACAACTTTCCACTGCTTCCGCGTTTTTCTACTTGCCAAAGCCCGGTTAGTCCTGCCGGTCCCATAAAGCGGTCAATATATTCATCGCTTGTCAACAGTTCCGCTTCGTAAAGCGGGAGGGGTCGGTTGCCTACGATAGACATATCTCCCTTCAATATATTGACCAATTGCGGCAACTCGTCGATACTGTATTTGCGGATGATGCGTCCTACTTTGGTGATGCGGGGATCATTCTCCAATTTAACGAATGCATTCTTTTTTTCTATCGATTTTTTGCTTGTATAGTTTTGTTCGGATATGATGAAGTCATCTGAAATTAACATGGTCTCTTCTTCGTTCAGTTCTATATCGTCACCGATCAGGAACTCTTCTCCGCTCAGTTCCGGTTCTTCTTCTGTCTGATATTGATTGAGCTGGTTGAAGTCTCTCAGATGTTTGTCTGCGTCAGTGTACATGGAGCGAAACTTCAGGAAGTCGAATATTTTATAATTGCTTCCTACCCGTTTCGACTTGTATACCACAGCACCTTTACTTTCCAGGCGGATGGCTACAGCCGTAATTATCAGTATTGGCGACAAACATAATATGGCGATAGAAGAGAAGACGATATCAAATAATCTTTTCCATAAAGGGAGCTTGAAGAACAGTAGATTTGCTCCTTTTTTGTGGATATCATTAATCTTTTGCTGCTTGCGCCGCATCATAAACTCCGTTATGTCTTTAAAAGTTTCGGGGGTAGAATTAAATGGTATTGAATTATTGATACCGGCCTTCAGGTAAGCGGGTCGGTCTTCCTTATTGATTCCCTCTGTAACGAGAGCGATATATACTCCCGGAAATTTCTTTCTCAGATATTGGATTTCGGGGATGTCTTTTGAGATGATCCGTTGCTCGAAAAGAATCACTATGTCATATTTCTCACGTATTTTATCGATAAATTCGCTTGCTTTTCTACTGTTTTGAATGGCATAAAATGCCCCTTCAGCTATCTTAGAGAATTGTTCGATAGTATCAGCATGTCTCCCAATATAAATGAGATGTAACATTTATTCTATGATTTTTTTGACACGTATTTTTAGTTCCATTGGGTTGAAAGGTTTCAGGATATAATCTACAGCTCCTTCTTGCAGCAGCCTGATCCTTTCACTGGTACTTTCTTCACTGGAAAGCATGATGACGGGTATGTCTTTGAACAACTCATTACATTTTAAATAATGTAGAAATTCGTCACCTCTCATCAGCGGCATGCGTATATCCGATATAATCAGATCGGGTGTTTTTCCTTCATGTAGCCATTCAAGTGCGTGGATGGGGTCGGGAAAATATTGAATATCATAATCTTTTCCTAAATAGATTGATGCGACCTTAGCGATAGTTTCTTTATCGTCAACAAGTAATATTAGCTTTCTCATAATGTGATTAGTAAGAGTTATGTTGTTTGTCTTGCTGTTTGTTCTCTTGATATGTATGGAGTATGCTTACTCTATACTGCAAATATATATAATATTTTTGTAACAATGTTCTCTAAAAGAAGTGTTTTTATATGAAGACTCTCTTTTAGACATAAAAAAGAGCCGGGAAACGTTTATTGCCCGGCTCACACAATTGTTTGTTTTAATTTTTATTGGTTTGGAACACTTTTGTGTTATCAAAATCGTTCCACCATTTCTTGTTATCCGCTCCGCCCGTGGTGACCCATCCGGCGAATTGAGAATATGCCTTTTGAATCTGTGTATATTCCAATGGCCACTTAAATTGGGTCGGAACCATGATTCCCCAAGCCAGGTTATCTTTACTGATGTAATACTTCTTTCCATTGAGAGAAGAGGCGTCGTTATTCCCTCCGAATAACTCAGTGTTTGCCAGTTGGGTCGGCCGGTATCCGGCTACGTGGATCTCTTTTCGTTTGCTTCCCCTGTCTGTGATGATAAAAATATTCAAGTTATTGATATTAAGAGCATCACTGCTTGGTGCAACAGACGAGTCGAATCTGAGTGTGAAATGAATGGTCTTGGTATTCTTTTGATTGTTGTCACTTCCGGATACCGTGTTGACAAACGAACCTGTCGGACGTTCCATCAATGTATGTGCATTGTCGAATAGAGGAACTACTGCATACTCTTGTCCCTTCTCTATGTTTTTGTCTGTCAGCTCAAAAGATACCGGCTGATAATTGTCGGCGTAGGTGACAGCTTGTGTGACGGCAGATGCCGGAATTTCATCAAACATGATCGCTGCGGCAATTGTCTTCTGCGCACCGACTGCACGCAGTTCGACAGACAGATCGAATTCGGTGACTTTATTGTGTTTATCTATGCTTATTTTCCTCTTTTTAACCTCCAGTACGATATCGTTCATATCGTAATCTCCATACAAAGGCCATTGGTCTTCAAACAGATATGTATAGTTATGATTGTCATCTACAATGATGGGGAACACCGGATCGGAAGGCTCGGGAGCCGGATCGGGTACCTCTGCTTTTCCGTTGCAGCCGGTAATGATTACGTCCGGACTTTCGGAGAAGGTTACTTCACTTCCTGCCTGATACATGTCCGGATTGGAGCAACTGATCTTTCCGGTGATACACAATCTGCCATTAAAACGGACATCCCAATTTTGGATTTGTACTTTTTCGGTCGCTTTTAATAAAGAGGTTTCATTGCCTTCACCGTTAACCGATAAACCGGATTTAGCAATTATATTTTTGGCTTTTATCATCGAACCATTCGCTAAAGTCACTTTAGCATTGTCATAGAACTCAATATCATCGGCTTCTTCGAAGAGTTCGTTCTCTTCATCGTCTTCTTTTTCTTCGGCTATCACTCCATGATCCAGATAAACGATGCCGCCTGCCTTCATGTGCTCTACAAACAGCATACAATTGTTATATAGCGAACCTCCCGCTCCACCGCTATCATAAGTATCAAATTCCATTTCGCCGAAGTTCACATTCGTACTTCCCGCAGCTTCATATGTCTTAGCTTCTATCTTACATTCTGGCGCATTATATACAATGGAAGGCGTATTTAGCTTTATCGTATTCTCTACATCCAGTTTCCCGAAATTGTGGATGTTGCCTCCTTGCGAAGCATCCAGACTGTTCGTGATGTCCGTTTTGTGTCCATTGTAAAGAATATCGTTGGTGTTCAATTTCATATTCTTTGTTTTCAGATCACCGAAATTGCAAATAGTGCTGTATGTGTTACATATCAATTGATCGGATAAAGATACTTCTGCTCCGGATTGGATTGTTAAAGTACTTGTATTCTGCAGCATCAGATATTTTCCATTAATCTTTCCATCCTTCAAAACAATAATATCCAGGAAGTCTTGGGTGACCTGTGCCAGTTCCCAGGTTCCTTGTATATAGACGGTCGCTTTGTTCGAGTTGCTGAGAGAGGTATCTGTGAATTTACCTGAAAAGTTTCCCGTAACAATATAGGTTTGGCCTCCTTGCAGAACCTGTGAAGGACTTGTTACCGGGATAGCCCGGCTGATGTCATAGCTTTGTTCTGTTCTTTTCGGAATGTCAATTCCTCCGTTATTCCCCCTGGTGGTTGCAAAAGCTCTCGTTTTGATTGCAGATGTACCTGTAAAAGAGCACTGAATATGGGAGGTTGACTCGTCGATTTCTACCTGTTTAATCCGGTCTCTGCCACGTGGGTCAGTCTGACGGACATAAAGATATTTGGTATCTTTGGAAGATACCACTTCGGTCTGATAAGTTTCTCCCTTCCTGGCAACTCCTTTGGCTAAGGTATTATAGGGCTCTTCTGTCGTTGCTTCAAGCGGGTTTTTATCTACTATTTCTACGGTATAATAATACTGTCCGTCAAATTCGTCGTTAACCTCTACATTGAATTTAATGGAATGGGTCGACGACCAGTCAAATCCGGTCGGTGCACTGATTTCCTCCATCGGATTAGGAGTCTTATACTCCGGATCATAGAGAGTTTTGTTGTCGTCTACACAAGCGGATATGCCCGCAGCCGTAACCAGTATCGACGCAGCAATACATAGTTTGTTAATTGATGTTTTCATACCTGTTTGTTTTGCTCAATATTTGCAAATATGCAATACAAATATACAACTATAAATTGAGGTATATGGTTTAGTTAATAACTATCTATAACTCAATTAACAAAATTTATCAAGGGGAGGGGCATGCTTTGAAAAGAGCCCTTTCACTCCCCTGAGACGGAAAAGCGGAATTCAAACAGGTTATTGTTGTGTGGAAGCGATCAATAAAACATTTTTTATTCGACCCTTTTAGTTATTTCACCGATCAGGCAAGAGTTCATCTTGTATCTGATCTCTTTATTATCGAGTCCGTGTCCTAAGAGGAACATCAATTTGGTTACTGCACATTCCGGCGTGCTGTCATAGCCGCTGATCACCCCTGCCTGCAGTAATTGGATTCCTGTTCCGTAACGTTCCATTTCGACGGCGCCGGAAGCGCATTGGGTGATGTTGACGATGATGATTCCCCGGTCGGTGGCATCTTTCAGTTCTCTGATGAACCACTCCTTCTGGGGAGCATTCCCCGATCCGAAAGTTTTGAGTACCACTGCTTTGAGTCCCGGTACATGAAGCAGTGCCGAAACAATGCCCTCTTGTATTCCGGGGAAAAGCGTGAGTATTACTACATTGGTATCGAATAGATAGTGTGGTTTCAGGGGCTTGCTCAAATCCGGTTTGCGAATCAGGTTGGGTTCATATTTAATATGTATACCTACCCGGGCCAGTGGCGGATAGTTGAATGAACGGAAAGCGTTAAAGTTTTCAGCATTGATTTTAGTCGTGCGATTGCCCCGCATCAGATGGTTTTCAAAAAAGATGCAGACCTCGGGAACGATGGCCGTACCGTCCGGATTTTTGGCTGCCGCGATTTCAATGGCTGTAATCAGGTTTTCCTTACCGTCCGTCCGCAGCGTACCGATCGGGAGCTGAGAGCCGGTCAGGATGACGGGCTTACTCAGATTCTCGAGCATGAAACTGAGAGCAGAAGCTGTATAGGCCATTGTGTCGGTGCCGTGCAGGATCACAAAGCCGTCAAAAGAATCGTAGTTGTAGTTTATTATTTCAACCAGTTTGGCCCAAAATGCCGGTTCCATATCCGAGGAGTCGATGGGGGGATCAAACTGGTAAGAAGAGATACGATAATTGAATCTTTTTAGTTCGGGTACGTGTTTTAGTAGATGGTCGAAATTAAAATTTTCCAGAGCACCGGTTTCTGGGTTTTCTATCATTCCGATAGTTCCACCCGTATAAATAAGTAGTACGGAGGGGTAATCTGCTTTCATATCTGTGTCATTTTTGCTATTTTCCCGACAAAGATAACAATTTTAAGTGATGAACGGCGAATGAAAAACAATAAACTTTCAATGACAAACGGTTTTCGATGATGAACGGCGGGGAGGGGGGAGCATTCACCACAGAAGTTCACACAGAATTCCATATTGTGTAGCTAGTCTATTGATAACTAATGAAATTAATCTGTGCAAATCTGTGTGAGCTTCTGTGGTGGATACATCTTTTTGGGGGATTGATTTATCTCAAATCATTGGATGATAAATTCAAAATAGCTTTTAAGCGTGTGATTGCTTTCTCCGGGTTCTTCTCTTCATGGAGCAGAGTGACAAAACGGCTGCCGATGATGGCTCCCGAGGCATTTTCGCAAGCGGCACGGAAGGTAGCCTCGTTGCTGATACCGAAACCGACCATCCGGGGATTGCGAAGATTCATTTTTTCGATCTTTTTAAAGTAAGCACGTTTTTGCCCGTCAAAGTCTTGTTGAGCTCCTGTGGTGGCAGCCGATGAAACCATATAAATGAATCCGTCGGTGTGTTCATCAATCTCGCGTACGCGTTCTTCACTTGTTTCAGGGGTGATAAGCATGATTACCTTCACGTCATACCGCTCTGCAATGGTGCGGAAGTGTTCCTGATAGTCTTTGAAAGGAAGGTCGGGAATGATGACTCCGTCAATGCCGCATTCGGCGCATTGCCGGCAGAAGTTGTCAAAGCCGAACTGCATGATCGGGTTGAGATATCCCATCAGGATTAATGGGATTTTTACATCCCGACGGATGTCGTGCAGTTGTTCAAACAATAGTCTGAGTGACATTCCGTTGCGGAGGGCCTGCGTGGCGGCATTCTGAATCACCATACCGTCAGCCATCGGATCGCTGAAAGGAATACCGATTTCAATCATGTTCACTCCATGTTTTTCAAGAGTACGGATTACTTCGGTTGTCCCTTCGAGAGTAGGATAGCCGGCACAAAAATAGATGGATAGCAAATCTCTGGGATTGCTGTCGAAAAGTTGGTTTATTCTGTTCATATACTTTTATTTTTATCTGTTACTGTCTTATGTGAATATAGGGTTGGTGCAGATGCGGGTTATTTCCTCAGTTCCTCCAGAAAGTGCCTGAGTCTTTCCACATCTTTCAATCCCGGTTTTGTTTCGAAACGGCTGTTCAGATCGAAGCCTGCCAGTTGTGGATGGCGCAACTCTTTCAGTGTAGGCGGACTGTATGGATTGATGCCTCCACTAAGCAGAAAAGGCTTTTTCCCTTTATAACTGTTTAACATGCTCCAGTCGAACTGATTTCCTGAGCCGCCATGTTGTTCGCATTTGGTGTCGAACAGGAAATAGTCGCAGGACTCTTCGTAAGTTCCGATGTTTTCAAAGTCTTTTCTTCGGGCAATGGAGAACGCTTTGATCAGCCGCAGTCCGGTAGCCCGGAGCGAATGACAGTATTCCGGCGATTCATTGCCATGCAGCTGGATATAATCCAGGCTGAAACGGTCGGCAAATATTTCGATCTCCTTTTTGTCTTCGTTGACAAAGACACCGACACGCTTTGCTTTGACCGGCATGTAGGCAGGAAGTTCGTAGAGGCAACGGGGAGATTTCGGATAGAAGATGAAGCCTATCATGTTCACCTTTAGTTGCTCTACCTCACGAATATTTTCAGCTTCGCGCATCCCGCAGACTTTTATTAATTTGTCGTTCATCATTTTGGGTTTAAAGTTGGGTTCACCACAGAGTGACACTGAGTCTCACTGAGTTTTATTTTTTTTATTATAAATGTTTTCTTTGAAAAATTCTCAGTGAGACTCTGTGTCACTCTGTGGTGAATTCAGGTCGTTTATAAATTCTTTTAATTTCTGTCCGGGCTGTTGGGCTTTCATAAACGTTTCTCCGATCAGGAATCCCCGGAACCCGGCTTTACGCAGGCGTTTCACTGTTTCCGGATCCGAGATGCCGCTTTCCGATACCAACAGCGCATCCTGAGGCAACTGTCCGGCTAACCGGAAAGAATTCTCTATATCTGTGAAGAAAGTGCCCAGGTTGCGGTTATTGATACCTACCATGTCTATCTCCTTATTTATAAATGGCAGTTCTTCGGCAGTATGAATCTCTAGCAAGACTTCCAGTCCCAATTCATGGGCTTTTGCGGCAAGCGCATGACATTGATCGGCCTCCAGTGCGGCGGCTATCAGCAATATGGCGTCGGCTCCCACAATTTTGGCCTGGAACAGTTGATATTCATCGATTATAAAATCTTTGCGCAGGATCGGGATATTCACCAAAGGGCGTGCTGTGCGAATATCCTTCAGGCTTCCTCCGAAGAATTTTTCATCCGTGAGTATAGAAAGCGCCGAAGCACCGGCGGCTATATAGTCCGGCACGACTTGTTCCGGACATGCATTTTCATAGATCCAGCCTTTGGACGGAGACCGGCGTTTGAACTCGGCAATGATACCGGTAGCCGAAGAGGCCAGTGCCTGCTTCATGGAGTAGCCCGGCTGTACCTCGTCAGATAACTTCTCCTGAAGCTGTTCCGATGGGATGGCCTGTTTCTGCAGGTCGATCTCAAAACGTTTATTGGCAATGATTTCAGATAATATATCTTTCATGTTTCTTTGATGGGTGATAGCTTTTCTATCCGTTTAGTTCGACAAATTTCTTTAAAGTCTCCCGTGCCTTGCCGCTTTCCAGTGATTCCCGTGCCAGGGCGATACATTCTTCTATCGGTTTCTCCGGACAAATCACCCGGATGGCAAAGGCCGCATTGACGATCACCACATTCTTCTGTGCTTCGGTGGCTGTTCCCTCCATTACGGCGTCAAATATTCTTGTGGCATCTTCCGGGGTATTTCCACCGTCGAGTTCGGATTCCCGACAGCGGTTGAATCCCAGGCTCTCCGGAGTGTAGATTTTCTCGTTTCCACATGTCGCCACTTTAAATTCGTCGGTCAGAGAGATTTCGTCATATCCGTCCAGGCTATGTACTACCGCAAAGCGGGTAGCGCTTTCCTGATAGGTATAGGTATACAGGCGGAGCAGCGGGAGGTTGTATACTCCGAGCAGTTGATAGGTGGGGATGACAGGGTTTACCAACGGGCCCAGCATATTGAAGAACGTGCGTACGGCCAATGCTTTGCGTATCGGTGCCACCGCTTTCAGAGCCGGGTTGAACAGAGGTGCATGCAGATAAGCGATGTTACACTTCTCCATCGAGCGGCGCAGGCGGTCTGTATGGTCGGTGAACTTTACTCCGTGCTGTTCCATCACGTTGCTGGCTCCGCTGACGGAAGTGGCACCGTAATTCCCATGTTTGACTACCGGAAATCCGGCACCGGCTACTGTGAAGCAAGCCGCGGTGGAGATGTTGAAGGTATTCTTGCCGTCCCCTCCGGTTCCCACAATGTCTATTGGGGCAAACTCACTCAAATCTACCGGGACCCGCATTTCAAGCAGTGCGTCACGAAATCCGCAAAGTTCCTCTACCGAGATGTTACGCATCAGGAAGACGGTGATCAGCGAGGCCACCTGTGCATCATTGTATTTGCCTTGTGCAATGTTCTGCAATATGGTGCGGGCTTCGTCGCGACCCAGATATTGATGTTCGAATAATTTGTATAAAATCTGTTTCATATAGTTTGTTTTTTCAATGTTACGCATGCGCGGTCATAAGGCGCGCTTATCGGTTGTTTAAGAAGTTCTTGATTATCTCTTTTCCCTGTGGGGTCAGCACCGATTCGGGATGAAACTGAATGCCATGTACGTCGTACGTCCGGTGTCGTAATGCCATGATTTGTCCCTCCCGGCTTTCGGCCGTGATCTCCAGGCATCCGGGGAAATCCTTGCGGCTCACCACCCAGGAGTGATAGCGTCCTACGGGAATTTCACGTCCCAATCCACTGAAGAGGATATCTTCTTTCAATATGCTGACCGGAGTCTGAACCCCGTGATATACTTCCGTCAAATTTTCGAGTGTGGCTCCGAATGCTTCGCCGATGGCCTGATGGCCCAGACAAACTCCCAGGATACTTTTGGTTGCCGCATATTTCCGGATGATGGGCAGTAACAGTCCGGCTTCTTCCGGTATGCCCGGTCCCGGCGAGAGGATGATCTTATCGAAACGTTCCACCTCGTCCAGTGTTATCTCGTCATTGCGGAATACTTCAATGTCGGTCACTCCCTGTTCTTTTACCACATGCAGCAGGTTATAGGTGAAAGAGTCATAATTGTCCAGAAGGAGAATCGCTCCTTTCTGTCTGTTAAGGGTATTTATCTCGTTGTTCATTGTTTTGAAATTGTTTGGGGGATTCACCACAGAGTGACACAGAGTTTCACAGAGAAGATATTTTCTCGTAAACATCCTATAAGCAAGAGATTAAAACTCTGTGGAACTCTGTGTTACTCTGTGGTGAACCTATTCATTTTACTTCAGTTTTTTAGTTTTACGGCCAGGTCTATTGCCTTTTTCAGGGCCCCCAGTTTATTATTGACTTCTTGCAGTTCGTATTCGTCCTGACTGCGTGCTACGATACCGCCTCCGGCCTGGAACCACAATTCGTTGTTGCGGCTTACGAAAGTGCGGATCGTTATCGCCTGGTTCAATTCTCCGTTCAGGCCGATGAAGCCGATACAACCTCCGTAGGCTCCGCGGTTGTGAGGTTCTATTTCGCTGATAAGCTGCATGGCACGTACCTTGGGCGCACCGCTCAGGGTTCCGGCAGGGAAAGTGTCGATAAAGGTCTTGAGCGGATTTGCTCCGTTGTTCAGAGCACCGCTGACGCGGCTCACCAGATGGATGACATGGCTGTAGTATTGGGGTTCTTTGTAGAATACTACCCGTACATCGTGGCAATTCCGGCTGAGATCGTTGCGTGCCAGGTCCACCAGCATTACATGTTCTGCGTTTTCTTTCGGATCAGCCAAAAGAGCTTCCGTCAGTTCCTTGTCTTTGATGGTGTCTCCCGTGCGGCGTGTGGTGCCGGCAATCGGGTCGATATACGCCTGTCCGCTTTCCACTTTGCAATGCGTTTCGGGTGACGAGCCGAAGATGCGGTAGCCGCCGAAATCGAAATAGAACAGGTAGGGAGAGGGGTTGATGCTTCGCAAAGCACGATACACTTTGAAGTCGTCACCCGCATAAGGTTGGATAAACCGTCTGGAAAGCACAATCTGGAAGACATCTCCCCGCAGGCAATGGGCGATGCCTTTGCGTACGTTTGCCTTGTGTTCTTCGTCGGTGATGGTGCTGGTGACAGGGCCGGTCACAGAGAAATTGTATGAAGCATAGTTACGGTTTTCAATGGCCGATTCCAGTTGTGACAAATTGCTTTCTTCTCCTTCAGCCAGCATCTCTACCAGAGTGAGTTCATTCTTAAAGTGATTGAAGACGATGATATACTTATATAATATGTATAGTAAGTCGGGAGCGTCATTCTGTTCGTCATGACTTTCTTTCACGGGGATGTGTTCAAAATACTTCACGGCATTGAACGTGGTGTAGCCGTATAGCCCGCAGAATTTCTTGTCGTCTCCTTCCACATGGAACCGGTTGATAAAGCGGTTGAGCGCATTTTCTACCCGGAACGATTGGCTGAGCGGTTCTTCCCGGCGGGTATTGTCGGGGTAAGTAGTGGTTACGATTCCACTGTTGATGCCGATGCTTGCCAATGGGCAGAGGGCGATGAACGAGAGAGAGTTTTCTCCGGCATGGTAGTCCGAGCTTTCCATTAATGCGGATTGCGGATACATATCACGTACTTTGAGGTAAATGCTTACCGGAGTGTGCAGGTCGCCCAGGACTTGCTTGCTATGGGTGGTATAATTGAAGGCATTCATAATTTCATTTCTTTTTAATTTGATTTTGGATTCACCATAGAGTAACCCCGAGTTTCACAGAGAGTTTTTTTTGATATTCCACAAACGAGAGTTTAAAAATCTGTGTTAATCTGTGTAATCTGTGGTGAAATGATTTATCCCAGATAAGTTTCTATATCTTTATCTCCCCGTCCCGATACTGTCAGTACGACTACATCCTCCGGCTTGAAAGTTATTTTTTCCAAGGCTCCCAATGCGTGGGCCGATTCCAGGGCAGGAATGATTCCTTCCAGCCGGGTCAACTCGTAAGCGGCACGGATGGCTTCGTCATCATTGACAGCCAGTACCATTGCCCGTTTTTTGTCTGCCAGGTTGGCGTGCATCGGGCCGATACCGGGATAGTCCAGTCCGGCGGAGATGGAATAAGGTTCCTCAATCTGTCCGTCTTCGTTTTGGATCACAAACGTACGTGCCCCATGAATGATCCCCATTTTTCCGAGTTGGATGGTGGCTGCCGTCATCCCGGTTTCAATTCCCTTGCCGCCGGCTTCGGCCAATACGATCCGTACCCGTTCGTCGTCGATATAATGATAGATGGTTCCGGCAGCGTTGCTTCCTCCGCCCACGCAAGCAATCAGATAGTCCGGATAGTCACGTCCTTCTTTCTCCTGAAGCTGTTTTTTTATCTCTTCGCTGATGACCGACTGCAAACGGGCCACCATGTCCGGATATGGGTGCGGCCCTACGGTAGAACCGATGATGTAATACGTATCCGAGGGATGGCAGCACCAGTCTCGGATGGCTTCGTTCGTGGCATCTTTCAGAGTCATGTTGCCCGAAGTGACCGGAACGACTGTCGCTCCCAGCATTTTCATCTTTTCTACATTGATGTGCTGGCGTTCTACATCCGTTTTGCCCATGTATACGATGCACTCCATGTTCATCAGGGCACAGACTGTGGCTGTTGCCACCCCGTGCTGTCCGGCACCGGTCTCTGCAATGATACGTTTCTTACCCATGCGTCTTGCCAGTAGAATTTGTCCGATGGTGTTATTGATTTTATGGGCACCCGTGTGATTCAGGTCTTCCCGTTTCAGATACATCTTGCAACCGTACTTCTCCGACAGGCGGCGGGCCGGATAGAGTGGGGAAGGGCGTCCTACGTAGTCACGCAACAATTGGTCGAACTCTTTCTTGAAGTCCTCGCTCTCTATTACGTCGAGATAAGTATTCTGCAACTCTTCTACACACTTGTGGAGGATTTCAGGTACATAAGCACCTCCAAATTCTCCGTAATAGCCATCCTGATCAACTAAAAAACTTTTCATAATCCTATCTTTATTTGTTATTTGTATTTGGGGTTAAAAAAAAGAGCCCCGTCGCAGGTTGCGACAGGGCTCTTTCTAAATTCTGTTATATCTTTAATGAGGTATATACATACGAGCGCTGCTCCCTTACGACTGTCGGAGTTGTAACGGGCGCCACCACCAATATGTATTTACTTGCATTGTCATCATTGCTAATTGTTATTTAACGGGGGCAAATATAGATACTTTGTTTGGAATAACAAATAAAATCTTTCTTTTTTTTATTGCCCTCCTTTTTATTTTTTGTTTTGTCCCCCAAAAACGAATTGTTTTTAAAGTGTCTATTGTATGTATTTTTGCTCTTTGTACACCCATCTGTAGTGGTTGTTCGTTTAGCTATTCGTGACCACATTGTTTTGGCTTCTTTTTAAGTTTAATTTATTAATTATTAGATGGTTAATTCTTTTTCGAAATTAAAATCAAGGGCCAAAAGTCCAAGGGCCACTCTATGTGCCAGTCTACCCCCCTAAAGGAAGTTAGTGTGTTGTGAAAAGAAACTTTTATGAGTCATGGGGACACTTCGCTTCATTTTTTGAAAAATGTAAAATATATTATATTATACATGTACTTTAAATCGTATTCTTTTTACTGTTCACCTTTCTGCTTTTTTTAGTCCACTGCTTTTGTTGGTTGTTATTTGTAACTATTTGATTATTAGCTGTTATTGTTGTCTTTTTATTTTTCTTTTCCGATTCAATTGGCGCATAGAATGGCCCTTGGATTTTTGGCCCTAACAGATGTACATTATATGTACATGAGATGTAAGGAAGAATTATTGATCGTTTGAAAAGGAAACTCTTTTTAAACATTTTGTTATTTATATTGTTTCTCAGATATAATTTATTTAAAAACAGAAACCAACATTATGAAACAAAGAAAAGTTTTAATTGCGATTGCCGTTGTCATATTCATCCTATTGCTGCTTTACTGGCTTTTTGTAGCCGAAGATATCAATGCCTGGCTGCCTGTAAACTAAAGACTTGAATCTTTCATACTAAACACTTAAGTCTTTTCGGTGAAACGTTTAAGCGTTTTCAAAAAACGTTTAAGTCTTTTGCGGGAAACGCTTAAGTCTTTTTTCCGTATGGAATACCTTGCGAATCTTTTTGTTTTCTGGAAAGAAGCGATTATTTTTGTATCAGATTGAATTCTGTACAAATGACGATATAAAGTAATAACCTATGGATAATTTTATTTTTCAGAATCCCGTAAAACTGATCATGGGACGCGGGATGATCAGTCGCTTGAGTGAAGAAATACCGGCGGACAAACGGGTGATGATTACCTTCGGTGGTGGTAGTGTGAAAAAGAATGGTGTATATGACCAGGTGAAAGAAGCACTGAAGAATCATTTCACTGTAGAGTTTTGGGGAATTGAACCTAACCCTTCCATCGAGACCTTGCGTAAGGCCATCGCTCTCGGAAAGGAGGAAAAGGTGGACTATCTGCTTGCAGTAGGAGGAGGATCGGTCATTGATGGCACCAAGCTGATTTCCGCCGGACTGCTGTATGACGGCGACGCCTGGGATCTGGTACTTGCCGGGCGTCCGGTGACCCACACCGTCCCTCTTGCCACTGTTCTTACCCTGCCTGCCACAGGATCGGAAATGAATAGCAGAGCCGTGATTTCGCGCCATGAAACCAAAGAAAAATATCCTTTCTATTCCAATTATCCTCTGTTCTCTATCCTCGATCCGGAAGTGACGTTTACTTTGCCGCCCCATCAGGTGGCTTGTGGAATTGCCGATACGTTTGTGCATGTGATGGAGCAATATATGACTACTCCGGGACAGAGCCGGGTAATGGACCGTTGGGCGGAAGGCATTTTGCAGACCTTGATGGAAATAGCTCCCAAGATCCGTGAGAATCAGCACGATTATCAGTTGATGTCCGATTTTATGCTGTCGGCCACTATGGCACTGAACGGCTTTATCGCCATGGGAGTATCTCAGGATTGGGCTACACACATGATCGGGCATGAACTGACTGCGTTGCATGGCTTGACCCACGGACACACACTGGTCATTGTCTTCCCCGGTACGTTGCGTGTGCTCCGTAAAGCAAAAGGTGACAAGATTCTGCAATATGGAGAGAGGGTGCTGGGCATTACGTCCGGAAGCCGTGACGAACGCATCGATGAAGCTATCCGCCGCACCGAAGAATTTTTCCGTTCACTGGGATTGACCACCCGCTTAAGTGAAGAGGGTATCGGCATGGAAACAATTGACGAAATAGAACGCCGCTTCAATGAACGTGGCGTGAGATATGGCGAGAATGAAGATGTCACCGGAGCGGTTGCAAAGGAAATACTGAAAAGCTCGCTATAGGCTTTTGTATTTCACCACAGATTACACAGATTAACACAGATTATTTAATTCCCGATGAATATAAATTATTAATCTGTGAAAATCCGTGTAATCTGTGGTGAATCATAGCTCACATTTGCATAGATTCTTTTATACCATGAATCAACACGATAAATAATCTGTGTTAATCTGTGTAATCTGTGGTGACCCGTTTTATTTAGCGTCCGTTTCCATGCGCATATTCTTGGTATAGAGGCTGTCGATGATACCGTCCGACAGTCCGATTGTCGGGACTGTGATCCCCGTTGCATTTACTTGTTTTGCCACTTCCAGAAAAATTTCCGCTGCCGGAACAATTACATCCGCCCGGTCGGGTTTCAGTTTAAACTGCTTGATCCGTTCTTCTTTTGATAGCGCTTTCAAGGTTTCGCAGATTTCCTTCAACGATTCAATCGGGAGGAAAGACTGTTTCTTATCCTTTTTGTCCGCCAGCCGGAAAAGCTTATTGATATTGCCTCCTGATCCTATGATCTGTATGGGAGCATATTCGGCAGCCAATGCCTGGAGGTCGGTTCGCATTTGCTCTTTTTCTTCGTTTTTCACCATGCCGCTGAGCATGCGCACGGTTCCGATGTTGTAGGAGCGTGAACTTTTGAGTTCGGAGTCACAGATCAGATTGATTTCTGTGCTGCCGCCGCCGACATCGACATACAGATAATTCTGGCCCGAAGCAAAAAGCTGTTCGATGTGGTTATCGTAGACGATATGCGCTTCTTCCTGACCGTCGATGATTTCGACACGGATGCCGGTTTTCTTTTCTATCTTGCGCGTGATTTCTTTTCCGTTGCGTGCATCGCGCATGGCAGATGTGGCGCAGGCACGGTAATCCGAAACTTCGAATATTTTCATCAGTTGCTTGTAGGCTTTCATCAGCCGGATCAGTTTTTCTGCTTTCCCTTCTGATATTTCTCCGGTGGTGAAAGCGTCCTCGCCCAGCCGGAGGGGAATGCGTATCAGTTGGACTTTCCTCAACAAACCCTCGGGCGAACCCTCTTCATTTACACTCTTTATCAGTAGCCGCACGGCATTGGAGCCAATGTCGATGGCGGCATAGTTTACCTTTTTCATTCTGATTCTTTATAGTATTTGTATAATTCTTCCTGCGAGCGGAAAGGTGCATCGCTATTTTCCCAAGTCTTGTTCTCGCCGCTTCCGTCCACGATTCGCCCTTTGGCTGTGTCGCGAAGTCCGTAGCAGACCACACGTTTCAGTTCTGCTTGTATCACTTTGTCGTATACAGGCGTAAGCACTTCGATGCGGTTGTCCAGATTGCGGGGCATCCAGTCGGCCGATCCTATATAGTATTTTTCTTCCCCTCCGTTGGCGAAGATGAAGATGCGCGGATGTTCCAGATAACGGTCGATGATGCCGTTGATCCGGATGTTGTCGCTGACTCCCGGGATGCCGGTCACCAGGGAGCAGTTGCCCCGGACCACCAGGTCTGTTTGTACACCGGCTGTCGAAGCTTCGTAGAGTTTCTGTATCAGTATCCGGTCGGTAATATGGTTCACTTTGGCAAGGATGTATGCCTCTTTTCCCTGTCGCTTGTTCTTGATTTCTTGGTTGATCAGGGCTGTCAGCCGTTTGCGCATATCGTTGGGCGATACGAGCAGTTCCTTGAAGTTCACCGGGAGGTAGGGCTTCTCTATGAAGTCGAATACCCGGTCTACTTCCCTCACAATGGAGCGATGTGCTGTCATGATGGTGAAATCGGTATACATCCGTGCGTTTCCTTCATGAAAATTTCCGGTGCTGATACAGGCCAGGTCGCCAAACCGTGTTCCGATATGTACCAGCTTGGAGTGGATTTTCAGACCTTCCACTCCGAATATCACTTTGATTCCTGCCTCTTGCATGCGTTTGCTCCAGCTGATGTTGGACGCTTCGTCGAAACGGGCGAGCAATTCGATGATAACCGTTACTTTTTTTCCGTTTTGTGCGGCGCAGATCAGAGCTTTCACTACCTTCGAGTCTTTGGCCAGGCGATAGAGAGTCATCTTGATGCTTTTCACTTCTTTGCTGATGGCTGCCTCGCGCAATACACGGATCACGGTATCGAACGATTGATAGGGGTAATGCAGCGACCGGTCCTGTTTCCTGATCAGTCTCAGGATACTTTCCGTCCCGTTCAGTTCCTGTTTGAAGACGGGAGGCCAGGCAGGATATTTCAGGTCGGACCGTCCGCAGTCGGGAAACTTCATCAGGTCTTTGAAGTTATGATAGCGCCCGCCTGCTACACGGGTGTCGTTTTTATCCACGTTGAGGCGGTCGGTCAGCTTTCGCAGCAGATCTTTCGGCATCTCTTTGTCATAGACGAAACGGATCGGTTCGCCCCGTTTCCGGCTTTTGATCCCCTTCGATATTTTTTGGAGCACACCTGTACGCAGATCACTGTCTATCTCCATTTCGGCGTCTTTGGTGAACTTGAAAGTGTAAGCTTCATAGTCCGTATAATTCATGCCTATGAAGATCATCGGCAAGCAGTAGCGGATAACGTCGTCCAGAAACATCAGATAGGTTTTGCCTTCCGAATCCGGCAGGCGGATGAAGCGTCCGAACTCGGCGGTGGGGAGCCCGATGACGGCATAATCTTTCATTTTCACTTTTCCCTCACTGTCTTTGCGCAACAGGCGGATGGCAAGGTAGATGTCTTCATCGGTCTGGTCGTCCGTATGACGGGACGTTTTAGTAAGAAAGAGCGGATTGGTAGACCCATTCAGCCGGTTCCGGTAGAGTGAAGTGATGAAGTGTTCCTGTTCCGGTGTCAGTTCGGTATCTTTGATGACGTGGATGTTTTCTTGCTTTAACTTCTCCATGATCGAAGCGAATGTTTCTTCAAACTGCCGGTAGTATTGATTGTGCAGCTTTCCGATCTGTTTCAAGGTGCGTGCGGCCGTGTCACGCTCTTCACGGATGTTCTTGTCATCGTACTCTACAATGCGGTTCAGTGTAGCTACGCGAACGCGGAAGAACTCGTCTAAATTGTTAGAGTAAATGCCCAGAAAGGTAAGTTGTTCCAGTAACGGAACTTCCGGGCGGGCAGCTTCAAGCAAAATGCGTTGATTGAAATACATCCAACTGATGTCCCGTTCTACATAAAGCTTTTTACGTTTCGCTTCGTCTGATTTCATTCGGATAAGAGTTTACTTATTTTTTTGCAAAAGTACGCTTGCATGATGTAATAGATATTACAATCTTGCTATGAACTTATTACAAAATTCATTTGTTCTTTTTATATGTAGACAGAAACACGTATATTCGCAGAATGTATGCGGGATATCCCGTTAAAAAAATGTAAGATATGAAATCAATGAATTATTCTCTTATCCGCACTATTTGTGCGCTTGTCATCGGTCTGGTACTGGTACTCTGGCCGGATGCGGCAATTAACTATATTGTCATAACCATCGGCGTCCTGTTCCTGATTCCGGGATTTATTGTGCTGATCGGCTATTTCGGAACAAAGCCGGAACCGGGTGTGTCCCGCCGTTTCCCCATCGAGGGAGTGGGCAGTCTGCTATTCGGACTTTGGCTGGTCACGATGCCGGGGTTCTTTGCCGACGTACTGATGTTTCTGTTGGGCTTTATCCTGATTATGGGAGGTGTGCAACAGATTGCCTCTCTTTCGATGGCACGTCGTTGGACGCCCGTTCCGGGAGGTTTCTATGTGATACCGGTCTTGATCCTGATAGCGGGTATCGTAGCCCTGTTTAATCCTACCGGAGCACGTAATACGGCCTTTATGATTATCGGTGTCAGTAGTTTGGTTTATGCCGTCTCCGAGCTGATCAACTGGTTCAAGTTTGCCCGCCGTCGTCCCAAGACTCCCCTGAAAGGAGAGATTGAGGATGCGGAGATTATCGAATAATAGAAGAAAGATGGGGCAAGTATTCACCACAGATTACACAGATTAACACAGATGCTTTAATCTGATTTTCAATGAAATAAATTATTAATCTGTGAAAATCCGTGTAATCTGTGGTGACATGACTGTCTGTCATTACAGTCGGTTCTTGATGCGTCGCATCGCTTCGATACAATCATCCCGCTCGCCAAATGCTGTCAGGCGGATGTATCCTTCTCCACTGGGGCCGAATCCGACTCCCGGAGTTCCTACTACGTTGGCTTCGTATAGCATCTGGTCAAAGAAGCGCCACGAGCTTGTTCCCTTTGGAGTTTTTACCCATAAATAGGGTGCGTTCACCCCTCCGTACACTTTCAGGCCGGTAGATTCCAGGCCCTCTTTCATGATCCGGGCATTGGTCATGTAGTAATTGATTGTTTCCTGAATCTGTTCTTTTCCCTCAGGAGTGTAGATCGCTTCTGCCGCACGTTGCGTAATGTACGACGTACCGTTGAATTTGGTGCATTGCCGGCGGTTCCACAACCGGTTCAGGGGGATGCGTTCTCCTTCGAGCGTGGCTGCTGTCAGCTCTTTCGGTACGACGGTATATCCGCAACGCACTCCTGTGAAGCCTGCTGTTTTTGAGAAACTGCGAAATTCGATGGCACATTTCTTGGCCCCTTTTATTTCGTAGATGGAGTGGGGGATGTCCGGTTCCCGGATGTAAGCTTCATAGGCTGCATCAAACAAAATCAGGGTGTCGTTGGCCAATGCGTAATCCACCCATTTCTTCAGTTCCGCCTTTGTCAGCGTCGTACCGGTCGGGTTGTTGGGGTAGCAGAGGTATACAATGTCGATACGCTTCTCCGGAATGGCCGGAATAAAATGATTTTCGGCAGTGCAGGGCATATAAGTGACGTTGCTCCACTTTCCGCTTTCGGTGTCCAATACTCCGGCACGTCCGCACATGACGTTACTGTCAATGTAGACCGGATAAATGGGGTCTGTGACACCTACGCTGTTATCGTGCCGGAGGATATCTCCGATATTGCCCGTATCGCTTTTGGCACCGTCGTTGACAAATACCTCTGTAGGTGAAAGATGTATGCCGCGCGGAGCATAATCGTTTTTGATGATGGCTTCGATCAGGAAGTCATATCCTTGTTCGGGGCCGTATCCGCGGAAAGTTTCGGCCGATGTCATCTCTTCAACTGCCTTGTGCATGGCTTCGATACAGGCTTTGGGCAGGGGACGGGTCACGTCACCGATCCCCAGCCGGATGATGTCCCGCTTCGGGTGCGTTATTTTAAAAGTATTGACTTTCTTTGCTATGTCCGAGAACAGATAGCTTCCCGGTAATTTCAAAAAATGTTCGTTTACTAATGCCATATTGTTCTTGTTTTAGCTTTTCAGTTGGGTTGATACCTGATTTTATGGGTAACTATTCTCTCAGTTCTATGGTTCCATCGAAAACTTTTACGGCCGGTCCGGTCATAGATATATGGCCTGTTGCTTCGTCCCATTCTATGGTCAGTGTTCCTCCGTCCATTACTACGTTTACGGTTCGCCCCGTCCGTCCCGTGAGGTGTGCGGCTACGGCTGTAGCGCAGGCACCTGTCCCGCAGGCTTGTGTGATGCCCGATCCTCTTTCCCAAACCCGCATCCGGATTGTATTCTTTCCCATTATCTGGGCAAACTCTACATTTGTACGGTCGGGGAACAGAGGATGTTTTTCCAGCTTCGGTCCCATCTCCGAAAGATTGACGGTCCGGATGTCGTCCACAAAAGTGACGAGATGCGGGTTGCCCATTGACACTTGGGTAGAAAGGAACGGAAATTCGCCATCGAAGTCAATCGTACCGGTTTCCAGTGGTACCCCCATGTCGACCGTTACAGTTTCTACGGTCCGTCCTTCAAGGTGTAGTTCCAATATTTTGATGCCCGAGAGGGTGTCCAGTGTGATAACGTTTTTGGAGGTCAGTCCGTATTCATAGAGATATTTGCCGATGCATCGGCTTGCATTGCCACACATCATGGCCTCCGAACCGTCGGCATTGAATATGCGCATACTGAAATCCGCTTTATCCGAGTGTCCGATCAACACAAGGCCGTCACTTCCGATTCCCGTATGATAAGCACTCCATTCGATGGCTGCCTTTTCGGGACGGGCGATTGGAAATCTGAGAGTATTTACATAGATGTAATCATTCCCTGTTCCATGCATCTTGGTGAATTGAATCGCTCTTGCCATTTTTATCAATATTGATTGATTTATGTATCCTTTTGTATTGTTACCGCACAAAGATATGTCTTTTTGACTTTTGTTTTTATAAAAAGCATGTCTTATATCTATTTATTTTACCCTGTCTTCCATTCTGCAATACTTTTGCTCGTTTTTGCTTCCGGATCGAAATAAGAATACTTCGTATTTTAATAAACTGTAATAAAGCGATTTTGTTCTGTGTCCTTTGGGGGAATTTTGTAATGGGAGGGATGGATTGATTCAGGTCAATTGGATCTTTTTATAAAAGAGGAGATGTGTCGAAAAGTCGTATTCACCACAGATTACACGGATTTATACAGATAAATAGTATTGGTATCAGTAGATTAAAATCGTTTTGTGTAATCTGTGGTGGGTTATGAAACACCCTTTCTCAAGTGCTTCCTTTTTCTATGACGTTATCCGGACTGTATCAGAATATATATTTAAGTCCGAAGTTGTGGCTGATGTTGTGTGGAGTCGCTCCCCATTCTTTATTCCATTCTTTAAATGGTTTTAGGAGTCCGTATCCGAAAGTGTACGAGAAACCGATGTGTTTGATTTCGTAAGCAAACCCTGCCTGTACTCCTGCATCGAACCGTTTGAGAACGGCTTCGTCACCGCTAAACAGATCGAATTTCATGCTTGTCCCCTCCCATTCGTCGGTGTATTTTCCTTTGCCGGCTATTCCGATGGCGGCATACGGGCCTGCATTGAAAATCAGTCGGCCGAAATCCGATATGATGAAGCGGGCGGCTATCAGGACAGGGATTTCCAGATATACAGGGTCGACAGTGATTTCTCCTTGGCCATCGGAGCCTCTTCTGCCCATGTTCTTACAACCTTTGGCCACCACATTGACAGAAGGCTGCAATGAAAAATAGGTTGAGAAATTATAGTTCAATCCGACTCCGCCCTGGATGTATAAATGATTGTTGCCTCCATAGATGTCTTCGTTATTGTTTTCAAGATTGTATCCGCTGACTCCAACCCCGGCTTGTATAAAGAATGCCAGTTTTTTCTCTAAGTCGAGGGTAACATTCATTATGGGTCTTATTTTTACGTCTTTGGGTTGCATACCGATGTATTTTACCCGTATTCTCTGTGCCTTTTCGGGGATTTCTTTTAAAGTAAAACGTCCGTCGATGTCTGTGATGGTGCTGATATCTGTTCCTAATACGCTCACCAATGCCCCAACGACGGGCTGTCCGTCCTTTTTAAACACAATAGTGCCCGAAACCTCCGGGATCTGGGCCATTATCATTCCCGAAATCATAGAAATGAATAATAATGCAAATAACTTTTTCATCTTTATTTTTAATTTATGTAAGTGTAATTAAGTACAAATATATAGAAATATTTTTATGAATGTTAGGCGTGGAGGATGAATTTTGCATTTTCATTGTTGGGATTCCGAAAAGAAAAAGAAGAAATAATGAGGGCTTCGGTACTCTGTTTCGTCTTTTCTGACGGCATTGTCCGAAGCCCCCCTGTTTACAGTAGTCCTGATTGAGACACTATTCGAGTTTTAAGAACATGTCTTTTAGATTGATCGTTACGCAATCAAATTGATTGATCATATCCATGCCGATGTTTCCGTCATCTTCGGCCGGGATGCCGTTGGGGGTAATATCCACTGCGAGATTTTTTAAGTGGGCGGTTGCATCTCCAATCTCCATATCGAATGAGGGCAAACGTAATATATCTTTTGTAACGACATGATTGAATCCGCCACCGGTTATTTTTTCTTTTTTGCCGATACTCTCGAATTCGGTCTTATGCTTTTCGTAATACTGATAAAACAATCCGGCTGTGCTGTTGCCCGTATCGAAATGCAGCATAAGTGTTTCGCCGTTTGCCTGGGCTTTCAACTTCAGTGCACGGTCAACCTTCATCAAGTTACGTCCGTAAGATGGGAGAGGTGTGGAGCTCTTGGGAAAAACGATTTTTTTATCTTTGGGATAAATGCGGACTTCATCGAATAAGCCGATAAAATCCATACCGAGAACCGCGTCAACTATCATAATACTGTCAAACGCATTGGGGGGTGCTATGGTGATGAGGGAGTTATGGAAAGTAATGCTCCCGATTTGCATATTCTCCAAAGTTCCGAAATTTCCCGTCATGGCTCCGGGTAAATTGGAATTTATTATCAAAGAGTCACTTAAAATGCGTACACCTGTTTCTTTAGCCATGCGTTGCGACATGTAGCTTGTTCCGGCTCCTGTATCGAAAATAAATTGATAGGTTTTTCCGTTAATGGTCACAGGTATTAGAATTGTCGTACCGCGCCATCCTTTGGGCTCGATGCTTGTCGGTAACTTCACTTTCTCGATATCGACAGGAATGATGATATCCTCTTGCGGACATGTGATGCCCGGAGCCGGAATGTTCTTCAACTGATCATAGAAATAACAGATACCTTCGAGGCTTTTGTACATTCCTTGTTCTGCACTTTGCTGTTTGAGTTGTTCCATAATGCTTCGCGAGTTTTGTGCGGCTGTGGCATAATTCCCTTTGAGACCATCAATCTGACATGCAAGGATAGCCATGTTAAGTGCATTTTGACCGCCAATCTCGGCTTGGTGGTTGACCAGTAGTTTATGGATGTTTTGTAGGGCTTCATCCGGACGATTGAAGTAATAGCCGATCAGTGCCTCGGACATTAGCTTTAGGAAATCCGCCTGCATGGAGTCTTTTAGTATCGGATAGTTTTTTTCAAGTCCGAACCAATCCGCTTGATTTAAAAAAGTTCCTATACGTTCATCGGCGCTTTGTGAAAAAGCGGGAACTGAAACAAGGATCGTTAATAAGAATAGGATTTTTTTCATTTTAGATGTTTTTTATGTTGTGTACGTTCTGTTTGTAAATGCCATGTCTTTTTGCATGACCGTAAATGTAGATAATTAATTTGAAATATTGGAAGACTTGGTTTTGAATTATTATAGGCATGTCCCCAAACATACTTTTTCGGGGGCCCGAAAAAAAATCCCTTGAGCGGGTAGATACTCACTCAAGGGAGAATGTAAAAAATGATTGGATACCGAGATTTATTTTTTCAGTAGATTTTTCAGCTGTACCGGTTCGTTGGTGGTGATGAAATCTACTTTACGATCGATCAGCCATTTCATGTCATCCGTCTTGTTCACGGTCCAGGCATTCACTTTCATGCCCAAATCATGGCATTCCTGAATCCATTCGGGATGTTTGCGGAATACGGTGTAATGATAGTCCGGACCGGCACACCCCAGTTCTTTCAGCTCCTTGGGTGACAGGTTACCGTCAAGATAGTAGACGGGAGTGCCTTCCGGAGCCAAGCGGATAAATTCTTTGGTGGCATGCAGGGAGAAGGTGATATACTCCATCCGTTCCTCCAGTCCCATGTCTTTGACCAGGGCAACGATTTTTTCGATGGCTTTCGTTTCGCGGAGTGGGGTGCTGTGTGCTTTCAGTTCAAGAATTAACCGGGTGTGTAGCGGTTGTGCCGCTTTCAAGTATTTGGCAAGGGTAGGCAGGCTTTCCCCATTATCGAGTTTGATGGCTGTCAGTGCGGTGGAAGGTGAGTTTTCCATCCTTTTCCCTTTAAATGTGGGGTCATGGTTGACCACTAACTGGTCATCGGCTGCCAGCCATACATCAAACTCCGAACCGTAGCATCCGATGGAGTCGGCTTTTAGCAAGGCGGCGATACTGTTTTGCGCAGAACCTTCGGTTTTCCAGAATCCGCGATGGGCAATGACCTGAGTTTGCGCAGAGGCATTGTATGCTGAGAAAAGCAGGGCAGAGGCAAACAGAAGTTTTTTAATTTTCATATATTTCAGTTTTTGGTTCGCCTTCAAAGATATAAAAAGTAACGCAATTTAGCCGGATAAGGATGCTAATCTGCGTTAAACAAAGCTATAAAATTCTTTTAAATCTCTTTACAATACATTCCTGTGTACCGAAAACGGGAGTATGAATAGGAGAAACGCTTCCGTGGATAGGGTGTAGCCATCCGTCTGTCGGGGCTACACCCAGGGCGTCCGATGGCTACACCCTTTGCCTGTTGGAGCTACACCCTTTTTAATATGCTTCTTCGTGTACTCCTTTTACGGCACGTCCGCTGGGATCGTTCAGGTTCTTGAACGCGGTGTCCCATGCCAGTGCCTCGGCTGTCGAACAGGCTACGCTGGGGATACTGGGTACGCTGCGGGCGGCGCTTTCACTGGGGAAGTGCTCTTCGAAGATGCTGCGGTAGTAATACTCTTCTTTATTCATAGGGGTGTGGATGGGAAAACGTTCTGCGGCATGTGCCATCTGTTCGTCACTGACAGCCGTTGCGGTAATCTCTTTCAGCGTATCTATCCAACTATATCCCACACCGTCACTGAACTGTTCTTTTTGGCGCCAGGCGATGCCGGAAGGGAGCATATCCGCAAAGGCTTCGCGCAGGACTTTCTTTTCGATGACTTTTCCCGGAGCCATTTTTATTTCGGGATCGAGTTGCATGGCCACATCCAGAAACTCTTTGTCGAGGAAAGGGACACGTCCTTCCACACCCCATGCTGCGAGGCTCTTATTGGCGCGAAGGCAATCGTATAGATGTAGTTTAGACAGTTTGCGTACAGTCTCTTCGTGAAAGGCACGGGCATCGGGTGCTTTGTGGAAATAAAGGTAGCCGCCGAAGATCTCGTCGGCACCTTCACCGCTCAATACCATCTTGATGCCCATCGACTTGATGACACGTGCCAACAGATACATCGGTGTAGAAGCACGGACGGTAGTTACGTCGTATGTCTCAATGAAATAGATAACATCCCGGATGGCATCGAGCCCTTCCTGAAGGGTGTAGTTTATTTCATGATGAACCGTACCGATGTATTCGGCTACTTCACGTGCTTTGATCAGGTCCGGTGCACCTTTCAGTCCGATGGCAAAGGAGTGTAGCTGCGGCCACCATGCATCGCTTGCTCCATCGGTTTCAATGCGTTTGGCGGCATACTTTTTGGCAATGGCAGAGATAACAGAACTGTCCAGCCCGCCCGAAAGAAGCACTCCGTAAGGTACGTCGGACATCAGTTGACGGTGTACGGCATTCTCAAGGGCGTCCTGAATCTGCCGGGTGGGAGAGCGGCTGTCCGCCTGCTTGTCGTTCTCCTCTTTATATTCCATCCAGTCACGGGTGTACCAGCGTTTCATCGTCCCCTCCTTGCTGTGATAGTAGTGTCCGGGTAAGAAGGGTTCGTACTCGTCGCAGAACCCTTCGAGCGCTTTGAGTTCGCTGCCGAAATAGACATGTCCTTCGGCGTCCTTTCCTATATATAAAGGTATTACACCGATGGGGTCCCGGGCAATCAGGTATTCGTCTTTTTCTTCATCATAAAGGGCAAAGGCGAAGATGCCGTTCAGCTCTTCAAGGAAATGAATACCTTTGTCGCGGTAAAGGGCGAGGATCACCTCACAGTCACTCCCGGTCCGGAACTCGTAGCGGCCGGCATATTGGGCGCGGATGTCACGGTGGTTATAGATTTCGCCGTTAACCGCCAGTACTTGCCTCCGGTCGGATGAATAAAGAGGCTGTCCTCCGCTTTGCGGATCGACTATGGAAAGACGCTCGTGTGCCAGGATGGCACTTCCGCCACAATACATTCCACTCCAGTCGGGCCCGCGGTGACGTATTTTGCGTGCCATTCGGAGAGCCTTGTTCCTGAGTTCCCTGCTCTGAATCTTTATATTGAAGATTCCTGCTATTCCACACATAATTGTAATTGTTTTAAAGGATTTATGTTTTTATGATAATAACTTCACCGTTCATCTGAAATATTCCTCTATCTTCACCGCAGGCATACATGTAGCTGCCATGACATACACGATGGGCCGGGAACCATCTCACGGTTCTATTGCCTGCCCCTTTGCTTTGACTTTGCTGTTAAAAAGTTCTCGTTTCTTCATTCTGTTTAGCTTTATTATATGATAATACTCGGTTGTCCTATCAAAATGTTCGGTAAATATAGGGATTTAATTTCATTATGATGAATATTTGGTTGGTTTGCTTGACACTAATTATCTTATCTAAACTAGAATGTTTCGGATTGTAAGCGAATTAACTACTTTTTGTTTCGATCTGTAAGTTGCTTCCATTCTATCGTTAAACAATCATAATCTCTTTCTTTTTGAGATTGAAATAATAGATTATTTAACGTTTTGGTATTAAAACAACTTTTTTGTACGTTTATGTCAAATATTTATAGGAAAGCTTATCTTTATGTCATATAGATTGTGTATCTTTGCACGCGAAAACAAAAAAGGATAATATGTGTGGAATCGTAGGCTACATTGGTAAGAGAGAAGCCTACCCCATCCTTATCAAGGGGCTGAAGCGACTGAAGTATCGCGGATACGACAGCGCCGGGGTAGCGATCATCAACGACAACCAGCTGTTAAATGTATATCGGCCGCAAGGCGAAACGTTCGTGTTTGCTTCTGACGGCATTATCGAGACTCCCACCGTTATCCTCCAAGAATTTCCATCCCAAAGTTACATCTTCCGTAACAGTACCTATACAGAGGTACCCGTTTATTCCTTTTCTTCTTTCCGCCCGATGCATCAGTTTTGTAAGATAACGGCTTCTCGTGCTGTGAGGCCGGAAACATTAAAGTGCTCTGATTCGTTGATAATTAGAGAGGCTTTTTCTGACACACTGTTGCAAGGCGGGAAAGATGAAGCGACCGGGATAAGGGAAGAGAGTGTGACTATGGAGTGAGTTCGATAACCCATGTATAAATAATACGAATCAAGAGTTGGAGCAGATATGTTTGAACTCTTGGGAAAAACGATAAGTCCTTTAATTTTTGATTCGCGTAAACTGCTAAATAGAGAATAGATGGAACAACTGAAACATGAATGTGGCGTTGCCATGATACGTTTGCTTAAACCGCTGGAGTACTATGAAAAGAAGTACGGAACGTGGATGTACGGGCTGAATAAGCTCTATCTGCTGATGGAAAAGCAGCATAACCGTGGTCAGGAAGGTGCCGGTCTGGCGTGTGTGAAACTGGAAGCAAATCCGGGTGAGGAGTATATGTTCCGTGAGCGGGCATTGGGTTCCGGTGCCATCACCGAGATATTTGAGACAGTACAAAGCAACTTCAAGGATCTGAGCAAAGAACAGTTGCACGATGCCGCGTTTGCCAAACGGACGCTGCCTTTTGCCGGAGAAGCTTATATGGGGCATCTGCGTTACTCGACTACCGGAAAATCCGGGATATCTTATGTTCATCCGTTTCTCAGAAGAAATAACTGGCGGGCGAAGAATCTTGCTCTTTGCGGCAACTTCAACATGACTAATGTGGATGAAATTTTTGCCCGTATCACAGCCATCGGCCAGCATCCCCGTAAGTATGCCGATACGTATATTATGTTGGAACAAGTGGGGCACAGGCTCGACCGTGAAGTGGAACGTCTCTTTAACCTGGCTGAGGCTGAAGGCCTGACCGGCATGGGCGTGACGCATTACATTGAGGACCACATCGACCTTGCCAACGTGTTGCGCACGTCGAGTAAAGAATGGGACGGGGGGTATGTGATGTGCGGACTGACCGGTAGCGGAGAGAGCTTTGCATTGCGTGACCCGTGGGGGATTCGTCCGGCGTTCTGGTATCAGGATGACGAGATTGCGGTGCTTGCTTCCGAACGTCCGGTGATTCAGACGGCACTCAATGTTCCGATAGGAGAAATCAGGGAATTACTGCCGGGACAGGCCCTCCTGATCAGTAAAGAGGGAAAGTTGCGTACGGCACAGATCAATAAGGCACGGGAGAAGAAAGCCTGTTCGTTCGAGCGGATCTACTTCTCGCGAGGCAGTGACGCGGATATTTACAAGGAGAGAAAACAACTGGGTGAGAAACTGGTTCCGAACATCCTGAAAGCGATTGATAATGACCTCGACCATACCGTCTTCTCGTTCATCCCGAATACGGCAGAGGTGGCATTTTACGGTATGCTTCAGGGGCTGGACAATTATCTGAATGAAGAGAAGGTGCGGCAGATTGCGAGCCTGGGACATCATCCGGATCACGATGAACTGGAAGTGATTCTGTCCCGCCGTATCCGTTCGGAGAAAGTGGCTATCAAAGATATCAAACTGCGCACTTTCATTGCCGAGGGCAATAGCCGGAATGACTTGGCAGCACACGTATATGACATCACATACGGCAGTCTCCGTTCCGGTATCGACAATCTGGTGATTATCGACGACAGCATTGTTCGCGGTACTACTCTGAAACAGAGTATTATCGGTATCCTCGACCGTCTGGGACCGAAGAAGATAGTCATCGTCTCTTCTTCTCCGCAAGTTCGCTATCCCGACTATTACGGTATTGATATGGCGAAGATGTCCGAATTCATCGCCTTTAAAGCTGCAATTGAATTGCTGAAGGACCGGGATATGAAAGATGTGATCGCATCGGCTTACCGGAAGTCGAAAGATCAGGTGGGACTGCCGAAAGAGCAGATGGTAAACTATGTGAAGGATATTTATGCTCCTTTCACCGATGAGGAGATTTCGGAGAAGATGGTGGAACTGCTGACGCCGAAAGGAACGAAAGCGAAAGTGCAGATTGTCTATCAGCCGCTCGAGGGGCTGCACGAGGCGTGTCCCAATCATACGGGAGACTGGTACTTCAGTGGCAACTATCCTACACCGGGCGGGGTGAAGCTGCTGAACGAAGCATTTATTAACTACATCGAGCAGGTGTACCAATTTTAAAAGAAAGGTGAACTTAAATAAAGAAAAGATAAGAATGAAGAATGTGACTTTGATCCTTGACGACGGGAGCCGTTTCCACGGTAAGTCGTTCGGTTACGAAAAGCCCGTGGCAGGTGAAGTAGTGTTCAATACCGCCATGACCGGTTATCCGGAGAGTCTGACCGACCCTTCGTATGCGGGGCAGTTGATGACACTGACGTATCCGCTGGTGGGCAACTATGGTGTACCTCCTTTTAGCATAGAGCCCAACGGACTGGCTACGTTTATGGAGAGCGAACGCATCCATGCCGAAGCTATTATCGTAAGCGATTACTCACAGGAATACAGTCATTGGAATGCCGTTGAGAGTCTGGCTGACTGGCTGAAGCGTGAGCAGGTGCCGGGCATTACAGGGATCGATACCCGTGAACTGACCAAAGTGTTGCGTGAACATGGGGTGATGATGGGACGGATCGTATTTGACGATGAACCGGAGAGTGCTCCGGAAGCTGTATACAGTGGAGTGAACTACGTAGACAAGGTTTCATGCAAAGAGGTGATCCGTTATAACGAGGGGGCGGACAAGAAGAAAGTGGTGCTTGTGGATTGCGGTGTGAAGACGAACATTATCCGTTGCCTGCTTCGCCGGGATGTGGAAGTGATCCGTGTACCCTGGAATTATGATTTCAATCATCTGAAGTTCGACGGACTCTTCATCTCCAACGGACCGGGTGATCCGGATACGTGTGATGCTGCCGTGCAGAACATCCGTAAAGCGATGCAGAATCCCAAGTTACCTATTTTCGGTATCTGCATGGGTAACCAGTTGCTGAGCAAAGCCGGAGGGGCTAAAATATACAAGCTGAAATACGGGCATCGCAGCCACAACCAGCCGGTACGCATGGTTGGCACGGAACGTTGTTTCATCACTTCGCAGAATCATGGTTATGCGGTAGACAATAATACACTTGGCACCGACTGGGAACCGCTGTTTATCAATATGAATGATGGCTCTAACGAAGGAATACGCCATAAGACGAATCCCTGGTTCTCTGCACAGTTCCATCCGGAAGCAGCCAGCGGACCCACGGATACGGAGTTCCTCTTCGACGAGTTCGTGAAGTTGCTCTAAAGTATATTCTGCATAAAGAGATAGAAACGAATCTGTTTTACCACAGAGTAACACGGAGTCTCACAGAGTTTTAATTTCTTGTTTATAAGATGTTAAGAGAAAATAATCTCTGTGGAACTCTGTGTTACTCTGTGGTAAAACAAACTCAAAAACATTATAATAATGAAAGAAAACAATATAAAGAAAGTACTGCTGCTTGGTTCCGGTGCCTTGAAGATCGGTGAGGCCGGTGAATTTGATTATTCCGGTTCCCAAGCACTCAAAGCCTTGAAAGAGGAGGGCATTGAAACCATCCTGATCAACCCCAACATCGCTACCGTGCAAACATCGGAAGGCGTGGCCGACCAGATATACTTCCTTCCCGTGACACCCTACTTTGTGGAGAAGGTGATCCGGAAGGAACGTCCCGAAGGCATTATGCTCGCCTTTGGCGGACAGACGGCATTGAACTGCGGGGTCGCCCTTTACCGCGAAGGGATTCTGGAGAAATATAATGTGAAAGTTCTGGGAACTCCCGTACAGGCCATTATCGACACCGAGGACCGTGAACTTTTCGTCGACAAGCTGAACGAGATCGATGTGAAGACCATCAAGAGCGAGGCGGTGGAGAACGCAGAAGACGCCCGTCGTGCTGCCCGGGAATTAGGCTATCCGGTCATTGTCCGTGCAGCTTACGCACTGGGCGGATTGGGTTCGGGTTTTTGTGACAATGAAGAAGAACTGGACCTACTCGTGGAAAAAGCTTTCTCCTTCTCTCCGCAGGTATTGGTTGAGAAGAGCCTCCGTGGCTGGAAGGAGGTGGAGTACGAGGTGGTGCGTGACCGTTTTGACAACTGTATCACGGTCTGCAATATGGAGAATTTCGACCCGCTGGGCATCCATACCGGTGAGTCTATCGTGATAGCTCCTTCACAAACCCTGACCAATAAGGAGTATCATAAACTGCGCGAGCTCGCCATCCGCATCATCCGCCACATCGGCATTGTGGGAGAATGTAACGTGCAATATGCTTTCGACCCCGAAAGTGAAGACTATCGCGTGATCGAGGTGAATGCCCGCCTGAGCCGTTCGTCTGCCCTGGCTTCCAAGGCTACCGGTTATCCACTTGCCTTTGTGGCTGCAAAACTCGGACTTGGCTACGGGTTGTTCGACCTGAAGAACTCTGTGACGAAAACCACCAGTGCCTTCTTTGAGCCGGCACTCGATTATGTAGTCTGCAAAATTCCGCGTTGGGACCTCGGTAAGTTCCACGGTGTGGACAAGGAACTCGGCTCTTCGATGAAGTCCGTCGGTGAGGTAATGGCCATTGGCCGCACTTTTGAGGAAGCGATTCAGAAGGGCTTGCGAATGATCGGACAGGGGATGCATGGTTTTGTGGAAAACAAGGAACTCGTTATCCCCGACATCGACAAAGCACTGCACGAACCGACCGATAAACGTATCTTTGTCATCTCGAAGGCTTTCCGTGCCGGATATACCATCGATCAGGTGCACGAACTGACTAAGATCGACAAGTGGTTCCTCCAGAAATTGATGAATATCATGAATACTTCTGAGGAACTCCATCAGTGGGGGAACAATCACAAGCAGATAGCCGACTTGCCTGCCGACCTGCTCAAGCAAGCCAAGCGTCAGGGATTCTCCGATTTCCAGATTGCACGTGCCATCGGCTACGAAGGTGATATGGAAGACGGCAGCCTTTATGTCCGCAATTACCGTAAGAGCCTGGGCATTGTTCCCGTGGTGAAGCAAATCGATACGCTGGCTGCCGAATATCCGGCACAGACCAATTATCTTTACCTGACCTATAGCGGCACAGCCAACGACGTCACTTACCTGGGTGACCATCGTTCTATCGTCGTTCTCGGTTCGGGTGCCTACCGGATCGGTTCTTCCGTGGAGTTCGACTGGTGCGGGGTGCAGGCGCTTAATACGATCCGTAAGGAAGGATGGCGTTCGGTGATGATCAACTATAATCCCGAAACCGTATCGACCGACTATGATATGTGTGACCGGCTTTACTTTGACGAACTGACGTTCGAACGCGTGATGGATGTCCTTGAACTGGAGAATCCGCACGGAGTCATTGTTTCCACCGGCGGACAGATACCTAACAATCTCGCCCTGCGTCTCGATGCCCAGAACATCCACATTCTCGGAACATCCGCCCAGAGCATCGACAATGCCGAGGACCGCGACAAATTCTCCGCCATGCTCGACCGTATCGGAGTGGATCAACCGGAGTGGCGTGCCCTTACTTCACTTGAGGACATTAACTCGTTTGTCGATAAGGTAGGTTTCCCTGTGCTTGTCCGTCCGTCATATGTGCTCAGTGGTGCGGCAATGAACGTATGCTCCAACCAAGAAGAGCTGGAACGCTTTCTGCAACTGGCGGCCAACGTATCGAAGAAGCATCCGGTAGTGGTCAGCCAGTTCATCGAACATGCCAAGGAGGTGGAGATGGATGCTGTGGCACAGAACGGTGAAATCATCGCTTATGCAATCTCCGAACACATTGAGTTTGCGGGAGTACATTCCGGTGACGCCACTATCCAGTTTCCGCCGCAGAAGTTGTATGTAGAGACGGTTCGTCGCATTAAACGCATCAGTCGTGAGATAGCCAAGGCGCTCAATATCTCCGGCCCGTTCAACATTCAGTATCTGGCTAAAGACAATGATATAAAGGTGATCGAGTGTAATCTTCGTGCCAGCCGTTCGTTCCCCTTCGTCAGCAAGGTATTGAAGATCAATTTTATCGAACTTGCCACGAAAGTCATGCTCGGCCTGCCTGTTGAGAAGCCGGAGAAGAATCTGTTCGAACTCGATTATGTCGGGATTAAGGCGAGCCAGTTCTCTTTCAACCGCCTCCAGAAAGCCGACCCTGTATTGGGAGTGGATATGGCTTCGACCGGTGAAGTGGGTTGCATTGGCAGCGATACTTCCTGTGCCGTGCTCAAGGCTATGCTTTCCGTGGGTTATCGCATCCCGAAGAAGAAGATTCTGCTTTCTACCGGAACACCGAAGCAGAAAGTGGATATGCTTGAGGCAGCCCGTATGTTGCAGAAGAAGGGATATGATATTTTCGCGACAGGAGGTTCCAGCAAGTTCCTTACCGAGAATGGTGTGGAGAACACCCGTGTTTATTGGCCCAGTGAAGAGGGACATCCCCAGGCACTCGAGATGTTGCATAAGAAAGAGATCGACATGGTGGTCAATATTCCCAAGAATCTGACTGCCGGTGAACTGGACAATGGTTACAAGATCCGTCGTGCCGCTATCGACCTCAACATCCCGCTGATCACTAATGCCCGCCTGGCGAGCGCGTTTATCAATGCGTTCTGCACGATGGACATTGACGATATAGCGATCAAGTCGTGGGAAGAGTATAAGTAAGGACTTTAGGGCTTCACCACAGATTGGCAGACACTATGCACGGAGAAGATATAAATCGGATTGAATTATGAATCTGTGTCGTCGGTTAATCTGCGGTGAATCTTCCGGTACATTCACTTTTGCTTAACAATCCTGAAAACCGGAACTTTTTCTGCTGCCTGTTGTTGAGAGTACATATAAATCAATAAAGAGTGTAATAATGAATATAGCAGAGCAATTGGATGCCGTATCCGGAACGAACCGTCTGGTGTTGGTGGAATTTTATGCAGACTGGTCTCCTCATTATGAATGGCTGGAACCTGTAGTACGGACTTACGAGAAGCAAGTTTCCGAGGTGATTAAAGTGAATATCGTGGAGGATAAGGCAGTGGCAGATTCGTTCAATATCGAGACAGCCCCGGCTTTTATTCTCTTGCAGCGCGGGCACGAATTGTGGAGACAAGTGGGAGAACTGACCATCGATGAACTTAAACTGGTATTGGAAGAGTTTAAATAGCAAAGTGCTGATTATGCCGTTTTGTATTTTCTACCCGATGTAGCTTACGCTATATCGGGTAGTTTGTTTATGGGCTATCAAATAACGGCTTATATTCCTGTTCCTGTTTTTCAATAAGTTACTTTTATTGTCTGTAGAGTCGCATTATGGCGGCTGTTTTTCTCTTTCCTTGTTGCATGTGTTGTCTGCATCGCGCTTTTGCACGCCGATTGCTATTGGGTAAACAGAGGGATTGTCTATGCTGAAAAGTAGATAAGCGGACGATAGGAAGCTTCTTACGCTTTCTTTATACCTGATGCAACGTTTGTTTTAATGAAATAGAGCTTTTGTTTTAAACTAATGCCGCCTCTCTTTTAAAGAAATACCACTTTGGTTCCTTAGGAAAAGAGCATCTTTATTGAATATTCCGATCCGATTCTGCATTATTTTGCGTTTTGTATGCGTTCTGTATGCAATACTGTCCTCTATTATACCTGTTTTGATAAAAGTGTGAGTAAGCAAACAAGTGGAAATAACAATAAAATGGCAGGTAAATATGCAGTAAGGATATCAAGGTGAATTCACCTTTTTTGATATTCCTGTGGAGTCATTCCCGTCATTCGCTTAAAGAACTTGCAGAAGAAAGAGGGATTCGGAAAATGAAGTTCGTCCGAGATTTGGTAAACAAGCAGATTGCTGTGTTTCAATAACACTTTTGCTTCGAGAATAACGGACTGGTTGATCCATTCCATTACTGTCTGGTGACTGACCTGCCGGATCAGGGTGTTCAGGTAACGTGGGGGCAGGCATAACTTGTCGGCATAGAAGCCCACGGTGCGTTCGTTTTTGCTGAACTCGTTCACCAATGCGATGAACCGCCAGAATATTTCTTCCTGATGTGAAAACCTGCGGGAAGTGTCGTTCGCTTCTTCCGTGCGTATATACTTTATGTTGTGCAACAAGGCTGCAAGCAGATGCTGCACCACTTCCCGGCGGAAAGGGACTTCCTGAACCGTGCCCCATATCAGCGTGAAATATGCATCTGACAGTTTCCATTCGGTATCCGTCACCTGCATGACAAGGTTTTGCCGTGTATGCGATTCAAAGAGCTGGTCGCCTCGCAGGAGCGGAAGGAAATCTTTGTCGGCTGCAATCATCTGAAAATCACAATCGGGTGTGAATTCCAAAAGTTCGATGATAGAGCCGGGGAGGAATGTGGCAATGGTTTGGGGATATATGTTGTACTCTATCAGGTTGATTGTGATCCGGGCTTTGCCGCGTAGGCCCCGGATAATTCTTCCTTCTTTCAGCCGGTAGGGCTGTCCCAGACGGAACAGGCGGCTTTCCATATGGGTGAAGCTGATGACAATCCCGAAATCGGGGGTGACAAAGCGATATTCGTTATTGCGTACGATATTGCTGTGTTTCAGCAGGTCGAGCGCCAGTTCCAGAGGTTTGTTCTTTTCCATAAATCTGTTTTTATCACACGGCAAACTTAGGTAAAATATACGATTTATAAGCAGGCCCGATATAAAGAATAGCATATTTTATCCCATAAAAGAATGAAATTTAATGCATGCTCCCGCGAACCGAAAGATACATCCGGACCGGAACCTGATCTCCCGGCCGGGCTGAAGAGTGTGGCTGTCATTGGGGTAATGAAGGGCAGACGGTAGTGTGGAGTTTGTTTCAAAACAGTTAATATAATTTAATCGGAATCAAATTTATCCGTACAAACAATCCGGAGTTACGAACTATTCGTATATTTGTTAGTAATTAATAACTTAAATATAATTCTGCATGAAAACCTCTTATCTACTCCTGTCCTCCGCTTTGTTGCTGGGATGCCTATCCGCTTGCAACACTTCCCCCCGGGAATCTAAAGTTATGGAAGCAAACGATGGAAGCGTAACTACTATCGAAAGCAACGGAAACAAACTGACGGTATGTGACTTATCGGCTGTAAAAGACACGATAGAAGTGCCGCTCAGCGAGTTTGTGGAAGACTGTCGCATTGTGCGTTTTGAGACCTCTGAAGAGGCATACTTCAAAGCCTGGTTTATCAATGCTACCGATAAGCATATCGGTATCCGCCAGGGAAACCAGGATGTGTTTAAACTGTTTGACAGGGATGGTAAGTTCCTGTATAATGTCGGTTCCGTAGGAAGCGGTCCCGGTGAATATGACACCACCCTCTACGATGAATGTATTGATGAGAAGAACGGCCATATCTTCTTCACACCTTTTGTGGGGAAAAGAATCATGATGTATGATATCAACGGACAATGGATTAAAGATATTCCGCTTCCCATGCAAATTAATAAAGCGAAAATATGGGTGAATGAAGACGGAAGCTTATCTGTTGTACACATGCCTTTCGAGGAAGGTGAGCCCCTTGCTTTCAGGGTGGATACCGAAGGGAATATACTGAACCAAATTCCGGCAACTGCCGCAACGAAGGTGATGAACTTCGACGGAGAGGTTTTCTCTTATAGGAACTGTGGCGATTTCGATTTCTTCCATACCGGTATAGATACTCTTTTCACTTACGATCCCGCCGGCAATAAACTGTTGCCGAAATTCACGATGACTTTCCCGAATATGAATGAGAAGCCGATACATTTATATTACAGACTTCCCCATCATTTCATTGTCACCTACTGGGGTAATAAGGGAGAGGGAGGTGGAGATGTCTTGGTAGACACTGAGAAGAATGCTTCTTCTTATTTCCGCCTTGTGAACGACTTTTACGGTAACCTTCCTATTCCGGCTCCGGGCCATAGCTTTTATCGCGGATACTTTATACAGAGTCTGGAACCGGGACAGTTGATTGAAAAGATAGAAAAACAGATCGCTTCCGGCAAATGCTCCGGTCAGGATGAACAGAAACTCAAGGAACTGGCGGCTACTTTGACTGAGAATGATAATAATGTTCTGTTTATCGGAAAGGTTAAGAAATAAAGAGCCGGTATACAGAAGAGGGTGATACCGACTTAGAAACTATTATTCCCAGATGTGATGGGGGTGTGTCATCATACGGATTTTGACACATCCCCATACTTTTTTTATGTGGGAATCGAACAAATAGAACATTATTGCAAACAATTGGAACCTGCTTGCGTGTTCTTATTTCCTATCTTTGTCGAAAAGAAGAATTAATAGGAATAGGAATATGAAACGAGTTATCTTTTCTTTGTCTTTTTCCCTGTTTGCCCTGCTGATGTATGGACAGATCACCCTTGAAGAGTGTCAACGGAAAACCCGGGAAAACTATCCGCTGGTAAGGCAGTATGGATTGATAGAGAAGACAAAAGAATATAATCTGGCCAATGCGTCGAAAGGTTATCTGCCTCAGTTTACCCTTTCGGGTAAGGCCAGTTGGCAGAGTGAGGTTACGGAATTGCCTGTACAGGTTCCCGGAGTAGATATCAAAGGTTTGCCGAAAGACCAGTATCAGGTGATGCTGGAACTGAAACAGAACATTTGGGACGGCGGTGAGATTCGTTCGAGAAAAGAGCAGGTCAAGGCATCGTCGGATGTGGACCGGGAGAAATTGAACGTAGATATGTATGCACTTACCGAGCGGGTGAATCAAGTGTATTTCGGAATTCTGTTACTGGACGAACAGTTAAGGCAAAACCAACTCTTTCTGGAAGATCTGGAACGTACCCATAAGCAGATTTCATCGTACATTGAGAATGGCATAGCCAGCCAGTCCGATCTGGATGCTGTCAGTGTGGAACAGCTTAATACCCGGCAAAAGCGGATAGAACTGACCTTCTCTCGTCAGGCCTATCTGTCTATGCTTGCATTGCTGACAGGCGAAGAGATGCCTGCCGGGATCTCTTTGCAGAAGCCGGTGCCGGAATGGGATATACCGGTGATAGCGAATAACCGTCCGGAGCTGATATGGTTTGATGCGCAAAACGGACGTTTACAAGTGCAGGAAGAAGCTTTGAAAACTCAGCTGATGCCACGTTTCGGGCTGTTTGTTCAGGGAGCATACGGTAATCCGGGACTCAATATGTTGAAAAATGAATTCTCGCCTTACTATGTGGCAGGAGTCCGCTTGTCGTGGAACTTCGGTAGTTTGTATACTTTACGCAACGACCGGCGGGTGATAGCTGCCAATCGTCAGCTGTTGGACAGCAATCGGGATGTGTTCCTGTTTAATACCCGCCTTCAGGCAACCCAGCAGGGGAGTGCCGTAGAGAGTGTGCGCCGGCAGATGGCGGACGATGACGAAATAATCCGTTTGCGAACCAGTATTCGCAAGGCTTCGGAAGCCAAAGTGGCCAATGGTACCATGACCGTAACCGATATGCTTCGGGACATGACTTCCGAGAACCTGGCGCGACAAACCAAGGCGCTGCATGAAGTACAGCTCTTGATGAACATGTATCAACTGAAGTATACAACGAATAATTAAACTTCTCTTATTACTGAAACAAAAATAGAATAGCAGTTATGAAATCAATGAAATTTATAGGATGTCTATACTTACTGGCTTTACTTTCCGCTTGTGGAAGCAGAACTTCGGATTATGATGCCACGGGAACTTTCGAAGCTACGGAAGTACTGGTTTCGGCCGAAGCTTCGGGGAAACTCTTGTACTTTCATGTTGAAGAAGGTACCCGGCTGAAAGCAGGCGAAGAAGTAGGGCTGATCGATACGCTACAACTCTATCTGAAAAAACTGCAATTGCAGGCCAGCATGAAGTCGGTTGAAAGCCAACGTCCGGATGTTAACAAACAGATTGCTGCTACCCGGCAGCAGATCGCTACCGCCCGGAGAGAGAAGAGACGCGTGGAAAACCTGTTGAAAGCCGGAGCCGCCAATCAGAAGCAACTGGATGATTGGGAGGCACAGATCGCATTGCTCGAACGGCAGCTTACTGCCCAGATGTCGTCTTTACAGAACAGTACGAACAGTTTGACGGAACAGGGATCATCAGTCGCAATCCAGGTGGCACAAGTAGAAGACCAATTGGCGAAGTGTCACGTCGTTTCGCCTATCAGTGGTACTGTATTGGCAAAATATGCCGAAGCCGGGGAGCTGGCTGCTGTGGGTAAACCTCTTTTTAAGGTGGCAGATATCGATCAGATGTATCTTCGTGCCTATATCACTTCCGAACAGCTTTCACAAGTCAAACTTGGCAATCGGGTGACGGTCTTTTCCGATTATGGGGGAGATGAGCGTAAGGAATATCCGGGTGTCGTGACATGGATTTCAGATCGTTCGGAGTTTACTCCTAAAACGATTCTGACAAAAGAAGAACGTGCCAATCTGGTGTATGCCGTTAAGATAGCGGTAAAGAACGATGGACTTCTGAAGATAGGTATGTACGGAGGAGTGAAGTTATAAATGATGCCTGCTTATGAAACCAGCTGTATCTGTAAATGACGTGACGAAACGTTACGGGGAGGTAGAAGCCCTGAAAAGTGCTACCTTTTCTGTAAATCCCGGCGAATTATTCGGTATTATCGGCCCGGACGGAGCAGGTAAGAGCACTCTCTTCCGGATATTGACCACATTGTTGCTGGCCGATAGCGGGACAGCTACAGTGAACGGACTCGATGTCGTGAAAGACTACAAACAAATCCGGCAACAAGTGGGATATATGCCCGGACGCTTTTCGCTCTATCAGGATCTGACAGTGGAGGAGAATCTTGACTTTTTCGCTACCGTGTTTCATACGACCATTCGTGAAAACTACGATCTGGTGAAAGATATCTATCAGCAAATAGAGCCTTTCCGTAAACGCAGGGCAGGAGCTTTATCCGGGGGAATGAAGCAAAAACTTGCTCTGAGTTGTGCGTTGATTCATAAGCCGGAGATTCTTTTTCTGGACGAGCCGACTACCGGTGTGGATCCTGTTTCGCGCAAGGAGTTCTGGGAAATGCTGAGGCATCTTAAGGATCAAGGTATCACAATTCTTGTTTCCACTCCGATCATGGACGAAGCCCGTCAATGCGACCGTATCGCTTTTATCAATGAGGGCGAGATACAAGGTATCGATGTGCCGGAACGTATCCTGCAACGTTTCAGCCATATTCTTTGCCCGCCCGGTCTGGAACGTACGGAAGTGCACGCCGGAAACGATTTTGCCATCGAGGTGGATCAATTGACCAAGTGTTTCGGTCATTTTACCGCAGTCGATCATATCTCCTTTCGGGTAAACCGTGGAGAGATCTTCGGATTTCTCGGAGCAAACGGTGCAGGGAAGACCACTGCTATGCGCATGCTTTGCGGACTGAGTAAGCCTACTTCGGGCATGGCGTGGGTAGCAGGTTTTGATGTAGCGGCTCACCCCGAAGAGGTAAAGAAGAATATCGGTTATATGAGCCAGAAGTTTTCGTTGTATGAGGACCTTAAAGTGTGGGAGAACATCCGCCTCTTTGCCGGAATTTACGGAATGCAGGATCGGGAAATAGCCGAAAAGACAGATGCTCTTCTTGATCGCTTGGGCTTCAGCGGAGAGCGTGACACACTTGTGAAAAGCCTGCCTTTGGGATGGAAACAGAAACTGGCCTTTTCCGTTTCAATCTTCCACAATCCCCGGATCGTGTTTCTTGATGAACCGACGGGAGGAGTCGATCCGGCTACCCGCCGTCAGTTCTGGGAACTGATTTATCAGGCTGCCGACCGGGGGATAACGGTCTTTGTGACTACCCATTACATGGATGAAGCAGAATATTGTAACCGTGTATCTATCATGGTGGACGGACGTATCGAAGCACTCGACACCCCCCGTGGGTTGAAGGCGCATTTTCATGCCGATACGATGGATGATGTATTCCAACAACTGGCCCGTAAGGCAGTGCGTAAAGCTGATTAGTATATGAAACAATTTATAGCATTTGTAAAAAAGGAATTCTTCCACATATTCCGTGACCGGCGGACTATGTTGATTTTGTTGGGAATGCCTGTCGTGCAGATTATCCTCTTTGGCTTTGCCATCACTACAGAAGTGAAAAATGTACGAGTGGGCGTACTCGATCCGTCAAATGACATCGTCACACGCAAAATTATCGATCGTCTGGATGCCAGCGAATACTTTTCCGTGAAGTGCCTTTTACATTCTCCGCAAGAGATGGAAAGGGCGTTTCAGGAAAACGAGATAGATATGGCACTCGTTTTCAGTGAGCAGTTTGCCGACCGCCTTTATACAGGTGATGCCCGTGTGCAAGTGGTTTCCGATGCAACGGATCCGAATATGGCTACCACACAAGCCGGCTATGCCACAGGAGTGATTGCTGCTGTCCGGCAGGAAATGCTTCCTCCCGGAATGTCAGTGCCTTCTGTCGTACCCAATGTGAAATTGCTTTATAACCCTCAGATGAAGAGTGCTTACAATTTTGTACCCGGTGTGATGGGGCTTATCTTGATGTTGATTTGTGCCATGATGACCTCTATCTCTATTGTCCGGGAGAAGGAAACCGGCACGATGGAGATCCTGTTGGTGTCTCCGGTGAAACCGCTGTTTATTATTCTGGCCAAGGCAGTTCCCTATTTTGTATTGTCATTTGTCAATCTTACGACGATTCTGTTGCTTTCTGTTTATGTACTCGATGTGCCTGTGGCAGGCAGCCTGTTCTGGCTGATTATGGTGTCGTTGCTTTTCATTTTTGTATCGTTGTCGCTGGGATTACTTATCTCTACGGTGACACGGACACAGGTAGCTGCCATGCTGGCCTCGGGTTTGGTACTGATGATGCCTACCATGTTGCTTTCGGGTATGATATTTCCGATAGAAAGTATGCCTTTGGTGCTGCAATTAATTTCTGATATACTGCCTGCCCGCTGGTATATTCAGGCTGTACGTAAGTTGATGATCGAGGGAGTGGACATCTCGTTTGTATGGTCTGAAGTCAGTATTCTGGCTTTGATGGCAGTTCTGTTGATAACAATAAGCTTCAAGAAATTCAAAAACAGGTTATGATTAAATATCTTATAGAGAAAGAATTCAAGCAGTTGCTCCGCAACTCCTTCCTGCCGAGGTTGATATTTATCTTCCCTTGCATGATTATGCTTCTTATGCCTTGGGCGGCCAATCTTGAGATAAAAAATATCCGGATGAATATAATTGATAATGACCATTCGGTTATTTCCCGCAGGCTGGTGGATAAAATAACGGCTTCAACTTACTTTCAGACCACTGCTTTGCCGGATTCTTACGAAAAAGGTATGGAGGCGATTGAAGCGGGAACAGCCGACCTGTTACTTGAAATACCCAGAGGCTTCGAGAAGGATTGGGTGAATGGCAGTGCTGCCAATGTACTTTTGGCTGTCAATGCCGTGAATGGTACCAAGGGTGGCTTGGGAAGTTCCTATTTGTCTGCCATTGTCAATGACTATGGAGAAGAATTACGGACTGAAAGCGGTACCACCTCTTTCTCTGCCGACGGAAATCTGCCCCGGATTGATATTCTCACCCAGAATCTTTTTAATGCCCGTTTGGATTATAAGCTGTTTATGGTTCCGGCCCTGATGGTGATGTTGCTTACGATGCTTTGCGGCTTTCTGCCTGCATTAAATATAGTAGGGGAGAAAGAAGCCGATACGATTGAACAGATCAATGTAACTCCTGTCGGAAAGTTTACCTTTATTCTTGCCAAATTGATTCCCTATTGGCTGATCGGTTTTGTTGTCCTGACTCTTTGCTTTGTTTTGGCATGGACACTTTATGGTATCTTTCCTGTGGGGCATTTTTGGGTCATCTATTGTTTCTCCATTATATTTGTCCTGGCTGTATCCGGCCTCGGGCTGGTCATTTCCAACCATTCGGCTACGATGCAGCAAGCTATGTTTGTTATGTGGTTCTGTATGTTGATCCTGATTCTGATGAGCGGGCTGTTTACCCCTATTCGTAGTATGCCCGAATGGGCGCAATGGATAACAATGCTCAATCCTCTGAAATATTTTATGCAAGTGATGCGTATGGTTTATCTCAAAGGGAGTGGCTTTATTGATTTGTTGCCACAGCTGGGGGCGTTGCTGGCCTTTGCACTGCTTTTCAATGTTTGGGCAGTGAAGAGCTATCGGAAAAGCGGTTGACTTTATGGAAGAGGGCCTCAAAAGCCTCCGAAAAGTGGTTGAGAGACTTAAATTTCTCTGTAAATGTACGTTAGCTTGTAACTTATGTGTATTTTTGTAGAAGGAAAAAACAGATATACAAAGTTATTACGTAATGAACAAACAAACATCAACCCCTTCTCAGATTCATCGACTTCAGCAGACCATTTATGAAAATCTTCCTGTAGGAATGGAATTGTACGATGGCGATGGGTATCTGATAGAGATTAATAGTGTGGGACTAAAGATGATGGGAGTGAAGGATAAACAAGATATGTTGGGAATCAATATCTTTGAGAATCCGAATATTCCGGTGGAGATGAAGAGGCGTCTACGTGCGGGAGAGAATATCCGTTTTACGGTCAAATATGATTTTGACCTGGCAAAAGCCCATTATCCGACTGTTTTATCAGGAATCAGTTATTTTGAAATTACTGTATCGGTCGTTCTGGATGAAAATAAGGAGATTGATAAGTTTCTTTTCATAGCACAGGATGTGACTGAAGCTGTGCATACTCAAGAGATATTGCGGCAAAGCAAGCAAAAAACGGCATTGGCCATGCAGGCTGCTGAGGTGATGTTGTGGGAATTTGATGTTTGTACCCGGTTGTTTTATGCGGAGAATGAACCTCTTAATGGTTATGATCCTACCCAAGCACTCACTATCGAAGACTATAAGAAACAGATTCATCCGGAGGATTGGAAAAAAGCGGAGATTATCCTATTGGATATGCTCAGTGGTTGCGATTGTCTGTATGAAATAGATTTCCGGATCAGGTTGTCCGATACATCCGAATGGCAATATTGTAAACTGAACTGTACCCCGTATGAAAGAGGGACGGATGGAAAGGTAATTAAATATGTGGGTTTTCGTAAAAACAATACGGAGCTGCAAAGGCGCAAGCTGCTACAAGAGAATATTTTGAACAGCATACCGCTTCCCATTCATATAAAAGATGTGGAAGATGATTTTCGTTATGTCTTCTGCAATGAAGAAAGCATGCGGATGTTCGGCACCCATGAGGGTGAAACCGTATGTAGCGTTCTGGATAGCGAACAGGCGGAACGTATGCAGAAAACAGATCTGGAAGTCTTCACTACCGGAAAGCCTTATTTTGGGGTAGAAAGAATCATATTGAAAGACGGACGCAGCTATGATACCATCGTGCGCAAGAATATCATCTATGATGGTACCAAGCGTCTGTTGCTTAATATCCGCTGGGATCAGAAATTGCAGAATGATCTTAAGCGCCGTGCTAAAGTGCTCTCTATGTCAATGGAAGTAATGAACGCTTATACCTGGTTTTATGAGCCGTCGAAACAAAGGGTAAGCTTTGGTGAAGGATTTGATAAGATCGGGCGGAATGCTTTGGATATCAACTCGTTTGAAAAGTTTGCAGGGTGTGTGCACCCTGATGATCGGCAACGGTTTGTCGATACAATGGATGCGGTGCTCAAACAGGATAGCGGCGAATGGGATATAGAATATCGTGCTGATCTGAGAGGAAACGGAAACTATGAATGGTGGAAAACCCGCGGAGTACTTGAAACCTCCATACTCAATGATCATCCTTATCAGTATGTTTCCGGAATGTCAATCAGCATCGAATCCTACAAACAGACAGAGTTGACTCTGCTGAAAAATAAAGAAAAGCTGAATAAACTTATCCGACAGAATGAACTGGTATTGAATAACACTAATTCGGGGTTGGCCTATATCACGACAGATTATGTAGTACAATGGGAAAATGTGTCTGTCTGTTCATCCAGCCTCTCTTTTGAGGCTTATAAAAGAGGAGAATGCTGTTATAAAAGTGCTCATAATCGGACTTCTCCTTGTGACAACTGTGTGCTAAGCAAAGTATTGGTATCAAGACAGATGGAAAAGATCAAGTTTCATCTGGAGAATAACCGGATTGTAGAAGTGCTGGCTACTCCTGTATTTAATGAAAGTGAAGAGATCGACGGTATTGTCATTCGTGTGGATGATATTACTGACAGGGAGAGGATGATTGAGGAGTTGAGACAGGCGAAATTGTTGGCCGAACAATCGGATAAGCTCAAGTCGGCCTTTCTTGCCAATATGAGTCACGAAATCCGTACTCCACTAAATGCTATTGTCGGCTTCTCTGACCTATTGATGAATTCGGAAGAACAGGGTGATAAAGAAGAATACATGCAGATTATCAATACCAATAACGAATTGCTGCTGAAACTTATTAATGATATTCTGGATTTGTCGAAGTTGGAGTCCGGTTCGGTGGAGCTGAAATATGAGGAATTTGATCTGGCAGAATATTTCGATAGTATGGCATCTTCAATGAAGCAACGGGTGACAAATCCTAAAGTGCAGTTGGTCGCGGTGAATCCTTATAGTGTGTGCCGGGTGAGACTTGACAAAAATCGGGTTGCACAAGTGGTGACTAATTATGTAACTAATGCCATCAAATATACGCCGCAGGGAACTATCGAGATGGGATACGAGGTGGTAGACACCGGAATCCGTCTTTATGTAAGGGATACCGGTATCGGTATACCGGAGGAGAAAAAGAGGAAAGTCTTTCATCGGTTTGAGAAATTGGATGAATTTGCACAAGGCACCGGTCTTGGACTCTCTATATGTAAGGCTATTACCGAATCGATGGGAGGAAGTGTCGGTTTTGAATCGGAATATAGCCGGGGATCTCTTTTCTGGGCTGTTCTACCTTGCGATCCGGAGGTACAAATGCGTTGGGAGTCCAATATCGCCATTGGACAGAATACAGGTAAAGATGATCTGATACGTAGCGGAAATCAGTATTCGGCTTTGGATAGAAAAACAGTCTTGGTTGTAGAAGATACTTCAAGTAATTATCTGCTGATATCGGCTATGTTGTCCAAACATTATAATTTGCTTCACGCTGTGAATGGGGAGCAGGCTGTAGCGATGGTAAAAGAGTATAAAATAGATCTCTTGTTGATGGATATGAAAATGCCGGTAATGGACGGACTGACGGCAACAGCTGAGATTCGGAAGTTTGATACGAATATTCCTATTGTAGCTCTTACAGCGCATGCTTTCGAGTCCGACAAGGTAGCTGCGCTGAAATCCGGTTGCAATGATTATCTCGTGAAGCCGGTGGATAAAGCAAGACTAATGTCTGTATTGCGCAAATACTGCCACCCTTCAACTCTTATTTTATAAAAGAATACCCCGGAATCTTTCTCTCTAATGGGGAGATGATTCCGGGGTGATCTTTAATCCCTTTGTATTAAGGAATTTCCACTAATTCAATGAGTTTATTTGACTTCAATGGTTCTGTCAGGTTTCTTCACTTCTTCTTCACTCAACTTGGGTAGTTCGATGTTCAGGACACCGTTTTCCACTTGCGCGGAGATGTGATCTTTATCTACGTTCTCCGGCAGAATCATTGTCTGCTGGAATTTAGAATATGAAAATTCACGGCGTAAATAGCGACCGTCTTTCTTTTCTTCCTTGTTTTCAGCTTTCTTTTCCATTGAAATTACCAGGTTGTTTTCTTCATCAATCCGTACGCTGAAATCTTCCTTAGTCATCCCTGGTGCGGCCAACTCTAATTTATAGGCCTTATCGGTTTCAATTACATTAATAGCAGGTGCGGTAGCATTTGCTTTAGCCATTAATTCGTTATCAAAGAAATCATTAAAGATACTTGGTAACCAATTCTGAGATCTTCTAACAGGCATCATAATTTAGTCTCCTATCTTTTAGTTAAACATTCAGATTAATTCTTGAATTCCGGTTCGTCGTTTCGAACCGTCGTTCACTAAAGAAATTACAAAATTTGTGCCAGTGCCATATTCTTCCTTAGTTTGACTAAATGTCAGGGAGGTAATGCCAATTTTACCATTTTGCTGTCAAATTGTTCCTGTATTTATACTTTGATAAGACTTTTGTTAATAATCTATTAGTTGATTGAGACTGTTACATACCTATTTTATCAGTTTGAATCTGAGGCGTAATTTTCCGTCGGCATAGTCGTAACTGATAATTTTAAAAAGACCTATTTCTGATGTGTTTTCTACGTGTTGCCCGATGCAAGCGCAAGCATCGTAATCTCCTATTCTGACAATACGTAATATTTCGCTTGCATTTTCCGGAAGCTTACTCAGGTCCACAATGCTTTTGGCTTCTTCGTGTGTCATGAACTCACAGGTTACAGGTAAATGGCGATCGATAGCTTCATTTACTTTTTCTTCAATGGCATGAATTTGCTCCTCCGTTGGGCAAGTCGGAAGTTCGTAATCACATTTGCTTTTTTTCTTTTCGATATGTGCATTTCGTGAACGAGGACATCCGAATGTTTTTACCATAGTGGCATTGAGCAAATGCTCTGCTGTATGCATCGGGGGATATTCTTGTTTATTGTGGTCGTTGAGTTGAGGTTGTTGTTCCATGATTATCTGAGCATTATTTTCCTTTTTATATTTTTGATGTACATTTATTCTTTTACTATTTCTATAGACTTGGGTACTAGGTCCATAAAAGAGTTTAATCCACAGCCTGTATAATCTGTTCCGGCAAAAAGTTGGATTATAGTTGTTGGTAACCAGCTTTTTCCGGATTGGGGGTCTACTGCCATCCATCCGTATTGTTTGAGGTAGCATTCGGCCCAGGCATGACATCCATAGAATTTTTGTTCAGGTATAAAAATAAAACCGGCAACAAACCGGCAAGGAATTCCTTTCTTTCTCATAAGTGCCGTGAATAAATTAGTATATTCGCTGCAAGTACCTTTCTTTCTTTGAAGGATATGATTTACATCCAATGTTTTGCAATCACCTCTTGAAATAGCCGTGGCTAGAGAATCATCAAAACTTATATAATGGGATACAAACTCCAAGCCCTTTTTTATAATTGTCATTATACTGTCTTCGCCTTTGAATAAAGAGTCTGTTATAAGTTCGATAGTAGGAGAAGAATAGTCAATGAGTCGGGTGGGGTTTAGATAAGAAGCGACCTCTCCGTCATAGATGTCATTGGGGCTATAAAGAACCTTTTCTGCTACTTTTCTTTTTAAGGTATCGTCATAAGCTTTGGATACTTTTACGGTGAAATAGTAGACACTGTCTGCCTTTTTAAAATTAGAAACCTCTTGGGGATAAGAATCTGTAACCGGAGAGTAGTTTCTTGTCACCATTCGATAAGTCGTTTGAGCATGGCACGGGAACGAAAATGGTATCAGTGGCAGTAAAAAAAGAAATAGTAACTTTTGCATGTATTATATGATAATGATGTTATTAGGGGGGAATATACAATTATTATTCGGGTATCTTTACCTTTTCTCCAAGATGTTTGGGAGCTTTATTGGTAACTATATCCACAAAGACTTTTACTCTTGCCAATAATTCTCGAAGATTCGTTTTAAAGCCGGCATACGCACTCACATCCTGAGCGTTGTATCCGATAGCCTGGAGGTGACTTTGCTGAGCCAGATAAATTGCCCGTTCGTTATGAAACTGTTGTGAAATCAGAGTAAAACGCTCCAAACCAAAAATTAAATGTGCTCTTACCACAGAATCCAATGTTCTTAAACCTGCATAGTCCAGTATAATCCGTTGGTCAGGTATTCCTGCTGCTATAAGTGCTTTTTTCATTTCTTCCGGTTCGTTATAACTATTTCTCCGGTTATCACCGCTAACCAGTATATATTTGACTTTTCCGGCATTGTAGAGTTCTGTGGCAGCTTTAATCCTATAGTCGAAATATAGGTTGGCTTTTCCACTTTTCAGTTTAGGTGAAGTTCCCAGTAACAGTCCTACCTTATTATATGGAATATCGGAAACAGTCGAATAGATATATGTTTCGCTATTTTTCTGTATAGTCCGGTTGCAAACATAGATGGTGATCACAAGGACTATCAACAATAAAGGTATTCCCATAAGGACGATCTTTTTCATTTTTCTATATTCAGGATGCTGTGCAAAGATAAGGATTTGGTGTGAAAGTTGATTTGAAAGCATAAAAAAAGGAGCAACGCCTTGCTCCAACCTTTGTTAACCTTAAATCTAATACTATGAAAAACACAATGCAAAGATACAGATTTTTGAGATCTTGGCAAATGTTTCATAGAAAACCTTTCTTTTTATAACATTTATTTTATTTATCAGCTTAATTTGTTAGGATAATTAAGAGTTAAAGAGTTCACTTTGATATATTCTGGAAGTTTATTACTTGGATATTCTTATCCGGGCCATTTCTCTTTCATTAAGTCCTCCATCTTAAGTAATTCGTCTCTGTATTGAGCTGCTTCAATGAATTCAAGTTTCTTAGCTGCTTCCTGCATTAACTTGCGAGTACGCTCCATACTTTTTTCCAGTTGGGCTTTGCTCATATATTGTACGACCGGATCAGCTGCAATATTGGGTGAAGAAGGCTCCACGTATGCACGGGTACCTTTTTGAGTATCTTCTGTTTCTGCTCCGTTTCCGAAAACAGACAGATTACGGGCCTTTTTAATTTGTTGCGGAGTAATACCATGTTCTTCGTTGTATGCAAGTTGCTTCTCACGGCGACGATTGGTTTCATCAATAGTCAGTCGCATGCTATCTGTGATTTTGTCTGCATACATGATCACCATTCCATTTACATTTCGGGCTGCTCGTCCGGCAGTTTGTGTCAATGAACGGTGGGAACGGAGAAATCCTTCTTTGTCCGCATCGAGGATGGCAACCAGTGACACTTCCGGAAGGTCGAGACCCTCGCGCAATAAATTCACCCCGATCAACACATCGTAAACTCCTTGACGGAGATCATCCATGATCTTGACCCGTTCCAATGTATCCACATCACTGTGAATGTAGTTGCAACGTACGTTGTTGTTTAATAGATATTCTGTCAATTCTTCGGCCATACGTTTGGTCAGTGTGGTGACAAGTACGCGTTCTTCTTTCTCAATGCGTATCTGTATTTCTTCCATCAGATCATCGATCTGATTCAGGCTGGGACGTACCTCGATCACCGGATCGAGCAGACCGGTAGGACGGATCACCTGCTCGACAACAATACCCTCGGACTGTACTAATTCATAATCGGCAGGAGTAGCGCTGACATAAATCACCTGTTTAGCCATCGACTCGAATTCTTCGAATTTCAGGGGGCGGTTGTCCATAGCTGCCGGTAAACGAAAACCATATTCCACTAAGTTTATTTTACGGGCACGGTCACCTCCGTACATAGCTCGTATTTGCGGTACGCTGACGTGGCTTTCATCTATTACAATCAAAAAATCGTCAGGGAAAAAATCCAGCAAACAGTATGGACGTGTACCTGCAGCACGGCCGTCAAAATATCGTGAATAGTTTTCAATACCTGAGCAATGACCGAGTTCCCGAATCATCTCCATATCATATGTCACTCGTTCGTATAGACGTTTGGCTTCGTACTCTTTGCCGATAGACTCGAAATAGGCAACTTGTTTGGTAAGATCATCTTCTATTTCATGGATGGCCCGTAAAGTTGCTTCTTTAGTAGTCATAAACAGGTTAGCCGGGTATATTTTATAGGCTTCAAAAGGTGCGATGGTGACTCCGGATACCGGATCTACTTCTTCGATACCGTCAATTTCGTCTCCCCAAAAGGTTACCCGGAGCAGATTGTCCGAATAGGCCAGATATATATCCACCGTATCTCCTTTGACCCGGAAATTTCCACGATTCAGTTCAATATCGTTGCGCATATACAGGCTGTCTACCAAACGGCGAAGAAATACATTGCGGTTGATGGTCCGGCCTCGTTCTATTTCAATTACATTGTTATAAAAATCGGATGGGTTTCCCATACCATAAATACAAGATACGGAGGATACAACCACTACATCTTTTCTGCCGGATAGAAGAGCCGAAGTCGCAGCCAATCTGAGCTTATCTATTTCGTCATTGATAGCGAGGTCTTTTTCTATATATGTATCCGAACTTGGCAGATAGGCCTCCGGCTGGTAATAATCATAATAAGATACATAATATTCGACAGCATTATTGGGGAAAAATCCTTTAAATTCGCTGTAGAGCTGGGCTGCCAGTGTTTTGTTATGGCTTAAGATCAATGTTGGTTTATTGATATTGGCAATAACGTTGGCTATGGTAAATGTCTTTCCGGAACCGGTTACTCCCAGTAACGTTTGTGCCGGTACGCCTTCAAGAACCCCTTCGGTCAGTTGCGCAATTGCTTCCGGCTGATCTCCGGTCGGCTTGTATGCGGATGTTAATTCAAAATTCATGCTTCTTTTTTTCTTTCAGAAGACAATATTCGGCAAAATAGTTGAGATAAACAAATCAAATTTTAAAATAAATCCTTTACTTTGCACAACATAACTAACAAAATACAACGAAAGACATGATTTGGAATGAGAGCATCGAATGCATGGAACGCGACAATTTGCATAAAATCCAGAGCATTAGACTGAAGAAAATAGTAGAATACGTTTATCATAATACGCCGTTCTATCGTAAAAAAATGCAAGAGTTGGGCATCACACCCGATGATATTAACGGGATAGAAGATATATCCAAATTACCATTTACCACTAAATTAGATTTACGCGACAATTATCCGTTTGGCTTATGCGCTGTACCCATGAGCCAGATCGTTCGTATCCATGCGTCCTCCGGTACTACCGGGAAACCGACTGTAGTGGGATATACCCGTAAGGACTTATCGACTTGGGCAGAATGTCTGTCGCGTGCCTTCACAGCTTATGGCGCCGGCCGTTCTGATATATTTCAGGTATCTTACGGTTACGGTTTGTTTACGGGCGGACTGGGTGCACATGCTGGTGCCGAGAATATCGGAGCGTCGGTTATCCCCATGTCAAGTGGTAATACGGAAAAGCAGATTACATTGATGCATGATTTTGGCTCGACTGTGTTATGTTGTACACCGTCTTATGCTCTTTATCTGGCTGATGCGATTAATGACTCAGGTTTTCCACGCGAAGAATTTAAACTGAAGGCGGGTGCTTTCGGTGCGGAACCCTGGACGGAAAGTATGCGTAAAGACATCGAAACCAAATTGGGCATTAAGGCTTATGATATATATGGATTGAGTGAAATTGCAGGTCCCGGTGTTGGATATGAATGTGAATGCCAGAATGGTACGCACTTGAATGAAGATCACTTCTTCCCTGAAATAATAGACCCGCATACATTGCAGCCTGTAGAACCCGGACAGACCGGGGAACTTGTTTTTACCCATCTGACGAAAGAAGGTATGCCTTTATTGCGCTACAGGACAAAAGATCTGACGGCTTTGCATTATGAAAAATGTTCTTGCGGACGTACTTTGGTGCGTATGGACCGCATCTTGGGACGTAGTGACGATATGCTTATTATCCGTGGAGTCAATGTATTCCCGACACAGATAGAATCTGTTATTCTGGAAATGGCGGAATTCGAGCCACATTATCTGTTGACCATTGACCGCAAGAACAATACGGATACTATGGAACTGAAGGTTGAGGTTCGTCCTGACTATTATTCGGATGAAATTAACAAGATGCTGGCTTTAAAGAAGAAATTGACAGGCCGCTTACAAAGTGTATTAGGTCTGGGAGTAGACGTGAAGCTGGTAGAGCCGCGCAGCATTGAACGCAGTGTGGGCAAAGCGAAGCGTGTGATTGATAATAGAAAACTATAACGAATATTAAATATAAAGTCATTTATTATGGTAGCAAAACAACTTTCCATTTTTTTGGAAAATAAATCAGGCCGACTGACAGAGGTGACTGAAGTATTGGCAAAGGAAGGTATTAATCTTTCTGCTCTTTGCATTGCTGAAAATGCCGACTTTGGTATTCTCCGGGGGATTGTTTCCGATCCGGATAAAGCTTATAAAGCTTTAAAAGATAATCATTTTGCAGTGAATGTGACAGAAGTGGTAGGCATCAACTGTCCTAACGTGCCCGGTGCGTTAGCCAAAGTATTGCAATACCTTTCCAATGAAGGAGTTTTTATTGAATATATGTATTCATTTGCCAATAATAACTCTGCAAATGTGATTATCCGTCCTAATGATATGGAAAACTGTATCCGTGTGTTGACGGAAAAGAAAGTTGACTTGTTGGCGGCAAGCGACTTGTATAAACTGTAAAATCTGTGATTAAGTGGTGGATGGTTAATGAATAGCTGCTATATTGTTTATAAATTAACCATCCATCAATGCTTATTCGCCATTCGTAACTAAACTCTATTCTTCCATTCTTTTTTATCTTAAAAAACATTGATTAATTGGTTTATTCAGCGCGAATCTTTAACTTTGCGCATTATTTAAATACAGAATGAAGAAGAACATCATTATAACGCTGCTTGCAGCTACTGTTTTATCCTCGTGTGGAGAGTACAATAAGTTGCTAAAAAGCACTGATTACGAATACAAGTATGAGGCCGCTAAGAACTACTTCGCCAAGGGTCAGTATAATCGGTCGGCTACATTGCTGAACGAGTTGATAACTATCTTGAAAGGTGGTGATAAGGCAGAAGAATCATTATACATGTTGGCTATGAGTTATTATAATCAGAAAGATTATTCTACTGCCGCACAGTCGTTTATCACTTATTTTAATACATATCCACGTGGTCAGTTCTCTGAATTGGCTCGTTTTCATGCAGGCAAAGCTTTGTTCTTGGATACTCCAGAACCTCGATTGGATCAGTCAAGTACTTATCAGGCTATCCAGCAGTTGCAGATGTTCTTGGAATATTATCCTCAAAGCAGCAGAAAACAAGAGGCACAGAATATGATTTTTGCTTTGCAGGATAAGTTGGTTTTGAAAGAACTTTATTCAGCGAGATTATATTATAATCTGGGTAATTATATGGGCAACAACTATCTGTCTTGTGTAATCACAGCACAGAATGCTTTAAAAGATTATCCTTATACTGATTATCGTGAGGATTTATCTATTTTGATTCTCCGTGCCAAATATGAGATGGCAGTGAATAGTGTAGAAGATAAAAAGATGGATCGTTATCGCGAAACGGTAGACGAATATTATGCTTTCAAAAATGAATTTCCGGAAAGTAAATATCTGAAGGAAGCCGAAAGGATTTTCAAAGATTCTCAAAAAGTAATTAAAGACTAAATTATAAATAGATTTATGGATTACAAAAAAACAAATGCTCCGACGAATACCATTACCCGTGATATGATGGACTTGTGTGCCGATACCGGTAATGTTTACGAAACAGTGGCTATCATTGGTAAGCGTGCCAATCAGATTAGTGTGGAAATAAAAAATGACCTTTCCAAGAAACTTGCGGAGTTTGCTTCTTACAACGACAATCTGGAGGAAGTGTTTGAAAACAGAGAGCAGATCGAAATTTCACGTTATTACGAGAAATTGCCGAAACCCAATCTGATTGCTGCGCAGGAATATGTAGAAGGAAAGATCTATTATAGAAACCCGGCGAAGGAGAAAGAAAAATTACAGTAATTTACTTCGCTGATTGAAGAGCTAAGAGTCAAGTAGTAAGTAGGAGTCTATTCTTCTATCTCTTATTGCTTGACTTTTTTATTCCGGATTAAACACAACTTTAAAAACTATGATTCAACGAATTCAAACGATTTATCTTTTACTTGTTACTGCATTATTGATAACAAGTATGTGTCTGCCTGTAGGCAGCTTTATAGGTGCTGATGCTGCAATGTATGTTTTTAAACCATTGGGGGTAGAGATGAACGGTACACTTTATTCTACATGGGGGGTATTTGGTATCTTGTTGCTCAGTGCAATCATTGCATTCGCTACGATCTTTCTGTTCAAGAACCGTATGTTGCAAATTCGTATGACGATATTCAATAGTATTCTGCTGATTGGTTATTATCTTACTTTTCTTGCCTTCATGTTTGTCCTGAAGAAAGATCTGAGTGCTACTTTCCAGATATCATGGGCATTATGCCTGCCGTTAATTTCGATTATTCTGAATTGGCTGGCGGTCCGTGCGATAGGACGAGATGAAGTGATGGTAAAGGCTGCCGATCGTCTCCGATAAAAATAGAATCGCCACAAAGGATTTAGAAATTATTCTCTATAAACTCTAAATCCTTTGTGGCGATTTTTGTATATATGCTTTTCTACTTCTTTATATCAAACAGATAAGTGATTTTAGCTGTAATGGTACTATTGGCAGAGCGCGAGAAATAATCTTTTTTGGTACTGTTGTAGAAGTCGGCCAGTCCAAAATAATATCTGCCTTCCAAAAGGAAATTACCGGCTTTAGTCCTGACTTCAATGCCTCCTCCTCCTACAATTCCGTAATCAAACTTATTTTCAACCCATTTACCGTATTGTTCATTGGGTGCCCGATTCGCGGTTTCCCAAGTACCTTTTCTTTTTTCGCTCTCGTTTAACAAGAGGCCGATTTGTGGCCCTAGGTTCACGAAAAATTGTACCCCTTTGTCTTTGCCAAAGGCCAGATGGGCAAGGAAAGGAATCTCAAGATAGTTCATGGTACGGACATAAGAGTCTTCGGAAGAGAATCCCTGTTCCGGATCGAATTTTTCGTCCCATCCGCGTTGAGAAAAGTTAAGTTCCAATTGTGCACCACAGATCATAGCGAAGTATTTTTCGGAAATGTAGCGTGCTGTGACACCTCCGGTAATTCCCAAAAGACCGTTTTGCTTGATGGTGGGCTGGAAAGAAACAGTGCTGTAATTAGCACCGCCATTGATTCCGATTGCAAAATTATGTCGTTGTTCGCCTATCTGGGCTTTTGCCGGCAGGGTAATGCCTGCCAGCAAAATGGCTCCCAGTAAGAGTGATTTCAGTTGATCCCTTTTCATTCGAAGTCAAGTTTAATCAATTCAAAGTTCTTTGTGAAATGAACAAAGAATACTTTCTTGTTCACAAATCCTCCCCAGTTGTTGACACGTTGGAATTTAAATCCGGTCTGGATAGGAGTCAAATCCATTTGCGGAAGGTTCTTTTCCAGTTCGGAACCGTATTTAGACAGTCCTTTAAGGAAGAAGTATCCAGTGTCAAAGCCCAGCATACCGTACTTCGGATACCGTTCCTCCATCTCTTTACTGTACCATTTGCGATATGCCTGAGTGAAGTTGATGGCGGCCGGTAATAGATTGTTCGTGTAGAATGACGAGTAAAAATAGGTATCCAATTCAAAGAAACTTTCCAAATGGTCTTTTGTATATGTCTGCCATTCCGGATAACCGAATAAATGAATACGTGCTTCCGGATTGTCTCTAACGAGTAATGTCAATTGAGGAATGATTCTCAGAAGCGTCAGATCATTGCCCGAAGTCGGAATGAAGAAATTCTCCTTGTCATTGTGCAGAGCTGCTTTTAGAGTTTCTACCGGGGCATTTTCTTTCAATGTCTTTACGGGTATACCTTTGCTTCCCAATTCTTGTTTCAGACCTTTGATAAACTCTACTTTATCTTTATCTACAACCGCTGATTCCAGAAGAATCACGTTGGCGTTTGGAAATTGGCGTGTAAAGTGCTCGTATACTTCCGAATACAGATAAGATTGCGGAGTATTGATCTGGTAGATAAACGGGTTGTTGAATACTTCTCCCTCTTTTGAGGAAAAAGGAATGACCAGGCGTATATCGTTTTTCTTGGCAAAGGCTGCCAATGGTTTGATGTGTTGTTGTTGCGCCGGACCGAAGATCACATTCATATTTTTCATCTCGCTTTTGGCCAGAATGCTGTTCAGCGACGAACTTTCTTTATTGCAATCGTATACATACAGGTCGATTGAAGTTCCGGTACGTTTCAGACTGTCAACTGCCATCAGGAAACCTTCGTAATATTCTACCATCCGTTTGTCGTCAAATGGTAACAGGAGGGCCGCTTTGATAGTAGAAATGCTCTTAGGAACTTCTTTGTTTTCACGGAACAATTCGCTGTCACTTGGCGGTATGATGTTGGCATCTGTTTTGGGGACAGTGACTGTCGGTTTTTCAGACGGGTAGGGGATACAGAGAAATTGCCCTTTTTTCATGCCATTCTTTAATTCTGGATTGGCAGCAATCAGTTCTTGTTCGGAAATGCCATATTCACGGCTGACGCTGAAAATGGTTTCTCTGCGTTTCACCTTATGCATATCTTTACAGCGTGGCTTGACGGCCGGTTGCATAGCAGGCTCTGAGGGAGCTGCCACTACAGCTTCTACGGTCGAATCGATAGCCTCGGCAGCCGAAGGAATACGGATAACTTGTCCGATGCGGAAGTTGTCCGCGCTTAATCCGGGGTTAGCGTCACAGATAGCCTTGGCAGAAACTTTATAGGTCGTTGTCAGCCGATAGAGTGTCTCGCCCGGCTGGATCGTATGAAAGGTTTCACCTTTTTGAGCAGTTTTGTTCTGTGGGATTTTAATGGCTTGTCCTGCGTAGATTTTGTCCTCACAACCGGGATTCAGTCGGATAATATCTGCTTTGCTGACTCCATACATGCTTGAGATGGAGTATAAACTTTGGCCCTTTTCAATGGTGTGCAGGAAGTAGGATTGGTTCTCTTGTGCAAAGGTGCTTAAATAGGAAACACTTATAAAGGACAGGAGAAAGAAGATTCGTTTGATTGATTTCATCAATTTATTAATCTTAATTTGTAATTTTTACTATTCAATTCTCAATTGATTACGGCAAAGGTACGAATAATGTCATACATTCACATAATATATTGAGTTAAGAAAATAATATTGTGTTTTTTAAAACTATATTTCGGGCGGAAACATTAATTTTGCAGCTCAATAAAAGTTAGAATATGCAGGAAACAGAATATATAAATGTGTATGGTGCGCGCGTACACAATCTGAAAGACATTGATGCGGAAATACCACGTAATAGCCTGACTGTAATTACCGGACTTAGTGGAAGCGGGAAGTCATCTCTTGCTTTCGATACGATATTTGCAGAAGGACAGCGCCGCTATATTGAAACTTTTTCGGCTTATGCCCGCAACTTTTTGGGCAATCTGGAGCGTCCGGATGTAGATAAGATAACAGGATTGAGTCCGGTTATTTCCATTGAACAGAAAACTACGAACAAAAATCCCCGTTCTACGGTCGGAACCACTACGGAGATTTACGACTATCTACGTTTGCTTTATGCCCGTGCCGGAATAGCTTATTCTTATCTTTCGGGAGAAAAGATGGTGAAATACACCGAAGAACAGATATTGGAACTTATTCTGAAAGATTATAAAGGGAAGAAAATCTATATGCTGGCCCCTCTGGTGCGTTCGCGTAAGGGACATTATAAAGAACTCTTTGAACAAATCCGGAAAAAAGGATACCTGTATGTCCGTATCGACGGGGAGGTTCGTGAGATTACACATGGTCTGAAACTGGATCGTTATAAGAATCATGATATTGAAGTAGTCGTTGACAAACTGATCGTAGAAGATAAGGATGATAAACGGCTGAAACAGAGTGTTGCCACCGCTATGCGTCAGGGAGACGGATTGCTGATGATTCTCGATGCGCAGACAGAGAGTATCCGACATTATAGTAAACGCTTGATGTGTCCTGTTACGGGATTGTCGTACCGGGAGCCGGCTCCGCATAATTTTTCGTTCAACTCCCCGCAAGGTGCTTGTCCGCGTTGTAAAGGATTGGGAGTAGTTAGCCAGATTGATGTGGATAAAGTGATTCCCAATAAAGAGATGTCGATCTATGAAGGGGCAATAGCTCCTTTGGGTAAATATAAGAATGCGATGATTTTCTGGCAGATCGGTGCTCTGCTGGAGAAGTACGATGCGTCACTGAAGACTCCGGTAAAAGACCTGCCCAATGATGCTATTGATGAAATTCTGTATGGTTCGGATGAACGTATCAAAATAAAAAGCTCATTGATAGGTACTTCTTCCGACTATTTTGTAACGTATGAAGGAGTTGTGAAGTATATCCAGATGTTGCAAGAGAAAGACGCTTCGGCCACTGCTCAGAAATGGGCGGAACAGTTCGCTAAAACTACGGTTTGTCCTGAATGTAAGGGGGCGAAGTTGAATAAGGAGGCGCTTCATTTCCGTATCCATGACAAAAACATCAATGAACTCTCTAATATGGACATCAACGAGCTGTATGACTGGTTGATGAAAGTAGATAAGTTCCTGACAGATAAACAGAAAACGATTGCCGCCGAGATTCTGAAGGAGATACGTACCCGCTTGAAATTCCTGTTGGATGTGGGGTTGGATTATCTTTCGTTAAATCGCAGCTCGGTCAGTCTGTCCGGAGGAGAAAGTCAGCGTATCCGTCTGGCCACACAAATTGGGTCTCAGTTGGTCAATGTGCTTTATATTCTTGACGAGCCGAGTATCGGATTGCATCAACGTGATAACTTGCGGCTGATTAATTCTCTGAAAGAACTGCGTGATATGGGTAACTCCGTGATCGTGGTAGAGCATGACAAAGACATGATGCTTGCTGCCGACTACGTGATCGATATGGGACCTAAGGCCGGACGATTGGGAGGAGAAGTCGTTTTTGCCGGTACTCCTGAAGAGATGTTGAAGACCAGTACACTGACTTCGCAGTACCTTAACGGACAAACGGCTATCGAAGTACCTTCTAAGAGACGTCCCGGAAACGGCAAGTCTTTATGGTTACGGGGCGCGAAAGGGAATAACCTGAAAAATGTGGATGTGGAATTTCCGTTGGGTAAATTAATTTGTGTAACCGGAGTTTCCGGTAGTGGCAAATCGACTCTGATTAATGAAACTTTGCAACCGATACTTTCGCAAAAATTCTATCGTTCTTTGCAGGATCCTTTGGAATATGATTCGATCGAAGGACTTGAGAATATAGATAAGGTGGTTAATGTGGACCAGTCCCCTTTGGGGCGTACCCCACGTTCCAATCCGGCTACTTATACTGGGGTCTTTTCTGATATCCGGAGCCTGTTTGTCGGACTGCCGGAAGCTAAGATCCGCGGTTATAAGCCCGGCCGGTTCTCTTTCAATGTGTCCGGTGGCCGCTGCGAGGCATGTTCCGGTAACGGCTACAAAACGATTGAAATGAATTTCTTACCCGATGTATACGTTCCGTGCGAAGTCTGTCATGGTAAACGCTATAACCGTGAAACGCTGGAAGTACGTTTTAAGGGAAAATCTATTGCCGATGTGCTGGATATGACTATTAATCGTGCAGTAGAGTTCTTTGAGAATGTTCCTCAGATCCTGAATAAGATCAAGACTATCCAAGATGTAGGATTGGGGTATATCAAACTGGGACAATCGTCAACAACTCTTTCGGGAGGTGAGAGCCAGCGTGTGAAATTGGCTACTGAACTTTCAAAACGAGATACCGGAAAGACTTTGTATATTCTTGATGAACCGACTACCGGCCTGCATTTTGAAGACATACGTGTGTTGATGGGAGTCCTGAATAAATTGGTAGATAAAGGCAATACCGTGATCGTTATAGAACACAACCTGGATGTGATTAAGATGGCGGATTACATAATAGATATGGGGCCCGAAGGTGGTAAGGGAGGAGGAGAACTTCTCAGTTTCGGAACACCGGAAGAAGTTGCGAAGAGCAACAAAGGATATACTCCGAAGTTTCTTCGCGAGGAATTGAAAATCAATTAAAAATTCATATTGTATGATGAGGATATGTCAAAATTCGTATTCGCCACCGATTACACAGATAAATATTATTGGCTGTCAGTAGACTAAAAAACGTTCAGTGTAAATCTGTGTGATCTGTGGTGAGTTATGACACACCTTCATCGTATTTGTCCGAGGTTAACTTCGTGATTGCAGGAAGTTAACTTCGTAAAGTTACATTATTAACTTACTAATGGGCAGCTCCTCTCTGTGGCTGCCGAAATACACATATTGTCTATGAAAATCAATAAGACCAATGCCGCCCGTCTACTGGATAAGGCCAAGATTGCCTATGAACTTATTCCTTACGAGGTAGACGAAAGCGATCTGAGTGCCGTGCATGTAGCGGCAAGTTTGGGAGAGAATATTAATCAGGTTTTTAAAACCCTCGTACTTCACGGTGATAAAACGGGATATTTTGTTTGTGTAATTCCAGGAGATCAGGAAGTGAACCTGAAGCTTGCTGCTAAAGTGTCCGGCAATAAAAGTTGCGATATGATTCCTATGAAAGAGCTTCTGTCCGTCACCGGATATATCCGGGGTGCCTGTTCGCCCATCGGAATGAAAAAGCATTTTCCTACCTATATTCATGAAACCTGTCTGGGCTTTCCGTATATTTATGTAAGTGCAGGGCAGAGAGGATTGCAGATAAAAATAGACCCTAAAGAGCTAATAAACGAGGTTCGGGCGGAAGTTTGTGTATTATATACTGTTTAATTTCAGTAAAAAGTATATATTTGCAAAAAATATCTATTTAATAATCTAATATTCTAATTTTATGTTTGAAGGACAACCTAAGGGTTTGTATGCTCTGGCACTTGCCAACACAGGCGAGCGATTCGGTTACTACACCATGCTTGCGATTTTTACTTTGTTTTTACAAGCAAAGTTTGGTTACACTGCTGCTGAAACTTCTACTATTTTCGGATGTTTTCTGGCTGCTGTTTATTTTATCCCCTTCTTTGGCGGTATTCTTGCCGATAAGTTTGGTTATGGTAAGATGGTGACAATGGGTATTGTGGTCATGTTTATTGGCTATGCGCTACTCGCCATCCCGACTTCCGATAACTCCGGCAAAATAATGATGTTCGGTGCGTTGGCCCTGATTGCTTGCGGTACCGGTCTTTTTAAAGGTAATTTACAGGTGATGGTGGGTAATTTGTATGATGCCCCCGAATATAGTTCCAAACGCGACACTGCATTCAGTATTTTCTATATGGCTATCAATATTGGCGCAATGTATGCTCCGACAGCCGCAACGAAAGTAACCAATTATATGTTGGGCAAGGCAGGTCTGTCGTATGTCCCTCAGATTCCTTCATTGGCACATCAATATCTCGATGGAACAATCACTCCTGCCAACCAGGCTACTCTGGAATCCTTGCAGGCTGCACAAAACTTTACCGGTGACATTGCCACTTTCTGTACTACTTATATCGATAAGCTCTCCGAAGCTTACAACTATGGATTTGGTGTGGCATGTGTGTCCTTGATTATTTCAATGCTTATTTATGTAGCTTTCCGTTCTACATTCAAACATGCGGACTATAACTCTAAACAGGCTAAGCCGGCCAACGTGGTAGAAGAGAAGTTGACTCCGGAACAGACTAAACAACGTATCGTAGCTCTGTTGCTTGTGTTTGCCGTAGTTATTTTCTTCTGGATGGCTTTCCATCAGAACGGGTTGACATTGACATTCTTCGCTCGTGACTATACGGCACAAGAGGTGACCGGTCTCGACCGTCTGGGCTTCAATATCGTGAACCTGACCTTCTTGCTGATCGTTATCTACGGACTGTTTTCACTGTTTCAGGGTAAAACCGGAAAGTCGAAAACGATTGCCGGTGTAGTAGTTATGGTGGCACTCCTCTGCTTGGGATGGAGTTATACTTCTATGGATCCTACAATCAACATCCTGCCACAGATCTTCCAGCAGTTTAATCCGTTCTTCGTGATCGCTTTGACTCCGGTTTCGCTGGCAGTGTTCGGCTATCTGGCCAGAAAAGGAAAAGAACCTTCTGCACCGCGTAAAATCGGTATCGGTATGATGATTGCCGTATGTGGTTTCTTGATCATGGCTATCGGCTCTATCGGTCTGCCTACTCCGGACGCTTTGGCTGCCAGTGGCATTGAGAAGGATGCGTTGGTTTCTCCGAACTGGTTGATCTCCACTTATCTGGTTCTTACTTTTGCCGAGCTTTTCTTGTCGCCGATGGGTATCTCTTTCGTTTCGAAAGTAGCTCCTCCCAAGTACAAAGGTATGATGATGGGTGGTTGGTTTGCTGCAACTGCCATTGGTAACTACCTGGTTGCCATCATCGGTTATCTGTGGGGAGGCATGCAATTGTGGATGGTATGGAGTGTACTTATCGTATGCTGTTTGCTGGCCGCCCTGTTTATCTTCTCTATCATGAAGAAACTTGAAAAGGTAGCATAAGACCTTCGGGTTACTGACTATACACCAAACGCCCCGTTACATTACTTGTTATTTCGATAACAATATATGTAACGGGGCGTTTCTCCTATTGGCCTTTTCTTTACAGATAAATCAAAGTTCCAATCCCATAATATAGTCATTCATATAATATCCGTTTCCGATAGGGAAGTCTCCTTCCCGCAATTTCTTCATCCCTTTATGTTCGTAAAAGTGCAGCGCTTTGTTGTTTCGGTTTACATTTAGTTCCATCAGGCAGGGAGACGGGTGTATCTCTTTGATATATTGCACTGCGTGATCAAATAGTTTGCTGCCTAAATGTGCCCCCTGAAAGCCGGGGAGAACATATATTTTCTGGAGATGAAACACATCGGCATCCTGGGGCTGGACAGAGACGTAGCCGCAAGGTTCGTCTCCCTGATAGGCGATAAAGTATACATGCCCTTCTTCTTCCATTTGTTTACGGATGTTTTCGGGTGCATACATCCACTCCATCATGTAGTCAAGTTGCTCGGTCGAAAGTATTTCTTTGTAAGTGGCGGGAAATACCTGGTTTGCCAGTTCGTTAATCAGTTTGCAATCATCTGAGGTTGCTTTTCGGATAGTAAACATGTTTGTTGTATTTTTCAATTTATACGGCAAATATAGTGATAATTTGCATTTATAATAAGGTGAAAGGGACTTAATGCGTTAATTAGTATAAAAATAAGGTACTTTGTATTGCATAGTACCAAGACAATGCCTATATTTGCTGCATCTAAAAGATAGAACTTATGAATGTAGATAATGTAAAGTCGCAAATGCGAAAGGGTATGCTGGAGTATTGCATCATGTTATTGTTGCATAAAGAGCCGGCTTATGCTTCGGATATCATTCAGAAACTGAAAGAGGCGAGGCTGATTGTGGTGGAGGGGACTTTATATCCATTGCTGACCCGGCTGAAAAATGATGATTTGCTCAGTTACGAGTGGGTTGAGTCAACACAAGGACCGCCACGCAAATATTACAAACTAACCGGGAAAGGGGAGTCTTTTCTTGGTGAACTGGAGGCTTCCTGGAAAGAACTGAATGAAACCGTGAATCATATAGCTAATAGAGAATCCATTTAAAAAGAAATAAAGATGAAAAAAACATTAACCGTAAATTTAGGCGGAACCGTTTTTCATATTGACGAAGATGCCTATCGGTTGCTTGATAATTATCTGTGCAACCTGAGACTTCACTTTCGCAAACAAGAAGGAGCAGAGGAAATTGTAAATGATATAGAGAACCGCATTTCCGAGCTTTTTGCCGAAAAGCTGTCGGCCGGTTCGCAGGTTATTACGATTGCGGATGTGGAAGAGGTGATTGCACGTATGGGTAAACCGGAAGACTTCGGCGAGGATACCGGAGAAGAGGAGCCCCAAAAGACAACCGGACAAACGGGGGCACAGCAAGGTGCGACCATTCGGCGCAGATTATATCGTAATCCTGACGATAAGATACTGGGTGGTGTAATCAGCGGGTTGGCAGCTTATCTTAATTGGGATGTCACGGTGCTCCGGCTTATCATGTTTGTGGTACTTATCTGCGGATATGGCGTATTGATTCCTATCTATATTATTTGTTGGTTAGTTATTCCCGAAGCTCGTACGGCAGCCGAGAAGCTGAACATGCGGGGAGAGGATATCACTATCGAGAACATTGGCAGGACGGTGACCGATGGCTTTGAGAGGATGGCCAACGGTGTAAACAACTACGTAAACTCTGGTAAACCCCGTAGCTTTCTGCAGAAAGTAGGAGACGCATTGGTGTCCATTGCCGGATTCTTCCTGAAAGCTTGCCTGGTGGTTCTTGCCATTATTTGCAGCCCTGTTCTTTTTGTTCTTGCCATCGTTTTCGTTGCTCTGGTGATTGCTGCCATTGCAGTAGCCATCGGAGGTGGAGCCGCTCTTTATCAGATGTTGCCTTCGGTCGACTGGTCACCATTGATCTCTACTTCTCCGATGATGACTATCGCCGGGAGCATTGCAGGAGTTGTCTTGGCAGGTATTCCTTTAGCCGCCATTATTTTCGTGATTCTCCGGCAAATCTTCAATTGGTCTCCTATGTCATCCGGACTGAAATGGTCACTGTTGATTATATGGATACTGGCTGTCGTTATTTTTGTCATCAACCTCTCTTACCTGGGATGGCCTTATCCTTTCCTTTGGGTCGGATGACGTGAAATGCCAATTAGTTGATGATCATAGAAATGCTTCCCGTAGTGTGTCCGGGAGGCATTTTTTTTGTAAGAAAAATACGGTTTTGTGCAACGAACCACAAATCTTTTGTTATTTTTGTTTGTTACTCATCGAAAAGAATACGTATCATATGGGCGAGCATATATGTTTCAGAAGAAATGAAAGACTGGCAACGGTCAATCCTCACTGGCGGGGCAATCCTGTAGTAAGAGGAAAGTTTGTCAATCGCCAGCATCGTTTTCGTCCCGGAATGGGGAGTGTGTTGAAGTGGCGTCTTTCGCCCAATCCGCAGCGGAAAGAGAAAAAGAGTGTGAAGTGGAGTCCCAAGTTGAATTATCTGCGTTCGCTGGATGGCGTGGTAGGCAATTCACTGATTTGGCTCGGGCATAATTCTTTCTTCCTGCAGTTAGCTAGGAAGCGGATCATGTTCGACCCCGTTTTCGGTGATATTCCTTTCGTTAAGCGGCAAAGTGATTTTCCGGCCAATCCCGATATATTTACCGATATCGATTATCTGCTGATCAGTCACGATCATTTTGATCACCTCGATAAGCAAAGTGTGGCACGGTTGGTAAAAAACAATCCGGGGATGAAACTTTTTTGTGGTCTGGGCACCGGGGAGCTGATTAAAGGATGGTTTCCTGAGCTTGAGGTGACAGAGGCTGGCTGGTATCAGCAGATAGAAGATGACGGGCTGAAAATAACGTTTCTTCCCGCACAACATTGGAGCAAACGTTCCGTTCGCGATGGAGGGCGCAGGCTGTGGGGGGCATTTATGGTACAGGCCGATGGTATTTCCCTCTACTATAGCGGTGATACCGGTTACTCCAGGCATTTCCGTGAAATACCCGATCTTTTTGGAGCTCCCGATTATGCTTTGGTGGGTATCGGGGCCTATAAACCGCGCTGGTTTATGCAACCCAATCATATATCGCCTTATGATGCTCTGACTGCATCGACCGATATGAAGGCTGCTCTCACAATTCCGATGCATTACGGAACTTTCGATTTGTCCGATGAACCTCTGCATGACCCTCCTCTGGTTTTTGCTGCCGAAGCCAAGAAGCGAAAGATAGATGTATATATCCCCGTACTGGGAGAGGTGGTGAAGTTGAAGCGGATGTAGACTTTGGGTACTTCTTACCTTCCAAATAGAGCTTCTGTTGTCAACAAATAAAGGCTCTGTCCCTACCGGACAGAGCCTTTATTTGTTGACAACACAGCCTTTATTTCTGTGCCGTTTCGTTTGGTTTCAGCCATTGATCCAGCCATTCGAAGAAAGTCCGTTGCCACAGTACACCGTTCTGTGGTTTCAGTACCCAGTGGTTTTCATCCGGATAAATCAGTAATTCGGCAGGTACACCACGCATCACGGCAGCATCGAATGCAGCCATTGCCTGGTTGGCAAGGATGCGGTAGTCTTTCTCACCGTGGATACAGAGAATTGGAGTATCCCATTTTTCGACAAACAAATGGGGAGAATTGGCAAATGTACGTTGGGCTGTCGGATTCTGTTTTTCCCAGTAAGCACCGCCCATATCCCAGTTGGCAAACCATTTTTCTTCTGTCTCCAGATATTGCATTTCCATATTGAAGATACCGTCGTGGGCAATGAATGCCTTGAAGCGCTTGTCGTGATGTCCGGCCAACCAATACACAGAAAATCCTCCGAAGCTGGCACCTACACAACCCAGACGATCACTATCCACAAACGGCTCTTTGGCCATTTCGTCGATAGCCGTGAAATAATCCTTCATACATTGACCACCGTAATCACCGCTGATAGCTTCGTTCCATTCCAATCCGAAGCCCGGAAGTCCGCGACGATTCGGAGCTACGACGATATAACCGTTGGCGGCCATAATCTGCATGTTCCAACGATAACTCCAGAACTGGCTTACCGGACTCTGAGGACCACCTTCGCAGAAAAGCAGTGTCGGGTACTTCTTATTCGGATCGAATTGAGGCGGATAGATGACCCATGTCAGCATCTCTTTGCTGTCAGTTGTTTTCATCCAGCGGCCTTCTACTTTACCCATTTCGATCTGGTCATAGATTTGCTTGTTCTCTTGGGACAGTTGCGTGGTTTGTCCGTCCAAAGCTATTGCGTAAATTTCGTCACCCATACTCATTGAATGGCGTTTGGCAATCAGTTTGTCTCCAAAGAGGGCAACGCCTTCGTAGTCGTACATACCCGAAGTGACGGGGCGTACGGAATCGTTAGCCAGATCGAGTGAATAAATTTGTGTCTCGCCATGCCATACACCGGTGAAGTAGATCGTCTTGGCATCCCGGCTCCATATGAATGCATCTACATTCGAATCGAAAGCTTTACTTACAAAACGTTTCTCGCCCGTTTCCAGGTTCATGACGAAGAGGCGGTTCTGGTCAGCTTCGTAACCGTCGCGCTCCATGCTTTGCCAGGCAATGCTTTTTCCATCCGGAGAATATTGCGGGTTTGTATCATAACCCATCATACCTTCGGTGATGTTTACTGTTTTCTTGGTATTCAGGTCATATACATAGATATCCGAGTTGGTAGATATGGCATAAGCCAGTCCCGTTTTTTTGCGGCAGGTATAAGCCACCTTGTCCGAAGTCGTATTCCAAGCCAGTTGTTCGATACCTCCCCAAGGTTTCATCGGGCTTTCGTAAGGTTCTCCTTCCAGCACATCTATGATGTTGGAGATTGATTTGCCATCAAAGTCGGCGATGAAAGGATGTGGAGCGGTGGTCACCCATTCGTCCCAATGTTTATACATCAGGTCGGTGATGATGATTCCGGTCGCTTTATCCAGGTCGGGGTATTTATCAGCCGTGCTCTTTACTGTTTTCACTTGAGCGATGAAGAGTATTTTTTTACCGTCCGGTGAGATGGAATATCCCTCGATGTCTCCGTCATACTTGGAGATCTGCTTGCGTCCGCTACCGTCCGGATTCATTTCATACAGTTGGCTGCTGCCGTTGTCATTGCTCAGGAAGAGCAGCTTGCTTCCGTCTGCCGCCCAAGTCACTTCATTTTCCTGATAAGGAGTGTGGGTAATCTGTCGATTATCCGTTCCATCCGCGTTCATCACAAAAACTTCCCGGTTGCTCTTGTTCTCGGGGACACTGTAATAAGCCACAGTATAGGCTATTTGCTTTCCGTCAGGCGATACGGCCAGTCCGCCGATACGTCCCATCGCCCAAAGTGCTTCGGGAGTCATCCGCTTTCCTTCGATCTTGATATCGGATTTACCGATCAGCGCCTGATCTGTTTTGCCTGCATCTTTGGTTCCACCACAAGATGCTAACATCATTGCTGCCGACATAATAAATAGGTTTACTTGTCTCATAGTTATTTTAATAATTAGTAATTTACTTGTGTTCTCTTCCATAATAGTGCTGCGAAGATAAGCAAAAATCAGGTCAAATCTGCTTTTTCTGCCAGTTTCCTTTCTTTATATAAAGGTATGAAAGGAACAGGATACAGATTCCGTACAGATGTTCCGTAGTCCAGCAGACGGCTACATCCACTCTCAGATAAAGAATCATATAGGTGATATAGATCAGATAAATGGCCAGTACACAGAGTTCCAATCCCAACGCCGTACGTGTGTTGCCCGTTCCGGATAGTGCCTGAAAATAGACGTTGGCAGGTACGAGTATCAGATAAGCGGAGCATAGTACCCATAAAGAAGGGATGGAGGCCTCCCGCAAATCGGGAATATCCGTATAGATACTCAATATCAGGTTAGGAAACAGTGCGAAGAGTATAACCAGCGGCAGCACGAAAATATAACCGATACGGATGTGCTGGCGGATCGTTCCGGGAACACACTTGATTTCGCCCGCACCGATCAGGTTACTCACCAGGGAGCCGCAAGTAGCTGCAAATGCCATGGTGACCATAAACGGGATGCCCGATACGTTACGGATGATATTGGTTATGGCCAGTGCACGTTCGCCTAAGTGTTCGACAAATAGGAAGAACATGAACCAAGTGGACAGTGAGAAAAAGTTCTGAATCATTGTCCAAAAGGATACGTTCAGGATCCGTTTCAGCATCTCCGGCCGGAATCCGGGCAGATGATTCAAGGCATACTTTTTACAGTTTATCCGTTTCCAGGTGTAGATGACGAAGAAGATGACCGAAACCATTTCGGCCAGTGACGAACCGATGGCGGCTCCGGCGATACCTAACTGTGGAGCACCGAACTTACCGAAAATCAGTATGTAGTTGAACACCACATTGGATAATACCATGACCACAGAGTTCAGTGTCAGGGTTTTGGTCTGAGTTGTACCCACGAAGAATGCACGAAACATTACTCCGACAAAGGAGAAGAAAAAGCCGAAGACCCTCCAGTTGATGTAGCTGATGGACGCATCGTATATATGCTCCGAGCTAATGACCTTTTTCAGTATGTGCGGTGAGAAGCACAGCGAAAGAGTGAATGCTACCACTGCGAGTGAAAGCAGAAAGTAGACACCCTGATAAAAGATGGGCCCGATAGCCTGGTATTGCTGTTCACCGTTACGACGGGCAATCAGGATTTGTGCACCTATACTGAATCCGAATGCCATCATAAAAATAGCCAGATAGTATACACCGGCAATGGCCGAGGCTCCCAGTTCGACTTCGCCCACACGTCCCAGAAAAGCAGTGTCGGTCATGCCTATCAGCTGTTCCATGATTAGGCTGATCAGGATGGGGTAGGCGATAATCCATATTTCTTTGTATGTGTATTTAGTAGTCATGTTGTAATCTGTTCAATAAAGGAAAAGAAAGCCGGACAAACATACACTGCTTGTCCGGCTCTTCGGTATTTAAGCTGATTTCTATCTCTTATTTCTTATTCTGCTTATTAGCCCGTTCTTTTGCCAATTGTTCCTGTTGTTTTTGCATAGCTTCCAGGCGTGCGGCAAATCCGGTCTTCTTCATCTGTTTCGGATCTTTCTTCTTAGCTTCCAGTTCGGTAAGCAATTTGTTTTCGTCAGTTGTCCGGCGTAATATGATCATGGTTACTACACTGATCAGAGTCGAAATGAAGTAGTAATAGTTCAATCCCGAAGGATAGTCGTTCAAGACGAAGAGGAACATGATCGGCATCAGGTACATCATCCACTTCATCGCAGCCATTTGCGGCTGGGCACCCGTATCCTGCTGTTGCATTGTGTACTTCGTATTCAGGATGTTGGTAACAGTCATCAGCAAGCAGAACAAACTGAGGTGATTACCCAAGAATGGAATATGGAACGGGAAAGTGATGAATGCGTCATAAGTCGACAAGTCATCCGCCCAAAGGAAACTCTGCTGACGAAGTTCGATAGCACTCGGTACGAACATGAACAATGCCATCAGGATAGGGAATTGCAACAACATCGGCAGACAGCCACCCATCGGGCTTACACCGTACTGGCTGTACAATCCCATCACCTCCTGCTGTTTCTTCATCGCATCTTCCTGTTTGGGGTATTTCTTGTTGATCTCATCGATTTTCGGTTTCAGCACCCGCATTTTGGCTGATGACATATAGGTCTTCCATGTTGCCGGGAAAACGACTATTTTCACCATGATGGTGAGTAACAACAGAACGATACCCATACTTAATCCCCAGCCGGACAACCAGTCGAACACGTTGATGGTGATCCATTTGTTAATCCAACGAATCAACGGCCAGCCCAGATATACCAAGTTGTTAAGTTCCCATTTCTCTTCACGTCCCTTATCCAACGCAGTCAGCGTTTTGTAGTGGTTCGGGCCGAAGTAGAAATACATATCGGTAGGTTGTTTGCCGGTCGGATCAAAGAACGTACTCATCTCGGCGGAATAGTCTTTTATGTAACCGCTTCCCTGTTTCTCCATTTTCGATTTAACCGTAGTCTTTTCGAAATCCTGTTCTGCGATGAATACGGAAGAGAAGAACTGATTCTTGAAAGCGATCCAGTCCAGACGTTCCGAAACGGACTTTTCGTCGTCTTTACTTGCCGAAAGGTTATCCACATCATCACCGGTGTATTTGTAGGTGAGGTCTGCCAAACGGTTTTCGTAAGTATATCCCTTTTCGATCTGGCGGGCACGTTGTGACCATGAGATGTCCACATAGTTTGTGCTGGCAGCCAATTTTCCGTCCATTCCCGTAGCTTTGATCACAAAGCTCATCAGGTAGTTATCAGGTTTCAGTGTATAAATGAAATCGATATAGCTGGCACTGTCGGCAGCTAGACGCATCGTTACACTGCTATCTGTTTTATTGACTGCTTCAAAATAGAAGTCTTTTGTCTGGAGGGCCCCCTTCTTGTTATAGAAGTTGAAGTTCATGGAAGCATCGCTGCCGTTGAACAACACAACCGGTTTCTTATCCTGTCCCATGTAGTTTTTCAACAGGGCAGAGTAAACACGGCCGCCTTTGTTATCCAGAGTGATTTCTACCAAATTATTCTGGATAGTAGTAAACGCCTCTTTACCTTTGGTGGCACTGAAGAAGAGCGATGCTGAGTCGGCTGCTGTTTCTTCTTTTTCGTTAGCCAGCGCAGCTTCGGTTTTGGCTCTCAGTGCTTCTTCTTGCTGCTGTACCACGGCTATAGAGTCATAATACCGCTTTTGAGCGGCTATTTGCTCCTCGCTGGGACGGCTCAGAAAACTGAATCCTACCAGTAATATACCTATTAAAACGAGGCCTGTGATGGTGTTTTTATCCATTCTCTTTTTTAAGTGATTAATGATTAATAATCTATACGATAACGATCTTTACTTATCGATTGCAGCCTTGATGAACGACACGAACAACGGATGCGGGTGTAGTACGGTACTGCTGTATTCCGGATGGAACTGTGTTCCGATGTACCATTTCAATGTAGGAATCTCTACAATTTCTACCAAGTCGGACTCGGGGTTGATACCTACACACTTCATGCCGGCCTCTTCGAATTGTTTGCGATAGTCGTTGTTGAATTCGTAGCGGTGGCGATGACGCTCCTGAATGTGTTCTTCTTTGTAGGCTTCGTATACCTTAGAGTCTTTCTTCAATACACATTCGTAAGCTCCCAGACGCATGGTACCTCCCATATTGGTGATGGCTTTCTGCTCTTCCATGATGTCGATCACGTTGTGCTTGGTCTTTTCATCCATTTCAATGGAGTTGGCATCGGCATAACCCAACACATTACGGGCAAACTCGATAGCCATACATTGCATACCCAGACAGATACCGAATGTCGGAATGTTGTGTTCGCGGGTGTATTTGGCAGCTACGAACTTACCTTCGATACCGCGTGAACCGAATCCCGGACAGATAACTACTCCGTTTACATGTCCCAATTGTTCGTCTACATTGTCCGGAGTCAGATGTTCGGATGATACATATTCTATTTTTACTTTACGGTCATTGTAGGTAGCAGCTTGTGACAAGGATTCCAGAATAGATTTGTAGGCATCCTGCAATTCAACATATTTACCTACCATTGCAATGGTTACTGTTTCAGTTGCATTGGCACGACGGTTCAGGAAGTCTTTCCAAGGACCCAACGGCGGACGTTCGCCTACAGGCAGACCCATCTTTTGGAGTATGGTTTCGTCCAGGCCTTGCTCTTGCATCAACAGAGGTACTTCATAAATAGTTGAAGCGTCGATTGACTGAACAACTGCGTTTTCGGCTACATTACAGAACAGAGCGACCTTCTTGCGCAAGTTGGTATTCAGGTCATGTTCGGTACGTAGCACCAGGATATCCGGCTGTACACCGAGTGATTGCAACTCTTTTACGGAATGTTGAGTCGGTTTGGTTTTTAACTCTTGGGCGGCGGACAGGAAAGGTACATAAGTCAGGTGTACACACAAGGCATTCTGACCCAGTTCCCATTTCAACTGACGAATACTTTCCAGATAAGGCAAAGATTCGATATCACCTACTGTTCCGCCAATTTCTGTGATTACAAAGTCGAACTTATACTTGTTACCCAGTAACTTGACGTTACGTTTGATTTCATCGGTGATATGAGGAATCACCTGAATGGTTTTCCCCAAATAATCTCCACGGCGTTCTTTATCGATGACGCTCTTATAGATACGGCCTGTCGTGATGTTGTTGGCCTTCGTTGTCTGGATGCCCAGGAAACGTTCGTAGTGTCCTAAGTCAAGATCGGCTTCATGGCCGTCTACAGTCACGTAGCATTCTCCGTGTTCATAAGGGTTCAATGTTCCCGGGTCAATGTTGATGTACGGGTCAAACTTCTGGATAGTTACTTTATAACCTCTTGCTTGCAGCAATTTACCGATGGAAGATGAAATGATACCTTTTCCTAAAGAAGAGGCAACACCACCGGTGACGAAAATATACTTTGTTTCTCCCACAGCTATAACTGTTTTAATAATTTGTTTCTAAATCCTTTGATTTGAATCTTAAAAACCGCAAAATTACAAAAAAATGGGGAAGAACGGATGCTTTCTACAAAACAAATTTATTAAAAAATGCAATTCCGGGTACCGAAATGTTTGAACGACAAACAGTCACATGTTTGCCGGCATATAAGCACGCCTTTATTCAACTTGCACTATCGAGCCGGGGGAAGGCGGTTCTCAGTTCGATCTGTATTGTTCTGAGAGATAATGCACGTTCCAATAAAACAGCTGAATTGTTGTATAGATTCATTTGATAGGTTATTCCTATTAAAATCGAGCAAATTTTATGTAATCTAAACTATTTAATGTAAATTTGCCCCAAATTTGTTATAAAAATGAAGACTAGTCACATCTCAACATTAGCATTTGCGATCCTGTTTTCTTCGTCAGTGATGGCGCAGAAGACGAACAAACCGGTTTCTGAAACAGTGCAGAGTGAAGTGAAAGCAGATACACTTTCCGAGACGCTTCAACAGTACCTTGTCCTGAAACTGAATCTGGATGGTCCGAAGCCTAAGATAGATACGGTGTCCATCTTATATAATAAGTATATAGGAGAGTTGGAATATCTTAATGATCCTTCTGTACCCATGCGTTATATTAAGACGGATCCGGATTACTACCGACTGTTTGTACCGCTGACTTATTATAACTCTCCCATCGCGGAATATTCTACCATGCACTGGAAGTTTAAGGAACCTTTTGTTACTCCCTCTCTTTCTTCGCAATTATTGCCGCCGTATGACACATTGCAGTTTTCTAAAGCTGAGAGAGCTTCCCGGCTGGTGAATGTTGCTTTGATGGATCTATATCTGAATCATCCTAATTTAGTCGTTAATACCGAAGATCATATCATGAGCCGTAAGTTGTATCATGGCGATAAGAAGATTGAAGTCCCGAAAACAGAAGTGAAAAGCCTGTTCCGTGCGGATAAGGTGGAAGATAATGTGGGTGAAGCGGAAATGGTGATCTCCAAGCCCAATTGGTGGGTGACAGGAGGTAACGGTTCGCTTCAGATTACCCAGAACTATATTTCGGACAACTGGTACAAGGGAGGTGAGAGCAATAATGCCGTAATGGCCAATCTGCAGTTGTTCGCTAACTACAATGACCGTGAAAAAGTACAGTTTGAAAATCTGTTCGAAGCTAAATTAGGATTCAATTCTTCTCCGTCAGACGAATATCATAAATACCTGGTTAATACCGACCAGTTGCGTTTGTATTCTAAATTAGGTATTCAGGCTGCCAATAATTGGTACTATACTATTACAGGAGAGTTTAAAACCCAGTTCGTAAAGGGATATAAGGCTAACAGTGAAGAGTTGGTAGCTGCTTTCCTTGCTCCTGCAGATGTGATAGTCAGTGTCGGTATGGACTATAAGTTGAAAAAGAAAAAATTCAATCTTTCTGTATTCATGTCTCCGTTGACTTATAACCTTCGTTATATAGGTAACAAAAACGTGGACGAAACCAAGTTTGGATTGGATAAAGGCAAATGCTCGAAGAATGACTTCGGTGCACAGGTTCAACCTACTATTTCATGGACTATTATTCCGTCTATTGTAGTCGATTCCCGTTTGAACTATCTGACGAACTATAAATGGGTGCGTGTAGAGTGGGAGAATACTTTCAACTTCGTATTGAACCGTTATCTTTCTACCAAACTATTTGTACATGCACGCTTTGACGACAGTGCGAAGCCGACTACTGGCAGCAGTTATTTCCAGCTGAAGGAGTTGCTAAGTTTTGGTCTGAATTATAAATGGTAATCGGGAATAATTGACATAATGTAAATATATGAAATAGGGGCCGACTGGAATCTTCAGTCGGCTCTCTTCTTTCCGGTGAGGTTAATTCTCCCCGTGGTAAGTAAGTTCTAATTCAAAAAGAGGATATTATGATTAAACAAGACTATCTGATACGGATGATTCAGGAAATCATTTCGTTAATTGTAAATGCGATATTGAATAAAAAGAAGTTCCGTAAGGATGAATGGACTGAATATGATTGCCTGACGAGACAGATTTTAGGAGTTTCTCAAGAGGAATTGTTAAGTATGAGCCTAGATGAAATGATTGACTGTTATGAAGGAGATCCTAATAGAATGGGGAAGATAGAATTGGCGGCCGTGACTTTATTGAAAGTTTCGGACGAGGTGGAATCTGATATTTTGCAAAAGTCCAAATTACGTCAGGATGGGCTTTCCTTGCTAAAATATGTTCAGAAAGAAAGCAGTACCTTTTCAATTCAGCGGACGAATTTGATTCGGATGATTGAGATTAATGAATCTCTTAAAATGTAGAAGGGGAAATAAACAGAAAGTGATAAAAGAATTGGTTTTTGTTTCTAATTTCTTTAAAAATATCAGAAGATGATAACATTTTCTTAGTAAAGCAGGTGAAAAGCCTGCTTTTTCTGTATCCATACCCGATTGATAGAGCAAAAATTACTTTAAAAAGACTTCATATTGCACTATAAAAAACATTCAAATACTTCGTAATTTTCAAACTTATGCTTAAATTTGCCGCAATTTGTAATGTGCAGTTTGCAAAATGACTAATATAATAACTCATCAAGGTATTGTGGAAAACATAAGTGGTTCTCAGGTTTTTGTGAGGATCATCCAGACATCGGCTTGCTCGACTTGCAGTGTCAAGGGACATTGCTCTTCGGCAGATAGCAAGGAGAAGGTAATTGAAGTTACCGATACTTCGTCTGCATGGAAGATAGGGGACGAGGTGACGATTATTGGTGCCACCTCCATGGGCATGCAAGCGGTTCTTCTGGCTTTTCTCATTCCTCTCTTTCTTTTAATCTTTGGCCTTTTCATTTTCAAGACAGTTCTTCATAGTGAACTATATGGAGCATTTGCTGCTTTGGCGGTGCTTATTTCTTATTATTATATAATATGGTTGAACAGAACTCGGTTGAAACAAAAATTTTCTTTTACTATAAAACCAATAAATAACTAAAAATTATGAATTTGATTCTGATTGCAGTGATTTCTTTGGGAGCTATTGCGCTTGTATTGGCTGCAGTATTGTATGTTGCTTCTAAGAAATTTGCCGTGTACGAAGACCCACGAATTGCCCAGGTATCCGAAGTGTTGCCTCAGGCTAACTGCGGTGGATGTGGTTATCCGGGTTGCAGCGGATTTGCCGATGCTTGCGTCAAAGCCGGTTCGCTGGAAGGTAAGTTTTGTCCGGTGGGTGGACAGCCTGTGATGTCTCAGGTTGCCTCTATTCTCGGATTGGACGCCGGAACTGCAGAACCGATGGTTGCAGTGGTTAGATGTAACGGAACCTGCACGAACCGTCCGCGTACAAATATGTATGACGGTGCAAAGAGCTGTGCTATTGCTGCTTCGCTTTATGGCGGAGAGACCGGCTGTAGCTATGGATGTTTGGGATGTGGCGACTGTGTGGCTGCCTGCCAGTTCGATGCTATTCACATGAATCCGGAAACAGGACTTCCTGAGGTGGATGAAGAAAAGTGTACGGCTTGCGGAGCTTGTGTAAAAGCCTGTCCGAAAGCGATAATCGAGCTTCGTGCCAAAGGTAAGAAATCGCGTCGTGTATATGTATCTTGTGTCAACAAAGACAAAGGGGCTGTTGCACGCAAAGCCTGTACGGTAAGTTGCATCGGTTGTGGTAAGTGTGTCAAAACTTGTCCGTTCGAGGCAATTACACTTGAAAACAATCTCGCTTACATCGATTACAATAAATGTAAGTCTTGTCGCAAGTGCGTTGAAGTTTGTCCGCAGCACACTATCATCGAGTTGAATTTCCCTCCTCGTAAACCTAAAGAGGAAACGCCTGTTGCCGAAGCTGCCAAAACTGCCGAAGCTTAAAAAAACGAGTAATAAACAGATAAAATACAGAATTGTATGTTGAAGACATTTTCAATTGGTGGTGTTCATCCACACGAAAATAAACTCTCAGCACATCAACCTATTGTTACGGCAGAGGTTCCGGCAAAAGCTGTGATACTGCTGGGGCAGCATATCGGTGCGCCTGCTAAGCCTATTGTGGCAAAAGGTGATGTGGTGAAGGTGGGCACTAAAATAGCCGAAGCTAATGGCTTTGTTTCGGCAGCCATTCACTCTTCTGTCAGTGGTAAAGTCGCTAAGATTGACTCTATTGTCGATGCGAGCGGTTATGCTAAACCTGCTATTTTTATTGATGTAGACGGGGATGAATGGGAAGAGTCTATCGATCGTAGTCCTGAATTGGTAAAAGAGTGTGAATTGACTTCGGAAGAGATTGTGAAGAAGATAGCAGATGCAGGCATTGTTGGTTTGGGAGGAGCTTGTTTCCCAACTCAAGTCAAACTTTGTCCGCCTCCTTCATTTAAAGCAGAATGCGTGATTATCAACGCTGTAGAGTGTGAACCTTACTTGACAGCCGACCATCAACTGATGTTGGAACATGCCGAGGAGGTAATGGTAGGGGTGGCTATTCTGATGAAGGCGGTGAAAGTCAATAAGGCTTTTATAGGTATCGAAAACAATAAACCCGATGCTATCCAACTGATGACGAAAGTCGCATCCAGTTATGCCGGTATTGAAGTTGTTCCTTTGAAAGTGAAATATCCTCAAGGGGGTGAGAAGCAGTTAATCGATGCTATTACGAAGCGCCAGGTTGCAAGCGGCGCATTACCTATCTCTACAGGAGCAGTTGTGCAGAATGTAGGTACTGCATTTGCCGTATATCAAGCTGTACAGAAAAATAAGCCTTTGTTTGAGCGTGTCATTACGGTGACCGGTAAGTCTGTTGCCCAGCCTTCTAACTTTTTGGCGCGTATTGGTACTCCGATGCAGCAGTTGATCGATGCCTGTGGCGGTTTGCCGGAGGATACCGGAAAAATAATTGGCGGTGGTCCGATGATGGGTAAAGCATTGGTTAATACTGATGTGCCCACTGCTAAAGGAAGTTCTGGTATTTTGATTATGAACCGGAAAGAGGCAAAACGCGGAGAAGTACAGAACTGCATTCGTTGTGCAAAGTGTGTGAGTGCCTGCCCGATGGGACTGGAGCCGTATCTGCTTTCCGCTTTGGCTGAGAACACAGAATTTGAAAGAATGGAATCAGAAAGAATCATGGATTGTATCGAGTGTGGCTCTTGCCAGTTCACTTGTCCTGCCAATCGTCCGTTACTCGACTACTGTCGTCTGGGTAAGGGGAAAGTAGGAGCTATGATTCGTGCACGTCAAGCTAAAAAATAATAAGTATGGAAAATAAATTAATTGTATCATTATCGCCTCACGTTCATGGTGGAGACAGCGTACAAAAGAATATGTACGGTGTGCTGATTGCGCTGATTCCTGCCTTTATCGTTTCGCTCGTATATTTCGGACTGGGTGCACTGATTGTCACAGCTACTTCTGTGATAGCCTGTTTGTTTTTTGAATGGGCAATCGGTAAGTTCTTGCTGAAGAAAGAAACCACTACTATTTGTGACGGTTCTGCTGTCATCACGGGAGTGTTGCTGGCGTTCAATCTACCGTCTAACTTACCTGTATGGATTATTATTTTAGGTGCTTTGTTTGCTATTGGTGTCGGTAAGATGTCATTTGGCGGCTTGGGGAACAATCCGTTTAACCCGGCACTGGCAGGGCGTGTGTTTCTGTTATTGTCATTCCCGGTACAGATGACTTCCTGGCCGGTGGTCGGTCAGTTAACTGCTTATACCGATGCTACTACTGCCGCCACTCCTTTGGCATTGATGAAACAGGCTATTCATGGGGATGTCTCGGCTTTTGGTCAACTGCCCGATGCTTGGAGTCTGTTTATTGGTAACAATGGTGGATGTCTGGGTGAAGTGAGTGCTGCTGCCCTGATTTTGGGTCTTCTTTATATGTTATGGAAGAGAATCATTACATGGCATATCCCTGTATCCATTCTGGTTACTGTATTTGTATTTTCCGGTATCATGCATCTGGCAAATCCCGAAGCTTATGTTTCTCCGGTGATCCAGTTGCTTTCGGGAGGTCTGATGCTGGGTGCTATCTTTATGGCAACAGACTATGTCACCTCTCCGATGAGTAAAAAAGGTATGTTGATTTATGGTGTCTGCATCGGTTTGCTGACGGTTGTTATCCGTCTGTTTGGTGCATATCCGGAAGGTATGTCGTTTGCTATTCTGATTATGAATGCATTCACTCCGCTAATCAATACGTATTGCAAACCAAAACGCTTTGGGGAGGTAGCGAAGAAGAAATGAAAAAGTTAGAATCATCATTGAAAAATATGTTGCTGGTACTCACCGGAGTAACAGCTATCTCGGTAGCTTTGCTGGCTTATGTGAATGAGTTGACTAAAGGTCCCATTGCAGATGCGAATGCGAAGACATTGAATGAAGCTTTAAAAGAAGTTTTGCCCGAATTTACAAATAATCCGGTCGCAGAGTGTGATACCGTGTTTAGTGAGAAAGATGGCAAGAAGATTGTTGACTTTATCATTTATCCGGCTAAAAACGGAGATCAATGGGTAGGAACAGCAGTAGAAGCCAAGTCGATGGGATTTGGCGGAGAATTGAAAGTACTTGTTGGTTTTGATGCTGAAGGTAAAATTTACAACTATTCTTTGTTGTCACATGCCGAAACTCCGGGACTTGGTTCCAAGGCGGCCGACTGGTTCAAAGAAGGAAACAAAGGCAGCATTAAGGGAATGAATCCGGGTGAGCAACCGCTGACTGTAAGTAAAGACGGCGGACAGGTAGATGCCATTACTGCTTCTACTATCACTTCACGTGCATTTTTGAATGCTGTGAATGCTGCCTATGGTGCTTATAAAGGCGATGGCGGTGCTAATGGTACGACCGGTGCTTCGCAGAAAGCTGTGCAGAAGTCCGAAACTGCGATTGTCGATTCAGTAGTCATTAAATAAGAAAGGAGTATAAAGATATGAATAACTTTAAAGTATTAATGAATGGGATTGTTAAAGAGAATCCGACATTTGTGCTCCTGCTTGGTATGTGTCCTACACTCGGTACGACTTCCTCGGCCATTAATGGTATGGGCATGGGGCTTGCCACTATGTTTGTATTGATCTGTTCCAATGTAGTGATTTCATTGATAAAGAACCTGATTCCGGACATGGTGCGTATTCCGTCATTCATTGTAGTCATTGCATCTTTTGTGACTTTGCTTCAGATGGTAATGCAAGCATATGTACCCGGACTGTACGCTACATTGGGACTTTTTATTCCATTGATTGTTGTGAACTGCATTGTGTTGGGACGTGCAGAAGCATTTGCAGCCAAGAATAATGCACTTTCTTCTATGTTCGACGGAATCGGTATGGGATTGGGCTTTACAATTGCCCTTACATTGCTGGGAGCTGTTCGTGAGTTCCTGGGTACAGGCAAGGTATTCAACTTGTCAATCATTCCGGAAGAATACGGTATGCTTGTCTTTGTGCTTGCTCCGGGTGCGTTTATCGCATTGGGATATCTGATTGCGTTGATTAACAGCCTTAAGAAAGCGAATTAAAATATAAACGATTATGGAATATATATTGATATTTATCTCGGCAATCTTTGTTAATAACATTGTGTTGTCGCAATTTCTGGGAATCTGTCCTTTCTTGGGTGTTTCCAAGAAGGTGGATACTGCATTGGGTATGAGTGCAGCGGTAGCTTTCGTGCTTACCATTGCTACGATCGTAACGTTCCTGATCCAGAAGTTTGTACTCGATGCCTTCGGGTTGCAGTATTTGCAGACTATCACGTTTATCTTGGTTATCGCTGCATTGGTGCAGATGGTAGAAATTATTCTGAAGAAAGTTTCTCCCGCACTTTATCAGGCATTGGGCGTATTCCTTCCCTTGATTACAACGAATTGTTGTATCTTGGGTGTGGCAATTCTTGTTATCCAAAAAGATTATGACCTACTGACGGGTGTTGTATATGCATTCTCTACTGCTATTGGTTTCGGTCTGGCCCTGGTACTTTTCGCCGGACTCCGTGAGCAGATGAGTCTTGTGAAAATTCCCGAAGGAATGAAAGGTACTCCGATTGCTTTAATTACAGCCGGATTGCTGGCTATGGCATTTATGGGATTCTCCGGAGTTGTATAAATCCTGACGACAAACAACTGAAGGATGGAGCGGCGGATAGGCTACCGATGGGGTAGTTCTTCCGCCGCTTTTTCTGTTATTTTGTCTTAATCCCTGTTTGCGTTATGAAATAATATTCGTTTTTTGTGCATTTATCTAAATTAATTTTGTTACATTTGCAAACACTTTACAAGTAAACCGAAAAAACTAACCATTATACACGTTATGAAAGAAAGAATTTTAGTAACAGGCGGAACCGGATATATCGGCTCTCATACTGTGGTAGAGCTGCAAAACAGTGGATACGAAGTAATTATCATTGATAATTTATCTAATTCAAATGCTGATGTCGTAGATAATATCGAAAAGGTATCAGGTATTCGTCCTGTTTTCGAGAAACTGGATTGCTTGGATTTTGACGGTTTAGATGCCGTGTTCAATAAATATAAAGGTATTAAAGCGATTATCCACTTTGCGGCCAGCAAGGCAGTAGGTGAGTCTGTAGAAAAACCATTGCTTTATTATCGCAACAACCTCGTTTCTTTAATTAACTTGCTTGAATTAATGCCTAAACATGGTATTGAGGGCATTGTGTTCTCTTCTTCATGTACTGTATATGGTGAACCGGATGAATTGCCTGTAACAGAGAATGCTCCGATAAAGAAAGCTACTTCTCCTTATGGAAATACCAAACAGATTAATGAAGAGATTGTTAGAGATACAGTAGCTTCCGGTGCTCCGATTAATGCAATTTTACTGCGTTATTTTAATCCGATTGGTGCTCATCCGACAGCATTGTTAGGAGAACTTCCTAATGGCGTACCTCAAAATCTTATTCCGTATTTAACTCAGACTGCTATCGGGATTCGCGAAAAATTGAGTGTCTTCGGTGATGATTATGATACACCTGACGGTTCATGTATCCGTGACTTTATCAATGTAGTCGACCTTGCTAAAGCACACGTAATTGCTATTGCACGTATTCTTGAAAAGAAACAAAAAGATAAAGTTGAAACTTTCAATATCGGTACAGGACGTGGAGTTTCAGTTCTTGAACTGATCAACGGATTTGAGAAAGCTACCGGCGTAAAACTAAACTATCAGATTGTTGGACGTCGTGCCGGTGATATTGAAAAGGTATGGGCTAACCCTGATTATGCGAACAATGAATTGGGTTGGAAAGCTCAGGAAACTCTGGAAGATACACTGCGTTCTGCTTGGGCATGGCAGTTGAAACTTCGTGAAAGAGGTATCCAATAAATAAGAATATTGTTTTAATTAACATATAAGACATGAACAAATGTTTTTATACATTTGTTTATAGGATGCAAATCGGCCTGAAGCTGTTTATGTGTATGTGAATATCCATAATTAGTACTTATGCCTCCCCGGCATAGACAGGTAAGATTGCATAGTAGTTTTGTCGTGTTTTATTTTGTGTTTGTGTTGTGACAGTACTACGACGTGAGTCGTGGTACTGTTTTTTTTATTATAAACTTTATTTTATCTATGAGATTTTATTTTGTCTGACTATTGGATAGAAAAAACTCTCCTCTTTGAAGGAGTTCAAAGAGGAGAGTCGTTATTATTTTACCAATACTACTACCGGGTTGGATTCTTCATTCAAATTCTTCAGGACGCCTAGTTCTTTTTCTATTTTGACTTCCGGATGTTCCTCTAGCCAAGTAAGAATGTCAGCAGCTTGAACCAAAGAGGCACATTCACCTTTTTCATTAAGAAAGCTGGGAGTAAAAGGCATAAAATGGGTCAAGTCATCAACGAAATTATTTTCAGCTAAAGCTATATTAGTCACTTTTGTATTTTTGTCATAAATTCCATTGTACAAGATGTGTTTGTCTGTGTAAAGCCCTCTGATGAACTGGAAATAGAGTAACTTGTCATTCTCGATTGCATAGCTGATCATAATTCGGTCACTGTTATTGTCTGTAAGCGTACGTTCGGAAGCCGGCCAGTAATATTTACCGGTATTGAATATTATGTACTTTTCCAGCTGATTGTGTTTCAATGTGTAGATGGTGTCGGTAAATAATTCTTTGAATCGGATTTCGTCATTACACTTCCACAGTGCCGTATATCCGGGTACACAGATACTTTGTTTTCCGTTGTTATACTGTATTTGAATAATGCCTTCTAACAGTCCGAATCCCTTGCGTACCGAAATGTTATTGATGTCTCCAACCTGTCCTGTTCCTAATTCGGGAATGATATTCGGGATCGTATCTATGTAATTACCTTTATCAGAGAAATATAATACCGAACTGGGACATCTTTGTCCTAATCCTCCTACATAATGCCCTATAATAATGGAATCAGAGAATACAAACCCATTCATTCCGGGACGGTTTATTTGTATATTGCCCGTTGAAGTTTCCGGCGAAGGGATGGTGATGACTCCTGCGAAATTTCCTTTTTGGTTATATTTTACCAATTGGTTGGGATCGCGATTAAAATACAATAATTGGTTTTGGGGATTCAGATATCCGCAAGTACTGCTATAAGCTTCAGGATCGTCTCCTCTGTGCCCTACAGAACAAATAAACTTTCCGGTTTCTTTGTCAAACAGCAAACACTGTTTGCCGTTATAGACCATAATTTTATCATCCAGAAGTTTGATATTAGGAAAATCTCCGATCAGGCAGGAGTCCGTTGTTTCTAAAGGAATGTATCGGATTGTTTTCCCGAGATCAGATACTTTTAGTTCTGTCAATTTCTCCATTCCTCCGGCAATATCTATCAGATCGACTTCAGAGGTTTGCTGCGCTCCATTGCAGGAGGCTAACAATAGCATAGCAAAAATGCCGCATGATACAATTTGTCTCTTCATGTTTTTATCATTTAATCAGGTCGTAAAATACCTGTTGTTTGTTATGAAGGACAAATAAACTAAATATTTTAGTGATTAAACTATTATATGTAGTTAAATAACCAAAATATTTAGTTTGTTATTGTTTTATGATCTATTTCATTAAGATAACGACCGGATTGGATTCTTCATTTATTCCTTTGATGAAAGAGAACTTGCCATCTGGATTTACTTCCGGATGTTCTTCCATCCATTCCAGTATAGTGTTTGCCTGAACGAGATCTACATATTCATTGTCAGTATTACAATTCCGGGGATTTAATGGCATAAAATGATCGATATCGTTTACAAAATTCTGTCCTTTGGCTATTTGAGTTATTTGAGTATCTTTATTATATATACCGGTATACACTTCTCCTCGTTGTCTGAACTGGAAGATGATCAGAGTGGTACTTTCCATCACATAGTCGATCTTGACTCTTTCGTCATTTTCTTTTTGCTGATATCTTTCTTCTGCCGGATAATGATACTTGCCTGTATTGAAAATCAGATAAGGAGATAATTTATTTTCGGATAAAGTATAGATTGTATCCAGATATGCCTCTTTAAATCGTACTTTTCCGTTATGTTTCCATAGTGTTGAAAGCACTCGTGGTGATTCAATTGCGTCATCATTATTAAAGTATGCTGTCATCATACCATGAACTCCTATATTACCGTAAAGCTCCCGTGCTTTTTCACTTTTTAATATGTTTAATCGTACTACATTAGTGGTGACAGGTATAACCGGGAGTAAAGAAGGGATACTATCTATCACATTTCCTTGTTTGTCAAGAAGTAGGAAAGGAGATTTCTTTTCATTTCCTTGTATTGGCAGGAGACTCAATTGATGACTGACAATTAATGAATCTGTGAAAACAAAACAAGCGGGATTTCTTACTCCCAGGTTTGAGGCAACCTTGACGTCACCCAAGTAGTTGCCTTGCAGGTCGTATCGCATAAGAGTACCGTTCCATCCTATGAAATACAGTTCTCCTGTTATATCGTCAATCCAGAAGGTTGCTTCGCTGTATCCTCCCGGGTCATTACCTATATGACCGATAGAACGCAGAAATTTACCACTGTCTTTATCGAAAACCAAACATTGTTTGTTTGTATTTACAATAATGTTATTTTTGAAAACCTGTATATTAGGATTCTCGTTTACTAAACAACTGTCTGTAGTCTCCAATGCCACATAGTTGATCTCTTTGATAAAATCAGATGCTTTAAGTTCCGTCAGGCTCTCTATTTTTCCGGCAATATCGATCTGTCCCGGTGCTTTGGGCTGTTGGGATGGAGATCCGCAAGAGGCTAATAGAAACATGGCACAACTATACGTTATTAAGTAGTTTTTCATGGTATTATATTTTATGATCAGATTATTTCAATTCGGTTTGGAAACAGAATGCTGCTTCAAAATCCATTTTCGTTATTTTTTCTTCGGGAGAGAATAATCCGAAAACAGATGAACCGGAACCCGACATGGCGGCATATATGGCTCCTTTGCTGTACAATTCTTTTTTTATTTCTTCAATGACAGGGTATTGTGGAAAGACGCTTTTCTCAAAGTCATTGAACATGCAGTTTTTCCATTCGCTTACCGGATGTCTTATAATTTCTTTCAATGAATGATCCGGGTAGTGAGGTTGTATTTGTGAAAAGGCGTCTCGGGTCGAGACAAAGACATCCGGTTTTACAAGTACCAACTGATATCCTTTCAATGATAAATCGACTGGGGAAAAAATGTTGCCGATACCCTCTGCAAAGGTTGGTTTGTTTTTAATAAAAAAAGCGCAGTCAGCTCCTAATATGGCAGCATACTCTTCCAATTTTTCATCTGCCAGATGTAAATTGAATTTTTCGTTCAACAATTTTAGCATGAAAGCAGCATCTGCCGAGCCACCTCCCAAACCGGCACCCGAAGGAATATGTTTATATAGATAAATGTCTACCGGAGGTAATTGAAATTCCTGTTCCAGCAGCAGGTATGCCTTTACTACCAGGTTGGTTTCCGGCTCCCCGCTGATTTCCAGGCCGGATTGGTGCAGGACAAATTTTTGTTTCGAGTCATTTAATATTGTGATTTCAAGGGCATCCTCCAGAGGTATGGGATAAAATACAGTTTCCAGATTGTGGTATCCGTCCGGACGTTTCTCGGTAATGTTCAGTCCCAGATTTATTTTGGCATTCGGAAATGTAATCATGTCTTTGGGCTATTAGTGATTCGTGATTAATGATTAATGCTGTCTAATGGACGCAAAGTTAAATAAATAATTCAGATTTGATAATGGAAAATTGATAATAGAGAATTATCTTTGCCTACATTTTGTGGATGTGCGCAGCCATCCACTATTCATTTTCTATATTTCAATAAAATACAGATGGCCGAACAAAGAAGAAATACCCGCAGTACTGCTAAGTCTAAGGTGCAACCCGTAAATGATTACGGGCGTATCCAACCGCAAGCGCCGGAACTGGAAGAAGCCGTGCTCGGGGCCTTGATGATTGAAAAAGATGCCTATTCGCTGGTGAGTGAGATTCTCCGTCCGGAATCGTTTTACGAACATAGGCATCAATTGATTTATGCAGCTATTACCGATCTTGCCGTTAATCAAAAACCGGTAGATATTCTTACTGTGAAAGAGCAGCTCAGTAAGCGTGGTGAGCTGGAAGAAGTCGGAGGACCGTTTTATATTACTCAATTGAGCAGTAAAGTGGCATCTTCCGCCCATATTGAATATCATGCCCGTATTATTGCACAAAAATATTTGGCAAGAGAGCTCATTACTTTTACAAGTAACATACAGAGTAAGGCTTTTGACGAAACTCTCGATGTGGACGATCTTATGCAAGAGGCCGAAGGGAAACTCTTTGAGATTTCACAGCGGAACATGAAGAAGGACTATACGCAGATCAATCCGATTATTGCCGAGGCTTATGAACAGATTCAGAAAGCCGCCGCACGTACCGATGGTCTGAGCGGATTGGAGAGTGGATATACCAAACTGGATAAGATGACTTCCGGATGGCAGAAATCCGACTTGATAATTATTGCTGCCCGTCCGGCCATGGGTAAAACGGCTTTTGTACTTTCAATGGCTAAGAATATTGCCGTGAATTTCAGGAATCCGGTAGCCTTGTTTTCTCTTGAAATGAGTAACGTTCAGTTGGTCAATCGTCTGATCTCGAACGTTTGTGAAATTCCGAGTGAAAAAATCAAGAGCGGACAATTGGCAGCTTATGAATGGCAACAGCTCGATTATAAATTGAAGGATTTGCTGGATGCACCGCTTTATGTTGATGATACTCCCTCTCTGTCCGTATTTGAGCTTCGAACCAAGGCACGTCGATTGGTTCGTGAGCATGGAGTAAGAATTATCATCATTGACTACTTGCAGTTGATGAACGCCAGCGGTATGGCATTTGGCAGCCGTCAGGAAGAGGTTAGTACCATTTCACGTTCGCTGAAGGGGCTTGCCAAAGAGTTGAATATTCCGATTATAGCTCTGTCTCAGTTGAATCGTGGTGTCGAGAGTCGTGAAGGGCTTGAAGGAAAACGTCCTCAGTTGAGTGACCTTCGTGAATCCGGTGCAATCGAGCAGGATGCCGATATGGTGTGTTTCATTCACCGCCCCGAATATTACAAGATATTTCAGGATGATAAAGGAAACGATCTCCGTGGAATGGCCGAAATTATTATCGCTAAGCATCGTAATGGTGCGGTTGGCGATGTTCTGCTACGATTTAAAGGTGAGTATACCCGTTTCCAGAATCCGGATGACGATATGGTAATTCCGTTGCCTGATGCCGGGGCCATGCTTGGATCACGAATGAATAATACCGGAACAGTACCTCCGCCTCCTGCTGAATTTGCCCCTCAGAATAGTAATCCGTTCGGAGGTGGAAATGACGGACCTCTGCCTTTTTAAAAGAGATATTTATTTAATTTTATAATACCATGAAAAGATATTGCCAAACACTCGAATTATATAATGATTCGGAATTGATTCGTGCTTATGTCGCAGAACATCAGCATGTGTGGCCAGAAATTAAAGCCGGTATCCGTGAAGTCGGGATACTCGATATGCAGATTTATATCCACGAACATACACTCTTTATGATTGTCGATACGGTAGATGAATTCGATTGGATAAAAGATAACGAGCGCTTGGCTAAACTTCCCCGGCAGGCAGAATGGGAGGCTTATATGTCTCGCTTTCAGCGTTCATTGCCCGGACAAGCGTCACATGAGAAGTGGAAAATGATGGAACGTATATTTAAACTCTGACAATATGCAAAAACTACTATCTTTACCGCCCAATCTGGTTCAGTCTTTTCATGAACTGGAGAGGGTGAACCGTACCGATTGGTTTTGTACTTCCGACCCGGTAGGTAAGAAACTTGGTTCCGGTGGTGGAACATCCTGGTTGCTTGAAGAATGTTATAATGAATATTCAGATGGTGCTACTTTTGGAGAGTGGCTTGAAAAAGAAAAAAGAATTCTTCTTCATGCGGGTGGGCAAAGCCGTCGTTTACCCGGCTATGCACCTTCTGGAAAGATTCTCACTCCGGTTCCTGTGTTCCGGTGGGAGAGAGGGCAACATCTGGGACAAAATCTGCTTTCTCTGCAACTTCCCCTATATGAAAAAATCATGTCTTTGGCTCCGGATAAACTCCATACACTGATTGCGAGTGGTGATGTCTATATTCGTTCGGAGAAACCTTTGCAGAGTATTCCCGAAGCGGATGTGGTTTGTTATGGACTGTGGGTAGATCCGTCTCTGGCTACCCATCATGGCGTGTTTGCTTCCAATCGCAAACATCCCGAACAACTCGACTTTATGCTTCAGAAGCCTTCGTTGGCAGAATTGGAATCTTTATCGAAGACCCATTTGTTCCTGATGGACATCGGTATATGGCTTTTGAGTGACCGTGCCGTAGAAATCTTGATAAAACGTTCTCATAAAGAAAGCTCTGAAGAACTAAAGTATTATGATCTTTATTCCGATTTTGGATTAGCTTTGGGAACTCATCCCCGTATTGAAGACGAAGAGGTCAATACGCTATCCGTTGCTATTCTGCCTTTGCCGGGAGGAGAGTTCTATCATTACGGGACCAGTAAAGAACTGATATCTTCAACTCTTTCCGTACAGAATAAGGTTTACGATCAGCGTCGTATCATGCACCGTAAAGTAAAGCCCAATCCGGCTATGTTTGTCCAAAATGCTGTAGTGCGGATACCTCTTTGTGCCGAGAATGCTGATTTATGGATCGAGAACAGTCATATCGGACCAAAGTGGAAGATTGCTTCACGACATATTATTACCGGGGTTCCGGAAAATGACTGGTCATTGGCTGTGCCTGCCGGAGTGTGTGTAGATGTGGTTCCGATGGGTGATAAGGGCTTTGTTGCCCGTCCATACGGCCTGGACGATGTTTTCAAAGGAGATTTGAGAGATTCCAAAACAACCCTGACGGGTATTCCTTTTGGTGAATGGATGTCCAAACGCGGTTTGTCATATACAGATTTGAAAGGACGTACGGACGATTTACAGGCAGCTTCCGTATTCCCTATGGTTAATTCTGTAGAAGAGTTGGGATTGGTGTTGAGGTGGATGTTGTCCGAACCCGAACTGGAGGAAGGAAAGAATATCTGGTTACGTTCCGAACGTTTTTCTGCGGACGAAATTTCGGCAGGTGCCAATCTGAAGCGTTTGTATGCACAACGTGAAGAGTTCAGAAAAGGAAACTGGCAAGCATTGGCCGTTAATCATGAAAAAAGTGTTTTCTATCAACTTGATTTGGCCGATGCAGCTGAAGATTTTGTACGTCTTGGTTTGGATATGCCTGAATTATTGCCTGAGGATGCTCTGCAGATGTCACGCATCCATAACCGGATGTTGCGTGCGCGTATTTTGAAATTAGACGGGAAAGATTATCGTCCGGAAGAACAGGCTGCTTTTGATTTGCTTCGTGACGGCTTGCTGGACGGGATCAGTAATCGTAAGAGTACCCCAAAATTGGATGTATATTCCGATCAGATTGTTTGGGGACGTAGTCCCGTGCGCATCGATATGGCAGGTGGATGGACCGATACTCCTCCTTATTCACTTTATTCGGGAGGAAATGTGGTGAATCTGGCTATTGAGTTGAACGGACAACCTCCCTTACAGGTCTATGTGAAGCCGTGTAAAGATTTCCATATCGTCCTGCGTTCTATCGATATGGGTGCTATGGAAATAGTATCTACGTTTGATGAATTGCAAGATTATAAGAAGATCGGTTCACCTTTCTCTATTCCGAAAGCCGCTCTGTCATTGGCAGGCTTTGCACCTGCGTTTTCTGCTGTATCTTATGCTTCATTAGAAGAACAGCTTAAAGATTTCGGTGCAGGTATTGAAGTGACTTTATTGGCTGCTATTCCTGCCGGTTCCGGTTTGGGCACCAGTTCCATTCTGGCTTCTACCGTACTTGGTGCCATTAACGATTTCTGTGGTTTAGCCTGGGATAAAAATGAGATTTGTCAACGTACTCTTGTCCTTGAACAATTGCTGACTACCGGTGGTGGATGGCAGGATCAGTATGGAGGTGTGTTGCAGGGTGTGAAGCTTCTTCAGACCGAGGCCGGCTTTGCTCAAAGTCCATTGGTGCGTTGGCTACCCGATCATTTATTTACGCATCCTGAATACAAAGACTGTCACTTGCTTTATTATACCGGTATAACTCGTACGGCAAAAGGGATCTTGGCAGAAATAGTCAGTTCCATGTTCCTCAATTCATCGTTGCATCTCAATTTACTCTCGGAAATGAAGGCGCATGCATTGGATATGAATGAAGCTATACAGCGTGGAAGTTTTGTTGAGTTTGGCCGTTTGGTAGGAAAAACCTGGGAACAAAACAAAGCATTGGATAGCGGAACAAATCCTCCGGCTGTGGAGGCAATTATCGATCTGATAAAAGATTATACCTTGGGATATAAATTGCCGGGAGCCGGTGGTGGCGGGTACTTATATATGGTAGCGAAAGATCCGCAAGCTGCTGTTCGTATTCGTAAGATACTGACAGAAAACGCTCCGAATCCGCGGGCACGTTTTGTTGAAATGACGTTATCTGATAAGGGATTCCAAGTATCACGATCATAAAAATAGTATTGGTTGACGAGAGGTAAGGGTTTTATCTCTCGTCGACTTCTTTTTCCATTCCTCATTAAGTTTGCCTCTTCTGTTATTCTGATAGTAAAATAGAGATCCTGATATCTTTAAGTCTGCTTTTTTCTTGTTTTAAAAACCTTGTTGTCTTGAGAAAGTGATGAAATAGCAAATGATGGAGCAGTAACTTGCCTTTAATTCGTTTCTTCGTACGTGTACTCTTCATACGAAGTTAACTTCGTCTTTGCAAAACATTAACTTCTTGTGAAGAAGAAGTTAGTTATAAGAAAATACGAAGTTAACTTCGTATAGTTACGAAATTCATTTTCATTGAAAATCCTCCTACTTTTTGCCTAGCGGTTTCATTTATTGAACAAGAACTATAGAATTCTTTTCTGTAGCATAGGTCAATATGAATCATTCCTGAATGTTATTTTGGAGGTATAGGATGCCTTTTCCGTTGCTTACTGATTGAAATTAGTGCATGTTTATCGATCTTTTGACTGGTGATTTGATTTATTTGGTGGAGATATGATATTGGTGAAAATAGAATCCCGGTGTTTTTTATAACAACTTAGTCAGTGGTCCGTAAATAAGGGATTCCTGAGGCTACTCAAAATACAATGTGACAGAATGCTTTTGGGAGTATATAGTTTCTAAACCTTTATAGATAGAATAATGAAGAGTTTATCTTATTGTGTAATTTGTTTATAATCAGTATATTGTGTGGCAAATGCGAAAAGGATAAAAAGGGTGAATTCTTTTGTAATTAACTGATAATCAGTAGTGAATGTGTTTCAAAAGACGTTCGTTTAATAGCACAAAGGTATAAACTAAATTTTGATGTGCAAAATATTTTTAGATGAAAAACTAAATAGACTTCTTTATGTACTGATTATCAGATAATAATCTGGTAATAAAAACAGCTTTTTACTTATTTTGTATGTGGGCTTTTATCTCCATAATTGATGTTTCAAAAGACGAACGTTTTTTGAAACATCAATTGATCGAATCCGTTCGTTTCCACCTAAAATAAGTCATAAAAAATCTTGCAGTTTGGCTGAGAAAAAGAGTCTCACCCAACTGCGAAGCGTACCCGGACTTAAGTAAATCACTCAGGAATATATCCTTCTAAATGTCTCAACAACAAGAATATTGGTTTGCTGCCCGTACCCGTAAGGATCAGGAGCTTACTACTCGTGACGCATTAGAGAAAATAGGTGTCGAGTATTTTTTGCCGACCCAATTTGTCATTCGTCAATTGAAATATCGCCGGCGTCGTGTAGAAGTTCCTGTCATTCGTAATCTTATTTTTGTACATGCTACCAAAGAGTTTGCTTGTGCTATTGCCAATGAATACGGGGTGCGTCTTTTCTATATGCGTGATTTTGACACTAAGAGTATGCTTATTGTTCCCGATAAGCAGATGAAAGATTTTATGTTTGTCATGAATCTCGATCCTGCTGCTGTTATCCTCAACGATGATTGTTTCGCAGTTGGCACCAAAGTACAAGTCATCAAGGGAGATTTTTGTGGAGTTGAAGGTGAACTGGCCAGTCTTTCTAATCGTACTTATGTCACTATCCGAATTCGTGGCGTTTTATCTGCCAGTGTCAAGGTTCCTAAAAGCTACCTTCGCATTCTCGCACCGTAATCAGTAATATTTTATCATATAAAATGAATACTCTTATGACCCAGATTCATGAGCTGCAACATGTGGCTCACGAATTATTGTATTTGGGTGCTGACGGTTCTCCTATCTATACCGACAGTTTCCGTCAATTAAACACTGAAGTGCTTCAAAAATCTGATGCTTTGTTTGCTTTGAAAGGAGAAAATCCGGAAGAAGAAGCACGACTTTGCCTGGCTCTCTTGATGGGCTACAATGCAACAATCTATGATTATGGCGACAAGGAGTCTAAGAAACAGGTTATTCTGGATCGTTCCTTGCTAGTGTTAGAGTCTCTCCCGTCTTCTTTGCTCAAGTGTCAGCTTTTGACATATTGTTATGGAGAAGTTTTTGAAGAAGAGTTGGCAAAGGAAGCTCATGCAATTATAGATTACTGGGATAATAAAACTTTATCGATAGATGAACAGGAGACTGTAGATATGCTGAAGATGATAGAGGAAAATCAGTATCCGAATAGTTATATTGATTAATATTTGACCTGTAATCTATTATCATGAAAGGCATTGTTTTGGCCGGTGGTTCCGGCACTCGCTTATATCCGATCACCAAAGGAGTCAGCAAGCAGTTGCTTCCGATATTTGATAAGCCGATGATCTATTATCCTATCTCTGTACTCATGTTGGCAGGGATTCGTGAAATATTGATTATTTCCACTCCATACGATTTACCCGGCTTTCAACGTTTGCTGGGTGACGGCTCTGACTTTGGAGTACGTTTTGAGTACGCCGAACAACCTTCTCCCGACGGTTTGGCACAGGCATTTATCATTGGTGAGAAGTTTATAGGCGGTGATTCTGTATGTCTGGTTCTTGGCGATAATATCTTTTATGGGCAAAGTTTTACCCGTATGCTGCGTGAAGCAGTCCATACAGCCGAATCAGAGAACAAAGCCACTGTTTTTGGTTATTGGGTAAGCGATCCCGAACGCTATGGTGTAGCTGAGTTTGACGAGGCTGGGAATGTTCTCAGTATCGAAGAGAAACCTACTGTTCCTAAGTCCAATTATGCCGTTGTGGGTCTTTATTTCTATCCTAATAAAGTGGTGGAAGTAGCCAAGAGTATTCAGCCTTCCCCTCGTGGAGAATTGGAAATCACGACGGTCAATCAACGGTTCCTGTCCGATCGGGAACTGAAGGTCCAGCTTTTAGGGCGGGGTTTCGCCTGGTTGGATACAGGCACTCATGATTCTTTGTCCGAAGCAAGTACATTTATCGAGGTTATTGAAAAACGTCAGGGATTGAAAGTGGCCTGTTTGGAAGGCATAGCCCTGAGGCAGGGCTGGATTTCTCCTGAAGAGATGAAAGTATTGGCAGGTCCGATGCTGAAGAATCAATATGGGCAATATCTGTTGAAAGTTATCGATGAATTATCCATAAAGTAGAATTTTTATTCCAATGAATATAATAAAAACATCAATCGAAGGTCTTGTCATCCTTGAGCCCCGTCTGTTTCAGGATGACCGTGGCTACTTTTTTGAATCCTTCAATCAGGGGGAGTTCGAATCAAATGTATGTCAAACGACTTTTGTTCAGGACAATGAATCCAAATCGAGCTACGGTGTCATTCGCGGTCTCCATTTTCAGAAACCTCCTTTTGCCCAAAGCAAATTGGTACGGGTAATCAAGGGTGCAGTTCTTGATGTGGCTGTCGATATCCGCAAAGGTTCTCCCACATTTGGAAAACATGTTTCGGTTGAATTGACAGAAGACAATCACCGTCAGTTTTTTATTCCGCGTGGCTTCGCACATGGTTTTAGTGTGCTGAGCGAAGAGGTCATCTTCCAATACAAGTGTGATAATTTCTATCATCCGGAAGCTGAAGGGGCGATTGCCTGGAATGATCCGGATTTGAATATCGACTGGAGAGTTCCTACGAGAAAGGTCATTCTTTCTGATAAGGACACATCTCATAAGTGCTTAGGAGGAGTCTTGGATTTGTTTGATTATAAAAAAGAGATTGGATATTTGTTGTAATAAATAGCTGGGTTTTGATTTAGTTTGTGGTGTATTGATAAATGAATTAATGGGAATATAATTAAATTATTGATATTCAAATAGTCTTTTCGCAATTAAAAAACTTTTATAAATATTGAAATTATGAAACCATTTGTTATAGCTGAAATTGGTGTGAACTTTTATGATACGGCCAGAGAGAAGAATATATCTCCGTTGGAAGCAGCAAAACTTTATATATTGGAGGCATTTAAGGCGGGTGTCAGTGCTGTTAAATTTCAGTCATATAAAGCAGATACTATTGTGTCTAAAAACTCACCTGCATACTGGGACTTATCCAAAGAGCCAACAACAACTCAACATGCTTTATTTTCCAAGCACGATGGTTTTGATAAAGAAGATTATCAAGAACTTTGCAATTATTGTAAAGAAGTGGGGGTTGCTTTTTTATCAACTCCTTTTGACTTTAACTCTGCTGATTATTTGGAGAATATGGTGGATATTTATAAAATCTCTTCTTCAGATCTAACTAATATTCCATTTATACGTTATATCGCTCGTAAAGGTAAACCTATTTTTTTATCAGTAGGTGCATCTTATCTGTTTGAAATAGATGAAGTTGTAAGAGCTATAAAAGAAGAAGGTAATAATGACATCTGTATTTTGCATTGTGTATTATCGTATCCTACTAAAAATGAAGATGCGAATTTGAATGTAATTCAGACCTTGAAAAAAATATATCCAGATTTAAAGATTGGTTATAGTGATCACACGCTTCCGGATCCAACAATGACAGTATTGTCTACCGCTTATCTTCTAGGAGCGGATGTTATAGAGAAGCATTTCACTTTAGATAAAACATTGAAAGGGAATGATCATTATCATGCTGGAGATCCTTTAGATTTTAGAACAGCTATTGATAATTTTAATCTTATACAGACCATTCGTGGTATAGATGAGAAGACGGTGTTACCTTGTGAAATTATTCCGCGGAGAGAGGCTCGTAGGTCTATTGTGTTGACGCGTGATTTGAAAGCAGGTACAACATTGTCTATGGAACATTTAACATTTAAAAGACCTGGTACAGGAATTGCTCCAAAATACTTGGATATAGTTATTGGAAAGCAAGTTAAAAAAGATCTTTTGGAAGATACCGTATTAACATGGGATATGATTTAATTAAAAATAAGATGAAAATATTAGCAGTTATACCGGCTAGGGCAGGTTCGAAAGGAATACCTAATAAAAACATTCGTTTGATACATAATAAACCTCTTATTTATTATGCAATACAGAATGCACTAAACTCTCGCTATATAACAGATGTTGTTGTTTCTACAGACTCACCCGAGGTAGAGATTATCGCTTCTCAAATGAATGTTAATGTAAAAAAGAGAAATATTGCACTTTGTGGTGATTCTATAACTCTTGATTCCGTAGTAAATGATGTAGCCAGTGGATATGACTGTGATTATGTGGTAACGATGCAGCCTACTTCTCCCACATTAACAGCTACTACGTTGGATAATGCAATTGAATATACCATAAAGAATGAGCTTGACACATTAATATCTGTTGTCAATCACCCTCATTTATCTTGGGGAGATGAACAGGGAAAAAGAATTCCTAATTATTCAAAAAGATTGAATCGGCAATATTTACCTCCGTATTATTTGGAAACAGGAGCTTTTCTGATTTCTAAAGCTGAAGTTGTTACATCACATTCACGTATTGGAAAGAAAGTAGATGTTTATGTAATTCCTGAGGAGGAAGCCATAGATATTGATACTTTCTCTGATTTAATGGTTGCAGATGTTTTATTGCAGAAAAAGAAAGTTGCAATTTATGTTAATGGCAACAATAAAAGAGGATTAGGGCATATTTATCGTGCTTTGGAAATTGCAGATGAATTCTATACAAAGCCAGACATTTATTATGATATAAACCAAACTAATGTTAAAATGTTTGGATTTACAACTCATAATCTCATCGGGGTAAATGGTTTTGGAGAATTATTAAGTAAGCTCCAAGAAAAAGAATATAATTTATTGATAAATGATGTGCTAACAACATCAATTGATTATATGATTGCCATAAAAAAGACTTTACCTAATGCTAAGATTGTTAACTTTGAAGATGATGGAGAAGGAATATATAAGGCAGATCTAGTCTTTAATGCTTTGTATCAACAGTCTAATTTATCAAATGTAAAAGTCGGAGAGAAATATTATATTGTATCAAAATTGTTTATGTTTTATCATCCAATAGATATAAAAGAAAATGTGAGAACTATTTTTATTTCTTTTGGAGGAGCTGATCCTCAAAATTATTCAGATAGAATGTTAAATATCATATCTAATAAGAAAAAATACGAAAAATTACATTTTATTGTTGTTTTAGGACGTGCGAAAAATAATGTCGAAGCGTTGATGAATTATAATAAGTATGATAATATTGATGTATTATTTGATGTGAAAAATATGCCAGATTTGATGTCTAAATGTGATATAGGGATAACATCAAGAGGGCGTACTGGATATGAATTGGCTGTTTTGGGAATTCCTACAATAGCTATGGCCCAAAATGAAAGGGAAGAAAAACATGGATTCGTAAATAATGATAATGGATTTACATATTTAGGATTAAATCCAAGTGATTATATTATCGAATCTACTCTAGATATGTATATAAATCTAAGTGTTCAGGATAGAATGAAATATCAATATAAATTACTTAGTCATGATTTGAGAAATGGAAGAAGGCATGTTATGGGATTAATAAATGATTTGTAAGAAAGATCTTTTTGATAGGTCTTAAATTATATAAACTTATATTCTGGATATTTGATTTATTGAACTTATCATGATATTAGCAAAGATAATAAAACATATTTTACTAAGAAAAAAAGGGATATTTCTTGATGATAAATCTGACATTAATTGGGGACTTCAATTAGGTGTGGGATTTAAAAGGGCGAAAATTGTAGACTCTAAGTTAGAAATAAATTCTATGGGGAATGGCTGTTTTATAGAGCATACTATTGCTTATGGAAAAATTGAACTTGGAAATTATGTTTCTATTTCTGGCCCAGGAACAATTTTACATGCGGTGATTGGAAAAATTCAAATAGGGAATTTTTCAAGCATTGGACAGAATGTCTCGATTAATGAATTTAATCATAATATAAGGTTACCTTCTACTTATGCTATGCAGCTAAATTTCTTTTCAAAGAACTTTAAAGATGATGTAACTTCAAAAGGTGATGTTATAATTGAGGAGGATGTTTGGATTGGATCTAATTCAGTTATATTATCAGGTGTGCGTATTGGTAGAGGGGCTGTGATTGCTGCAGGTTCTATTGTTAATAAAGATGTCCCCCCTTATGCAATAGTTGGTGGAGTGCCATTTAAAGTTATAAAAATGCGTTTTACTGCAAATCAAATAGAATATTTGGAAAAAATACGATGGTGGGAATGGGATGACAAAAAAATTATGGATAATTGTCACTTTTTTGAAACGGAGCTTTGATATATGTCAAAACCTTTAAAAGCTGGTATTTGGTATTCGGCATCAAATATAATGCTTCGATCAGTGAGTATTATAACTGCGCCAATTTTTACTCGCTTACTTACGACAGAAGATTATGGTAAAATAAGTAATTTTACCTCATGGCAAAATATACTTGCTATTTTTATGGGAGTATTTCTCAATTATTCAATAGGGCGTGCGAAAATTGATTTTAAAGATGATTTTGAAGGTTATCTTTCTTCTATTCAAGGTCTTTCTTGTTTTATTGGTGTGTTGATATTGATTATAATAATTCCGTTTGTTAATAGTTTAGCGGAATTTATGGAAGTTGATAAAATACTACTAATAACAATGGTAGTTTATTTGATCTTTTATCCTTCTATTGAGTATATGCAATCTAAATTGAGGTTTGAATACCGATATAAGGAGAATGTATTAATTGCTGTTATTAACACTTTCAGTGTAGTTATAGTGTCAATTGTCTTAATACTTTCCAGTGGGTATGAAGAAAAATATATAGGGCGAATACAAGGTATTGTATATCCTTCTTTTTTAATAGCTACAATATGTTTTATTTTTATTTTTATTAGGGGTAAAAAAGTTATTGTTCTCAACTATTGGAAATATGCGCTCAATTTTTCAATACCAATGATTCCTCATGCACTTGCAATGATCGCATTAGCTCAGATTGATAGGATAATGATTGTAAAGATGGTAGGAGATAGAGAAGCTGGTATTTATAGCTTTGGGTATTCTTATGCAATTATATTGTCAGTAATAACGAATGCAATTATTAATGCTTGGCAACCTTGGTTATACAATTGTGCTAATGAGAATAAAGTAGATGAAATAAAAAAGTCCAATAAAGAAATTAATAAATTTGTTTGTATATTAACAATTTTATTTGTTGCAATTGCCCCAGAAGTTCTTATAGTCTTAGGCACAAAAGATTTTGTGGAAGCAAAATATATGGTTGGACCTGTAATTATCGGTACATTCTTTCAATTTCTTTATAGTTATTTTGTTTTAATGGAAATGTACTGTAAAAAGACAATAATTATTGCCATTGGATCAATTATGGCTGCTATTGTTAATTTTTATCTGAATATGTTTTTTATACCTATATTGGGTTATGTAGTAGCTGCTTACACAACTATGGTTGGATATATTTTACTTATGATTTATCATTGGATTGCATTCAAACTAGTTTATAAGCCTAAAATATTTGCGGAAAAGCAAATTCTTATCTTAACTTTTTTTACTCCGATTATATGTTTTGTTGTGATGTATTATTATGATAATCTAGTTTGGAGATTTTTAATCAGTTTTTTTATAGTGTTAATATATATATATAGTAATAAATATGCCCTATTTGCTGTAATAAATAGGTGGAGTAAAAAATGATTATATGTGTTTTGTAGATAAAAAGATATTAGTTTTGTGTAAAGAAACATATTCATATCCATTATATTTTCTAGCTCAGAAATGGATGAAAAATAATAGAGTAAGTGCTTTCTTTTTCAATCCTTGTGAAAGTATGTATAAGGAGTGCTCTATAAATGATACTACTTATTATGCATTTAAAAAGATTTCAGGAATTACTGTCTATACTTCAAATGATATTTCAGAGTATTTTAGTCATATTCTCGACTCTGATATAATTGATGAGAAATATCTCAATTATATTCAGGAGAGATATACTCATTTTGAGAATTTGAATAGTCAAATCTTAGCTACTCAATTTTTTACAAGACACTATCATTATAGAAATTATATGAAATCTTGTTCATATAATCAACAATTAAATTGGCTTATTCTTAATTATAAGAATATAAATAATATTGTAGATGATTTCAAGCCAGATGTTGTGATAGATACAGATAACGCTGAGTTAGCACGATGTGTTATGCGTGAGGTCTGCTATGAAAGAGATATTCCTTATATTACAATCGAATATCCTCGATATAGTTTTTATAAATCATTTTCGTTTAATCTTAATTTATCAGTAGATCCGATTTTTGTAGAAGGTTATCAGAGTAATCTCAATAAAGGTACCCAAGAATTGGCAGCGGAAATTTCATATGTTAGGGATTTCCGTTCAAAAGTTTCTATTATGCACGAAATGTATAAAAATGATGTAACATCTCAATATAAGCCAAATAGCTTTATGAAATTAGTTAGGACATTAGTGGGTAAGATTAGTTATTTTTGGGAACAGGATATTAAGGCTGGAAATTTAAAATTGAAACGTTCTAATCCTATTTTGTATAATAATTCTGTAGAGTATTTGAAATTTTATGCTAAATATGAATTAATTAAACAGTATTTACTGAGGAAGAATAAATATTTTTATACTCCTAGTAAAGGCGAAAAATATTTGTATATGCCTCTTCATCTAATTCCTGAATCAACTACTTTTACTTTGGCTCCTCATTACATTAATGAATTAACGATAATTGAAGCCGTTTCCAAAAGTCTCCCTGCTGGTTGGTGGCTATATGTCAAAGAACATCAAGCAATGGTGGGTGAAAGAGGGCTTGGTTTTTATCAAAAAGTGAATAAATTGCCAAATGTAAAAATGGTACAGCTAAATTATTATAGTGACCCCAAGCCATGGATTGTAAATTCTATGGGAGTTATTACCATCTCAGGTACTACTGCATATGAAGCTGCTTTATTACAGAGACATGCAATTATATTTAGCGATGTTCCGTTTAAATTATTGGATGGAGTAGAGAGGTGTCGTTCATTTGAGGATTTGCCAGAATTAATACGGAACTTTAGTACAACTTTGGATAATGAAAAATCTTGTGCTGCTTATATAGCGACAGTAAAACAATTAGGGTTTTCTATTGATCTCAAATATTTGATGAATCAAGGTGAGAAAATTATTCGTAATAAGTCTCAACAAGATAGTCGTTATCAGGAAAATTTAAATAATCTTGAACAGTTGTATCTTTTAGCTTTTAGTTTATATAAGCGTGTAGTATGCCAAAAGTAAGTGTTATTATTCCTGTCTATGGGGTTGAAAAATATATAGAACGTTGCGCAAGAAGTCTTTTTGAGCAGACTCTTGATGACATGGAATTTATTTTTATTGATGACTGTACTCCAGATGGATCGATCAATATCTTAAGTAATGTATTGGAGAGTTATCCGTTGAGAATTAAACAGACGCAAATTGTAAAAATGCAAATGAATAGTGGGCAAGCGGAAGTTCGTCGTTTAGGAACACAATTAGCTACTGGTGATTATATTATTCATTGTGATAGTGATGACTGGGTCAATGCTGATATGTATAAGAAGATGTGGGAGAAAGCTGTTGGCGAAGATTTAGACATAGTAGTATGTGACTTTTATAGAAGTGATGGGAATAATTATCAGATTTTCAAAGGGATATATGATGGGGTATATCAAAATAAAACTGTTTACTTCTCTGAATTATTAAAGGGGCAGGTAACCACTGCTGTGTGGAATAAGTTAGTTTCTCGTGAGATTTATTTTTCTAATAATATTATATATCCAACGTCCAATATGTGGGAAGATTTTGTGCTTAATGTACAATTAACTTATTATTCAAGGCGTATTGGATATATTAATTTACCATTATATTTTTATTTTAGCAATCCGCTTTCTATATGCCATAGTAATATTGAACAGAGAATTTCGCAGGTGATCGATAATTCTAATTTAATATTGAGATTTCTTCACTTACAGGGATTGGATAAAATCTACAAAGATGAATTGTTGTATTTTAAGTACTATTCTCGCTCAGAATTAGCTGTGCATGTTATGGAGAAAAAATATCGAATAATGTGGAAAAATATTTATCCTGAAATAAATGTGAAATTTTGTTTTTCAAAGGCTGTTTCATTTAAGGAAAAACTGAAATTCATGAGTATTTATAGTGGAATCTATCCTATGATTATTCGGGGTATAAGAATCTTGAAAAGTAAATAGATTTATGATTTCTTTAAAATGGTATGGAAATAAATGTCAACTGTTTATTGTACATAATTATTATCTTATACTCGTAGCGGTTTATGTTCTAAGTATACATGTTCCTATTGTAAGAACGGGAGTGGCTATGTCTTTTGTCTTATTATATTTATATACTTCATGTAAAATTATACGATTTGCCTCAAGCTCAGCAGGATTAGTTTTTTTCTTTTTAATTTATTGCATCTTTTCTGTTCAAGGATATTTCTATAATGAGTTGCCTATTTCTGTTTATTGGGCAGAGATCTCTACTCAGCTCCTTCCTATGATTTTTTTCTTTATTCCTTTCAATCAGGAAGTAGATAAAGAACGTTTTTATAGAATATTTGTAGTTGCAATTACAATTGCAATTGTTTTAGGTATTTATTATTATATTTTTAACCCTCCTGCTTATATTCAATATATAGTAAAGACAGCAAATACTGCTTATGAGGGAAGTATAGGAGTTTCAATACAAAGATTTAATTCAATCTTTGGGAGTACAATAATGGGTTCATTTTCCGTATTTATGATAATTATTATTATCTATAGATTTTGGGATGTTAAAAAGGAATATTCGTTCTTAAGTTTATTGTTGTATTTATTATTATATATAATTGCATTTGTAAGTGCTATTTTAACTGCACAGAGGTCATCAATGGCTCTAGCTTTTTTTTGTGTTGTATTTATGTATATATGTTCAATTCTATGTCGAAAAAAAATCTTGAAGTCGTTTACTTTTTTTAATGTTTTATTGTATGTAGTTGTGGTGACTGTCATTTTGACCATGTTTCAAGAGTATTTTGATTTTTTTGAGGAAAGAATTGATTCTATAGATGGTGCTTTTGATGAGAGAAATGGGCAATGGATTGATACCTTTAAACATAGTGAAAATATAATATTTGGAACAGGTTTGGGATCTGCTGGGCATAAGGTCCTTGCTTTTACAAAATATCATATTACTGATGGTGCATTATTTAAGATTACTGCTGAGTGTGGAATAGTTGGTCTTATCTTTTTCTTATATATAATTATAAAATGTCTTGTCTTGAAAATAAAATATTTTCCTTGTCTATTTAGAGAATATTTGATAATTGTTGTTTGTTTAGCTCAGTCTACAGGATCAAATACATTGGTTTTTCAACAAATATTACCTATTTTTTGGTTTTCATTAGGGTCAATAGCTAACTACTATAAAACTAAGGATTTATGAATATAATTGCTTATTATTTACCGCAGTATCATCCAACAAAGGATAATGATATATGGTGGGGGAAGGGGTTTACAGAGTGGACTAATGTTGCAAAGGCAAAGCCCCTTTTCCCAGGACACTATCAACCGAGAATTCCTGCTGACTTAGGCTTTTATGATCTCAGAATGTCTGATGTTCGTCAAAAACAGGTTGATTTAGCAATAGAAGCTGGTATTTCAGGTTTTTGTTATTACCATTATTGGTTTGGAAATGGAAAACAAGAATTAGAATTACCATTTAATGAAGTGGTAGCATCAGGTGAACCTAATTTCCCTTTTTGTCTCTGTTGGGCTAATGAGACATGGTCCCATAAATTTTGGAATGAAGATGGGAGTATCATTGGCAGTGAAACACTGATTGAGCAAAAGTATTTAGGGGAAGATGATGATATTCTCCACTTTAATACTTTGCTTCCTGCATTTAAAGATAAACGATATATGCAGATTGATGGAAAACTGGTTTTTGTAATTTACAAACCGTTAGCTTTTCAAGATGTTTCAAAGTTCATAGAATTATGGAATGACCTTGCTAGAAAAAATGGATTAAACGGTTTTTATTTTATTGGTTTTACTTTTAATGCTGATAAAGAAGGTGAACAAATTCTTAAACTTGGTTTTGACGCAATAGATTCATGTAGATTAAATCGGAATCGTATACGAGGAATAGGTTGGTTTTTTCGAAAAATAATAAGTATAATATTTCATACTCCACGGAGGGTTGCTTATAAAAAAGTGATACCTACGCTTATTGGGGAATTAGAGCGTAATTGTGACAATTATTTTCCTACAATAATTCCCAACTGGGATCATACACCTAGAAGTGGTGTAAATGGTGATCTTTTTACAAAATCTACACCTGATTTATTTGAAATTCATTGTATGGATGTTTTGTCTTCTGTAACGAAAAAAAATACAAATAGACAAGTGTGTTTCCTGAAATCATGGAATGAGTGGGGAGAAGGTAATTATATGGAACCTGACTTGAAATATGGTAAAGGTTACATTTATGCCTTAAGGAAGGTTGTGGATACATTGGAATCATTATAATCTATATTAGTATATTATTTTCGAACACCTTCGATAATGAATTGTTAATAGGGGTATCTGCAAGTGTTTTATTTTAGAATTTTTTGCATATTTTCATGTTTGTCTTTTATTGTATGATAAAGTTCAATTTATATTTTTAATGTTTATTCAATTTCATATTTTGGGGTAACCAATATATTTACTATTACTAATTTCAAATTTTGAAGTTTAGCTAATTGGAAATTAGGAATTTTATTGACATTCGCTTGGTCGGATTTTAGAATGTTATTTAGATGTCCTTATTACTGTATTTGTGATGTTATTCTTTTTTGACCATTCCTAAATGATCTTTTTATTCTTTTTTTAATATTCTTTTTCTTTTAAAGATTCTTATAAGTCTTCTATATACAAATGATTAAAGTAGTATTAGATAATATAATTTTTTCATTGCAAAGGTCCGGAGGTATTTCTGTTGTTTGGTCTGAATTATTGAAAAGATTGCAACTTGGCAATTTGAATTTTGAGTGCTTAGAGTATGATGTTATGAGTAATATAAATCGTAGGCAGTTGAATCTTAATTCTAAAAGTGTTCAAGTTAGAAAGAAAAGGTTTCTAAGTATTACTAGATATTTCTCACCTAGGGTTGTCAAGAATGAGAAATTTATCTTTCATTCTTCTTATTATCGTACTTGCAGTAATCCTAATGCCATTAATATCACAACTGTTCATGATTTTACATATGAATACTATTATAAGGGTTTAAAAAAAAGGATTCATTTATGGCAAAAACATCGTGCTATATCCAAATCAAATTTTATAATATGTATATCAGAGAATACAAAACGTGATTTATTGAAGTTTCTACCGGATATCAATGAAACTAAAATACGTGTTATTCATAATGGAGTTTCTGATGATTATTTTCCAATTAAAGAAAGAGAAGAACTTGAATTACCTTTTGAACTAGAAACCTATATGCTATTTGTAGGCTCTCGTGAAAAGTATAAAAACTTTGAATTAGCAGTAAAGGCGGTAGCATGTAATAGATTAAAATTAGTGATAGTTGGTGCACCTCTACTTGCTGAAGAGTTGGACTTTTTACAAACAGAATTGGGACAGTCCAATTTCATGGAAATGGGACGTGTTTCTAATGAAGAACTTAATTGTCTGTATAATGGAGCAATGGCTCTTTTGTATCCTTCGGAATACGAAGGCTTTGGAATCCCTGTATTAGAGGCACAGAGGGCAGGTTGTCCTGTTATTGCATACAATGCTTCATCTATTCCTGAAATAATAGGTGATACTCCGTTATTGCTTGATGTATTATCAATAGAATCTATAACAAAATGTTTTAATGTATTGAAGATAAAAAAGGAACGTGAAGATATTATTTATAAAGGAATTGAGAATGCAAAACGCTTTACATGGGACAGAATGTATGAGCAAGTAATCGCTTTATATAAGGAAGTATGGGAGAAAATAAAAAAAAAATGAGTTTCTCTTTAGTTACAGTAACTTACAATAGCGCACAGACACTACGTGATACTATAACTTCTGTATTATCACAAACTCATCAAGCTATAGAGTACATAATAATAGATGGTTTTTCGAAAGATAACACTGTGGCGATTATAAAAGAGTATGAGCCATTGTTTAATGGGCGCCTGAAGTGGATTAGTGAAAAGGACAATGGCTTGTATGATGCGATGAATAAAGGTTTTCAAATGGCAACAGGAGATGTGATTGGGATTATTAATTCTGACGATTTAATATCTGATCCTAATGCAATTGAAAAAGTGATAAAATGCTTTGAATCAGATACTTCTATTGATGCTGTTTATGCTGATTTATATTATGTTGCTCAGAACGATATATCTAAAATAGTTCGGTATTGGAAATCAGGGGGACAACGTCCTTTCTGTAAAGGGTGGCATCCGGCTCATCCTACATTTTATGTGAAGAAGGAAGTATATCAGAGATATGGGTTGTTCGATCTGGATTTTAAGTTCGCAGCAGATTTTGAGTTAATGCTTCGTTTGATTGATAAAGAGCATATTAAATTATATTATCTTCCTGAACCTTTAGTCAGGATGCGATTAGGGGGAACTACAAGTAAGAATCTATCTAATATTAGGAAAGGAAATCTTGAATGTATAAATGCTTTTAAAAAGAACGGAATAAAAGTGAGTATGTTATATCCTTTATATCGTTTATTACCCAAAATCAGGCAATATTTTCAATAATATAATCAATGAATCTTCTTTTTACTGGTGCTTCTGGCTTTTTAGGCAGCAATCTTTATTCTCTACTGAAAGATAAATATCAAATTAGGACTGTAGGGCTGACTTCTCGGGATAATTATACTATAAATTTAGTGTCGGATGTTCCTAAACTGAATATCAAGTACGATGTTGTGCTGCATGCTGCAGGTAAAGCGCATTCTATTCCTAAAACAGGAGAAGAGAAACAACTTTTTTTTGATGTAAATCTTCAGGGTACCAAGAATTTATGTACTGCTTTAGAGAATAGTGGTATTCCTAAAGCTTTTATTTTTATAAGTACTGTTGCTGTTTATGGTTGTGATTCGGGTGAGAATATCACGGAAGAGCATCCTTTAAATGGAACGACTCCTTATGCTTTGAGTAAGATTAAGGCTGAGAAATACTTGGAAGGGTGGTGTGCTATGCATAATGTAAAGTTAAGTATACTTCGTCCTTCATTGATTGCCGGACCTAATCCTCCGGGAAATTTAGGAGCGATGATTCGTGGGATTAGAAATGGTAAGTACTTAAGTATTGCCGGGGGAAAAGCCCGGAAAAGTGTTCTGATGGTTCAGGATATTGCAAATCTTCTTCCTATGTTAATAGAAAAGGGTGGGATATATAATGTTTGTGACAGTTACCAGCCGAGTTTTCGTGAACTGGAGATGGTGATATGTAAGCAATTGAATAAAAAAAGACCAATATCTATTCCTTATTGGTTGGCTAAAAGTATGGCTGTCATTGGAGATTGCCTGGGTGAAAAAGCTCCGATCAATTCATTGAAACTTCGTAAAATCACAAGCTCTTTGACCTTTAGTAATGAAAAGGCTGTACGGGAACTCAAGTGGAAGCCCATGAATGTGCTGGAGACTTTTCTTATAGAATAGAAGAAAGTGTGGATGGAAACTTTTCTTTGGATTATGGGCATTTTGACCGGATTGGCAGCTTTAGTCTTTTTAGGGCTTCAGTTTTGGTTTCATTTAATAGACAAGAATGAATAACTTATGTATTATCTGATAATCTTAGTTCTGCTATTCTTGGCAGAACTTTTTTATTTCCGTATTGCTGATAAATGCAATATCATCGATAAACCGAACGAACGGAGTTCGCATACCCGGATCACGCTACGGGGTGGAGGTATTATTTTCTACTTGGGTGCATTGGCTTATTTTCTGACAAATCAGTTTGAGTATCCTTGGTTCATGCTGGCTCTGACTTTGATAACCTTTATTAGTTTTGTGGACGACATTCGCTCTACCTCTCAGGGATTGCGTTTAGTTTTTCATTTTACTGCAATGGCCTTGATGTTTTATCAATGGGGATTATTCAGTCTGCCTTGGTGGACTATCCTTGTTGCCTTGATTGTATGTACAGGCATTATCAATGCTTATAACTTTATGGATGGGATTAATGGCATTACGGGAGGGTATTCTTGGGTTGTATTACTTGCTTTAGCTTTTATCAATGTGCAAATTGTCCGTTTTGTGGAGGAGGATCTGATATACACTATGCTTTGTGCTGTGTTGGTATTTAATTTTTTCAATTTTCGCAAGAAGGCCAAATGCTTTGCCGGGGATGTGGGATCGGTCAGTATTGCCTTTGTGATTCTTTTCCTGATAGGTAAACTAATAATTCGAACAGAGAATTTCAGTTGGATTGTTTTGCTTGTGGTTTATGGAGTAGATAGTGTGCTGACTATTATCCATCGGCTTATGCTACATGAAAATATTGGTTTGCCACATCGGAAACACTTATATCAGTTGATGGCAAATGAACTGGAGATCCCGCATGTGGTGGTTTCACTGATTTACATGACATCACAAGCCATAATTATTGTTGGTTATCTGTTAACTCCCGGTTGGGGCTATTGTTATTTATTGGGCACAATTGTCATACTAAGTATGGTGTATATCTTATTTATGAAGAAATATTTCCATTTGCATCCGGCTATGAAATGATATCACGATATCGACTCTGATAGAAAATGCCTCCCGGCCATCTTTTTTAAAGCTGACCGGGAGTTTTTTTATAACCATTCATTCCCCATCAACCAAAAAATCTTATTAACTTTGCGGGTCACTTTTGAAAACATAAAAAACTTAATGATATGAATATCTCTTATAATTGGCTGAAAGAGTATGTCAATTTCGATCTGACGCCCGATGAAGTGGCGGCTGCGCTGACTTCTATCGGACTGGAAACAGGTGGAGTAGAAGAAGTTCAAACGATTAAAGGCGGGTTGGAAGGCCTCGTGATTGGTGAGGTGCTGACTTGCGTGGAACATCCCAATTCAGACCATTTACACATCACAACCGTAAATTTGGGTAACGGCGAACCTACTCAGATTGTGTGCGGAGCTCCAAACGTAGCTGCCGGACAGAAAGTCGTTGTTGCCACTTTGGGCACGAAGCTCTATGATGGTGACGAATGTTTTACTATTAAGAAATCAAAGATTCGCGGCGTGGAGTCGATCGGTATGATATGTGCTGAAGATGAAATCGGGATCGGAACTTCACATGACGGTATCATCGTATTGCCGGAAGATGCCGTACCGGGTACTCTTGCGAAAGATTATTATAATGTAAAGAGCGACTATGTACTTGAAGTAGATATTACTCCGAACCGTGCTGACGCTTGTTCACACTATGGGGTGGCACGCGACTTGTATGCTTATCTGGTACAGAATGGCAAACAGGCTGCACTGACCAGACCGTCTGTTGATGCTTTTGCTGTCGAAAATCATGATCTGGACATCAAGGTAACTGTAGAAAACAGTGAGGCATGTCCACGTTATGCAGGTGTTACTGTGAAAGGGGTTACTGTTAAAGAGAGTCCGGAATGGTTGCAAAATAAACTTCGCATCATCGGTTTGCGTCCTATTAATAATGTAGTGGATATCACAAATTACATTGTGCATGCTTTCGGGCAACCGCTTCATTGCTTTGACGCAAACAAAATAAAAGGGGGCGAGGTGATTGTGAAAACAATGCCGGAAGGCACAACGTTTGTCACGCTGGATGGCGTTGAACGTAAGTTGAATGAACGTGATCTGATGATCTGTAACAAAGAAGACGCTATGTGTATTGCCGGTGTTTTCGGAGGTCTTGATTCCGGTTCTACAGAGGCCACAACGGATGTGTTTCTCGAAAGTGCATATTTCCATCCGACATGGGTGCGTAAGACGGCCCGTCGTCATGGCTTGAATACAGATGCTTCTTTCCGTTTTGAGAGAGGTATTGATCCTAATATCACGATCTACTGCCTGAAATTGGCGGCTATGATGGTAAAGGAACTTGCCGGAGGTACCATTTCTTCGGAGATTAAAGATGTCTGTGCTACTCCTGCACAGGATTTTATTGTCGAGTTGACTTACGAGAAGGTACACAGCCTGATTGGTAAAGTGATTCCGGTAGAGACGATAAAGAGCATTGTTACCAGTCTTGAAATGAAAATTATGGACGAGACGGCCGAAGGACTGACATTGGCCGTACCTCCATATCGTGTGGATGTACAGCGTGACTGCGACGTGATTGAAGATATCCTGCGTATTTACGGATATAATAATGTGGAAATTCCATCGACACTGAAGTCGAGCCTGACTACAAAAGGAGATTGTGACAAGTCGAATAAGTTGCAGAACCTGGTGGCTGAACAGTTGGTAGGTTGTGGTTTCAACGAGATTCTGAATAACTCTTTGACTCGTGCCGCTTATTACGATGGTTTGGAAAGCTATCCTTCCAAGAATCTGGTTATGTTGCTGAATCCGCTAAGTGCAGATTTGAATTGTATGCGACAGACACTGTTGTTCGGTGGATTGGAAAGCATTGCCCATAATGCTAACCGTAAGAATGCGGATTTGAAATTCTTTGAATTCGGTAACTGTTATCACTTTGACGCGGAGAAGAAGAATCCTGAGAAGGTTTTGGCTCCTTACTCAGAGGATTATCATTTGGGACTGTGGGTGACCGGTAAAATGGTATCAAATTCATGGGCACACGCAGATGAAAACACTTCTGTCTACGAATTGAAGGCTTATGTGGAGAATATTTTCAAACGTTTAGGATTGGATTTGCACTCTCTGGTAGTGGGCAACCTGAGTGATGATATTTATTCTACGGCCTTGACGGTAAATACTAAAGGTGGCAAGAGACTGGCTACATTCGGTGTCGTTACCAAGAAGATGCTGAAAGCTTTTGATGTTGATAATGAAGTCTATTACGCTGATTTAAACTGGAAAGAGCTGATGAAAGCGATTCGTTCAGTAAAAGTAAGCTATAAAGAGATTTCTAAGTTCCCGGCTGTGAAACGTGACTTGGCTCTGTTGTTGGATAAGAAGGTACAGTTTGCCGAGATTGAAAAGATCGCTTATGAAACAGAGAAGAAACTCTTGAAAGAGGTTTCTTTGTTTGATGTTTACGAAGGCAAGAATCTTGAAGCCGGAAAGAAATCTTATGCTGTCAGCTTCTTGCTTCAGGATGAAAGCCAGACTCTAAACGATAAGATGATTGATAAGATCATGTCGAAACTGGTGAAGAACCTGGAAGACAAACTGGGAGCCAAACTCAGATAAACATATAATATAGAAACAACAATTAAATAATTAATAAAACTCATGCCCGCTTCTTCTCTGAATTAGAAGCGGGGTGAGGCAAATATTTTAAACCAATGGGAAGAGCGTTCGAATATAGAAAAGCTACCAAGCTGAAAAGATGGGGCAACATGGCCCGTACATTTACGAGAATCGGTAAACAAATTGCTATCGCTGTAAAAGCCGGTGGTCCTGATCCCGAAAACAACCCGCATCTGCGTGCAGTTGTCGCTACTGCAAAACGTGAGAACATGCCGAAGGATAACGTGGAACGCGCTATCAAGAATGCCATGGGTAAAGACCAGAAGGACTATAAGGAAATGAATTATGAAGGTTATGGTCCTTTCGGTATTGCGGTATTTGTAGAAACGGCTACAGATAACACAACCCGTACTGTTGCCAATGTTCGTAGCGTTTTCAATAAGTTTGGCGGAACACTGGGTACTTCAGGCAGTCTTGATTTTATGTTCAGCTGGAAGTCAATGTTCACCATTACAAAGAAAGAAGGCGTGGATATGGACGATCTGATTCTGGAACTGATCGATTACGGGGTAGAGGAAGAGTATGATGAAGACGAAGATGAAATCACGCTTTACGGTGATCCGAAGTCGTTTGCCCAGATTCAGAAATATCTTGAAGAGAATGGCTTCGAGGTGAAAGGTGCTGAGTTTACCCGTATTCCGAATGACGAAAAAGATCTGACACCGGAACAACGTGCCACCATTGATAAGATGGTAGAACGCCTGGAAGAAGACGAGGATGTACAGAATGTGTACACTAACATGAAGCCTGCAGATAACGAAGGCGAAGAGTAATGAAATACGTTTATAAAACCCAGGGTACTTGCAGCACAAACATCGAATTGGAGGTGGAGAATAATATTGTGAAGGAAGTAGCTTTTTGGGGTGGATGTAACGGTAATCTGCAAGGAATTTCACGTCTGGTGACCGGAATGCCTGTGTCGGATGTCATTACGAAGCTTGAAGGGATCCGGTGTGGGGCTCGCTCTACTTCATGTCCCGACCAACTATGCCGTGCTTTGCACGAGATGGGTTTCTAAGAAAAATAAAGGCTGTATTTGATGTCAACGCAGACTCTGTTACGGAGTAACAAAGCTTCTGTAAACATCATTTAGAGGCTGTATATAAAAATAAGAGAGGCGGCAACTCAAAGTTGACCGCCTCTCTTATTTTTATATAAACCGATTTCTTATTTATACATATCGGGAGTAACTGTTACTTGAATCAGCTCTTCCTTTGTTTTGCCTGACAGATAGATGTATTTAATGGTCACATCCGATTCTCTGTACACTTTCATCTCTTCAGTGTTCTTTATTGTTTCCGGCAGGGTTTCTTCCAATGATTTCTTCAGTTGTTCTGACATGGTAGGATCGTCAGCCTGGCCGCTTAAGGTATAGAAATAGGTAAATGTATTGTCCTTACCTGAATAAGTGGTGCTGTCCATTCTTGTCATTTCATCGACAGTGATGGGGCATTGTTTGTTTACTTGTTCGGCAGCCAGTTCGAAAACTTTTTGTTTGGCCTGTTGGCAAGAAGCAAGCGTGAAAAGAACAGCGCATGCTCCGAGAATAATTTTTTTCATTTGCTTAATCTTTTTAATGTGTGAATATTGGGCAAAGATAGTTGTTAAAAGTGAACCGAACAAGGTTCTCGCTTGTTATTAATAACTATCTTTGTAGATAGATTTTATGAATTAGAAGAAAAACAAGAGACATGACATCCTTATGAAAAATATTTTTAAAGATTTAAAAAGTAAAGACCACAAACGCTATCTGGGAGGTTTGGACGTCTTCAGATATATTGGTCCCGGTTTATTGGTTACTGTAGGTTTTATTGATCCGGGCAATTGGGCTTCTAATTTTGCGGCAGGTTCAGAATTTGGTTACTCACTGTTATGGGTGGTTACGCTGTCCACCATCATGCTGATCATATTGCAACACAATGTTGCTCACTTGGGAATCGTGACAGGGCTTTGCCTTTCGGAGGCGGCAACGCAGTATACGCCCAAGTGGGTATCGCGTCCCATACTGGGGACGGCCGTACTTGCTTCCATCTCTACATCACTGGCCGAGATTCTGGGAGGGGCCATAGCGCTGGAAATGTTGCTCGACATTCCTATTGTCTGGGGGGCCGTTCTGACTACCGTTTTTGTTTCCATCATGCTTTTTACAAATTCATATAAGAAAATAGAGCGCTCCATCATTGCTTTTGTATCGGTGATCGGCTTGTCGTTCATCTATGAACTCTTTTTGGTGGATATTGACTGGCCTATGGCAGTAGAAGGGTGGGTGACGCCGGCTATACCTAAGGGGAGCATGCTCATTATTATGAGTGTGCTGGGTGCTGTGGTGATGCCTCACAATCTTTTCCTGCATTCGGAGGTGATTCAGAGCCACGAATACAATAAACAGGATACAGCGTCCATAAAGAAAGTGTTGAAGTACGAATTGTTTGATACGCTCTTTTCAATGATTATAGGATGGGCCATCAACAGTGCCATGATTCTGTTGGCAGCCGCTACCTTCTTTAAAAGTGGCATTCAGGTTGAAGAGCTGCAGCAGGCGAAATCATTGCTCGAACCCCTGTTGGGAAGTAATGCGGCTATTGTTTTTGCTTTAGCCCTGCTTATGGCGGGTATCTCGTCTACGATTACCAGCGGGATGGCGGCCGGATCTATTTTCGCCGGTATCTTTGGCGAATCATACCACATTAAGGATAGCCACTCTCAGGTAGGGGTTATTCTGTCGTTGGGCATTGCGTTGCTGCTGATTTTCTTTATCGGTGATCCGTTTAAGGGTCTGATCATCTCTCAGATGGTGCTGAGTATCCAGTTGCCGTTTACGGTTTTTTTGCAGGTCGGTCTGACCTCTTCGCGTAAGGTGATGGGCGATTATGTCAATAGTAAATGGAGCACGTTTGTGCTTTATACCATTGCCGTGATAGTGACAGTGTTGAATATAATGTTGTTGTTCTCGTAAAATATAAAAGATGAAAATTATAACTTATAATGTGAACGGACTTCGTGCCGCAGTAAACAAGGGGCTGCCCGAGTGGTTGGCCGAGGAAAATCCCGATGTGCTTTGTCTGCAGGAAACCAAACTGCAACCCGAACAATATCCGGCAGAGGCTTTTGAGGCACTTGGATATAAAGCATATCTCTATTCGGCACAGAAAAAAGGATATAGCGGAGTAGCCATCTTGACCAAAGTAGAGCCCGATCACATAGAATATGGTATGGGAATTGAAGAATATGATAACGAAGGGCGTTTTATTCGTGCGGATTTTGGTGATTTGTCTGTGGTGAGCGTTTACCATCCTTCGGGCACTAGCGGAGACGAACGCCAGGCTTTTAAGATGGTCTGGCTGGAAGCATTCCAGAAGTATGTGACGGAATTGCGTAAATCACGTCCCAATCTGATTCTTTGTGGGGATTATAACATTTGCCATGAACCGATCGATATTCACGATCCGGTTCGTAATGCTACCAACAGTGGTTTCTTGCCCGAAGAACGGGAATGGATGACCCGTTTCCTGTCGGCGGGCTTCATTGATTCTTTCCGTACGCTTTATCCTCAAAAGCAAGAGTATACTTGGTGGAGTTACCGTTTCAATTCGCGTGCCAAGAACAAAGGGTGGAGAATCGATTATTGTATGGTCAGCGAGCCGGTACGCTCCTTGCTGAAAGAAGCCGTTATTCTGAACAACGCCGTTCACTCCGATCATTGTCCGATGGCGTTGGAGATCGGCTGATTCACTCCAAAATGGTAATACTCAGTTTGCGTTTGTCGCCCCCGTCCCGGAATTCACACAGGTAGATCCCTTGCCAGGTTCCGAGGTTCAGACGGTGATTCCGGATGGGGATACTGACTGAGGTTCCGATTAGTGAAGCCTTAATGTGTGCGCTCATATCGTCCGGGCCTTCAAGGGTGTGGACGAAATAAGGGGCACCGTCGGGTACGAGTTTGTTGAAAAACGTATTGAAGTCATGACGCACGTCCGGATCGGCATTTTCGTTGATAGTGATGCCTGCTGAGGTATGCTTGATGAACACAACCAGCAGTCCGTTTTCCGGCAGGTCCGGAAGGAGAGAAAGGATGTCACAGGTGATCAGATGGAAGCCACGTGGATAGTGTGGCAATTGTATGTCAAAGGTTGTTGCCATAAAAATCATTGATTAGTTGCCGACAAAGATACTTTTTTAATATTTTTGCAAGAAATAAAAAAATATAAAATGACAAAGGAAGAAAGGATAAGCCGTGCTACTGAGCTTTTCAAGAGCGGCTATAATTGTTCGCAGTCTGTAGTAGCTGCATTTGCCGATATGTATGGATTTACTGAAGAGCAGGCGCTGCGTATGGCAGCTTCGTTTGGCGGAGGTATCGGGCGCATGCGTGAAACGTGTGGCGCTGCCTGTGGCATGTTTCTACTTGCCGGACTGGAGAAGGGGGCAATTGACGGAGCCGATCGTGAGGGAAAGGCTGCCAATTATGCTTTGGTGCAAGAGCTTGCGGCCGAATTCAAGAAACGAAATGGTTCGTTGAATTGTGGCGAACTGCTTGGTTTAAAGAAGAAAGCACCGGTGTCGTCCGAGCCGGAAGCCCGGACAGAACAGTATTATGCCAAAAGACCTTGTTCGAAAATGGTAGAGGAGGCAGCCAGAATTTGGGCAGAATATCTCGAAAAAGAGAAGAAATAGTCTTCAAATTGATGTTTTCATTACAAGAAAGAGAAAAAAGTTACTAATAATCTGTTATATAACATAATTATAACTATATTTGCAGTCGAAATAAAACCTGAATTGTTCGGGTTTTAACTCATGTCTAACTAAAATTTCTAAAGCAAATGTTGAAAGAAAAAGCAGGTGAAATTGCAGGTAAAATCTGGAATGCACTGAATGGAACAGAAGGACTGACTGCCAAGCAGATTAAGAAAGCAACTAAATTGGTGGATAAAGATTTGTTCCTTGGCCTCGGATGGCTGTTGAGAGAAGATAAGATCTCTACTCAGGAAATCGAAGGTGAACTCTTCGTTACATTGAACTAAGGAGTGAATTACTTCCCCAATAAAAAAATGCGTTGATACATTATGATATGTTATCAGCGCATTTTTTTATGTTCTGGCATTTGTGTATATTTGCGCACCAAATTAAATTAAGATAATAGTATCAGATGGATAAAATCAGAAATTTTTGCATCATTGCTCATATTGACCATGGTAAATCAACATTGGCGGACCGTTTGTTGGAGTTCACTAATACCATTCAGGTGACAGAAGGGCAGATGCTTGATGATATGGACTTGGAAAAGGAGAGGGGGATTACGATTAAAAGTCATGCCATACAGATGGAGTACACTTATAAGGGGGAGAAGTATATTCTGAACCTGATCGATACTCCGGGGCATGTTGACTTTTCATACGAAGTATCCCGCTCGATAGCTGCCTGCGAAGGTGCGTTACTCATTGTGGATGCGTCGCAAGGAGTCCAGGCACAGACCATCTCGAATCTTTATATGGCTATTGAGCACGATCTTGAAATCATTCCGATCATTAACAAGTGCGACATGGCAAGTGCCATGCCCGAAGAGGTGGAAGACGAGATCGTAGAGCTGCTGGGATGTAAGCGGGATGAAATTATCCGTGCGTCCGGTAAGACCGGTATGGGTGTGGAAGAGATACTGGCAGCGGTCATCGAGCGTATACCTCATCCTCAAGGTGATGAAAGTGCGCCGTTGCAAGCTTTGATATTCGACTCCGTATTCAACTCATTCCGTGGAATCATCGCTTATTTTAAGATAACGAACGGAGTCATCCGTGCTGGTGATAAGGTTAAGTTCTTCAATACCGGGAAAGAGTATGTTGCAGACGAAATCGGAGTGTTGAAGATGGAAATGGTTCCACGCAAGGAACTCCGGACGGGAGATGTAGGCTATATCATTTCGGGAATTAAGACTTCGAAAGAGGTGAAAGTGGGAGATACGATCACTCACGTAGCCCGCCCTTGCGATAAAGCGATTGCGGGATTCGAAGAGGTGAAACCGATGGTGTTTGCCGGAGTTTATCCCATCGAAGCCGAAGAATTTGAAGATCTGCGAGCTTCACTTGAGAAGTTGCAGCTGAATGATGCCTCACTGACGTTCCAACCGGAATCATCGTTGGCCTTAGGCTTCGGTTTCCGTTGTGGCTTCCTGGGATTGCTTCACATGGAAATTGTACAGGAGCGTCTGGATCGTGAGTTCGATATGAATGTCATCACCACAGTTCCTAACGTATCTTATCATATTTACGACAAACAAGGTAATATGACGGAGGTGCATAACCCCGGCGGTATGCCCGATCCGACTATGATCGACCATATAGAAGAGCCTTATATCAAAGCTTCTATTATAACAACGACCGATTATATCGGACCTATCATGACGCTTTGTCTCGGTAAGCGGGGCGAATTGTTGAAGCAGGAATATATCTCGGGAAACCGCGTCGAGTTGTTCTATAATATGCCGTTGGGTGAAATTGTGATCGACTTCTACGACAGACTGAAGAGTATTTCGAAAGGTTATGCTTCGTTCGATTATCATCCGGATGGTTTCCGTCCGTCCAAATTGGTGAAACTGGATATTTTGTTAAACGGTGAATCGGTTGATGCGCTTTCTACCCTGACTCACTTCGATAATGCTTACGATATGGGGCGTCGGATGTGTGAGAAGTTGAAAGAACTCATTCCGAGACAACAGTTTGAAATAGCTATTCAGGCCGCTATCGGTGCTAAGATTATAGCTCGTGAAACGATCAAAGCGGTGCGTAAAGACGTTACGGCAAAATGTTACGGAGGTGATATCAGCCGTAAACGTAAGCTGCTTGAGAAGCAGAAAAAAGGAAAAAAACGTATGAAGCAGATCGGTAATGTGGAAGTGCCGCAGAAGGCATTCCTTGCCGTGCTTAAACTGGATTAGGAAATAAAGGCTGCAACGTAATAAAAAAACAGGAATCTTTCTGAACAAATTTTGTTGCAGCCAGTTTCTAATATACCAGGCAATTGTCATCTGTCCGCAGAGCTTTCCCTGGCAATTGCCTTTAAAACAACGATAAACAATAAAAATGAGAAAAGTTCTGTCTTTTTCGGCCTTTTTGATTATTGGCCTTTTGCTATCACAATACTTGCCGTTATTGGCAGGTGAAGGATATGCTACCGTAAAAATTGTATCTAACATTCTTCTTTACATCTGCCTGAGTTTTATTATGATTAACGTAGGGCGTGAGTTTGAAGTTGATAAGACCCGTTGGAGAAGTTATGCCGGAGACTACTTCATTGCAATGGCTACTGCCGCCATGCCTTGGTTTCTGATTGCTATCTATTATGTATTTGTGCTTTTGCCGCCAGAATTCTGGAACAGTTGGGAGGCTTGGAAAGAGAATCTGCTGTTAAGCCGTTTCGCAGCTCCTACATCGGCCGGTATTCTTTTCACGATGCTCGCCGCCATCGGACTTAAATCAAGTTGGATTTATAAAAAGATTCAGGTCCTGGCAATTTTTGATGACCTCGATACCATTTTGTTAATGATTCCCCTGCAGATAATGATGATTGGTTTGCGCTGGCAGCTGATCGTGGTTGTCTTTATTGTCTTCTTATTGCTTTCATTGGGTTGGAAACAGTTGGGAAGGTATAACTGGCGTCAGGACTGGAAAGCGATAATGGGCTATTCGGTGCTTGTATTTGTTGCTACCCAAGCCGTTTACTATTTTAGCAAGCAGCTCTATGGCGAAGAGGGGAGTATTCACATCGAGGTGTTGTTGCCGGCTTTTGTGCTGGGTATGATCATGAAACACAAAGAAATAGATACTCCTGTCGAGCATAAAGTTTCAACAGGGGTTTCGTTCCTGTTTATGTTCTTGGTAGGTATGAGCATGCCGCATTTCATTGGGGTGAACTTTGCCGAGACACATGCCGGAACCCATTCGGTGACAGGTTCGCAGGAAATGATGTCGTGGGGAATGATAGCACTTCACGTATTGATTGTTTCACTGCTTTCAAATATCGGTAAGCTGTTTCCTGTGTTCTTTTACCGGGATAGGAAGTTCAGCGAACGCCTGGCGCTTTCTATCGGTATGTTTACCCGTGGTGAAGTAGGAGCCGGAGTCATCTTTATTGCCCTCGGATACAACTTGGGTGGTCCTGCATTGGTTATTTCAGTGCTGACCATTGTATTGAATTTGATTCTGACCGGTATCTTTGTACTATGGGTGAAGAAGTTGGCATTGCGAAGCTATACAACTTAGCCGTGTCATAGAATTGCTTAAATCTAATATTATATATACCTATTATGACAGTTTTACGTTCGATGAAGGATTTCTCGTCGATGAATATTACGGCGAGTATTCTATTGTTTGTCACAGCGATTGCTGCTGCGGTAATCGCTAACTCTCCGGCAGCATCGGTGTATCAGGAGTTTTTGTCGCATGAACTTCATTTTCGCATCGGAGGCTTTAATTTACTTTCGCATGCGGGACACAATCTGACGATGATTGAGTTCATTAATGACGGTCTGATGACGATTTTCTTCTTAATGGTCGGACTGGAGATTAAGCGAGAGTTACTGGTAGGCGAGCTTTCCTCGTTCCGTAAAGCTGCACTGCCATTCATTGCCGCATGTGGCGGAATGGTAGTGCCTGTTGTCATCTATTCCATGGTTTGTGCTCCGGGCACTGAAGGCGAGCAAGGACTGGCTATCCCTATGGCAACCGATATTGCCTTTTCTTTGGGAGTGCTCAGCCTGTTGGGCAAGCGTGTTCCGTTGAGTCTGAAAATCTTCCTTACAGCGTTTGCGGTAGTCGATGATATAGGCGGTATATTGGTGATTGCCATTTTCTACAGTTCACACGTAGCTTATGAATATTTGTTATGGGCGGCGCTGCTTTACGTTCTGTTATATTTTATAGGTAAGAAGGGAGCTACCAATAAGATTTTCTTTTTAGTTGTCGGTGTGGTTATCTGGTATCTTTTCCTGCAATCGGGTATCCATAGTACGATTTCCGGTGTTATTCTGGCCTTTGTCATTCCGGCCAAACCACAGTTGAACGTCGGTACATATATTGAGCGTATCCGGCGCATTATCAGTACATTCCCCGAAATGGGAGCAAACAACATCGTACTGACCAATCAACAGATAGCCAAGCTGAAAGAGGTTGAGTCGGCTTCCGACCGTGTCATCAGTCCCCTTCAGTCGCTTGAGGATAACCTGCATGGTGCAGTGAATTATCTTGTCCTTCCGTTGTTCGCTTTTGTCAATGCAGGTGTTATGTTTAGTGGCGAAGGTGAAGTTATTGGCGGGGTTACCCTTGCGGTTGCTTTGGGATTATTGGCAGGCAAATTTCTGGGGATTTATTCTTTTACCTGGCTGGCTGTCAAAAGCGGTCTTACTCCGATGCCTTTGGGGATGAACTGGAAGAATATATCCGGAGTGGCGTTACTGGGTGGAATAGGCTTTACGGTATCGCTTTTCATCGCCAATCTTTCGTTCGGCTCCGCCCATCCTGTATTATTGAACCAGGCCAAACTCGGTGTTTTATCCGGTACGGTAATGGCGGGTATCTTGGGATACCTGGTTTTGCATTGGGTCTTGCCCAAAAGAAGATAACTTTCACCTGTAATAAGGTCCGTTTTCTAATCTCCTGCTAAAATTAGGTAAATAATTTATGCTGTTAGTTGAATAACTAATAGTGTTAGTTGTTTGTTCTGAATGATTTATTGTCTTTGCGGTATCCCGAACCTTTTAATAGAAATCATGCGATATTCTGGAAGGAAGGTGCGATGTTTGTCCGCGAACTTCCGGAGCATTATGACGAACCCATTCTCTTTTTGATTACATCCCACGTTGCTGTCTTTAGGAAACTTTCTTCCATTTGTGACACCATACTCTTGAACTTGTTAAACGGAATGGCAAAAGACAAGAGATCGGGTTTCATACATTTGCGTGCAGAAGGGTCGAATGATCCCAATACCGCCCGATTGGTTCCGTCCAGTTGTTCCCGGTATGGATGATAGATAATAGAAGCACAGCCTGCACCAAAGGGAGCGATCACTGCATCAGGAGCTACATTGTCAAAACAAGCCAATGTGAACAGACCGGAGAGGATGTCGGCAGATACAAAAAAGATAACAACTTCCGGCATGTCTTCCGCTTCCAGCTTATCCCAACGTTTGAAGATCAGGTTTTCTCCCTTGACAGGAAGTACAGGCAACTGTGCCAGAGCGGCAGCTGCCAGCTCCGGAGTCTGCTTGTATCGTTCTCCCTCGCCCTGTTCATTGTGTGAAAGGAAACATTCGAATCCGGGAAACATCTTGTCCGTGAAGTTTGTGTACCGTTTTCCACCCCGGCATCCCACAGAATCCGCCTGCATGCAGAGAGTTTTTCCACGCTGTACCTGGGTCAACTGTGCAATGATGCACCGATGTCCTTTCGGAGCTTCCACTATCGGGAGATTTTGTGTATCTGCCGAGTATTGGAATGTTATCGGAAGTCCGGCTTGTGGAAAATAAGTATTCCACAAAGTAATGAACTGATTTTTAAGTGTTATTTCCATGGCTGTATACTTCTTTGTTTTTATCGGTCAGTCATCTTCTCCGCCATCGTCTATCGGTAATATTCTCCGGCTTTCCTCGTGAGGGAGTTCTTCGACCTGACGGAGTTTGCGTTCGATGGCGCGCGTACGTTTTCCCATCACTTCTTCCAACTGGTCACCTGCGCTTTGCAGATTCTTCTGGACCTTCTCAAGCAGTCCTCCGAATTTTCCGAATTCGGTTTTTACAGCTCCCAGTACGGTCCATACCTCTCCTGTGCGTTTCTGTATGGCGAGTGTCCGGAATCCCATTTGCAAACTGTTCAGGATAGCTCCCAAAGTAGTCGGTCCGGTTACTACAATCTTGTAATCCTTTTGTAGTGTTTCAACTAAGCTTGTCCGGCGGATCACTTCTGCATAGATGCTTTCGAAGGGGAGAAATAAGATAGCGAAGTCCGTTGTAAACGGAGGATCGACATACTTGTCGTGGATATCCTTCGCCATTTTTTTGATGGTTGTCTCCAGTTGGCGTCCGCACGATTCCATCAATGCGGCATCTCCGGCTTCGAAAGCATCGTAGTATTGTTCGTAAACATCTTTGGGGAATTTGGCGTCGATTGGCAGATAAACAGTGCTGTTGGCATCATCTTTTCCCGGAAGTTTGATGGCGAACTCCACAAATTCGGTTCCGCTTTTCTTGGTCTTGACATTCGCTTCATACTGTTCCGGACTCATCATCTGTTCCAGAAGTGCGCCTAGCTGGACCTCACCGAACGTTCCGCGCATTTTCACGTTACTCAGAACCTTCTTGAGACCGCCTACGTCTTGTGCGAGCGACTTCATTTCGCCCAGGCCCTTTTGCACATTTTCAAGTTGCGAACGGACTATCTCGAAAGATTGTCCGATGCGTTCGTTGAGAGTCTTTTGTAATTTCTCTTCAACCATCACGCGCATGTCGTCCAGACGCTTCTCGGTGGACTGTATCAGCGTTTCCTGCTGGCGTGCCATTGCGTCGAACTTTTGGCGTTGCAGTTCTCCGGTGGTCATCATGTTCTTATGCATGGCATCTTGCAGCTGTTGCAAACCCTGATTCAGGGTTTGCGTCATTTCCATGCGTAACTCGCGAATACTGCGATTCAACTCTTCCCGGTTTTCCTGCATTTGTTGGCGCAATGCCCGTTGCATCTCTTCGCTTTGTGCGCGATTGTTGCGGGTAAGTGTCAATGCGAGCAGTGCAACCAGTAAGGCTGCAATAATCAAGAGGAGAGTCAGTTCCATTTAATAAGTCAGTATTTCGTTTCCGGTTTCATTAATCAGAATCATATTTTCCCATTGTGCAGACGGCAATCCGTCGTCTGTGCAGACTGTCCAGTCATCAGCAGAGTCGACAAAGACCTCATACGTTCCCATGTTGATCATCGGTTCGATGGTAAAAGTCATTCCCGGAAGAATCAACATACCGGTACCGCGGCGTCCGAAGTGCTCTACGTCGGGTTCCTCATGGAATTTGATTCCCACTCCATGTCCGCATAAGTCGCGTACCACACTATAACCGTTCTTTTCGGCATGTTCCTGAATAGCCGCACCTACGTCACCTAAACGGGCCCAAGGCTGTGCGGCAGCTATGCCGATTTCCATACATTCTTTAGTGACCTGTACCAATCTCTGTTTTTCAGGGCTGACTTCGCCGATCATAAACATGCGTGATGCGTCAGAGAAATAACCATTGTAAATGGTAGAAACATCTACGTTGATAATATCTCCGCTTTTTAGAATTTCGGTTGAACTGGGGATTCCGTGGCACACTACATCGTTGATGCTGGTGCAGACGCTTTTGGGAAATCCTTCATAGTTTAGAGGAGCCGGAATAGCCCCATGGGATGTGGTGAAATCGTAGACCAAACGATCGATCTCTTCGGTGGACATTCCTTCACGAATATTTTCTGCAATGTGGTTCAGCAGAGCTGTGTTGATCTTTGCACTTTCACGGATACCTTCAATTTGTTCCGGTGTGCGCAATACCTTGCGTGGAGGAAGTTTATAACCTTGTTTTCTGTATTTCTGTATTTTATCTTCTATTTCATCCGGATAATTGGAAGGAGTAAACCGGACTCCTTTGATAAATTTTTTCATTTTACTATCTTGATTTTTTATTCGTAGTACAAATGTAGGGAATAAAAAGGGGAATGCGGTATTTTAGGAAAGATAATTTCGGGGAACCAGAGGTGAGGAAAAGTAATAAAGGCTAATTAGTCATTTTGTCATTTTGTATTTTAATGCTGCTCAGATTTGATTCTTTAAGCTCCGTATCCACTCTTGCGGAAAAAAACGCTAAATAGGAGCATTAGGGCGATTCAAGATGATGCCGATTATACGTTTTTTTTGTGATATGGATCGTTTATCGTTTCTGCTTATATTATAGTGCTGTCTGTTTTAACGATTTTGCATGTATCTGCCATCTTCTTTCGGTTGCTTCTCTTAGTACCAATAAATGGGAAAAGTGCTTTTATGCAGCCATATATCTCTTCTCTTGTCATGGAGTTAACAAAAGACTTGGACGAAGTTGACAAAAGACTTGAACGAAGTTAATAAAAGACTTGGAGGAAGTTAACAAAAGACCTAAACGATATTAATAAACGTCCGAGTGTTTTTGCATATTTATCTTCAGACAGCACTGAAACTGCATGTTATTTCTCTTTTTATTCATTTTGCTTTAAATAAAAGTTCTATCCGATAACTTTTGTATCTGAATAGAGTTAGCAATTTATCTGTAAATAAAGCAATCTGTAGTCAATTTCTTTTTTAAAGTTACTTTTTGAAATTCACAGTAAGCCACATGGAATACTTTCGATGCACATCGTATGGTTTTTGTTTGTCTGAAATGTTTTTATTTATCCTATTTCCTTTTTATTAGAAAACAATCCTTATATTTGTCCGTGTATTATTAATTTAATGACAAATGACACTTATGAAGACATTGAATTTTATGAAAACGCTATTCTTATTGGTAGCTATAGTAGGCCTAAGCTCTTGTGGTGACAAGTATTATTCAGATGATTATCTACGAAATAGCAATGCAAAGCTCTGTGGCAAAACCTGGGTGAATGATTCGGAGAAGAATGATGTAGACGAGTGGGTTCGGCATACATTGAAGTTTGATGATAACGGCCGGCTGGCAGAGACTTATGCCTATTATCATGTAAATGAAAGTCAGCCTTACCGCACGGAGACCAATAATCTGACCTGGTCGTGGATAGACGATACGATGGAAGGTATTGTTTTTGACTATGGAGTGAACGGGGTGACTTATTTCGATAACGTGTGGGTACGTGAGCATAATATGTCCGGGAAGCTGAACGGAAAGGTAGTTGTATTTGTCGATTCAAAATATAACAGAAACTAATTAGAGAAGGAGATAGGAAGAAATGAAAGGCTATTGGAAGATTTTACTGATACTGATGCTCGCTGTCGGGTTCGCGTCTTGCGAGGACGATCAGGGAGAGATTGAATATGTCATTACCGGGCGGGCATGGACCGGCGATGTAGGGATGAATGCTCATAATGGTGAACCCCTGTTCAGTACCTTTGAGTTCGGGAACGACGGTTTTGGAGTGGAGACCCAGTTCTATGCTTCAGACGGTCTTTTGTATGATCAGTTTCGCTTTCAGTGGTATTGGGAAGATTCTTATAATCGTAATTTAGTATTGAATTACGGTAAGAACGGTATCTCTTATATGGACGACGTAAGGATATACGGAGATCGGATAACCGGTGCCTTTTATCTTTCGGACGATGCCCGGGGATTTAACTTTGAATTAAGAATGGAATAAACTTATATCCGGCAAATATTAAATGAAGGTGTTTCATAATTCACCACAGATTACACAGATTTGCACAGAACGATTTTTAATTTACTGATAACCAATACTATTTATCTGTGTAAATCTGTGTAATCTGTGGTAAATACGAGTTTTGATACATCCCTATTTATATTATTTCTTCAGAAATAGCTTCTTGAATGTAGGAGGGTAAGGGGTTTCAAACTCCATTAGCTGATCTGTCACCGGATGATAGAAACAAAGTTTGAAAGCATGCAAAGCCAGGCGCCCGAGAGGATTGGGCCCACCGTCTATCCCATAACGTCCGTCTCCGATCAGAGGATGCCCCAGATCCTGCATGTGTACACGTATCTGATTCTTACGTCCGGTTTCCAATCGCAATTCTACCAGCGAGTAGCCATTGGCACGTTTGATGGTGCGATAGTGGGTGATCGATTTGGAACCGCCATCATCATAGCTGCTTGAGCTGACGTACAAGGTACGGTCTGTCAGCCAGGACACTACCGTGTCGCTGTCTTTCTCCATCTCGCCGGTAACCACCGCTACATAGCGACGGTCCGTCACGATGTCGTGCCAATGGTCACGCAACGTGTATTGTGTCTTTTCGTCTTTGGCAAACATCATTAATCCCGAAGTATCCCGGTCCAGGCGATGAACCACGTAGATGCGGTTTCCGCGTCCCGAACGACCTACATATTCGCTTAAAATATGCTGGGCAGTACGTTCTTTCTGCCGCTCTGTGCCAACGGAAAGCAATCCTTCCTTTTTCTCCACTACGATGATATAGGCGTCCTCGTAGACTATCTTCAGTAGCGGATGGCGGAATTCTTTCTTGTTCTTGTCCTTGCTGATAAGCACCTTCATGCCCGGTTGCAGAGGAAAGTTGAATTGTGTTGTGATCACATTGTCAACCAGCACGATTCGTTTGCTCAACAGAGACTTTAGCTTGGTACGGCTGGCATCGGGCATTTTGGCCGCAAGGAAATCCATTAATTCCATCGGTTCTTTCACCAGATAGCCGGTATATTGTGCACGGGCCTTCTCGGCCGGAGTTCGTTTGATTCTCTTCATATTCATTTTTTTATTTAAGTTCAAGCAGCACTACGTTTTCCACGTGATGGGTGTGGGGGAACATATCTACCGGTTGCACTGCTTTCACACGATATTTGACATCCAGCAACTGGAGGTCACGCGCTTGTGTAGCCGGATTACAACTAACATATACGATCCGTTTGGGTTCGGCAAATAAGATTACGTCTACCACATCCTGATGCATTCCCGCCCGGGGAGGGTCGGTGATGATTACATCCGGACGCCCGTACTGATTGATGAAATCCTGTGTCAGGATATCCTTCATGTCTCCGGCAAAGAACAGGGTGTTCTCTATTCCATTGATCTCGGCATTCACTTTTGCATCTTCTATGGCTTCGGGAACATATTCGATGCCGATCACTTTTCGTGCCTGGCGTGACACAAAGTTGGCGATGGTTCCGGTACCCGTATAGAGGTCATATACCAGTTCGTCACCTGTCAGTCCGGCAAAGTCGCGTGCCACCTTATAAAGATTGTATGCCTGTTCCGAGTTGGTCTGATAGAACGATTTCGGTCCCACCTTGAAACGAAGTCCCTCCATCTCCTCGAAGATGTGATCATTGCCACGGAATACGTGTACATCGAGGTCATTGATCGTGTCGTTACATTTATTATTAATAATGTATAGGAGAGAGGTTATTTCCGGGAATTGGTCGGCAACATATTGCAATAACTGCTTGAAGAGATCCATTTCATGCTCTTCCGTTATCTTGCAAATCAGAATCACCATCAGTTCGCCGGTACTCGAGGTACGTACAATCATGTTGCGGAGCATTCCTTCCTGCGAACGGAGATTGATGAAAGAGTAGTTGTGCTCGTAGGCGTAATCGCGGATCGTATTGCGGATACGGTTAGAGATATCATCCTGCAACCAGCACTTTTCGATGGCGAGCACCTTGTCGAATGCTCCCGGAATGTGGAATCCCACCGCGTTCATCTGGTCATATTTGACGTCCTGTTTCACTTCTTCCGCTGTCAGCCAGCGTTTGTTCGAGAAGGTGAACTCCAGTTTGTTCCGGTAAAACTCTGTTTTAGCAGATCCCAGGATAGGAGAGATTTCCGGCAATTCGATCTTTCCGATACGGCGGAGGTTGTCTTCCACCTGTTTCTGTTTGTATTTGATTTGTTCTGCGTAGGGCAATACCTGCCATTTACACCCGCCGCATACGCCATAGTGCTGGCAAAAAGGAACGGCACGTACCGGTGAGAGTTCGTGAAACTTCACCGCTTCAGCTTCGGCGTATTTATTCTTTTTTCTTTTTACTTGCAAATCTACCACGTCGCCCGGCACTACGTAAGGTACAAAAACGACCAGGTCATCTACTTTTGCGATGGCTTTTCCTTCGGCAGCCACATCCGTTATTGTCACCTTCTCCAGCAGAGGAAGTTCTTTTTTCTTTCTAGCCACAGTACTACTTGAATTATATTAAAATGATTTCTTTGAGTATAAAGCGTGAATCTATTAAATCACCATTCTACGCCATATTAATAAAATCTTTCGCAAAAGTAGGTATTTTTTTTCGTATTTCTCTATATGAAGTGAAATAATGCAGATTGCAATGTCGAAATTGCATTTTGATAGAAAGTTTTTCATATAAAAGTTTTCTGGTTTGCGAAATATCCTTAGATTTGCGAACAGAAAAGAATCACAACTAATAACTTTAAAATCGTATTATGGACAAAAAAAGAGTTTATACCTTTGGTAATGGACTGGCAGAAGGAAAGGCCGGTATGCGAAACTTACTTGGGGGCAAAGGTGCGAACCTTGCCGAAATGAATCTGATCGGTGTCCCCGTACCTCCGGGCTTCACAATTACAACTGACGTTTGTACCGAATATTACGAGATGGGACAGGAAAAGGTCGTATCTCTCCTGAAAGAAGAAGTAGAAAAAGCTATTGCAAATATTGAGAACCTGATGCGTTCAAAATTTGGTGACGTAGAGAATCCGTTGCTGGTTTCTGTGCGTTCGGGTGCACGTGCATCCATGCCGGGTATGATGGATACGATCCTGAATCTGGGTTTGAATGATGAAGTGGTTGAAGGTCTGACCCGTAAGACCGGAAACGCTCGTTTTGCATGGGATTCTTACCGCCGTTTCGTACAGATGTACGGTGACGTAGTATTGGGTATGAAACCTGTTAACAAAGAAGACCAGGATCCGTTTGAGGCAATCATTGAAGAAGTGAAACATGCCAAAGGCGTGAAGCTGGACAACGAGCTCGAGGTGGAAGATCTCAAGGAACTCGTGAAGAAATTTAAAGCTGCCGTAAAGGCACAAACAGGCAAGGACTTCCCGACTTGTGCATACGAACAGCTTTGGGGAGCTATCTGCGCTGTGTTCAATTCATGGATGAACGAACGTGCCATCCTGTACCGTAAGATGGAAGGAATTCCCGATGAATGGGGTACTGCCGTAAGTGTTCAGGCAATGGTGTTCGGTAACATGGGCGATACTTCCGCTACAGGTGTATGCTTCTCCCGTGATGCCGCTACGGGCGAGGACCTCTTCAATGGTGAATATCTGATCAATGCACAAGGTGAAGACGTGGTTGCGGGTATCCGTACTCCGCAGCAGATCACTAAGATCGGTTCCCAGCGTTGGGCTCAGCTTGCCGGTGTGAGCGAAGAGGAACGTGCATCAAAATATCCTTCTATGGAAGAGGCTATGCCGGAGATCTACAAGCAGTTGGATGAATTGCAGACCAAGCTTGAAAATCACTACAAAGACATGCAGGATATGGAGTTCACCGTTCAGGAAGGCAAACTTTGGTTCCTTCAGACACGTAACGGTAAACGTACCGGTGCTGCCATGGTAAAAATCGCCATGGATCTGTTCCGCCAGGGCATGATTGACGAAAAGACCGCGCTGATGCGTGTAGAACCCAATAAACTGGATGAATTACTTCACCCGGTATTCGATAAGTCTGCTTTGAAACAGGCTAAAGTGCTGACTCGCGGTTTGCCGGCTTCTCCGGGTGCTGCTACCGGTCAGATCGTATTCTTTGCTGACGATGCAGCCGAATGGCATGCTGCCGGAAAACGCGTTGTGATGGTTCGTATCGAGACTTCACCCGAAGATTTGGCCGGTATGGCAGTTGCCGAAGGTATCCTGACCGCCCGTGGAGGTATGACCTCACATGCAGCCGTGGTTGCCCGTGGTATGGGTAAATGCTGTGTTTCGGGAGCCGGTGCATTGAATATCGACTACAAGGCCCGTACAGTGGAAGTGGATGGTGTATTGCTGAAAGAGGGAGATTTCATCTCCTTGAACGGTAGTACCGGTGAGGTTTATCAGGGTAAAGTAGAAACGAAAGCAGCCGAACTGTCAGGCGACTTTGCCGATCTGATGAAGTTGGCTGATAAATATACCCGTCTGCAGGTTCGTACCAATGCCGACACTCCGCATGATGCCGAAGTTGCCCGTAATTTCGGTGCGGTAGGTATCGGTCTTTGCCGTACGGAACACATGTTCTTCGAAGGTGAAAAGATCAAAGCCATGCGTGAGATGATTCTGGCAGAAAATGCTGAGGGACGCCGCAAAGCTCTTGCCAAGATCTTGCCATATCAGCAAGCCGACTTCAAGGGAATCTTCAAGGCAATGGCCGGTTGTCCGGTGACTGTACGTCTGCTCGATCCTCCTTTGCATGAATTTGTTCCTCACGATCTGAAAGGACAGCAGGAGATGGCCGATACAATGGGAGTAAGCCTGCAATATATCCAGCAGCGTGTCGAATCGCTCTGCGAACACAACCCGATGTTGGGTCACCGTGGTTGCCGTTTGGGAAATACGTATCCCGAAATCACACAGATGCAGACTCGTGCCATTCTGGGTGCCGCTCTTGAACTGAAGAAAGAAGGAATAGAGACACATCCCGAAATTATGGTGCCGCTGACAGGTATTCTTTACGAGTTCCAACAGCAGGAAAGTGTGATTCGTGCCGAAGCAGACAAGCTCTTTGAAGAGGTGGGAGACCGCATCGACTTCAAAGTCGGAACCATGATCGAAATTCCCCGTGCGGCTCTGACTGCCGACCGTATCGCTTCGTCTGCCGAGTTCTTCTCGTTCGGAACCAACGACTTGACTCAGATGACTTTCGGTTACTCTCGTGACGATATAGCTTCTTTCCTTCCGGTTTATCTGGAGAAGAAGATTCTGAAAGTAGATCCGTTCCAGGTACTCGACCAAAATGGTGTAGGCCAGTTGGTACGTATGGCAACCGAAAAAGGCCGTGCCATCCGTCCGGACCTGAAGTGCGGTATCTGTGGTGAACATGGCGGTGAGCCTTCATCTGTTAAGTTCTGCCATAAAGTAGGTTTGAATTACGTTAGCTGTTCTCCGTTCCGTGTGCCTATCGCACGTCTGGCAGCGGCGCAGGCAGCCATCGAAGAATAACTTTAGATTAACTGGTTTGTGCGAGGCTACTCCAAGAGGGTAGCCTCGCCTTTTTGTATATATCTGTATGGTGCAGACAGAGCCTACAGGAGAGAAAAGCCGGCGGAAACCTAAAATGTAGAGTAAATATTTGTATAATTCAAATAAAAATATTTCCTTTATCTTATGAAACCTTACTTATTATATTTTTAACAAACTAAAATTACAGAATTATGAAAAGAAATCTTGTGTTTGTATTGTTTGCCCTCGTTTCGGTTGTGGGCTTTTCTCAAGTGAGCTGGAATGCCAAGGTGGGAATGAATATCAGTAACTTTACCGGTGATTTTGACATGAATGCCAAAGTAGGATTCAAGATAGGCGGTGGCATGGAGTATGGATTTAATGAAATCTGGTCGTTGCAACCCTCTTTGTTTGTATCTTCCAAAGGTGCCAAGAAGGACGAACTGAGTGTGAATGCTGTTTATCTGGAACTGCCGGTTATGGCTGCTGCGCGTTTCAAAGTAGCCGATAATACTAATATCGTGTTGAGTGCAGGTCCTTATTTTGCTTGCGGCATCGCGGGTAATTCCAAAGTAGATCTGGGCAAAGGGCGCTTGGAAGTCGATACCTTTGGTGACGACGGTCTGCTGAAACGTGGCGATGTAGGTCTTGGTATCGGTGTTGCCGCGGAGTTTGGCAAGATTATCGCAGGGCTTGACGGTCAGTTCGGGTTTGTCGATGTCATGGACAACGTAAATGGTAAGAATCTGAATCTTTCTATTAGCGTAGGTTATAAGTTCTGAGGGAAACCGGTAAATATTTAAATAGAAAAGCCGCTGTAAATCAATTACAAGCGGCTTTTTTCATTTTGCTCTCCGGTGAATAATGATCGAAATAGTTGTTTAATTAATGAATATGATATACTTTTGCGCCCCGAAACAAAAGTGAAATTATTCTTTTGTTTGTTTTCAAAATAGGTGTATTTAATTAAAACTACTAAGAAGATGAAAAAGATTGTATTGTTTTTATTTGTTGCTATTGCAACTTTATCTGTTAAGGCACAAGACCTTTACATGGGAGGTACCGTAGGTTTGTGGCGTAATGATGATGCCAATACCACTTCCTTTAAACTGGCTCCGGAGATCGGATACAACCTGAGCGAACAATGGGCATTGGGCGTTGAGCTTCAGTTCAACCATGAATACAAGGAGCATATCTCGACAAACACATTTGCCATTGCTCCTTACGCACGTTTTTCTTATTATGAAAACAAGATCGTACGTCTGTTTGTCGACGGCGGATTTGGTTTTGCTACCACTAAGGTGAAAGATGGCGGTGATGCTGTAAACGGTTTCGAGATCGGTCTGAAACCGGGTATCGCTATCAAGTTGAACCAGCATTTCAGCCTGGTTGCCAAATGTGGCTTCCTGGGATATAAGGACGACTACATGGGTAACGGTTTTGGCTTTAGCGCAAGCAGTGAAGACCTTACATTCGGATTCCATTACGAATTTTAATCAAATAGGTTTCAACGAAATAGGGTGATCTCCGCAAGGAGAATCACCCTATTTTATTTTGTCTGTTGTCGTTTCGTTCAGTCCGCCATTCTTTTCAGCTTCTTGAAGTGTTCTATCACTGCCAGGTAATCCTGGTCGGAGCAAGCGTCGAATTTGCCCCATAAATCTCCTAAAACTACTGCACCTCCGAATCCGAAATCTTTCACTTCCAGTATGTTATCCGGCGTAATACCTCCCAAAGCCATCACCTTGTTGTCAATGATCTTGTCTTTGGCTGCCAGGCGCAGTTCTTCGGCTGTATAGGGTGAGTTATATCCCTCTTTCGAGATACTGTCATAAACCGGGCTCATGAATACATAATCATAAAAGTGCTTTTTATTCTTCACTTCCTCCACCGAGTGACACGAACAACTGATATGTCCCGAATAGTCATGCGGTTCTTTGGGATTTCGTGCATTCAGATGAATTCCCATCAAGTTGAATTCTTCTTTCAGATAGAAGTGTTCGTGCGTGACAATCCGTTTGTGGTATTTCTCCGGAATCAGTGTCAACAGGCGCTCTGAATACATAGCCGGTGTTTCCGGTTTTCTGAGATGCAGAATATCCAGTCCCTCTTCAAAAAGAGCAGTGATAATCTTATCTTCTTCTACAAAGAAAGTAGGCGTCGTTACTACGATAAGTTTCATTTCTTTTGTTAAACTGTTAAGTTTAGCAAAGTTACTAATTAACTTACTCAGAAACCAACCTTTATAGTGAAAATATGTTAGATTGCAATGTCCGCAAGTCAATTGTCCATAGTTTGCCTGCCAGGACCTCTCCGAATCCACAAATGATTTTGAGAACTTCGCATGCTTCCACACTGCCCGTTACTGCCGGTGTCACTCCGACCACCCCCTTGGGAGGAGGAGGCATGTGTAACATTCCTTCTTCGTCCGGGTAGAGGTCACGATAAGTTTTCCGTTGAGTTCCTTCTCCGTAGTTGAAGACGGACACCTGTCCTTCAAATCCGCAGATAGCACCGTATACATACGGTTTCCCGAGCTCCGAACAGACATCGCTGAGTAGATACCGTGTTGCAAAGTTATCGCAACCGTCCACGATGATGTCATACTGGCCTATCAGATCACGTGCATTTTCTTTACTTAGCCTTCCCGGACAGGCATTCACTTTTATCTCCCTGTTGAGGGCGCTGATCCGCATGGAGGCACAGATAGCCTTCAGGTCGCCCACTTCCTCCTCCGTGTAGAGTATCTGCCTCTGCAGATTGCTGAGGCTCACTTCGTCGTCATCTGCCAACCCGATGGTACCCACTCCAGCGCCGGCCAGATAGAGGGCGATGGGAGAACCGAGTCCTCCCACGCCTACAATCAGTACTTTGGCAGCTTTTAGCTTTAGCTGTCCTACTTCTCCTATTTCCGGAAGCATGGTTTGTCTGCTGTATCTTTCCATAAATTCCCTTTTATTTCAGTTATCAGCATTGGGGTAGCGTCAGCGCCGTGTCCCAGTCTTTGTATACCGGTATCCGCCCCAGCGACCGTAGTGCTGCATCCACCTCCACGGCTTTCCGCTCGTCGCTTACGTGAAACTGTTCCAGTGCTTGCGGATAGGTAAAGTATCCTCCCGGTTCCGTTTTGCTTTCTGCACTCATGGTGGTCACTCCGAGCGTAGCCATGTGGTTACGGAAGGCTGCGCTTTCGCGGGTAGAGTAGGAGATGTCTACATCATGGTCGAAGATGCGCATCGCAAAAGTCACTTGTGCCAACTCACGGTCGTTCATCACCACATTGGGCTGGAAGCCTCCGTTTTCCGACGGGCGCATGCGGGGGAAGTTGACACTATATTTCGTTTTCCAATAATGCTTCTGCAAGTAGCGGAGATGATAGGCCATCATGGTGATATCCGTTCTCCATTCCTCCAGTCCGATCAGTACGCCCATTCCTATCTTGTGTACTCCGGCCTGTCCCATGCGGTCGAATCCGTTGACCCTCCATTCGAATTTAGACTTCATGCCGCGGGGGTGGTAGATGTTGTAATTGGCTTTGTTATACGTCTCCTGAAAGCAGATGACCCCGTTCAGACCTGCATGTGTAAGTCGTTCATATTCTTCTGCTTTAAGTGGCATTACTTCAATCTGAAGGTTAGCAAAGTAGGGCTTTGCCAGCAAGAGGGCACGTTCGATGTAGTCCACTCCGGCTTTGGCAGGATTCTCGCCTGTCACCAGCAACAGATTCTCAAAGGGGGCCAGCTTTTTGATCGCCTTGTACTCGTTCACCATCTCTTCTTCCGTAAGGATGGTACGCTTCATCGGGTTGTTGTGGTTAAAGCCGCAGTATACACACGAGTTTGTACAAGAATTTGTAATATAGAGAGGCACGAACATCGAGATTGTTTTTCCGAAGCGTTCCATCGTATACTTCCGGCTGAGACGTGCCATCGTCTCCAGATATGGAGCGGCAGCCGGCGAAATCAATGCCATAAAATCATTTACATCGCAGTGTTCCTTCGACAATGCGCGGCGCACATCAGCGTCAGTTTTGGAATAGATGGCTTTAGTCGTCTCTTCCCAGGAAATCTTTTCTAATTCATCTGAAAACATTTTATTTTTTCTTTTTATTCTTCTGGTTAATCTTCTTCAATGTGTTCCGTACAGCCGATTTTACGGCGGTCGAATACATTTCCGTCTCTGTACTCTCCAGTATGGTACGCAACTCATACAGCAACTCCGGCTCGGGCTCGCACAGGCGGTAAGCCATTCGGATGGCGAGCGATTGCACGCCGATACTCTCTTGGGGCGACAGCATGGCGTCCAGGCAGAAGTTGAGCAGAGCCACGGAAGGCACCTTCGTTGCGGGTGCATGGTAGAGTATGGAAAGAAGCAGTCGTTTCGAGCCATCGTGCCCGCAGGACATCAACCTTCCGGTCAGCTCTTCCCTGAAAGGGATCAGCCACTCCGGCTTCTGCCTGCACAGTTTGTCGCATATCCATAAGGCCCGCCAGGACACCAATAATTTATCGTCCGACGTCAGCCGGTAAATGTTGTCGAAGTTCTCCGGTCGATCCAGGATTTCTTTTACAATCCGGTCCGTCTCCAGTTGGGAGATAGGCACATCGAGTGCTTTCCGGTATTCCGCTGTCCTTTCCGTTACGGTCATCCTATTTTTGTTTTTGAGTTTTCTTCAGATCGCGGCTCAGTCGCATCGCGCAGAAATTCGGTCCGCACATGGTGCAATACTCTCCGTCGGTATGCCGTCCGGCATGGAAGTAAGAGAATGCACGTTCCGGATCGAGCGACAGGTCGAACTGGTCTTTCCACCGGAATTCGTACCGGGCTTTGCTCAGTGCGTTGTCGCGTACCTGTGCCCCCGGGTGTCCTTTGGCCAGATCGGCCGCATGGGCGGCTATTTTATAAGTGATTACTCCCACGCGTACATCTTCTTTATCGGGCAGGGCGAGGTGCTCTTTAGGGGTCACATAGCATAGCATAGCTGTTCCCAGCCATCCTATTTGTGCCGCTCCGATAGCCGAAGTGATGTGGTCGTATCCCGGAGCGATGTCCGTCACCAGCGGGCCGAGCGTATAGAACGGGGCATTGTGGCATTTTTCAATCTGGCGTTCCATGTTTTCGCGTATCTTGTGCATCGGCACATGTCCCGGTCCTTCGATAAATGCCTGTACGTTTTTCTCCCAGGCGCGCACCACCAGTTCGCCCATTGTGTCGAGCTCGGCAAATTGCGCTTCATCATTGGCGTCGTGGGTCGATCCGGGCCGTAGGCCGTCACCGAGCGATACTGCGACATCGTATTGTGCCAGGATGTCGCAGATGTCATCGAAGTGTTCGTAAAGGAAGCTTTCCCGGTCGTGCACCAGGCACCATTTGCTCATGATACTTCCGCCTCGGGATACGATGCCGCAGAGGCGTTTTTCCGCCAGGTGCACATTATGCCGGCGGATGCCCGCATGGATGGTGAAGTAGTCCACTCCCTGCTCACACTGCTCGATCAGTGTGTCGCGATACAGTTCCCAGGTCAGGTCCTCTACCTTTCCGTTTACCTTTTCCAGAGCCTGGTAGATAGGTACGGTCCCCACCGGAACGGGACAGTTGCGGATGATCCATTCCCGCGTTTCGTGTATGTTCTCTCCGGTCGAAAGATCCATCAATGTGTCTCCTCCCCATTTACAGCTCCACATTGCTTTCTCCACCTCTTCGTCTATGCTCGAGGTAGTGGCGGAGTTGCCGATGTTGGTATTGATTTTCACCAGGAAGTTGCGGCCTATAATCATAGGTTCGGCTTCGGGATGGTTGATGTTGGCAGGCAGCACCGCCCGTCCTTCGGCTATTTCCTGACGTACGAATTCGGGTGTGATATGGGTCTCGATGCCCAGTTCTTCGCAGTTCATATTCTCACGGATAGCCACATATTCCATTTCGGGAGTGACAATGCCCTGTTTGGCATACGCCATCTGGGTGATATGCCGGCCGGCCTTGGCCCGGTAGGGCAGTGCGATATGTTCAAAACGGAGGTGGTCGAGGCTCCCGTCATCCCGCCGCATGCGTCCGTATTCCGAACTGATCTCGGGCAATTGTTCCACGTCTCCTCTGTTCAGTATCCATTCTTCACGCAGGCGCGGGAGGCCTTTTTTCAGGTCGATTTCTATGTCGGGGTCACTGAAAGGACCGCTGGTATCGTAGATGTACACATGCGGATTGGGAGTGATCACCTTCTTTTCTCCTTCGAAAGTTGTGCTGGGCACTTGCTCTACTTTTCGCATACCTACACGGATTTCGGGGAATAACTTGCCGGACAGATATACCTTCTCAGAGCGGGGAAATTTTATTCTTTGTTCCATACATTCGTTATTAGGATCTCTCAGCCCCGTATTCTTTTCCCGAAGAGTGATCGACGGGAGAGGGGCCGGAGGCGAGGTTATTGTTTTATTCGTTTAAAAATGCCGTTAGTGGTGAACTTGCTTCCGCCACGAACCCTATGGCCTGCATACCCAGTCCGGCCTCGTATGCCGTCCGTCCGGCTTCTACTGCCTGCTTGAAGGCTTTTGCCATTTCTATCGGGTTGCCGGCTACGGCGATAGCTGTGTTTACCAGGCATGCCGATGCACCCATTTCCATAGCCTCCGCCGCATGGCTCGGTGCTCCGATTCCGGCGTCCACCACTACCGGGATGCCGGCCTGTTCGATAATGATTTGCAGAAACTCCTTGGTTTGCAGTCCTTTATTGGTTCCGATAGGTGCTCCCAGCGGCATTACCGTGGCGGCTCCCGCTTCTTCCAGTTGTTTGCAGAGCACCGGATCTGCCTGGCAATAGGGGAGCACGACGAATCCGAGTTTCACCAGTTCTTCAGTCGCTTTCAGGGTCTCCACCGAGTCGGGCAGCAGATAGCGCGGGTCGGGATGAATCTCCAGTTTCAGCCAGTTGGTTCCGAAAGCCTCGCGTGCCATTTGTGCGGCAAACACCGCTTCCTCCGCGTTGCGTACGCCCGATGTGTTGGGAAGCAACTGAATGTGCGGATGTACAATATGTTTCAGCATGTCGTCTTCCGTGCTCTCCATGTCGACACGTTTCATGGCCACTGTCACCATTTCGGTGCCCGATGCCAGTATCGACTGTTCCATCCATTCGTTTGAGCTGAATTTACCTGTTCCCAGGAAGAGGCGGGAGTTGAATTCACGTCCCGCAATGATTAACTTTTCCATTTCTGATCTTGTTTTGAGTTCATTTCACCACAGGGTAACACGGAGTCTCACAGAGTTTTAAATTTCTTGTTTATAGAGTATTAAGAGAAAACCATCTCTGTGGAACTCTGTGTTACTCTGTGGTGAGTTTGATTCATTTCCTTATATGTTTAGAATTCTTTTTGTTTCTTCTATCGGGTCCGGTGCTTGCAGGATTGCTCCGGAGAGGGCGATGCCGTTCACCCCCGTTTCCATAATGGGCGGAATGTCTTCCGCCACGATCCCTCCGATGGCTACTACCGGTATCCGGATATCGGCCTCGTTCATCTGTGCCAGTATGGAGGTGTAGCCTTCGAGTCCCAGTACCGGGCTCAGATTTTTCTTAGTGGTGGTAAACCGGAAAGGGCCTATGCCCAGATAGTCGGCTCCGGCGGCATGATGCAGCTTTACGTCTTCAAAGGTGTTGGCCGTTCCGCCAATGATGAATGCTTCGCCCAGCATCTGCCGGGCTTCGCCGATGGGCATGTCTTTTTTGCCCAGGTGCACTCCGTCCACTTCCAGCTTTTTGGCCAGCTCTACGTGGTCGTCGAGAATCAGGATCGCTTCTTTAGCTTTACAGAGAGGTTTCAGTTGCAGTGCCACTGCCTCCACCTCTTCCGGCGATGCCTCTTTCATGCGCAGTTGGATCCATTTACAGCCCCCTTCGAGAGCCATGCGCGCCGATTCCAGATAGGAGTAATTCTCTGTTTGATGGGTGATAAATTGTAGGCTTAACATAGGCTATCCTCCGCAGGCTGCTTTAATCACAATCAGGTTATCATTCTCTTGCAGCCCGAATCCGTCCCATTGCGGACGCGGTATCATTCGGTTGTTGACGGCGATGGCTACACCGTTTTCGGGAAGTTGCAGTTGGGTGGCAAGCTGGGCCAGTGTGCTTGCGGTTGTTTCCACTTCTTTGTTGTTCACTTGTACTTTCATATTCGTATAGGTGTGTTTGGGGATAAATGAAAGTAAATACAAAGAGGGGTGCGTGCGGGAAAAAGAAAAAACGGAAGAAATACACAATCCCTTCGGCAGTACTAACTGCATCAGGTTCTTAGGGTATAATCTCAGCCACCGGGTGGCACCCCTTTGTCTTTACGGAGGCAAAGTAAGTGAAAAAGAAAATAAGAAGAAAGTAAATCGGGGATTATTTCATCGCGGAGTCATGCGGAATTTGTTTTCGCCCTTTCTCAAAACTCACCATAAAAAACACAGAGTAACACAGAGACGATTTTAAGTTGTTGATTATTAACAAAAAAAGACTCTGTGATACTCTGTGTTACTCCGTGGTGAAAAGAGTTAGGTTACAGCCGTTTTTCTACGACATCCCAGTCGATGATCTCCCACAGTTTGTTTACGTGGTCGGCACGACGGTTCTGATAGTCGAGGTAGTAAGCATGTTCCCATACGTCAAATCCCAGTAACGGTTTCAGTCCCGCGCGTACCGGATTGCTTCCGTTGGGCTCTTTGGTGATGTGCAGCTTTCCGTCTTTGTCAACGGACAGCCAGGCCCATCCCGAACCGAACAATCCTACAGAAGCTGCGTTGAACTCTTTCTTGAAGTTTTCAAAGCTGCCGAAGTCGCGTTTGATGGCTTCTCCCAACTTGCCTGCCGGTTCGTTCTTTGCCGGTTTCGGCGCAAATTGCAGGAAGTACAGAGTATGGTTCAGCACCTGTCCGGCATTATTGAAGATAGCTCCGTCGGGAGCCGAGGCTACGATGGCTTCTACTGTTTTTCCTTCATATTCGGTGCCCGGAACCAGGCTATTGAGATTGTTTACATATGTTTGAAGATGTTTACCATAATGGTAATCGATGGTTTGCTGACTGATTACAGGTTCCAGCGCATTGTTTGCGTACGGAAGTTTAGGCATTTCGTAAGTCATGGTCGTAAATATTAAAGACATTAATAATGTATTCATAAATTCAAATCTTTTATTTCATTTCTCTGAATATATAACAGGATATAGGGCCCAAATGTTCGGAGTTGTCCAAACTTTCCTCTATCTTTGCCCGTGAATAGAGATTTAACAGATAAATTTTATGCCCGACTATATCGAAGAACTTAATGAAAGCCAGCGTGCGGCGGTGCTCTACGGTGATGGCCCTTCGCTGGTCATCGCCGGTGCCGGTTCCGGAAAGACGCGTGTGCTCACTTATAAGATAGCCTATCTGCTCGAGAACGGTTACAATCCCTGGAATATCCTGGCACTGACTTTCACCAACAAAGCTGCCCGTGAAATGAAGGAGCGTATTGCCCGGCAGGTGGGCGAGCAGCGTGCACGATTCCTTTGGATGGGTACGTTCCATTCGGTTTTTTCCCGTATTCTTCGTGCCGAGGCGTCCCATATCGGCTTTACGTCGCAGTTCACCATTTACGATTCGGCGGACAGCAAGAGCCTGATTCGTTCCATCATCAAAGAGATGGGGCTTGACGAGAAGACCTATAAGCCCGGCAGTGTGCAGGCACGCATCTCCAATGCGAAGAACCACCTGGTGTCTCCTTCGGGATACGCAGCCAACAAGGAGGCGTACGAGGGCGATCTTGCCGCAAAGATGCCTGCCATACGGGATATCTACAGCCGCTACTGGGAGCGTTGCCGGCAGGCCGGAGCAATGGATTTCGACGATCTGCTGGTCTATACCTATATCCTTTTCCGCGACTTTCCCGACGTGCTGGCACGCTATCGCGAGCAGTTCCGCTATGTGCTTGTCGACGAGTATCAAGACACCAACTATGCACAGCACAGCATCGTGCTGCAACTGACAAAGGAGAATCAGCGTGTATGCGTGGTGGGCGACGACGCGCAGAGCATCTACTCCTTCAGGGGAGCGGACATTGACAATATTTTGTATTTCACCAAGATATATCCCGATACCAAAGTCTTCAAGCTGGAGCAGAACTACCGTTCCACCCAGACCATTGTCCGTGCGGCCAACAGCCTGATCGAAAAGAACGAACGGCAGATCCCCAAAGAGGTGTTCTCCGAGAAGGAACGGGGTGAGGCCATCGGGGTCTTTCAGGCTTACAGTGATGTGGAAGAAGGCGACATTGTGACCAATAAAATAGCGCAACTGCGTCGCGAGCACGATTATGAATACTCCGACTTCGCCATCCTTTATCGTACCAATGCCCAGAGCCGTGTCTTCGAAGAGGCTTTGCGCAAACGGGGCATGCCTTATAAGATTTACGGCGGCCTCTCTTTCTATCAGCGCAAGGAGATCAAAGATATCATAGCCTACTTCCGCCTGGTGGTCAACCCCAATGACGAAGAGGCGTTCAAGCGGATTATCAATTATCCGGCACGCGGCATCGGCGATACCACGGTGGGCAAGATTATTACTGCCGCCACCGATAACAATGTCAGCCTCTGGACCGCACTCTGCGAACCCATTACGTACGGGCTTTCCATCAATAAAGGCACACATACCAAATTGCAGGATTTTCGTGCGCTGATCGAGCAGTTTATGGCAGATGTGACCGTAAAGAATGCTTATGAAATAGGTACGGAAATCATCCGTCAGTCCGGCATCATCAATGAAGTCTGCCAGGACAATTCGCCCGAGAATCTCAGCCGGAAAGAAAACATCGAGGAACTGGTGAACGGTATGAATGATTTTTGTGCCATGCGTCAGGAAGAGGGGAACACGAACGTTTCTCTGATCGACTTTCTCTCCGAAGTATCCCTGCTCACCGATCAGGATTCCGACAAGGAGGGAGACGGCGAGAAGGTGACTCTGATGACGGTACATTCCGCCAAAGGACTGGAGTTCCGCAACGTATTCGTGGTGGGGATGGAAGAGAATCTTTTCCCCAGCGGGATGGCGGGCGATTCACCCCGTGCGATGGAAGAGGAGCGACGCTTGTTCTATGTAGCCATCACCCGTGCCGAAGAGCACTGTTTCCTCTCGTTTGCCAAAACCCGTTTCCGTTACGGTAAGATGGAGTTCGGCAGCCCCAGCCGTTTCTTGCGGGACATCGACACCCGTTTCCTGCAACTTCCGCAGGAGGCCGCTTTAGGCCGGAGCATCGACGAAGGGGCCGGCCGCTTCCGCCGCGAGATGGAAGAGGGGTATTCGCGCCGTTCGTCTTCCGAACGCTTCTCTGCCCGTCCGTCGGCCGACCGTCCGGAACGCGAACGGCCGAAGGTGCAGATCATCGCGCCGACGGTCCCCCGTAACTTGAAAAAGGTAAGTGGGACTACGCTCTCCCCATCGTCGGCTTCCGGAGCCGGCGTCGCCGGCGTACAGCCCGGACAGACCATCGAGCACGAACGCTTCGGCCTGGGTGAGGTGATTCGCGTAGAAGGTACGGGCGACAATGCCAAAGCTACCATTCATTTCCGTAATGCAGGCGATAAACAGCTGTTGCTGCGTTTCGCCAGATTTAAAGTAATAGAATAATTTATTCTCACCACAGAGTAACACAGAGCCGCACAGAGAAATTTTTCTCTCCTTAAGATCCCACTGATAAAAACTTAAAACTCCGTGAGACTCTGTGTTACTCTGTGGTGAACCTTGTAGTTGACTATGATAGATTTTACCCAATTCCCCTCTCCGTGTTATATCATGGAAGAGGAGCTGCTGAGAAAGAACCTCAGCCTGATAAAGAGTGTAGCCGATGATGCCGGAGTTGAAATCATCCTTGCTTTCAAGTCTTTTGCCATGTGGCGTTCATTTCCCATTTTCAGGGAGTACATCGGACACTCCACGGCCAGTTCCGCCTACGAAGCCCGTTTGGCACTCGAAGAGTTCGGCAGTAAGGCGCATACTTATTCCCCGGCCTATACCGAGGCGGACTTCCCGGAGATCATGCGTTGCAGCAGCCACATCACGTTCAATTCCCTGTCTCAATTCAGCCGCTTCTATCCGCTGACCGTGGCCGAAGGCAGCGGCATCTCTTGCGGCATCCGTGTTAATCCCGAGTATTCGGAGGTAGAGACCGAACTCTATAACCCGTGCGCTCCCGGCACCCGTTTCGGGATCACTGCCGATCTGTTGCCCGCCCGTTTGCCGCAGGGGATCGAAGGTTTCCATTGTCATTGCCATTGCGAGTCATCTTCGTTTGAGCTTGAGCGCACTTTGCAACATCTTGAAGAGAAGTTCTCGCCGTGGTTTTCTCAAATCAAGTGGCTCAATCTGGGCGGCGGCCACCTGATGACCCGCAAGGATTATGATACCCGGCATCTGACCGGCTTGTTGCAAGGATTGAAAAAGCGCTATCCGCATTTGCGTATCATCCTCGAGCCCGGTTCGGCTTTCACCTGGCAAACCGGAGTCCTCACCTCCGAGGTGGTGGATATTGTCGAAAGCCGCGGCATCCGTACGGCCATTCTCAACGTCAGCTTCACCTGCCACATGCCCGACTGTCTTGAAATGCCTTATCAGCCCGCCGTTCGCGGAGCGGTGATGGGAGAGGAGGGACCGTTTGTCTATCGTCTCGGGGGCAATTCCTGCCTGAGCGGAGATTACATGGGGGCTTGGAGTTTCGACCATGAACTGCAGGCAGGCGAACGAATTGTCTTTGAAGATATGATACATTATACAATGGTAAAAACGAATATGTTTAATGGAATTCACCATCCTGCCATTGCTCTGTGGACAGCGGATGGCAAAGCCGAAATCTTCAGGCAGTTTTCCTACGAAGATTATCGCGATAGAATGAGTTGATAATCAAAACATTTGTCGTTTGCCAAAAACACAATGCACATTTTCTTGAGAAAAAAGTGTTCCGAATGCTTGCAGATATCAAGAAAATGCCTACCTTTGCAACCGCAATCGAGAAACAACGGTTGCAAATGCGGAAATAGCTCAGTTGGTAGAGCATAACCTTGCCAAGGTTAGGGTCGCGAGTTCGAGTCTCGTTTTCCGCTCTCTTTGAAATGTTGGAAACCTTTTGCCCAGGTGGCGGAATTGGTAGACGCGCACGTTTCAGGTGCGTGTGTCGAGAGGCATGCAGGTTCGAGTCCTGTTCTGGGCACAAAGGTGAGAATAGTTCAAAGCTTTAATCAAGAATCGGAGAGGTGGCGGAATTGGTAGACGCGCTACTTTGAGGGGGTAGTGACATTACTGTCGTGGGAGTTCGAGTCTCCTTCTCTTCACATTCTGTATTAAAGTTGTTTTGCGGAAATAGCTCAGTTGGTAGAGCATAACCTTGCCAAGGTTAGGGTCGCGAGTTCGAGTCTCGTTTTCCGCTCAACAAGAACGTCGGTTATCTGTTCCTCTCCATTTTTTTTAACGGCAGGTTTCTGATTAGTCAATGCCCAGGTGGCGGAATTGGTAGACGCGCACGTTTCAGGTGCGTGTGTCGAGAGGCATGCAGGTTCGAGTCCTGTTCTGGGCACTACATTGCGGAAATAGCTCAGTTGGTAGAGCATAACCTTGCCAAGGTTAGGGTCGCGAGTTCGAGTCTCGTTTTCCGCTCAGAGAAAAAGGAAGCTGAATCATTTGATTCGGCTTCCTTTTTTTGTTTACTGTTTACCGTTGCTTCAAGATAACAAATACTCTTCAAGTTTCCCGGCCTGTTTTTTTTCTTTCGTGCAGGGCTTTCTTTCTGTGGAACAGATACGGAAGATACGTACATACGGAGGCTATTTTGAAGCCTTTATGGAAACTTTAACTGAGAAAGAACAGGATAGATTCAATACGGATTGCTTCTGCTGAAAACTCAAGAGAAAGTGACTAAGAAGTTTGTAAAGTCCATAAAAGATGGAATATTTGAGCTTCGTACAGAGTATGGTGGAAATATTTATCGTGTATTCTTTATCTTTGATGAAGGTCATATTGTAGTATTGTTTAACGGTTTTCAGAAAAAAACTCAGAAAACCCCAACGGTTGAAATAGAAAAAGCAATTAAAATAAAGGAGGAATATTATGCACGAAAACAACAATCAATTAGTGGACTATGATGCTGTGCTTGATGCTAAATTCGGTAAAATAGGAACCCCCTCACGCATCGAAGCAGAAGAGAAAGCGTATGCTTTCTATACCGGGAAAATTATAGAAGATGCTCGCAAAAAAGCTAAAGTGACACAAGCTGAACTTGCCCGACGTATCGGCAGTAACCGTTCATACATTTCAAGAGTAGAAAGTGGACAAACGGATCTACGGACTTCTACTCTTTATCGGATTATGAATGCTTTGGGTTGTCAAATAGAGTTCAATATGTCATTGTAACTGATAAACATAAAAGAGCCGTATCATTCTCAAAAGTAGAGTTGATATGGCTCTTTTTATTGCTGATGAAGGGTGTTAGGTTTCAGATTAAAAAAACGTTTTCACCTCAAAGCAAGGACATGCCTTGATCCATTCCTCCGGTTCTATCTCTCCGTTTCCGTTCAGGTCGGGACTCAGGTCACGGTGCCCGCATACCTTGCTTCCCGGGTAATCTTTCAGCAACACTTTTACCAGTACCCGCATCGAATGTTTTTGCCATTCTGTCCGGGTGTCTTTGGGGCGCCCGTTGCAGTCCAGCCCTCCTTCATAGCAGATGCCTATGGAGTGTGCATTGAATCCCTTGGCATGCGCTCCGATTCGTTCCACCGGTCGGGTGGTAACTATTTTTCCGTTCTTACGGATGTAGAAGTGATAGCCTGCTCCGTCGAATCCCCGCCTCCGGTGGCATTCTTCCAGGTCGTACTCCGTGAAGCAGCGGTCTTCTCTCGTGGCGGAGCAGTGAATCACGATCAGATTGATTTCTCTCATAGTTCCGGTTCTATTTTTCGGTGTTCCCCCCGCGGAGAAACATCAGGAACGCCAGGATGCATTCCAGTATTTTCTGTAATTTCTTCATCGTTTTTTGCTGTATTAAGTTTCGTTGTTTCACGGTTTTGCCACAGAGGACATAGGGTAACACGGAGTTTTGTTGAAAAAGTACATCCAATTAAAATATATATTCTCTGTGAGACTCTGTGCTACCCTGTGGTGCGGATTTATGCCGTCGGGTCATCCACAATATCTCCGCCTCCGCTACCTCCTCCTTCCGGGGCGCCTGCCGATACCAACGCGAAGTTTACGTTGTTCGGGCTCCGGGTCATGCTCCGGCTGGCGTTCACCAGTTTCATCGCCTTGTCGGGGATGAAGCGTACGTTTACCCTCTTGATATTCTTCACCGTGCATTCCTTTTCCGTTTCGCCGGGCAGGCAGGTCAGCGTCATGTGGAAGGTGCCCAGTCCCTCTATTTTCACTTTGTTTCCCTGGGTCAGCACCTTGCGCAACTGTTCCACCAATGCCTCGATGGTGTGCTTCACGTCGCCCGTTGTCAGGGCGCAATTGGTCTGGATGTCTTCTGCCAGCGCGTCGATATCCACAACTTTGGCTGTTCCCGCCTTCTGGCGGATATAATACAGCACGGGAGAGTTCTCCTGATTGACATACTTTTTGCGCTGATAGCGCTCTACTGATACTTCCATACGATAAAAAGTTAAGGTTTAGGTTAATAAATTTCTTATCTCAATCACTACGTAAAGATACGAAATAAAATAGGTAAAGTCAAATAAAATAGAAAGAATATATAGGCGTATAGTCAAGAAAACAGAGGCTCTGTTTCGTTGTTGCCCGACTCTCCGATCCGTTTCTTCCTTTTATTTCTTCCGCCGTATGCTTGGATAGTTCTTTTTTAAAGCTTATATTTGTAGGATAGATATTATTCGTATATGATGGAACAGAAAGACCGGTATATTCGTTTTGATTGGGCGGTGAAACGCCTGTTGCGTAACAAGGCCAATTTCGGTGTGTTGGAGGGTTTTCTCACCGTTTTGCTGGGTGAGCCCATCCGTATCGTCGAGATTCTGGAGAGTGAAGGCAATCAGTTGAATGAAACGGATAAATTCAACCGTGTCGACATAAAGGCGCGTAACAGCAAAGACGAGATCGTCATTGT
>NZ_JH636044.1:2725869-3028464 GCF_000159855.2 Bacteroides sp. 3_2_5 | reverse complement strand
TTCTGGAGGTGAGCACCAAAGAGAAGAACGCCATCGTCCGTAAATTGCCTGCCGAGATCTTTCCTGAGTATTTCCTTATTCGTGTGAACGAGTTCAACAAAGTGGCTGTCACGCCCCTTGAGGAGTGGATTGAATATCTCAAGACAGGTGTGATTCATCCCGACACCAAGGCTCCGGGACTGGAGGAAGCGCGTCGTAAACTTGTCTATTATAACATGAATAAGGCAGAACAATTGGCTTATGATGAACATATCAATGCGATTATGATTCAGAATGATGTATTGAGTACGGCAGCTATGGAGGGCCGTCAGGAAGGTCTTGCCGAGGGCCGTCAGGAAGGTCTTGCCGAGGGCCGCCAGGAAGGTCGTCAGGAGGGTCGTCAGGAAGGTCTTGCCGAAGGCCGCATGGAAGAGAAGCAGGCGAATGCCCGGAGGATGAAGGCATTGAACCTGCCGGTCGAAACCATCTGTCAGGTGACAGGATTGTCCGCCGGAGAGATAGAGAGCCTGTAGACTTCGGCTTTTCCATTTTATTTCGCGTTCCTCCTTATCCATTCCGTCGGCGGCACATAGTCGCCGATTTTTGTCATGCTCCTGTTGTGTCCGAAGTATACATTGCCCGTCTCGCCGTTGCGGTGTTTGGCGATGATGGCTATCCCCAGCCCCTCTGTCGGATATCCGCTCTGCTTGTCCGTTGCCAGGTGTGCCAGTGCCGGGCGATAGAGTAGAACCACCAGGTCGGAATCCTGCTCGATGGCGCCGCTCTCACGCAGATCCGCCAATTCCAGGCGTCCGTACGCCCTGTTTTCGGAGCCGCGGTTGAGTTGGCTCAGCAAGATGACCGGTATGTGCAGTTCCTTGGCCAGCAGCTTGGCTTTACGGCTGGCCTGTGCCACCTCTTGTTCCCGGTTCCGGTTGTTCTGTTCGGTGCGCATGTCGCACAGTTGCAGATAGTCGATGATGATAAAGTCGCACTTGCCTTTGCTTTGCAGCAACCGTGCGCTTGAGCGTACCCGGTCCATGCTCATATCCGGGTTGTCGTCTACGCAGATGGGCAGTCTTGCCAGTTCTCCTGCGGTCTGCCGGGCTTGCAGCCATGTTTCCTGCGACACTTTACCGCTTCGCCAGAGGTGCGGGTCCACCTCTCCTGCCGACAGGAGCCATCGGTCACCCAACCGTTCGCCCTGCATCTCGAGGCTGTACACCACCGTATGATGTCCTGCCGCTGCTGCGACTTTAGCCAGATGGAGCGCGAAGGCGGTTTTCCCCACTGCCGGCCGGGCGGCGATGGTGATCAGGTCATTGTTTTGCCATCCGCCCGTCATCTTGTCCAGTTCGGTCAGTCCGGTAGGGATGCCGGTCACTCCGTCCTTGTTTTTCCGCATTCGCCCTTCCGCTTCCACCAGGGTGGCCTGCATCAGAGAGTCCATATCCCGTAGTTGCCGGTTGTGTCCGCAGGCTCCTTCAAGCCTGTCCAGCAGGTTGTGAGCATCCACCAGCGTGTCTGTCAGGTCGATGGTTTCATCGCCGGAGAGGGTCAGCAGCTTGCTGAATCCCACGATCATTTCTCTTCGGATGTACTTCTGGTGCACGATGCGCGCATGATATTCCAGATGTGCCGAACTTGCCACCCGGCTGCTCAGTTGGGTGATGTAGAACGGCCCTCCGGCATCGTCCAGCTTTCCGCGCTTGCGCAGCTCTTCGGTGGCGGTGAGGATGTCGATGTTCGTACCGGCGTGAAACATCGCCTGCAGTGCGGCATAAATCAGTTGATGACGGGTGACATAAAACATTTCCGGTTTCAGCAGTTCGTCAACCAGTGCCATGCCTTCTTTTTCGATCAGGCAGGCTCCGAGGATGGTTTCCTCGAGTTCGGGTGCTTGGGGTTGTAGCATAATGATTTGGATTTGTGGTGGGTTTAAAACTCATATTCATTCAGGAACGCTTTATCCGCCAGATACGTGGCCGCCTGTTTGCAGAAGCGTATATCTTTTTGGTGGGCATAATATTCCTCGATGTTTTCCAAGGCCAGCTTCTTCTCCGTTGCCGTCAGTTTATTCCATTCTTTCCGGGCACGGGCTATGTTTATCTTGTCCTTTTGGGTGATGCGGTGGTAGAGGTCCCAGAAGTCGTCGAAACCCTCCGTGGCATGGTTGCTCCGGGTGGCGGCCGCCTTTTTCTGTCCGGTCCAGAGGTCATAGTCTATCACCCGTAGCAGGGTGATTCCGGCGGAGTTCTCCACGGCCTCCATGATTCCGGATTTAAACAGGGTTTCGAAGAAGTGGCGGGTGCGATAGCGGCTCCATCCCAGCACCTTTTCCCAGTGGCTGTAGGTGTATACCGTCTCTCCCCGTCGGCAGATCATCCGGTTGCCTTGCACACAGATCTCCGTATCCGAATAGTTGACCAGCGCCAATACGCGTATCCACGCTTCCAGATAGCCCTCTGTGCCCAATCCGGCTTTGAGGAAATCTTCGATCAGGGATTTGGGGATCAGGATATATCCTTTTTTCAGAATTGTTTCAGTCGATGCGTTCATAGTATTTCATTTTACAGGTTATCGAGTGTACCGCTCTTTCCCGAACGGTGTGACAAAGCTAAGCACGGACAGCCGGTGATGCAAGAAAGTGATGCAGAGTGCCGCATTACGGCGCAAAAAGTCACAGGGTCCTCTGCAGGGCAGCGCACGCTCTGCGGGGGTGAAACCGAGCCTCGTCCGGGCCTTTCCGGAACCTCTGTTTCCATCATCCGGAGCCTCTAAACCACCAACACGGACACCAACATGCTTTGGTACTCCTAATGCGCTGTTGCTCAGCTTTCTGTGCGGATGAATTTAGAGGCCGCCAACATGCAGACCTGCACATAAATAAATAATAAACAAAAGATATATAAAATATATCAGTCGAATTTGCGGTCGGCGAACAGTTTTTGAACCCGATCCGCGGGGTGCTCGCGCAGCCACTTGTACACCGTGTCGGGCATTCCCCAGTGACGGATCACGATACAGATCTGGCGCGGCGTCAACAGTGTGTTGGGACGCTTGTATCCCGCTTCCAGCAGTTCGGCGTACAGGTTCGGATAGCGTTCTATCTCGTCGCGCATCCGTTTGCCTGCCGAGCGGGGATAAACACAGGTTGTGAAATATGCCATCGCCACGTCCGACAGCAGGCAGCTTCCGTTCAGCAGCCAGTCAAAATTTAATTCTTTCATAATTGTTGCTTTTATTTACGTGACAAAATTACATCTCTCTTGTGTGAAGTGAAAAACTTTTTTTACTGTCACGGCGTTGCTTTTCAAGTATGACATGCGAAACACAGAAAAAAATAGTATCTTTGTATCCACAGATGGGTCTGTTACTTATCTCCGGAACAATAAAGAATATGAGCGATAAAATCTATCCTATCGGAATACAGAATTTTGAGAAAATCCGTAAAGAGGGTTTTTTCTATGTAGATAAAACCGCATTGGTTTATCAAATGGTGAAGACGGGGAGTTATTATTTCCTGAGCCGCCCCCGTCGCTTTGGGAAGAGTCTGCTTGTTTCTACTCTCGAGGCCTATTTTCGGGGAAAAAAGGAACTCTTTGAAGGACTGGCGATGGAAAAGCTCGAGAAAGAGTGGATAGAACATCCGATATTGCATCTGGATTTAAATATAGAGAAATATGACTCACCGCAAAGCCTTGAGGATATATTGGAGAAAGCCATTGTGTCATGGGAGAAACTCTATGGAGCTGAACCTTCGGAGCGCTCTTTGTCTCTGCGCTTTGCCGGTGTCATAGAGCGTGCCTGTAAACTGACGGGGCATCGTGTAGTCATTCTGGTGGATGAATATGATAAGCCCATGCTGCAATCCATTGGGGATGAAGAATTGCAAAAAGAGTTTCGCAAGACCTTGCAAGCCTTTTATGGAGCTATCAAAACAATGGATGGATACATCCGGTTCGCTTTTCTGACCGGTGTCACCAAGTTTGGTAAAGTGAGTGTATTCAGTGCTTTGAACAATCTGATCGATTTGTCGATGGACGAACGTTACGTGGCATTGTGCGGCATCACCGAGGAGGAAATACGGACCAATCTGGATCAAGAGTTGTACGAACTTGCCGACAGGCAGAGGATGGGTTATGAAGAGGTGTGCCGTGAATTGAAGGCATGCTATGACGGGTACCATTTTGTGGAAGATTCGATCGGCATTTACAATCCTTTCAGCTTGCTGAATACGTTCTATAAAATGAAATTTGGAAATTATTGGTTTGAAACGGGTACTCCTACCTATCTGGTAGAACTCTTGCAGATACATCACTATGATCTTCATAAAATGGCGCATGTGGAAACCGATGCGGATGTATTGAACAGCATCGACTCTTCCTCTACCGATCCTATTCCCGTAATTTATCAGAGCGGTTACCTCACCATCAAGGGGTATGACCGTGAATTCGGGATTTACCGTTTGGGATTCCCGAATCGCGAAGTGGAGGAGGGGTTCATGAAGTTTCTGCTTCCTTATTATGCGGACACCAATAAAGTAGAAGCCCCGTTTGAAATTCAGAAGTTCGTACAAGAGGTTCGTGCCGGGGACTATGATTCTTTTTTCCGCCGTCTGCAGAGTTTCTTTGCGGATACCCCTTACGAAATGATTCGTGATCGGGAACTGCACTATCAGAATGTGCTTTTCATCGTCTTTAAGCTAATGGGATTCTATACGCAAGTGGAATATCATACCGCTGAAGGGCGTGTCGATCTCGTTTTGAAAACAGATAAATTCATTTATGTGATGGAGTTCAAGTTGGATGGCACTGCCGAAGAAGCCCTCCGACAGATCAACGGGAAGCATTATACGCAACCTTTTGCGACTGACGGCCGTAAGCTTTTTAAGATTGGCGTAAATTTCAGTGCCCAAACCCGAAACATCGAAAAGTGGATCGTTGAATCCTGATATTTAGTAACGATTAAAAAATAAAATGAACGATAAGAAGAAACACCTAAGGCGGTGCTTCAGCATCGCTGCGCACGAATATAAGGCTTTTTGCTACAATAACAAGCGATGAACTATATTTCTTAAATGAAAGAGCCGTGAATCAAAAACAATAAATATGGCAACTATTTTGTATTTTAAGAGAATTGTTTTATCTTCGCAGCAACATGCTTACCCCGCTTCCCGTCAGATCAGCGCGCTCAGGGTAAGCTTTTTATTTTTATACTAGTGGCTGTACGTACACAAGTCGCCTACATACTTATATTGAGCATGATTGTGTATCTTTTGGATATAATCAATCCTAACCATTTGTTTGTGACAAGGTTTAAGGATTTATTAAACCGTTACCCTTCAATTGATGTCCGGGCAATGGGATTTCCTGCAAATTGGGAGAATGAAGATATTTGGAAATAGGCAACGCTGTTGCCTGAATTGAACTAAGCCGCTCCGCACTGCTATCCATTTTTCCCTGTCGACAATAAGTTCTTCCCCGCGGTATATACGGCATATCCTTGATTCAATCCTGCCGTGTGAACTAACAATGATAAAACAGAAGTTATTAGAGATGACAAACAAGTATCCGATTGTCATCCTGACGGGACCTCGGCGTCGGGTAAATCTACTTTGTTGAAAACATCTTTGGGTGAAGTTCTCTCTTAGAAAAACAATATACTAAGCAACCCATAAGCATTGCCCACTATGTAGGTTGACTGATGAAGCTTACCCACCCCTTTCCCTTTTAAAATACCCCAGTACCGTGCAAGGCGACAACTTGTGGCGGTCGTGGTAGCGTGACTCGAACTCGTAGCGGGTGCAGAGCCAGCGGCAGAAGCAGCGGTAAGTGATGCGCAGGTTCAGGCGCCGTTGCAGGTCTTCGTAAAACAGGGCGATCCGGGTGAAGAAGTCGCTTACCTGCTTTCGGGCGATTTTCCGTTTCCGGGGGGCTTGTGCAGAGGCGGCCTGTTCCTCCCGTTCTATCAGGTATCGCAGCACACGGATGTCTTTTTCTATCTTATCTTCTTGTTCGTGCAGTCTTTGTTGTTTCTGTTCCTTTTTTCTTAATGACTCTTTCAGGTCCTGGATGCTCTTTTTCATCTTACTTTGAGGTTTGTATGGGATGGCTGGATGCCAATGTTTGTTAAAACGACGTTAGGATCGGCAAAGATATACAAAAAGTGTACAGCATATCGTCCCAAGGATTGTTCCGTAAAGTCTCTTTATATGTGTTTTGTAAAGATATAGGTTCGGTTATCCGGCTTTCTGTACAATTTATATTTAAGGGGATATTGTAAATTAAAAACAATGAATAAGATGAATGAAACATTAACAGTATTTATGATTTCGGAGATTGAAAGGTTCCGTGAAGAGGGCCGTGAGTCCGCCCGGCGCATTTACCACAACATGCTGCGTTTGCTCAGGGAGAGCGCGGGAAAGGAGGAGATAGGATTTGAAGAGGTGACCCCGGCATTTCTGGGGAATTACGAATTTCTGCTGCTTGGCCGGGGGCTTAGCTGGAACACGGTGTCTACTTACATGCGTGCCCTGCGTGCGGGCTACAACCGGGGGATGAAGGGGCGTCCGGGATATGTGACCGGGCTTTTCGACAAGGTATACACCGGTACGCGCTCCGACGTGAAGCGTGCCGTGGATGCCCGCACGGTGGGGCGTATGATCCGCATGTCGGGGTGTCCGGATGAATCGGCCTCGGCGAAGGCTGTGGACTGGTTTGTGCTGATGTTTATGCTGCGGGGCATCCCGTTTGTCGATCTGGCACACCTGCGCAGGAGCAATCTTGACAAGGGGGTGCTGACCTACTGCCGGCATAAGACGGGGCAGGAGGTCAGCATTACCGTGCCCCGTGAGGCGATGGACATCATCAACCGGAGGATGGCGGAGAACGATCATCCGAGCTACCTGCTGCCCATCCTGGGACAACCCCGTACCGGGAAACGTCGGCAGGAGAAGGTGCTGACTCCTTATCAGGAATATCAATGTGAACTGCGCAACCTGAACCGCCGGCTGGAACGGGTGTCGGTGGATTTGAGATTGGGCGGCAGGCTCAGTTCATACACCGCGAAACATCATACAATCTCTATCTAATTGAAAATTAAACAGTTATTTCTGTTTAATTAATATCAGGTAACGATTTAGAAACGAGCGAATTACAATATTCTGTTTTCTTTTGCCTCTGTCAAAGAACGATTCTTTCAATGCAAATATACACTTTACTTGTGACAAAAGCAATCTTTTTCTACATTTAATCGACTTACAGTCAGCCTTAAAGAGGGTATCTGGTCTCATTCCATCTTCTTCCTCAAAAATAACATAGCAGTCTAAATTGGTTTATGTATGGGATAGGTCTTGTTCATTCGATCCGGTAGACTACTATACATAAAAGTATAAAGGCGAGATACGACAAGGAGATGCCATGCTTTTGTGTAAGGGGAATCTCTCTTAGCTTATCGCAGACCATGTATAGCTAAGTGTTTTGAGAATAAACAGTCTGTAAAAAACGGAAAGACACCGATTATGGGCCGTATCACCATCAATGGAACCCAAGCCGGTTTCAGTTGTAAGAAAGAAGTGTCCCTCGCTTTGTGGGACGTCAAAACCAACCGGGCCAAAGGCAAGTCCGAGGAGGCCCGTACACTCAATCAGGAGCTTGACAATATCAAGGCGCAAATCACCAGGCACTACCAGTACATCTGCGACCACGACAGTTTTGTTACAGCCAAGAAAGTCTATAACCGCTATGTCGGCTTCTCAGAGGAATGCCACACCCTTATGAACCTTTTCAGGGAACAGCTGGAACCGTATAAAAAGAAAATCGGCATAGAGAAAGCCGAAAGCACCTACTGCGGTCTGGTTGCCGATTACAAGAGTCTCCTGCTTTTCATGAAAAGCAAGAAGAATGCAGAGGATATTGTCATCGAAGAACTTGAGAAATCATTCATCGAGGATTACTACAACTGGATGCTCGGTACATGCGCTTTGGCAAACTCCACTGTCTTCGGGCGTGTCAATACCTTGAAGTGGCTGATGTATATCGCGCAGGAAAAAGGCTGGATACGGGTTCATCCGTTCGCATCATTCGAGTGTATGCCCGAATACAAGAGGCGTTCTTTCCTTTCCGAAGAGGAACTGCAAAGGATAATCCATATAGAACCGAGATACAAACGCCAGCGTGCCATGCGCGACATGTTCCTGTTCATGTGCTTCACCGGTCTTTCCTATGTGGACTTGAAAGCCATAACATACGATAATATCCATACCGACTCCGACGGCGGTACATGGCTGATGGGCAACCGTATAAAAACGGGAGTGGCGTATGTCGTAAAATTATTGCCCATTGCTATCGAACTGATTGAAAAATATAGGGGTACGGATGAAAAGAAAGACTCCCCGAATGTGTCTTTCCGGTAGGTGAATACAATGCCATGCGGCTCAGTCTTGGAATCATAGGCAGGAAATGCAACTCCGGGGCGAGGTCACCCCGCACATCGGACGCCACGCATTTGCCGTTCTGGCCATACTCAAGGGGATGCTGCTGGAAACTCTTCAGAAAGTGTTTGGGCATAAGTCCATCACATACGTCCTGCGCATCCATTCACTTGTCCGGCGCAGGCGGGGCAATCTTTTTCTGGAAGTCGCCCATCTGTACGACCAGCGTGCTGACCAGCTTTCTCAACTCCTAATACGCGCTTGTTTCAATAATTGTCAGTTCCATACTAAAATTCTTTTTAAGATTCTGAATATGCGACAAAGTAACGCACATCCTATATCCTTTCCAAACAGATAATATCAGAGTCTTCCGTTGGCGTGCATTGGCGTATCCAACGTTAAAAGAGAAGGTCCTTCACCTGCATCCATGCGGCAACGGAACTTCCATTCCCTTACTTGTTTTCCATAAATTTATAGGATTAATTTCTGGTGCATGATATTAATAGTCATTATTCTGTCTGCTTTTTTTGCTTGCATAATTGCAGCTAACAGTTATCTATTCCAGAACGCATTGTTATGGAAAATGGCAAGCTGTTTTGTTGGTTTATGGATATTGTGTATGATAATTACCGTCTTCGTTTGTCGTAAACTTGAATGCTCTAATTAAAACAGTACGGTTGTCATGCTTTGTGTGTTTTATTATAAATATTATGAATTATTTGGAATTGATATGTAATATAGATAATTTTGCAGTCGGGAAATGGTTTCGGGAGGTTTACGCCTTCCGAATGAAAAGGGAACCCGGTGAAAATCCGGGACAGTACCCGCTGCTGTGAGTCCACAAAAACGGACATCGAACTTTTGCCACTGGTGTAATACCGGGAAGGCACGATGACCGGGACGAGTCAGAAGACCTGCCATGACCGGAATGAGATTTACACCTGCGGGATATACGGGTCGTAATCAAATAAGGAATAGCTCATCGGCCATTCAATATTTGAAGACAGACATATTCCCGTTCGTGTAAGTCCGCACGAACGGGAATTTTTTGTGTTTGTTAATAATATGTTTTACATTAAAATGAGTGACCTATGAAAAGAAAATTACGCTTTCTGGCAGGTGCCTGTCTATTTACCGCAACCGCCTTGTTCTCTGGCTGTAGCTCGGACGATGACTTTTTGATGGACCCGGTTGATTCCGGAACTTCGCAAACCCGTGCTGTGACAAATTCGGACGGTACTTTAACTATCACTTTCGATGATTTCGATCCCGGCATGTTAGCAGGACCTACCTCGGCCGGAGAAAATCTTTATTCGTACCAAGGGTATCCTCAAGTAACCACCATTTACGACAATACTCCGGAAGAATATCTCTTCCTTTCAATGTTTAATACTGTAGGTGGAAGCACAGAGTATTCCAGCGGCGGCATCGCACTTTCCAACTGGAACATCCGCTCCAATCAGTCGGGAAATACCGGAGACTGGTGGTATTCTTATCTAAACCAATGTTCTGTCTATAACACTGCGGTGGAAGCGGAAGGACAGAATAAGGAAGCCGGGCACAGCGGTTCCAATTTCGGTGTCGTTTACGGATATGTGGATGCTTACAATCAGGCATGGATGGCTAAACCAGAATTTTATTTCAATGTTCCCCGGAAATTGGTCGGCCTGTGGATCTGCAACACCTCATACACTTATGGTGTCATTACTTATGGTAATCAGTTCGGTTCTACGGGGGTAGCGACTCCTCTGAAAGAGATGAAAGGGTATTTCCAAGTGAATCTGGAATGTTATGATGCGAATGGCGGTCTGATCCGCACTTACAAACGTCTTTTAGCCGATTATCGTAACGGCCAACAACAGGTTGATCCTATCACGACATGGGATTATTGGGAAATCAATGCCGAAGGGGTGCAAAGTGTGAAATTCAACTTCGAGGGTTCGGATTCGGGAGCATACGGTTTGAATACTCCGGCTTATATCTGTATTGATGATATCACCATACAATAAAAAGAATACAAGGATATCCCTTCTGTCGGGGGTATCCCTGTTATTTTTCTAAAATCCACACATCATGCATCGTTTTCACTATTTTATTATTTCTGCCTGTATGCTGTTCACCTCCTGCAACAAGGATGAAGTCATTACCGAAGAAGTAGGAGGACAACCTATAATAGAACTTGACAGCGAGACCGGTATTTACACGGTCAAGGTCGATCACGAATTGACTATCGCCCCGACATACCAGAATGTTGAAGATGCTCTTTTTGCTTGGACGATAGACGGTACGCTGGTTTCTTCGGGTCCGTCTCTTCAACGTACATGGAATGAATGCGGGGATTTTTATGTCAAACTAAGAGTAGACAATGCGGAAGGCTATGCCGAAGAGGAACTGAAAGTAGAAGTGAAAGAACTCACCCCTCCGGTCATCTCACTGGCACTACCTTCGCAGGGGCTAAAAGTCGTCCGGAATACCGATTACACATTTACTCCCGATATTCAGCATTCGGATGTCGAAGGGTTCAAAATCGAATGGGTACGGGAAGGAAAAATCGTTTCCACCGAGAATACTTATACTTTCAATGAAAAAGAACTCGGTGTTTATACGGTGACAATCAACGCTTCCAATATAGATGGGACAACAACGAAAGACGTAAGCGTAGAGGTCGTGGAAACGATGCCCTACGTTGTCAAATTCCCGACCCCGTCTTACCTGCAAACATCCACGGACAGGTACACTTTTGCCGACCGTCCTGTTTTCCTGCGTCCGTTGTTGGAGTATTTCGACAATCCCCGTTTTGAGTGGAGTGTGGACGGTCAGGTCATGGAAGGAGAAGTGGAACGCATGTTCAAGTTCACGCCGTCCGCACCCGGAGAATACACCGTCTCCTGTACTGTGTCGGAAGACACACCGACGGAAAAAATAAGCAGGAATATCGACAAAGGGAAAACGGCTGTCACTGCCACCGTAAAAGTCGTTTGTGTGGACAAAAAGGAACAAGACGGCTTCCGGGCTTCGGGAAGTTCCAAGCTCTGGAATAAAGTCTATGAATATACCCCAGCTCCCGGCCAATTTATCAACGAGACGAGCACGATAGGCGGTATGACCGGCAACGAAACATCCCCTGAAGCGGCTGTCGCATGGGCAACACAGCGTTTGAAAGACAAACTGCACGTCTCTTTAGGTTCTTTCGGGGGTTATATCATCGTCGGCTTCGACCACAGTATTCCCAATTCGGGTAACCAATATGATTTCTGTGTTCAGGGGAACGCCTTTGACGGCAGTTCCGAACCGGGTATCGTATGGGTCATGCAAGATATAAACGGAAACGGATTGCCGGATGACGAGTGGTACGAACTGAAAGGATCTGAAGCAGGCAAGGAAGAAACAATACAGAATTTTGAAGTGACCTATTACCGTCCGGAAGGCAAAAAAATGGATGTCCAATGGATCAGTTCCGACGGTAGAAACGGCTGGGTAGACTATCTGTCCGCTTATCATACACAAGACTATTATTATCCGGCTTGGATTTCGGAAAACAGTTATACCCTGACAGGCACTTGTCTGGCCGCCCGCAACACCCAAGATTCTCAAACCGGTTATTGGGATAATCAGAGTTATGACTGGGGGTACGTGGATAATTTCGGAAACGACCAGATAGAAGGCGGCAGTACGGTGGATGGAAGCGGACAAAGGAACGGTTTCAAAATTTCCAATGCCATCCATGCCGATGGAACGGAAGCCAATCTGCAATATATTGACTTTATCAAAATACAATGCGGTGTTCTGGCCAAAAGCGGCTGGCTGGGCGAAGTTTCTACGGAGGTATTTTCTTTTGAGGATCTAACCAAATAATAAAAATTACAAGTATGAAAATTTATTTTCTTCCCATGCTCCTATCCTTGTTCTTTTTGGGAGCGTGTGACAAAAACGATGAAATTATACCTGAAGATGCAGATGAAAATTTCATCACATCGGTCGTGATGACCGTGGACGGGAAATCGTACACGGCCGACATTACGGACAATACAGTAACAATAACCGTTCCCTATACGGTATCGCTGAACAACGCCGAAGTGGAATTCAAGTACACAACTTCTGCAACAATCATACCTGATCCTGAAACGGTAACGGACTGGGATAACGAACGAACCTTCCGGGTGACATCCTATAACGGAGATGCCCGCGAATATACCTATAAGGTCGTGAAAAGCGAGATAGAATCTGACGGAGATGTGGAGTTGAAGACCACCGAGGAGGTAGCTTCTTTTGCCGCAACCAAAACAACCGTTGTCAAAGGGAACCTGATTATCGGCTCTGATGCGGAAGAGGCAGAAAAAATCACTGACATATCTGCATTGGCATCTTTGAAAGAGGTTACTGGCAACATTGTCATTCGTAACAGTTACAACGGTGCAGACTTGACAGGGTTGGATAATATCGTTTCTGCCGGAGGTTTACAGGTAGGTTCGACCGATGTCGCCTCGAAAGCTACGGAACTTCACATGATTTCCATGAAAGCATTGGAAACGCTCTCCGGAGACATATCGGTATATAACGACCAAGTGACGTATGTCCTATTCGAGAAACTGGCAACTATTGAAGGAAGCGTGATGTTCAATGCGTCGTCGTTACAGAGTTTTGAGTTTCCGGTTCTGACTACTGTAGGTCAGGATCTGAATCTTCAAGGACTCAATGAAGAGAACACAGCAGCCGGTTCGATTGCGTCTTTGGAAATACCGGAACTGACAAGTGTCGGAGGGGTCTTGTCCGTAAACAATCTTGCCAAGCTGACTTCCATGAGCTTCCTTAAGCTGAAAGAGACCGGTGGCCTTGATTTCCATACCGTCCCCGTGATGTTGGAAACCATCAACCTTCCGGAAATCGAAACAGTAAACGGAAGTATTATTATGGAAGCCAATATGGAAGCTCCTCCTACCGGTAGTTTTGTTCCCCAACGAAATGACGTGCTTCAGGCTTTCGGTGGAATGGACAAACTGACAACGATAAAGGGACAGATAAAGATAAAGAATTTCACGGCACTCAAACAACTTCCCGACTGGAGCAAGATCACCACACTTGGAAGCATCACGCTGGATTATCTTGAAGATGTGAGCGGAACACTGCTGTTGCCGAACGCCCGATTTGAAACCTTCGGAGAAACAGCGCCCCAGATTGAAATTATAAACAAGGTGCAGCTCTCCAAAATTGAAACAGCCGAAGATTTGTCAAATGTAAATTTTGTCATCACCAGTCTCACGAATAATAAGTTCCCTGAAATCACGTTCAAGAATATCAAAGACTTCACTTGTAAGCCAACCACCAACAATACCGATTATACCATATCGACAATTCAACATGTATATGGAAATCTAAATGTGACAGGCCAAATGCGAAGCAATGCCAAATTTCCCGACTTGGAAATCATAGATGGATATGGATATATCCAAATACCCATGTTTGCTTCAATCACAATGCCAGTCTTGAAAGAAGTGGGAGGACAGTTCTATTTATCTGGAAATTTTACCAGTTGTAACTTGCCCTTACTATCCAAAGTTTGTTGTTCAGCTTCTCCTGTATATTATAAAGAGGGAGAGGGTTCGTTAGCAATATCTTTACAAAGTAAATCGCTGGATATTCCGGAATTGCTTCACGTAGGAGGTGAAGGGTTGTTCGTTAATAAAGCAACAGGCATTACTTGTGATAAATTACAGACTATAGATGGTACGCTACAGATAAAAAGTGCGACTTCTCTTTCTCAGGAAACACTTTCCATGGAGAAGTTGGAGACCTTGCATGGGGTTGTTTTTGACGGTTTGACGAAATTTACCGACTACACTTTCTTCGGCAAGTTTATAGAAAACGGAATGATTACGGGGGAAAGTTGGAGCGTGACGAAATGTGGGTATAACCCAACCTTCCAAAATATGAAGGACAAACAATATACGCAGCAGGATTAAACCTTATACCTTAACCAGAGTACCCGTAATGATTCGGGTACTCTTTTTTATCCGAATGACAATGAGCAGAACAATACAACGGATTTGCCTTTTTCTTTTCTGCCTGCCAGTTTTCGGCAGTTGCATGAAATGGGATTACGGAGAGATGGAAGATTTCTCTGTATCGGCCTCTGGTCTTTTCATTACCAACGAGGGGAATTTCCAGTACAGCAATGCCACGCTTTCCTACTACGATCCCGCCACGTGCGAAGTGGAGAATGAAGTGTTTTACCGTGCCAACGGGTTCAAGTTGGGCGATGTGGCCCAGTCTATGGTTATCCGGGACGGTATAGGCTGGATCGTGGTGAACAACTCGCATGTGATTTTCGCCATCGACATCAATACTTTCAAGGAAGTGGGCCGTATCACAGGTTTCACCTCACCCCGGTATATCCATTTTCTGTCGGATGAGAAAGCCTATGTGACGCAGATATGGGACTACCGTATCTTCATCATCAACCCCAAGACATACGAGATTACCGGCTATATCGAATGTCCAGACATGGACATGGAATCGGGTTCCACCGAACAAATGGTACAATACGGCAAGTACGTCTATGTGAACTGCTGGTCGTACCAGAACCGCATCCTGAAAATCGACACGGAGACGGACAAGGTCGTGGACGAACTGACCATCGGCATACAACCTACTTCGCTGGTCATGGACAAATACAACAAGATGTGGACCATCACGGATGGCGGTTACGAGGGCAGCCCATACGGTTACGAGGCACCGTCTCTCTATCGTATAGACGCCGAGACTTTCACCGTAGAGAAACAGTTCAAGTTTAAGCTGGGCGACTGGCCTTCGGAAGTCCAGCTCAACGGTACACGGGATACACTTTACTGGATCAACAACGATATTTGGCGAATGCCGGTGGAAGCCGACCGTGTTCCCGTCCGGCCTTTTCTGGAGTTTCGGGACACCAAATACTACGGCCTTACGGTCAATCCCAACAACGGGGAGGTATATGTGGCCGACGCTATTGATTACCAGCAACAAGGTATCGTGTATCGCTATTCGCCGCAAGGCAAGCTGATCGATGAATTTTACGTGGGAATCATTCCGGGAGCTTTCTGCTGGAAATAACGAGGAAGGAGGACAAAAATGAAAAGACATCTTATTCTATTGTTCGTGGGGGTAAGCCTGCCCTTTCTGCTTGCCGCCCAGCAGAAAAATTCCGTCAGCATTACCAAAAGGGTACTACGTATTCCGGAGGTTACGGTGGTGGGCAAACGACCTATGAAGGATATAGGCGTGCAACGAACCCGTTTCGATTCCATCGCCATGAAAGAGAACATCGCCTTGTCTATGGCCGATGTGCTGACATTCAACTCATCCGTTTTTGTCAAGAACTACGGACGCGCCACGTTATCCACCGTGGCTTTCCGGGGTACCTCTCCCTCGCATACCCAAGTGACGTGGAATGGTATGCGCATTAACAACCCGATGCTGGGCATGACGGATTTTTCCACCATCCCTTCTTACTTTATCGATGATGCCTCGCTGCTGCACGGAACGTCATCGGTAAACGAAACGGGCGGCGGCTTGGGTGGTCTGGTCAGGCTCTCCACTTCTCCGGCCAACCATGAAGGGTTCGGGTTGCAGTACGTGCAGGGAGTGGGGTCGTTCAGCACGTTCGACGAGTTTCTCCGCCTGACCTACGGTGACAAACACTGGCAGTCCTCCACCCGTGTGGTGTATTCCTCTTCCCCCAACGACTACAAATACCGAAACCGGGACAAGAAGGAAAACATCTATGACGAGGACAAGAACATCATCGGTTCCTATTACCCGACGGAACGCAACCGCAGCGGGGCTTATAAGGATCTGCACGTCTTGCAGGAAATTTATTATAACACGGGCGAAGGCGACAAGTTCGGGCTAAACGCCTGGTATATCAATTCCAACCGGGAACTGGCGATGCTCAGCACGGATTACGGGAACGACATGGACTTCGAGAACCGCCAAAGGGAGCAGACGTTTCGCGGCGTCCTCTCGTGGGATCGCGTGCGGGAGAAATGGAAGGTCGGTGTAAAAGGCGGCTATATACACACATGGATGGCCTATGATTACAAGCGGGACAAGGGAAACGGCGAAATGGCTTCGATGACCCGCTCACGCAGTAAGATTAACACGTTCTACGGAAGTGCGGACGGGGATTATGCTCCTTCAGAGAAATGGCTGTTCACGGCCGGTGTTTCCGTACACCAGCATTTGGTGGAAAGCGCGGACAAAAATATCATCTCGCAGGAAGGTAACAAGGCTGTTGTCGGGTATGACAAGGGACGTGTCGAGTTTTCCGGTTCCGTTTCTGCGAAATGGCGGCCTGTCGATCGTTTTGCCGCCTCGCTTGTCCTTCGCGAGGATATGTTCGGTACGGAATGGGCCCCGGTTATCCCGGCTTTCTTCATCGACGGGGTACTGTCGAAAAAAGGCAATATCGTGGCGAAAGCATCCATCTCCCGGAACTACCGTTTTCCCACGCTGAACGACCTCTATTTTCTGCCGGGCGGTAATCCCGACCTGAAAAGCGAGCACGGCTTCACATACGACGTGGGGTTGTCGTTCTCGGTGGGGAAAGAAAATGTATATGCTTTGAGCGGTGGTATCAACTGGTTCGATTCGCACATCGACGACTGGATCATCTGGCTACCCACAACCAAGGGATTCTTCTCCCCCAGAAACCTCAAAAAGGTACATGCTTACGGGGCAGAGACCAACGCCCACCTTGATATAATGCTCGGAAAGGACTGGAAACTGGATATGAACGGAACTTTCTCGTGGACTCCCTCGATCAACGAGAGCGAACCGATGAGTCCGGCAGACCAATCCGTCGGCAAACAGTTGCCATACGTGCCGGAGTTTTCCGCAACGGTGACCGGACGTCTGTCATGGCGGACATGGAGCCTGCTTTACAAATGGTGTTATTACAGCCAGCGTTATACCATGTCGAGTAATGACTATACCCTGACGGGCTATCTGCCCCCTTACTTCATGAATAACGTGACACTGGAAAAACAGCTCTCTTTCCGATGGGCCGATCTGTCGCTAAAGGGCAGCATCAACAACCTGTTCGATGAAGAATACCTTTCCGTATTGTCCCGTCCCATGCCGGGCATCAATTTCGAGATATTCATCGGCATAACACCCAAGTTCGGAAAAAACAAAAATAGTAAACGATAATCTGCATCAATATGAACGCATTAAAGAATTTAAGCCTGATTTTGTTGCTTTCTCTGGCATTTACAGGCTGCCACAACAAAAGCTCAAAAATCAATGATTTCAACCTGCTGCTTTATGCTCCCGAATATGCCTCCGGCTTCGACATCAAAGGGGCGGGCGGGAAGGAAAGCGTACTGATAACCGTCAGGAATCCCTGGCAGGGAGCGGACAGTGTAACCACATGGCTGTTTATCGTCCGCAACGGTGAAGAGGTTCCCGAAGGGTTTGCAGGACAGGTACTCAAAGGAGACGCCAAACGTATCGTGGCGATGTCTTCCACTCATATCGCCATGCTTGACGCAATCGGTGAAGTCCGGTGTATAACCGGCGTTTCGGGAATCGACTACATTTCCAACCCAGACATCCAAGCCCGCCGCGACAGTATTGGCGATGTCGGCTATGAAGGGAACATCAACTACGAGTTGCTGCTCTCGCTCGATCCCGACCTCGTTCTGCTCTATGGGGTGAACGGCGCAAGCGCAATGGAAAGCAAACTCGAAGAACTCGACATACCGTTCATGTATGTCGGCGATTATCTTGAAGAGTCGCCTCTCGGCAAGGCCGAATGGATGGTAGTGCTTTCAGAAGTCACAGGAAAACGTGAGAAGGGTGAAAAAGCCTTTGCCGCAATCCCGGTCAGATACAACGCCTTGAAAAAGAAAGTGGCCGACAGTACCCTCGGCACTCCTTCGGTTATGCTTAATGTTCCCTATGGCGACTCGTGGTTCATGCCTTCAACCCAAAGTTATGTAGCCCGCTTGATTACTGATGCGGGAGGCCGCTATATCTACCAGAAGAACACGGGAAACGCTTCTATCCCCATTGACTTAGAAGAAGCATATCTGCTCGCGTCGGATGCGGACATGTGGTTGAACGTGGGAATGGCGAACTCCCTTGACGACTTGAAGGCATCATGTCCGAAATTCACCGATACCCGATGTTTCAAAAATGGAGAGGTGTATAACAACAACGCCCGTACCAACACAGCCGGGGGTAACGACTATTACGAGTCTGCCGTCGTGAATCCTGACATCGTGCTCCGCGACCTCGTGAAGATATTCCATCCTGAACTGGTGCAGGAAGAGTGTGTGTATTACAAGCAACTGAAATAGATGCGTTCCCGTTCGACTATATTATTCTCCATATTGATTACGCTCACGGTCGGTCTTTTTTTACTGGACTTGGCCGTGGGAGCTGTCAACATTCCGATCCGCGATGTATGGGCAGCACTGACCGGGGGAAATTGTTCCCGTGCCACGGAAAAAATCGTACTCAACATACGCCTCATAAAAGCTATAGTGGCACTGTTGGCCGGGGCTGCCTTATCGGTCAGCGGTCTTCAGATGCAGACCCTCTTCCGTAATCCTCTTGCCGGTCCCTATGTCCTTGGCATCAGTTCCGGTGCAAGTCTCGGTGTGGCACTTGTGGTACTTGCCGGGATCGGTTCATCAATAGGCATTGCCGGAGCAGCGTGGGTGGGTGCGGCTGTCGTGTTGCTCGTGATAACTGCCGTCGGACAGCGAATAAAAGACATCATGGTAATCCTGATTCTGGGCATGATGTTCTCATCGGGCGTAGGTGCTGTCGTGCAGATATTGCAGTACCTCAGCAAAGAGGAATCGCTGAAAGCCTTTGTCATTTGGACGATGGGGGCTTTGGGTGACGTCACCTCCGGACAACTTCTGATTCTTGTTCCATCGGTGTTTGCCGGACTGCTGTTGGCTGTACTGACCATCAAACCGCTTAACCTCCTGCTGTTCGGAGAGGAATATGCCGTAACAATGGGACTGAATATTCGGCGTTCACGCAGCCTGTTGTTTCTCTCGACAACGCTGCTCGCCGGAACGATAACCGCTTTTTGCGGTCCGATAGGTTTCATAGGTCTCGCTATGCCTCATGTCACAAGAATGCTTTTCCAAAATAGCGATCATCATGTCCTTCTGCCCGGAACAATTCTTTCGGGAGCATCGATATTGCTTCTTTGCGACATCATTTCTAAAATATTCACCTTGCCGATCAACGCCATTACAGCTCTATTGGGAATCCCAATCGTCGTATGGGTGGTTTTACGCAACAAATCCATCACCGCATGATAGAATTACAGCATTTTTCCATAGGTTACAAAGAAAACTCGTTGCTCCACGAGGTAAATGCCACGATAAAAAAAGGTCAACTGACAGCCCTTATCGGAAGAAACGGGACAGGAAAATCGACGTTGCTCCGCGCCATAGCCGGTCTGAACCGGTGTTATTCCGGAAAAATCATTCTCGACGGGCACGACATCGCCTGCATGAAAACCGAAGATATGGCAAAAACGCTGGCTGTCGTCACGACCGAGCGCACGCGCATCGCCAACCTGCGGTGCAAGGATGTCGTAGCCATAGGCCGTGCTCCTTATACCAACTGGATAGGTAGGATGCAAGAAACAGATAAGGAGATAGTCATGCAATCGCTCATTTCGGTGGGAATGGAGGCTTATGCAAACCGCACGATGGATAAAATGTCGGATGGCGAATGCCAGCGTGTGATGATTGCTCGTGCATTGGCACAGGATACTCCTATCATTCTCCTTGATGAACCGACTTCCTTTCTTGACATGCCTAATCGCTACGAACTTGTGGCGTTGCTTCGTAGGCTTGTCCACGACGAGAAAAAATGTATCATGTTCTCGACACATGAACTTGACATCGCGTTGTCCATGTGCGATTCGATAGCATTGTTAGATACCCCGAATTTAAGTTGCTTGACCGCGTCTGAAATGCAGAAAAGCGGATACATTGACAGACTTTTCCAAAATGAAAACATCCGTTTCGACTCCTTATGCGGTACAATGATTTTGAAACAATGAGTATATACACTGTAGAAAATTTTACTTCAGACATCACTGTTGAAGGATACATCGCCGAATTCCGTGACGAACCACATTTTCTTGAACTTTGCAAACAATGTACCAATTACGGTAAAAGTTGGGGGTGTCCTCCATTTGATTTTGATACGGAATCGTTTCTCCGACAATACAAGTATGCACATCTTATGGCAACGAAGATAATCCCTGAAGACAAAGATATTCCGATTGAATATACACAAAAACTCATTTTACCGGAACGGATACGAATCGAGAGCGAATTATTGGATATGGAACGGAAATATGGAGGGCGTTCATTTGCCTATATAGGTAAATGTCTTCACTGCTCAGATAACGAGTGTACGCGTAACTGCGGCACACCATGCCGACACCCGGAAAAAGTGCGTCCGTCACTCGAAGCCTTCGGATTTGACATAGCCAAAACGCTTTCTGAACTTTTTAACATCGAACTTCTTTGGGGAAAGGATGGCAAATTACCTGAATATCTTGTTCTCGTAAGCGGATTTTTTCATAATGAATACGAACTTTGCAACATAGCATACTAATGATTCGGACATGAAATAAACAGACAAACTAACCACATTCGGTTCAATCTGTTTTGTGATTTCAAATGAATTATAGTTAGATATGTAAAAAGCGACGCTGGAGCTTGAAATAAGTAACGGTTTATCGGTGTATTCTCCGTTAAACCGTCCTGTTTTCGTTAAACGAAAACACAACTTGCTGTCCGCAGGAGCGGACCACATTTATCCAATAATTATTGTGTATTAGCCCATTGTATGGCTATTCTCCTGTGATTTACGAGGCATTTCCATCAGGTGTTTGCCGGCTGCTCTCCCCATAAAAGGGTGGATATCTCTCCATAATCATATGACTTACGTCCATAATTCGGGAATAAGGAGGCGAATATACGGGAAATCTGCCCTTTACATGCCCTATTGTCCATTAATGGATTGTTACTTCTACACATCTACAAATGGAGAGCGGCAGTGAGCCGTATATGGTTTATGGTTTTTCTGCATTATCTTCATTAATGGATTACTACTTCTACACTTCTGCAAATGGAGAATGTAGCCGTGTACACCTTATGGTCTTCCTTCATAATTCTCCATTAACGGATTAATACTTTTACACTCCCATAGACCGATAATTTAAGAATCCGTATCCGGACGGATGCGCGCTCTCACGCCTGCCCATAAGGATTAAAAAGGAACGGTGGACAAGGAAACGGAATCCCGCTCGCTTTTCCACACCACTACGGGCCTCTGATGTCGCCTCCGCATAGGAAGAACCGTCCGAACGGAACGGCATCTCCGTCCCCCCCGTCATGTGTATCATGACAATAACTGACTTTGGATGACTATAAGTGACAGGTGGTTTCATCCTGTTCTCTTCTTCCTTTATTTTGTATTCCGAGACAATACCAGTTGTGTAATTTAATAATTTAAGATTTTAAAATATGGATTCAGAAAAGGAAAAGAACCGGCTTTCCGATATCGTTCTCGAGAGGGTCGGACTCACGGGGAACCTTCTGTCAGCTCCCGTTTCCCCATCCCTGGAACCAGTGGTGGAGATACCAAGTCATGGAAGTCAGGTCCGGGCAGGGAAAGTGACAGGTCCGGAGGAATACAAGAGGAGGTTTCTGGTTCCCGCTCCCAGAGCCGCTGAGTGGAAGACCGCCTACATTGATGGGAGACTGCACCGCCGGATCGCCATGCTGGTCAGGGCCGCCGGCTGCGGCAGCATCTCCGGTTTTATCATCCGGTTGTTGGAACTCCATATGGAGGAACACAGGGAGGACATCGCCTCCCTGCTCGGTGAGGTCTACCGTCCCTGGGATGAGGACGGACAGCCGGGAGGAACACCTCGCCGATAAAACGTTGTCATTGTCCAAGAAGGCATATCATGACAGGAAAGAACGTAAAAGAGCGGATTGGTCTTGGCGGGATGGACGCGGACCGCATCCGTGAGATCATGGGGGAAGCGCCTGCCTGTCCCCGGAAGAGACGTGGAACGTCCGGTAACGACATTATACGTCCCGCAAGGAAAAATGGCCCCATGCAACCGTCCGTCTACGGGGAGGAATACCTGCATGGCATTGCGGGCGTGCAGCGTCGGTCGCTGCATATTCCCGCCGCCCTGCACCGGAAACTGTCCATCCTGGCGGGAGCCTCGAGAAACGGAAAGGTCACTCTGGAGGGGTTCATCAACCACCTTGTCTCGCGGCATCTGGAAGAATACAGGGAAACGACGGACATGATTCTGGAGGAGTCCCTGCCCGGCCCGGTCATAAAGGCTCGTCCCCCATGACAGGGGATCTCCCCCGATGGGAGCATTATTTTTGTTTCTGAAACAATAGTGTTTAACTTTTAATGAAAAAGAAGTATGATGAAAAAAGAAAAAGAGTTGTTGGTTGCCATCGCCAGCCAGAAGGGTGGCGTGGGAAAATCCGTCTTTACGGTACTGCTGGCCAGTGTCCTGCATTACCGCAAAGACGTGCGTGTGGCGGTTGTGGACTGTGACTCCCCGCAGCACAGCATCGCCCTGATGCGTGAGAGGGACATGGAGAATGTCATGAAAAATGACGACCTGAAGGTGAACCTGTACCGGCAGTACGAAAGAATCCGTAAGCCTGCCTATCCGGTCATCAAAAGCGACCCGGAAAAGGCCGTGGAAGACCTGCGGCGTTATATGGACGAAAAAGGGGAGACTTTCGATATCGTGCTCTTCGACCTTCCCGGAACGCTCCGCAGCGAGGGGGTGGTTCATACCGTTGCCGCGATGGACTATATCTTTGTCCCGCTCAAGGCGGACAATATCGTCATGCAGAGTTCCCTGCAGTTTACCAAGGTGCTGGAAGAGGAGCTGATCGCCAAGGGGAACTGCAACTTGAAAGGAATCCGGCTGTTCTGGAACATGGTGGATAGAAGGGGACGGAAGAATTTGTATGATGCCTGGAACCGGGTCATCCACAGGATGGGGCTGCGGCTGCTGTCCTCACACATTCCGAACACCCTCCGCTACAACAAGGAGGCGGACCCTGTCTGTAAGGGTGTCTTTCGTTCCACGCTGTTTCCACCCGATCCCCGTCAGGAGAAAGACTCCGGCCTTCCTGAACTGGTGGAGGAGATATGCCATGCCATCGGTCTGGAGGAATCCGATACCGAGCGGTAGCGGATGATAGGATACAGACACCTTGAATAAGGGCTTTTAGCCTAAGATAAAGTAAGATAATTGCATGATAATAAGTTTTTTACAGATGTGACTTCTCCTATAAAAGCATTACCTTAGTAGTGTAATGTGCGCCAAGAGGTCACACAAGTAATTGTTCAGCATCGTGTCTGAACCTATTGTTCCATCAATAGTAGCCTGAAGAGGCGTACGTGACTGGCAACGGTCGGGTGCGAAGCCCTCTTGACAACGACGTTCCAACCTAAGCATCATAGGCGAAGAATGTCAAAGCTGACTGATATGAGTAACCTAAGTGAATCGCCGTACCATCGTGACTATGAATTAGCTCACGGATATTTATGGGCCATTCCAAAAGGCAAGCAGTCAGGATAGTACGCTGTTACATCGTGCTACACGGATGTCGCACTGCTGGTGGATAGGCGGAGTCTAAGTCGGTCGTCAGTTATTTGTGCGAAACTTGGTAAGCCCGTATCTCTCCCGTCAGCCAATAACCGATGGGTGGCCAATTGTAAGAGCGGCCGAATGAGGTGCGGGTAAAGGATTGTGGAGAAAGCGAATGCCATGGTGTAATGCCCTGGATAAAGGTTTCAACGTCACCCTACGCGAAAGCGGGCAGACTTCCACAGGGTAATTCTTTGTGAAACGAATTGTAGAACTTCAAGTATAAAGAAACAGCAAAGGAACAAGGCGCAAGCCGAGTGTGCATCTTCAGCCGGACGCAAAACCGTGTGGAAAGGAATAGACTTCGCACGATGCGAACGTAAGGTATCAATCGTTCACTGACTGCTATGTTCGGTATTAATGCAGACTGAATCCTTAATCATTTATCCAAACTCTTGAAATATCAAAGCCTGATTTAAGTGCAGATAACTGATAGAGTTTGGATAAATGGAAAGTTTGAATAAAATACATTATTATCAATTTCTACAGATATTTTTCCTTGCGCTCACACCCCACTGCATATTTGAGAAAACAGAATGATTTAACATACTATTTTTCATATCCAATCTTTTTTAATACTCCCCATGATAATACTCACTATAAAAAGTCCAATCGAATAATTTTACGCGGTGATAAATGAAATTAATAGAAAGCGATTACCTTTGAAGAAAAAGTCTGTAATTTGGTCAAGAGAAAAGTACAATAGGTCAAAACATGGATATTATAATTCGCTTTATTTGCACTACCATTTTAAATCTAATTGTATTAATCCTTATTATAAACTTTAATATCTGCACTATGAAGAGAAAAGTACTATTAAGCACATTGTTTCTAATACTACATTTCACTGTAGCATTAGCACAGCAAGTAACTATTTCAGGGCAAGTGTTGGATGAGAAGAGTGAACCTCTTATCGGTGCCACGATAAATATCGAAGGTACCACCAATGCAGTAATCACCGATTTAGAAGGAAAGTTCACGATAAAAGTACTTCCTTCTGAAAAACTGGTCATCAGTTATCTGGGATATAAGCCCAAAACTATCACTATCGGAAAGAACCGAAGATTTGATATCATTCTAGACCCTTCAGTCACAGAGATGGATGAGGTGGTTGTTGTAGGCTATGGTAGCCAGCGAAAAAGTGATATTGCAACCGCCGTTGCTTCTGTGAATATAAAAGATATTGTAAACAGTAGTTCTACGCAGACGTTGCAAGCACTACAAGGCAAAATCAGCGGAGTACAGATTATCCCCACAGACGGTTCATTGTCAAGCGGAATGACTTTCAGAATCAGAGGTGTCAACTCCGTCACAGGAGGAACCCAGCCTCTCTTCGTCATTGATGGTGTACCAATGCCTACTCAACAGATCACCAATGAAGATACCGAAACGGTAAACAATCCTCTGCTGGGACTGAATCCAAATGATATTGAATCCAATTTGAATTATTGGAATCCTCGTCCTATCAAAAAGGATAATCCATATTTGACCGTCCAAAGGAAGCTCTCTCCACAGACTGTGGAGGATTTCGCCAATAGACTGTTCATCTACCAGGTAGGAAAAAACAATCATATCGGCTTTCCATTCCGCAAACCCTCCCAGATGGAAATCCTTAACTTTGAAATGAGGAACTATTTTGCAGAGACCAATACCAATTATAAAGCCTTTGCCACGGGTGGTGACAAGGCACAAAGCTGTTGGATGGCCAATTTTGTTCCTTTTGACAAGGTTACAGACATATATCTCTTTGAATCCGCTATTGACGCAATGAGTTTCTACGAAATAAACCATTATACTAAAGAAACCACATGCGCATTCATAAGCACGGGGGGATATGTCACCAAATCCCAAATAGAGAATATAAGCCGTATATTCCCATCTGATAAGGTAAAGTGGAATTGTTGCTATGACAATGATGCCAGCGGTAATGGTTTTGACATCACCACAGCATATTATCTCAAAGGTGAGGAATGTAAAGCTTTTGCAAGGACCAACACTGGAGACACATATAAGACCATCTATTTAAGTTTCCCGGATGGAAACACACAGACCTTCAAAGAAGATGCATTTTCCTCCGGCGAGTATCTTAAACAACATGGTATAGACAATGTAAATATCATCAAACCTTCACGGTACAAAGATTGGAATGAGCTTCTTGTCTATTACAAAAGATTTGATTTGAACCTGGGTCCAGGAATGAAATTCATCCCGGCTATCGAAAAGACCATATCCCAACTGAATCTAAGAGGATATGAACAATTGGCCAATAGTATCAGTTCTTCCACAAAAGAACTGGTGGATTCTCTGCTTGAGCAAGCCAATTACTGCATTTCCGCACCTCTTGCCGAGAGCGGCGCTTATACTCTTATGGTAGACTGTAATATCTTCATGGGGCTGGACACGATGGTACCGGTACCAAGCAACTTATATGTTATAGAAAAGTGCACGCAAAAAAAGATATCGGCACATGCCATAAATGAATTTCTTAAAAAAGAATATATAAACATTTTTAGAGACATGAGTTCATCTGATTTCAAAAATTTTCTAGAGAAAGACATCCTAACTTATACAAAGGGTGCTGTAGAAAAGAATTTTGAGAAAGTGATATTGACTTTCGGATGGAGCCTTAAACCTTCAATTCTAAAAAAAAAGAGTTTTGACTTAGAACATGGTATATAGCATAACAATACAGCATGATACCATAATAGTAGCTGTTTCAAGCAGACATGTTGTCACAATTCCTGCCAGGTTTAATGGAATGATTCTCGGGCTTTGGAACTTGATACAGATTTTCGTTGCCTACTGTAATGAGAATCCGAATTGGGTGAGTAATGTCCGGTCACTGTGGGGTGACCGATTCAAATAGGGACAGGTATGGAACGGATGCCTATTCATGCCCCTATTATAGCTGACACATGGACTTTTATACATTCTTGCACTTTTTAAGTGGGTAAAAAAGTACTATTTGTATTTTATACAAAAAATTGTTTGCTTAATGAAATGGAACATACATTGCCAATGATATTTAATACCTATATATAGGTATTAGATGCGTTTTTATACCCAAAAAATGGTATTTTTATAATCTTTTGTAATATCTAATTTTGCGTCCTAAAATAGATCTTTTATCGAAGAGAGATACAGTTTCCTTATATTTGAACTGGGGCTTCTGTAAAGTGCGATAAATATGAGGCTGGAACGGAGCTATCAGAAGAATTTTGGAGAAAATCCGTTTTTTAACTTAGTTAGATCTATCAATGAAAATATAAGTATTTATCTGCGTTGTATTAAGATATAGCATATCAGAACTACAACCATCCCGTTTTTTATTTAGATTTGCAGTTTGCTTTTAATCACTCAAGATCCGTATTACTATGTATGGAACTTAAATAAAGTACTAATATATATTGGATTTTCCTAAATATAATGCAGTTGCTATATTGTTAGACAACAGACGGTTGAGGTCTGTGAGATTATGCAACGGCACCAACAAAAACAACATGTATTTTTAATAATTTTAGTTTTGTTACACACAATGGTTTGTTTTAATTTAAAATTTACATATAATTTTGCATTATTAATAAATATGATGTTACTTATGAAAAAAGGTATTTTGGGGTGTAATATTATATACTTGTTTATACTTATTTGCATAGGAATTGCCCTCCCTATCAAATCGCAAAACAATTACAAAGTAAAACTTACAGGCACTGTTTATGAGTACGACCACAACAACAAGCGTTTGCCTTTAGAATTTGCAGCTGTGTCTATTCCTGAAATTGCACTAGGGACAACCTCTGATGAAAATGGTAGATACATACTGGAAAACGTACCTACTGGTAAAATTCGTATGCAAATTCAATATTTGGGCAAAGTCTCCATTGACACCTTAATAAATGTAAATAAGGATTTGGTTCTTAATTTTACAATGAGGAATGAGGATTTTAAGTTGAAAGAAGTTACAGTAACTGCAACCAACAGCCGTTCAGGCAAATCCACATCTTCTCACATTTCCCGCTCTGCTATGGACCATATGCAAGCGACCAGTTTATATGATGTAATGTCATTGATGCCAGGTGGAATTTCACAGAATCAAGATATGAGTTCGGCACAACAGATTAACATCCGTCAAGTTTCCAGTTCCAGTGGTCCGGAAGCTCCGATGAATGCTATGGGCACCGCAATAATTCGTGATGGTGCCCCCATCTCAAATAATGCTAATCTATCTGCGATGAGCCCTACGGTATTAAGTGGTACGGAAACACCCGCTTCATTGGCCGGAGGTGCCTCGCCGGCTGGTGGAACCGATGTTCGTAGTATTTCTACTGAAAATATAGAGTCTATACAAATCGTTCGTGGTATCCCTTCTGTTGAATATGGTGATCTGACCTCAGGAGCAGTAATTATTAATACAAAAGCTGGTCGTGAGCCGCTACGTGTCAAAGCAAAAGCCAATCCCAATATCTATCAGGTGTCTATGGGAACCGGTTTTGAACTTGGAAAAAAGAAAGGCGCTTTAAATGTAAGTGCAGATTATGCTTATAATACGAATAATCCAATATCCAGTTACCAGCACTATCAGCGTGCCACAACAAAGTTGCTCTATTCAAATACTTTCTTTAATAATAAGTTACGTACCAATTCCAGCTTTGATTTTATTTATGGTAAGGATCAACGTGAACGTAATCCTGATGATGAACAAACTAAAACAGCTTCGGAAGGCCGCGATATAGGTTTTACTTTGAATACCAATGGTACATGGAATATAAATAAGGGCTGGTTAAAAACACTACGCTATGTATTGTCAGGTACGTATATGGATAAAGACAGTTATTATGAAACCGTATACAGTTCTGCTACATCTCCTTATTCCATGACCACTACAAACGGTGCGGTACTTAGTAACTTTGCAGGTCAGCATATCTATGATGCCAATGGTAATCAAATTACTAATTTTGGACCGGAAGACATAAATCATTATGCTGTTTATCTACCAAGCAGCTATTTGGGACACTATGAGATCGATAGTCGTGAAGTTAATTTGTTTGCTAAAGTGACGAGTTCTCTATTCAAGGCGAGCGGTCATGTAAACAACCGCATCTTGATTGGTGCGGATTTCCGGAGTGACGGTAACGTTGGTAAAGGAAAAACTTATGACCCAAGTACTCCTCCTTATCGTAGTCAATACGGTCATAATTCATCTTTCCGTCCACGTAACTATAAGGATATTCCTTTCATTAACCAATTTGGTGCATATGTGGAAGATAATTTCAAATGGTCCATAAGCGGTACGCATGATTTGAACATTCAGGCTGGTGTGCGTTATGATCATACCTCAGTAGTAGGAGGCATTTTCTCGCCACGTGTAAATGCATCCATTGATTTGATTCCGAATCTATTAAGTCTTCAGGGAGGTTACGGTATTGCTGCAAAGATGCCTTCTCTTCTCTATTTATATCCAGAAAATGCATATTTTGAATATATCAATATAAATGAGCTTACCAATGAAAATATTCCGGAAAGCCAGCGCTTGTTTATGACTACCACAGAAGTTCGGCAAGTAGATAACTCAGATTTGAAGATTGCCCAAAATCATAAAGCAGAAGTCGGTTTTAATTTACGAGTGGGTAAAACCAATCTGAATGTAATAGCTTATAAGGAGCGTCTGAAGGATGGTTATGTAATGAGCCAAACCTTCAACACCTTCAATACATTTATCTACAATGAATACCAGCGCACAGAAAACGGGATAGAGCTTAGTAGTAGCCTACCGGTATTGTCTACTTATGCAAAACCAACTAATAATTTAAATATAGAAACTAAAGGTTTAGAATTTGATTTGAATATCGGACGTATTGATGCTATCCGTACGGCCTTCCAAATAAATGGCTCATGGATGCGTACTAAGAGTTGGCGTCAGGGTTATAGCTTCTATGACAATAGCGAAGATGCTGCTTCAGCCCGTAAACCGGTGGCCATTTATTCTCAAGAAGGCAATGCAAGTTACAAACAACAATTTGTAACGACTTTACGTGCCACTCACAATATCCCGCGTATCGGTTTTGTTGTTACGATGACAGCACAAGCTATTTGGCAGCAGTCTAATTGGAATACATTTGGAAACGATTCTATACCTGTGGGCTATTTAGCATTGGAAGATGCGTCTGTAAATATGTTTCCCAAGGGGAAATATACCACTACCCAGCAAGTAAAGGATGCAGGATATGGATATATGTTGAATAATGTAAGTCATAATAATGCTATAAAAGAATCATACAGTCCTTATTTTTGTTTTAACTTGAATGTAACTAAAGAAATTAGCAATATGCTACGTGTTTCTTTCTTTGCCAACAATATGTTCAGAAGTTATCCGCGCAGAGAATCCAAACGTAATCCGGGTTCATATATTCAATTGAATAACCGATTTTTCTTTGGGCTGGAATTATCACTCACTTTATAATGTTTAGGAAGTTATGAAAAAATATTTAATATATTTGTTTACATTGGCAAGTACCCTTTTGATAGGATGCGATTCGTTCAGGGACATGTCTGGCACAGCAGAAGTGAATCCTATCACAGTGGATGTATATTTGGATATTACCGTTGAAAATATATCCACACTGAAAGATCTGACTGTAAAGTTCGACAATTACGATGAAGATTTACATTATGTAAAAGAAGTAACTGATAATAGTGTGAAAGTTGACGGAATTATCCCCGGAATTTATTCGGTAACAGTATCCGGTACAGCGATCGATACAGAAAACAATGAATACTACATCAATGGCAATTCTGTAAATGCGGCATTATTTAAGCATGGTAGCGCATTGAATATTGAAGTACAAGGGCTTAAAGTGAGCCCATTAATATTCAAGGAGATTTATTATTGCGGTAGCCGTCCGGAAAAAGGAGGAGTCTATTTCCGAGACCAGTTCTATGAGATATACAATAACTCTGCTGACATTTTGTATTTGGACGGTATTTATTTCGCAAATTTAACTCCGGGTACAGCTACCACTAAATTACCTATTTGGCCGGAAGCGGACGGTAATAATTATGCATATGGAGAACGTGTGTGGAAATTTCCAGGAAATGGAACCGAATATCCGTTAGCGCCAGGTGAATCTTGCATCATTTCTCAATTTGCCGCTAACCATCAGTTGGACATCTATAACCCTCAAAGTCCTATAGACGGCAGTAGTTCTGAGTTTGAGTTTAATATGAATAATCCAAACTTCCCTGACCAGGCAGCTTATGATATGCAACATGTTTTCTACCAAGGAAAAGCAGAGATGGGAAGTATACCACAATATTTGACATCCGTATTCGGAGGTGCTTATGTGATTTTTCGTGTTCCTGAAGGAGAAGCTTGGGATCCGGTCAACGATGAAAATATGAAGACAACAGATCTTAGCAAACCGAACAGCAATGTTTATTATGCAAAAATACCTATTAAATATGTATTGGATGCTGTTGAAGCAGTAAACAATGAGTCAAAGATGAATGCAAAACGTGTCCCCGGTGTACTTGATGCAGGTATTACTTGGGTAGGAGCTACTTATTGCGGTTTAGGTATTGCTCGCAAATTGTCCACAGACGAAGAAGGTAATCCTATTATTCGCGAAGAAACAGGTACATATATATATCAGGATACAAACAACAGTACGGATGACTTTGAACGTGGCGTTGTTCCTGTAATGCGTCGTAATGGAGCAAAAATGCCTTCATGGAATCACACATTGTAATAATTAACTAAAAAGACAGAACAATGAAAAAACAATATATGAACTATATGAAAAGCTGCCTGCTGGTAATGATAGCCTGCCTTGTAAGTATGGTGGGAGCGGCACAGGGCTTCTCTCCCGCCGCTATGGAACAATTGAAAACAAGACGACTATGGTCTCATTCACAGAATGCTGCCGGTATGCCATTCGATGATATTCAGAATTATTCGAATGTTATATTGGGATATGACTTACAGGACGGAAACTATTGCCGTCCGCAAGAGGGGCAGAAAGAGGCTATCGTAGGTGTATCCAGTGAAGGCTTTATCAATCTGAAAAATGCATATGTGTGGGGAGCATTTAATTTTGCACAAAAAAATCTGACAGATGCCGGATATAACGCCTCCATTGCCGATCCATTCAGGGGAATGCCTTACTATGTCGCAGACCAGCACTTAAGCAAATGGAGAAATCAATATTACGATCTGAAGTTTCGTGCAGCTACTCCTTTACTTGGTAATCATTGGGCATTGGGGTTGGAAGGTAATTATGTAGCTACATTAGCTGCCAAACAGCGCGACCCGCGTGTGGATACCCGTTTTTATACGCTGGGACTGACGCCGGGGATTACTTACAAGTTGAATAATTCACACAAGTTTGGTGCAAGTTTCAAGTATAGTTCTATCAAGGAAGACTCAAGAATGAGTAATGTCAACTCTTATGTGGATCAGGACTATTATATATTATACGGTTTGGGAACAGCCATAAAAGGAATAGGCAGCGGTGTAACCAGCAATTATATTGGAGACCGTTTCGGTGGAGCTCTCCAGTACAACTTCAGTATGCCCTCTTTCAATTTACTGCTTGAGGGCAGTTACGATGTAAAAGCGGAAACTGTTCAGCAGAGCTATACGACTCCTAAAAAAATAGCCGGTGTAAAAGATAAAACTGCTCATGTTTCTTTAACGATGATTCAGGAAGGAAAGGACTATACCAATTATATGAGAACCACATATACAAATCGTAACATCGATGGTATTCAGTATATTTCTCAACGCGATAACTCTGAATCACAAAGTGGCTGGGTGGAATTATATAATAACATCCGTTCTACGTACAAGGCACAAACCGCTTCTCTTAATTATGCATTAAGCAGAAACCGCGGGAATGAATATAGTTGGAAAGCAGAATTAAATGTGAATTATACCAAGCAAGACGATGAATATTTAATGCCTAATTCTGTACAGAATGCAGAAAATTTATCTTTAGGCTTAGGTGGCAAAAAAAATTTTGTTTTAGGCAATAGTTTGAATCGCAGGCTTTTAATAGATGTTCATGTTGCGTATAACAATAATCTGGGAGGTGAATATGTATATGGTGGCAGCCATGCAGACTATCCAACTGTAACCGAATTACAACAAGGGCTGACTAATTATTATACCTGTGATTACTATCGTATTGGCGGGTCGATAACGTATTCGCAACAAGTCAGAGAAAACAGACGTATGAACTTATTTGCAAAAGTTGTATTCGATCGTGTAAATACCTCTGACTATGATTATGATGGGCGTACTCATTTATCGATAAGTTTAGGATGTAATTTTTAATGCTACATAACGAAATCTATATTACAAAACATGCGTAAATTAATAACTGGAAGTTTGATGCTCTGCAGCATATTATCTCTGCGGGCACAGACATTTGTTAAACCGGCTGTGAAAGTAAAGGACACCTCTTTTGCTGTAATTACAGATAAAGGGACATTTCAGGCTTGTGAAGCCGAGCTTAAAGCCTATCAGGAGATTCTAGGAATGGAAGGGTTGCCTACGTTCATCGTATACAATGAATGGAATAAACCGGAAGATGTAAAGAAAGTTATTGTTAAGCTCTACAAAAAGGATAAATTGGAAGGAGTGGTATTTGTCGGTGATATCCCTATTCCAATGCTCCGCAAAGCCCAGCATATGACTTCCGCTTTTAAAATGGATGAGAAAAACAATGACTGGAGAGATTCTTCAGTGCCCAGCGACCGTTTCTACGATGATTTCGACCTACAATTCGATTTTTTGAAACAGGACAGTGTCGAAAATAATTTCTTCTATTATAATTTGGCTATAAAATCTCCACAGCAAATTCGGTGTGACATATATTCTGCACGTGTCAAAGCTGTTGATAACGGCGAAGAACCGCATGCGCAAATCAGCCGCTATTTTAAAAAAGTGGTGGCTGAGCACCAGATAAACAATAAATTAGACCAATTCTTCTCCTATACAGGTGATGGCTCTTACTCTAACTCATTGACTGCATGGACACCGGAAACCTTTACTATTCGCGAACAAATGCCGGGCGTATTCGATAAAGAGGGACGGGCCCGTTTCATCCGTTATAATTTCAGCGATTATCCCAAGGACGATGTCATTAATATGCTGAAACGCACAGATCTGGACTTGTCTATTTTTCATGAGCATGGTATGCCCGAACGTCAATATCTTTCCGGTAGTCCCGCTACTAATAGGTGGAATGCTCATGTAGATGCAATGAAGTACTATTATCGTGGTTTAGCGCGTAGAAAGCAAAACAACAAAAAGTCTTTCGACGAAATGCTGGATATGATGAAAAACACATACGGTTTGGACACTACTTGGATTGCAGGCTATGATGATCCCAAAGTAATTGCAGAAGATTCTTTACTAGACCTGCGCACCGGTATTATCCTGTCGGAAGTTACAGAGTTTAAGCCTAATAGCCGTATGGTAATTTTCGATGCATGCTATAATGGTGATTTCCGGGAAAAAGATTACATTGCCGGACGTTATATCATGTCGGAAGGAAAATGCGTAACTACTTTTGCCAATTCAGTCAATGTACTGCAAGATAAAATGGCAAACGAGATGCTCGGCCTGTTAGGTATGGGAGCACGAGTGGGGCAATGGGCTAAATTGACGAATATTCTCGAATCGCACATTACCGGTGACCCTACTCTACGTTTTCAATCTATCAATGAGGTAGATGCCAATGCTTTGTTCAAAGAACCATATAGCGAGTCCCGCATGTTGGAGTTATTACAGTCGCCCTATGCCGACATACAGAATTTTGCTTTGCACAACCTTTATCGCAATGACTATCCGGGTATTTCTGATTTATTAAGAAAAACTTTTGAAACTTCCTCGTTCATGATGGTACGTTTCACCTGCTTGGCATTGCTTGAGAAGATTAGTGACAAAAACTTCCGGGAAGTCTTACACTTGGCCATTACGGATTCCTATGAATTTATTCGTCGCACCTCTGTTCGTATGATGCAACATGTGGGACTGAACGAGTATGTTTATCCGCAAATCAAAGCCTATGTAGAAGACAACCTATCCGAGCGTGTGGCATTTAATGTGAGTTTGGGGCTTCAAGTCTTTGATCAGGCAGCCGTACAGGCGGCAATTGATAAAGTAATGGCTGAGACCTATGTGTTGCAAGACAAGGAGGAGATGCGTAAGGTTTTGGAGAATGCCAATAATAGTCGTAGCATGCAAAAAGAGTTATTAAGCAAAGAAACTTCCGAACGTTGGCGCATCCTTTATTGCAATTCTCTGAAAAATCATATGGCACATGCCTGTGTAGACGGCCTCTTGGCTTTACTTACCGACTCCAGTGAAAGTGAAAAGCTAAAAACCTGTTTATTGGAGGCTTTTGCTTGGTTCACTCATTCTTATCGGAAGCCTGACATCCTTCGGGTATGCGATCAACTGAGAAAAGATAAGAGCTTATCCGAGAACCTTCGTGAAGAAGCCGACCGTACATATTACAGACTTAAAAATTAATTGGCCATGATTAAAAAAATAATATATCTGGCATTTCTTTTGCCATTGGCAGGAAATGCACAAACAACAGTCATAAAGCCATTGGTCAAACAACCTACCGCTTTTGCTATCATAACAGATAACCAAACTTATGCAAATACCAAAGATGCCATGCATCAGTACAAAACTGCGGTTGAAGATGATGGTTTGGCAACTTATCTGATCAGCGGTGACTGGCAAAATCCAGATCAAGTCAAACAGATAATCATCAAAACATATCAAGAATGCCCTTCATTGGAAGGTCTGGTTTTAATCGGCGATGTGCCTGTCGCATTGGTACGTAATGCGCAACACATGACTACTGCATTCAAAATGAATGAGAAAGCCTTTCCTTGGGATCAGTCTTCCGTACCTACCGACCGCTTTTATGATGATCTGAACTTAAAGTTTGAGTTCATCAGGCAAGACTCAGTAAATCATCAGCATTTCTACTACAAATTGACAGAAGACAGTCCCCAGCGGCTAAATCCTACTTTCTATTCAGCTCGTATCAAGTATCCGGAAAAAAAGGAAGGGGATAAATATGCGGCCATTGCCTCATATCTGAAGAAAGCTGCTGCTGCCAAGGCAGATAAGCATAATCAATTAGATCGGGTATTCTCATTCAATGGTGCTTCTTACAATTCCGATTGCCTGATTGTATGGATGGATGACGAAAAAGCTTATATGGAGAACTTTCCATTAGCTTTTGGTCGTCAAATGGGATTCAAACATTGGAACTTCCGAATGAAACACCCTATGAAATATAAGTTATTCAGCGAATTGCAACGAAAGGACCTTGACTTATTTATGTTTCATGAACATGGAATGCCAACAGGGCAGCTTATTAATGATGAATTGGCATGCACTGATTTCAATAATCGTTATAAAATGTTGAAGAGTACACTTTATAATGCAGTCATGTCCCATGTTGGAAAACGTGACAAAGACACCTTACGTATTCAGATGCAGGAAAAACGACAAGTGAATGAGGTGTTTTTTAAAGACCTGGACAATCCTAAGTTCTGGGAAGCAGACTCTCTTCACTACGCTGATGAACGTATCGTAACGGAAGATTTAATGAAGAGAAATCTTTCCACTAATCCGAAGATGATAATGTTTGATGCGTGCTACAACGGTTCTTTTCACGAAAACGACTATATAGCAGGACAATATATCTTTAATGACGGTCAGACATTAGTAGCACAAGGAAATACCCGTAACGTATTGCAAGACCGCTGGACTATTGAAATGATTGGTTTGTTGTCCCATGGTGTACGAGCCGGGCAATACAATAAGCTAATCGTATCACTTGAAGGTCATTTGTTTGGTGATCCCACTTTCCGTTTTGCTCCTATCGAAGCCAATACTTTAAGTACCGATATAACAATACACAAAGATGACAAAGCCTATTGGAAGAATTTGTTAAACAGCCCATACGCTGATGTACAAAGTTTGGCCATGCGTATGCTGGCTGACGCCGATACCCAAAAGGAATTATCTCCGTTGCTCCTGAAGAAGTACCGGGAAAGTGGCTTCAATACGGTTCGTATGGAAGCTATCAAGTTGTTGAGCCGTTATCAGGACGACAACTTCATCGAAGCATTACGCGAAGGTTTGAACGATACTTATGAAATGGTAGCTCGCCAAAGTGCCATTTATGCTGGATTTGTAGGTGACGATTCCTTATTGCCCGCTATTGTGGAAGCATTGGTCGAACATAATGAACGCTTACGCGTACAAATGAGTGCCAACAAGGCTTTAAGCCTTTATCCGAAAGAGAAAGTAGAAAAGACAATAGAAGACTTTTATGCAAAAGTTGACCGTTTGAATGAAAACGAAGAGAAAAAACGATTACTAAGAAGCCTGGAAAGAATGTTTGTACAAGAGGCAAAAGTCCATCAGACCTTGATGGATGTAGCTGCACCGGAAGCAAAACGTATCAGTGCAATCCGCAATGTGCGTAACTATACATTCCATTTCCACGTGGATGATTATTTGAATGTAATTCGTGATGCCGGTAATCCACAGGAAGTACGTGTAGTAATGGCCGAAGCATTAGGTTGGTTTACTAATTCTGTACAACGGCCACACATTCTTGAAGAAATAAAGAAGATGCAACAAACAGCCAATCTTCCGGAAGATTTAAAAGCAGAGCTTGAACAGACAATCAAAAGATTAAGTTTATAAATATGAATAAATACATCCTTTTGGCAATTACCGCTTTGTGCTTACAGGATATGCAGGCGCAAACAGTTGTACATCCTAGTATAAAAACAAAGACTACTTTTGCAATTGTAGTCGATCAGAAAAGTTATGATGAAGCGAAAAGTGAAATTGATGCTTATCGTACCAGTATAGAAAAAGAAGGTTTAGGTACTTACTTGCTAATTGATGATTGGAAAAGGCCCGAACCTATTCGTGAGCAACTTGTCAAATTGCATGAGAATGAGAAAACGCCTTTGGAGGGTTGCGTATTTATAGGTGACATCCCTATTCCAATGATTCGTGATGCACATCATCTATCTTCGGCTTTCAAAAGGTCTCCCAAAGCCAATTGGCAGAAATCAAGCGTTCCTTCCGACCGTTATTATGATGACTTCGGATTAAAATTTGATTATATTAAACAAGACAGTTTGATACCTGACTATCATTATATGACATTGCGTGCTGATTCTAAACAGTATATTTCACCGGATATTTATTCGGCCCGTATCCGTCCATTACATTTAGAAGGTGAGAACCGTTATCAGATGCTACGCGATTACTTAAAAAAGGCAGTTGCCGAAAAAGCAAAGCAAAATGCATTTGACCAACTGACTATGGCCCGTGGCCATGGTTACAATTCTGAAGATCCTTTGGCATGGAGCGGTGAGCAAATAGCCTTACGTGAGCAATTGCCGCAAATATTCAAATCGGGTAATACAGTGAAGTTCTATGATTTTAACATGCGCTATCCGATGAAACCATTATACTTGAACGAGATTCAGCGCGAAGGATTAGATGTCATGCTATTCCATCACCACGGTGGCCCCACCATGCAGTATATCAATGGCTATGAAAATGGTTCCGGTATTAATTTGAGTATTGAGAATGCCAAAATATTCTTGCGAAGCAAAGTGCCTTCATACGCCAAGAAACATGGGCGTGAAGCTGCTATCAAAGAATATGCCAAGCAGTATGGGGTGCCTGAAAGTTGGTGTGCGGAAGCTTTCGATGAGGAGAAAATAAAATCGGATTCCATTGTAAACCGTAATATGGATATCTATACTGAAGATATTCGTCTTTTGACTCCTAATGCGCGTTTTATATTGTTCGATGCTTGTTTCAACGGTTCTTTCCATTTGGATGACAACATTGTAGGCTCTTATATATTCAATAAGGGTAAGACCATTGCTACTATGGGATGTACGGTTAACACCATTCAAGATAAATGGCCGGATGAATTTCTCGGCTTGTTAGCTGCCGGTATGCGCATCGGGCAGTTCACTCGTTTTACCTGCTTCTTGGAAAATCATCTGATCGGTGACCCGACTTTTCACTTCACCAATAATGCCGGGCTGGATATGGACATCAACCAAGCTTTAGTTGCGCAGGAAGGAAATGTTACATTCTGGAAAAAACAGCTGAATTCCCCTATGGCTGACATGCAGGCAATGGCGCTCCGTCAATTGTCAATGGCAAATTATAGTGGTCTCGTTGAGTTGCTGAAGAAAAGTTACCACGAATCGAACTATTTCGTTGTGCGGTTGGAAGCATTACGCCTATTAGCTTTGAACTATCCGACAGAGGTTGCCGATGTATTGCAGACAGCCATGAACGACAGTTATGAACTGATCCGTCGTTATGCGGTGGAATACGTTGAAAAGAATTGCAATCCGGAATTGTTGCCGGCATGGATAGAAAGCTATTTATTACGCGGACATGAAAACCGCCATCGTTTCAGAATTTTTAGTGCTATCAACACGTTCGACCATGATATGGCTTTGAATGAATTGAAGAAACAGGCTGCCGATTGGTCTTTCTACGATTCTTCCTATGTGAATGAATTGTTAGAATACCTTCCTCGCCAAAAGAAAGGACTTGAAAGAGATTTTGCACTTATTGACAGTCCGGAAAGTACTACCAAACAGATACAAAGCGAAATAAGTAGGTTCCGAAATAAACCTATTGCTAAAGCTATTGAGCCATTACTGAACATTATAAAAAATGAAAGCCAAGAAGAAGAACTTCGCATATTGGCTGCTGAAACATTAGGCTGGTATAATTTATACTATAATAAAGCAGATATAATCAAAGAACTTAACACATTTAGAACTTCCAATCAAAAGCTAATGAACGAAGTTACCAAAACAATTAATAGGCTGAAAAGTCAAAATAGGTAGAATCATCCAAACGATGAGATAGACCGGATCCAAAGGGCGGTTCTGCCATTCCTGAGCAGCCTGGTTGACTTTGTTCGTGATGATGGAAATAGCTGATGTGGACAGTTCTATCTCATAGATTTCACGCATCTCCTCTTCTATGTCTGACACGCTCATTCCTTTGGCATATAGGGAGATAACAAGTTTTTCTTTAATATTATCGACACTATACAGGGACATTCAGTAAATGTCTATAGTATAACTCCTCAACCAGTTCCAGACACCAATCATTAAAACAGGGATATTCCTAAAATAATAAAATTTAAGGCAACTAATTCATTGCGAGTTAGTTGCCTTTTTTGTATCTTTAAGCATTCCCCCCAAAAAACGGTTTGACGGCCAAAACGGGGGTAATCTAAAATAAAAACACATGGTAAAGATACAAAAAATCTCAGAAATCGAACCTCGTTTAGGTTTTACCGAGTTCGATATGCTAAAAAAATATCGTCAAAGTTTTGCAACGAGTGAATTAGGTCGCCTCCATGCTCTGTTTCCTTTCTCGGAACTGACCCGACAAATGCATTTGAAGTCCTCTGCTTTGGGTCGTAAAAGTTATTTTTCTCCCGAAGGTAAAATAGCCTTGATGGTCTTGAAGTCCTATACCAACTTTTCCGATGCACAACTGATTGAGCATTTAAACGGTAATATTCATTACCAGTTGTTTTGTGGTGTTCAGATTGATCCGCTTCATCCACTAACCAATCCTAAAATCGTTAGTGCAATTCGTCAGGAACTAGCGCATCGCCTTGACGTTGAGCCCCTCCAGCTCATTCTTGCCGAGCATTGGAAACCTTATCTTGAGAACCTTCATGTCTGTATGACCGATGCCACCTGTTATGAAAGTCATCTGCGTTTTCCTACTGATACCAAACTCTTATGGGAAGGTATTGTATGGCTTCATCGTCATCTGTGCAAACATTGCCAGACCTTGCACATACAACGTCCCCGTAACAAGTATCTTGATGTACGCCGTGCCTATCTTGCTTATAGCAAACTGCGTAAACGCAGGAAATCACAGACTCGTATGATTACACGAAGGTTACTTCAGTTATTGGAAAATTCAATACTGCCAACAGATAATCCAAATGATCGCCTGTCATAATATAACAGGCATTGTTCATTACATAATTGTTGGCATCATATGCAAAAGCCATTTGGTTTCCGATTATTTTCCATACAATTTTTGGCTTAGAAAAATCCTCCCAATAACTGATGCTATCTTGTGTTTCAAACCACTCGTTACTAGTTTTCTTTCGGGCTTTTATTTTTTTGCCATTAACAATATGAGTTTCTCCTGTTTGTTCTAAACGCTCTATGCCAATTGACAGAAGATAATTTTTCACCGCAGGATAACTTTCTATATCATAATGCCGCGAAGGAAATGTGGCTATAATCCACAAGTCCGCCCATTCATATTCATATCTCTTGATATCCCTGCCACGAAGAATCGGTCGTATAAGTTCAGCCGTCCGAACACGTTCATCTTCTGTTTGACAATTCGCTAGTATCTCATCACGCTTTTCGGTAGAAATGATAAAAGCATCATTGAAACCAGTTTTTATCCCATAGTTGATTTGGATGTTCCAATCCTTCAAGGGTATTCCCACAGACTCAATCTTCTGCTTGATGCTCTGTTCAATGGGAGACAATATCATCCATGGGATAGAATCTGCAAAGTTACACTTCACGCCTTGTTGCTGCACGAAATCGCTCAAATTATTCAAGCCATTCGAATCTTGTACCAAACAAGCTTGTGTGTTAAAAATATTTGCTGCTTTTTGAGATAAAAGAATATTTGCTTCTACCGTTATTGCATCGAATATTTTTATACCTGCAAAATCTACCAACATAATAGGATTGGTCTTGCTTGCGAAATAACCTCGCAAGGCTTCACCATACCCTGCACGCATCCATTTATTAGACGTGATATAGCAAAGAAAACCATTGGGAGTAAGCAGGTTCATACCCAACTCATAGAAGAGGCAGTAAATATCACCAGTGCGTGCATAAGTTATGTAACCCATGCATTCTAATACATCGGCACTCTTACCCATAGATTGTAACTGAATGTAAGGTGGATTGCCAATGATACAGTCAAATCCCAAGAAGTTGCCTTCGGCATCAAGTACTTCTGGAAACTCTATACGCCATTCGAATGCACCAAGATAAATTTTGTTGGAGCGTATTTCCTCAAATATATTTTCTAAAGTCGCAATTTCTTTCTTTAAATCGGCAATGCGCTTGTCCGACGCTTTCTTTTCCTTTTTTGTCGGTTCAAACAGTTGAGGCGCTTGTAAGTTTGCCAACTCAGAGCGGCGTTTGTTCAATCTAACCAATCGTGCATCCCGGCGGTTGATCTCTGTTTTCAGTTTCGACTTGATTTCTGTTATAAACGTTTCCAAATCCTGCTTTTCGCTTTTACTTTGGGCATTTTTATATTTAGCTACAGCCTCCTTATATTGGCTGATGCTGATACTAGACTCTCGCAGTACGGTCTGAATACTGTCTGTCAAAGCGAATCGGTGAAGCAAAGAATTTCCACATTTGATGTTAATGTCGATATTTGGTAAGGTTTCTAAATAAGTGTAATTACTTTCAGCCGTATAGTAAGCATTCTTCAACAATTCAATCCACAGTCGTAGGCGGCAAATCTTCACAGAGTTGGGGTTAATATCAACGCCAAATAAACAGTTCTCAATGATTTGACGCTTCTCCTTGAAAAGAGTTTCCTGCATGCGGCGACTTTCCGCATTGAGTGGGTTGTAAGCAAATAAATTACCTTCGGTATCGGTAACAATCAGCTCGTCATTTTCAATGGCAAGTTGATAGTCCGCTTTGCGGATACGCTTACCGGTAGCATCTACCAAAATACCTAATTCGTATTTCAAGAGTATCAGTTCATTGAGAGCAGACACAAGAAAGTGACCCGAACCAACAGCTGGATCACACAGTCGCAAACTGTTAATTAGTTCATTAGCTTCGACTATATTGTCAATATGGTTGTATAGTTCTATACGGGTGGTACAATTCCAGCCATAATAACCATTAAACTTTTGCAACACGGTCTTGGTGATTGCTTCACGGCACATGAACATAGTGATAAAGCCTGGAGTGAATACTGAACCATCCTTGTGACCATTTATTTTCTCGAATATAAGCCCTAAAACAGAAGCATTGATGAGTGTTTTAGCCTCTTCTTGCACTTCTTCACTGCCTTCGCTCGCAAAGTTATAAGCGTCGAGAAAAGCAAACAAATATTGCAGGGTGGGTAATGCGTTGACTTGTAGATTGCGTTTTTTATTTCGTAATACGCTACTCGCCAAGACAGGAAGTACCGTACGTTGTGAAAGGCTGTTTATCTTAATTGTTTTACTTTCCAAATCTGTCACCTCGAAAAGAGAACTGTTAAGATAGGGAACGTAAGCAAAATCACGCATAATGGAGTGTGTGCGGCTGCCCATGTCACGTGCAAGCACTTGGAAAAAGAGTGTGTTGAGATCATCATAGTCATGAATCTTAGTTATTGAAAGAAATTTATAGATTGCATCTCCATTGTGGTATTTCAACATCTGAGCCTCCAACAGTTTCAAGAAAAGGATACGATTCATCCAAGTAATACACAATTCCATTGCAACATTGAATAACCGTTCCTCATAATCATTCCCATACAAACGACCATTTATGTGACGCAAACAATCTTCTGCATCCAGTTGGTTAATAGTATTCTCTAGTAATGAAGCCTCGTCACGCCGTTCCACAGCTTTGCGTACAATCACGGTTTTATTATTCTCTTTGCGTTCCTCAATACCAATAATGTGTAGCAGCTCAGTGTAGAATCCACGGTTGAGCGAATTGCTGTCATTTTGGAACGATAGCTTCAAAAGATGTGTATCGCTGAATATCTTATAAAGTTCGATAAGTTTGCGTGAAGCGCTACTGTCTGTTCTATCAAGCAGGTGTTGATAGTCTTGTAAGTTGAAGTAAGTGTATTCAAGGCTATCTTTCACCTCCTCAATATAGGTTGTTGCAATTTCAGTATAGAAGAAATCGGTTTTGTTACTGGTTTTGCGTCCATCCACAAAGTCTTGAAACTCACGACGTAATTGTTTGTTCTGATAGAATTTGCGTTCAAACTCATGGGCATCAAAAATAAAGAATTCATGAATATTAGTAGCGATGAGATATTTAATATCATTGTTCTTCTTATTGACACGTTCTTTAAGATAGTATAGCAATAATTCCTGCAAAGCCTTACGATTAAGATTGTCATTAGAAATCATCTCACCTTTGTTGGTGGTACTCTTTACTTCAATCAATAACCCTATATTGGACTTGATAGTTTTATCCAATCGGATAGCCAAATCAATATCTTCTTCGGGAGCCATGTAGTATGGCTTGTAGAACGTTTCACTCAGAAAATTACGTAAATGTTCTTTTTGCGTGTGTTCTCTTTGCCCATCCACAATATTGTCTCTCAATGTGCGAAGGGCATTTTTGAATAAGTCAAAATCTGTTGTTTCAATCGCAACCTGTCTATATGCTTTGTTCAAAACTTGATTCGGTTTGAGTAGTCCCATAATGTTTGGTAAATGAGTTAATAAAATACAAAGGTAGTCTAAAAACTTGATAATAAAGAATGAACGTATTGGTTTAACGAAAGTTTGTTCTACTGCCAGCCATTATCAACAAACAATAGCAGCAGTAGATTTGACATGATTCTACTTATTATATTGTAATAGCCAGCCAAAGTAATCTTTTCACATCCGGATCTATCACAGGTTGGATAAGTTGTTAACCTGAAGGTAACCGACCTGATGGTATAGGAACAGGAAGAAGTCTGTAATCATGGCATTTACCCGGATAGAGAAGCCACATTTTTTATTGCCGGACTTCCGGCATTGCCTCATCCATGTGTGAAAAGGAGTTTTTTCTTTCACCACAACGTTCCTTTCACATACCCAAAGGGGGTAGTGGATCCAGACCTGCTTCGGCTTTCTTTTTCCTTCCCATATGACAAAAACCGACTATCCATGACTATTCCTGCCAGTGTGCCGGTCGTGCTTGCCTCTCATGGTTTCTTCCCTTATATTCGCACTGATATTTAAACGAGTTGAAAATATGGAAATATGCTACATCGAGGCCGGTGTCCTTGAGAGGATGCTGGCGCGCGCCGAGAACCTGTCCGCACGTGTGGACAGATTGTATGAGAGAAACCGCTGTAAGGAACCCGGAGAGTGACTGGACGGCCAGGATGTCTGCCTGCGCCTTGACATCTCGCCGCGTACCCTGCAGACTCTCCGCGATACCGGACGGCTGGCGTTCACCCGCCTCCAGCGCAAGTTCTATTACAAGCCCGGGGATGTGGAGAAGTTGATGGTCTACGTCGGCATCAGACGCAAGGAGAAGGAGGTGAGAGAAAGAAGGAAGAACGGAAACCTTTAAAGAGCGGAAGAGATGGAAGGCATTATCGACAAGGAGAACGAACGTGTCCGCAGGTTCTTTGCCCTGCTGGACGACATGGAGAAAAAAGTGGAACGTCTTGCTCGTGACAACCGTCCTCCCTTCAACGGGGAACGGTTCCTGACCGACAGGGAGCTTTCCGGGATGTTGAAGATCAGCCGCAGGTGCCTGCAGGATTACAGGGACCAAGGACGGATTCCCTATATCCAGCTTGGCGGGAAGATCCTGTACAGGCAGTCGGACATCGAGAGGCTGCTGGAGGAGAACTATCACCCTGCATTGGTATAATATCGTATTTAAGTTTAAGGATTGTCGCCGGAATTGCATTTACGATTCCGGCGGCAGTTTTTATTTAGCCTGCGGCTTCCTTGCCGGCCGCGGGCTTTCTTCTTTCCATCAGCCGGTTCATGTCCGAGGATATCTTCCGGTCGGTGACCTGGGCGTAGACCTGCGTGCTGTCGATGTTCGTGTGGCCCATCATCCTGGCGATGCTCTCTATCGGAATACCTGCGGTCAGTGTCAGGGTCCCGAACGAATGCCGGGCCATGTGGTAGGACAGGTTCTCTTTCATGCCTAATGCCACGCCCATTCCATGTACCTCATACCAGAGGACGTCGCGGACCGGCAGCGGGAATACCGGCCTGTCGTCATCCGTGGTGTTGTAAAGCTCCAGTATCTGTCCGGCTATGGGATGCAGCGGGATGAACGCCTCCACGTCCGTTTTGGCGCGGCGGATGCGGATATACCTTCTTCCTTCCGAAGTCGTTCCGATGTGACGGGGATGGAGAGCCCTCGTATCCGCGTAGGCCAGACCGGTCAGCGAGGAGAAGATGAACGTCCTGCGTGCCAGCTCCATCATCGGGTCGGGCAGCGGGGTTTCCATCATCCGCTTCAGTTCACTGCGGCTGATATGCCTTAGTTTAGGTGTTTCTTTCCTCTCGTATGCCACGTCCTCTATCGGATTGGCTCTTAGTATTTCCCGGTCCACGGCGATGTAGATGAGCCGGTTGAGCCAGCACAGGCAGTGGTTCACGTGTCCGTTCCTGTGTCCCAGCTCCTTCTTGAGAAAGACCTTGAACGATTCGGCGAACTCCTCGGTGATGTCCGAAAAGGCGATGTCCTTCATCCCGCGGGATTCGATGAACTGCCTGAGGTTGAGCTGGGTGGTCTTCGACTGGCGGTAGGTGGAAGTGGAGTTGATCTCCTTGGAGCGGACCCTGAGCCGTTCGCGTTCCACCTCTCCGGCCTGCAGGAGGTATTCCGGTACGGAATTGGCGCCTGACACGGTGGTCTTGAGCAGTTCGGCCGTGACCACTCCCTGGTTCCTCAGCAGGTTCCCGTACGCCTCTTCCAACCGGCTGCGGAAGGCGGCAAGGCGGTTGTTCTCCCTGGCTGTTTTGATTTCACACTTCTTGCTGTCCCAGTCCCCGGGTTTGCAATAGACGCCTGTCGTGACTGCCGATTTCTTTCCGTCGATGCTGATCCGGCAGAGGACGGCGGTCGTGCCGTCCGATTTCACCTTGTTACGGTTGATGTAGAATAAGAGCTTGAATGTACTGCGCATGATAATGATTGTTTAGGGATTAAAGGATAAGTTTCAAATCGCGGGTTGCCTCGACGAACCTGTCCATGTCCTCGAACAGCTTCTTCGGGGTTACGCGCGCGTATATCTGGGTGGTCTTTATGTTGGAGTGTCCCAGCATTTTGCAGATGGTCTCTATCGGCACTCCCTCCTCGAGCGTGACCAGCGAGGCGAAAGAATGCCGTCCCATGTGGTAGACAAGGTCCTGGCTCAGCCCTGCCATCAGGCGCAGGGATTTCATATTGGCCCTGAGCGTGTGGTAGTCCTGCGGCGGGAAAAGAGTCTCGCGGGTATCGTCCCGGTATTTCTCAATCAACGCGACGGCTTCCGGAAGCAGCTTGACACGTCCGAGGTAGTCGGTTTTCTTTCGCTGGTATTTCAGCCAGAGGCTGCCCTCGTCATCCCGGAAGAGGTTCTTCCGGGTGATGCTTACCGCATCGGCATAGGCGGTGCCGGTGTAACAGGCGAAGAGGAAGAGGTCCCGGGTGATGACATGTGACCTGCGTTTTTCCGGTATCTCCAGATCACGCAGCTTCTCGAAATTCTCACGGCTGAGTGCTTTCGGTGTTGTCTCCTTCTGCTTGGGCAGCTTGAAGTGGCAGAAATGGTATTTCTCCGAGTGGCCCTCCTTGTAGGCGATGCGGCAGATCTTTTTCAAGATGGCCAGGTAGCCGCGAAGCGTGTCCACGGCATATCCCTTTTCCAGAAGGATGAAATCCTGATAGTCGCGGATGAACTGCTCGTTGAGCTGCCCGAAGACAAGGTCCGGAACCTTGAATTTCGCCTTGATGAATTCGGAAAGCGTGCGGTAGGTGAAGAGGTAGGTCGAGAGTGTGGTGGGCGCACGGTCCACACCGACACGGGCCTTCATTTCCCCGTTATGCCGGTCGAGAAGTTTGAGCAGGGTCATCTGCATGCCCGCATTGCCCTGGAACATGTCCCTGACCGCGGCGGCATCGAAATCCCTTTTTCTTTCCATGAGGGAATTGAAGGCCGAGTGTACGGCAAGCAGCAGTCTTTCTATTTTTTCATTGGTCTCCACCGCTTCCCGGCTCTTGCCGTTCAGCCGGCTCTCACGCGCGTTCCACAGCCCGGGGGTGCAGGAGAGCTTGCAGCTGAACTGCGCCATCGTGCGGTTGAGGGTGATCCGTCCCATGATCGGGGCTTTGCCGGTCTTGTCCGGCTCGCTCTTTTTCAGGTAGAGCAGCACCTTGAATTTTTCCACTTTCATAACGCTCTTTTTTAGGTTGTAAAAATACTCCTTTGAAAAGCGTCCTTTGGCATGCAAAACATTGAGAAACAGTGAATACAAATCCGCTTTGTTCTTATCGGTAAAAATTCGGTTACCTGCCGTCGTTTCCGAAACAGGCGGCTAACAGTCTGGTAACTGAAACGTCGCAATATTTTGTTTTCTTTTGCAGGTCTGTCTGTTCTGCAATTCTCGCAAAATGCTTAATTATAAACGTTTTACGTTTAATTATCGTCATTCTGTTTTTTATTGCATTTCTAAATATTACTTACACCGCGCGTCACACGTGGGCCACGATTGCCTTTCATCAGGAGACGCCCGTGGGAGTGATCAGCCGTGGGCTGGGACACTCTTCGGTGAAAGTTACGGAAACTTACCTGAAACCTTTCGGTGATAAGGAAGTAGACCGGACAAACAGGAAGATACTCAACTATGTGCTAAGTGCGGTTTGAAGGTAGAATGTATTGAAGGTATTACGCTTATAATCAGTAGTGTAGGTAGTCTGTTACTTTGTAGGTAACGGCATTTAACAAATATCTGAAACAGACAGCGTTCTAAACCGAATAATTAGATTTAAACAATAAAAGGCATCCGATGATGGCAATAAAATGTTCATCCACGTTAAATTACACCAACGCGGACAACCCTTCTTATTGCTTTTTTAAGAGAAAATAGGGAAAACTAATGCTAAGCATGCATCTTTTTTAAAATTAATTATCTTTTTATTGAAAAACTTGCCTTTTTATTTGTTTGTGTGAAAAATAATGTCCAATTTTGCAGCAATAAAGCGATGCCGTTACCTACAAAGTAACGGTCTTCACAAACAAAACAAAAAGTTATGCTTACAATTTTAACCCAGGAGGCTATCAGGGTGCTTCGTTACATCTATTACCGTGATGCCGGCATATCTTGTCCTCCTGATTCTTCCGATTGCGCTTTCCGGAATGTTTCTGTCCTCCTTCCCCTGTTGGAGCGTGGAGGGCTGATTCGCTGTATATGCCCGGAATCTCCCGATAGTCCCGTTTCTTATGAACTGTGCAAGCCTTTGGGCTCCATCGACCTGCTGTCCTTGTTGCTGATCCTGCACGAGGGGGTGTGTCCGGTTTCTCCGGATGTAGACGAGCAGCGTGTCTATGGCCGTTATGGGTCGGTGGCCTCCCGTATGGGGGTTGTCAACCAGATGATGCGCAGCATATTCAGTGAAATCCATTTGACAGAACTTTGTTTGTAAACCGTTTTTTAGAGATTGCCGCCATGAACAGAATTTTACTGCTGCTCGGATATATCCTTTTGCTCTCCGCACCGGTCTGCGGTCGGGGTGTCGGCACACGTGCGGTTTCGGACTGCGATTCGTTGCACACGTTCCGTTTTGTACAGGGGCGTGACGTTCTGTATGCCGACTATCAAGGCAACAATCACGAGCTGAAACGCCTGTTTGCCGCCGTCTCTTCTTTCCGTGGCCCTATCGCCGACGGGAAGATGCGTATCTATGTAGACGGTCATTGCACTTCGGGCGGGAGCGTACACGACAATCTTTGGCTGGCCTATGTGCGTAGCAGCCGTGTGAAGTCCGAACTGATCACCCGCAAGGGCATGAAAGAGGAGTATTTCGTGACTCACAACCATGCCGTTTGCTATCCCGGCGAAGAGCGCGACGTGGTGATTGTCTGCCTGCGCGAGCCTGCGGGTGCGGATATTTTATCCGCCGCCCGCCGCAACTATGGCATGTATGCCTCCCGATATCCGCTTTTGCCTCCTGCGGTCCCATCTGCTCCGGACAACCGCCCGTGCCCGCCCCCCATTCTTTTTGTACCGGTCGGTCCGGCCGGTCATCCCGGTACGGTTGCGGGGTCGGGAGCAGAAAACCCGCGTCGGATGCTCTTCTCCCTGAAGACGAACCTTGCCGACTGGTCGGGGCTGACGGCGGAAGGCCGCCTGGGAGCTTTCAGGCCCAACCTGGCGCTGGAGCTTCACTTTGCCCGCCGTTGGTCTGTGATGGCCTCTGCGGCGTATTCAGACTGGAAAGGCGGGCGCGATCACCGTTTCTGGGGCGTCTCCGGCTACAGCCTCGAGCCCCGTTTGTGGCTGAAAGGTGACGGGCGTTACCGTTGGTTCTATCTGGGTGTCTACGGTCAGTCGGGCGATTTCGATTACCGTCCCTCGCCCGCAGGCGATACGGACGCCACAGGCAGAAGCCGCACCGGACGTTACCGGCATGCGGGACTCTCCGCAGGCGTGTATGTCCCCCTGTCCCGTCATTGGGGCATCGAGGCGGGAGTGCGCGGGGGATACCTCCATTCGTCCGCCAAGGCTTATGATAACGAACCTCCCCATGCATACTATCACCATCCGGCCTCCTTCGTCCGTTGGGGTCTGACGGGGATCAACCTGGGGCTGGGATATAGGTTTTAGAAATACAATGGGAATATGATACTCAAACTGAAATACATACTGAAAGCTGCCTTTCTTTCCCAGCTTCTCTTCTCGTGTACGGAGCGCTCGCTCGAACCGCGTCCGGAACCGGAGCCGGTTCCCATCCGTCTCTTTACGGGTATCCGTACCCGTGCGACGGTGGACGTTTTCGGCGATACCCCGGTGTGTGTCGCTTACGGTGTACGTACTGGACAGTACGACGGGAGCTGGGACGGCATTGCCACGGACAACGAGATCCGCCTGATGCCCGAACGCTACTATCCGTCGGACGGCTCGGCGCTCTATCTGCGGGGATACTATCCTCCGGCACCGCTGACGGCTGACGGGCGGCTGACTTACCGCCTGACGGGAGAAGAAGACCTGATGCTGACGGGCGAACAGAACGGATCGCTTTCCGCTCCTTTCGGGGAGTCCGACAGCCAATCGCTCCTGTATCGGCACTTGCTGACGCAACTGATCTTTACACTCACGGTAGAGGCCGAAGATACCGGGGCGCTCCGCGTGCGGTCGCTCCATCTGAACGGACTGACGGACGAGGTGACCCTCTCCCTGGCCGAAGAGTCGCTCTTGCCGGGTGAGCGCACGGTGAGCGTGCCCGTTTATGAAGCGGGCGAAGAGGCGGAGGGCCTTCCGTTTGACGGCAACAAGCTGACGCTGCCGGGCTATGTGCTGGTACAGCCTTCCGCTACGCTGACCATCGACCTGGTACTTTCGGTAGACGATGACCGGACACACGACCGCGAATACCGTGCCCTTCCCGTACGGTTCGAAGGCGGGGAGGGGGAAGGCGGAACGGCTTATACCGTCCGGGTGGAACTTCCCGATCCCGTCATTCCCGATCCGGTGGAGATTGTAGCTGTCGCTACGGTCGGACGGTGGCAGGAGGGTGACTCCGGCAGTGGGGAACTGGTGGACAATCGGTCTGCCGAAACAGAACAATAAACATATTTATTAACTATAAAACTTTTAGAAAACAATGAAAACGAAACTAAGTGTGGCGGCTATGGCCCTTTTGCTGGCAAGCTGCTCAAGCAATGACAGTGACCTTTTGCCCGAGAATCCGGTGAACGCGACTCCTATCCAAGTGTCGCAAAGCGTGCAGGGCATGGTGAAGACCCGCGCGGCGGTGGCCGAGGGTAGTTCCGTGACGGCTACGGTGCTGATGCATGACGGAACGGCGAGTGATTGGACGGGGTTTACCGCTGTCGCAAAAAACGTACTTGACGCTTCAGATAACACCTTGACCACCCGTGCTACGGTCTCGAACGCTACCTTCACGGTAGGGAGCAGTGCCGTTAAATTGGGATTGAATCCCACGCTTTATTATGACGTTGCGGACAAAACAAAGAACTCCTTCCTGGTTGCCGTATCTCCTGCCGGTGAGGTTAATGGAACTGTGGTCACACTTCTGCAGACCGATGGACAGCAGGACGTGATGTACGCTCCGGAAGCGGAAGCAGGCAATAGTAACAGTGTACAAACCGCTGCTCTCACTTTCGGTCACCTGACCACCCAGCTGAATTTTGCCATGAAACTGCAACCGGCGGATTCGGAGGGTGAATGGACCGATAAAACTGTCAGCCTGAAAAGCATTGAAGTGCAGGAAGCCTATCGCCCTGTCAGTGTAGACGCGAAGAGTGGTGACGTGGTTTGGGATAATGTAAATAGCGGAACTCTTCCGGTTCCGGGTATCTCCAACAACACATTGGGGAAAGAGAGTGTGAAAGTAGGCGTACCGGTCATGATCCGTCCCGCATCCAAACTTACGGTTTGTGCGATTATCACTGTAGGTGGAACCGATATTCCTTTCCACAATGTGCCCGTTAAGGATGCGAATGATTCAGGCAAGGATCTGACTACGGAGACGGGTAAAGCCCATCTGATCACATTGACGGTGAAAGAGCCGAAGAAGGCTTCGGGAGCAACCGTTGTGTCAGCTACAGCGACTGTAACTCCATGGAAATCGGGTGCTGCGGGTAGCGCAGATTTAGAATAATCATTCTTGCGGGTCATGTCAACGAAACACTCTTCTATAGTGCCAAGCCTTTTCGTTCTGCTGAGCGTATGGGTTGCCGGCTGTGCGGATGCCGGCTACTCTTCCTTGTCCGAGGAAAGGGTACAGGTACAGCTTTGCGCCCGTGACGGAGTGCTGTCGAGGGCATCTGATGCCGGTAATCTGCCCGAACAGGAGTTCGAAGCTACCGTGGCGCTTTCCACGGCTAAGGGTGACTATGCTTCTCTGTCGGAGGCGTGCGAGGGTACATGGAATGCTGCCGTCAAGACGGATGGTAAGATGGAATGGAAAACGGCAGGGGGGAGTGACGTACCGGTATATCCCTCCTCGGGCGACTGGCTCTACCTGACCGCTTTCTCTCCGACTGCCGTTCCGTCAGGCGGTGTGGCCTCTTTTGTACTTACAGGCCAAACCGACTTGCTCTATGCCCCCGAACTTCGGGGAAACAAGTGGGAAGGCGAGCGCTTTGCCGGGAACCGATGGAAACCGGACCGTCCGTTGCAGTTCAGTCATCTGCTCACCCAGCTCAGCTTCAAAGCCTGCAAGGCTATCGCTGACGGAGTAGAGGTGCAGATCACTAAAATCAAGGTGAACGAGGCGAAACCTTGTGTCTCTCTACCTCTGTCTACCGGTATCCCCGCGTTCACTGCTACTACGGAGCATCCTGTCGGGTTGACTCTGGACGTCAGTAGTGACGGAGGGAAAAAAGTGATCGGCACCACTCCTGTGGAAGTGGGAAAGATACAGGTTCCGCCGCTCGAGGGCGGCAGCACGTATACGCTGAAAGTAGAAACATCAATAGGTACATTCGATAATGTGTCGCTTACGTTCGGTGATTCCAACGCAAGCGGGAAAAATCCGTTGCAGGCGGGCATGTCACACGTAGTGACGCTGAACATCGGCGACCATGAACTGGGAATCACTTCGGTAACGGTGCAGGCGTGGGCTCCGGTGACTGTTGACGGCACTCTGGATGCGGATTAGATACATGAATTTAAAAAAAGATAAAACGAACATGATGATTAACCAAACGAAATATCATTGGCTTATGGCCCTTCCGGCATTGCTGTTGGCTGTCGGATGCAGTGAAAGCATCTTGCCCGAAGGACAGGATACCGGGGTGGCGGAATTGCAGGTGTCGCCACAGGTGGTGTTGACACGCGGCGCGATAGATGCCGGCTCGGATGCATCGGCTGTAGGGAATGCATTAGGAAGCATCGCGGTGTATGCCAACAGCACAACGACGAATAAGACAACGAATAACTATGGGTTGTACACTTACAGCTCTTCGGCATGGGGCAATAGCAGTGCGACCGATAAAATCTATCTTTCGGCGGAAGAGGCTACGATCTATGCGCATTATCCGGCGTATCAACTGGATAGTAATGGTGAATTTAAGAGTAGCGGTACTGCGCTGAAGGCTACTGATTCGAGTGGCGAATACACTGATAATTCCACGATCAATATCTCTGTATTTCCGGGGAAGGGCGGAGAGGCTAACGCCACGATCGACTTTCAATCCACTGACAATTCGGAGAGTAACTCCTCCGGTAGCGCTAAGATCCTCGCAGCCTCCGGAGAGGTGGACTATATGTATGCCGATCAGAGTACTGCGGTGAAAGCCAGCTATAAAAACGGTGATACGAATAAAACCGGAAAGGTGACGCTCGCCATGAAGCACGCCCTTGCGATGGTCAGCTTCCGGGTATATGCGGATCATACCTATAAAAATACCGGTGCATTCACCAGACTGGTATTAGCCAATAAAAGTGGAGGTACAACTATATTAAATAATGGAGGTAGCCCTACCATGAAAATTAAGGATGGTACGATCACTGTGGGTCAGAGTCCGGCGGCAGTGACCTATACACGTGATATAGCAAACTATACGTTGCCCAAAGCAGAGAGTAGCGATGCTTCTGCTGCAACCACCGCCAAAAATAACGCCAAGAAAGCCAGTATCCTCGTCCTGCCTGAAAGCACGGTCGATAAGTCGACCGTGGAAGCTACGCTGACGATTGACAACCAGGATTATAAAGTCGCCCTGCCTAGTAGCAACAGTGCATGGGAGGCCGGAAAGAATTACCTGTACACCGTCAAGCTCAGTGGCTCCGAACTCGTCATTTCGAGTGTGACCGTGACGGAATGGACAACGGTTGCTTCAAGCACAGATCTGGATATAAAGTGATAGAAGAAAAACTCAACAAGATAATAGATGAAGAACGTATTCATTCTTTTGCTCCTTGGGACCGCATCCCTGTTTTGCATAGCCTGTTCCGGTGAGAACTCCGTTCTCACCGACGGCGATGCCGTCCTCTTGCAGCCCGGTGTTCATGCCGGTGCCACGCTCGCCTCCACCCGTAGCATGATCAACGATGTTGGTACGGGTGCAGACCGGATCAGCACCATTGGCATCTACCTCGCCGCTGCGGACGGCAGTCTCTATCCGGGCAGCAACGCCGGGGGAGCGACCTTCACGAAAGCGGCTTCCGGTACCAATTGGACGAGCACTCCTTCTACCTACGTCAGCCTTGCAAAAGCAACGGTCTATGCCTGGGCACCCGCTGCGACAGCCTTGAAGAGCGATGGCGGCAGTGGTAGCGGAGGCAACAGTGGTAGCGGCAGTGGCAGCGGTAGCGGTGGCAGCAGCAGTACTGTCTTGCCTGCTCTCCCCGTCAGCGTGCCTGCCGGGCAAACCTTCGACGGAGGAAATACCTACGACTGCTCTACCACCGATTATCTTTACGGTTCCGGCAGCGCTACCGTAGGTTCGGCTACGGCGGTTACCGCCAACAGCCTGTCTGCTTCGCCGACCCTCTATCTGCAACACGCCTTGTCGCAAGTCGTGTTCCGCATTCAGAACGCGAACGACCGCACCCCGGATCCGACATACGATTATGTAAAGAAGATTAAGCTTACGGCAGCGGGCGGCGCTACTCCTTTCTACTGTACGACTGCTTCCGGATCCGGATCGGCCGGCACGATGTCCCTGACGGATGGCGCTTTGTCCGGACTGGACGCGGTGGGTGAAATCTCTTTTACCCCATCGGCCCGTCCGCAACAGGTCGGCACCTCGGGCCCCGTTACAGTGGCCTACGGGTTGGTGGCTCCGAAGGCTGAGGCAGCTTCGGGCACGCAGGTGACGTTGACGCTGACACTGGGTGAACAAAGCTCGGACGTTACCGAACGGGATCTTACCCTCTCGACCAATGCCTTCAACCCGGCATGGCAGAAAGGATACCGCTACGTCTATACCTTGACGCTCGGCGAACGGGGAATCAGCCTGCAACCTGTCGATATAAAAGGGTGGACGGAAGTTTCCGGGGGGAGCAGTGACGTAGATCCCGGCTGGCAATGAAACAAATGGTTCAGAACAATAAATGGTTCAGAATGACAAATGATTCAGAATGAATGATTCAGTATGAAAACAGATAGATTATACCAAACGGTTTTAGGCTGCCTGCTGCTTACCGCAGGCTGTTCGGACAATGCGCTGACCCCTTCGTTGCCCGAAGGGACTCCGCTTACGGTGTCCGCCGCGATCTGCGCTTCCGGTGAAGGCCGGGAGTCTGAGACCCGGGCGGCCGTGGCAGCCGGGACCCGTGCCGTGGCAGCCGACAACGGTTACGACCGCAGCACCTTTGCCGCAGGTGACAAAATCCGTATCATCCGCTCGCGGAACGGTTCGTCATCCACTCCGGTGGACTATACATTGAACTCCGCTTCTTCCGGCAACAGTACGGGCGAGTGGAAACCTTCGGTGACGGGTACGGGTACGGAGCTGCTCGTTGAGTCCGGAGCCACCTACCAGGCGAGTTACCCTATCGAATACTCGGGTATCCGTGCCGACCAGCGAAAGGCGGGAGGTGAGGACTACCGCCTGAGCAATCTGCTGGAGACTCCTGAGAAGGTGGCGATCGGCCGTGACGGAACCCTCTCCTTTACAGGCGAGAGCGCCTTTGTGCACAAAGGCGTGAAGCTGACCCTGAAATTTTCGGGAAAGCATACACTGTCCAAGGATTTTACGAGTATGACCGTAACCGGGAAGGGGCTTTACTCCGGAGGAGCAAGCAAGGATGAAACCGTCTACCTGTATCACCCCGGCGGTACAGGCGATGCGAAATATACCTGGCATGGCATTATCGCCCCGCTTACTTCCCAACAGTCGATACAGGTATCGGTGACGGATGCTAACGGAGTGGTCTATGACATCACCCTCACTTGCGCAAGGGCGGCGAACAGCCACTACACCTATACGCTCACCCTGAAAAATAATGTGCTGGTTCCCACCGGTCAGGAGATCAAAGAGTGGCAAAGCGGGGAATCGCAAACAGGAACCTTAGTTGATGTAACCCCATGAAAAAGAAAAAGAATAGAATCCTATCGGTATCCGGGGCGGCTCTCTGCCTGTTCTTCCCGGTTCTGCTGGCCGCCTGCTCGCAAGAGGATGCTTTGCCCCGTCCGTTGGAAGTATCGGCGGAGGTGGGGAATCCCGCTACCCGTGCGACGGATGCGCATGCCGATGATTATGATAAAAGAGAATTTGTAGCGGGTGATGTCATCCGGATTACGGATGGCACGAAATCTGCCAACTACCAACGGGTGGTCACCGGCACAACCGGCACCTGGCAACCCGCAAGCGGACAAACAGCGCTTACCACCACCGGTAGTGAAACGTTTACGGCTTCGTATCCTACGGCGTTCACCCGGATTCTAGCCGATCAGCACACAGCCATCAATTTCTGGCAAAGCAACCGGCTGACGGCTAAAGGAGTACTCGATGGCAATAAGGCTACGTTCTCGTTCGCTCCGGAAGCGGCGAAGGTGACCTTGGTGGTGAAGTATGGAAATAATGATAGTGACAAGAAACTTCCCGGCACGGCAAGCCTGGAGGGTACGGGGATTGCCACCGATGTCTCTACATCGGAGACGATCAACGCCTATGGCGCCTCGGCAGCGGGAACTTCCGCTCTGCAGCATACGTATGTGGCCATCGTCAAGCCCGGTTCCCGAACGTTTGTGATCAAGGTGAAGGCCGGCGACAGCGGCGAAACGGAGAAGAAGTACACCGATAAGGCGGCCCATACCTTGAAGGCCGGATACAACTACCAGTATAACTTTACGTCCACCAATGAATTGATCCTGAACGGTATCACCGTAGAACGATTCGTAGAGACAACGGAGACAGACGTGGGAAACGCCACTTAATGAAAAACAGATACGAAAACGGATATGAACCTACAAAAATACAATCGAATGAAGAAGCCGGCGAATCGCCTCTACATGGCGCTTGCCCTCGGAGCGGGGATATGCCTGACGGCTTCATGCGCCTCGGACGACGGATTCGCCGCCGATGAAGGCGCGCTGGAATTGCAGCGGATCGAAGTGGAGGGAGAGGAGAGCATCACCCGTGCGGAAGCAACCGCTATCACCGAGGTGGACGTGTATGCCACCAATACCGCACACAAGGCGTATGGAGACAATCCACTGATGACATTCTCCTTGAAAGAAGGAGTCTGGACTCCGGACAAGCAGACGATCATGAACAGCACTTCGGGTGATGCCTTGCTATACGCCTATTATCCTCCCGCAGCCATCCAAGCGTCCGGTGACGGTGAACATACGACGGCGGTGAACCTTCCGTCGTCATTGACTGATTTTCTCGCTACCGGGCAGGCCGATTATCTCTACGGTGTGGGTACGGATACGGGGACAGCCCCCGTCACGGCAACACTTTCCTCGAGAACCGTCAGCTTCAAGATGAAGCACGCGTTGGCCAAAGTCAGTTTCCATATCGTGAAGTCGGCTTCGGCCACCGAAGCGCTAAAGCTGATACAGGTGGATGTGCTGAGCGGAACCAACCGTCTGCGGACAGGCATCGGGACGATGAACCTGAAAAGCGGATTGCTGAACAGTCTGTCGGATATTTCGACACTGACACTGGCGCAGGCGAGTGGCGTGGAGTTGAAGCTGAAAGAAAACCAGAAAGGACCGAACGTGACCTGCCTCGTGGCGCCGATGGCGAAAGAAGAAACGGTGCTCTCGTTCCGGCTCAAAGTATGTGTGGACGGAGAAGCTGCCGCGAAAGCGCATACGTTTGAAACCCAATCGCTGACAGCGCAGTGGGAGGCGGGAAAGCATTATGTCTATCTGATTACGGTGGACAAAATGGGAGGTACCCTGAGCTCGGTACAGATAGAGGACTGGAAGAACGATGCGAACCAGAACACGAGTATCGGGATTTAGTGGAAAACGATCCACTCCGTGTTACTCTGTGTACTCTGTGGTGAACTAAAACAAGAAACGATGAATAAAAGACTGAAACTTTGGATAGGGTGTTGCCTTTGCTTGCTGGGAGCGCCGGGACTGACAGGATGTTCGGAACAGGCTCCCGGGGAACCCGGCACGGAGGAGGGAGATCCGGTATCGCTCCGCTTCTCTCTTTACCGGGCGGAGGCGGACGAGGCTTCGACCCGTGCCGATGCGGCAACGGATATGGCGGATGGAAAGACTTTCTGTATCTATGCTTTCCCCGCAGGTGCGTCTACCACGACGACGGAACCGCTGGATCATAAAGTATATACGGTAAAGGGTGGAGTGGCTACGGGCGAACTCTATCTGTATCGCGGAACGTACGACCTTTATCTGGTATCGTACAACTCTTCGACGGAAGTGCCCGAACTGAAAACGGACGGTACAATTCAGGTGTCGAACGGAAAAGACTTTATGTACACCAGCCTGAAAGGGATCGTGGTGCAACCCAACCAAACGGGAGAAAACATGATGGACGTAGTGCTGCCGGCTCCCTTTAAACGCTTGGGAGCACAGATTAAAGTGAGTGTGGCGGCAAAAAGTGGAACCCATCCGGTTACTCCTACCAGCTTGGTGGTGAACTCCTTCAAGATGGGAGGACTCCGGGCGTCGTTGCCTTACACGTTGGGCAGTACTGCCTGGGGGACGGTAGCGAATGAAACATTTGCCACTACTCAGACCTTCACCGGATTCACATATAATACGACAGGGCAAACAGTTACCATTCCACGAGTCAGTACGCCGGTTGTGGTGCTTCCGGTAGACGGATCGGCCATGATTTCTTTTGATGTGAATCTGACGGTAGGTTACAAAGATAATGGGGATAAGACATTGACCGAGACTTATCCGGCGGAGATCCAGAAGGTGTTGCTGCCGGGCATGACCTATACGTTCGACTTCACACTGACGTTCTATGGCATACTCGACCCCGCCGACTTGACGTTGGCGATAGGCGAATATGAATCGACCGTAACGCTCGATTCGGATGAAATGGGAAAATAACCGGCATATTCATATACAATTATCATATTTAGAATCAGATCAAAACAGAATGGCAAAAAGACAATACATACGACGATGGACGGGCAAATGGGCACTCGGTTGCCTGCTGGCGGTTTCCGGCCTATGGACGGTTTCCGGCTTGCTGGCGGGATGCAGCGAGGAATCCGTAGAGACTTCCGAGGAGCTTCGATTAGTTCTGAAACTGCCTCCGGAGCTGACGGTGGATACGCGCGGAGAGATTAACAATATTCCTGTTAACACGATCTGGGTGCTGCAATACGCCACCGAGAGCGGAGTGTCAAAGCTGAAGCAGAAAGCTTTTTTTGGTACGATTGGAAATCCGGGAAGCAATCAGACGATTGAGGTCAACACCAAGAATGATGATGTTGCTTTCGTCCAGGCGGAGAGTCGCTTCTATGTCATTGCCAATGTGGACCAGTCGTTCCTGAGCGGCTTCACCGGAACCGAAGCGGAACTGAAGGCGAAAACGGTGCCCTTTTCCGGTTATAGGAACAAGCCGTCCCTGTTGACATCGGGGCCGCTGGAATATAAGCCCGATCCCAATAAACCGGGTGTGATACCGCTGGTGGTTCCCTTGCGGCGGGCTTACGCCACGATTTCCTTGTCCTGGAAGAAAATGGGAGATCTGGCAGACCCAAAGAATCCGAGTAACCTTGTCGTCAAGTCCGTCTCCCTCTACAATGTACCCACACACATGGCGCTCTATACGCGGGGAGGCGGAAGTATTAAAGATAAGTATCCTGCGGATAACGATGGTTCTACGGCTATCACATCCACAAACGGAACAGAGATCACTACTAATTGGGCTTCGTCTTCTTCTTTCGAATTCTATATGCCGGAAAACTTACGGGGAATGGGAACAGCCGCCTCGTTTATGGAAAAGAGCATTCCGGCTAAAGGGCCGGACGGAACATTGGACTACTGTACGTACATCAAGCTGTCGGGTAAATATGTGTATGCGGGCGCAAAAGACTCTATCGGCGTGAACTATCTCCTGCATTTGGGCGGCAACCTGATGACTGACTACAACATCCGCAGAGATTACCTTTATAACCTCACCGTCAATATCAGTGGCGCCAACAGCGCCGATGTGCGTGTGACGATCACGGACGGTAACGTAGTGATGTTTGATGCTGTGGAGGTGCTTCCGGTGAACAATGTAGTTTTCAAATAAAAGACAGAAATGAACTTGATTCATCACAGATTACACCGATTTTCACAGATCAACACCGAATCTTTGATTCGATTGAGCTTGATTATCAGTGAAATATAAATAATTAATCGGAATATAAATAATTAATCAGTGAAAATCCGTGTAATCTGTGGTGAACTTAAAACAAACATACCAATATGAAACATACTTCTAAAAATCTGTGGAAGCTACCGGTGCTTGTCTGCCTGTTGGGCATAGCGGCTTGTGAAGAGCGGGCGGATGTCGTGCCGGTCGATGCCGACACGAAGCCCGTGGAGGTATCCCTATGTTTCGGCTTTGCCGATGAAGAGGACGGGTATAACCTTTCTGCCTCTGCCGACACACGGGGGAGTGATTCCGGGCAGGACGGTGCGTTCACCGCCCGGCCGGTGCCTGCCGTGCGGACCCGTGCAACGGAACCGAGTCATCCGGATGCGCTGTACCAGTTCTATTTGATGCAATATAAGGCTGACGGGACTCTGATGGGCAGTGTGCAATCCAAAGAGCAGATCACTGCGGGAACGGATTTCTCTACCCTGGTGACATTGACACCGGCCACGAACTGCCAGTTGGTGGTGATTGTCTGCGGGAAAGGAAATACGACCCCGAGTATCGGCGGCAGCCTCGCCAATGTGCAACAACAGGTGATGGACGCCGATCTTTTCAAAAAGACGATTCCCGCCGAAGGTTTTACGCAGGATGATATCAACAAGATGCCTTATATGCTCCATCTGCCGTGCGTGAACGTGACGAGCGATGGTAAACTTCAAAGTCCGGACGGGAGCTATGACGCCCGTCTGCTGCTCAGGCGGCTGGCAACACGGCTGACGGTGAACTGGGAAATAGATGCTGCGCTGAAAAACGCGGGTTATGCCCTGAAAGAGGTGAAACTTTGCCAGATCCCCGCAGCCTTCCGGTTGCTTGCATCACCGGTGGAGACGCAGTGGGGTATGACCTATCCGTCCGAAGTAGTTGAGTTTATCGATTACTATCGGCTGACGAATGCCTCAGAGTTGGCGGCGGGAAAGAAGACCGTGTGGATACCTGCCAACGTGCGCGGCACTTCGGCGAAGGCCACTTCACCTTATTACCGTACAAAAGAGAATGCCCCCACCGCCGCATCGTATGTAGAACTGGTGGTGGACAATGCCGTCAAGAAAGAACGGCTCTATTATCGTGCTTACTTGGGCGGACAGGAATCAACGGACTTCAACCTCTATGAAAACAAGGATTACACGTGGAAACTTTCCGTCAAATCGACGGCTTACCAGACGGATAAACGCATTCAACTGCTGGACCAAAGTCCGGTGCAAAGCACCAATCTGGTGGAGACATCCAACTGCTTCATGATGAAACCCGGTACGAATATCTGTTTTAATCCGTATAAGCATGAAGCGAAGATGAATGGTTACAATGTTCCGCTGAGTGGTTGGAATACACATCTGACGGATGGTTCGACGCTGGCCGATAACAAAAAAATAACGGATGTTAAGTTGGTCTGGCAGACGAAAGACGATGCTACATCGGGCGATTTGGTGATGGGGTATGCCATCAGTGGAGACGACCATTCGAATCTGGCGCGTATCACTGACGGAGGTGATTTGCAAAAAGCCCGTATCCACGTCAAAGTGCCGGTGAGCAAAGGAGGAAATGCCTTGATTGCCGCCTATTCCGGCAGTAAAATAGTATGGAGCTGGCATCTCTGGATAACCGATTATGTACCGCAGGGGATTACTTCCTCTGTCACTTATGCCCAGGCACAACAGTTGACACAGAACGGAAGCGTGCATCAATATGCCACTGCGGCTTTCAAAAGCAGTGGAATGCATGTCGGGAAGGTGATTATGGACCGAAACCTGTGCGCGACTGCCGGAGGATTTCCCGGTGAGAATGCTTCATTGCTGGAATTTGCAAGGCGGATAGGCTATTTGTACTATTGGGGACGCAAGGATCCGTTCTTGGGGTCGACAGACGGAACGGCGAATGAACTCAATGTTATTTATGATGGAGAAGGACGAGGGGTACAACTGGAAAAGGTCGCTTACTCCGATATAACATTAGTAAATGGCAATACGCTGCAATATGTCATTGAACATCCCGACCATATTATAACAGGTTCGAGCAGCGATCAGAACCAAAGCAAATGCTCTTGGTATAGTTTGAATGAAACTACTGCGGACTATCAGTATTTGTATAATAACTCTAAAACTCTTTATGACCCTTGTCCGGCAGGATGGAAGATTCCCCATCAAACAGTGTATAATGGCTGGGGCAAGAGCCAGGCATATTGGTTTAATGTGAATGGAACGTTTGTGGAAAATGGTAGTACACACGATCGGGGTGGACGTCTGTATAATGTATCCGGTGGGAATGGTGTGCCCTCTCCTCGTACAGAAGATAATACAGCCTGGTTTCCGGTTACGGCATACCGATCCTTTAGCGATGGAAAATTGATATTTAATGGAAGTGCAGCCGGATACGAAGGAACGAATACGATAGCAAAGAATGGCAATAATTACCGGATATATTATACAAAAATAGCAGCAGGAGAATTGAGTACTCCGAATAATGCTTGGGGAATGATCGGTGAGCCTTATCCGTTTCGATGTGTACAAGAATAATAATGATATGAAACAGATTTGGAAGAATAAATGGTTAATGCTCTTGGGAGGCATGACGCTTCTTGGAGGGTTGAGTGGATGTGAAGATCGTCCGGAGGGTACTGTTCCTTTTCCTGAAGGTGAAGAGGTGACGGTATCGCTGGTCTTCGGCTTTGCCGAAGATTCAAATAATGAAGGAGGTCAACGGCTCGCCTCAACGGCTCGCCTCAACGGCTCGCCTCAACGGCTCGCCTCAACGGCTCGCCTCAACGGCTCGCCTCAACGGCTCGCCTCAACGGCTCGCCGTTAAAAACAGGTGCTGCCGCTTTTGATGTAACTCAGGCAGTGGACGCAGTTACCCGTGGCGTCCCGGCCGTTCCCACTAAGCTGTATAATCTGGAGATACTCCAATACAATAGAAACGGGACCTATCAGAATGGTAACAGTTATGGCACTGTAGAACTCGGCACCCACCTGGATGTGACGCTGAATGTGATGAATGACTGTCAATTGCTGGTGGTGGCACGTGGAAACAAGGATGCGGTAAAAACTTTAGTTGGTAAGAATCTGGAAGATACAGAAAGTACAAAGGGGGTAAAGAGTATGGATATAGATGCTTCGATAATCAATCAGATCGATCCTTCGACAGCAGACGCTATCGACGCCATGCCTTATGTGCTCCATCTGGAACATGTAAACGTGGTGACGGGAACTGACGGTAAGGCTGTCATTCAGAGTCCGGAGGGCAGTTATGATACCCGCCTCTTGCTGAAGCGCCTGGCTGCACGACTGACGGTGAGCTGGAACTACACCGTGAGCGGTTATGAACTGAAACAAGTCCTGTTGCAGAGCGTCCCGTTGAACTATACGCTGGTTCCCACAGCAGACTCGAATGGCACTTATCCCTCTATTCTGGACCAGTTTCATACAGTAGAGATCGATATGAGTAAAGGCAATTCTTATTCTTGCTGGATCCCGGCCAATGTACGCGGCGAATCTCCTGCGGCAAACTCCGATCTGCAACGCACGAAAGCGAACGCGCCGAAGGGAAGCTCTTTTCTGAACTTTGTAGCCGTGAATACCACGGATCCCAAAAAGAAACTGGATTATCGTGTGTACATCGGCGGGAAAACGTCCTCGGATTTCAGCCTGAACAATAATACGGAGTACAGCTATGCGGTGAGTTTTAGCCATACGGGTATCCCGACGAATGACAAACGTGTGACCTACATCGATCCCGTGCCCGCTTCTGAGAACAATGACAATCCGGTTCCGACGGCCAATTGCTTTATGGTGGCTCCCGGTGGGGGTTTCTGCTTCGACCCGTTGGTTTATCAGAGTGACGGAACAGAGAAAACGAATGAAACCTTGAAGGGCTGGTGCCAAGGGGGAGGCATCGTTAAGGTGAAACTTCTCTGGCAGACGAAAGAGGACGGGGACATCGGCGAGCCGGTGATGGGTATCGTCAACTCTGCTGAGGACCATACGAACATTGTAGACATCAAGCGTACGGACGGAACGGCAGTGGGACAGAATCCCGTTACCGATAAGGGGCAATGCCGCATTTATTGCCGGGTGGCTCCGGGCACGACGGGCGGAAGCGGTGTGATTGCGGCTTATGATAGTAGTGATAACATACTGTGGAGCTGGCATGTGTGGGTGACGGATTATCATCCGGACGCTACGGGTAATGTGGATGTGCAGGAACCGTTGACTAAAAGAAAACTGAAGTTTACGTATGGCAACCATTCGGATCAACGGCCGATGATGGACCGGGATTTGGGGGCGATGGCAGGGTATACAGGAGTTCCTCCTTCGGATGTAGAGAAGTTTAAAACACATGGATTTCAATATCAGTGGGGGAGAAAAGACCCGTATCCGAGCAGTTATTCGAATAAGCCGATTAAAACGGTGAATTTACCGGCAAAGATAACGGAACCGATAGTGGGTATCATGAGTTTATATGGGTCGGACGGGGTGAAGTTTTTACCATTCGATCCGTCATACAACGGACGAGCCGGTTATCAGATGGCATACCGGAATCCTTTGACTGCCTATAAACCGTCGGGAAGCCAGTATTGGTTCACAGATGATGTCACCAGTTCGATATCCGGTGCCTGGGCTACCGTTAAGACTGTGCATGATCCGTGTCCGGCGGGATGGCGGGTAGCGAAGGCGGAGGAGTATTACTCTTTGTTCAGTGATAAGGGGTATAATGGGACGTTGCCGAGCTATTCGACTAATAATATGAATATGAATAATTATAATACGCAAGGAGCCGATAAAGGTTTTGTATTGCGCTATGATGAGACGGATCAGTCGAAGACTACCTATTTCCGATTGTGTGGATATTATGCTGACAGAGTGTTTGTCCAAATAGGTTATTTCGATTTTATATGGTGTTGTAATTGTGCTAAAAATGGTAATACTTATCAGGCGAGGCATTTACAGTTGGTTTCTACAGCATCTGATCAACGGAGAGGTATCAATGGAATTAATAATGAAGGGACTTTGAGTGCGATGCTTCCTTTGCGTTGCATACAGGAAAAGGACTGACAGAGGAATCAATTTCGATCTTTGACATACTGGAATAACGGAAAACAATTTCGATCTTTGTGCATAATAGCGATGATCTAAAAATAAAGTGGATATGAATGTAGATTCTATGATCTCTCGTAAACTTCCGATTGGAATACAAAATTTTGAGAAACTCCATACAGAGGGTTACTTCAGTAATCTGAACCAGTTGCAGGACATCAGCCTTCATCCGGCTTATACTACCCTGTGCGAACGGACAGACGTACGAGGAAACGATGGAAAAGTTTACCCGCCGATATGACGGTTATCACTTCAACTATCGCAACTGGGAGGGGATGTTCAATCCTTTCAGTGTGCTGAATATGCTCTCGACGGGTCGAAAACGGTACACGATCCTTGTCCGGCAGGCTGGCGTATACCCACAGAAGCAGATCTAAAGGTGCTGGCCGGTTATAATAGCAGTATTCCAGCCACTGCGCTGTCAGATGGAGGAATGTTGCTGAAGTATGACGCAACGGAGAACCGCACTTATTTGAGGTTCACCGGATATCCGATAATATAATCGCGGTTGCTGGATAACAGGATTATGATGCGCACACCACTCGTTGTGTACAGGAATAGGAACGGAGACTGATTACCACAAAGTAACACAGAGTCGATCTTGTAGGGTCCACTCCGTGCTACTCTGTGATGAAAGCATTAAAACAAATTGCCTTTTGAGCAAAATTCATCTTCAGTTGTTATTTACAGATATAAGATAATCCATACATAAAATTAATATCATGGAGAAGAATATTTTCAAACTGGACAATGAACAACTGAAAGGAATCGCACACACATTCCGGGAGAAAGTGGAAGAGGGATTAAATAAGAATAATGCTGAAATACAATGTATTCCTACCTTTATTTTACCTAAGGCGACCGATGTTAAAGGCAAGGCTTTGGTTCTGGACCTGGGAGGTACCAACTATAGAGTGGCAATTGTCGATTTCTCAACCGAAAAGCCAATCATCTATCCCAATAATGGTTGGAAGAAGGATATGTCGATTATGAAGTCGCCCGGTTATACCCGTGAAGAGTTGTTCAAAGAGTTGGCCGACCTGATTGTTGAAATAAAGCGGGAAGAGGAAATGCCTATCGGTTATTGTTTTTCTTATCCGACCGAATCGATACCGGGAGGCGATGCAAGATTGCTTCGTTGGACCAAGGGGGTAGACATTCGGGAAATGGTGGGACAGTTTGTTGGGAAACCCTTACTCGACTACCTGAATGAAAAAAATAAAATCAGATTTACAGGAGTTAAAGTGCTGAATGACACGATTGCCAGTTTATTTGCCGGGCTTACCGACAAAAGCTATGATGCTTATATTGGCCTGATTGTAGGGACAGGTACAAATATGGCAACTTTTATTCCGTCTGACAAGATAACGAAGTTGGACCCGGAATGTCACGTACAAGGCTTGATTCCGGTCAATCTGGAATCGGGAAACTTTTATCCTCCCTTCCTGACTGCGGTGGACGATACTGTTGACGCAACTTCTGACAGTTTGGGTAAACAGCGTTTTGAGAAAGCGGTATCCGGCATGTATCTGGGAGATATCCTGAAAGCAGCTTTCCCTTTGGAAGAATTTGAAGAGAAATTTGATGCAAGGAAACTGACTGCTATTATGAATTATCCTGATATACACAAAGATATCTATGTTCAGGTAGCCCATTGGATCTATAACAGATCGGCCCAGCTCGTCGCTGCCTCTCTTGCCGGATTAATCGCATTGCTGAAATCGTATAATCGAGATATCCATCGGGTTTGTCTGATTGCCGAGGGCAGTCTTTTCTGGAGTGAAAGTCGGAAAGATAAAAACTATAATATCCTTGTAATGGAGAAATTGCAGGAACTTCTTCGTGAGCTTGAACTGGAAGATGTCGAAGTTCATATTAATAGTATGGATAATGCCAATCTGATAGGAACGGGGATTGCGGCATTATCCTGATTGTAGACAGTTTGTATTTGCCCTGATGAAATATTCATCGGGACAAATACAAACTGTAAACCTCGCCCGTCGAGGTTAGTCTGACCGGGATGGACTTATTTTGCGTAGAGTGGATGCGCCCGGATCGGGCTTCTACATTGCAAAGAAAAATTGAGATGACGATGTTACCGGCCGGTAAATTAGCGATTATCTAATTTGAGACAGCTTTTTCGGGGCGAGGTGTTTTTTTATTTCTGTTTAGAAATGCTCCATTGACCGTTCTTGCAACTGACGCTGATCGTATCGTTTTTCCATTGGTTGTCCGCACGTTCGAGCAGGATACTTCCTTCAGACTCGGGTGTGTAGAGTTCTGCTTGCACAGAGTCGGCAGCAAATACGATGTAAGTGGCGTAAGTAGCATTGTCTTTTTGGGTTTCGCTGATTTTCAGTCCTGCTTCGAAGGGACGAATACAATCTTTCTTCACTTCACTCCATACGTATCCGGCAGAGCCGACGCAACCGTGTTCGTCTTTATCACTTCCCGGTATAACTGCTTCTTCAGTCTTTGCTTCGCTTGCGGTGTCCTGTCCGGCTTTATTGGATTTGCATGCCGAAAATGCTATTGCCGTGCAAAGCATGGCCGTCCATAAATAAGTTTTCTTCATAATAAAAGTTTTTTCCTTTCTATTAAACTTCATGTTTTGATAATTATATTCTATAAATGCAATAAACCTTGTATTACTGCTTGGATTACATTGCTTTTTTATTGTATTCGGTTTAAATTTTATTGAATGGGAAGGATCATAATAGAAATTGAAAAATAGAGATTGCTAACATTCAGTGGATTAACCTCAAAATAAGGTATGCTCTTGGTTGTTTGTCAGTCTAAGTTAAATCGATCTTTTATGACCGATTTAACTTAGACAGGAACTTACTGTATGATTTTTCCTTCTTCGGTAATCAGAAGGATGGTTAGTTCTCCATTGGGGAGCAGCACATCGCAGTGGCGGTGGCATTGTTCGATCAACAGGGAACAGAAAGCCTGCAGTTCGGTTTCAGGAAGGATGTTCCAAAGTTCACGTGCCAGAATGATATGGTCGATTGCCTCTATGCTGGAGGGGGTACATCCACACCGTCGGGCAATTTCTTTGAGGAACTCCTTGTTCATGGTGACTTTCTTGCTGTGTGTGTCGAGGTGCCCTTCCGCCAGTTTCACAGCTTTACCCATCATCACTCCCAAGGTCAGCCGCGAGATGCCGAGTTCGGCTGCAATTCCGATCGTTTCGCCTATGAAATTGCCATAGTGTACAAAAGCCTGCGGCGGAAGTTCCGGATAGAGATTGCGAATATATTTTTCGCTTTTGGCTCCCGAATTGATGACAATACGGCAAGCACCTGTAGCACGTGCCACTTCCATCTCCTTACGAATGGAACGGACGAAAGCTTCGGAAGAAAAGGGTTTCACAATACCGCTGGTACCGATGATGGAGATTCCGCCTACGACACCCAGCCGGGGGTTGAAAGTACGTGCGGCGACTTCTTCACCTCCGGGAACTGAGATGGTGACATGGATGGGAACGTTTGGCAGGTATCGATAGTAGTACCGGATGCAATTCCTCAGATTGTCGATAATCATTTGCCTGGGAGTGGCGTTAATGGCCGGACCACCTACTTCGAGCCCGAGTCCCGGCAGGGTAACTGTTCCTACACCCGGGCCACCATGGAAGACGAATTCCCATGTTTCCGGAGTTTGTACAGGTGCGTTATTAGCCTGTTTCGCTTCTGCGAGGTTCAGGGTTAAAGTGGTTACAATCGGCAGCCCACTGGTTACATCGGGGTCGTCTCCTCCATCTTTGATGACGGTAGCGCTGACTTCAATTTTCTCGTCGGAGAATGTTCCGGATACGGATTGGCAAGGAATCTCAATCGTTTCGCCACTGGGAAGGACGGTATGGATATTCCGGTTAAAATCCTCGAGTATGGGATTTTTCAGTTTTCGAAAAGCAGCTATGGCAGCGGCTGCGGCACAACTCCCGGTAGTGAGTCCGCTACGCAATGGGAAGTAATCGGGCAGCATTTTCTCAAGGGTACGGCGGAGACTGTTTACTCCGTCTACTGTTATATCGTAATATTCTAATTCGGGATGGAGAAGGATGTAAGGAGTTGCCCCATATTCCAGGATCATGTCTTTCTTTTCGGTGAATCCTCCGGACTTCCCACTCTCTTTCAGGACGACTGCCTGGGGAGACAGTTCTTGCAGGAGTTGGGACAGATTCTCCGTTTCGGGATGATAGTACACCAGATGATCTTCTGGGAATCCGGCTTGACGGGCTATTTCACGGGAGCTGTCACGGTCGAGAATACGGAAGTAACATTCATACTTCTTCTTGGTCCATAAAGATTTGAATCGGGCGATGGACTGGACGCCTGTCAGGAAAAGAAATCTGTGACCCTCTTTTTCTTTCTTCAACTCGCGCAACAGATCCCGATTGTCATATTCAAATTTAAAAGGCAAATCATCAGGGTCGCAGTTGTCTTCGAAAATCGGGTTGAGGTAAGAGCGGTCGTAAATGCGTTCGTATCGAATGCAGGGAATGCCGAGATCATGCGCAACATCGGTTACTGTATCATGCAGCTTTTCGGCAAAGGGGTGGGCGGCATCTATCAAAAGGCGAATGTCGTTTTGGCGACAGAAAGCTTTCAGGGTTCTCCGGGTCATGGCGCCGCTCAGGCGTATGCCATGATGCAGGTAGATATCCTGTTCGTCACCTTTGGTTGAGTAATAATAAGGTTTCCCGGCTTCTTCGATTACATTGACGGCAGCCCGTCCTTCAGTGGTTCCTCCAAATATAAGTATCATGATTATTTACGGAATAAGTGTTTAAATTGGTGAGAATATAGTCGTGACAGTCCTTCCCGATTATCGATGGCATCGCCTACGACAATCATGGTAGTCAGAGTCAGATGGTTTTCGTTTACGATCTTAGCTAAATCCTGTAATTGTCCGCGAAAGATGCGTTCGTCTTTCCAGGTCAGATGATAACAGGCAGCTACAGGTGTAGTGGGCGGATAGTGCTCGAGGAGCTCTCGCTGAACCTGATCGACTACGCCTGCGCTGAGGAAGATGCACATGGTGCTTTGCGAACGTGCCAGCAGGCTGAGTTTCTCTTTCTCGGGCATCGGTGTACGACCTTCACCGCGAGTGAGGATGATGGTCTGTACCCTCTCCGGAATGGTGAATTGGGATTGGAGAGCAGCGGCAGCGGCCTGAAATGAAGAGATCCCCGGAGTGATGTGGTAATGCATACCATATTGGTCGAAGAAATTCATTTGCTCCTGGATGGCACCATAGATACAAGGGTCGCCTGTATGCAGACGGACTACCAACTGTCCACGGTCATAAAACTCTTTCATCAAGGCAAATTGCTCTTCGAGAGTCATGGAAGCCGAACTGCGTATGGTAGCACCGGCTTTGGCACATTCTGTCAGTTTGCGGGGGACGAGACTGCCGGCATAAAGTATCAGGTCGGCTTCTTCGAGAAAGCGACGTCCGCGTACGGAGATCAGCTCCGGATCGCCGGGACCGGCTCCGACAATTTCGATGTGTCCTTGACGTACGGAGGCAGCGTCCATGGCGATGGCTACAGTAAAGTTAGTGCCTTTTTGTTTGGGTAGGAGTAAGGGACCGCCTCCGGAAGAGAGTAGGGCAGAGGCTTCGGATACACTGGGAGTACCCATGTGCTTGTTGACCACTTCACTTGGAGTGGGCACCTCTATTTTGCTGAGTTGACTGGCGGTGTAAAGCCGGGTCTGATAAGCCTCTGCAAGTAGTTTGAGCACCGGTTCGTCTTTTTTTTCTTCAATGGAAGATACGGTACGTATGGCAAGAGGGATCATGTTGGCTTGCACCACAACATCCATCAGATGGGTAATGACAGTATCCACCGGATGGGCATCGCGGGCCAGTCCGATTCCCATATGCAATACCGGTGGGACGTAGTAGAGTGCCGGAGTGTCAGAGGTGTTGTAAATGAATGGAGTGACAAGCAGAAGCAAGTCATATTTCCGGAGATCCATATCCTCAAATTTGTAGAATACATCGACGTGAGGAGGCAAGGTATGTTCCAACTGTGTTGTGCCTTCGTCGCGAATGTCGAGTAATAGAGCTGTTGGTTTGCAATCGACAAAGAGTGTGATCAGATGATTCATATCCGATGATTCGGCCGGGACTGTTTGCCAACCGTATTTTTTGCCAAGAGTATCGAGAGCCCAAAGACCGGTACGGTCACTCCGGGTGGTAATCACAGGTTCGGCTCCCAGAATGCTTGCCACATACCGGGTCAGTCCGTTGGCTCCACCAATATGTCCGGACAGGACAGAGACAGCATAACGTCCTGTGCTGTCTACACAGACAACGGCGGGATCTTTATGCTTGTCTTCAATATGGGGAGCAATGGCACGGATACAAATTCCCATAGCTCCGATGAAGATAATAGCATCGAATTTATGGAATATCTCAGGAACGGCCTCCTGAAGATTGGAAATAGAGTGGCAATCTGTGTCTGTGCCGGTAGAAAAGATCTCTGATTCGGGAAGTTCCTGTTCCAGTGTCTTGGCCAGTGCTATGCCGGCTTCTGATATGACAATAATGGCTGTTTTCATATATTTTTATAGATAAGGAGAGTCCGGAGCTGAAGCCACCAGGATCTCTATTGGATTATATTCATTTATTGCGACTCTTGTTCCGCCGAGAAAACAGAGTCCGGATTCGTTGGCGGCTTCGATGAAATGCGTTTTACTTTCTTCGGATACGGAGTTGAAAACGATGCGTGCTCCGGGAAGAAGCTTATGCCGGACCCGGGATATGATTTCTTTCAGCCGTCCGCCATGTCCGCCGATAAAAACTGCATCGGGACAGGGATAAATGGCGGTATCTGTTTCAAGAAAGTCACCGATGACGGTGGTAATGCCCGGAGTACCGAAACGCTGGCTGTTGATTTCCATCAGTCGCTTGCCTTCGGGGCGGATCTCAAAAGATGTGACATGCAGATGGGGAAATTGTAATCGGGCTTCGATAGAGACGGAGCCGGTGCAGAAGCCGATATCCCAGAAAGAAGTCCGTCGGTTTAGTTCCAAGGCACTCAAGGTGAGCAGGCGGATAGGGGCTTTGGTGATCATCCGGGCACGTCCGTCAAGCAGTTCGAATGCTTCGTCGGGGATGCCGAAGAAGCGAGGGGAGAGTATTCCTCCGTTTACAGATTGCAGTCCGTCACCTGTAGTTAAAATCAGGCAATTGGGATATTCAAATGTTTCTGCGGCTGCCTCTTCAAGCGTCATCCCGCGAATCAGTTCTTTTGCCGGATGTCCCAGATGTTCACCTATGTACATGGTATAATCGTTGTAACCATAGTCCAGCATCCGGCTTGCAATGGTAGCAGGCGTATGTTCGCGATCGGTGAGGATTCCCATCTTGGGAGTACGTTCTATCAATGCACGATCAAATCCATGCCATGGACGTCCGGTAAGGGAGATGGTGCGCATATCATCGTAGGGCATCACTAATCGGTGTGCCAGCGTTTGCAAAGAGTTAAAAGAGGGATAGAGCCGAATCTCCGCATCGGGCAGACGTCGGCGGATCGTGTTGGCAAAGCCGAAAAAGATAGGGTCACCCGAAGCAAAGACAATGATATGGGGATGTCCTGCATAACGGGCGAATACCTGGTCGAGAGGAACGGTGATGTCGATCCACTTTGCTCCGGCAGGGAGCAGTGGGGTAACAATGTCGTGATGGCGCGCTCCTCCTGAAAAGACACATCCTTGGTCTATCAATGCTTTGACGGAAGGTGAGAGGTAAGGCGAAGGACTGTCGTCGAGACCTATAACGGTGAAAAGGTTATGGGGTGTACCCTCTTCCGCTCTCTTCCCGACAGGGAGAGAAGAAAGAGTAGGTCGGGTTGTTTCTGAGGTCTTCATTCTTTTTATATAATGAACGATTCTAATAAATAAAACGTCTGTATACTGGTCGTCTGCTATACGTCTCTTCCGGGTCTGAGTTGTTCCGCATCGGGATAGCAAAGAATGGCATTTACCAGGGTGGCAGCCAGATTACTTCCGCCCTTGCGTCCTTCCACAATCAGTTTGGGGATGCGGGTGAAGGGCTTTGTCATGTGTTTTGACTCTTCTACATGGACAAACCCTACGGGAGCGGCTACGATACCTGCCGGTTGCGCTTTCTCTTTCCGGATCAGATCACAAAGTTCCATCAGTGCTGTGGGGGCATTACCAAAGACAAAGAGTGCATCGGGATGTTCTTCCACAGCCAGGCGGATGCCCGCTTGTGTACGGGTGATCCCCTTTGAAGTTGCCATTTCGGCTACTCTTTCATCGTTCAAGTAACATTTCACTTCTACACCCAGACGCTGCAATGCACCTTTACGGATGCCGGAAGCTGCCATCGTTACATCTGTTACAATAGTCCGCAGATATCCTGTACGGATGGCGTCATAGAGAGAGGCCACAGCATTGGGATCAGTGTAAAGCAGACGTTCCATCTCGAAGTCGGCTGTCGTATGGATAGCATGCAATAAGGCCCATTTCCGGTCGAGTGGAATATCACGGTTCTTCAATTCCGTCTCGATGGTGCGGAAACTGCGTATCATGATGTCTTGTCCGATACCGGTTGCTTCACTGCGTGTTTCGCGATAGTATCCCCGTGGAGTAATTATGTTTTGGTTAAATGTATATGTTTGTGAGTTACCAATCAGAACGACCGTAAACATATCCACAGTTTCCGGATCGAATGCGGCGAGAGTGGTGATGTGTATTTCCTGTTCTTCACGACCAGCCTGCCGAACATAGCCTACAGGGGTTTCCGGTGAGCGTCCTTCGCGCAGAAAGATTTCGCGCAGACGATACATTTGCCAATAGCGCCCATCACTCTTGGGATTGTATACAGCCGTCACAAAGTCGGCCTGGGCTGCAGCGAGGATACGGCGCTCGATACGTTCCCATGGTGTCATCAGGTCTGATAGAGAGATGACACAGAAGTCATGCCCGATCGGTGCACCAAGTAGTGAGGCCGCTTTCTGGAAAGCGCTGATTCCCGGTAAGGCAATGATCTCTACGTTACTCTGACGTTCGCGTTTCATTTCGTAAATCAAGGGTGTCATGCCATAGATACCGGCATCTCCGGAGCTAATGACACAAACGGTCTTTCCTTGTTCGGCATATTCGAAAGCCTGTTCGGCGCGGGCACGTTCGCGTTTCATCCCGGTGTCGATACACTCGGCGTCCGGACGGACAAAATCACGTATAAAACGGAAATAATATTTATATCCCACCACTACATCTGCTTCGCGTACAGCGGCGAGCACGGCAGGAGTGATATCTTGTTCGCTTCCCGGCCCAATGCCGGCTACGATAATTTTGGATTGTTTCATAATGATAATCTATAGTGAAATTCTTGGATTCATTTCCGGCTTGAACTATACCTATACCGGCTTGAACGGCAAAGATACGGATTAATCCTTTTTCTGCCCTTTATTCAGGGACATAAATGATCTCTCCATTCTCGAGTTCATAGGCTACACCTACTTTCTTTCCTCGTTTACCGGATGATTCTTTCTGTTCGGATGGAGTATATCGTTTAATCTCTTTACCTTCTTTTGTGATAATCTCCATGTTCTCTTGTCCGGGATTCTTTACCATCGTATAATCTTCTTTGGAGAAAATTTCGGTCATATTGAATCGGCTGACGAGTGCTACCATCAATGCCACAGCAAAAACCATGGCTACATCGAATAAGTTGGCTACTGTTCCCATTGGGTCAGTATCATTCTGGTTGTGTAGAAGTTTGTTTCGTGCCATGGATTAGGGTTTTACTGATAAATTCAAGGTCGTTTATTTCACGGGCATACCAACGTTGCCGGATTTGCAGGGTGACCACTCCGATAGCGGCTATAACCATACCTACTACAGTGGTGGCAAATGCTACTTGCATATTGTAGGCCATTGAAGCAATGTCTCCTGTGGCCAGACCTACAAGTGCGGGACCCATTGGGATTAATGTACCCATTAGCCCGAGCATGGGACCCAGCTTGACAAATGTACGTGAACGTCCCAATTCTTGTTCGGCATCTACTTCAAAGTTAGCAAGCAATCGCTCACAATAAGCTGCATTGTCCCGATGCGTATAAAGCTTGTATACACAGCGTTGCACGGGGGTACTTCTGTCTCCGGTAAGGGAATCCGCTTTTTCTTCGATATTGTCGGGAGTCAGTTCTTCCAACTGCTCGGCAAGAGATTTTTGAGTATGTACCCTACGATAAAATTCTCCGAAGAAGCCGCCTGCAAGCAGTACAGCACGCGCAAAGAATAGTAACAACAGAACTACTACCGGGACAAGTAGCCCGTTGGATATCCAGAAAAGCGCATTTGATATTGTTTCCATATTTATAATTGTTATTTCTTTAGTTGTTTCCTGTGCTAACGACACTAAGCAGTACGATAAACAGATTGGTGATAAAGAGTATTTCAAGTCGTAATTTCCGTTCTCCTACTATGTTTTTCAAGAGTAGGCTCAGTCCGGATATCAGTATAAAAACAGCAACTGAAGAGATGCCGGTGATCAGTCCGAAGCTGACTCCCGGAAAAGCGAAGAACAACTGTATAAGCAGATAGGTTAGTATGCCCGCCATTAGCAGTCCGGGATAAAAATTCAATATGTATGTAACTGTCCGTTGGAAAAGTGTCCGCTGTTTTGAGGTATCTGCAAAACAGTTGAAGCAAAAAGCGATCATTATTGAGGCTTCGAGCGTGACATATACTGAAAGGGTCAGTATGTGTGGGGCAGAGGCCAGCAGAGAGTTTATCTCTGTTGGCGATTGTTCCGTAGCCCATGGACCTATACAAATAAGGAAAACCGTATAGACAAGTGCTGACAACCAGATTCCCCATCGCGGATAGAAACCGGTTTTGAGAAGGAAACTTAAAACGATGAAACCGATTAGTAAATGAATGATATGTTCCATAAACTTATTTTTTACGTTTCAGCAGGTATATTACTCCACCGAATACTAAAAGAACAATAACGCCGGTAAGGATGCCATTTACCACATTCTTTTTCCGGTTTTCCGTTTTCGTGAGTTTCTCCTCTTTCAATACGATATCTTTTCCTTTTTCGTTTCCTGCCTGATGGACTTCTTGCATAACCAGACGATAACTTTCAGAGTCATTGTTGTCCAAGTGACCTTCTACAAATTGCTGAAGCTTTCGGTTATCGCATACAAATTCTGTACAGGCGGCACCGGCTTCGCGGGTGATTTGCGCATGTAGTCGGGCTGTTACTTTCAATTGTTCGTCGCTCGCTTTCCAGTATCCTTTCCGGGCACTTTCAAGCATGACTGAGGTCATTGCCTGATAAGAAGCCGGATTAATTCTTTGGAAATAGTCCCGGATACCCAAATGGTTTTCATCTACAATGTACATTTTATAGAGATCGTTGAAGATCTCTTTATCCATTGCCGATGGACGGGTGGCATGCCATCCGAAGATATTACGGAATATTTCACCGAACATTTGCGCGGTGGTGGCACCTCCTTTCATCCGTTCTTTCACGAAAGTTGGGTTGAGCACGGTAGCTCTCGCCTCTACAGCGATTGCTTCGTTGATATTCTGCATCCGTTTGTTGTTTCGATTGCGATAGTCAGCCATTAAGGCATCCGGTTCTTTACCGGTCAGTGTCTTCACTGTCAACGACAGACCTCCCATAAATTCGTATACATGGTCAAGTGAAAGTGGTCCCCAGGTATTACTTTGCCGGGGTTGTATCACTACATCAGTTTCGGAAAGGGCGGAAGCAAAAAGGTCTTTTTGCATACCTCCCCAGCTCTCTTCATCACCATAGGCGGCTCCCATATTGTTCAGATATCCGTCTACTAACTCCGATTCATGATCCCATCGGTCACTCTTTTCCGTATATGCCATCATACCGGTACTATATCCGCTGTTGACAGGACCAAATACACGCATGACTGACATCTCACGTGCTCTTTTGGGTGATACTCCTTTTTCTACCAGCAGTTTTTCCTGCAAGCGTGTACCGGAAGAGACATAATTAGGGTATGCTTTGTCGTCTGCGGCCGAAGCAAGGCGAACGGCATCGGTTAGCATAGTCAGTCGGGAACCCGCTATGTCACGTAGTTGTCCCGACACTTGTACGACGACGTTAACTCTTGGCCGGCCTAACTCTGAGGAAGGCACTAAGCGTAGATCGACCACACGTCCCATTTTGTCGCGTATGGGTTCTACGCCTAACATCCAGAATACTTGTGCCAGCGTAGCCCCTTCGGTCGTGATAAATTCACCGGCCCAAAAAGAGTAGCTTACTTTTCGTGGATACTCTCCGTTGTGATTCTCACGATAGGCTTTCAGTGTGGCTTCTGCCAATCGTTTGCCTTCTTCCCATGACAATATGCCCGGAGTTGTTTCTACATTGATACTATACATGTTCCGTCCCGTCGGCAGGACATTCGGATTGAGTACCGGATCTCCACCGGGAGCCGGAAATACTGTGCCACCTTTTAATCCGCGTAGCATGGCGTTCAATTCGTTACCGGTGGATGAAACTAAAAGCGCATGATAACGGAGTGCCTCTTGCAATTCGGGGGCGATCCCTGTGGTATCCTTAGGCGGATTTTGTAACAAGGGGATTAACCGTTGTTTGGCTATGGGTAAATAGTGATGGGTGATGTAGCCAAAATCTTGTAACTGTTCGGTCGTAATTTTACCTTTATCGCGATCACGTTTCGCCATTTGATAGGCTAAAGGATCGGCACTGACTGCAAGTGTGGTGGTAAGCAGGTCTCTCGCAGAATAGGTTTCACCGAGGGTATAATAAGCTCCAATCGTTTTTTCATTGGCTATCTCTTCGGCAAATAGATCAATACGTTCCAGTTCTTCGGCGGTATAAGGACGACTGGATACAGAATCTAATTTGAGGTCACGATGTAGCCCCAACTTTATGACCTCTTTTTTTATGCGGATTCCCAAAGTCCGGTTTTTCTCTATGTCTTCGGAAAGTATTTTGTGAATGTCTTCCAGTAAAGAAGTGTATCGTTGACGCATTCCGCTTTCCACATAGGGAGGAGTCAAGTGGGTGACAAGCACAGCATGAGTGCGACGTTTGGCAATGATACCTTCACCTACGTTACCGGTAGTATAATAATAGAAGTGAGGTAAGTCACCTACCAAAGCATCTGCCCAATCATTATGAGAAAGGGCTACATTTTTCCCCGGAGTATATTCAAGGTTGCCATGCGTGCCGAAATGAATTAACGCGTCTGCCTGAAACCCTTTTTGTACATATAGGTAAGGTGCCAGATAACTGTGCGGCGGTGCGACCGGCATGCCATGAACGAGTTTGAAATCATCGTCCCCCAATGCAGGACGGGGCTGAGGGAAAAGCAGGATGTTGCCGAAGCGGAGGCAGGCAATGGCTAATTGTGCTTCTCCTTGAGTGTTTGTTCCGGTCAGTAAATGGCCCGGAGCATCTCCGTAACGTTCAGTAACTTCTTTGTATTTATCCGGTTCGATTGCTTCATGTACCCACTTTTCATACTGTGTTTTAGTCAGCCAAACCGGATGGGCTGTCTGTAGAAACTTTTCTTGAGCTCCGGCAGCGTATGAACCCATTACAGCTCCATCCCGGTAGATTTGTTTGCCGAACTCCTCGACAGTAGCAGGAAGTCCGCTGACATCATAACCTTCGGTGCGTAGCCTTTTCAGAAAGTTGTAAAGTGACGGAATCACTTCCATTCCACTGGCCAATAATGCATCTTTGCCCGGTGTCTTGAAGTAACAGATGGCGATGCGTTTATCCGAGTTGGGTTTAGTACGTAAATCCAGATATTTGTGTACATGGCTGATGAAGTTATCCACTCTTTCCATTTCCGGTTCGTGCAGATAATATCCGCTTTTGTGTAAATTCTGTGTAGCAATTAACAAAGGTGTCATTCCTCCGTCTATTTCGGGGACGAGGACACGAGCTGTAAGGGTTCCGCCACTGACGGGTTTCATCGGATCAAGCCACTCTTCCCGTGACTGAATAAGGGGGAAAGGATTGAAAATGGGGATATTTTCGGTATGCAGCCAGTTAATCAGCGAATCATCTCCAAGTCTTCCCATGGGAAGGTAAACCAATGCATCCGGATGTAGAGAGCGTAGCATCTTTTCCCGCTTTTCCTTTCCTGCTATGGGATAAACATTAAATCCGGCTTGTGTCATTTTGGATATTAATGTGTCTACATGTGCTCTGTTACCTTCCATTGGAAAACTGACTCCGGAGATGAAAGCGATTTTAGGTCCGTTTTCATGGAAAATACCTTTTTGACGCAGATATTGTTCAAGGGCTTTCTGAGTCTCGAAGTATTTTCCATATTCTTGATGATAAAATAGATTGTTGGGCAGGCGAAGAGGGGCATCAAAAGTTTCAATGTTCCAGCGTGTCGGTGTGGCAATGTGTCGGAGATAACGTAATCCGTTCCGGTAATTCTGTCGGCAGGCATCCCCGAAATATTGCATAAGCATGGCTTCCTGCTCAGGGGTGATATTCCTGTTGATAATTGTATTGAAGTTACGCAGTGAAATCGTGAAAAGTGGAATACCGGCCGATGCGGCACGTTCCGCCTCCTTCATTTGTCGATCGTTCAGGTTGAGGCTGCGTCCATAGAGAACTACGGCATCATAGCCCTTAAAGGACTCCAATTTTTCGGTTTGTATGCAAGTAACTTCTATATTCCGGCTATCGTTGTTCAATACTATGTCGGCAGCTTGTGCCGGTAGCGGATTGACAATCAGGATCCGTGTCGGGGCCATCCAATAGCGGTAGCCGATAGTAAAGGCAATAGCCAGAAGCAATACGCTTCCGGCTATGTACAGTGTTCTTTTATGACGAAATAAGGTCAATACTTTCATGTTATCTTCTTGTTTTCTTTCTGCATTTTCGTTCGATATATCTCACTCCGAGTACAACTCCGCTTAATGAACAAACCGTGCCGCCAAGCAGCAATACCCACAGTACACTTTTACGAAGTGTAGGAGAGGAGTTCAGTCCTTGTATGCGTAGTCTGTGCAAAGCGGTATACATCCAGTATTTCCAACGGGCAGTGCTATTGACGTATCGGACTGTGGCTGTTTCCGGATGAATATAATAACAACTGTGGTCGGGATCGTCTACTGTGATTTTCCATACCGGTAATAAACTGCGGTCGCGATACATCCTACTCATGTCGCGGTAGTAAGTTTCGAATTTATCAATCAATTCGACCTTCAGATGGATGCTGTCCCCATGGATTGTCCTTACTGCGTCAGTAACCTGTTTTTTGTCCAATTTCAACGGATGGGGCAGAGAGTCGGAGGCATCGATGTACAGATCTCCTTCACTTCGTTTTACTATGTAGTAGGGTTTTGAACGGAAATTACTCCATTCCACCTGACGTACGTCCGGATATTCGGTTAGTATTTGCCGATAATCCAATAGATACTGATCCGGTTTGGGTGCTCCCTTCTTTATTTCCCGTGTGGGGTTCCTGTCCAATACCGGTTTGCTGATCCATGCCGGCACTTCCGCCAGTGACATCATACCACTGAAACAGAATGTCAGAACAAAAAGTCCAAAAACAATTCCCGTTACATAATGCCAGTGATACCACTTTTTGCGATAGGGTGAGAATTTTCCTTTTTGCTTTCGTGATCGACGCCATACATCAATACCTACCCACAATCCGGCAATAGTCATCAGGCATCCGATACCGGATAACCAGATTACCGTAATGCTCCATAAAGCGGCATCTTGGCGGAGCCAAGTAAAATAAACCCAATGAGGAATGGCTCCCAACCATGCCCAGAAACGTTCGTTACGGGTAGTGAACTGCAAGACTTCTCCGCTTTGCGAACCAATGTATAGCTGGTGCTTTTCTGTGTCGGCAAAGTGAAATTTATAGATGGGAAACTCTCTTTTCAGACTGCCGAAGGGTATCCATTGATCCAGTCGGTTCAAAGTATCGATTCTGTCTATCGGTGCGTTACACCATAGAGAGGCTACCCGGTGGATGCGGCTTCCGTCTATAACCGGAAGTGCCTGAACGGAGTCGGCCGGAAGATTGTGTTCACCTTTGTCCGTACGGATATGGAATATGGTTTGTCCGAGGTATCGGTCTAAACGGATTCCCTTAACTTTTTCTCCTTCGGGCAGGCGAGAAGTAATTTCACTGACAGAAGGCAGAGAAGGAGACAGAGGCTCCAGCTTTTCTAATTTTTCAGCTTGTGATGCACGTGGAAATCCGTGGTACATCATGACAAAAGCCGATAGGAACCAAACTAAAAACAGGATACTGAGCAGTGTGCCCAGTACCCTGTGAATGGTATACATGAATTTCGTGATCATCATTATAAAGTATAAGATGCGGAAAGCATGAAGTTACGAGGCATGCTTGGTATTAACTGATTACCAAGTGCCTGATTACAGTATTCTTTATTGAACAGATTATTGATGTTGACTCCCAGGCGCACATTGCTCTTTAATGTATAAGAGAAACCGAGGTCGGTCAGCCAGTAAGCATCGAACGAGCTCGTATTATCCGAGTTGCGGTATACTTTGTCCTGAAAACTGGTAGAAAAGTTTACTCCCAGTCCCTTTAACACGCCTTTGGATACGGTGTAAGCGCCAAAAGCATAGAATGTGTTTTTAGGAATGTAGGCATATTGTTTGCCTTTGCTTGAAGTGGTCGGCATATAAGGGTTGTCGGCTAAATCGCGTACCTTTGCATCGGTATATCCGTATCCGGCGCTCATCGACAAGTTGTAGATGGGACTCCAGGTAATGTCAATATCGAATCCTTTGGAATCCATTCTGCCTACTTGTCCCACAACTTTCTTGTCCAGTTCTACGCCGTTGGAAATATCGCCTTTGTTGGCAAGAGTCTGGCGGATATTATCCTTATTGATATAGAACAAACTTACGTTAGTCTGCAATGTACGTGTGATCTCGTATCGTGCACCCACTTCTACCTGGAAACCTTTCTCCGGCTTGAATACCTCTTTACCATTTACGGGAGTGAACTCTTTTCCATCCTTGTCGATATAAATGGTGTTAGCGTCATAAAATGCGCGGATAGGCTTGAAGTAAGTACCGTATGAACCGTAAACAGATAGTTTTTCAATAGGCAGATATACCAATCCGGCACGGAAGGTGAAGGCACCATTGGTTATTTTATTATAAGCATCGTCATCCGGTTTATCATAATGGCGTCCTCCGTCACTGGTGTTCAGGTTAGCAGTCTTATACATAAAAAGATCGTAACGTCCGGCCAGCATCATTTTCAGTTTATCACTGAATTCCACCAAGTCTTGCAGATAAAATCCGTGGGTAAATGTTTTCTGTGCAGTAACAAATCTGAAAGGAGCTTCCATCCAACCAATGCTGTGAGGGTTGTATACCGAGCCATGTCCTGTGGTTCCGGGACCGGTGGCTCCGGTGCTTCCATTGCCATAGGCCATATAAGAGTCACGCATCAAGGATACAAAAGAATAACCGCCCAAATAGTTGTGTGCAACGTCTCCCGTATAGAACTTTCCGCTTGCCTCCAATTGATTGTTCACAGTTTTAGCGATATGTGAAAAGCGTAGCGGGTAACTGTAGTAGATGGAGTCCAGGCAGATATACTTTTTGGTATCATTGCCCTGTTTGTCTTTGGTCATGTAATAATGATCATAGATAGGACGGTCGCTTGTGAGGTAGTCCAGTGATTCGGTACCGAAGTAGTCAATGTCGTCATAGGTATAAGACAATTTCTCCATCAATTTGAAAGCTTCGCTGAATGTGTGCTTATACATGGCGGAAACATTGAATCCACGGTTGTACATAAAGTCCGATTCACTGTTGTAGCGGGCTTTCTTGTTCAGTCCGGGCAGGGCATCTCCCTTACTCAGATATTTGCTGCCGTCTGTGGCTGAGAGGATGTCATAAGACATTGTGGGAGGTAAACCGATTTCTGTCGGATAGAAATCGCGGTTAGCTCCGATACGGATATCCAATTCGTCATTTTCTGTCAAATGCCCTCCTAAGGCCAGATAGCCGGAGAGACGTTTGGTAGCATTGCTTCTCCATCCTTCCTGATCCTGCCAATTGACGCTGGCACGGTAGTTCAATGGTCCTATCAGTTTACCGCCCAAAGCCATTGTGGCCTGCTTGTTATAGTAACTGCCATAAGCCAGGCGGGCATAGACACTTTGCTTGCTTACAGGAGCCTTGCGGACAATATTGAGGACACCACCCACAGCGGATTGTCCGTAGAGTACTGAAGCCGGACCTTTTAACAGTTCGATGCTTTCCACAGCCGATAAGTCCATGAACGGATAAGAGTTGTCAATAGACGAGCGTTCGTCACGTACCCCGTCTACCATGATTACAGAATTATCGAATCCACGGATTGAGAATTGGGTAAACGCTCCGTAAGAGGTACGAAAGCGCACACCGGGAAGGAAGCGGGAGGCTTCCTGTATATCCCGGATGTTTCGTTTCTCAAGCATTCCGGAAGTAATGGAGTTGGTTGAAATAGGAATGAACTTTGCCGGAACATCCAGTTTCAAAGCATCGGTCTTGCGTCTGTAGTTGGTTGCCACTACTACTTCGTTGATTGAAAATACAGAATCGTTGAAGTTAGTATATTCTTTATTTTTCTGTTGTGCCTGTGAGGGAAGTAATAAAGCACTCCCCAATGCAGCTAATATGATTCTTTTCATTCGTCTTTGTCTTTTGAGTATTTGTCTTTTTTCTTCATTATATCCACCATTTCATGCTTTAGCATAAATTGGGCATGATCGATAAACAGTTGTTGGATGGCGGGTATTTCGCCCAACCCCTGCATACGTACATCTACTTTCAAACCTTCTTTTTCAAGGGCTTCTTTCCAGTCGACGGCTATATCGTTATTGGCGTGATCACCTGCCACAAACATGAACGGAACCAGCGTAACCTGTTTCGTTTTGTTATCTTTGAGTTGCTGAAGCATGGTGTCGAAAGTCGGATAACCCTCGATAGTGCCTACATGGAAGTTTTTTAATCCTTTGGCTTTCAGCATGTAGTCGATCATTGCATAAGTGGCGGTACTGGGAGTGTAGGTTCCATGACCCACAAGTACTACACTTCCTTTTTCCGGTTTGCCTGCACCGAGGATATCTACTACTGCCTCAGCATCTTCTACCGAATAGAGCAGCGGGTTACCTACCCGGATCTCTTTAAAAAAACGGGCTACTGAAGCAACATCACGCCTCAATGATTCCATTTCAACGCCTTCTATGATATTGGTGCTTTGCACAATGACGTGTGTATAGCCATCTCCGAGAAGTTTCAGCAGCGCTTCCAGCGGATTAGGTTTTTCAATGCCACGAGCTTTGAGGCGGCGCATTACGATACGTGAGGTATAAGCTTCACGCATTTCCATTTGTGGAAATGCTTCTTTGGCTTTCGCATTGATGGCATCGATCGTCTTGGTGCGGGTGTCATCATAGGTAGTGCCGAAGTGTACCATAAGCAAGGCGGCTTTATCACCCGGCTGCATGCCGGCCAGCATATCGGAGGCCACGAAGTTCCCCCCTTCGTGCGCAGAGCAGAAGAGGGAAACTAACAAGAATAAAGAGAGAATATATGTTTTCATTGTTTATTTCTTAAAACGAAGGGTTAAACTTACATATGCCATACGTCCCGGAGAGAGGAGTGCGTAGTTCACACCGTTAGGACGAGTATCACGTTTGTTGAAAATATTGTCGAGACCCATACCGAAGTCCAGTCCCAAGTGTTGGAAACCTGTCAGTGAGTGTTTTACATTCAAGTTCCATACGCCATAGCCCGGAGCGTCACCGTAGCTATGTCCCGGGTGGAAACGTTTGCTTTGGAAACGACCGTTGATATTTACGTTCAGCATATAGTCGTTCCATGCATGTGTGTAGTTTCCTGCTACGGTTCCGGTGTGGCGTACCGAGCGTTCAATGTTACCCCATACACCGTCCACACTCTTGCCACGTGCATAAGCGTAAGCATAGTTTCCGTTCAGGCTGAAGCCTGCGCCGAGGTTGGTGGCTGCGTTTACTTCAAAACCTCTGACAACACCTTTGTCGAGGTTGCCATAAAGTTTGTAATTGGCGAGTTTTTTGGCCTCGGCATCTGTCAGGTTAAATTCTTTCTGGGCTGCTGCACGTAATTCCTCACCGTTAGGAAGATCTGCTAGTTTGTATGTAGTAGAATTGATCATATCTCCGATATAATTCAAATAACCGGTAACAGAAACATTCAGGCGGTTTGTATTGTATTCCAGATTTACAGAATAATAATTACTGTGTTCTGCTTTTAAATCTTTATTACCTTGAGTGATAGTTGTACCTTTATTCATATAATAATAAAGTTCGTCCAGACCGGGGGCGCGGTAACCGGTGGAGTAAGTACCACGAATATTGAAAGCACCTACTGAATACATCACAGCCACTTTCGGAGTGAAGCGTCCGCCTGCCAGCTCGTGATAATCATAGCGTACGCCGGCAATACCGGTCAGACAATTCCATAATTTAATTTCGTGTTGCGCATAAGCGGATGCCGTATACACTGACTTGTCCACCCTTGCACTGGGACGATCCAGGCTTTCAGAGCGGTAATCCACTCCCAGTACCGTCATGTTGTTTTTGGCAAAGTTGAAGATTCCCTTTAGCTCTGCATCATAAAAGTGCTGCTCTTTGGTTTTGGCGTAATCTCCAATAGCAATCTTATTTTTATCGTCAGCTACAGTATATTTGTAGTTCTGCATATAGTTATCATTCATCAAATCGAGTTGGATGGAAGAACGCTTGTTGATTTTGTAACGTCCTCCCAAACCGAAGTTATACGATTCGTAATGTAGATCATACTTGGAACCTCCATCGATATCCGCTGTGTATACAGGGCGGTCCGTCAACTTCCAATAGTATCCTCCGTTAGCATAGAACGAGAGCTTTTCAGTCGGTTCGAACGTGAATTTCTGGTTTACCAGATTAGAATGGAAACCATTGGATGTAGCTGATACGGTCGGTACTGTCGATACATTACCTTTTTTATCAGTAACATATGCCAGATCGCTGTTCTGCCATCCTGCACTTTGTTCGTGTTTATAGGAGGTATATGAGCCGAACTTTTCTGTTGCAATATCCGCATTTACCATTTGTGTCAGTTGGCGATGATCTTCATATCGGGTGGTAGAAGTCACCTGCATCAGTTCTTTCGGTTCGTTGGTGATGATATTGATCACACCGGCAATGGCGTCAGAGCCATAGAGTGACGAACCGGCACCATCCAGCACTTCGATGCGTTTCACACGGCTCATATCAATGCGTGAGAGGTCGATATTATTAGATGTATCTCCGGTCAGTTTACGTCCGTTGATCAGAATCAGCACATATTTATTGGAGAGTCCGTTCATCATCAGGTAAGATCCCATTGAGTTGGTAGAGAACGAAAGAGAAGGAACCAGCATGGTCATTGCCTGCTGAAAGTCTGTGATACCGGCTTTCTTTATTTCATTGGCGGTTACTACTTCCACCGGTGCCGGTGTGTTTTTGAGCCTTTGGTGTGTACCGGTACCTGTTACAACTACAGGATTCAGGTCAACACTCATCTCTGTCTTCTTGCCTGTCGCGTGTTGTTGTGCAAATGCACCCATTGCCGCGCATCCTCCCAAGAGGATGGTCAGTAAGCATCTTTTGTTCATTGATGTTTTTGAATAATGTGTTAGTAAACGGCCTTCCTGACCCCGGGAGGGCACTGTTATCTATGTCTGCTTCGGCAGGTTTCCTGACTATCCCTTTTTGAAAAGCTACCTTCCCGTCATGCTTTACAGGCTATGACAGTGGTATATGTAGAAATGCTTTTCTTATCTTCTTCCGATTATGATGGCAACAGTAGAAGAGCAGGGGGATCACAGTAGCGGGCACTGTTCGGGATTTACACCCGATTCCCTTTTATGCAACGAACAGAAAGTCCGGTATGCATCACCTAAGCGGCTGCAAATATATACATTTATTAGATTATATAGAAATAAATTAAAAAATATACCGATTAATAGGTACATATAAAAAAGTCCTGATAGACGCTTTGTTTTTGGAAATTTGACATTCTGCATCCTCCTTTTAGAATCTCTATTTTGATGAAAAAGAGGCTCTAAAAGAGGAAGATGCCGATTCAGCCTTTATTGAGGCACTGATGGAAAGGGAGCCGGATTCTCGCTGTCGGAGTGTATAAAGGAAGATGAATCTTATATTTTTCATTAACAATTCTTCATCTATTGGTTTTTATCCTTATCTTTGTCCCGAATTGGTTTCGAATGAAGACTTTCGTCATTCGGATTAAAAGGGAATCGGGTGTAAATCCCGGACAGTCCCGCTGCTGTGAAGCTTCATCGATATCTTGAAACAATCCTTTCGCCACTGACGTGGGGGGAATACCTCCGTCGGGAAGGCTTCAAGATTAGAAGTCAGTCAGAAGACCTGCCGTTCATCAAAGGCTGTTTTTACTCGTGGGATTAGGAAAGCAGTACGAAAAAAGTATTTAATCAGGAAAAAAAGAAAGGTGGTGTGCCTGTGAAAAAGGTATGTCCGTGTTGTGGTGCTGTGTTTCAATGCCGGCACGACAATATATTATTATGTCATTGTGCTACGGTAAAGCTCGACTCGCTGCAACGTGCTTATATCAAGGAGCATTTCCCGGACTGTTTGTGTCACGATTGCCTAAAGAAAATACAAGAAGGGGAATTGGCCTGTAAGGCAAATCTTTCTTGTACGGATGGTGTGGGTGAAGTAACTGATCGACTCTCCGGGGATATGTAAACAAGTATTCAATCAACATAACTTTTTATACTATGGAACTTTTAAGAAACCTGTTTGAGGGATACCCCAACCTTTGGGGTGGAGGAGTGGCACATTCCGTGCTTATCCTGTCGCTGGTCATTGCGTTTGGCATTATGCTGGGTAAAATAAAAGTAGCAGGCATCTCTCTGGGAGTTACCTGGATTTTGTTTGTCGGCATTGTCTTCGGACATTTTAATCTGAATCTGAACGAGCATTTATTGCACTTTCTGAAGGAGTTCGGACTTATCTTATTTGTATATTCCATCGGATTGCAGGTGGGGCCCGGATTCTTCTCCGCTTTTAAGAAAGGAGGATTCACCCTCAATATGTTGGCTATGATCGTTGTCTTTGCAGGAGTCATCATTACCCTTGCATTGCATTTTATAACCGGAATACCGATTACCACCATGGTAGGTATTTTATCGGGAGCGGTGACCAACACACCCGGATTGGGTGCTGCGCAACAGGCCAACAGTGACCTGACCGGGATAGATGCACCGGAGATTGCTTTGGGATATGCTGTAGCCTATCCGTTGGGCGTAGTGGGATGCATCATGTCGCTGTTAGGCCTTAAATACCTTTTCCGTATTAATATCAAGCAGGAGGAAGCCGAAGCCGAACAGGGACTGGGACATTTACAAGAGTTGACAGTACGTCCTGTTTCATTGGAGGTCCGTAATGAAGCTCTTCACGGTAAACGTATTAAGGATATACGTCCATTGGTAAACCGTAATTTTGTGGTATCGCGTATCCGGCATTTGAATGGAAAGAAAGAGTCGGAATTGGTAAATTCCGATACTGAGCTTCATCTGGGTGATGAAATATTGGTTATTGCGACTCCGATAGATATAGAGGCGATCACTGCGTTTTTCGGCAAACCGATCGAAGTGGAATGGGAACAGCTGAACAAAGAACTGATTTCACGCCGAATTCTGATAACCAAGCCCGAACTGAACGGTAAGACATTGGCGCAATTGAAGATTCGTAATAATTTTGGTGCCAGTGTCACCCGCGTCAACCGTTCGGGAGTGGATCTGGTGGCAAGTCCCCAGTTGCAATTACAAATGGGAGACCGTGTGACGATTGTCGGCAGTGAGTTGGCGGTGAGTCATGCAGAAAAGGTATTGGGTAATTCGATGAAACGCCTGAATCATCCGAATCTGATTCCTATTTTTCTGGGTATTGCCTTGGGATGTATCCTGGGTAGCATCCCGTTTATGTTTCCCGGAATTCCCCAACCGGTTAAACTCGGGTTGGCAGGAGGCCCGTTGATTGTTTCGATTCTTATCAGCCGTTTCGGCCCGCAGTATAAGCTGATTACTTATACCACTATGAGTGCCAATCTGATGATAAGGGAAATCGGCATCTCGCTGTTTCTTGCTTGTGTCGGTCTCGGAGCTGGCGACGGATTTGTGGAAACCATTATCCATGAAGGCGGATATGTGTGGATCGCTTACGGTATGATTATAACAATCGTTCCCCTGCTGCTGGCCGGTTTTATCGGACGTTATGCTTTCAAGCTGAACTATTATACGTTGATAGGGGTGTTGGCCGGTTCCACAACGAATCCGCCGGCGTTGGCCTACTCCAATGATCTGACATCGTGTGATGCGCCGGCAGTAGGTTATGCTACAGTCTATCCGCTGACGATGTTCCTGCGTGTGCTTACGGCACAATTATTAATTCTTTCGTTAGGTTGAGTTCTAAATAATAATAAAGATAAGCAATGTGACAAGGAGAGTCTGGTGAAATGAAATGACTTATGTGCTTTCTCTTTCCTTTCTTTTTTGTACTTTTGCGCCCGATTTAAAAAAGTGAGCAATTTTATGACTACAAATGAATCTTTGATTTCCATATCCAAGTTCATTGCCGGATATTCGGCCCATTTGATGGGAGCAGGTGTGCATACCTCCCGTGTGATCCGTAATTCAAAGCGTATCGGAGAAGCCTATGGAGTGGATGTGAAGTTGAGTGTGTTTCACAAAAACATCATTCTGACTATCATCGACAACGAGACGCGTGAAGCTTGCAATGAAGTGATTGATATCCCTCCCCATCCGATCAGTTTTGAACACAACTCAGAGTTGAGTGCCTTGAGCTGGGAGGTTTACGACAAACATCTGTCTTTACACGAATTGTCGGATAAGTTCAACAAAATCATATCGGCACCGAAAATAGATCCGCTATTTGTTCTTTTACTGGTCGGATTTGCCAATGCTTCATTCTGTAAGTTGTTTGGTGGCGATATTATTTCTATGGGCATTGTCTTTTCGGCTACCATCACCGGACTTTTCCTGAAGCAACAGATGCAGAAGAAGAAAATCAATCATTATATTATTTTCATTGTTTCCGCTTTTGTTGCGTCGCTTTGTGCATCGACGGCACTGATTTTTGATACCACTTCGGAGATAGCTCTTGCCACCAGCGTGCTTTATCTGGTTCCGGGTGTACCGTTGATCAACGGTGTGATTGATATTGTAGAGGGATACATCCTTACGGGATTTGCCCGATTGACGGAAGCCGCGCTACTGATTGTCAGCATTGCGATAGGCCTGTCGTTTACATTGTTAATGGTTAAAAACAGTTTGATATGATAGCTTTAGATATTCTTTCCGATGGATTTTTTGCCGCAATAGCGGGTATTGGTTTTGGAGCCATATCCGATCCTCCGTTGCGGGCTTTCAAGATGATTGCGATACTTGCGGCAGCCGGACATGCCTGTCGTTATTGCCTGATGACTTTCCTGGGTGTCGACATTGCCACGGCTTCTTTGTTCGGGGCATTGGTTATCGGCTTTGGCAGTTTGTGGCTCGGGCGGAAGGTGTATTGTCCGATGACTGTGCTTTATATACCGGCATTGCTCCCGATGATTCCGGGTAAGTTTGCCTACAATATGGTGTTCTCGTTGATTATGAGTCTGCAAACAATGAACGAACCGGAGCGTCTGGGCAAATACATGGAGACGTTTTTCTCTAATGGCCTGGTTACCTGTACCGTTATCTTTATGTTGGCAGTAGGAGCTACCTTCCCCATGTTTCTGCTTCCTCACAAAGCTTTTTCCCTGACACGGCATTAATCAATTTATCTATTAAATAAAGAATCTATATTTTATGGAGATTTTCTGGAAAACTATTGCGTATTATAATTCTGCTACATGGATCTATCAGTTGCTGATCATTGTCGCCGGCCTGCTGTTGACAGTGATGCTTATAAAGAATCCCCGTCCGTGGGTAAAGATGGGCATGAAGCTATATATGATTTTTCTGTATTTGTGGATTGCTATCGCATATTATGCCATCTGTTGCGACGAGCGCAGTTATAACGGGGCGCTGGCTATGTTCTGGGTGGTTATGGCCACGATATGGGTATGGGATGCCATCACCGGATATACTACTTTCGAACGTACATATAAATATGATATCCTTTCGTACGTATTGTTGATTTTACCATTTGTATATCCTTTGGTATCCATTGCGAGAGGACTTATTTTTCCAGGCATTACATCGCCGGTAATGCCTTGCTCGGTAACAGTTTTCACGATCGGTCTGCTTTTGTTGTTCTCCCGTAAGGTAAATATGTTTTTGGTGCTGTTCCTGTGCCATTGGTCGCTGATCGGCTTATCGAAGACTTACTTCTTTAATATTCCGGAGGATTTCCTTTTGGCCAGTGCAACGATCCCTGCCTTATATCTATTTTTCCGGGAGTATTTCCTCAACAACCTGCATGCCGATACAAAGCCTAAAGCAAAGTACATTAATTGGTTGCTTGTCTTTGTATGCGTATCTATCGGAATTTTACTTACCACCACCCTGTTTCTGGAGTTGATGCCGGGCAAGCAGCCGTAGCACTTTTTACCGGTAAAGATGCACCCTCACAGAGAAATATCCGTATCTTTGTAGGATAAAAACCGACAATAATGGAATGTAGGATGATTTCTCAATTTCTGATAGCGGCTCCTTCTTCGGGCAGTGGAAAGACAACGGTCAGTCGTGGATTGATGGCTCTGTTGATTAAGAAGGGACTGAAGGTTCAACCTTTCAAATGCGGTCCCGACTATATCGACACCAAATATCATACGGCAGTTTGCAGACGTCCTTCCATCAATTTGGATACCTTTATGGCTTCGGCCGGACATGTAAAGGAGCTTTATGCCCGTTATGCCACAGGAGCCGATGCCTGCATCACGGAGGGTATGATGGGGATGTATGACGGTTACGACCGTGACCGGGGTTCCTCGGCAGAAGTGGCCGGATTACTGAATTTACCTGTCATATTGGTGGTCGATGCCAAATCGGCCGCTTATTCGGTGGCTCCTTTGCTTTCGGGCTTCATTCACTTTCGTCCCGAGATCAGGATAGCGGGTGTTATATTCAATCGGGTAGGGTCTCCGCGCCATTACGAAATGTTGCAGGAAGTCTGTACCGAGTTGGGAATTGCCTGTTTGGGGTATTTACCCAAACAGGAGAGCTTGGTACAGGAATCACGTTATCTGGGGCTGGATTTCAGCCATTCGAAAGGAACGGACGCACTGGAAGAGCTGACCGGATTAATGGAAAAGTACATCGACTATAACCGTTTGCTTGAGGAAACGAAACTTCCTGCTCCGATACCTCCTGTTTCAAATATTTCTCTACAGGAAGATTTAAAGATCTCCGTGGCATGCAATTCGGAATCTTTCTCTTTCATTTATCAGGAACATCTGGATGTGCTTTGCCGCCTGGGAACCGTTATTCTCTTTAATCCGGAGGATAATCGCCCGTTGCCAGAAGGTACGGACTTGCTTTATCTTCCCGGAGGCTATCCGGAAAAGCATTATGAGAAATTGCGTCAGGCTTGGCAAAGGATGCAGTCTATACGTAACTACGCGGAGTCCGGTGGACGAGTACTTGCCGAATGCGGAGGAATGATTTATCTCTCTAAAGGCATTCTCCTTGACCGGTCGGAGCACTCGGACAGTGAGGTCGGGTTGCAGGCAGGGGTACTTCCGTTCTTTATCTCGAATCGTAAGGCTGACAGGCGCTTGACTCTGGGGTACCGGCAGTTCGATTATAACGGACAACATCTTCGCGGACACGAGTTTCACTATACACAATTCGAGCCGAAACCGGAAGAGTCACTGGAATCTGTCACTCAGGTATACAATGCCAAGAGAATGCCTGTCAGTACACCTGTGTTCCGATATAAAAACGTGATAGCCAGCTATACGCATCTATACTGGGGGGAGATCGATTTACTTAAATTGTTTGAATGATGAAACGAATCTATACACGGACCGGTGACCGGGGAACAACCGGCATTCATGGCGGAGAAAGGGTAGAGAAAGATGATATCCGGATCGAGGCGAACGGGACCATCGATGAATTGAATGCAGTGATCGGCATTATCCGTTCATTGCTCCCTCAGGAGCATGACTGGCAGAAGTTGCTGCACCACCTCCAAAGAGAGTTAATGGTAGTTATGAGTCATGTGGCTACTCCATCCGCCATTCGCGATAAGAATCCGAATGTGCTGTCGCCCGGACTGGCGGCTTTCTGTGAGCAAGAGATGGATACAATGACTGCCGGACTGAAAGAGAACGGTTATTTCCTGTTGCCCGGTGGCACACCTGTCTCTGCTCAGTTACAGTTTGCCCGTACCGTAGCCCGCCGTGCAGAGCGGCGGCTCTGGACCTTGAATCGGCAAGATGCTGTTCCGGAAGAGATTCTGAGCTTTATCAATCGTCTGTCCGATCTGTTTTTTGTAATGGCACGCTTCGACATGCAACAACAGGACTGGCCGGAGGAACGCTGGCAGGCTTTCGCATATAAGACAAAGAAGAAATAAAAACAAGCATCCGTTCCAAATCCTTTCCGGCAGAGGGACAGGGAGGATGATATAAAAACGAAGTGAAAACACTCGGGCAGTAACTGTTTCCCTTCCAAAACAAAGCAAACATGATAATTAGTAAAAATCCTTTGGGCGACATAGCCAAACTAAACAGGATTTGTGCTTCGGCACAGATCGGATGGTGGGAAGTGAACTTCACTACAGGAAAGTGTTTTATTTCGGAAACCCTGCTTAAATCATTGGAAGTCAGTAGTGAATGGTTAGACATTGACGAGTTGATGTCTACCGTACGACAGGATTATCGTAAGCGCATTACGGATGAGTTTACCTCCATACCTCGGAAGGGGGTGTTCGAACAGACCTTTCCTGTGACTTCCGGTCGCGGTAATGTATTCTGGATACATTGTGCGTTGAGCATGGAGGAGGAGAATGAAGAAGGGCAATTGATTGCCACCGGATATGGCCAGCGGATAGAGAGTCCGGAGACACAAGGTTATCAATGTGCATGGAATCAGCGCATCAACAATTTGCTCTATTGCCAGAACTCCATTGCCAACTCGCTCCTGAAACTTTTGAGTAATGATACCGGTGACGAATTGTTTGAAGAAATGCTGGCTGACATTCTGTACTTCTTTAAAGGTGCCCGGGTCTACATCGTGCGCTACAACTGGAAAAACGGAAATCAAAGCTGCCTTTATGAAGTGGCGGCCTGTAACGTGATCACCCTGAAAGAGAAACTACAGAATATCTGTTCGGAAGATGCTCCCTGGTTCTATCAGCAGATACATGCTAATCGTCCCGTTATTTTGAACTCACCCGACGAACTGCCTCCGCTTGCCGTGCGTGATCGCGAAGTACTGGCCGAAAACGGGACAAACTCGATGATGCTGGCACCTCTGATGCGTGAGGAAGGGGTATGGGGATATATGGGTATCGACATCGTAGACGGATACCGGAAGTGGAACAGTGAAGATTATCAATGGTTCTCTTCGCTGGCAAATATCATTAGTATCTGCATGGAGCTGCGCATGATCAAAGAGCGGGTGATGCACAGTGAGAAATTGTTTCACGATATATTCACCAATATTCCGGTGGGTCTCGAACTATATAATAAGGAAGGTATGTTGCTGGACTGCAATAACCGGAACCTCGAGATATTCGGTGTCGGCGATAAGAGCCGGATCATCGGACTGAACCTGTTTGAAAGTCCCAATATGACCCGGGATATACATGAAAGCCTTCGGGCAGGCCGTCCCGGTACATTTCATCTGAAATACGATTTCGATGAAGAACGCAGGCTTTTTCAGTCGGAGCGAAGAGGAGTGATGGATCTCGACATACGGAGCCTGATGCTTTATGATGCGGAAGACAACCTGTCAAACTACCTGTTGGTCAATATCGATAATACGGAGCGCAACAATGCGCTGAGTAAGGTGCACGACTTTGAGAACTTCTTCTCTATTATCTCTGATTATTCCAAAGTGGGGTATGCCAAAATCAATCTGCTGGATCACACCGGATTCGCCGTCCGCCAGTGGTATCGTAATCTGGGAGAAAGCCATGATACACCTTTGGCGGACATTATCGGTATCTTTTCACACATGCATCCTGATGACCGTAAGTCAGTGCTCGATTTTTATGAAAAGGCGAAAGCGGGTACGGAACGCTTCTTTGACGGTGATCTGCGTATTCGTCCGGCAGATGGTTCGGATCGGTGGAACTGGATACACAAGTCTTCTATGGTGACTGCCTATCAGTCACCCAATCCACGGTTGGAACTGGTAGAGGTGAACTATGATATAACAGTTCAGAAAGAGACGGAAGCGGAGCTTCGGGCCGCACGGGACAAGGCGGAAGAGTCCAATCGGCTGAAGTCTGCTTTCCTGGCAAACATCAGTCATGAAATACGTACGCCGCTGAATGCCATTGTAGGCTTCTCCGATCTTCTGATGACGGTTGACGATCCGGCAGAGCAGGAAGAGTTCCGCCGGACCATACAGAAAAACAATACATTGCTTCTGCAATTGTTTTCGGATATCATCGATCTTTCAAAGATCGATGCGGGATCGTTTGAGTATATGCCGAAACCTGTCTGCCTTTATCAGTTCTGTGCCATGATGGTGCAGAAGATGAGGAACAAGGTGCCCGAAGGAGTCGAACTGCAGATTGACGAGGACTCACCGCTCGATGCCTGGTTCAGTGCCGACAGCGGATATCTGAATCAGGTGGTTACCAACTTTATGAGCAATGCGATTAAGTTTACGCATCGAGGCACCATCACTGTCGGCTATCGGATCGATGCCCGGCAGCAACTTGAAATGTTCGTAGAAGATACAGGTATCGGTATTTCCATTGAAAATCAGGAAGCTGTTTTCGACCGCTTTATGAAAGTGGACAGTTTTGTACAAGGTACCGGGTTGGGGCTTCCCCTGTGCAAAAGCATTATCGAGAAGATGGGCGGACACATTGGCGTAATCTCCGAGTTGGGGAAGGGTTCACGCTTCTGGTTCACGCTTCCAGCTTTTTCTTGTATACCCACACGCTGAGCCCGAAATAGACGATCACCTGTATCCACAGTGTAATGTATTCCGGCTGTATGTCTGCCATATCGGCTCCCATCGAGTTTAGCTTGATGAAAGCAAGCGTGGCGGGTGCGGCCGGGAGGATGTAATGTGCCATGCGCCAATACCATGGCATCAGTTCCAGCGGGTAGGAGACTCCGGACAGGAAAATCAAGCCTACCGAGAAGAAAGCGATCATCAGCAGCGGAGCTTCCGAATCGGTGAAGTAACGCGAGGCTGCCAGCCCGAAGAAAGAGGTCGCCATCAGATAAGGTACCATCATAGCGGTAATGTACAGTCCGTTTCCGATATTGGGAATGCTGAAGAAGTGGGGTAATAATCCTAACAAGAACATGGAGAAGACCGTATAAAGTCCGCAGTACACAAAAGTCTTTCCGGCAACGAGACGCATTGCCCCTCCCCAGAGTCCGCTTTTATCCGCTGTCCTGCCCCCCGGAAGCAACGGTTCTGTAGCGCGGTGCTGATACTCGTCACCCGTCAGCATACCGATAACCATCAATAAGGTCTGGAAGATAATGACCATCATGACAGCCGGAATCAGATAAGAACCATACCCCTCGGTGTGGTTATAGAGTGCGGTGCCGGCCACGTTTACGGGCTTGGCCATGGCCACGGCAAGCAGTCCCTGCGGGGGGAGGAATACGGCACCGTCCATGCGATGGGCATCGTTGATGGCAAGGTATACACGTGAAGTGGCTTCTTGCAGCGCTTCAAAATAGAGAAAGGCGTCTGTGGTGGCGTATAGTGAGAATACAGCCTCGCGTCCCTGGAAGACACGGGTCTCAAAATCATGCGGAATGTACAGAATGCCTTGTACCTTGCCCTCTTTCATCCATTCGCGGGCTTCCCGATAGTCCACGGCTTGTGCGTATACGGCTACTTGCGGCGTGGCGTCGAGCCAACGGATGTATTGCCGGCTAAGGCTGCTGTGCGAGTTGTCGACCACTGCCACCGGAGCGTCGGTCACGATATTGGGAGCATACATATAGTTATAGAGCAACCCATAAACAAAGATACCTCCCATCAGTACCAACAGTACGGCATAGCTGGTGCTGATGGCACGAAACTCACGTGCGATGATAAAGGAAATCTGCGAAAGTTTACCGGATGTTTTCATATTTACGACTGATTATGGCTCGTCTGAGGTGCGGAAGCATCGCCAACGCCAATAACGGGAAGATACAGAGTATCACTGCCGAAGGCCATAGGTGGATAAATCCGCCGCCATAGTAGAGCATGGTTTGTGTAATTTCGGTGTAATGGCGCACCGGAAACAGATAAGAGGCGTCGCGCACCAACGGATACATGTTGAGTACCGGAAAGGTGACACCGGATAAAGTAGCTCCCAGCGAGCCGACCATGGATACGATACTGATGATGATTGCCACGGCAGGGAACAGGGAGAAGATGAACAATGCCAGTGCCTGGGTGGCAATGATAAAGAGCACTGTCATGACGTTGAGCAGCAGCCAACTCCCTTGAAAAGGTATATGCAGGATGCCAAACATGACAAAGTTGCCCAATATACCGATCAGGCTGAAGATAAGCGTATAAGGCAACAGCTTGCCCGTAACGGCAACCGTGATGTCGCCGCCCGCCGCCTGTAACCATTGACCGGCTGTACCGAACTTTATTTCGCTTCCTACGGCATATACCGTGATAAGCAGTACCAACACCTGAAAGAGTACAAAAAAGAAAGGCTGGCTCAGGTAGACCGAGTAATCCAGCGACGGGTTATAAATGGGATGATTGTTGGCTTGCACGGGGAGTAGAAAGGTTTCTATCTGCTGTTCGTTCACTCCCAGCGCCACAGCTTTCATCACGATGGGGGAGAGAGCTACGGGTGCGAGCGAGCTTTCGAAGGCGGCCATCAACTCACCTCCTACCGAGAGCAGGGCATAGTGATAATAATAGTTCAGAGTGGCGTCCTGCCCCGATATCATATCTTGTTCAAAGCGGGGAGGGATCGAGAGATAACCATATATTTCTTTCTGCTGTACCGCTTTGCGTGCCTCGGCTTCGTCAACGAAGTGGCGGGTTACCCGGAAGGTGGGTACGGCAGACATCCGCCGGGTAATATCTCTCGAAGTGGCCGTGTTGTCCCGGTCGACAATGCCGATGGGGATATTTTCCATCTGCCCGTTGCCGAATATGGTAGCCATGAAAAAGAGCGTGAACAACGGAAGTACCAGGCAGACACCGAAGTAGAGGCGTCGAGAGGTCATCCGTTGCCACTCACGTTGTATGACACGGGTTATAGGGGAGTGTTGCATAATTAGATTGTCTTTGAGTTTTGATTTACCACAGAGTAGCACAGAGTCCCACTGAGAATATCTTTTCTCTTAAACATCCTGTAAACAAGAGATTAAAACTCTGTGAGTCTCTGTGTCTTCTGTGGTGAATCGTATTCATTTCTCTATTTGATTTCTACCAGTACCGACATTCCCGGACGCAGCCCCTCCACTTTCTTGGTGGGACGAGCGTGGATTTCGAATGTCTGTAAATCATAGCTGCCCGTTTGCTTGGTCGACTTCCAGGTAGCAAAACTACCCAGCGGACTGATATAATATATCTTGAACCCGATTCCTTTTTGGGCCAGGGCGGGCACATCCCCAATGAATGTACCTCCCATACGGAAGTCCGGCATCAGGTCTTCCCTTACGTTCAGTACCACGTGTATATCATCCATCACCACCAGGTTCATGATCGGAGTGCCCGGTGCGACAAGTTCGCCCCGTTTAGGAAAGATGGTTGCTATTTGTCCATCTTCCGGTGCGATCAGGCGGGCATCCACCAGGAGTGATGAAACTTCATCAACCGTGCTGTTGGCCGCATTGACCATCGAGCGGGCCGAGGCTTTATCTTCACTTTGTGCTCCGTCTACAGCCATTTGATATTGCTCGTAAGCAGCCCGTTCGGCCGCTTGTGCGGCTTTGTACATGGCTTCCACTTCATCTTTACGTTGAGAAGTGACTACACTGTCCTTATATAAAGTGAGAATACGGTTGTACGTTGTCCGTGCCAATGTCAGGTCGCTTTGAGTTTTGTTCCATAATTGCTGCGCCGTAGCTATGATCTGCTTGCGGGTTCCGGCGTCAATCTTCTTGTTCTGTTCTACGGCTACTTGTTTCAATGCGTCCACCTGGCGATACTTGGCCTCTACAGTCGGACTGTTGATGACTACCAGCGTATCTCCTTGTTTCACCCACTGGCCTTCTTCAACCAGGAAGGTGTCGATGCGTCCCGGCAGTTTGCCGCTGATGCGAATCTCGGTAGCTTCGGCCTGCCCTTGCAAGACGAGAGGCTGGTGGCGCATGGCAATCATTCCGATGACGGTGAAGAGTGCTACTGCCACAAGTACAACGATGAATGCGATACTTAAGGTTCTGCCTTTTTTAGATTCTGAATTCTCCATCTCTTATTATTGTTTTATTGGTTACTCCGTTCATTCGATTTCTATTTCATTTCTTCTGTTCTCCGTAATGGGAAGAGAGGTGACGTCCTTCATGCTTCCGAACTGTTCCGGTATTCCGCACAGTGCCAGCAGATTCATCAGCGTCACGTCATATTCGTAGTAGGCCGCCAGTCTGGCTACTTTTGTTTTCGAAAGTAAGGTTTCTGCGTCTACTACCTCTGTCGAAGTGGCCATTCCTTCGGCGAAGGCTTTTTTCCGCATCCGTACCAGTTCTTCACTCAGTTCGATGGTGGTGTTCAGCGCCCGCACGTTGTCGAGTGCCTTTTGCAGGCCGGTGTATAGTTTGTCTACCCCGACGGACAGGTCGTCACGCGCTTTCTCCTGTCCTAGTGCAAGGGTTTGTTGTGTCAGGCGTGATTGCCGGATTCGCTTCTCCCGTTCCAGTCCGTCGAAAAGGTTCCAGGTGAAGCCTACCCCGATCATGGTGCGGGGCAACAGGTTGCTCTGTATGCCATGTGAATAAAGAGTTTGTTTGCCGAAAAGGGCGATATTGGGCAGATAGCCACTCTGGTCGATGCGGACCTGCTGCTTGGCCATGTGTTCTTGAAGACTCAGTTGGTTGAGCAGATAGTTGCTGATGCCCACTACCTGCATAAACTCCATCTTCGGAGGAAGAGTATCGTTGATAAACAAGGGAGAGGAAGGTGAGATGTCTCCGCTCGTCTCCAGATTCAGCAAGGTCTTGAGGGTGCGTTGCACCACTGCCTCTTCCTTGCGGGCGGCTTCCAGTTCACGCAGTGCTTCGTCCATGTTGACTTGGGCAAAGAGGCGTGCCGCTTTATCTATCATACCGGTGGACTCCAGTTTCAATGCGTTCTCGTAATGCAACTTCAGTGCTTTGTACGATTCCAGGCGGACACCGACAATTTCTTGTGCCAGGCGCAATCCGTAGTAGCTTTCGGCAAGCAGTGTTCGTTGGGTGGCATCGGTCTGTGCCCGGTTCTCACGGGCAAGGTCTATCATCGTATTGCCTATCTTAGTGGCATGAATACGTTTGCCTCCGGCGAACAATACCCATTCGGCGGTCAGGTCGACAGTGGTCAGGTTGCGCGGTGCCAACGGAAAGATGAGGGTGTTCGTCCCGATTTGATCGAGTATGGACGATATGATTTTATCGTCCGGCAAGATGGAATGTACGAAGTCTTTGGCCGGATCGGTGAATTGAGAAAGTGGTTGCTTCACTTCTATCTTCTCCGAAAGGTGTACAAATGCTCCGGTCGATTGCAGGCTGGGCATCCAGAAAGCATTCAGCTTCCCACGTTCGGCACGGGCTATGTCGATGCCTTTGTCGGCTATCTTCAGGCTTTGGTTGCCTTTGTGCAGCAGTTGCAGCGCCTCGTTAAAGCTAAGCTGATGTTGCGAAGTTTCCTGCGTGGGAGGGAGGCTCTGCGCCGCGACGGTGTTATTGTATAAGAGCATTCCTGCCGCTATCATCAGTGCGACGGGTATTTTCTTTTTTTCCATACGTCTGTTACGGTTTAGGTTTATGAGTCCTTGTAACAGACGAGGGGGGAGGTTTGTTCAGAAGATAAAAGGAATGCCGTCTTTATAATCCGACTTCTCTGTTCAACTTAGAAGGATGTTGGTGTGTATGAAACAAAGTTACGATGAATATGGTTTCTTCCTTTTCGTCTACATAATATATAATTTTATAAGGATTTACGAGTAAATATCGGCAGCTAATCTGTTTTTCTTTGGCAAGTATCAGTTCTACAGGTCCTCGGAATGGGTTATTGATTAATTGCAACGTTTTTTGCTCAATGGTTCTTGCCAGGCGATCGGCTGCTTTGTTGCCAAACTCTTGTTGGCTGTATTCTAGAATTTCAATAACTCTTTTTTGTGCTCGAATTGTCCATGCTATCTTCATCATAATAGATAGTGTTTAAAAGTAGTGTGCATTTCTTGGCTACTGATTGTTTGTCCTTGTTGTATTTCATCTATTGCTTGTTCTATTTCTTCTTTAATTTCATCTTCTGTGAGTTGGCAAGGGACTGTTTTTTTAACAACAGTTTTTTCTTTCAAACCGAGTACATCGTGAAGTTTCTGTTTCACTTTATCGATGATTTCTTTACTGTCTATGTTGGCAATAGTCCGGATCAGTTCTGCTTTTTCTGCTTCTAATTCGAGATAAGCCATACTATTGTAAGCTACTGTCGGCTCGGACAGTCGGGTGGTTTCCTCTTCTGGTTGCTTGTATTTTTCAGGCTCTTTCATAATACATCTTGTTTCTTTTAGTACAAATACAAAGATAATAAATTAATTGATAGCGAATGATATTTATCTGTGTAAATCAGCGTAATCTGTGGTGAAGTTCATTATAACATATTCGTTTGTCAAATTGGTACCTTATAAAATGTTTTCTGGATCAAAAAGACAGGTAATGGCATTTTCTGCTAACTATCCCTTTTTGTTTTCTTACCCATATAGGGGAGAATGTCCCGGAACTTTCTGCTTCTTTGCCCGGAAAACCGGGCTTGGGAAGGGGAAGAGTCTGTGTTTTCACTTCGAAGAGCCGATATTTCGACCAAAAGAAGTAAGCATTTACTCCGAAAGACGGTTGTGTTTTTCAAAAATGAATAAGAGTTTTGCCCAATATCTCTATATGTTTTCTTCCATTACATATATTGTTCTTATTTGGGAGTGAAAACAGTGATCCTATTTCTCTGGTTACTCTCGTAGAGTGATAGGTTGATGATTGATAAAAATGTGATATTTTATTGGTTTTTGTTTCTGTTGTTAAACGATAATGCAAAGTAGGTATCCTTTTGTTCTCGTAATTGATGTATTGGTCTCTAACGGTATTTTCTTGATGCGAAAATACGGCGATTTTAGCCCATCCTTGGTACTTTGTACGGGAAAAAGCGAATCTGAAGCGTTTGGATTATCATTTTGATAAGAGGGTATTTTGTATCTGTTTCAATTCCCTTCGGGATACTCGGTTCTATCTTTTTTATATTACCAGTGCAGCGATCTCTGGTGACAGCTCGATGTTTCCGTCTTTGCGGACAATGATAAAACATTATAGGCATGCGCGCCGACAAGGTTTGATAGGGGAGTATTTACGGGTGTGACCGTATTGCATTTATCGAACATCAGTTCCATCGTCCGACTGCGAAATGTGGCGATTCGTCCCTTATGTTCACCTAGAGTCCGGAGGATGGAACTATAGCAAGTCGCCACTCGTGCATACGTCATTTTGTTACGTTTCGCCACCCGTGCGATGGGTTCGCCACCGGAGACGGAAAGGAATATTTCCCGTTCATGATCGTCTGTAATCAACTGGCCGAGTTCCTGAATGAGGATATGAAAAAGCGGTTGGTGTAGTTTCTGGGTTTTCAATAGAAATAGTTCGTCGTCACATTGTGAGAGGAGTACTTCACGTTCCAGTTCCTTTTCTTTGATAATCTTTTCCAGATAGTTCTCACCTAAATCTTTGGTCTGGTGAACATCAAGATATTGGGTCAGGCTTTCGTCATCAATCATTAGGACGTTCTCTATCCTCGATGAAGCGATATATCCCAAGTTTGCCCATGTGCGGAGGTCGGATTCGGCAATACCGCGTTTCTCCGACAGTTGTTTGAGGGTTATCCAGTTAGCCATGCCTGCCCCTCCTTGTTACTTCTTTGATTGGTCTGTTCATACCTTTCTGATTTTATGAACGTCCACATCCTTATGTATACCTTATATATATAAGAAGTCGGGCGCTGAGTTCATATTTACGCGGAAAGAGGTAGTACCAATACCTAGAACTTCATAAATATGTTCACACGCCCGACCCTACGTCGCACGTATGAAACTGATTTATTGAAGTTCTTGTTTTTATGCATTAATTAAATTTGGTACTTTTCTTTCCGCACAAAACGTTTCAATATGCCGCATTTCTCTTCGGCTTTCAAATGACAAAGATAAAGAATTTTGTGGGAATAGCAAAGAATGTGACAAGAAAGTTGAGACTGTTATAACTTCCACATGGAGGCACACTGCATGGATTGGAGATGTGTCATTATCCACCACAGAGTAACACAGAGTTCCATGGAACTGACTTAATCTGTTGATAACTAATGATACTTATCTGTATAAATCTGTTGTGAATACGAGTTTCGACATACCCCCTCTCTGTGTTACTCTGTGCTCTCTGTGGTGAGTTTTTGATACGCCCACTTGCTCTCCCCGAATATTTTCACTAAGTTTGTCACCCATTAACGTGACGAACACGATATGAATAAGAACTTACACCCTTTGATGCTGGCCGGAACCGGTAGCGATGTAGGCAAAAGCATCATTGCCGCAGCTTTCTGCCGTATATTTCTGCAAGACGGTTATCATCCGGCACCATTCAAAGCACAAAACATGGCATTGAACTCTTATGCCACTCCCGAAGGACTTGAAATAGGAAGGGCGCAAGCCGTGCAGGCCGAGGCCGCAGGTGTGCCTTGCCATACGGATATGAACCCGTTGCTTCTGAAACCATCGTCCGATCATACTTCACAGGTGGTGCTCAACGGACGCCCCATTGGTAACCGGAATGCTTACGAATATTTCCGCCGTGAAGGGCGGGAGGAATTGCGAAAAGAGGTTCATGCCGCATTCGACCGTTTGGCTGTCCGATATAATCCGGTAGTGATGGAGGGAGCGGGGAGTATCTCCGAGATCAATCTTCGTGACAGCGATCTGGTGAACCTGCCTATGGCTATGCATGCCGGGGCAGATGTGATTCTCGTGGCGGATATAGACCGTGGAGGAGTGTTTGCCAGTGTTTACGGTTCGGTGATGCTGCTTCGGCCGGAAGAGCGGAAGCATATCAAGGGGATATTGATTAATAAATTCCGTGGAGATATCCGCCTTTTCGAGTCGGGGGTAAAGATGCTGGAAGATCTTTGTGGTGTTCCGGTGGTTGGGGTGGTGCCCTACTATAAAGATATCTATATTGAGGAAGAAGACTCGGTGATGCTTCAGACCAAGAATATCCGTGCCGGACAAGGCAAAGTGAATGTGGCTGTCGTGTTGCTTCGTCATTTAAGCAATTTCACCGACTTCAATGTCTTGGAGCGCGATCCGCGTGTACACCTGTTCTACACCAACAATACGGACGAGTTGATGAAAGCGGATATCATCCTGTTGCCCGGTTCGAAAAGCACTTTGTCCGATCTGTATGAGTTGCGCCGCAACGGAGTGGCGCAGGCCATCGTCCGTGCCCACCGCGAAGGTGCCACAGTAATGGGCATTTGTGGAGGTTACCAACTGATGGGTAGGGAGGTTTGCGATCCCGATCATGTGGAAGGCGAGATAGAACGCTTGCCGGGATTGGGGTTACTGCCTGTCAGCACCCGCATGCAGGGAGAGAAGGTTACCCGCCAGGTACGGTTTCGTTTTCTTGAAGACAGCGCTGTCTGCGAAGGATACGAAATACACATGGGAACGACCACGCCCCTTGCGGATGTTCCTGTTTCTCCACTCAACCATCTGGCGGATGGAAGGGAGGATGGGTATTTTGTAGACCGCACCTGCATGGGAACATACATACATGGCATTCTCGACAATCCTTCAGTTATCGATTACCTGCTGGAGCCTTTCGCCGATAAACTGAAAGAGACGGCTTTTGATTACAAAGCATTTAAAGAAGAACAATACGATAAACTGGCAGCCCATGTCCGTAAGCACGTCGACTTGCCGCTTATCTATCAAATATTGACAGACAATGATTGAAGGACACGGAGACGATTCTTATAAATACCGCTACCCGATACGGAGCAATTTCAGTTCCAACGTATATAATAAGGTGAACCTCGACGGACTGCGTGCACATTTGTGCGGGCGCATCTCTGCCATATCCGCTTATCCCGAACCGGAACCTTATACGCTGGAGGCCCGTCTGGCGGACCGCCACGCTCTGCCTGCCGCTTCGGTTTGCGTGACGAATGGTGCTACGGAAGCCATTTATCTGATAGCGCAGACCTTTCGGGGAACGAACACGGCCATTCTGATGCCTACGTTTAGTGAGTATGCCGATGCCTGCCGCATGCATGGGCACAAGGTCACATCACTGTACACACTCGATGCAGTGCCGGAGGACGTGCGTATGGTCTGGCTTTGCAATCCGAACAACCCGACCGGAGAGGTGCGTGATAAGAAGTATCTGACGGAACTGATCGCAAAGCATCCCCGGGTCTGTTTCGTGATCGATCAGTCATACGAGTATTTCACGCTGAAAGAGCTTTTTACGGCGCAGGAAGCTGCCGGATTTCCCAATGTGATCCTTCTACATTCGATGACCAAACGCTATGCCATTCCGGGACTTCGGTTGGGGTATGTCACTGCGCATCCCGGACTGATAGGGCGTCTGCGTACGAACCGGATGCCCTGGTCGGTCAATCAGCTTGCCATCGAAGCAGGACTCTACCTGCTTTCCGAAGGCATCCCGGCCGGTCTCTCCATGAAAGATTATCTGGCGGAATGTGCCCGCCTGAAAAGTTCGCTCGAGGCGATAGGCGGGTTAGAGGTCTGGCCTACCGATACTCACTTTATGCTGGTGTGCCTGCGTTTCGGAAAAGCTGCTGCTTTAAAGGAATATCTGGCCCGTGAAGAAGGGATTCTGATTCGGGATGCTTCCAACTTCGAAGGGCTGGACGAACGTTTCTTCCGCATTGCCACCCAGACACCGGAAGAGAATGACGAACTGGTGGGAGCGATTGCGAAGTGGATGGCGGAGTAATGACTGACTGATAGGATAGAGAAAGTATGGATGGAATGTTCTTTTGGTATATTAGCCTTGTGTATTTTTGCAGGTTGTTTCCGTTACCGTTAGCCTGGTTGTTCGATCGCTGGCAAGGCGATCCGTCCTGGTTGCCACACCCTGTGGTAGGATTCGGTAAACTGATAGCTTGGGGAGAGAAGTGTCTGAATGCGGGGAGGGCCCGCGTTTGGAAAGGGGGAATGATGTCGGTAGCATTGATTGCGGGAGTCTACTTTTTTACCTTCCTCTTTTTTAAAGTGATCGGAGAGTATTCCATCATACTGACAGCGCTGATACAAACACTGCTGATCTTTTGTTGCCTGGCAGGTACAACCCTGATACGTGAGGTCCGGATGGTCTTCGAAGCCGTAGACCGTTCATTGGACGAGGGGCGTAAACAAGTGGCCCGCATTGTGGGACGGGATACCTCTGCACTATCTGCACAAGAGGTGCGTACCGCAGCTTTGGAGACTTTAGCCGAAAATCTGAGTGATGGGGTAATTGCACCACTTTTTTGGTATGCAGTGTTGGGAGTGCCCGGCATGATGGCGTACAAGATGGTGAATACACTTGACTCTATGATCGGTTACCGCAACGAGCGTTACCGTCAATTCGGCTGTATAGCTGCCCGGATCGATGATGTTGCCAATTATATTCCTGCCCGCCTGACGGCTTTGTTGATGATCCTCGTCAGCGGACGGTTTTCTTTGCTCAGGTTCGTGGGTAAATATGGCAGCCGGCACGCCAGCCCAAACTCCGGTTATCCCGAAGCAGCTTTGGCCGGTATTCTGAATTGCCGTTTCGGCGGGCCCCACTATTATTTCGGCGAAGAGGTGTGGAAGCCTTTTATAGGCAACAATGAACGGGCATTGACAACCGAGGATATGAAGAAAGCCGTCTGTGTCAATCGGCAGGCAGAGGTACTGATGGTTGTGTTGGTGTGGCTGACTATTCTTCTGTCTTTGAGTTAAGTTGCAGCCGGACCACTCCGCCGTAAGGTGTCAGTGCGTTAAAAGCGTCTTCCATTCTCAGTATCCCTGCATAGATTTGTGCACAAATCAGCACCCCTCCATGTGCAAAGACGGCTATGCGTTTATACTCTTTTCCACTCACTTCATTCAGGAACTCCGATACCCGTTGAAGCTGCATCATAAAAGACTCTCCGCCTGTAGCAGCTACATGGAAGTAGTCGTTATACCACTCCTCCAGTCGCGGATCACATATTTTATCAAACTCCTGCATCTCCCATTCACCGAAGTTCAGCTCTTTCAGCCGGGCATCACGAATGGCATCCGGATAACCGCAGTGGTCTGCCAGGCGGGTGCAACGACTCAGCGGGCTTGTGAATACGGCATCAAATACATCGTTCTGTAGTTGTTGAGCCGTAATTGAGGCTTCTTCTTCAAAACTATCTCGCAAAGGTACATCAGTCTGGCCATAACAGACTCCTTTAGGAACATCGACAGAGGTATGGCGGATTAATATGACTTCCATGACTATATAAACATTAGTATAACTATTCCCAGGTAGAAAGACAGTTCGCTTAGAAGAAACAGTGCCCCGCAACAGTCGCCGGTATAACCTTGCAATTTCCGTTTCATCAGTGTGCAAAGCAGATACAGCATGACCAGCGGAAATACGATAGCCATCCAGTATCGGTACGGTAGCAGGAGTGCTGAAGGAAGTATACCGCATAACAGACCGAAAGCACATTCTCCGCCTGACATTCTGTTATATACTACTTTGGCCTTGCTTTCTTCTTCTTTCCGTGCGTAAGGCAGGAAGTTGATGATTTGTGATGAGGTCAGCTTGCTTATCGTGTCGCCTGCAATCAATGTAATACATGCGAAGGAGAGGGGGAGCGACATCAAAAGACTCCATAGAAGAAGGAAGTAGAAAATCAACCCGATGACACCGTAGCTGCCGATATGCGAATCTTTCATGATGGAGAGAATCCGCTCCCGGTTCGTACCTCCTCCGAATCCATCGAAGAAATCTGCCAACCCGTCTTCGTGTAGGGCACCGGTGATCAATAACCGGGCGGCAAGTGCCAACAATACGGCAACGGAGAAGGGGAGGATCTGTGCGCTCAACCAAAGTACTCCTGCCATGATGCCGCCCGTGAGCCATCCGGACAAAGGCCAGTAAGGCACAACGTGTTTAAAACATTCTGCCGGAACTTCGCGGATACGCCAGAAGGGGAGGCGGGTAAAAAAGATAAATGCTGCTAATATATTCATCGGCAAATCTTATTAGAAATATTTGGTGATGGCTGCATGTGCAAAGTTGTCCATCTCGTTGATCATCCGTATGGCAGAGTCAATGATAGGATAGGAGCAGATGGCTCCGGTTCCTTCTCCGAGACGTAAACCCAGATTCAGTAATGGCTTGGCTCCCATGGCATCAAGTACCAGCTTATGTCCGGCTTCATCTCCCTGATGACCGAAGATGGCATAATGCAATACCTCAGGGTAAAGTTGGGAGGCTGCAAGGATGCAGTTTGTCATGATGAATCCGTCTACCAGGATAATCATCTTTAACTCGGCTGCCTGAAGCATGGCGCCTATTGCCATTACCATTTCCAGTCCGCCGAAATAGCGGATCAGGTCGTGTGCGCTTCCGTCTCCCTGATAATGGTCCAGTGCCTGCTGCAATACATTATATTTATGACGGACGCCTGCATTGTCGAGTCCGCTGCCTGCTCCGACACACAGTTCGAGAGGAATATGGGTGAAGCACGTCATCCACATGGAAGACGAAGAAGTGTTGCCGATACCCATTTCGCCCAAAGAAAGCACATTGCACCCTTCGGCATGACACTGACGGACTACTTCCGCTCCGCGCTCGATGCACAAATTCATTTCTTCTTCTGTCATGGCTGCCTCGTACAGATAGTTACGCGAGCTTTTGCGTACCTTCATGTTGATGATTCCTTTCTCGTATGGGAGGTCGTAATCCACTCCGGCATCTACAATCTTCAACTCGAATCCGTGCTGGCGGCAAAGGAAGTTGACACCTGCCCCTCCGTGAAGAAAATTGCTGATTTGTTGCCAGGTGATCTCTTTGGGAGAGAGGCTGACTCCCTCGTCGACAATGCCATGATCGGCTGCGAATATGATATTTTGAGGATGTCTCAGCTCGGGAGTAAGTGTTTGCTGGATAAGCCCGATCTGCAAGGCCAGTTCTTCAAGTGTTCCCAGAGAGCCTTTGGGCTTGGTCAGATTATTTATTTTGTCGGTCAGTGCTTCCCGGATGGTTTCGTCCGGTCTGGTGATTTGAAATGTTTTCATTTTATAAGGGTTATTCTATCATTTACTTTTCGTCTTTTACTTTCACAGGAATCCCCGATACCATTAGTATTACCCGATTGGCCCGGGAGGCTATATACTGGTTCATCCATCCTTGCATGTCAGTGAACTTTCGTTGTATCAGGTTTTCTGAAGTTCCTCCCATGCCGATTTCGTTGGTGACAAAAATAAAGGTCGCGTCCTGTTGTGTCAGTCGGTCAAACTCGGCTTTAACAGCAGTCAGTGCCTTGTCGGTGTCTGCTTCGAGATCAAAGAAATAATTGGTGCACCAGAGGGTTACACAATCGATCAGCACTACACGCCCCTCCAAAGTGTGGCGGCTCAATTCTTTTTCTTCCTCTATATTGGTCCATTCCGGTCCGCGGTTGGCTTGATGGCGCAATACCCTTTGACGAAATTCTTCGTCCCAGATACGTGAGGTGGCCAAGTAAACCGGATTAGGAGAGAGGGATAGCGCCAGGCGTTCGGCATGGCTGCTTTTGCCCGAACGGGCTCCTCCGGTGATGAGTATGATCTGTTTCATGAATCTATCTGTGTATTTTTGGTTAGCAAATGTACGGTAATATTTTATATTTTCATTCCCGGATGCAAAATATTGTGCCATTGCTATGGGTATTTCGGAAACAATATTTATCTTTGCATGGCTTTACAAAATAAAAGCAACACATGCGGTAGTAGCTCAGTTGGCAGAGCGGCGGCTTCCCAAGCCGCAGGTCACGAGTTCGACCCTCGCCTACCGCTCAAAAGTTTATCTCCTCAACTAAAATAGAATATCGCAGATTTCTCCAGTCTTTTTGTAGGAAAAGAATGATGGATCTGCGGTTTTTTTATGTATTTCTTCTGTCACTCTTTGTTCTTTTCTTACCTTTGTGAATCAATTTAATAGATAATCACATGAACAAGAAACTAATCCTATCTATTTTCGTTCTGGCAGGTGCTCCTATGCTGCTGTCGGCTGCAGGAGAAGCACGGTTGTTGCGTTTCCCCGCTACGAACGGAAATGAGATCGTATTTTCGTATGCGGGCGATTTGTATAAAGTGCCTGCTTCGGGAGGTGAAGCACAACGCCTGACTTCCCATGTGGGATACGAAATGTTTCCCCGGTTTTCTCCGGACGGCAAAACGATTGCATTCACCGGGCAGTACGATGGAAATACAGAAGTGTATACCATGCCTGCAACGGGTGGCGAACCACTACGGATAACCTACACGGCTACCAATAGCCGTGACGACTTGGGTGACCGTATGGGACCTAACAACATTGTTATGACATGGACTCCGGACGGACAACGTATCGTGTATCGTAATCGCATCAGCGACGGATTCTCCGGTAAACTCTTTACAGTAGATAAAGAAGGCGGATTGTCAGAAGTCATTCCTCTTCCCGAGGGAGGCTTTTGCAGCTATTCACCGGACGGAAAACAATTGGCATACAACCGGGTGATGCGCGAATTTCGTACCTGGAAGTATTATAAAGGCGGTATGGCCGATGACATCTGGGTGTATAATCCGGGAAACAAAACAGTGGAGAATGTAACCAATAATGTAGCTCAGGACATTTTTCCGATGTGGATTGGCGATGAAATCTTTTTCCTTTCCGACCGTGACCGTATCATGAATATCTTCGCATACAATACGAAGACCAAACAGACTGTAAAGGTGACGAACTTCACTGAGTATGATGTGAAATTCCCAAGCGTCCATGGCAATACCATCGTTTTTGAAAACGGCGGATATATTTATAAGATGGATGCTGCGGCCCGGAAAGCTGAAAAGGTAAACATTACACTGGCTTCTGATAATATCTATGCCCGCACCGATTTGAAAGAGGGAGCGAATTATGTGACTGCGGCCAGCCTTTCACCGGATGGAGCACGGATGGTAGTGACAAGCCGGGGTGAAGTATTCAATCTGCCGGTAGAGAAAGGGGTTACAAAAAATATAACTCGTTCGCCGGGAGCTCACGATCGTGATGCACAGTGGTCACCGGACGGAACACAGATTGCTTATATCTCTGATGCCACAGGGGAAACCGAACTTTATCTGCAGAATGCGGCAGGTGGCGAACCGATGCAGTTAACTCATAAGAACGATACATATATCCGTGACTTTAAATGGAGTCCGGATTCTAAGAAGATAGTGTATATGGATCGTAAGAACCGAGTTAATCTGCTGGATGTGGCTTCCGGGAAAGTTTCTTTATTATTGCAAGATCCGGTGGGAGTGCCGGGTGGAGTTACTTTCTCTCCGGACAGTGAGTGGTTGACTTATACACGGATGGGTAAAAATGAAATCAATGTCGTATATGTCTACAACATTGCGGAAAAGAAAGAATATCCGGTGACCGACAAATGGTATAACTCTTCTTCTCCGGTGTTCAGTGCCGACGGAAAGTATCTGATATTCTCTTCTGCCCGTGATTTTAACCCGACTTACGGATCATTGGAATGGAACCATGTATATAATAATATGTATGGTGTGTACATCGCTTTGCTGTCTAAGGATACATCGTCTCCTTTCATGCAGAAAGATGCGGAAGTGGCTGTATCTAATGCTACCCCCAAAAGCGGGGATAAAAAACCGGCAGATAAGAAGGAAGTGGCCGATGCTTCGTTGGTGAAGTTCGATCCGGATGGCATTACCGATCGCATCGTTCGCTTGCCCTTGTCTCCGTCTTATTATGGTAACTTTTATTCGGATGGCAACAAGGTGTACTACTGGGGACGCGGTGGTACGAAAATGTATGACTTGGCAAGTCAGAAAGAGGAATCGATTGCCGATGGAGCTTCGATGGATGTTACTTACGATGGTAAAAAGGCACTTTTCTTTAAAGGCCGTCAGATTTATGTGACCAATCTTCCTTCGGGTAAGACAGAACTGACCGCTCCGGTCGATTTAAGCAATATGAAGATTACTGTGGATTATCCGAAAGAGTGGGCACAAATCTTTGATGAAGCTTGGCGTGCCTATCGTGACGGATTCTATCAGGAGAGCATGCACGGTGTAGATTGGAAAGCAATTAAAGAAAAATATGCGGTCTTGCTGCCTTACGTTAAAACTCGTTTAGACCTGAATTACATTATCGGTGAGATGATAGGTGAATTGAACTGTGGGCATGCTTATGTCAATCCGGGAGAAACGGAACAGCCCAAACGGATCAATACCGGCTTGCTTGGTGCGGAAATAACTCGCGACAAGAGTGGCTTTTTCCGTCTGGAGAAGATATTCCCCGGAGCATCTTGGAGCAAAGAACTGCGCTCTCCGCTTACGGAACCGGGTGTTGATGTGAAAGTGGGAGAGTACATCGTAGCTATTGACGGTGTGCCGACTAATACGGTTAAAGATATGTATTCTTTACTGGTGGGTAAAGCAGAGATACCTACTGAAATTTCGCTGAATGCCAAACCTCAGCTTTCCGGAGCACGTAAGGTTGTGATCAGTCCGCTTGCCAATGAATATCCTTTGAAACATTACAATTGGGTACAGGATAATATAAAGAAGGTGGACCAGGCTTCCAACGGACGTATCGGATATATTTATATTCCGGATATGGGGCCGGAAGGCTTGAACGAGTTTGCCCGCTATTTCTATCCGCAACTTGATAAAGAAGGGTTGATTATCGATGATCGTGCCAATGGTGGAGGTAATGTTTCACCAATGATTTTGGAACGTCTTTCCCGTGAACCTTATCGTCTGACTATGGGTAGAGGTACCAGCCATGTGGGAACAGTGCCTGATGCTGTACAGGTGGGACCGAAGGTTTGTTTGATTAATAAATACTCCGCTTCAGATGGCGACCTGTTCCCGTGGGGTTTCCGCGCACTTGGCTTGGGTAAGTTGATAGGAACTCGTACCTGGGGAGGCATTGTGGGTATCAGCGGATCATTGCCATACATGGATGGTACGGACATACGTGTGCCATTCTTTACGAGCTATGACCCGAAGACCGGGAAATGGATTATTGAGAACCATGGAGTAGATCCGGATATTTTGATTGACAATGATCCGGTGAAGGAGTGGAATGGAGAAGACCAGCAACTGAACAGAGCCATCGAAGAGGTTATGAAACAGCTTAAAGATCGTAAACCGTTGCCTCCGGTACCTGCTCCGAGAGATTTTAGTAAATAAACTTATAAGCCTTTGTAGCAAAAGGCTTGTTCACCACAGATTCTATGGATTTCCACAGACTTATTTCCCTATTTCTGTATGAATCCATACAATCTGTGGCGTTTTTTTAATGTACAGTTTTTAAAGTCTATATGAAACAAGAACTAAAGGAAAAGCTTTTGCTTTTAGCGGATAAATATGAGGTGGAAGAATTTATTATGGATGATCCGATACAGTTTCCCCATCGGTATACTGATAAAGCTGATATTGAGATCTCCGGACTGATCGCTTCCTGGATCGCTACCGGTAATAGAAAGGCCATTATCAAAAGTGGTGACCGGATTGATCACGAGCTTTTCCTGAATGCTCCATATCGATATATATTAAGTGAAGAATGGAGGAAATATCGGGGAGTAACATCCAGTTTTTATCGCTATTACTCCTGGAATGATTTCTATATACTCTGCCAGACTTTGTATGCTGCCTACCGGGAGCATGGAGATCTGGAATCCTATTTGTGCCATTCTCTCTCTTCCGGTACGCCATTGGAAAGATTGCAATCGGTGTTCGGACATATCAATGGGATGCCTGCTTTGTCAAGTGCTTCCGAAGCAAAGAAAATGTGTATGTTTCTGCGTTGGATGATTCGTAGGGATTCTCCTGTCGACCTCGGTATTTGGCGGAGTTTCAGTCCCTCAGATCTAATTATCCCTCTTGACACTCATGTACATCGCATCTCGACTGATCTTGGATTGACCAATGCACGTAAATGCCTGAAAACAGCACGTTGCATTACTGATGCGTTGCGGGAGATATGGCCGGATGATCCGGTAAAGGGAGATTTTGCTCTTTTCGGATTTGGTATCAACGAACCGGTGAAAAGTTAGGTACGTTCATAAGCAACTCTTTGTTTTGACGATCTGTTCTTTGGGTGATAAAGAATGCGTTAATTCTCTAATATGTATGGTTCCCGTTGGAAGAGAAGGGCAGGAAATGGTGATCTCTTGTCTTTAGAGAAACCATAAACCGGCCGGTTGTCGATCCATAAACCGGCTGATTTATATATAACCTTGGTATGACCTCTCTTAAAATTATAGATAAAGAATGAGCACAGTTCACCCATTTTTAGTATTTTTGCATCCTGTTTTGAAGATAGAAAACTTTAAAAGAAGAAAAATATAATGGCAAAAGAACTGAAAGACCTGACCAAACGCAGCGAAAACTATTCGCAGTGGTACAATGATTTGGTGGTGAAAGCCGATTTGGCAGAACAATCGGCTGTGCGTGGATGTATGGTGATTAAGCCTTACGGATACGCTATTTGGGAGAAAATGCAGCGTCAGCTGGACGACATGTTTAAAGAAACCGGACACGTTAATGCTTATTTCCCGTTGCTGATTCCGAAATCATTTCTGAGTCGTGAAGCTGAACACGTAGAAGGCTTTGCCAAGGAGTGTGCCGTAGTAACACATTATCGCCTGAAAAATGCCGAAGATGGTTCGGGTGTGGTGGTCGATCCTGCTGCAAAATTGGAAGAAGAGTTGATTATTCGTCCGACTTCTGAAACAATCATTTGGAATACTTATAAAAACTGGATCCAGTCATATCGTGATCTGCCTATTTTATGTAATCAGTGGGCTAACGTTTTCCGTTGGGAAATGCGTACGCGATTATTCCTCCGGACTGCGGAATTCTTGTGGCAGGAAGGTCATACAGCACACGCAACGCGCGAAGAGGCGGAAGAAGAGGCTATCCGTATGTTGAATGTATACGCCGAGTTTGCAGAGAAGTATATGGCAGTTCCGGTAGTTAAAGGTGTGAAATCGGCTAATGAGCGCTTTGCCGGTGCACTTGACACGTATACCATCGAGGCAATGATGCAGGATGGTAAGGCATTGCAGAGTGGTACTTCACACTTCTTGGGACAGAATTTCGCAAAAGCATTCGATGTTCAGTTTGTAAATAAAGAGAACAAGCTTGAATATGTATGGGCTACCTCTTGGGGTGTTTCTACCCGTCTGATGGGGGCACTGATCATGACTCACTCGGATGATAACGGTCTGGTACTTCCTCCGCATCTGGCTCCGATCCAAGTAGTGATCGTTCCTATCTATAAGAATGACGAGCAGTTGAAGCTGATTGATGCTAAGGTAGAAGGTATTGTGGCAAAATTGAAGCAATTGGGCATTTCAGTGAAATATGATAATGCTGACAATAAACGTCCGGGCTTTAAATTTGCCGATTATGAATTGAAGGGTGTGCCTGTTCGTCTGGTGATGGGTGGACGTGACTTGGAGAACAATACGATGGAGGTAATGCGTCGTGATACTCTGGAGAAAGAGACTGTGACTTGCGATGGAATTGAGACGTATGTTCAGAATCTGCTGGAAGAGATCCAAGCTAACATCTATAAGAAAGCACGTACTTATCGTGACTCACGTATCACTACGGTGGATAGCTATGATGAGTTTAAGGAGAAAATCGAAGAAGGCGGCTTTATCCTGGCTCACTGGGATGGAACAGTGGAGACGGAGGAAAAGATCAAAGAGGAGACAAAGGCGACGATTCGTTGCATTCCGTTCGAATCGTTTGTTGAAGGTGACAAAGAGCCGGGTAAGTGTATGGTGACAGGAAAACCGTCTGCTTGCCGTGTGATATTTGCTCGTTCTTATTAATCATTAATATAAGGTATAGAAAGAAAAGGTTGGAGGTACCCGAAATGTGAACTTCCGACCTTTTTCTTTTTTATCATTAATCTGATAATTCTATGAATCCATTGTTAAATCTTATCTGGCTGCTTTGTGGCGGCATCTTTACTGCGATAGAATATCTTATTTCAAGTCTTTTAATGATGATTACCATTATTGGTATTCCATTCGGCTTTCAGACATTGAAATTGGCCGGACTTGCTTTATGGCCATTTGGCAAAGAGGTGAGAAGTACTCCTGATTCTGGAGGTTGCCTCAGTATCATAATGAATATCATCTGGTTGTTTCTAGGTGGAATTTGGATCAGCCTCTCTCACTTGGGATGGGGGATTTTGCTTTGTATTACCATTATCGGTATACCGTTCGGAAAGCAGCACTTTAAGTTAGCCGGACTCGCTTTGACTCCTTTCGGAAAGGTGATTGTCGACAAAAGTTTCTAAATGAAATGCTCTTTCGGCGCATTTAGCAAGTTTTACTCTAAGAGCTGTTTCATTTTTATTTGGTAGTTTTGTCATCAGTAAAAAGACAGAGAGCATTACATTGGATGCTCTCTTTTCATTTCCGATTTCGCTTTTTGGGTCTCTTTCACCGAATCATTCGGTATGCTGTCCTTAGCGGCAGCTTGCTTCCGTCTCAGGTTTCTCAGTTTCCATTTATTCCAAAAAAGAAGCTCACTCCATTTATTGAAGTCCTTTTTATACATGATACCGATTCCTTGTGTAGTCAGGTTGGTTCGCGTATAATAGCGGTCATTCGTTTCATTGTATGCTTTTAGGCGTATGTCTCCCGAACGGTTGAGTAACCATTCTGCTTCAAAGTCTCCAATGAAGTTGGTATTTGCCAATGGATTGTCCCGGTAGCCGAAATTCCCGTTGATTAGCAAGCGGTTGTTCAGCAACTGCCCGGATAAGATGCCTTCTATTTCCATGTCCGTCCAACCCTTGTCACCTGTACTGAGATTAGTGCCGATGTTCCAGTTGTTGTTATCGAATACTTGTGACAACAGATTGTTTAACTGTCCGGATAGGGTAGAGAACAGGGCCGATGATGTCATGTTGGAGTTTTGGGTACCTCCGGTACTTTCCTGCGGATAGAACTTGCCAATGCCCAACAGGTAGAGAATTTGCATGTTCATCTGTTCGTCTGTACTAATATAATTGCGTACCAGTGTCTGTATCTCGTCCCGTTCATTGGGGAGTTCAATTCCCAACTTGATGTTAGGACGCCAGAGAATTCCTGTCAGATTCATGATGCAATTCACTTTCACATTAGGTTGTTGGGTAATTGTTTCCGAAGCATCGGGAATCAGGTCGTTCAGTGAAGCTGAATTTACCGTGTAACTAGCCTGAATGTCAAGTGTCGCATCCAATGGGGGACCGTTGAAAGTGATGCTACTTCCGTCCTTAATGATAAAATCTTTGCGGATGACCTCTTGTAAACTGAATTTGTAGATACCTTGGTTGATACGGTAATTACCGAACATTTTCACATCTCCTTTATTAAAGAACTCTGTACGTATGTTACCGGAGCCTTTACCGCTGATGTAATCTCCGGCAATAGGGTCCATGATAATTTTCATTGTAGCATCCGGAGTAGCATCTATCAACAGGTTCAGTCGAATATCCGTTTTGGATTCTTCCTCTTCCATCTCTTGCTGTAACCGATCGTATTCTGACATTACATTAATGGAATCCTGCACAAACCTGCGGGGCGTTTTATCGACAAACTTAATAAACTGGTTGCTGGCTGCTGAAGCTGTTGCGTTGGTTATGTAGACAAAATTGGTGTTACGATTGGTAGTGACAGCTGCATTGACTTGTAATTCCTGCGGGTTTCCAATCAACATTGCATTACCGGTCCCATATACTTTTCCGTAAAAGTTAATATCCGGATTTTCTTTCGTATTCATAAGTAACATGTTGTTCACGTTGAATTCGAAATGATAACTTAGGTCCCTGAAATGCCGGAAATTCAGTTTGCCGTTCATAGTACCCTGATGTCCTTCCATATCTGCTATGCGTATATTATCGAAGCTAATACCACTGGTGGACAAACGGATGGTGTCTGTTACGGTGAACGAAGTATTCAGTATTCCTATTTTTAAGGATGCGTCCGTCATCAGGTTTCCTTCGATATTGAGTGCCTTGAACTTTCCGTAGAAATGGGCTTTACCACTGGTACGTCCATGCAAGTCTTCAACAATGGAACGCATGAAGTATTGGAGAAATTGGATATTCGTATGCTCCGTCTCTATATTCAAGTCTAGTTTGCTTTCCGGTTTTAACGGATAGACATGCCCGATGACATGCGTCTTCGACACTCCTTCTTCTTCCATGTGTGCATCAAGAAAGATAGCGCGCATGTCGTTCTTCCACGCACCGTAAATATCCATAGCCCCCAGTGAGGCATCATTAAAGGTGAAGTTTTTAAAATGCAGGCGGGTGTTCATGACCGGTTCTTTTAAAATGCCACTGGCATATGCTGTTCCCGTAGCGTCTCCTTTGAAGTCCACATCGTCAAAGTTTACCACATCGAACACGTAGCCTACATTGATGTCCTTTAGTTCTACTTTTAATGTATCTTTGGCTTGTTCTGAAATGCGTCCATTGATACGGATATGACGGTCCTGATGTGAAAAATAGAAATCATTCACATCTATTTTTCCTGAATCGACGACAACTTGTGAGGGATGAACCTGCCATAGAGTATCATTCAGGATGATGTCTGTCTGTTTAATATCTACGACAGTTTTCAGTGGGGACTTTTCTTCGGCTGCGCGGAAGAAACTGGCGGCGGCAGATAATCGTCCGCTATAAGTACTGATGGCATTGTTACCCCAGTTGATATTGGCATTTATAGTGTCATTCTTGGCTTGTGCGTCCAGAGAGATGCTTACAGCACTTTCTTTCTTTAGGTTATTGAACCGGACCTTTGCTTTGAACTGATCGGTAGGATTCTCACAAAGTACCAAACCTGACTCGATAAACGTGTTTTGATATTGTAAACGTGGAAAATAGCCTTCTACACGCAAGCGTTGTGCCTGATCGTTGAAGTAACCTTTCACAGTCGAGTGTGAATATATTTTCAATGGGATGTCAAATACTGTCGACAACAGTTCTGTATTAAATATGTGAATATCGAAACTAAAGTTATTATTGGTTTTAATAGGCTTTTTATCCGGTTGAATTAGTGAAGGAATATATCGCCGCATAATGTTCATAACACTTGCCGGAAGCGTATGATACAGGTAATTGCCTTCGATACTTGCTTTTAAGAAACTGGAGGTTAGTTTCAATTGGTTCTCTTTATCTTGGCGGGTTGCAGTGATGTTGATATTATCCAGAAAATAGCTCTTCTCTGGTGCGGTAAATTGTAAGCTGTCTATATTGATTTCACCCATCATTTCATCGATGGAACCACCCCGGAAATTAGCTTTTAGCTTCAAAGAAAATTCTGCATCCGGATACTCCTTTGTCAGATTCAGGTCGTGTGGACGTATTTTGTCTATGACTGCATTGAAGTTAAAAGTAGGGACTTTTTCGACTACATTGATGTTGCCGTTTAAATGTACCGAACCGTTTTCGTCATTCAATGCCACTTTACCGTCAAAACCACCGCGTTTGAATTCTCCGTCCAGCGTGATGTTTTCATATTTATAATTACTGTATTCGAGGGATGCTATCAAACCTTTTAACGTAATGGAAGGATATTGGCTCTTGTAGTGGTTTCCTCGGACATCCAGATTAAAGGTAATCTTGCCCAATTGCTTGTTTCCTAGCAGTTGCCCTAACTCAAAATCGGTGGTCTTTACGCCTCCTGAATAAGAAAACAGCGCTTTAGCTTTATCGGAACTAAGCTTTAAGTCGGTTTGGACGGAGCCTATGTCAGTACGGAACAGGCCGTACATAACCAAGTCTGTAAAGTACCCTGATATTTCACCATGAAAAGAGGTATTTCCTAAGTGTTGTAATACAGGGGGAACGCCATTGTAGTGCGGGCTTAGATTGCGCACTAAAAATCCGATTCCCTCTTTGTTGGCAGAGAGATTGGCCAGATGTCCATAAACGTAAGCGTCTTGAGGACGTGATAAGTCTTGTAAAGATACATCTCCTTTTAGTCGGAACTTATCTCCTGCGTTGATTTCCAATGTTCTGCAATTCAGTTGATTGAGCGTACCTTCTACATCAATGTTGAGATCTAGTTTTTCTTTAAAATTGGATAATGCCGGGACAAAAGCTGAAATGTCATTCAAAGTCACATGAGATGGTAAAGTACGGAAAGAGAAGCGAACGTTATCGGCAAAATGGTTGAGTGCTTTCAAACTGTCATATTCCATTCGGATAGTATCCATTTTCATTTCGGTACCCGGCATTTCTATTGCGAAATTTTCTATTTTCATGCCTTTGTTATTAGCAATGACTTTCAGGCTCAACTTTCGTAGTTCAAAGCCCGATTGTTCGTCTACACTCAGGCGTTTGATGGCTGCATTGATCGAATCGTTTTGAAGTGCCTTGAGTGAAATGTTGGCAATGATATTGTGTAGTTTGATATGTTGCGGGTTAAACTTTCCGGGCGTTTCTTCTTCCGATAATACGTCGTAGGATAGTTTACCACGGCGTATTAATATGGAATTAATACGTAGATCAATGTCCTTTTTTGTTTTTACTGTATCTTTGGATGCAAATGCGTCCAAGACGAATTTAAAATTTGGCTCCATGTGCGGAGCGGGCTTATTCAAGTTGATATTAAAGCCAAATAACTGCACGCTGCTGATTGTGATTTTTCCGTTGAATAAAGGAATAATATCAAATTTGGCAGAAAGACGTGTAATTTTGAGCATTTCTTTTCCCGATTGATCGTCAAGCAATACATCATCTATAATGATACGGTTTAATAATCCAATGTCTATCTTACCGATAGTCAGTTCTGTACCCAAAGTCCGGGATAGTTCTTTTGTGACAAACGTAGTCATATTTCGCTGAATATATGGAATATTCAGCAAAATAATAGTTCCGATATATATACCTAATATGATACCGATAACCCAACGTACAGTCTTCTTCAGCGTTCTGATAGGCGGTTGTTTTGATTTTGAGAACAAAAATATAAAATAGTTCGTTATGAATCCTACTTTTATCATTACTTTTGCATCGTTTAAATATCAAAAAGCGTATGAGTACAATTATATTAGGAATTGAATCTTCCTGTGACGATACATCAGCTGCAGTTATTAAAGATGGTTATTTGTTATCGAATGTGGTATCTAGCCAGGCTGTACACGAAGCTTATGGTGGAGTAGTACCGGAATTGGCATCGCGTGCTCACCAACAGAATATAGTACCTGTGGTGCATGAAGCGTTGAAGCGTGCAGGAGTGACCAAGGAAGAGTTGAGTGCGGTAGCCTTTACAAGGGGGCCTGGGTTGATGGGTTCATTGCTGGTTGGAGTATCTTTTGCAAAGGGTTTTGCACGTTCATTAAATATCCCGATGATTGATGTTAATCATCTGACAGGACACGTGTTAGCGCATTTTATTAAAGAGGAAGGAGAAGCAAATGAACAGCCCGATTTTCCATTCCTTTGTTTGCTGGTATCCGGAGGTAATTCTCAAATTATATTGGTGAAAGCATATAATGATATGGAGATTCTGGGACAGACTATTGACGATGCTGCCGGAGAAGCAATTGATAAATGTTCGAAAGTAATGGGACTTGGTTATCCGGGGGGACCTATAATTGACCGTTTGGCACGTCAGGGCAATCCGAAGGCTTATACTTTTAGTAAACCTCATATTTCTGGTTTGGATTATAGTTTTAGCGGATTGAAAACGTCGTTTCTTTACTCTCTGCGTGATTGGATGAAAGAGGATCCCGATTTCATCGAACACCATAAGAACGATTTGGCAGCTTCGCTTGAAGCAACGGTAGTAGACATTTTGATGGATAAACTTCGTAAAGCAGCCAAGCAATATAAAATTAATGAAGTGGCTGTAGCGGGCGGTGTTTCTGCTAACAACGGTTTGCGTAATGCCTTTCGTGAGCATGCAGAGAAATATGGTTGGAAAATTTTTATTCCCAAGTTCAGCTATACTACAGATAATGCCGCAATGATCGCTATCACCGGATATTTTAAATATCAGGATAAAGATTTCTGCTCTATAGAACAGCCTGCTTATTCACGTGTAACTTTGTAAGAGTCCTATGTTTGCGGAGATAATAACTATTGGTGATGAACTGTTGATAGGACAGGTGACTGATACCAATTCGGCATGGATGGGGCGCGAATTAAATAAAGTAGGTATAGAGGTGATTCGTGTCGTGTCTGTACGAGATCGGGCAGATGAGATTATTGAAGCTGTAGATGCTTCGATGAAAAGGGCAAATATTGTACTAGTGACAGGGGGCTTGGGGCCCACCAAAGATGATATTACCAAACAGACTCTTTGCAAATACTTCGGTACCAGACTGATCTTTAGCGAGGCTGCCTTTGAAAACGTAAAACGGGTATTGGCGGGAAAAATACCGATGAATGCGTTGAATAAAAGTCAAGCAATGGTACCTGAAGATTGCATCGTTATTAATAATCGGGTAGGGAGTGCTTCTGTCAGTTGGTTTGAGAAAGATGGTAAGGTACTTGTTTCTATGCCGGGAGTTCCTCAGGAAATGACCACTGTGATGAGTGAAGAGGTTATTCCACGTTTGTGTGCAAAGTTTCGTACGGATGCAATTATTCATCGAACATTTACTGTACAAAACTATCCCGAATCGGTGTTGGCTGAGAAATTGGAATCTTGGGAAATGGCATTACCTGTTTGTCTAAAACTGGCTTATTTACCAAAACCGGGTTTGATTCGTTTAAGATTGACGGGACGCGGGCAGAATCGTAGCGAGGTAGAAGCTTGTGTAGATACTGAGAGTGCCAAACTTGAGGCAATTTTAGGAGAAGATATTTTGGATGAGGAAGATACTCCGATTGAAATTTTGATAGGCGAACTTTTAAAGAAGAAGAATTTGACTCTTTCTACCGCAGAAAGTTGTACCGGTGGAAGCATTGCAGCCCGTATCACTTCGGTTGCCGGCAGTTCGGAATATTTTAAAGGAAGCATAGTAGCGTATGCCAATGAAGTAAAGACGGAGTTGCTGGGTGTATCGATGGAAACGCTTGAAAAAAGAGGTGCGGTAAGTGAGGAAACGGTCATTGAAATGGTAAAAGGTGCGATGAAAGCGCTAAAAACTGACTGTGCTGTAGCTACGTCTGGAATCGCAGGTCCCAGTGGGGGGACTGAAGAGAAGCCGGTTGGTACAGTTTGGATTGCTGCTGCCTATAAAAGTGAAATTTGCACTATGAAGCAGGAAACTAATCGTGGAAGAGAGATGAATGTGGAGAGAGCAAGCAATAATGCCCTTCTATTGCTTCGAAAATTGGTGAAATGAAGAAAAATTACCGCTCAATAATGAATTTATTTAGGAAATACTTGTTTTATATACATAAAAGTGCTTACTTTGCGCTCTGTTTGAAAGAAGTATAGATTAAAACTATAAAAATAAGATAGAAATGTCGAAGATTTGTCAAATTACCGGAAAGAAAGCCATGATTGGCAACAATGTTTCACACTCAAAGAGAAGAACTAAAAGAACCTTTGATTTGAACTTGTTTAACAAAAAGTTCTACTATGTAGAACAGGACTGCTGGATCAGCCTGAGCCTCTGTGCTGCTGGTTTGCGTATTATTAATAAGAAAGGTTTGGACGCTGCTTTGAATGATGCGGTTGCCAAAGGGTATTGTGATTGGAAAACCATTAAAGTTGTTGGCTAAAACGTTAAAAAGAGGAGAAACTGATTATGGCAAAGAAAGCAAAAGGTAATAGAGTTCAGGTGATTCTGGAATGCACAGAACACAAAGATAGCGGTATGCCGGGAACATCTCGTTATATCACAACTAAGAACAGAAAAAATACTACTGAAAGACTTGAGTTGAAGAAGTACAACCCAATTCTGAAAAGAGTAACAGTACACAAAGAAATTAAATAATAAAGAAAGAGTATAACCCATGGCAAAGAAAACAGTAGCAAGTTTGCACGAAGGATCTAAAGAAGGTCGTGCTTATACTAAGGTTATCAAAATGGTTAAATCTCCGAAAACTGGAGCTTACATTTTTGATGAACAAATGGTTCCTAACGAAAAAGTACAAGACTTTTTTAAGAAATAAGCCGGTTGCATAAATAGCAATCCGAAAAATCCTCTCACTGATATTCATTGAGGGGATTTTTTTTGCCAATTTTATTCGCTTCATTTTTTACTTTACGCCAGTTTTATTATATCTTTGTAGCATAATGTATTATACAAATAATTGTAATCATGGGATTTTTTAGTTTTTTCTCAAAGGAAAAGAAGGAAACTTTAGATAAAGGATTATCTAAAACCAAAGAAAGTGTATTCAGCAAGATTGCCCGTGCGGTGGCCGGAAAATCGAAGGTGGATGATGAAGTGCTGGATAATCTGGAAGAGGTTCTTATCACATCGGACGTAGGGGTAGAGACTACTCTTAATATCATCAAGCGTATCGAAAAACGAGCAGCAGAAGATAAATATGTAAATACACAAGAGTTGAATTCGATTCTTCGTGAAGAAATAGCTGCATTACTGACTGAAAATAATTCGGATGATGTTGCCGATTTCGATGTTCCGGTAGAGAAAAAGCCTTATGTTATTATGGTGGTGGGTGTAAACGGAGTTGGTAAAACAACCACTATTGGTAAACTAGCTTATCAATTTAAGAAAGCCGGTAAATCTGTATATTTGGGGGCAGCCGATACTTTTCGTGCAGCAGCAGTGGAGCAATTAGTGATATGGGGCGAGAGAGTGGATGTTCCGGTCATTAAACAAAAGATGGGGGCCGATCCGGCTTCTGTTGCGTTTGATACGTTAAGTTCTGCAGTAGCTAATAACGCTGATGTGGTGATTATTGATACAGCAGGACGTTTGCACAATAAAGTTGGCTTGATGAACGAGCTGACGAAAATTAAAAATGTAATGAAGAAAGTAGTGCCTGATGCTCCAAACGAGGTGTTGTTGGTGCTTGATGGCTCGACCGGACAAAATGCTTTTGAGCAGGCAAAACAATTCACACTTGCAACAGAAGTAACTGCTATGGCTATAACCAAATTGGATGGGACGGCAAAAGGTGGCGTTGTTATCGGAATTTCAGATCAGTTTAAGATTCCGGTGAAATATATCGGATTGGGTGAGGGTATGGAAGACCTACAGGTGTTCCGCAAGAAAGAATTTGTAGACTCCTTATTTGGAGAGAATGCATGAAAAGAAAAACTATAGATATCATAACATTAGGGTGCTCAAAGAACCTGGTGGATTCAGAACAGTTGATGCGTCAATTGGAAGAAGCCGGATATGATGTAACCCATGACTCGGAAAAACCGACAGGAGAGATAGCTGTTATCAATACCTGTGGTTTTATCGGTGATGCAAAAGAAGAATCGATTAATATGATTCTGGAGTTTGCACAAGAAAAAGAAGAAGGCAATTTGGAGAAACTTTTTGTAATGGGCTGTCTTTCGGAACGTTATTTAAAGGAATTAGCGATTGAGATTCCTCAGGTTGATAAGTTTTATGGAAAATTCAATTGGAAGGGGTTGTTACAGGATTTGGGCAAAGCTTACCATGAGGAGCTTCATATTGAGCGTACTCTTACCACTCCCAAACATTATGCTTATCTGAAAATATCAGAGGGTTGTGATCGTAAATGCTCTTATTGTGCTATACCGATTATTACAGGAAGACATGTATCTCGTCCTATAGAAGAAATCTTGGATGAGGTGAGATATTTGGTTTCCAATGGTGTAAAGGAGTTTCAGGTAATTGCTCAGGAATTAACTTACTATGGAGTGGATTTATATAAGAAGCAAATGCTTCCGGAGTTGATCGAACGCATTTCTGAGATTCCGGGTGTAGAATGGATACGTTTACATTATGCATATCCGGCACATTTCCCTGAAGAGTTGTTCCGAGTGATGCGTGAACGAGATAATGTATGTAAATACATGGATATTGCATTACAGCATATCAGTGATAATATGCTGCAACGTATGCGTCGTCATGTGACGAAAAAGGAGACTTACCGGTTGATTGAACAATTTCGTAAGGAAGTTCCCGGGATTCATTTGCGTACGACGTTGATGGTGGGACATCCAGGAGAGACAGAAGAGGATTTTGAGGAATTGAAAGAGTTTGTACGTAAAGTGCGCTTTGACAGGATGGGGGCTTTTACTTATTCAGAAGAAGAAGGAACATATGCTGCGGCTAATTATGAAGACTCTATTCCTCAGGAGCTAAAACAGGCACGATTGGATGAGTTAATGGCTATTCAGCAAGGAATTTCTACTGAATTAAGTGCATCAAAAGTTGGACAAAAAATGAAAGTCATTATTGATCGTATAGAAGGTGAATATTACATTGGGCGTACAGAGTTTGATTCTCCGGAAGTAGATCCTGAAGTTTTAATAAGGTGTGAAGGGGATAATTTAATGATTGGTAACTTTTATCAAGTACAAGTGATTGATTCCGATGAATTCGATCTTTTTGGTGAAATAATTTAAATATATTTCCTGAAGAATTTGTTTTTTGATCTGGATTGATTAATATAGCAACATATTTTTAAAATTGTAGGATTTTGAATAATAAAGAATTTACTTCTGAACTTTCTCGCAGATTGGGGTATAATACAAAATATACTTCTGAACTGATAACATCTCTGCTGTCTGATATTACTCAGGAATTGCAGGAAGGCAATGCTATAGGAATACAGGGATTTGGTACTTTTGAGGTAAAAAAGAAAGCAGAACGTATTGTCATCAATCCCGTCACTAAGTTGCGACTGTTGGTTCCACCCAAGTTAGTACTGGCGTTTAAGCCGAGTCCTATATTAAAAGATAAGTTTAAAGAAACATTTCCGTATGAATGAAAAGTTGACTATACAAGATCTTGTTGAACTACTGGTTAACAGACATGAGGTTTCTCAAGAAGATGCTGATGTTTTCGTCCGGGAGTTTTTCTTATTGATAGAACAAGCTTTGGACGCTGATCAATATGTGAAAATCAAAGGATTGGGTACATTCAAATTGATAGGGGTCAATAGTCGTGAAAGTGTAAATGTCAATACGGGTGAACGTATTAAAATAGAGGAACATACTAAGATTTCTTTTACTCCTGACCCTTCTTTAAGAGATATCATAAATAGACCTTTTTCACATTTCGAAACAGTAGTGCTGAATGAGAATACAGTCTTGGAAGATACGCCAATAGAGGAATTGGAGGAAGAATCAGGGAATATATCCGAAACAACTGAGCTTCCGTTAATAACAGAGACCGTAGAGAGAGAGGAAGCAAAAGCAGAGGAGAAGGTGGTTGAAACAGAGGCGAATGGGAAAATAGAACCGGAAACCTCAAAAGGGCAGGATGTTGTGTCGTCAGATGTGGAAGTTGCAGAAGACGTTTCGGAAGTTATGAAGGAATCCGAAAGGACAGAGGTTGTAGATGATATTGACATACTTGAAACTGTTGAAGATGTTAGCATACATAAAGGTAGTGAAGCTGTAGTAGAAGGTTCATCCATTGCTGAGGTTCGAGAAGAGGGTGGATTGGATAAAGTAGTGGAAAATTCTGAAGAGCCAATCCAGTTCACTGGAGATACAGGGCAAGAAACTACAGATAATTTAAAAAAGGTGATAGAAGACGAAGGTTCTCCTAAATTGACTGCCGAAGAAATTATAGCACGGGAGATTCAAAAAGCAGAAGTATCGACTATCCCTGTAAAAAAAGAAAAGCGCCCAAAGAAGGAAGTTAAACCGGAAAACCAAAAATCTCCTGTTCCTTACTTAATAGTAATTATAGTATTTGTTATGTCGCTTTGCGGTGCAGCATTAGTTTTTATTTATTATCCGGATTTGTTTTCTAAAAAAGAATCGGAACAGTCAATAACCACAGAGACTGTAGAGAAAAAAGAACCGATACGGGAAATTCCATTGGATACTGTTGCAAAAGCGGATACTATTGTCAAGGTGGTAGCAAAGACTCCGAATCAACAGGAGATAAAACAGATGTCTGAGCGTGTCAATGTGTCGGAGAAAGTAGATAAAACTTCAGAAAGTGAATCGGTATCCCGGGAAAAGAGCACTAAAACAGTGGCAATCCCGGTCAAGCCGGATTCAGTGAATTATACAATTACCGGTACTAAGGCGACTTATACAATTAAAGAAGGTGAAACTCTGACTAGGGTATCTCTACGGTTTTATGGTACAAAAGATTTATGGCCCTATATCGTTAAACATAATCGGGGAGTGATTAAGAATCCGAATAATGTACCGTATGGTACTGTACTTAAAATACCGGAATTGGTTAAAAAATGACAGTCTAATGTGATCACCCGGGTGTATACAAGTTTATACATTCGGGTGTTGTGTTTATGTTATACAAATACAAAAGCGTATGAAAGTACCTTAATCTAAAGACTTCGCATTGTTTTTTAATAAAAATTAGTTGGAATGGTTAAAGATATAGTGTACTTTTGGAATCGAAATTAAAAAGCCTTACAACATAGGCTTTGCTCATATTATTAAAAAGAAAATTAAACAATAAAATAATTAGTATTTATGGCTGAATCAATTGACATCCGCGAATTGAACGAGCGGATTGAAAGACAGAGTGCTTTCGTTACCAATCTTACAACAGGCATGGACCAAATCATTGTGGGTCAGAAACATTTGGTAGAGTCACTGTTAATCGGACTACTTTCTGATGGACACGTGCTGCTTGAAGGTGTACCTGGTTTGGCAAAAACTTTGGCCATTAAGACATTGGCCTCGTTGATCGATGCAAAATACAGCCGCATACAGTTTACGCCTGACTTATTGCCAGCTGACGTTGTCGGTACGATGGTTTACAGTCAGAAGGATGAAAGTTTCCAAGTGAAGAAAGGTCCGATTTTTGCTAATTTTGTATTGGCTGATGAAATAAACCGTGCTCCCGCTAAAGTTCAAAGTGCTTTGCTTGAAGCAATGCAGGAACGTCAAGTAACTATTGGTAAAGAAACATTCTTGTTACCTGAACCGTTCCTTGTTTTGGCTACTCAGAACCCGATAGAACAGGAAGGTACATATCCGCTTCCGGAAGCTCAGGTAGACCGTTTTATGTTAAAGGTGATTATTGATTATCCGAAACAGGAAGAGGAGAAATTAATTATTCGCCAAAATATCAATGGAGAGAAATTTAATGTGAAGCCTATCTTGAAGGCTGAAGAGATTATCGAGGCACGTAAAGTGGTTCGTCAAGTTTATTTAGACGAGAAGATTGAACGTTATATTGTAGATATCGTGTTTGCTACACGTTATCCGGAAAAATACGATTTGAAAGAATTGAAAGATATGATTGGATTCGGTGGATCACCTCGTGCCTCTATTAATTTAGCTTTGGCTGCACGTACATATGCGTTTATCAAACGTCGTGGCTATGTGATTCCAGAAGATGTACGTGCTGTTGCGCATGATGTACTTCGTCATCGTATCGGATTGACATATGAAGCGGAGGCTAGCAATGTGACTTCTGATGAAATTGTCAGCAAAATATTGAATAAGGTAGAAGTGCCTTAATTTTAGTTGAGAATGAACAATCCTCAATTACCAATTTTCAATTCTCAATTAAATAGATGGAAACAAGTGAAATTCTAAAAAAAGTTCGTCGGATTGAAATAAAGACGCGTGGACTGTCTAACAATATCTTTGCAGGCCAGTATCATTCAGCCTTTAAAGGTAGAGGTATGGCTTTTTCCGAGGTGCGCGAATATCAGTTTGGCGATGATATCCGTGACATTGACTGGAATGTGACAGCGCGTTTCAATAAACCTTTTGTGAAGGTGTTTGAAGAAGAACGCGAGTTGACGGTAATGTTGATGGTAGATGTTTCCGGCAGTTTGGAATTTGGCACTGTAAAACAGCTGAAGAAGGACATGGTGACAGAAATTGCAGCCACTCTTGCATTTTCTGCTATCCAGAACAATGATAAAATCGGAGTTATTTTCTTCTCAGACAGAATAGAAAAGTTTATTCCTCCTAAAAAAGGACGTAAGCATATTCTATATATCATTCGTGAATTGATTGATTTTAAGCCCGATAGTCGTCGGACCAACATACGTCTTGCTTTGGAATATTTGACGAATGTAATGAAAAGACGTTGTACCGCTTTTATTCTGTCTGACTTTATCGATCAGGAAAGTTTTAAGAATGCAATGACCATAGCGAATAGGAAACATGATGTAGTTGCCATTCAAGTATATGACAGGCGAGTTGCCGAGTTGCCGGCAGTAGGTCTGATGCGGATTAAAGATGCGGAAACCGGACATGAACAATGGATCGACACATCTTCGGCTGGAGTACGTAGGGCACATCATGAATGGTGGGTGAATAAACAAACTGAGTTAGATGAAACGTTTACCAAAAGTAATGTCGATTCTGTTTCGGTACGTACTGATCAGGATTATGTCAAAGCATTACTGAATTTGTTTGCTAAACGAAATTAACGGGAAAGATGAATAAATATATATTGCTGATAGTATTGTTATTTCTGGTTTCTGGCAGAATTGCTGCACAGTCAGTGACTGTGGATGCCAAAATAGACTCTTTGCAAATTCTGATAGGAGAACAGGCGAAAGTGCAATTACAAGTAGCGATGGATGCGAAGCAGAGGGCTGTTTTTCCGTCATTTACAGATACATTGGTACGTGGTGTGGAAATTGTGGATATTGCTAAACCTGATACACAATATTTGAATGATCGCCAGAGAATGCTGATTACTCAAGAATATACGGTAACTTCTTTTGATTCGGCATTATATTATATTCCTCCTATGGGAGTAAAGATTGATAATAAAGAGTATAAATCAAAGGCGTTGGCATTGAAGGTATATTCAATGCCTGTAGATACGTTACATCCTGATCAATTTTTTGGTCAGAAGACTGTCATGAAAGCTCCCTTTGCCTGGGAGGATTGGTATGGTTTGATTGCTTGCTCTTTTCTGGCATTACCATTGCTCGGATTGCTTATTTATCTGATCATCCGTATCCGTGATAATAAGCCTATTATTCGTAAAGTGAAAGTTGAACCTAAGTTGCCTCCGCATCAATTGGCGATGAAAGAGATTGAGCGAATAAAGACTGAGAAAATTTGGCAAAAAGGACAATCGAAGGAGTATTATACTGAATTGACAGATGCTCTTCGTACATATATTAAAAATAGATTTGGCTTTAATGCATTGGAGATGACTTCATCTGAAATAATAGATAAACTGCTGGAATTTAATGATAAAGAAGCTATATCAGATTTGAAATATTTATTCCAGACAGCTGATTTAGTAAAGTTTGCCAAGCATGATCCGCAGATGAATGAGAATGATGCGAATTTGATCAATGCAATTGACTTTATAAATGAAACGAAACAATTGGAAGAAGAGAATCAGAAGCCGCAACCTACTGAAATCACGATAATAGAGAAACGATCTTTACGTACGAAGATATTGCTGATCTGTGGTATCGTATTCCTGTCGGCAGCTCTTATTGCGACCTTCGTCTATATTGGGTTGCAACTCTATAATCTATTTGGATAATAGATTTTGACTTTTATTGTTTAAAATAAGAAATAGTAAATTATAAATAGAATGGTTTTTGCCAATATTGAATATTTGTTTTTGCTGCTGTTGCTTGTGCCATATATTGTATGGTACATAATGAAGCGGAAAAAGACTGAGCCGACTCTTCAGATTTCTGATGCACGAGTATATGCGCATGCCCCTAAAAGTTACAAGAATTATCTGCTTCATGTACCGTTTGGTCTGCGTATCATCACTCTAATATTGATTATTTTGGTTTTGGCACGTCCCCAAACAACAAACAGCTGGCAGAACAGCGAAATTGAAGGTATTGATATTATGTTGGCTATTGATGTGTCGACCAGTATGTTGGCAGAAGATTTGAAACCCAACAGGTTGGAAGCTGCCAAAGATGTGGCTGCGGAATTCATCAACGGTCGCCCGAATGATAACATAGGAATTACACTGTTTGCCGGTGAAAGTTTTACTCAGTGTCCTTTGACAGTAGATCATGCTGTATTACTTAACTTATTTCAGGGGATACAGTGCGATATTATTGAAGATGGAACAGCAGTTGGTATGGGAATTGCCAATGCAGTAACCAGGTTGAAAGATAGTAAAGCAAAATCAAAAGTGATTATTTTGTTGACGGATGGTACCAATAATAAAGGAGATATTTCTCCATTGACCGCTGCTGAAATTGCGAAGAGTTTTGGTATACGTGTTTATACTATTGGTGTGGGAACAAACGGTATGGCTCCATATCCGGTACGGGTTGGTGGTACAACACAGTATATTAATACTCCGGTAGAGATTGATGAGAAGACTCTTACTCAAATAGCAGGTACTACGGATGGGAACTATTTTCGTGCTACCAGTAATTCGAAGCTGAAAGAGGTTTATGAAGAGATTGATAAATTGGAAAAAACAAAGTTGAATGTGAAAGAGTACAGTAAACGTCAGGAAGAATATCGTTGGTTTGCGTTAGCTGCATTCTTATGTATATTGCTTGAGGTACTGTTACGGAACTCAATATTGAAGAAGATACCATAAAATTGATAAAAAGATGTTTCGATTTGAAGAACCTGCATATTTATATTTGTTGCTGCTGCTACCATTGCTGGCAGCCTTCTACCTTTATTCTAATTATAGAAAGAGGAAGGCTATTCGTAAATTCGGAGATCCGGTGTTGATGGCACAATTGATGCCTGATGTATCTAAATATCGTCCGGATGTAAAATTCTGGTTGTTATTTACTGCCATAGGTCTATTTGCTGTACTATTGGCTCGTCCGCAATTCGGCTCTAAATTGGAGACAGTAAAGCGCAAAGGGGTGGAGGTTATGATTGCATTGGATATTTCAAATTCTATGCTTGCCCAAGATGTTCAGCCCAGTCGTTTAGAAAAAGCTAAACGGCTTATATCTAAATTGGTAGATGGTATGGAGAATGACAAGGTAGGAATGATTGTCTTTGCAGGAGATGCCTTTACTCAGTTACCTATAACAAGCGATTATATTTCTGCTAAAATGTTTTTGGAATCAATCAGTCCTTCGTTGATATCTAAACAGGGTACAGCTATCGGTGCTGCTATCAATCTTGCTGCCCGTAGTTTTACTCCGCAAGAAGGAGTGGGACGTGCTATTGTGGTGATTACCGATGGTGAAAATCATGAAGGGGGAGCTGTTGAAGCTGCCAAAGAGGCGGCTAAAAAGGGAATTCAGGTGAATGTATTGGGAGTAGGCTTACCCGATGGAGCTCCCATTCCGATTGAGGGCAGTAACGATTTTCGTCGTGACCGTGAAGGGAATGTAATTGTAACTCGTCTGAATGAGGCAATGTGTCAAGAGATAGCAAAGGAAGGGAATGGTATTTATGTTCGTGTAGATAATTCTAATTCTGCTCAGAAAGCTATTAATCAAGAGATTAATAAAATGGCTAAATCGGATGTTGAATCTAAGGTTTATACAGATTACAATGAACAGTTCCAAGTGATTGCATGGATGATATTGCTCTTGTTATTGGTGGAAATGTTGATTCTGGACCGCAAAAATCCATTGTTTAAGAACATCAGGTTGTTTTCTAATAAGTAGTAATGTATATGTCAAGAAATAAATATATATTGTTTGCTCTGTTGCTATCGCTTTCTGCGGGTGCGTTTGCACAAAATGCCGAGCGTGATTATATCCGTAAAGGCAATCGTCTGTTTAAAGACAGTGTTTTTGTGGATGCTGAAGTTAATTACCGTAAAGCATTAGAGGCAAATCCTAAGTCTACTATTTCCATGTACAACTTGGGTAATACGTTGTCGCAGCAGCAAAAGTTCAAAGATGCGATGGAACAATACGTTGCGGCAACCAGTATAGAAAAAGATAAGGCTAAACTGGGACAAATTTATCATAATATGGGAGTGTTATTCCAGTCTGGTAAAGATTATCAAAAAGCGGTTGAAGCTTATAAGATGTCTTTGAGAAATAATCCGAAAGACGATGAAACCCGCTATAATCTGGCATTAGCTCAAAAGTTGCTGAAGGATCAACAGCAAAATCAGCAGAATCAAGATCAGAATCAGGATCAGAATAAAGATGATCAACAAAAGCAACAAGATAAAAAAGATCAGAATAAGCAGAATGATCAAAATAAAGATCAACAACAGCAACAACCTCCTAAATCAGAGAAAAATGATAACGAAATGTCTAAGGAGAATGCGGAACAGCTGCTCAATTCTGTGATGCAAGATGAAAAAGGGGTTCAGGATAAAGTGAAAAAGCAACAGACTCTTCAAGGAAGACGTCTGGAAAAAGACTGGTAATAATAAAATAATTGATGATAAAAACTTCAGATGAAATGAGAAAATTGATTTTCTTATTGATTGCACTGGTAGCCATGACTACGCAAGCGCAGGCTGACGGAAAGGTAGTGTTTACTGCATCTGCCCCCGATGCTGTAGTAGTAGGTGACCAGTTCAGGTTATCGTATACGGTAAATACGATAAAAGTACGAGATTTTCGTGTGCCTTCTATTAAAGGATTTGAGGTGTTAATGGGACCTAACCGTTCACAACGTATGCAATCGATTAATGGGGTTACTAATAATAGTATTACCTTTACTTATATCTTAATGGCTACGGCTGAAGGAGAGTATTCTATTCCGGGTGCAACGATTACGGCTGACGGGAATCAGATGGTTTCTAATTCGGTAAAAATTAAAGTTCTTCCTCCGGATAAAACCGGGAATACGGCAGATGGCAAAGGAACTGCATCGTCTGGCAATCAAAGTGGAATGTCTTCCTCTGTTTCTAACCAAGACTTACTTATAACTGCGACGGCCAATAAAACGAATGTATATGAGCAGGAAGCCTTTCTATTAACTTTTAAGATTTACACAAGAGAGTCTCAACTTCGCTTTGAGAATGTGAAGCTTCCTGATTTTAAGGGATTTCATTCACAAGAAATAGAGATGCCTGCTAATGCAAAATGGTCACAGGAACATTATAAGGGAAAGAACTATTTTACGACAGTGTATCGTCAATTTGTATTGTTCCCACAGCAGTCTGGAAAACTGACTATTGAGCCTGCACGTTTTGATGCTACCATTGCCAAAGCTGTACAATCTGATGATCCGTTTGATGCTTTCTTTAATGGTGGAAGCAATTATGTGAATGTAAGTAAGGTGATTGTAACTCCTAAGATTACGGTTAATGTGAATCCGTTACCGGCAGGTAAACCTGCCAATTTCTCCGGAGGAGTAGGGGAGTTTAGTATCACTTCTTCCATTAATTCTAAAGAAGTGAAAACGAATGATGCTATCACAATAAAGTTAGTGATTTCGGGAACCGGTAATTTAAAATTAATTGCAAATCCGGAAATAAAATTCCCGGAAGATTTTGATGTATATGATCCAAAGGTGGATAGCAAAGTTCGTTTGACCCAAGAAGGACTTTCCGGTAATAAAGTTATTGAATATCTTGCTATTCCGAGACATGCAGGAGTTTATAAAATACCAGGAGTATCCTTCAGTTATTTTGATATCAAGTCGAAATCCTATAAAACACTGAATACCGAAGATTATGAGGTTAAGGTGGAAAAAGGAGCAGGAAATGCAGATCAAGTTATTGCCAACTTTACTAATAAAGAAGATCTGAAAGTATTGGGTGAAGATATTCGCTATATAAAACTAAATGATGTGAAGCTTCAGCCAAAAGATAATCTTTTGTTTGGCTCTTTACTTTATTGGCTATTCTACATTGTTCCCGCCGTGGTGTTTATTGTCTTCTTTATAGTTTATCGCAAACAGGCTGCCGAGAATGCCAATGTAGCCAAGATGCGTACAAAGAAAGCCAATAAAGTGGCTACTAAACGAATGAAGTTAGCTGGTAAATTGCTTGCGGAGAATAGCAAGGAGGCATTTTATGATGAAGTACTTAAAGCTCTATGGGGATATATCAGTGATAAACTTAATATTCCGGTTTCTCGTTTGTCTAAAGATAATGTAGAAGAGAAACTTAGAAATTATGGAGTCAGTGACGAACTAATAAAGGATTTCCTGAATGCTCTGAATGAATGTGAGTTTGCACGTTTTGCTCCAGGAGATGAGAGCCAGGCTATGGATAAAGTTTATTCATCGTCATTGGAAGTTATGAGTAAAATGGAAAATTCAATAAAACGCTAATTTAGAGAAGAATAAGTCATGAAAAAAATATTGTTTATTGCTTTGGGTTTGTTAATGGCAGTAACTTCTTTCGGGCAGGATTCGTTAACAACAGATTCTACTCAGATGATACAGGGAGATACTGTCAGTATCCATAATGCAGAGTTTTCCGGTTCCAAATTAGAAGATGCCACAAAAGCTGAGGGAGATAGTGCATATATCAGAAATGACTTTGCGTCTGCAATCCAGATTTATGAATCACTTTTGCGTAAAGGCGAGTCGGCCGATGTATACTATAATCTTGGTAATAGCTATTATAAAATAAATGAGATAGCAAAAGCCATTTTAAACTATGAAAAGGCCTTGTTGCTTCAGCCCGGTAACGGAGATATTCGTGCCAATTTGGAGATAGCTCGTGGTAAGACTGTAGATAAAGTAGAAGTTGTTCCTGAGATATTCTTTGTTACATGGACAAAGGCATTAATTAATAGTATGAGCGTGGATTCATGGGCCATATGGGGGATTGTGAGTTTCTTGCTGCTAATTGTCTCTCTATATTTCTTTATTTTCTCGAAACAAGTGGTGTTGAAGAAAGTCGGTTTTATTACAGGCATTATCTTTTTGATAGTTGTTGTAATGGCAAATGTTTTTGCTTCTAAGCAGAAAGAAGAGTTGTTGAACAGGGATACTGCGATAATAATGAGCCCGAGCGTAACGGTTAGAAGTACACCTAGTGAAAATGGTACCAGCCTATTTATTCTTCATGAAGGGCATAAGGTTAACATTAAAGATGATTCAATGAAAGACTGGAAAGAAATCCGCCTTGAAGATGGAAAAGTGGGATGGGTGCCGGTTGGTTCAATTGAAATTATTTAAGAATAGAATCTATAAATATTTCATCAAAGTCCGCCCTCAATAATCTAAGATTTATTGGAGGCGGACTTTATTGTATTATAACAAGTTATCGTTGATTTAGATTGTTTTAGCGAAAAAAGAGAAGCTTTTGTTTTGTTTTATCTTTTTTTTCCTTAAGTTTATAGCGTGATAATAAAGTCACATAGTATTAACCATTAAATTTATGAGACATGAGAACAATAACATTTAATGAACTCCGTAAAATTAAAGATTCATTGCCTAGCGGTAGCATGCATAGAATAGCAGACGAACTCAATTTAAACGTCGATACAGTGAGAAACTTCTTTGGTGGTCATAATTTTAAGGAAGGGAAAAGTGTCGGAATACATCTTGAGCCTGGTCCGGATGGTGGATTGGTTATGATTGATGATACCACTGTGCTCGATCGGGCATTAAGAATATTGGATGAATTAAATATGAGTAAAGAAGAAGCTACCGAATCTGTGCAGGTTTAAATAAGAGATAAAGTCAGAATCCCAATTGGCAAAACAATTGGGATTTCTTATTTGTTGAATTCAATAAATAAACGAATTATGGAAGAGAAATTAGTAACTTTAGCTATTCTGACTTATACAAAAGCTCAGATATTGAAGAATGTTCTTGAGAATGAGGGTATAGAGACGTATATTCACAATGTAAACCAGATACAGCCAGTTGTTTCATCCGGTGTGCGTTTACGTATTAAAGAAAGTGATTTGCCGCGTGCATTGAAGATTACCGAGAGTTCTGCCTGGCTTGCTGAAAGTATAGTAGGAGAGAAGACCCCTAAAGTGGAGCATCGCACTAAGAAGGTCCTTATTCCGGTTGATTTCTCTAACTATTCAATGAAAGCTTGTGAATTTGGTTTCAATTTTGCCAAATCTTTTGATGCGGAGGTTATCTTGCTGCATGTCTACTTTACACCAATTTATGCTTCATCATTGCCATATGGAGATGTATTTAACTATCAGATTAGTGATGAAGAGACTGTGAAGAATGTATTGCATAAAGTACATGATGATCTGAATACTCTGTCGGAGAAGATTAAGCAAAAAGTAGCATCCGGGGAGTTTCCTGATGTCAAATATACGTGTGTCTTGCGCGAAGGTATCCCGGAAGAAGAAATACTCAGATATAATAAAGAACATCGTCCCAGAATCATTATAATGGGTACTCGAGGTAAGAATCAGAAGGATATTGATCTTATTGGTAGTGTAACTGCCGAGATAATTGAACGTAGTCATACTACAGTGCTGGCTATTCCCGAAAATACTCCTTTCAATCGTTTCAATGAAGTGAAACGGATTGCCTTTATGACGAACTTTGACCAACGTGATTTGATTGCTTTCGATTCATTCATCAATGGACTTAGCCCATTTCATTTTTCTGTTTCTCTTATTCATTTATCGGATGTAAAAGATACATGGAATGAAATAAAATTAGCTGGTATTAAGGATTATTTCCAAAAGCAATATCCGGATCTTGAGATTCATTATGATGTGGTGATGAGTAATGATTTTCTGAATAGTTTGGATAATTACATTAAAACAAATCAGATTGACATTATCACATTAACTTCTTATAAACGGAATATATTTTCCCGTTTGTTCAATCCCGGTATTGCTCGTAAGATGATCTTCCATTCAGATACACCGTTGTTAGTTATTAACGGATGATCAGACACCTAAAAAAATAAGCTTTAAATTAATGGAATAATCAACATTATGTTTAATAAGAAAGAGGCAATTTACTTATATATAGTAAATTGCCTCTTTTATTTAATCCCTATTTCCATCTTGCTAATTTTGCCTTCTTTAGCTCTTAAAAAAATAAGAACCTGCATCCTGACAGGTTTTAGTCATTTCATTCACCATGAAACGAATAAGAAATAGATTTCACCTATTTCTCTTTTTGTGTTACGCTATTGTTCAGGATCAGATCAAGCAAAAAAAAGAGGCTGCCCAATTTCTCGAATCAGGCAACCCCTTTCACAAAAATCTTTGCGAAAAAAGATCTATTTGATCATTACATCATTTTCTCGATTTCTTCGAATTCCGGTCCCATATTCAGGTTGTAATATACTCGGTAAAGACCTTGTAACCACAAATCTTTCTGATCAGGTTTCAGCTCTCTTGCTTTTTCGTAATACGGTTTAGCAGCTTCGTAGAATTTCTTGATCTCAGCTTGTGCTGTTGCATAATTCGGGTCATTGATATCTGCCGGTGCTTTGTCAGCATATTCTTGTGCTTGTAACAGGTATACCAAACCTAAATTTGAGCATGCTTCTGCATATGCAGGATCTATGTCGAGAGTCTTTTTATAGAACTCAATTGCTTTCTCATAATCTTTCATATTATGATACAGATATGCCTTCACATACAGATATAATTTGTTATTCGGATCTTTAGCCAACATATCATCAGCAAACTGCATTGCTTTATCATTTTGGTTGGAGCTGCTATAGTAGTCAACCAGATTTGCGAAGAAATATTGATTTTCAGGGAACTTAACAATACCTTCCTGCAATTTTTCTACCCATTTAGCAGTATCACCTTTAGCTTTGTAAGCATCTGTCAACAATTGCATTGCAAATTGGCCATTTTCTTTGTCTTTCAGAGCATATTGAGCATATTTCATGACAGCATCTTTGTCACCTACTCTATCTGCAGCCAAAGTGGCATAATATGCTACCTGTGGCAAAATGGTGTCTTTTTCCAGCAAGTTTTCTTTCTCCATCATAGGCAGTGTAGCTGCATCTACATAAGCTGCAAAATATTTTAATGCGTCTTCGTTCTTATTTAAATTGAAGTATTGAATACCACCGTTAATCAAGTTAGGACGTTCTGCCAGAATTGTTTTTGAGTTGGCGCTTCTGTATTTGTTTTTAATTTTACCCTTTTCATTAGGAATCTGTGCCAGTTCGTCACATTTAACGTAATAATTGTACATATTCAGTACGCTATTGTATACCTTCAATGTATCATAAGGTTTTCTCAGATAAGCATTTTCCATCTCCTTTTCGTTGATTCTTTTCTGAATATAACCTGCTACGTCCCAAGTTGCCGCATTATCCTTTGTTTCAGGGTTAGTTAATGCTTCGTTAATCAGTTGTTCAGCTTTTGCGAAGTCAGGTTTTACTTCTCCGGCAATGCTTTTCGCTTCTTTTACATTTTTCTCCTGAGCGAATGCAAAACTTACTGCCATCAGTAAAACCATTGAAAATAATACTCTTTTCATGATTGTTGTTTGATTAATTATTAATATTATGTCTATTCTTCTGTTTCATTTACCGGTGTATTCGTTTCCGGATCGCTTGGAATATTTCCTTCTCTTTCTTCTTCCGGAACTTCATCTTCCAGGCTTTCGGATGTAACTTTACATACAGAACCGATCTGGTCGTTACGTTTTTCAAGATTGATCAGACGGACTCCTTGAGTTGCACGGCCCATGATGCGGACATCAGCTACTTTCAGACGAATTGTAATACCCGATTTATTAATGATCATCAGGTCGTTTTCGTCTGTTACAGACTTGATTGTAACCAGTTTACCTGTTTTTTCGGTAATATTCATGGTCTTCACACCTTTGCCGCCACGGTTTGTTTTACGATAATCTTCAATATCAGAACGTTTACCATAGCCTTGTTCGGAGACAACCATTACGGACTCTGTCTCGAGATCCTTAATGCAAATCATGCCTATTACTTCATCCTGTCCGTCGTCATCCAGTGTGATACCACGAACTCCGGTAGCTGTACGGCCCATTACGCGAACTGCTGCTTCATGGAAACGTATTGCGCGTCCGTTACGGTTGGCTATGATGATTTCGTTGTTTCCGTTGGTCATACGCACTTCTATTACTCGGTCGTCTTCACGTATAGTAATTGCATTGACACCATTCTGGCGCGGGCGTGAGTATTGTTCCAAAGATGTTTTCTTTATAACGCCATTCTTGGTACAGAACAGTACATAATGACTGTTAATATATTCCTGGTCATTCAAACTCTTCACACGCAAATATGCATTAACAGCATCGTCCGAGTCAATGTTCAGCAAGTTCTGGATAGCACGGCCCTTAGAGTTCTTTGTTCCTTCAGGTATTTCATATACCTTCAGCCAGTAACATTTACCCTTTTGAGTAAAGAACATCATCGTGTTGTGCATTGTTGCCGGGTAGATGTGCTCAACAAAGTCTTCATCACGGGTTTCAGTACCCTTCGAGCCTACTCCACCGCGGTTTTGAGCACGGAATTCTGTCAATGGTGTACGTTTGATATATCCCATGTGTGAGATGGTGATAATCATCTGATCATCCGCATAAAAGTCTTCCGGATTGAATTCTTCTGATGAATAAACGATTTCAGAACGGCGTTCGTCACCATATTTAGCTCTTACTTCCAGCAATTCGTCTTTGATTACTTTACGGCATACTTCATCATCGGCCAGGATACTTTCCAAATATGCTATCTGCTTCATAACCTCCTCGTATTCAGCATGGAGCTGATCTTGCATCAGACCTGTTAATTGGCGCAGGCGCATTTCAACGATGGCGCGTGCCTGAATTTCGCTCAGGTTGAAGCGTTCCATCAGTCCGGAGATTGCATCGTTTGGTGTTTTGGCGGCGCGGATGATACGAATTACTTCGTCAATATTATCCGAAGCGATAATCAGACCTTCCAAGATGTGTGCACGTTCTTTGGCCTTACGCAGGTCAAATTGAGTACGACGAATTACCACATCGTGTCTATGTTCTACGAAGTAAACAATCAAGTCGCGTAAGTTCAGCATTTTAGGGCGTCCGTTGACCAGTGCAACGTTATTTACACCGAATGACGTCTGCAAGGCTGTCATTTTATAGAGCTTGTTCAGCACTACACTTGCATTTGCATCCCGTTTGATATCAATAACGATGCGCATACCTTCACGGTCGGACTCGTCGTTGGCATTTGATATACCTTCTATTCTTTTTTCATTGACAAGATCGGCAATTGCTTTAATCAATTCTGCCTTATTCACGTTGTAGGGAATCTCTGTAACGACGATTTTATCATGTGTCTGTCCGGACTCGATTTCTGCTTTCGCGCGCATAACCACGCGTCCGCGTCCCGTAAGATAGGCTTCACGTACGCCGCTTATGCCATATATATATCCTCCTGTAGGGAAGTCGGGCGCTTTTACATATTCCATCAGTTCCTCTACGGTCACATCTTTATTGTCAAGATATGCTTCGCAGGCATCGATGACTTCAGACAGATTATGGGGCGGCATGTTGGTTGCCATACCTACAGCAATACCGGAAGCACCGTTAACCAGCAAATTCGGGATACGTGTCGGCATCACTTTGGGTTCCATCAGCGTATTATCGAAGTTAGGTTCGAAATCTACAGTCTCTTTGTAGAGGTCCTGCATCATTTCTTCACCTAATTTGTTCAGACGTGCTTCAGTGTAACGCATGGCAGCAGGACTGTCGCCGTCTACAGAACCGAAGTTACCTTGCCCATCTACCAGCGGATAGCGCATTGCCCATTCCTGAGCCATACGTACCATCGCAAAATATACAGAAGAGTCTCCGTGCGGGTGATACTTACCAAGTACTTCACCTACGATTCTGGCTGATTTCTTATAGGGTTTGTCTGACGTATTTCCCAGTTCCATCATTCCGTAGAGAATTCTGCGGTGAACGGGCTTAAATCCATCTCTAACATCGGGAAGGGCACGTGAAACGATGACCGACATGGAGTAGTCAATGTACGATGACTTCATTTCCTCCTCGATGTTAATCTTTATAATTCTGTCTTGTTCAAGCATTTAAAAAGATTATTAATTATACATTTGCGGTTTATCAAAAACCACGCTAAAGTACTACTTTTCCTTGATATACGAAAACTTTAACGAAGAAAGTTTTTTGCTTTTTGTAAGAGTGCCCTACCCTTATTCTTTAGGTCTGTGACACCCGGGTCTCGTACCCTCCGACACCCGGGTGTCAGGCATCACGACATCCGGGTGTCGGAGGTGCTTTTATCAGTATCTAATGTTTTTTTCTATACTTAATTGTTTTATTATATTATAATGTATAAGAACAAAGGAAATAATGGCACGACATTTGTTATATAATAAATAAAGCAAATGAAGCGCATGCAAACAATATGAAATGCGTATATTTGCCAGTGAATAACCTCTTAGAAGAAGGAAGATAAGTATGAATAATCAATTCTCACAAAAAGTTTCCGATATTATCGTATATAGCAAAGAAGAGGCAAATCGCCTGAAAAGTAGCTATATAGGGCCTGAGCATTTATTGCTTGGTATGCTTCGCGATGGTGAGGGAAAAGCAATCGAGATATTGTCTAAACTCAAAACAAACCTGACCGACATAAAGAAGCAGATTGAGGCCATACTGAAAGAGCATGCAGACGACATGCTGTTGCCTGATGCCGATGTTCCATTGTCAAATGGAGCTGCAAAGATATTGAAACTATGTATTTTAGAAGCACGAGTGATGAAAAGTCAAGTTGCAGATACGGAACATGTACTGCTGGCCATCCTTAAAGATAAGGATAATCTGGCAGCAACGGTTCTTGAAGCGAATCATGTGAATTACCAGCAGGTATTCGAACAATTGTCCTTACAGCCGGATATCAGTGCCGGCATGGGATTTACAGAAGATGATGATGACGAAGAAGAGATGAATCAATCCCGTTCGTCCCATGGATCCGGTGAACGTCAGCAACAGGCGCAGACTGCCTCCAGGAAGCCGACTAATGATACTCCGGTGCTTGATAATTTTGGTACTGATATGACTAAGGCCGCCGAGGAAGGCCGTCTTGACCCTGTGGTGGGACGTGAGCGGGAAATCGAGCGCCTGGCACAGATATTAAGTCGCCGTAAGAAGAATAACCCCATTTTGATCGGTGAACCGGGAGTCGGAAAATCGGCCATAGTGGAAGGTCTGGCACTTCGTATTATACAGAAAAAGGTGTCCCGTATTCTGTTTGACAAGCGTGTGGTTGCACTCGATATGACTGCGGTTGTTGCCGGTACCAAGTACCGCGGACAGTTTGAGGAACGCATTCGTTCCATCTTGAACGAATTGCAGAAGAATCCGAATGTGATTCTGTTCATTGACGAGATACATACCATTGTAGGTGCCGGATCGGCAGCCGGATCGATGGATGCTGCCAACATGTTGAAACCGGCATTGGCGCGTGGAGAGATTCAGTGTATCGGTGCCACTACCCTTGACGAATATCGGAAGAATATCGAAAAAGACGGGGCGTTGGAGCGTCGTTTCCAGAAGGTAATGGTAGAGCCTACTACAGCTGACGAAACGTTGCAGATTCTTCGTAATATTAAGGATAAATATGAAGATCATCACAACGTAAATTATACGGATGCGGCATTGGAAGCTTGTGTCAAGTTGACAGACCGTTATATAACCGACCGTAACTTCCCGGATAAAGCTATTGATGCACTCGATGAAGCCGGTTCGCGTGTACATCTTACCAATGTGAGTGTACCCAAGGAAATAGAAGATCAGGAGAAGTTGATCGAAGAAGCTAAAAATAACAAGAACGAGGCTGTCAAATCACAGAATTTCGAACTTGCTGCCAGTTTTCGCGATAAGGAAAAAGAACTTGCTGTCCAGTTGGATGTGATGAAGAAAGACTGGGAGGAACGTTTGAAGGATAATCGTGAGACGGTGGATGAGGAAGAAATCGCAAATGTCGTATCAATGATGTCCGGCATTCCGGTACAGCGTATGGCACAGGCGGAAGGCATCAAGTTGGCAGGCATGAAAGAAGACCTGCAATCGAAGGTGATAGCTCAGGACGATGCTATCAAAAAGCTGGTCAAGGCCATTCTGCGCAGCCGTGTCGGACTGAAAGATCCGAATAAACCGATTGGTACATTTATGTTCCTAGGCCCTACCGGCGTTGGTAAAACTCATCTGGCCAAGGAATTGGCTAAATATATGTTTGGTTCTTCGGATGCATTGATCCGTATCGATATGAGTGAGTTTATGGAGAAATTCACAGTCTCACGCTTGGTTGGAGCGCCTCCGGGATACGTAGGATACGAGGAAGGCGGACAATTGACAGAGAAAGTACGCCGTAAACCCTATTCTATCGTATTGCTTGACGAAATAGAAAAGGCGCATCCCGATGTGTTCAATCTGCTTCTCCAGGTGATGGACGAAGGTCGGCTGACTGACAGTTATGGCAGAATGGTTGACTTCAAGAATACTGTTATTATCATGACATCGAATATCGGAACCCGCCAGTTGAAAGAGTTTGGGCGTGGAGTCGGTTTTGCCACTCAAAGCCGTCTTGACGATAAAGAATTCTCTCGCAGCGTGATTCAGAAGGCTCTGAATAAATCGTTTGCACCCGAATTTATAAATCGTGTTGACGAAATCATCACCTTTGACCAGTTGTCATTAGAAGCTATAACGAAGATTATCGATATTGAGTTGAAAGGACTGTATAACAGAATCGAATCTATCGGCTATAAACTGGTCATTGAAGACAAGGCTAAACAGTTTGTCGCTTCAAAAGGCTATGATGTCCAGTACGGTGCACGTCCGCTGAAGCGTGCCATCCAGACCTATCTGGAAGACGGCTTATCGGAACTTATCATTTCGGCTGATCTGAATGAAGGAGATACGATCACTGTCTCTTTAAATGAAGAAAAGGGTGAGTTGGAAATGAAGAATGAAGCCAAAACGGCTGAATAATCCGACTGTTTCTTTCAAACATACGTCAAAATGTCAGACCAGCATGGTCTGGCATTTTTTTTGTCTCTATTCAGGCAATAAAGAAATTCAATTATTAATAACCAAGATCATTTAAAAAATATACGTTATTATGCAAAAAGGTAATATTGGGGTTACAACAGAGAACATTTTCCCTATCATCAAAAAGTTTTTGTACAGTGACCATGAAATCTTCCTGCGGGAATTAGTATCCAATGCCGTTGATGCCACTCAGAAGTTGAATACATTGGCTTCTATCAGTGAATTTAAGGGCGAACTGGGTGATTTGACCGTTCACGTTTCATTAGGCAAAGACACCATTACCATCTCCGATCGTGGTATCGGTTTGACTGCTGAAGAGATTGATAAATATATCAACCAGATTGCCTTTTCGGGAGCTAACGATTTCCTTGAAAAATATAAAAACGATGCGAATGCCATCATTGGACACTTCGGACTTGGGTTCTACTCTGCATTCATGGTTTCCAAGAAGGTTGAAATTATCACCAAATCATATAAAGAAGGTGCACAGGCCGTAAAATGGACTTGCGACGGTAGTCCGGAGTTTACACTTGAAGAGGTGGAGAAAGCGGATCGTGGTACAGATATCGTATTGTATATTGATGATGATTGCAAGGAGTTTCTCGAGGAGTCACGCATCTCTGCCCTCCTGAAGAAATATTGCAGCTTCCTGCCCGTTCCCATCGCTTTTGGTAAAAAGAAAGAGTGGAAAGACGGCAAACAAGTAGAGACGGCGGAAGATAATGTCATCAATGACACCATTCCTTTGTGGACAAAGAAACCGAGTGAATTGTCGGACGAAGATTATAAAAAATTCTATCGTGAGCTTTATCCGATGTCAGACGAACCTTTGTTCTGGATTCATTTGAATGTAGACTATCCGTTCCATCTGACCGGTATCCTCTACTTCCCGAAGGTAAAGAGCAATATTGATTTGAATAAGAATAAGATTCAGTTGTATTGTAATCAGGTTTATGTTACGGATTCTGTAGAAGGTATTGTTCCGGATTTCCTTACTCTGCTCCATGGTGTGCTCGATTCACCGGATATTCCTTTGAATGTATCCCGTTCTTACCTGCAAAGTGATTCGAACGTGAAGAAGATCTCTACCTATATTTCGAAAAAGGTATCAGACCGTCTGCAATCTATCTTTAAGAATGATCGCGCTCAGTTCGAAGAGAAGTGGAATGATTTAAAAATCTTTATTAATTATGGAATGCTCACTCAAGAGGATTTCTATGATAAAGCACAAAAATTCGCCCTTTTCACCGATACGGATGGCAAACATTACACCTTTGAGGAGTACCAGACTTTGATTAAAGATAATCAGACAGATAAAGATAAAAACCTGATCTATCTGTATGCCAATAATAAGGACGAACAGTTTGCCTATATCGAAGCTGCCAAAAATAAAGGTTACAATGTGCTGTTGATGGACGGGCAACTGGATGTGGCCATGGTAAGTATGCTCGAACAGAAACTGGAGAAATCTCGCTTCACCCGTGTAGACAGTGATGTTGTCGACAACCTGATTGTGAAAGAAGATAAGAAGAGCGATGTGCTTGAGGCTTCAAAACAAGAAGCTCTGTCAGCAGCCTTCAAGAGTCAGTTGCCGAAAATGGAAAAGGTTGAATTTAATGTCATGACTCAGGCTTTAGGCGAAAACGGCTCTCCCGTGATGATAACCCAGAGCGAATATATGCGCCGTATGAAGGAAATGGCCAATATTCAGGCTGGCATGAGTTTCTATGGTGAAATGCCCGATATGTTTAATCTGGTATTGAATTCAGACCATAAATTAGTGAAAGAAGTATTGGCTGATGAAGAAAAAGAGTGCAGTGCTGCCATTGCTCCTATACAGACGGAACTGGAAGATGTGACAAAACGTCGTGATGCACTCAAGAAAAAGCAAGAAGGCAAGAAAGACGAAGATATCCCTACTGCGGAGAAAGATGAACTCAATGATCTGGATAAGAAATGGGATGAGTTGAAGCAGCAGAAAGATTCTATTTTTGCCGGATATGCAGGCAAAAACAAAGTGGTACGTCAGTTGATCGATCTGGCGTTGTTGCAAAACAATATGCTGAAAGGTGAAGCATTAAATAACTTTGTAAAAAGAAGCATTGAGCTGATTTAAGCAGCCGCTTTTTAATTTCATAATATCATTCAAAGAGCATTACGTGCATGAAAATGTATCGTAATGCTCTTTTTTCATTAGAAATGTATGTCAGCTGTCGGTAAATTGGAAACTATTGTATATATTTGAACGATGATTTAACCCTCTATATAGTGTTTTGCTGGACCTTATGAAGAAAAATCTTTTATTGTTATTTCTTTTTTTACTGTTTTTGCCAATGCTTGTCCAGGCACAGAAAGTCGGATTGGTATTGAGTGGCGGCGGTGCTAAAGGACTGACGCATATTGGAATTATTCGTGCTCTAGAAGAGAATAATATCCCGATAGATTATATAACCGGTACTTCTATGGGAGCCATTGTGGGCTCTCTTTATGCCATGGGGTATTCGCCTGACGACATGGAAACCTTACTGAAATCAGAGGATTTCAAGCGATGGTATTCCGGTGAGGTGGAAGAAAAATACATGTACTATTTTAAGAAGAATCTTCCCACGCCGGAGTTTTTCAATATACGCTTTTCCTTTAAGGACTCGTTGAGCCTGAAGCCGCAGTTTCTGCCGACCAGTGTTGTTAATCCTATCCAGATGAACCTTGTCTTTATCGATCTGTATGCGCGCGCTACGGCTGCATGTGACGGTGACTTTGATAAACTTTTTGTACCATTTCGTTGTATCGCATCGGATGTGTATAACAAGAAGCAGCTGATTCTGAAGCGTGGTGATCTGGGTGACGCCGTACGGGCTTCTATGAGTTTTCCCTTTATGTTCAAGCCTATCGAGATAGACAGCATGTTGGCTTACGACGGTGGAATCTATAATAATTTTCCAACCGACGTGATGCGTGAGGATTTTCATCCGGACATCATTATCGGTAGCGTTGTATCTACCAATCCGGGAAAGCCGAAAGAGAATGATCTGATGAGCCAGATAGAAAATATGGTTATGCAGAAGACAGACTACTCTCTTCCTGATTCTGCCGGTATTTTGATGACTTTCAAATATAATGATGTAAGTCTGATGGACTTCCAACGCATCGATGAGCTCGAGAAAATAGGATATGACCGTACAATGAGCCTGATGGACTCCATCAAAAGCCGTATTCACCGTAGGGTTAATGTGGATAATATCCGTTTAAGGCGGTTGGTGTATAAAAGCAATTATCCCGAACTCAGATTTAAGAACATCTATATCGACGGAGCTAATACTCACCAACAGGTGTACATAAAGAAAGAGTTTCATACCTCGGACGATAAAGAATTTACGTATGAGGATCTGAAACGGGGATATTTCCGTTTACTTTCGGATAACATGATTTCGGAGATTATTCCCCATGCCGTTTTCAATCCGGAAGATGATACGTACGATTTGCATCTGAAAATAAAGATGGAGAATGAATTTTCGGTTCGTGTGGGAGGTAATGTGTCTACGACCAGCTCCAATCAGATTTATCTGGGACTTGCATACCAGAATCTGAACTATTATTCGAAAGAGTTTACGCTTGACGGACAGTTGGGCAAAATATATAATAATGCTCAGTTCATGGCCAAAGTCGATTTTGCCACTACTATCCCGACATCCTATCGTTTTATCGCTTCCATCAGTACTTTCGATTATTTTAAAAAAGATAAGCTTTTCTCTAAAAACGATAAGCCGGCTTTTAATCAGAAGGATGAACGATTCTTGAAATTGAAGGTCGCTCTTCCTTTCTTATCCAGCAAAAGATTGGAATTGGGCTTTGGAATTGCGCAGATAGAGGATCGATACTTTCAGAATAATGTGATTGATTTTGATAAGGACAAATATGATAAGAGCGGATATCGCCTGTTTGGTGGTTCCGTTAGTTTTAATGGCAGTACACTGAACTCCAGGCAATTCCCGATTCAAGGTGCAAGAGAGGCCTTGGTTGCTCAGATATTTACGGGAAATGAAAGTTTTCGTCCGGGGGTTAATTCGGAGAATAAAAAGCCCGTAAAAGAAAAGCATTCGTGGTTACAGTTGTCATATATGAAGGAGAAATATCATAAGATGGGTGCTAATTGGATATTGGGATGGTATCTGGACGCAGTTTATGCCTCTAAGAACTTCTCAGAGAACTATACGGCCACTATGATGCAGGCTAGTGAGTTTGCCCCCACTGCACATAGTAAATTGACGTATAACGAAGCTTTCCGTGCCAATCAATATGTTGCTGCCGGAATACGTCCCATTTATCGTTTAAACCAGATGTTTCATGTCCGTGGAGAATTTTATGGTTTTTTGCCTATTTTCCCAATTGAACGGAACTCCATTAATAAGGCTTATTATGGAAAAGCATTTTCCCGATTCGAATATTTAGGAGAAATTTCAGTGGTTTGTCAATTACCATTTGGAGCTATCTCTGCATATGTAAATCATTATAGCTCACCAAGAAGGGAGTGGAATGTAGGGCTGACACTCGGCTGGCAACTGTTTAATTACCGGTTCATCGAATAATTTATTTGCAAAAAAAGTTCCCCAAAAGCTTGCAAATTCAAGAAAAGGCCGTATCTTTGCACCCGTTAAACAAAAACAATGGTCGCGTAGCTCAACTGAATAGAGTAGCTGACTACGGATCAGCCGGTTACAGGTTTGAATCCTGTCGCGATCACTTTAAGGTTTAACAAATGGCCGCGTAGCTCAACTGAATAGAGTAGCTGACTACGGATCAGCCGGTTACAGGTTTGAATCCTGTCGCGGTCACTCTAAGAAAATAACGATAAACGGTCGCGTAGCTCAACTGAATAGAGTAGCTGACTACGGATCAGCCGGTTACAGGTTTGAATCCTGTCGCGATCACAAAAACCTCCATAATCAAATTATGGAGGTTTTTTGCTTTCTTGCATTATCTCTTTTATTGGATCATACCTAAATTCTGAGGGATTCCTCTTTTTAATTGGCAGTCTGTACTGAGTCCGGTACTAAAACAAGCCTAAAACCTCCATATTCATCACGATAGTTTGGCACGTCATAGTCAATATATGACACTCGGCAGCCTTTTGCAGTACCACCCCAACTACCACCTCGCAAGACCCGGCGGAAAAAGGCAGATGTACCATTAAATGGCCATCCGGGATGGACAGATTTACCGTTTTGAGAGTATTCTTGAGTGTACCAATTGTCACACCATTCCCATACATTGCCACTCATGTCGTACAATCCTAATTCATTAGGCTTTTTCATACCTACCGGATGTGTAGTCCCTTTGTCTCCATATTTACTTTTTTGATAATTTTCAATATACCAGGCAACTTCATCGATATCATTACTTCCGCTGTATTTGTATTTTTCACTATACTTGCCACCGCGTGCGGCATATTCCCATTCAATATCGGTAGGCAGGCGAAATGTTTTGTTTGTAAGGGTGTTCAATTTGCTTATAAACTTTTGCGTGTCATTCCAACTGATATACTCTGCCGGACAATCTTCACATCCTGAATTGTATGATTGATCGAAATCAGTCCCCATAACTGCTTTCCACAGTTTCTGGGTAACTTCATACTTCCCGATATAAAAGAACGGTAGAGTTTCCTCATGCGTTGGTTTTTCATTGTTTTCGCAATCATTACCTTGCTCACTTGTGCCTCCCATAATAAAGGTTCCGCCTTCTACCGGAATCATTTCAAAGCTTTCTCCATTTACAGTAAAAGAAAGAGCAGGCAGTCGTTTCTGGTCGGATTTGTGTTGAATGCAACCGGTAGTACCACCTAAAACAAGAATAAAAACTAAGATGGTAAATATATTCTTTTTAGATAAATGGAGTTTAATATTTAGGAGTGTTTTCATTTATTTGAATATTAAATTATTAGTAACCTGTTAAATGTATAAAATTTAATTAATGTAGTGACCTTATAAGGTGTATGATATAACTTTGTTTAACGTTTAGGGATTTTATAATGGTGGTGTTATCCACTCTATACCGACAGTAGCAAAGGAAAAGCGCAGAAGAATGAAACTGTAACAGCTTTATCTCATTGAAAAACAATAAAAAAGTATTGTTGGCTATTCGTTGCAAACGGTACTTTCCTTATATTTGCAATACAGAATATCAAGGATATATGGCAGAGAAGATTTAAGAATAGGCTATGAATGTAGAAGAATTTAGAGAATATTGCCTTTCATTTAAAGGTGTGCATGACCGGATGCCCTTTAAAAAAGCAACATCTGAATATGACAGAGATTTACTCGTCTTTTATGTAATGGATAAATGGTTCTGTTTTGTGAATATAGACGCATTCGATTTCTGTAATATAAAATGTAATGCCGGACAGATAGAGGATTTGCTAGACAAATATGAAGGAGTACAACCGGGCTATCACATGAATAAAAAACATTGGATTAGTGTCTAAAGACGTTCCGGATAAAATGATTAAGGACCTGGTAAAGCAATCGTATGAAATTGTTGTATCTTCCTTGGCGAGACGAGAGAGGGAAATAATATACTGAACGAAAAAAATAAATATACTGCATGAAACAGCTTATTGATTTAGAAAATTGGAATAGAAAAGAACATTTTAAATTCTTTTCTGCTTTTGACGACCCATTCTTTGGGATCACTACTTTGGTCGACTTTACGAATACCTACCATCAAAGTAAGGATGAGAAAAAATCTTTCTTTTTGTACTCTGTACATTTTCTGCTGCAATGTGTAAATGAAGTAGAGGCTTTTAAATTACGCATTGAAGGCGAACAAGTAGTGAAATATGATTTTATCCATTTATCACCTACCATAGGACGTGAAGATGGAACATTCGGTTTCGGTTTTTTTGAATACGATGCAGACCTTGAAGTATTTATACAAAATGCTGAAAAAGAAATAGAAAGAGTGAAAAACAGTACTGGCCTGTCTTTTTCCGAAAATATAGGCCGGTTAGATCTTATCCGCTATTCGGCTTTGCCTTGGTTCGCATTTTCAGAGATGAAACATGCTGTTTCTTTTGGCAGAGGTGATTCTGTACCGCGCATTTCCACTGGAAAATTAATAAAAGAGAATGGTGTATACCTGCTTCCAATTTCAATTTCCGGTCATCACGCTCTTATGGATGGGCGTAATGTGGCAGAACTTATCGAGAAGTTAGAAACAACAAAGAAATAAATATCATATAAATATACTAAATGGGACGCTTCAGCTGAATTAGGAAAAATAAAGGAGAATGTGTCAAAATTCTGTGGTAAGTTATGACGCACTCTCCTTTATTCCGTAAGTTGATGAAAAAATTATTGATACCTCGGGATTACTTTGGTCGTTAACATTTTATATTCAGTTCATTGAGTACTTTACGAATCGCTTCAAATGTGGTGATGCGTGTCGGTACTAGTGGTAAACGGAGTTTATTCTCGATCATTCCCATAGCGTTCAACATGGATTTTACTCCGGCTGGGTTTCCGTCTACAAATAAGAGGTTAAACAGTTCCGTAAATTTATGGTGTATGGTCAGTGCATTGGCAAAGTCGCCCTGCAGCGCCAAACGGGTCATTCTGCTGAATTCACGTGGAAAGGCGTTTCCAATAACCGAAATGACTCCTACGGCTCCCAATGTAATCAGCGGGAAAGTAATACCGTCATCTCCGGAAATAACGTCAAAGTTAGCCGGTTTGTTTTTAATGATATCATCCATCTGGGTGATATTACCAGAAGCCTCTTTAATGGCTATAACATTCTGAAAGTCCTTAGCAATGCGCAAAGTGGTCTCTGCGGTCATATTAACTCCTGTACGTCCCGGAACATTATATAATACGATGGGAAGCTCTGTAGCGCTTGCAATTGCTTTATAGTGCTGATAAATTCCTTCTTGTGAGGGTTTATTGTAGTAAGGGACAACGGATAAGATAGCATCTACTCCGGTGAAATCGTCGTTTTTGAGTGTCTCTACAACTGCGCGTGTATTGTTACTTCCGACTCCCAGCAGGATGGGGATTCTTCCGTTGACACGGTCGATTACCATCTTTTTGATTTTCTTTTTTTCTTCTTCACTCAAGGTCGGAGTTTCGGCTGTAGTTCCCAGCACACACAGAAAATCTGCATTATTTTGCAGCAGATAGTCTACCAGTCGCATTAACGCATCGTAATCAACGCTTTCATCCTCTTTGAAAGGAGTAATCAGCGCTACCCCCATTCCTTTCAATCTAGTCTGTATCATGAGTATTAATAATAATCTCTAAATATTTTGCTCGCAAAAGTACGAATATTTTCTTTTTTTACAGCAATAATAATATATAAAATAAGATTATTGCAGAAAAATGTTACGATATAAGCTTTAAAAATTCCTCTTCGTTCATTATTTTAATTCCCAGTTTACTTGCTTTTTCTAATTTCGCAGGTCCCATATTGTCTCCGGCCAGAATAAAACTGGTTTTAGAAGAGATGCTTCCCACGTTCTTGCCACCGTGTTTTTCGATAAGATCCTTGTATTCATCTCTTGAATGGTGGGTGAATACTCCACTGATGACAATGGATTGTCCGGCCAATTTATCGGTATGTCCGCTCAAGTCTTCTTCAGGTCTGTATAGTTGCAATCCTGCTGTTTTTAATCGGCCTACCAATTTACGATTTGATTCATTCGCAAAGTAGTTAAGGATACTCCGAGCTATTTTTTCACCGATTTCATCGATATTGATCAGAGTTTCCAGATCTGCATTTTCCAATTCTTCTATGTCTTTAAAAGATTTGGCTATTTTTTTAGCTACCGTTTCGCCTACAAAACGAATACCTAATGCAAAAATTACTCTTTCAAAAGGTACCTCTTTGCTCTGCATGATTCCTTTAATGATGTTTTCCGCAGATTTGTCTCCCATACGGTCCAAGCCTCTGATGTCATCTGTCGTCAGTCGATAGAGGTCGGCTGTGTCATGAATCAGTCCTAAACGGTAGAACATGTCAACGGTTTCAGGTCCTAATCCGTCTATATTCATTGCTTTCCGGCTGATGAAGTGCTCTATTTTTCCTTTGATTTGTGGTGGACAGGCGGTCTCATTCGGACAATAATGGGCGGCTTCTCCTTCGTATCTTATCAGCTTACTGCCACATTCCGGACAGTGAGTGATGAATTTTACCTTTTCACCGATCATGAAGCGGACCGACGTATCCACACCGGTTATTTTGGGGATGATTTCTCCTCCCTTTTCTACGTAGACCATATCGCCTATATGCAAATCGAGTCCTTCAATGATATCCGCATTATGCAATGATGCGCGTTTCACTACTGTGCCCGAAAGTTGTACCGGGTCGAGATTGGCTACCGGTGTTACGGCGCCGGTTCTCCCTACCTGATAGGTTACCATGTTCAAGCGGGTCAGTGCACGTTCAGCCTGAAATTTATAGGCAATGGCCCAGCGGGGAGACTTGGCTGTGAACCCAAGATTCCTTTGCTGCTTGAGGCTGTTTACTTTCAGTACGATTCCGTCTGTAGCAACGTTCAGGTTTTTGCGCTCTACGTCCCAATAGTTGATAAAGTCGAAGACTTCTTGTAGTGTCTGGCACTTACGCATTAACGGGGAAATCTTAAATCCCCATTTGGCTGCTTCCTGCAGATTTTCATAATGTCCGTCAGTCGGCAGATTATCGCCAAGCAGATAATAGAGATAGGCATCCAGCTTACGGGAAGCCACGATGGCGGAATTTTGTAATTTCAATGTTCCCGATGCGGCATTTCTCGGATTTGCAAAGAGAGGTTCTTCGCGGGCCTCTTTTTCCCGGTTTAATGCTTCGAAAACTTCCCATGGCATCAAGATTTCTCCACGAATTTCGAAAACTTCCGGATAATTATCTCCATGTAGGACGAGAGGAATACTCCGAATGGTCTTTACGTTGTCTGTTACATCGTCCCCTTTTTCACCGTCACCGCGGGTTACCGCGCGGATCAGTTTACCATTTTCGTAAGTTAAAGAGATAGAGGTACCATCATACTTCATCTCGCAACAAATCTCAAAATCTTCATTCAAAGCTTTACGCACTCTGTCATAGAAGTCGGTTACTTCATTCTCCGAATATGTATTCGACAATGAAAGCATCGGATATTTGTGCGCTACTTGGGTAAAATTCTTATTGATATCGCTACCTACACGCATAGTAGGTGAGTTTTCGTCTTTATATTCCGGATGTTCCTGTTCCAGGTCCTGAAGTTCCCTCATTAAATCGTCGAATTCTTTATCTGAGATTTCCGGGGCATTCAGCACATAATAATTGTAATTATGCTGATGGAGTTGGAGACGGAGTTGCTCTATTTTTTCTTTTACAGTCATATATTCTTAGGATTGTTTTAGGCAAAAATACGGGTTTCTCTTCAAATATTTGTACTTTTGCGAAAAATTAAAGATTATGCGTATCGATATTATAACGGTTTTGCCCGAAATGATTGAGGGCTTTTTCAATTGTTCTATTATGAAACGGGCCCAGGACAAAGGACTCGCTGAAATTCATATTCACAATTTACGTGATTATACCGAAGACAAGTATCGCCGGGTGGATGACTATCCATTTGGAGGTTTTGCCGGTATGGTGATGAAGATAGAACCTATTGAACGGTGTATTAATGCCCTGAAAGCAGAGCGTGATTATGATGAAGTGATATTTACCACACCTGATGGAGAGCAGTTTGATCAGAAGATGGCTAATAGTTTGTCTTTATCCGGTAATCTTATCATTTTATGCGGGCATTTTAAAGGTATCGATTATCGCATCCGGGAGCATTTGATCACAAAAGAAATCAGTATTGGAGATTATGTTTTGACCGGCGGTGAATTGGCTGCCGCCGTTATGGCGGATGCTATCGTTCGAATTATTCCGGGTGTGATTTCTGATGAACAGTCCGCCCTTTCTGATTCTTTCCAGGATAATTTGTTGGCGGCACCTGTTTATACTCGTCCGGCAGAATATAAGGGGTGGAAAGTACCCGAGATTCTGCTTTCAGGGCACGAAGCGAAGATTAAGGAATGGGAACTTCAACAGTCGTTGGAACGTACTAGGAGACTGCGTCCGGATCTGTTGGAAGATTAACTTATGTTGTATATAAAAAAGAATGCCTTTCTAATGGAGAAAGGCATTCTTTTTTTATGAAATATATTATTAATAAAAGGAATAGTCTTTGAGCAAACTCATACTTTCCGATCCGGGGTGCTTCGATTGATTTCGTGAGCAGACTGAGATAAGCGTATCCGCATTTGGATAGCATTTTAAAGTCAAACTGCAGCGAAGGGGTATGATGTGTTTTTGACTATACCTCAAGTGCACCTATAATTTCAGAAACAGACTTGCATCCGTGTCTTTCCAGGTAATCGTTTATACCATCTATAACTTTGATGGTGATAGCCGGATCTATGAAATTTGCCGTACCAATCTGTATGGCTGAAGCACCTGCAAGCATGAACTCGACAGCATCTTTCCAATTCATGATACCGCCTAGTCCTATGACCGGAATATTTACTGCTTTAGCAACTTGCCACACCATTCTTAGTGCGATGGGTTTTACTGCTGCACCGGACATGCCACCTGTCACTGTTGAAAGGATGGGGCGTTTGCGCTCAGCATCGATGGCCATTCCCAGCAATGTATTGATTAATGATACACTATCGGCGCCGTTGGCCTCGGCTGCCCGTGCCATTTCTGCTATATCTGTAACGTTGGGAGATAGCTTGACGATAAGTGTCTTTTTGTAAGCAGAACGCACTGCTTGTACAACTTCTGATACTCCTTTAGTTGTCACCCCAAATGCCATACCTCCTTGTTTTACATTAGGACAAGAGATGTTTAATTCGATAGCAGGAATTTTGTCAAGTTCATTAATGATCTCTGCAGTCTTTACATAGTCTTCAATGGCTGATCCGGAAACATTTACAATCATGTGGGTCTGAATGTCTTTGATCCGGGGATAAATGTGATTTGAGAAATATTCTACACCCTTATTTTGCAGTCCTACAGCGTTTAACATACCGGAAGGGGTCTCTGCCATGCGGGGATACGGGTTGCCTTCACGTTTGTGAAGAGTAGTACCCTTTACAATGATACCGCCTATTCGCGTTATATCAATAAAATCCGCAAATTCCTCACCATATCCAAATGTACCCGAAGCTGTCATTACCGGGTTCTTCATTTGTAGTTTACCAATGTTTACACTTAAATCTGCCATAATAGTTTATTTATATTGAAAACAGGACCTTCTTTACAAACGCACAAATGCCCCTCTGTGGTGTTTTCAACGCAACAGAGGCAGGCTCCTATGCCACATGCCATTGTATTTTCCAATGATACTTCGCAATTGATATCGTTATCTTTGGCATATTTGGCTACTGCCATCATCATGGGTTTCGGGCCACATGTATAAATCTGCTCGAATTTTATTTTATTCAGTATGGAATGTTGGGTCACATATCCCTTTTCTCCATGGCTGCCGTCTTCGGTTGTAGTATAGACCTCTCCGTAAGCGGCAAAATCTTCTAATTGGAGCAGATCTTTGTTGCTGCGTGCCCCCAAAAGGAATGTTGGTTTACTGCCGTTTTTAGCAAGTTGTTCACCCAAGTAGAGCATAGGGGCAGTCCCTACACCTCCGCCCACTAATAATAGCTTATCAGAAGGCTTTTCGGGTATTGTGAAGCTATTTCCGAGTGGGAGTACTACATTGATAATCTCTCCTCGATTTACTTGCGCAAGACGTTTTGTTCCATCACCTACAAGTTGGATCAGAAACCATACTTCGTTGCGTTGTCTGTCTACATAATTAATAGAAATGGGGCGACGCAGGAAAGTGGTGGGTGAACCATCTATCCGAATTTCCGCAAACTGTCCCGGTAGCATATCCGGGAGGACGGTCTGAGAGGTCAATTTCAGCAGCACATAGTTGGTATGCAATCTGAGATTCTCAGTTACTGTCAGGTCTAAAATAAATTTTTTCATGTATTGTTGAAAGTAAATTCGTATTCGTCCTGCAAAGATACGGGAAATTGTGCAAACAGTGATTTATCTGTCTTATTTTTCTCCTCTGAATGTCTCATACGTATTATCATCGAAGAAAATTCTTATTTCAGTTATTTTTCTGGAAGGCTTTTCTATGTATCTAATTTCTTGTTTTACAATCTCTTTCGGGGTGTTTTGGGAACTTTCTAACGGCATTTCCCTGCGATTTTCCGGAGTAACTGTCCCGTTGGGCGGAATTATGGCATTCTCAGCAAATAAGGAAGGTTGAAAATCAGAAGCTGATTGGATGCTTTCTTCGGATATATTGCCTTGCCCATACAACAGCCATTCCAATTTTACATAGTTATATTTCTGATGTACTTTCATAATAACATCCAAACTGGGGTTGTTCCGCCCATTCAAAATATGAGAGAGAGTGGATTGCTGAATACCTATGCTTTCGGCGAAAGCACCGGAAGCCATATTCTCTTTTTCCATGATAATTTTAATCCTATCTTTTATTTCCATATCCTTTGAAGATTTACAAATGTATGACTTATTAGTTGATTCACAAAAGTAAAGCGTTTATTTAGCTTCGCACAAAAGTAAAAAATAAAAATCACAAAAGCAAATTACAAATACAATATTAATATTTTAGATTTGTAAAGAGAGTGTGATATATTGCTCTTAATATTTTGGGTATCGATGTGTATGATTGTAATATTCATTGAATTTTTAGTTTATATAAAACTTATATATGTCTGAAAAACAATCACTTTTATACGTTGCTATATGCTTTGATGCTCTTTATATCACAAATGTTTCTGTATCTTGGACTATTACCTGAATATTAGATTGATATATTGTTTTTTTTCTTATTGAGTATTTAATCATTAGCTGGTATTAAAATAAGTGTTAACCACTCTCCTATTACATCCACAATTGTAAATGTATATATGTAATGAAACTGTAATCACAAATGTAATTCATGATTTTATTGTATAAAAACAAAGATATTACTTTTGTGAATATATATTGTGTTACATACACACTTCACAACTGTCATATCCTATCGTTAAATATGCAACAAATAGTAGATATTTATCTATTTTTTCTTGTCACTGGAGAACCCTTCAAGTAAAATTTGTCACTCATAGTTTTACATATAGGCTATAATGCCAAAATATTGCATTATTTCCATATAAATGCTCGTTTAAATGAAATTATTCAATTCTGAGAGGCTTTGATTTATTATAAATAATTGATATACAGCGTTATATGTGCGTTTTGTTAGGCTGATTTTTTTTCTATTCCAGAAAATATAGATACTTTATGTATGAAAATGACATTATGATACAGGTTATGATATTCTGTTAGCATCATGATAAGGCTATGAATATTTATTGGTATCTTCAATAAGGGTTAGCTTCATTGTGTTTCTATTATATAGTATGTGTTGTATTCTTTTTATCCTTTTCTGCCTTTGGGATAAGGAATGTATCATACTGCTTTTACTGAGAAATCTATTTTATGGGAAATAGACCCTTATTTTGATTAGGTTCGGCATTAAGGAGGCAGAATAACAAAAGGCTAAGTAAGAATGTAAAAAAATAGGTTAGTTACCACCAGAGAAGAAGGTATTTGATTACGGAGGATACATTTACTCCCCATACCACACTTCGATATTGGTAAAAGTATGATATAGGGAGCAGATACTGAAATAAATTGTTTTTTAATGAAGAATCTTGAATACTAATTCACGAAGAATATCTCCATCGCTTATCGAGGTATTGCCTACACCTTTCGATTTTGCGTCTGCATATCGTATTTCTCCTACAATTTGCATTGTCTTCACTCCAGTGTATTTCCGCATTGCCGTCAGGTAATCGCGGGCCTGCCACGGGGTTTTAAGCCCTAACATGGTAGCCACTCCCTGTTCTGATTTATCCGGTGCATAGTAGGCCAACATTAGGTTTGAGTAAAAGTTGAATAGTAAAGAAAGCGTCATTTGTATCGGATTTGTTTTAGGATTTTCTTCAAAGTATTTTATTATTTTATTGGCCTTGAGTACATCCTTTTCGACCAGTGCACTACGCAATTCAAAATTATTATAGTCTTTACTTATCCCTATGTTTTTCTCTATTTGTTCAGGAGTTACGCGTTTCTGACCGCCGGGTAATGTGATGATCAGTTTTTCCAGTTCACCCGTCAAACGGCTAAGATCCGTACCCACAAAATCAGCTAACATTGCGGTAGCTTTAGGCTCCATGTCTATCCCTTTACGTTTCATATATGAACTGATAAATGCAGGCAGCTGTGCTTCTTTTATCTTTTTGGATTCGAAAAGAATACCTGTTTTTTCAATTTCTGCAGCTAACTTCTTTCTGCGGTCCAGAGCGCCATGTTTATGACAAACCACTAATATTGTTGAGTTTAACGGTTTTTGCAGGTAATAAGATAGTTCTTCTATATTGCGGATGGCTTGTGCCTCTTTTACTATCACTACCTGATGTTCTGACATCATCGGGTAGCGCTTAGCGGCATTAATCACAGTCGCCACATCCACATCTGCACCATATACTACGGTCAGGTTAAACTCTTTCTCAGTATCCGTCAGTACGTTGTCGGTAATGTAATCGGCTATTAAGTCGATATAATACGATTCTTCTCCCATCAAATAGTAGATGGGACGATATTGCTTGGCCCTCAGTTCTTTGAGGATGTCATCGCAAGTCAGTTCTTGTTTGGCCATATAAATATAAGTGTGGCGTTACCAGTCGAATTTCAGGTGTTTTACAGTTTTCTTTTCATCAATGATCATTCGTAGCGAGGCGATGCCTATCTCTACATGCTCCTCTACATAGTTTTTGGTAACGATGTTGTCGCTTTTATCAGTTTTCACTCCTTCCGGAATCATAGGCTGGTCGGATACGAGTAGTAAAGCTCCGGTCGGGATATGATTGGCAAAACCGCAACTGAACAGAGTTGCCGTTTCCATATCAACTGCCATTGCACGAGTTCTTTTCAGATACTCTTTAAAGGTGTCATCATGCTCCCAAATACGGCGGTTGGTTGTATAGACTGTTCCTGTCCAATAATCGCGAGCATAGTCACGGATAGCCGATGATACGGCACGCTGCAGCATAAATGCCGGCAGGGACGGAACCTCCGGCGGGAAATAGTCGTTTGAGGTACCTTCACCGCGGATAGCGGCAATTGGCAGAATCAGGTCACCTATTTTATTTTTTTTATCGATTCCGCCACATTTTCCCAGAAACAGGCAGGCTTTTGGAGAGATGGCACTCAGCAGATCCATAATTATGGCGGCATTGGGACTTCCCATGCCAAAGTTGATGATTGTGATTCCTTCTGCACTGGCAGAGATCATATTGGCGTCTTTACCCAAAATGGGAACATTAAATTTCTCTGCAAATATTTCTACATACTTGTTGAAGTTAGTCAACAGGATATACTCTCCAAAGTCTTCCAGGTTACGTTTGGTGTAACGGGGTAGCCAATTAGCTACGATTTCTTGCTTTGTTTTCATAAGATTCCATTAAATTTGTGCTTCCAATAGCAGGAAGCCATTATTTAACTTACAAAAATAGTAAATGTTATCGTTAAACCTACCAGTATTTGACACTAAAATCGCCACTCGAAATGGAAAAAATGTTATTTTCGATGTGATTCGCCGTCGTTATGTCGCATTGACCCCTGAAGAATGGGTCCGTCAGCACTTTGTACACTTTCTTATTGTTCATAAGGGGTATCCGTCGTCTTTGATGGCAAATGAAGTGCTGCTGAACCTGAACGGGACTAAAAAACGATGTGACACAGTGCTATACAAACGCGATCTTAGTGCCAGAATGATTGTTGAATATAAAGCTCCCCACATTGAGATTACGCAGGCTGTTTTTGATCAGATCACCCGCTATAATATGGTTTTGAAAGTTGATTATCTGGTTGTCAGTAATGGGATGCAACACTATTGTTGCCGGATGGATTATGATACTCAAAGTTATTCGTTTCTGTCGGATATTCCAGATTATGACGCTTTATAAAATTAACAATGTTAATGACTCTTTCCGGCATCTATTATCCTCTTTCCAGGAAGTTAATATCGTAAATGCAAGAAGTTAATTGTTTATCATTACGAAGTTAACTTTAACACACTATTAAAGTTAACTTCGTAATGATGGATTGTTCGTATAATAAACGGCTTGTAATCAATACTTTTGTTTCAAAAGCTAATTTTCATTGTATCGGTATGGCGCTAAGATGAAAATGCTTGGTTGACTTTTTGACAACTATAAAAAAGCCTATTGACACCCGAAACTCTGTCCGGTGACAATAGGCTGTGAAATGAAAAAGACGTTTTTTACAATAGAGAACTTGAAATAGAGGACTATTTCTTTTTCTTGCGATCCAATACGTTTTCCTGGAACTTTTGCATCAGCTCGTAGAAATTCGGGATATATATCGTTGCCAGTAACGTGTTCAGGGCCATACCGAAAACAACAGCTGCGCCGAGTGCGATACGGCTTTGCGCCCCGGCCCCTGTGGCGAACAGAAGAGGCATCACTCCCAATACGAATGCAAAAGAGGTCATCAGGATCGGACGCAGCCGGACATGCCCGGCTTCATAGGCGGCATCGCGAATAGAGTTACCTTCGGCACGGAAGTCGCGTGCAAATTCAACAATGAGGATTCCGTTTTTCGCAGAAAGGGCGATCAGTAAAATGATGCCGATCTGAGTATAAATGCTCACAGGGGTCCCCATGACAGAACAACCTATCATTGCTCCCAATAAAGCCATTGGCAATCCCATAATTGCTGATAAGGGGCTTGTCCAGCTTTCGTATTGGGCTGCCAGTACCAGGAATGCCACCAATAATGCCATGATGAATACGATGGTGGTTGTGTTGCCTGCTTGCGTCTCCTGATAGGCTACCGAGGTCCATTCGTAGCCAAACTCGTTACCCAGTTGGTCCTTAATCAGGTCTTCCATTTGCTGTATTCCCTCACCCGAACTGCTTCCCGAAGCCACGTTGCAGGTGATAGATGCTGTCGAGTACATGTTGTAACGGCTGATCTGGTCCATCCCCAAGCGCTCTTCGACTTTGGTAAAGGATGAAAATGGGACCATATCTCCTTTGGCGTTGGGGACGCTGAGTTTCAGCACGTCGTCAATTACTTTTTGAGCTTGTTCTCCGGCCTCTATCTTTACCTGATAGATACGTCCGAATTGAACAAAGTCATTGACATAGGCCGCTCCCATATAATAACTCAGTGTAGAGAATACGTTATCCAACTGAATGCCCATAAACTGTACTTTATCGCGGTCGATATTCAGGAAATACTGTGGTACATTGGCCTGGTACATACTGGATATGGATGCGAGAGCGGGTTGAGTGTGATAAGTAGCCATCAGGGTTTCGACAGCCCGTTGCATTTCAGTCGGCCCCAGGTTATTGCGATCTTCCAATTGTAGCTGTAACCCTCCTGAAGCTCCTAATCCGGGAATGGCCGGAGGTACCATTGCGAATATCTGTGCTTCCTGGATGCCATAAGCCATCTCGTTGAAACGTTCGACCACAGCCGCAGCAGTATGCTCTTTTCCTTTCCGTTGGTCCCAGTTTTTCAAGACAACGAAATAAGTACCTGTGTTGGACTGTTCGCCACCTCCCATAATAGAAAATCCGCTGATACCGATATAGTCTTTTACTTCAGGATAACTGTCCAGAATCTGATTGACTTTCCGACCCACAGCCTGTGTGCGTTCCAGACTTGAAGCCGGTGGCAACTGGATGACAGCTATGAAGTAGCCGTCATCTTCATCAGGGACGAAGGTTGAAGGCCATTTCATGAACAGGATAACAGCCACTGCCGTAATAATACCATAAGAGATCAACGCAAGGCCGGGACGGACGAGTAATCCCTTCACAATACGGTCATATAGATTCTGTGTCTTATCATATACCTTATTGAATCCCTTGTATATGAAGAAATTGGATGGCTTGTTATGCTCCAGAAACAGTGCGCATAATGCCGGGGTCAGTGTCAACGAATTAATACCGCTTAATACGGTAGATGCAGCAATGGTTAGGGCAAATTGCTTATAAAGTTGTCCGGAGATGCCGCTGATTAATGTGGTAGGGATAAAAACTGCCAATAATACCAATACCACTCCGACAATTGGTCCTGTGATTTCTCCCATTGCTTTGGTGACGGCTTCTTTGGGAGAATACTGTCCTGTCTCCAGCAAACGTGAAGCATTTTCTACTACCACAATCGCATCATCCACCACTATTGCTACGGCAAGTATCAATCCGAATAGAGTTAAAGTATTGATTGAAAATCCAAGTGCCGCCATGACTGCCAGTGTACCGATCAGTGATACCGGAATGGTGATACATGGAATGATGACAGCCCGCCAGTTCTGTAGAAACAGGAAGATAACGAGTACCACCAATAAGGTTGTTTCCAGAAAAGTAACGAGTACTTCATCAATGGATGCATTGATGACATCGGTCGTATCCAAGGTCACGTTATAGCTGACTCCGGCCGGGAAGTTTTGTGCAAGCTCCTGCATTTTTGCCTTGACTCCTTTAGAGACATCGAGCGAGTTCGAACCCGGTTGTTGATAGATAGCGATGGCAGCAGTAGGGTGTCCCTTTAGTTTGGACACTACGTTGTACGAAGAACTGCCGAGGTCGATGCGCGCCACATCTTTTAGCCGGAGCATTTTCCCTCCTTCTTCAGTTCGGATAATAATGTTGCCGAACTCTTCGGGAGACGTCAGGCGACCTTGTACATTCAAGGTATACTGATAGGCATTATTGTTGTTTTTGCCAATAGGCTGTCCGATATAACCGGCACTGACCTCTATGTTTTGTGACTGGATAGCCTGATAGATTTGTGCCGGCGAGAGGTTACGGATGCGCATTGCTTCCGGATCGAGCCAGATGCGCATGCTGTAATTGCCCGCTCCCATTACATTGACAGCCCCTACGCCGGGTACACGTGTCAATTGGTCTACCAGATTCAACTGAGCGTAGTTCGTAAGGTAAAGCCCGTCGTATACAGAGTCTTGTGCCTGCATCGTGAGAAACATCACAATATTGGACGATTGCTTCTGTACCGTTACTCCCTGAACGATGACAGGTTCCGGTAACGAAGATTGTGCTACGCTTACCCGGTTTTGAACTTGTACAGTGGCCATATCTATGTCTGTACCGACAGCAAAAGTAATGGTCAACGAATAGGCACCCGAGCTGGACGCTGTAGAGCTCATATACAGCATACCGTCTACGCCATTTACTTGCTGTTCTATGGGAATGCCGACAGTCTGGGCTACGGTCTCAGCATTTGCCCCCGGATAGAAGGCAGATACCTGTACTGTAGGCGGAGTTATCTCCGGAAACTGTGCGACAGGCAATATATTTAATGTTACCAATCCGGCCACCACGATGATCAATGCCAGTACCGTGGCGAATATAGGTCGATTGATAAAGAACTTTGAAAACATGCAGTTAACGATTAGAGGTTGATGACTCGTGATTGACTGATACGGGCTTGACTTTCATGCCATCACGTACTTTCATCAGTGCTGTGGTGACATATTGTTCTTTGGGTGAAAGTCCGCTCTTTATCTGGCGCAATGTGTCATTGACCAGTTGTCCCGGTTCGATATGCCTGTAGCGTACTATATTCGAATCGTTTACGATGTATAGGTATTTCCCCAACTGATCTGTACCGATGGAAGCTTCCGGAACAAGCACTGCTTGTTTTGCCTCGGCATAAGGCAATGTGATACTGACGTATAGTCCGCTTTTCAGAATACCTTTCGGATTATCCAGATTGGCGCGCACGTTGAGTGTTCCTGTGTTCAAGTCGACATTGGGCGATAAATAATCCAATGTGGCCGGATAGTTTTGTGTGCCGTTCTCACCCAGGCGCACGATGACATTTTTGGGGAGTTCCTTTTCTTTACCGTTTTGAGAGAGTAGCATTGAAAGCCATTGGTTGTCGGCAACATTAAAATAGGTGTACATGCGGTCGTCTTTATAGATCGTAGCCAAAGTGACAGGTTGTGCGGCTCCGCTGATATAGCTGCCCACATCGTAAAGCGAGCGGCTGACAGTTCCGTTGAAAGGGGCACGGATATAGCAATAGCCCAGATTGGTGTGTGCAGTATTCAGAGTAGCTTCGGCATTGCTGACTGCTGCAGTGGCTTCGGCTACATTCGATTCAGCTTGTAATACTTGTATACGGCTGACCGCATCACTTTTTAGAGCCTCTTTCATGCGGCTATAGTTGTTACGGGCATATTCCAACTGTGCAAGTGCGGTTTTCAGTTGCGCTTCGGCTTGAGTTACATTATCTTTGTAGATCGTTGGTTCGATTACGAATAAGAGTTGCCCCTGCTTCACACGAGTTCCCGGTGTGAAAGAGGCGGACTGCAAGGCACCGTTGACTCTGGCTACCAGATTTACTGTTTGTTCGGTAGTCAGATATCCCGGATAATCTTTTGTTAGGGTAATGTTTTGTACGAGTGGATATGCCACACTGATTTCCGGAGTAGGCATCCCTCCTCTTTCGGTTTCTTTTTTCCCTTTACATCCGCTCATTATCAAAGGGAGGATGAGGAAAATATACATTAGTTTTTTCATTATGACAAGTCTTTATAGTTAATTATTCAGGTTTCCGGACCATCCGCCTCCCAATGCCTGGTACATAGCTATCAGTTGCAGCAGAGAATATCCTCTGGCTTGAACCAGCTGGTTTTCATAACTGAGCAGTGAGCGTTGGGCATCCAGTACGTTCTGGAATGGGGTCAATCCTTGTTTGTAAAGTTCCAGCGAGAGAGTCAGGGTCTCTTGTCCCTGATTGCGCACTTCGCGCAAAGCTACTATTTGCTTGATAGAATTCCGGTAAGCGTTCATAGCGTTGTCTGTCTCTTGTACGGCGGTCAATACTGTCTGATTGAACTGGTTGATAGCTTCGTCCAATTGTGCTTTGGCCAATTTGGTAGCATTCACTAGTTGAGTTCCTTTAAAAAGCGTCCAACTCAGTGCCGGAGCAATTTCATAGGTCATACTTTTATGATGGGTCAGGTCTTTCAGGTCCTTTGCTGCATAACCAACCGATCCTTTTAGAAAGACCTGAGGCAACCAGTCCGACTTAGACGCTCCTACTAAAGCGGCTTGTGCATTGACGCTTCGTTCGGCACTGCGTATGTCCGGGCGGCGAAGTAACAAATCGGCCGGAAGCCCCACTCCGATAGGTTCCATATAGTCCGGTAATGTTCCGGGAGCGGTTAGAGCTGGCCGCACTTCCTGGGGATAAGTACCCAATAGTATGGCAAGGGTCGTAATGTATTGATTAATGCCCGATTCGATTTGAGGAATCGATGCTTTGGTACTGAAGAACACCGACTTAGCCTGTGCCACATCCAGTTTAGATACGAGTCCGGTGTTGTATCTTACTTCTGTAATTTTTAATACCGCCTCTTGGGATGCACAGTTCTTTTGCACTACGGCCAATTCTTGTTGCAACTCCCGCAGGTTGATGTATGCTGAGGCTACCTGGGCACAAAGTGATATCATTGTGCCGGTATATTCTTCTTTACTGGCCGCAAAGTTCTCTTTCTGGGCTTTTACGCGATTGCGTATGCTTCCAAAGAGGTCTAACTCCCAGTTCATATTGAGCGAGGCATCATAATAATGTTGAGTCGATTGTGGCAAGTCACTGGTGTTGCCACTGCTTTGCTGGCGGGTCCATCCGGCATTCAACCCGATTGTTGGGAAAAAATTTCCACGTTCCATTCTTAAGTTGGCTTTTGCCATATTGATACGATCAATCGCAGTCAGTACCGAATAATTCTGCTTGACTGCAACGGAGATGAGTGAGTCGAGAACGGGGTCCTGAAATGCTTTCCACCATTGGTCGTCCACTGGCAATACTTGCTGAAATATTTGTGTATCTTCTTCCCATCCTTGTGGTAATGGTTTGTCCAGATAGCGGCTCGTGGCCTGTGGAAAGGCAACGGATGAAAGAAACAGCAAGAATGTGATACTTCCTATTCGTAGTTTCATAAGCTTAGGTTATTTAGAAATGAAAACATAACAACGAAAAGAAGTATTTGTTTATCCGCTCTGCAAGAGAATGGCTACGCTCAAAAGGGAATCTGTTTTCTTTAAAAAGTAAATGGGTATTTCATAAACAAAAACCCATAACTTTACTAAAATTCAATTAGGAATTATAGTAAAATTATGGGTTTAAATAGTATTATAATATGTCTCACTAGTCCTCCGGAATCGGACTATCGAGCTTTATTCAGCTTTTCTTCTGATAGCTCTTTTGGTGGTAACCGGTGCTTCTTCTACTTTGTGTTCTATTTCTACACCTGCCAGTTCCGGGTCAATCATGATACGTCCACAGTATTCGCAAACGATAATTTTTTTACGTGAACGGATATCCAGTTGTCTCTGAGGCGGAATTTTATTGAAACAACCACCACATGCATCACGCTGTACGTATACAATACCTAAACCGTTACGCGAATTTTTACGGATGCGCTTGAAAGATTGAAGCAGGCGGGGTTCTATCTTTGTCTCGAGATCTTTTGCTTTGTCTCTCAACTTCTCTTCTTCCTGTTTGGTCTCTTCGATGATTTCATCCAGTTCATTCTTCTTCTGGTCGAGGTCTTTCTGGCGTTCTTCCAGTGCTTTGGTATTTTTCTCTATTTCTTCAGATTTCTCCTGCTCTTCTGCAGTAAATTCTTTAATTCTCTTTTCGCAAAGTTCCATTTCCAAAGACTGGAATTCGATCTCTTTTGTCAGGAAGTCATATTCGCGGTTATTACGAACATTGTCCTGCTGTGATTTATATTTCTCAACCGAAGCTTTGGCTGCTTCAATTTCCACTCTCTTACCGGCGATAGCTGATTTGAGTTCGTCTACTTCCGACTTGATTTTGTCGATACGTGTACTCAGACCGGCAATTTCGTCTTCAAGGTCTTGTACTTCCAATGGAAGTTCACCTCTCAACGTTTTAATCTCGTCAATCTTAGATAATGTTGTTTGCAGCTGGTACAAAGCTTTCAACTTCTGTTCCACTGTCAACTCTTTCGGTTCATTTTTAGCTTCTCTTGCCATTTTACTTATAAATATTTAATGGGATTCGTGTTTACCTTACTAAATTGGAGTGCAAAATTAGGAAATAAATCCCGTATTATAGAATAAAAAATTTCTTTTGTATATTGTTCGCTTTCGTAATGTCCTATTTCAGCAAGCAAAATGTCAGTTTCACGACCGAAATAGTCGTGATATTTAATTTCACCCGTGATAAAGACATCAGCTCCGCTACGGACTGCCTGCGGAATAAGGAAAGCTCCTGCCCCTCCGCAAAGGGATACTTTCTGAATCAGGCGGCCTGTAAGTTTGTTGTGCTTCAAACATCCGACTTCGAATCTTTTCTTTATTCGCTTCAGGAATTCGAGTTCGGATTCCGGTTCTTCCAATTCACCGACAATTCCTGATCCGACTTGGGCCCAACTATTGTGGAGAGGATATAAGTCATAAGCCGGTTCTTCATATGGATGTTTGGAAAGCAATGCACGGATAACTTCTCCTTTCTTATATTCAGGCAGGATCGTTTCAATCCGCACTTCTGTTTCGCGATGAAGTTCTCCCACTGTTCCGCAGAAAGGATGGCTCCCTTCCTGTGCACGGAAAGTTCCCTCCCCTTCTGTATTATAACTACACGAATCATAATTGCCTATACATCCACATCCTGCTGTGAACAAAGCATTACGGACTTCTTCAGCCTGGGCAGACGGAACAAATGTGACTAATTTTATCAGACTGCTTTCTTTAGGGTCGAGTATACGTACATTTTTTAATCCTATCTTCTCGGCTATTTTGAAATTGACTCCGCCCGGAGCATTATCCAGATTGGTATGGGCCGAATAAATAACGATGTCGTTTTTGATTGCTTTCAGAATGCATCGCTCAACGTAATCTTTACCGGTGATTGATTTATAACCTTTAAAAATAAGAGGATGATGGGATATAATGAGATTACATCCGGACGCGATGGCTTCATCCAACACAGCTTCGGTAACGTCAAGACACAACAAAGCCCCTGTTGTTTCCGCATCTGTCAATCCGATTTGCAGGCCGGCATTATCAAATCCGTCTTGCAATGGCAGAGGCGCGAACCGTTCAAGGGCGCTTACTATTTCTTTAATTTTCATTTTTAGTAGAAAATTTGCCTGCAAATATAAGAAAAAGATAGCATCTTGCCTTGCTTTTATTGATTTTTTAATATATTTACCTCCTAATTTATAAAGACTCAAACCAATGAAGGCATTTTTACCGTTACTTTTCTCTTTTTTCTTTATTATTTCATGCCAGCAACACAAAGAAGCTACTATATCTCCTATCGATGAAGAAGATGAATTGCAAGAGGAGGCCGATAGCCTTCCCCGTGCGACAGCCATTTTTTGGCTTGATAAATATCATATGAAAGAGCTGAAAAAGGACGATGTGCTTACTTTCCGTACGGCTAAGGCTAAAGTCGTCATTCGGAATGATGGGACAATCGATCTTCTGTCGTTTGTGGAACAACAGCCTGGGAATGCACAACGATATATCCGTTACCGACTGAAAGATTTCAAGGTTAAGAAAATCTTGATGGATAACGGCTATATCAATCCGGGTGAACAATACGTCCAACTCCGTTATATACCTGCACTTGCAAGGCGCGTTAAATAGTGATTTCTACTATGTTTCCTTCAGGATCAAGAATAGCACTTTCAAAATAGCCGTCTCCGGTGGTTCGTGGCTCACTCTCGATAACAAAACCATCCTTACGGAGTTGTTCTGTGAGTTCCAATACAGCTTCTTTGCTACCGACAGAAAAGGAAAAATGAGCTAACCCGAGGCAGTCTTTTAATGCAGGTGTTGTGATATCTTCTCTTTGCATAATTTCCAGAGAAGCAAATCCCTGATCAAAGCTGATGAAATAAGATTCAAATCCTTTTTTAGGATTGATATACTTTTCATTACTTGTTCCGTTGAAATAAGTGATATAGAAATTTCTAAGTTCTTCTAAACGGGTAGTCCAGATGGCGATGTGACTGATGTGCATATTCCTGATAGTATCGATTAATTATTAATATTTGCACAAATATAGGTAAATATTGATAGTTATGCTTTGATTTATATCAATAATCATACAATTATCGCTTCTTTATCATTTTGTTCTTCATTGCATATTTCTCATCGACTACCCGGTCGGTAGGATAGAATGTAAATGCCATGCGCCAACCTGATTCTTGATAAATAAATTTTCTTCCGCTGGCACCATGAGATATTTTATCGTACTTTTCTTTTAAAAAGCCGCTTATTCCTTGAGGAATAGCCTCTCCGATTTGCAGGAAGTCTACGGTAATAAAAAATCCCGGGATATGTATTTCACTTATTAATTGTAAAATGGAGTCGGTTGATGTCATAGTACGGCTACTTTTGAGATTCTTTGGTTACTTGCAAAATACGTCCGTATTCATCGAACGATTTACGGGATGCCAGCGAGATGGTGATCATTAATGATAACATAGAGGCTGTGAAAGTAATGACCATAATCATCATTTGATATTTTATGGCAACGTTCGGACTGCTGCCTCCCAAAATTTGCCCGATCATCGTGCCTGGAAGTGCTACTAATCCCATAACCGCGATATTGGCAATCAGTGGGCTGAAAGATTTGATAATCGCTTCCCGTATGAATGGTGTCTGTGCTTCCTGACGAGTGGCACCATTGCCCAACAGGTAACAGTACAATTGCTGTTCACGTTTCAATCCACTATAATAAGTGTTCAAGGCAATCACGTTGCTTGATAACATATTTCCCATTAAGATTCCGAAAATGGGAATAAAATACTGGGCGCTGAATACATTATCCAGTTGTAATACAATGCCAATAAAATACATGCCCACCAGCACAACGCTACAGAGGAAACCTACTGATATAGGGATCAGGAGTATTTCACGTTTAAGTCCTGTACGTACCAAAGCTGTTTGTCCGGCTACAAAAATCATGATGATAACCCACAGGAAGTTAATCCATGGGTTATTCCACAGGAAAAGGTATTTCAGGTACATACCTATCAGGAAGAGTTGCACAATCATGCGTGCTGTCCCTATCAGGGTGGCTTTCAGTAATCCGGTTTTGAACTTCCAAAGATAAAAAAGTGGGATTACCAATAACAGTAGCCCTATAAGCAGATTAAAGTAAGATATATCAATAGTTCCCATATTCTACAGTGTGATTAGCTGGTTACATCCGTAAGCGAATGTCCGGTCATGAGAAACGGCGAGTATAGCCGTTCCCTTTTCTGCCTGATTACGGAAGAAAGCTAAAACTTTGTCTGTGGAACCGGCATCGAGTGCAGATGTCGGTTCATCTACAATAATCAAAGGTTTTTCCAGCATGGCTGCAACGGCTATCATAATGCGCTGGCGCTGACCACCCGATATTTCGCCTACCCGTTTCTGATAGAGCTCTTTGTCCAGTCCTAATTCATCAAAACAAGTGAAAAGCTTTTCTTCGGAAAAAGAGATGTGTCGATTGGCTTTCAATGCAAAAGGAAGCGATATCATTTCTTTTACCCATTCGGAGGGCAGGGCTAACTCCTGTGGAATCCAAGCTATATGTCTGCGTATGGCATCGATAGTAGTAGGTTCAAGCAAGATACCTCCTACTTTGATTTTGCCTTTTCTTAATGGGACAAATCCCATAATTGCATTGAGTAGAGAGGTTTTTCCACGTCCTGATTGACCTGCTATGCAAGCTGTCTCGCCTTTATTTAGTCGCATACAAAATTCCGAGAAGAGTATATCCTCGCCGAAAGCAATGCATGCATTGTCTATTTGTAACATCGTGTATCTTTAAATCTATCTTGCAAAGTTAGTCAAAATTCATAATATGTGCGGGATTTCTTTTATCTTTGTGTCACTAATTAATGAACGAGATATGATACTGAACGAACGAGACAGTCGCCACGAACATGTATTAAATGTGGCACGGCAGATGATGACTGCTGCCCGTACGGCCCCTAAGGGAAAAGGAATTGACATCATAGAAACTGCAATTGTTACCGGTGAAGAAATACAGCAACTCTCGGATACGTTGAAAGCCATGTTCGAAGAGTTTGGTATGAAATTCTTTTTGCGGGATGCAGATAATATTCTTCAGGCTGAGTGTATCTTATTAATAGGTACGCGTGAGCAAGCTCAAGGATTGAATTGCGGTCATTGTGGATATGCTACATGTTCCGGACGTTCTGAAGGTGTCCCCTGTGCGTTGAATAGCATTGATGTAGGCATTGCAATTGGTTCGGCATGCGCTACAGCGGCTGATTTGCGCGTAGATACCCGTGTCATGTTCTCAGCCGGATTGGCTGCCCAACGTCTTGAGTGGTTGAAAGGATGTCATCAGGTAATGGCTATCCCGGTTAGTGCTTCTTCCAAGAATCCTTTTTTCGATCGTAAACCTAAGTAATATAGGTAGCGAGTGGCATTTATTACTATTGGTGTAGTGTCCGTTCGCTATTTATGATTTATTCTTTAAAAACTAAAAAAAATGGGAATAATGGTTGGTCTTCCTACTTCAGGAGGCACAGAGAAAGATTTGCAATTGAACTTTGGTTTAACTGTTAATGATCAAGTAGAGATGTTAGCCCCCTTCTTGCCTGCAGAGTGGTTTCTGCAAAGTGGTATACAACTAACTTGGCCGCATGCCGGGACAGACTGGGCATATATGTTGGCTGAAGTTCAGGAATGTTTTATAAATATAGCCCGTGAGATTGCGAAACGTGAACTTTTGCTTATTGTCACCCCCTATCCTGAGGAGGTGCGTAAGCAGATCATTGGTACGGTGAATATGGATAATGTACGTTTCCTGAAGTGCGACACGAATGATACTTGGGCGCGCGATCATGGAGCAATTACTTTGATGGATACAGGTGGAGCAAGTTTGCTGGATTTTACTTTCAATGGTTGGGGAGAAAAGTTTGAGGCTCGTTTAGATAATCAGATAACTCGCCGGGCAGTGGAAGCCGGTGCGCTGAAAGGGCAATATAAAGATTGTCTGAATTTTGTACTCGAAGGTGGTTCCATCGAAAGTGACGGAGCCGGTACTTTGCTCACAACTTCCGAATGTTTATTGTCTCCACATCGTAATTCGCCGATGAATCGTGTTGATATAGAAGAATATCTTTGCAGAGTATTCCATTTACAACGGGTTTTATGGCTCGATCATGGATACTTATCGGGAGATGATACGGATAGCCATATAGATACATTGGCTCGCTTTTGTTCTCCGGATACTATTGCGTATGTAAAGTGTACCGACTCTGAAGATGAACATTACGAGGCGCTATGCAAAATGGAAGAGCAATTGAAAACGTTCCGCACTACATCAGGTGCTCCTTATCGTTTATTGGCATTGCCTATGGCAGACAAAATAGAAGTAGAGGGAGAGAGATTGCCTGCAACGTATGCCAATTTTTTGATAATGAATGATGTTGTGCTTTATCCGACTTATAATCAACCGGAAAATGATAAATTGGCGAAAGAAGTGCTGTGTGAGGCTTTTCCGACATACGAAGTGGTAGGCATTGATTGCCGTGCACTTATTAAGCAGCATGGATCTTTGCATTGTGTGACGATGCAATATCCAACAGGAGTCATTAAATAATAAATTAAAGTATGAGAAAAATAAAAGTAGGAATCATTCAACAGGCTAACACATCAGATATTAGGATAAACCTGATGAACCTGGCTAAAAGTATTGAAGCATGTGCCGCTAATGGCGCTCAACTTGTTGTTCTGCAAGAACTTCATAATTCTTTGTATTTCTGCCAGACAGAGAATACGGATTTATTTGAACTGGCAGAACCCATTCCTGGCCCTTCTACCGGATTCTATTCCGAACTGGCGGCAGCCAATCGGATAGTGCTTGTTACTTCTTTGTTTGAGAAACGTGCTCCGGGACTATATCATAATACAGCTGTTGTCTTTGACCGGGATGGAAGTATTGCCGGAAAATATCGTAAGATGCATATTCCTGATGATCCGGCTTATTACGAGAAATTCTATTTTACTCCGGGAGATATTGGCTTTGAACCGATTCAGACCTCTTTAGGCAAGTTGGGTGTGTTGGTTTGCTGGGATCAATGGTATCCGGAAGCTGCTCGCCTGATGGCGTTGAAAGGAGCTGAGATTTTGATTTATCCTACTGCTATCGGTTGGGAGAGTACAGATACAGATGACGAAAAGAAACGTCAGCTCAATGCTTGGATTATTTCTCAGCGTGCGCATGCGGTAGCCAATGGGCTTCCGGTGATTTCAGTCAATCGTGTCGGTCACGAACCTGATCCGTCAGGACAGACCAACGGGATATTATTTTGGGGAAATAGTTTTGTTGCCGGACCGCAGGGTGAATACCTGGCTCAGGCGGGAAATGACCGCTCTGAAAATATGATTGTTGAGGTGGATCTTGAACGTTCGGAGAATGTGCGTCGTTGGTGGCCATTTCTTCGTGATCGGAGGATAGATGAATATGGGAATTTAACAAAACGTTTTATTGATTGAAATGATTTCTCTCTCTGATAAAAAAATCCCGTAGAGTTTTTTACACTCTGCGGGATTTTTCATTATCTTAAGCACTATTTTATCTGAATGTAAGCTTCTTATTAACGATGAAGTTTACTGTTCCGTAGATAAACAGCCCCAGGAATTGTGCCAGATACTCGTTTACATCTCCACACTCTACAAGTGTGACTAAAAACAAGAACTGGGCACTATATGCCAATCCGAAAGCAGAGCAGAAGAACAACATCTGCTTCCAGATGTTGTTCTTTTTATTTTCAATCGGAAAGATCCAATATTTACTCCAAATAAAGTTATGAATTTGGGCTACTATGTACGCTGTAATATTGGCCGGAATGTAATCGTATGACAATTCATCCATCATCAACCAAATAACAAAAGCTGTGATTAATGCATTGAGCGTACCAATTACGGCAAATCTAAAAATGCGTACCGACTCTTTCACTTACTCCTTAATATCTACAATCAGGTTCAGTTCTTCCAGTTGTGACGGATCGAGTGCTGCGGGAGCATCCAACATAACGTCACGACCGGAGTTATTTTTCGGGAATGCAATGCAGTCACGGATTGAGTCCAGTCCGGCAAAAAGAGATACCCAACGATCTAATCCGTAAGCCAGTCCGCCATGAGGAGGCGCACCAAACTTGAAGGCATTCATCAAGAAGCCGAACTGCTCTTGCGCACGCTCCGGGGTAAATCCGAGTAATTCGAACATTTTGTTCTGCAACTGGCTATCGTGGATACGGATTGATCCCCCTCCTACTTCTACACCATTGATTACCATATCGTAAGCATTAGCGCGCACAGCAGCAGGATTTGTATCCAGCAGATGGATATCTTCCGGTTTGGGTGAGGTAAACGGATGGTGCATAGCCATTAATCTGCCTTCTTCTTCGCTCCATTCAAATAGAGGGAAGTCCACAACCCACAAACATGCAAATGTGTTTTTATCCCGTAATCCCAATTGATTACCCATTTCTAGACGTAATTCACAAAGCTGCTTACGAGTTTTCATGGCATCATCTCCCGATAAAATCAAGATTAGGTCACCGGGTTTGGCACCGAATGCTTCCTTCAATTGTTGCAAAACTTCTTGTGTATAGAACTTGTCAACGCTTGATTTCACAGTACCGTCAGCTTCGATACGGGCATAGACCATACCTTTTGCACCGATTTGTGGCTTTTTCACAAATTCGGTCAAGGCATCCAGTTGCTTACGGGTATAGCCGGCTGCACCCTCGGCACAAATACCGCCAATATATGTGGCATTATCGAATACAGAGAAACCGTGCCCTTTTAAGATATCCATTAATTCGACGAATTGCATACCGAAGCGAATGTCCGGTTTATCGCTACCGTACAATCTCATTGCTTCGCTCCAAGGCATACGTGGGAATGGCTCGGCCAGTTCGATATTACGGATCACCTTAAACAGGTGTTTGGCCATTCCTTCAAATGTAGTAATCACATCTTCCTGCTCTACGAAACTCATTTCGCAGTCAATCTGAGTGAACTCAGGCTGGCGGTCGGCACGCAGGTCTTCGTCACGGAAACATTTGGCTATCTGGAAATAACGATCGAAACCGGAAACCATCAATAGCTGTTTCAGTGTCTGCGGAGATTGCGGTAATGCGTAGAATTGTCCCGGATTCATGCGGGAAGGAACTACAAAGTCACGTGCTCCTTCAGGAGTTGAACCGATCAATACCGGAGTTTCCACTTCCAAGAAACCTAGTTTATCGAGATAACTGCGAACCTCGATCGTCATTTTGTGACGTAATTCCAAATTTGAACGAACAGCACTACGGCGTAAGTCCAGATAACGGTATTTCATGCGGATATCATCACCACCGTCGGTGTTGTCCTCAATAGTAAAAGGAGGAGTAATGGCTGAGTTCAGGATATTCAGTTCCGAAACGATGATTTCGATGTCACCGGTCGGGATATGACTGTTTTTGCTGAAACGTTCGTTTACGGTTCCGACAATCTGTATGACGAATTCACGACCCAATTTATTGGCACGTTCGCAAAGCTCAGCGTCTATTTCTTCATTAAATACTAATTGAGTGATACCGTAGCGATCACGAAGGTCAACAAAAGTCATACCTCCCATTTTACGGCTGCGCTGTACCCATCCCGACAGCTTGACTTGTTTATTAACATCGGAGATTCTTAACTCTCCGCACGTGTGCGTTCTGAACATATTTAATATATTATTTATATTTTTGTTAAAGTAGTCTGCAAAAGTACATATTAATTCGGATTCCGTGTTATTTCCAAAGGTCTATTTTTTAGTAAGTTTTTGTATCAGCTGCTTATTCTTCTTCAGAATAACTTTATTTTTATGTGCTATATCTTCTACTATAGCTTCGTTTATCAATTTAATACCGTTTACATATTCTTGTGCTTTTTGTAATACGTTGGGATTATCTTTTTTTTTATCACCAGGTACAACGACCCGCAGTCCTTTCTGAATCAGTTCTATTTTGATATCTTCGTCAGCCTGCATCGGATCGCCGTCAAAATGGACAACACCCGGCGAACTGCGATGAATACATAACTTTTTGCAACGGAAAGTTTTAATGCGACTGTTTTGGTCAATTGTTTTATTGAAGAGCTGAAAGGCTAGTGCCGGAACATCTAATACCGTAAACGGTTCGAGAATGGTTACATCTAACAAACCATCTGTCAGAGTGGCCTGTGGGGCTATATAAGCATTGTTCCCGTATTGAGAAGCGTTGCCGCAAGCAATGAGAAAGGCTTTATATTTGGAAGTACCGTCTTCTGTTTCCAATTCATAAGTTTCAGGTTGATACTTTAGACTTTCCTGCAGGGTTTTCTCTAGATAAGTCAGCAGTCCACGTTTGCCGGCATTAGCAAATTTCAGACTTACAAAAGCGTCAAACCCTACTCCGCAAGTACAAAAAAAGTCTGTACCATTTATTTTTCCGTAATCTATGATATCTATTATCCCATCATTCAAAATTTCAAGTGCTTTACGCGGATCCATTGAAATTTGAAGATGCCGTGCTAATCCGTTTCCAGAGCCGCAAGGGATAATTCCCAATGCTGTATTGGTGTGTACCAATGAACGGGCAATTTCATTAATTGTTCCGTCTCCTCCTACAGCAACTACTATATCTGTATTTTTATCTGCCGCATCTGCTGCTATTTCGATTGCATGTCCGGCTCTTTCGGTATACACAACTTCCCAAGTATACATTTCCTTATCTATCTTTTCATCCAGTAGACTCAGAACAAGTTCCTTACTTTGTGTACCCGAAATTGGATTAACGATGAATATTATTTTTTTCTTGTTTTCGCTCATGCAAGTTGGTTCCATCATTTATATGTTGTGGTCGGCAAAAGTAATATAAATATCTTAATTTTTGCCCTTTCACAGCTTTCTAAAACTATAAAGAGTATATTTTTTCATAGAAAAAGAACAGCTAAAAACATATTTTGTTATCTTTGCCCCCTGTTTTAAACACTTGTTAAGGAAAAAGGATTTAGACTATTATATAAAAGATAGTCAATAAGCGAATTATATAAATAACTATTCATGGGATTATTACAAGAGAAGTTAGCTAAATACGACCTCCCTCAGCAGATAAAGGCTAAAGGCGTATATCCATACTTTCGTTGTATCGAAAGTGAACAGAACACAGAGGTGATAATGAGTGGCAGAAAGGTGTTAATGTTTGGCTCAAACTCATACTTAGGCCTGACTAATCATCCGAAAGTAATTGAAGCTGCTGTTGAAGCTACCCGCAAATATGGTACAGGTTGCGCCGGATCGCGTTTTCTGAACGGTACACTCGACCTCCATCTTCAATTGGAGAAAGAATTGGCCGAATTTGTTGGTAAAGAAGATGCTATCATTTATTCTACCGGATTTCAGGTAAATCTGGGTGTGGTTTCGTGTGTGACAGGTCGTGAAGATTATGTGATCTGTGATGAACTTGACCACGCTTCTATTGTTGAAGGACGCCGCCTTTCTTTTTCTACCATTCTTAAGTTCAAGCATAACGATATGGAATCTCTTGAGAAAGAGTTGCAGAAATGTCGTCCTGATGCAGTGAAACTGATTGTAGTAGATGGAGTATTCAGTATGGAGGGTGATATTGCCAATTTGCCTGAGATCGTCCGTTTGTCTAAAAAATATGATGCTAATATCATGGTAGATGAAGCGCATGGACTGGGAGTTTTGGGTAATCACGGACGCGGTACTTGTGATCATTTCGGATTGACTAAAGAAGTGGATCTTATTATGGGCACATTCAGTAAGTCATTGGCCGCTATCGGTGGCTTTATTGCAGCAGACGAGTCCATCATTAATTATTTGCGTCACAATTCACGTTCATATATCTTTAGTGCAAGTAATACGCCTGCTGCTACAGCTGCCGCTCGTGCTGCACTTCAGATTATGAAAAACGAACCGGAACGTATTGAGCATTTGTGGGATATAACCAATTACTCTTTAAAGTGTTTCCGTGAACTTGGTTTTGAGATCGGACATACCTCCACTCCTATCATTCCTCTATATGTACGTGATATGGAGAAGACATTTATGGTAACTAAGATGTTATTTGACGAAGGTGTGTTTGTAAATCCAGTTGTGCCTCCCGCATGTTCTCCGAACGATACGTTGATTCGTTTCTCGTTGATGGCTACACACTCTAAAGAACAGATTGATTTTGCTATCGGTAAGTTAGTGAAATGTTTCAAGGCGCTTGATCTTTTATAAAAATAACGATTAAGAATAAATATAGAAGGAAGGTGTCCAGCAATGGATGCCTTCTTTAGGTTTTAGCATCCTTGTTCCAGGTCCGCTTCTGCTCTTTGTGAAAATAATTGTACTTGATAAAAGCCTCTATACCCATATTCTTCATAAACTCATCGTTTTGTTCGTTGCCATAACCGGGATCGGTGACTGCTATGTACATCCAAACTGACATAGCCGGATTCTTACAGCAGAAGAATAAGGGCAGAAAACAATGATTTTATATGTTCTTTTAAACCTTGCCACGGAAATCATTGATAGTGCGGAAATTGGGTGTACTATTACCGGACAACCACATGATGTGAATATTCTTCTGCAAGGCCTTTTGGGTTTTGCGGCAGGAATAGATATTGTTCAGATAAGCATAAAACAGGACCTTGAGTATCATACGGGGATGATAGCTGTTGGTGCCTCCTCCATTATAAGCCGAGAGCAGGTAACTAATATCCAAAGCATCTACAATGTAACTTACAACACGAACAAGATGGTTGGGAGATATTTTTTCCGATAAACGAACCGGAAAAGAACATTTTGGCTGGAGGTTAACTCTCTAAATACTATCTTAACTATTACTGTTAATTTTTCACAACGGTAATATGAGGCTTTTCACCGAAATAAACAATGGTAAAAGGGGCTATCCGACTTTTGGGGGGCACTTTGCTTTTTGGACAGCCCCGTAGTATTATCGCCTTTGTGTATTTTTGGTAAGCTATTCCACAGCTTATTAAAATAGTTACCAATAAATTAGTTCTGCCTCTCTTCTTCTTTTCCTGCTTATTGATCATTTTCCCAATGTTAAAAGCAATACCGAAGTCCATGACGATCTTATCCAAGCCGTTATGTCTGAACTTCTCCCCTTATTCTATTTAATGTAGTTAAATTTTTATATTGGAATACATCTACATGCTAATAAGGAAAGTTTGCAGTATTTCTGGGCATTGGTCTTAATCCTTATTATACTGGAATATATCTACATATGAAAGTTCGCGTCAAGCTCACACCGGGACAGGAAAGTCTTAATCCTTATTATACTGGAATACATCTACATGATTCGTTCGCGAACAAGTAGAAAATCTTGCGTCCTGTCTTAATCCTTATTATACTGGAATACATCTACATAGAGTATGGAGCGAAAACTATGGCCGAGAAACATTGTCTTAATCCTTATTATACTGGAATACATCTACATAAAATGTGAAGAATTCCTAACCAATGCCGAGTTGTCTTAATCCTTATTATACTGGAATACATCTACATTCCTTTCAGCAAAGAGGAATTAGAATGCCTCAATGGTCTTAATCCTTATTATACTGGAATACATCTACATTCGAAGACAAATTGAAAAGCATTATTTAACAATTTTTGTCTTAATCCTTATTATACTGGAATACATCTACATGACAAAATCGGGAAATATTATGACAGAACAAGCGTCTTAATCCTTATTATACTGGAATACATCTACATTCGGAAATAAAGAAGAATGGAGATATTCGATTTGTTGAAGTCTTAATCCTTATTATACTGGAATACATCTACATAAAAGAAGAAAGAGAGCAGAAAAAGCCCAAAATGCGTCTTAATCCTTATTATACTGGAATACATCTACATACGGTTTTCCGTTTATGATTGAGAATGCTTTTATGTCTTAATCCTTATTATACTGGAATACATCTACATATATTGATAATCAGATTATTATAAAATATGTATTCTATCTGTATAAATATATAATAACTTATTATTCAGTTAGATAGATGAAGTGTTGAACTGATTTTCGCAAATGTACTCTTTTTTTCTGTAATTTAAATAAATAATTTGTAGAATATAGAGATATTTAATTGATTATCACTTTGATATGATCGATTCATTATTCGCAAATGCCTGCTTCATTTGTTATATTATAGCCTATTTCGAAAATAAGATTAATCTTATATTTATAATTATCAGATAATAACTGTATTATGTCAAAGAACGAATTGCTTATTTGTTTTTTTTCGCAAATGATTTACTAATATACAAAAAAGCTAGTTCTTTCGTAGCTTTTATACATTATATATTATTTTTCATTTAAAAGAATAAGCAGAAAATCAATGAATTAAACAAATTCTGATTTTCGCAAGAGGTTTAGACTATTTCGACGGTTTTAATTATCTTTTTTCGTATAGGTTGATATATAATTCTTGTATAGCAATTGATGCACATCGGATAATATACCACAGTGTCATAACGCCTGTTAATCCATCTTTCTAAATTAATTTGGATCTTCTGAAATTGTCTGTCTGTAAACATACATTCAAAAACACTATAGTTGATACGTGTTCCATACTTTTCTAATATTTTTGATATTTGTATACGACTTCGGTCATCTTGAATATCGTATGCTACAACACAGAAAATTTTCTTAGCTTTTACCATTTCGCAACATAAGGTTTAAATATTAAATTGTCTCCAGAAATAAAAAGTGCTATTTCTTGGGCTTGTCTTAAAATTATTTGAGAGAAGGTTATTTCTTCTCCTCTATATTTTTCATACCGATTGAGTCGCTCTAATATATATCGGATCAAAACTCGTTTGGATGATTCATTTAATAGACCGTCATGCATTTTTAAAGAGACTTTTTTTTGAATAAGACTAATTACTACTCTATCTACCATTTGAGCACGAAATAGCTCCACAACATCAAATACTAAAGTAGGTTTGCCATCTTGCTTTGCATGAAGTACCCCGATGGATGGATTTAGTTTGGCCGCAAGAATATTTTTCCAGACACGAGCATATAGAATAGCATAGCCATAGTTTAATAAAGAATTAAGTAAATCGGTGGCACCTTGGTGCTCACGGCGGATAAAATCAATCCCGTCATCAGCTGTTAAAACTCGTATGTACGACCAATATGCTATAGCAGCCTGTGACTCAATGGCCATTAATTCTGCAGTATATTTTTCATTTCTCTGAGAATAATTTTTAGCTTTCTCTATTAGCTTGTCTATCTTTAATACAACTTCCACATATTTTTCAGATAACTTTCCTCCTAAAATATCTTTATGGTATTTATGGTAATACTTAATCAGATTTAATTGATTTTTTAATTTACCGATAATAATTTGAGTAGCAAGTTTTATTTTTTGTTCCAAAGGAAGTTCTACTTGTTTATTCCACAAAGTTCCATCCAAAAATACAGGATTTAGTACAGTACTATATTGTTTTCCTCTACCATCGAAAAAGTCAATTGGGATTTTGTGGTTCATGCAATACGTAATTGCATTGCTTGAGAGACTTATCCCCTTACCTACTACCGTAATGTGTTTCAAAGCAGGAGAAGGTTTATTAATAATCTTACCTTGTAATTTTACCGTAATTCCTTTATAAGTGGCCCCTATGTAGCTACCTGGGATACTTATCACTAATTCTGCACCTTCATTTTCACGTTTCTGATATTCTTTCTTTTTTTGTGTGATTAGCTTTGTATTATCAATATGGGTACTGGTTAACCGAGTCTTTGATTTTGTAGAGTGTACGATATATGTACTACATAATTGTTGTATCAGTTGAGATTTATTTTTATTACTATTTTCTGAATAGAATTCTATTTTTTGAAGATTCGAAACTAATTCTTTTTTGTTATTAATAGAGTTTTGGTTTCGGATAATCAATGCATTGAGGCGGTTCATTAAGAAGCAATCCAATTCCTTTAAAGTACTTTCAGGAAGCAACTTGGCATAGTAATTTTTTATACCTTGAAGCGTCTCTTTACTTTGAGAGGACAATGACGATTTTATAAATTTGATTGAATTGATTCTCTCTTGTAACGTCTTTTTCTTTTTTTCTGTGATGGATAGACCTGTATCAGAGATTGTGATTCCAAGAAATTCTATCCCATCATGGAAATTATGTATTATCGGTGTATTGAGTTGTAAATAAAATTGGCTTTCCAATTCTTCTTTTACTAATTCTACAGCTTCTTTTATTTGTTTTTCTGTGGATGTAGCGATTAGAAAATCGTCTGCGTAGCGTATATACATAGGGACTTTATTGGCAGCGAACTGATCAAAAGGGTGAAGATAAAAGTTTGCCAATAAAGGAGATAGTATAGCTCCTTGAGGTACTCCTTTATTTATTTCTTGCCATTGCAGTTGCGGAGTAACTATTCCTGTTTGGATACATAGGCGGATCAGCCTGAGTGTTTCATCATCTTTTAACCAATTGGCAAGACGAGTGAAAAGCCGTTCATGATTGATCGTATCGAAATAGTTGTCTATATCCAATTTGGCTACATAACCACTCTTTAACTTCTTTAAATCGTGTACGACCCGTTTGATAGCTCGTTCCGGACCTTTGTTGGGGCGGTAACCGTAACTGAGATTTAAAAAGGTTTTCTCTAACTGAGGTTCAATGGCTGTTTTAATGGCTTGTTGTACTATTTTGTCCTTGATGCACAATAATCCCAATTTACGTTTTTCTGTTTCATTCTTAGTAATTTCTATTCGTAGGTAAGGTTCGGGATTCCATGTTTGGGAAATAAGTTCATGTTGTAATTCAATCAAATTATCGTTCAAACGCTTCTCAAAATGAGATAAAGTGAATCCATCAATCCCTCCTGCCGCATTTTTGGCTCGCACAGCCCTCCATGCATTCTGTAGAGCATGGAGGGTGGTAATGGAATGATAATAATCGGGCATATTTAAATTATAAATTCATTTAGAGTTTCTTTAATTGTCCGTATCCTATATTGGTTTTAGCTCCGATTCCGATACAAAGGAGAATTTTCTCAAATAGGTTTCGCTTCTGGTGTGCCGTAATCATTTTGTAGTCCGAAGAAGAGAAATCATTTTGTTTTTTAATCTCTTCTATTTGTTTTGAACTACATACCTTTTCTTTGTATAAGTGAGTAGTACACAATTTGAAATAAAAGTTTATTGTTACATCAGGTCTGATCTTTAAGAACAAAATAGGTTTGGGATCTTTTAATGGATTCTCACCATGAGGAGTAATATAGTCATCGCTTAACATTACTCCATCCTTTGAATCTGCAACAAAAGCATCATAGAAGACATCTTTTTCTTCAAGAGAGAATTCTATCGTTTTGCCAGATGGAGTACTGTTAGTGAATATGGCATATTCTAATGCCTGAATTTCTGTGTCTGAAATTTCATTTATATTGGTTACTTCTATTATTAAGTCTCGGATATATTCCATACGTTCTTTTCTATATTCCGGTAGAATACGTTTAGTAGAGCCTTTATCTTTCAATGAAAAAGGAAACATACTGCGCAAAGTTCCTTTGATAGATGATCCGGGAATATAGGGAAGTCCGGTAGTATAATCAAATTGAAATCCTAATTTAAATTCTCCTTTACTACCTGTCTGATGCGGAAGTCCGCTACCTGTTATTAAACCCGGATAAATGGTTTTTAGTTGCAACGGTGTACCAAAATGGTTGTTGAATGCTGCAACTAATGGTGATTCGGAATTTAATTGATAAGCAGTGATTCTCTGATTGGTTTTTCTGAAAAAATCAGCAGTTGTATCACTTTCTTTTCCTTGTGTAGAAATGAAATCTACATTCGGTTCTTGTCTATAATAGTCTTTATAGAATAGCCAACCTAAATTGGAGGCGTTTTGTAAAGTATAGTTTTTAGGCATAATCATTCACTTTTGTACATTCTTAATGCTAATTTCATGGCAACAGCTGCTTCTGTTATCTCTTTTAGCAGTTGATCAGTGTTTCCATGTTCTATGATATACTGTGCCATAGAATAATTTGCAGGAATCTGACTTGACACAAGTATGGTTGCATCGGTTACGGTATATTGCTGACGCATAGCATTGATGATATCTTTTAAAACTCCAATGATTTTATGTCTGTCAGCGTTGGCATCATTATCTTCGTTTTCAAAGAATATAATAGCCGGAATCAGGCCGGATTGGATGACAGCTGCTCCAAACGAAGAGATATATCCCTTAAAGACCTTGGGATATTGATTGTCGTTGGTGATAATATTGTTCGCTCTGAGTGCTTCAATAGCGTACTCAATTTGCTTCTTACTGATTTTCATTTCTAGCTTTTATTAAAAAGGTGATAATTCTGATATTTGGCAGTAACCGTACCCTATACTGGCGTTAGCTCCTATTTGAATAATGGTAGAAGGGGTACATAGGGTATCTCTGAATTTTTTCAGATACTCACTTTGTGCATTTCCGTCCATTAACATAAAATAAAGTCGGCTATAGCGCGGTAAAACCTGTTCATACCACAAATTGGCGCTCTGCCCGTTTTCAAGATTATTGCGTGACAGGACTGGAAGATGATTGTCATCGGATAGGATAGAGAAATATTTATGTGATAAAATCACCAGTCTATCGCCTAAAAGTTTCTTTAGAGACGGTTGAAGAGGAATGTGGCTTGGGCAAGTAGCCCGTATAGAAACTTCTTCAATGATTGCACCTTGCAGTAAAGGGTCAAACACGTACGCAAAATCAGTACCTTGCGCTTGTGTTTTTATATTATCAAGCAATGTGGACAGATGGGATATGTATTGAGTGGCTTCTTCGCAATTAAAAAACTTCATTTTGGTTATCAATTCTTGAAGTACTTCGTCTGAGGTAGCCATCAGAAAGGGCACCTTGTCACTTCTTACTGGCATCGACAGGAGGTTGGCTTCAAAGAAACGCACTTTTCCGGGGAGTGTTTTTTCGTCTTTGGGAGCACTGCCGAATAATTCTCTTACTAAATTTTCATTCTCCTTGAAATATTCGCGTATAGCTCCTTTCAAACCGGAAGAGTTGATATTGGGTAGATTAGTGACAGAGTCACGCTGAATTAGATTGTCTATCACTCCATAATTGACCTCACCACTGCCTACGTGCATGTTGCTCAAGGTATTAATTACATACATTCTTGTTGTCATATGATTTGTTTTTTAGTTTTTATATATATATGTTATAACCGGATAAACGAAGATAAGTGTAATCCATCAATAGTTTCTCGACTTCTTTGCGTTTCCCTTGCTTAAAATAAAGTACTGACCCCGGCTTTAAGAAGTGGTATTTACTACTGCTTTTGATAGGTTTACCATAAAAGTTACTTGCGTTAGTCGTTTGAATATTGCGAAAGACAATGGAGTCGCTCCACATAAAGTTACATAAAGCAGAAAGTTCCTTTAGGTTATCTACATAAGTTGGACTCAATATTAGAAGACGATCGCTTTGAGTCAGGAACTGAGCAGCTGTTTGGTATTTTTCTTGTATATCGCTATTCTCTTCTATTGATTCTACTTCCATGCGGAATACAGAACGTTGACCTCCTAATTGTATAATATCGGAAGATAGCTCTGATTCTCCCGATAAGGTGATATAAAAAGCATATATAAATGATTTTTTCAATTGAAGGAACTCCTGTTTATAAAAGCTTTTGTTGTTATCCTCACCTTCTTCCACATGTTTGGTAATGCCGATCTGCATTTTACTAATCCATATTTCATCAGATAGTAATTTTTTTATCTGATTATTTCCTTGGGTGCACCAGAAAAGATAATTATTGTATGTTTTATGATCGAAAAATTTTCTTTTTTGATTACCGGAATCTTGTTCTTCGGAAGCCGGGTAAACATTGGGAATCGGGCATTCAATTCCATTGTAGAAAACTTTGTCTTCATTATTTGTTTCATTAAATGATACTTTGTATCCATCGTCTAATGGCAATGGAAAGTAGATAGAGCGTGACGAGGTATCATCCTTGCACTCTATAAGCATGAGTGGGGAAATCTGTTTGATGACGCCTAAGCCAAGTGATTTAGCCTTTCTTTCGGTCATCCTGAAACTCTGTTCTCCAATAAGTGTTTTCATTATCTCTTTTTCTGTCGGTTTATTCTCTGTGTAAGGAAATTGGGACAGTAAATTGTGCTGTTTCAGCAATTGGTAACGGATCATGCCTAAAAGAGCGGATTGTTGAGGGAACTTATTTGAATGCGATATATAATCTGCACTCTTTCCATCATCCAATGTTCTTTCTCCTCCAAAGAAAAACCAATCCATCGGAGTCAATGTTATTAAATAGTGTCTATTCATCTTTATTATAATTTATGAAGTGAATAAATTGTAAAGCTGTGAAAATCGTATGGATAGCATCCATGGCAGGAGAAACTATTAATATTTCTTTTTCATCTGATGTCAGAATCGTGTTTTGCTGGATAATTTCATTTCTATTTTGATAATCTTGAATGTTTTCTTGATATCTAAGGCAAAGAAGCGTTTGGATATCTTCGAATAAACCGGTGTAACCTAGGTGACAAGACTCATTAAAGTTATTATCGAAATAGTTCTTTAACATTTCAGTTCGCTTGTCCTCATTCTGAAGAATGATTTGTAATATTTCAGCATGTGCTCTGATCATTTGGATGACAGATGAGAGGAACTTTTCTGATTCCTGCGTCTTGCTCATATCTTTGTTTTTCAGTATGTACTTTTGAAGTAACATATTAAACTTTACATAGCTTTTTCCTTTCTTAGACATTGCGGTATGATAGATTTGTCCACTATGTTTTTGTAAAGAGAAAGCTAATTTATTTTTAAGAATGAAACGCTTCATGTTTTCATTAAGTATATTCTTATTGCTTAATGTATATTTAAACAAGTTATCTTTGGCCACCATCTCTAATAAATAGTCCGTTGTATGCAATGCTTCAAACATGGGATATTTATGATAAGTAATTGAAATGCCAAATGACAGACTTGGTAAAGGCCTCTGAGCTTCTGAACAAGCGTTGATGTATTGCTGTAAGTGTTGATTTATGCATTGGTCAAAACAAGTACTCAGTTTTTCGACAAGATTGAATACATTATTACCATTGCAACATACAGGTGCAAAACATAGTAAATCATCTCCACCAATGAATATTGGCTTTCCTCCATAAGCTACGATTTCGTTAATAGATTCGATGTTGAAGCTTAGTAAAGCTTTACTAAGTTGGGTTATAGGGATGTTGTACGCTCCCATGCTTTTTATAGTTTCCCCCATTGAATCACCATCTGACTTAATAATAGCAATATATTTATGATATGGTCTCAGTTGTGCTTTGTTGTCGTTTAGGATAATTTCTTCCGCATCCCAGATCTGATCGCTATATTTTTCACCTTTGTTTTTTTCGTTTGCTGTAATTACTTCTAATGCTTTTTGTTGGATGTTTATGTTTAATTCGGATGCTGATATTTCAAGGATGGACTCAAACAATCTTTCTCCGTTCATATCACCAAATGCATCTCTTGTGAGAAAAGATCCAGTAAAACGAGGAATTGAATTTTTGTCTTTTCGATATATTTTACCGTTGACGTTGGTTATTAAAAATTTTAAGAAATCGCTTTTTTGATGGGATATCATGGTTTCTTCCTGCTCAGGAAATGTTTCTTGATTCTCAATAATATTAAGGTATTTTTCACAAGCCGGAATTACTACATAAGGATCGTCCGACTCTAATGTGCGTTCAATAAAATATATTTTAATATATGATTTTAAATAGTGATATATTTGAGATACATCTTTAGCTGTGCCCGGCAAGCTAGGAGAAGCTATATGACCGGCTATTTCTATTAATACCTGATCTGAGTGTTGTTTAAGCAGCTCCAAATCTCCAGGCTCAGACTTAAAGATATATCGATCAGGAAACAAACCGGCACCACAATGGGGCTTTTGCATCTCTTCATTAATAAGAGGTAGCTGAAAGGTACGATTCTTTTTCACGAATGGTTCTACTATTTTTTTAGCAAGATAAGAGAAGAAATAACTGGCTGCCCAAAGCTCTTTAGTGCTTTCAGCCATTTCGATTGTACGGGTAATTGGTCCTAAAGTGATTGCAATGTATTTCATGGCGTTATTGTTTTAAAGGAATATAATTTAAAATGTTTTTCCCATTTTTTTTATAAGACATTGCATATTGCATAAAATCGATTAATGAAAAGGAGGTTGGCGTATAATGATAATTAATTCTATTATTATAGTTCATTTCAATCTCATTTATATGCATTGTCCGCTCTGTTATTTCACTCTTTCCTGTTCTCATATTTTTATTTTTAGTTTGTTCTATATAGCTATATTGAAATGGTTTATTTAGTATTTCAGTATTTATTTCATTACCAACCAAATAAATGCTGTTGTTTATTATTTTAAATAATAAAGGAGATTTGTAACGACTGATACAATTGTTTGCCGATTTTATCTTGACAATAGCTTTCTGATATGGTGTTTCTAATTGAAATTCATATTGTTCTGCTAATCCTAAGATTGCTCTTATATAAGCATAATTATATCCATTAGGATTAGGATCATTCCAGGAGTTGTCGTTCTCTCTTATTCCAGAAATGGGAGAATGATCGCCTTTCAATTCATAACCTCTTGCTTTAATTAATTGCTTCATTTTTCTTTTTTCCCATCTATAATTAGGATATTTGCTAACGAAATAACAAAATAGAAGTGATTTTATATATTCGTTTCTGAAATTATATCCAGATTTTAGAATCTGGTAATCCTTTTTTATTGTTGAAAATATCTGATTGTAGATATAGATAAAATCCAATGTACTTTGGCGTGACAAAGCTATTTTTTTCTTATATACGAAAGCAAAATTTTCTTTCAAGGTATCTTCTACATTGCATATATTTTTTTGATTATTGATATATTCAACAGTAAAAGAACCGAAACCTTTGTTGTTTCTTGTACCAAAATTGTGGCATATAAAGAAAGCTGGTAAATATGTTTGGATTTTATTTATTAAATCACCTTTCAGAGAGAATATTTTTATAGTAAAGTCTTGCCATTCCAGTCCTTTTTTGTCTATTTGACTCCAATTTTTTTCTTTAAACTCAGCCTCTTTTTTACGAGGGTCACTATTGCTTTTTTTTAAGATAATGGTAGAGTTTGTATTTATACCAACGCACTTTTCTTGAGCAAAATATGGACTATTTTGGATCGTAAAGAAATTAGAGGGACGCTCAGTTGGTAGAGGAAATGTACTAGAAGTTATTAAATATTCTAGTCTACTTTTTTTTGTAGAGATATACTTAACTTATAATTTAATGCATAATTTTTTTCATTATCTATTAACCAATTATTTTTTTTAGCATAAAGCCGTCCTTCTCTAATATCTCCATTTCCGAGTTTTGTAAGAATGAATTTATCTAATAATGGTTTAACTTCTGATGCTCGTAAGGTTGCTCCTGATTCATTATGTTGAAAATGGATCATTGGAGTGTGTTGTTTTAGTATAGCGGTTAACTGATTCATAATATTCTTTTTTCTATTTAGTTATCTTTTTATATTCTTCAAAGAAATCCTTCATCTTTTTGAAGTTCTCCTCAATCGATTTCAGATCGTCTTTAGTGCCAATAATAGAAAGAATAGAAAGATAAAATTTTTTTAATTCATTTTCTTGGTTTTCTATCAAGGAATCACATTTTTGTTGTAGTCCATTTACCTTATTCGTTAGCTCTTCTTTTTCTTTATCCTTGATAATTGCTTCACGGGCGAGTAGCCATGTTTTCATCTTTTCATCAGTTTCTTGTTTAGCCTGATACTCTTTTTCTTTCTGGCGATTCTGAAAACATGAGAGATGCCATTGTTGCAATACACCAATAAGTGGCAACAGAACAATCATAATGCAAAAAAACACAGTAAGACATGTAATGTCTTTAGGAGAATTCTGTCCCATATTCACACACTCAATTACTGTCAAAGATACGATTAGTGCAATTTCACATTCTACTAATTTCCAATTCATAGTTTTCTTTTTCTTTTATAGATTATACATATGGCACAAAGTGTACCTATTATTAATAATAGAGATTGAATGATAAAGCCGGTCGAGAGTTCTCCATTTTCTTCCATCACTTCACTGATTTGATTCATTCCCCAAAAACCGGTAATTACTGTAATGGGTAAAAATAAAGTAGCAATATCATTAAGCAAACTTGCTTTTTTGTTTCGCTCCCGATCTTCCATTAAAGAAATGTATTGATGCAGTTCTTCTATTTCTCCATCTAAATCCTTTATATAACTTTCCATTTGCAAGCAAGAGTGAAGCTTGTTGTACATTTCGATTCCTTGGTCTTGAGCTGTAATCTCACGGAAATAGATTTGATTTACGAAACGAATATATTCTTTATATAAAGAACTAACCCGTTTAGATACGGCTTCTACATCCTGATTGGATAATTGGCTTACTTTAGTGATTTCTCCGGAAAATCTTAACATGGAAGCACGTTGAACTAATACTAGTTCGGCCATACGTGCATAGATCGTTTGAAAATATTCTATCAGGTAATCGGGTACTTCATTATTAGTAAGGTATACTAATGAATATTTACTGATACCATAAAGTGAACTCCATTGTTGCCAACGATAATAGGTATGTTCCTCCAATAGTTCTTTTTTCATTTTCTCATTTTGGCAAGTGGCATTACTTCCATCTATAAACAGAAAACGATACCAGTAATCTGAAAATGGATCCTGGCTATCAAAGTAAGCTTTCGCATTATTTGTAAATTGTTGAGATAGCTGATTGTTTTTGTACCATGTTGCCACAAACATACGATCATCTATAATAGGGTCAATTGATAAATTGGTAACTAATTCACAAATTAGCTTTTTTATGGACGAGGAAGGCTGCCAGCTGTCATAGGGAGTATATGATTTGAAATCTTCAAAATAAACTGTTTGATTTAAACCTTCTATCCGAATGTATTCTGAAATCTCATTTCGTAGTCTTGTATCATTGAAAAAGGGGGGCATGATACGGCGCCCATATTGATTGATAGCCAATATGTCTTCCGGGCTGTTTTGAGTGCAATCTTCATTTTTTAGATAAAATGACAAGAATCCGACACCTGTAGCATATAGATTAATATTCATCGCGTCTACAATGAGTTTATATGGATTATTACGCCCTTTTTTCTTTATATAATAGTAAATGTGATTACTTAGCTTAGGTTCTTTGCGTTCGAAATGGTGAATTAGATTTAATGGACTGTGCTCTTCATCATATAATATATTGTGTACAAATGTATAATAATAGTTCTTTTCGTTATATAATGACTCCTCTTCTCCAGGATCTGGCTTTTGTGAGCGTTCCCAATGAGAATTCCGGTTATATTGAATGTTGTCCAAATTAACTTGGTCAGAAAATGCTTGATTTTCTAATCCCATAATTTCCCATTTAAATGGAAAATAAAATATGTGATAACTATATATCATAATTCTAATAGTTTTATCTGTTCGACTATGTTAAGTATTTCATTTGTTGTTAGGCGGTTGCGTACGGTTCCGATAAATCCATTAATACCGCCTCCCCAAAAGATATTACTTATTGGGGTGTATCGCTTTAATATCTTCTGGATAGAATTTATCCCTTTTCCATAATATATTAACTCATTCGGAGTGTAGATTAGTAATTTTTCATAAGGATATAATCTGTCACATATGGGTGAAAATTTGTTCGCTGTAGTGAACACAACATATAAACTACCAATTTTTTCTGTTCCGTTTGTAATTGCTTCTTGAGCCAACTTTTCGTCATCCTCTATTACTCCCTGTGCTTTTCGATCCTCTTGTCTGATTAGATTTATTTCTTCATGACTGGCTCCTATTTCTAACATTCCTGGAATATAAGCCTTATCATTTGCTGCAACTAATGTCTGATATCGATTGAGAGGGTGATCAAGAATAGAAGCTACTTGTTCCAATGCCGAAGGATAGGTAGCATATTCATTATGGTGATCAATTCGAATATAGTTAGTGGGGGGCGTGATGTCCTCTTTCAATTCTACACCATAGATAATAAACGGCTCTTTATTACCATATTGTTGTATCTCTTCTTCGTATTGACTTAATAACGCATTATCCCATTGTAAATAACGGTCCTTGAATATGACGTTTCTATCTGTCAATATCTGGACTATAGTTTGCATCTCTAAATCATGTCCTCCCAAAAGGAAAAGATGTTTTTTTATCTCTTTTGCTTGCTTCTGCATATCTTTTTTATTAGATCCTTATCTTCTATAGCGATTTCACTTAATTCTATATGTTTACATGCTTCTTCCCGCAACAGCCGTGCAGTTGCAGATTCTGGAGATAAATCCCATGTTAAAAGAATTGTATGGATTTTGAGAGCTTTTAATTTTTTTATTAACATTTCGTGATCGGCGTCACCTGTAATCAGAATAACAAAATCAAATTTTCGAAAGAGTGATAACTCGTATGCTTCAAGAGCGAACCATACATCAATGCCTTTCTCTATAACGTTAATTTCACCTTCCTTTTGTATTTCACGTAAATGCTTGTAATGAAAAATGACATCATTTTCAATTAGTGAATCTTCAAACTTACGTTCACTGAATAACAAATGTTTGTTATTAGCATCGTTAACACGGTACCGTCCACGGAAATAATGACTTTCTGTTATTTGACAGAATTCAGTGTTTAAATTATATTCATAGGCTATTTTCTCTTTTATAAATTTAAAGAAAAAGGTTATGTCGATATTCAGTGACAATTTTTCCTCAAGAGCCTGATTTATTTTTGTGAAATATCCTCCGTCAATGAATATTCCTATTGATGTGATAGATTCAATCATTTTTGGTCTTTTTTGTATTAGTTTCGAGTTATCGTACCATATCCAATGCTTGTATGTTTGCCTATTCCAATATAATCCGGAAGATTTAGATTACATTGGAAATCTGCATCAAACGACATTAATTTAATATTTTTATTAGATATTAGTTTGGCAAAACTAAGTTGAAGGAGTTTACATTGTAGTGGAAAGTCAATAAAATAATTGACTCCTTTTGTAAATGATAATATATTACCTATCAAAATCTTTTCCAGAAAATTAATTCTTTCTGAAAGAATGCTAATATTTTGATACTTTTTGTAGTTATCCGAATTTAAAGGCAACCAGTTATGAATATGATAATTTATCATTTTTGATTGTCGTTCAATCAATAGTTTGTAAGGAGTTACAGAGGCAAACTTCATATTGACTTTTCTATTTCCCAGTTGAAAGTTGAAATCACATTGTGAAAAGAATTTCTCAATTGCTTTTGTTCCTTGATCAATACATACGATTGTTGCTTGTTGTTCGATATTCTTGTATTGTATTAAGGGATAAGAGTAGCGATATTTATTTTTCTCTACATGATTGTGGTATAATATATCTGGCTGGTCACCCAGTTTTTGTATAATTGAACTTCTAAAGAATTGAACTTCATCATCAGATATTTTATTTTTAAATTTTATAAGAAGTACATGTGTGTTTTTCATATCATTTGTAATTGTTATGGTTGTAATGATAGCAATATTCGGTAATAAAAAGCAGAAAAGCAAGAAAATCGATGTTTATTTTCTTGCTTTTTTACATGGGGACGATTCTTGTCACGGTATACCGTGACATATCTTATTTTATCCCTTGTTTCAGTCTTTCGGAGAGGCTATCTTTATTATATCCGTACCAAATATCAGTAATTTTTCCATCAGGCGTTACAAGTACATAAAAGGGAGTGCCATTTGCTTTGTAACGGATATACAATCCGAATGCCCCTTTGGGATCATTTAGGTCGATCCATTTGATATTCTTTCTTTGAGAGAATTCTTTCCATGATTTCTCATCATCAATATTTATACCGATAAAAGTTACTTTTTCTTTCCACATATCGGATAAGATTTCCATCTCAGGAAGTGATTCAATACAGTGTCCACAACTTCTGCTCCAAAAATCAAGTAAAAGGTATTTTCCTTTATAATCGGATAGACGGTGGTGGTTTCCATCGATATTTGACAGCTCGGTATCCGGCATGTCATCACCTATCTTAGCTTTTGTAGGCGTTAAACAAGCTTCTATCTTTTTTCCTATTTGTGAGTTGCGTTGTGTTGATGTTAGTTGCTGATACAATACTTGAGCTTCTGAGATAGGAAAGCCTTTTAGATAGACAGATTGACGGCTTAATGCTTCCAAATGATCTAGCCAAATAGAGGTAACAGGAAGATTCTTCATTAAATTGATTTCTTCTTTGGACAGTAACAGCTCGAGGGAGTCTAGTTGGGGATACAGTATATTTTGGATGCTGTCCGTCATTTGTATTTTCTCTTTAGGTGAATCCGATATAGCTATCTTTTTCCACATATCTGATGATAAAGCTTGTAATCGTTGTCTTTGGTCTGTCAAATTGCGGAAACCCTCATTTGTGTATTGATTTTCTTCTTGCTGCTCTTTGATGTTACTTACTATATTCCATGTACGGAGTAGTTTATCACTGCCGATGATGGATACCGTTTCTCCCGGAGAGGCATATACGTCCAGCCATGTATTGGGAAAGCCTTCTCCTTTACTTACTATTCTCAAAGCTTCAGTCTGATTATTAAGAGTATGTATAATGAACTTAAACTTTCCATTATCGATTGTATCGTTGGCAATTCGTTTCATACCTGTTCCCTGTTGACGCATCAAACTGATAACGGTCCCATCAGGAATCCCATTGATGTTTCCTTCAATAATACAGGGTTGTTGTGCTTGGAGTGATAAACATATAATGGTGAAGAACAATGTGAAGAATTGTGTTTTCATATTCAATGCAAATTTGTAAAAGGTGATATGGAAGTCATTTGCATGAATATAGCACTCAATTATGCAAATGTGTCAAGAAGTAAAATGAATCAAGAATTACTCAGATTTACCGGGTACATCTCTTTTAATTGCGTATCCGTGTTAATCTGAGTAATTCTGTCTGAGGAGTGTTAAATAGTAACTTCTGTTACAACTTGACCATCGAATAAATTAATTACCCGGTCTGCGAAACCTGCATCATGCTGAGAGTGAGTTACCATAACGATGGTAGTGCCTTCCTTATTCAATTCGCTCAATAGTCCCATAACCTCTTTACCATTTTTAGAGTCAAGATTACCGGTAGGTTCATCGGCAAGAATCAGTTTAGGGTTGGCTACTACGGCGCGGGCAATGGCAACACGTTGTTGTTGACCTCCGGAAAGCTGTTGTGGAAAATGCTTGCTTCTATGGGTAATGGCCATGCGCTCCATTGCTTTTTCCACTCGTTGTTTACGTTCAGAGGCCGGAATACCCATGTAGAGTAAGGGCAATTCAATATTTTCATATACATTCAGTTCATCAATCAGATTGAAACTTTGGAATACAAAGCCAATAACTCCTTTGCGGAGATTGGTGCGCTGCGATTCTGTATATTTGGATACTTCTTTTCCGTTCAGATAATACTCTCCTCCTGTAGGATTATCCAGTAAACCGAGAATATTGAGAAGAGTAGATTTTCCACAACCGGAAGGTCCCATGATGGCGACAAATTCGCCCTCTTTTACCTCTACGCTGACGTTATTTAATGCCCATGTTTCAACTTCTTCGGTCTTGAAGATTTTTTGCAAATTGATTGTCTTAATCATAATCGTAATTTTTTAAGAGTTTATATTATTATTCGTTTTTTATTATTTCTGCCGGATTGAGATGCATGATTCTGTAGATTTTATAGGCTGTTGTTACAAAGATAAGTAAACCTATCAGAATGAAGAGGTAAATCCCCCATGTAAATCCGGTAATACTGCTGATCGGGCTATCCTTGGTTATGTCTATCACAAGCAACCTTAATAATGGATAAGTGATGGTATAGGCCAGTATGAATTGGATTATATATGCTTTTCCGAACATCAAAGCAATTACTTTCGGAGTTGCACCGTTTATTTTGCGAATAGCAACTTCTTTCTGCCGGCTGACTGTGTCCATAGAGATAGCTGAGTATATGCTCAGTATAACCAGAAGAGCACTTATGATGCCTAATAGCAGTGAGGCATCGCCCATCAGGTCTCTGATACCTTGTGTTGTACTTCTTCTTATATCCAGTCGTTGTATATCGAGTGGCAATGACTCTGGGACGTAATTACGGCATACCCTTTCTATTTCTGATTTGGCTTTACCAAAACTGATATCGTCACGAAAACGGATATAAATTACGGATGCCTCTTCAGTCGGGAAGAAAACAGAAATATTGTATTGATTGTGTTCTGAAATGTTCTCCCCGTAACAAGCCTTGTATGTACCTGCTATCCGATAGTTCTCTTTACCTAATTTTACATTTCCGCTTACAGAATCATTTTCCAACTGCTTTTGAAAGGCTTCGCTGATGTAAACCACGTTACTTGTATGAGGTTCGACGATCTCTCCCCGGAAAGGAATCCGGAAGAACTGGAAGTAACTGGGATCTCCTTGTCTGACTCTGATAGTGAGAGTACGGTGATCGGCAGACTCATAGTCACTGGTCAGAAACGAATTATAGTTGCCGCTCATCAAAGCTGAACTGATATTTTCCACTCCCGGCAACATCTTTATTTGTGATAAAATCGCATCTTTATTTTTGCCGAGAGTAACACTATTCATTTCAAGGCAAAGCGTGGAATTTGTTTCTTTGTCTGATAGAGGAAGGTACAAAACGCTTCCTACACTATTGAATAAATGTATAGCGATACTCATACCCAGAAAAAAGATACATACACATAGCTGTACGCACATCATGATGTTGCGAAAGAGGTGCCGGTGGCTGTTAGTTTTCATGTGCCTGGCAAGACCGGACCGTTGCAAACGCTGGATGGGATATAGCATTACAAGGGTGCAGATCAGTAACAGCCCTATATAAAGTTTAACTTGAATGCCATATAGAGTTTGGATATCTATTGGAATCATTTCTTTGGGCGGAATATAGGTTGTCAGTAGTAAACAGGTACATTCGGATAAGACCAGCGAGAGCAATAAAGAAAATGTCAGCATCCAGAAAGCTTCGGTGAATAGAAGGGCAAATAAACTTTTGGGGCTGGCACCCAGACTTTTCCGCAGGGCCAGTTCACGATTACGGTTGTAGAATGACTGTATGATGAACTTTAGAAAGTTTATCATACCCGATAACAGAATCAGAGAGGATAAGAAGGTAATGAATGCTATGCCTATCATTCGCTGCGGATCGTGATACGAGTCAGCTTCTTTGTTCGCAATGAAATATGCCATTTCATTATTATGAAGAGTTGTTATCCCCTTTAGGCTTTCATTGGCTTTATTCAATCCGTCTGCTGTTTCCAGTGTACCTTCTGTGATGTATCCTTGTTGTCTGTTCTCTTCTCTCAAATGAGAGAAATAGATATCTGTTTCAACATTTAGTGTTTTGGGAAGATTCCTGATAACATTGACAACTTTATAGTATGTGCTTTTATCTTTTTCGCTTTCCTTCAACTTGACTATTTTCAGTAATGTGCCTACCGGGTTGCTCTTTCCGTATACTTTACGGGCACAACTTTCGGACAACACAACTTCTTCCGGAGTTGTGGGAAGAACATTGCCATATAAGAAGGATGCATTATAATGTGAAAAGAAATTAGGATCAGTATCCATATATGAAATAATGTAAGGCTTTTCTTCCTGCTCCCTATTGATGAATACAACTTCGGCTTCTCTTTGGAAAGAGTGGAAGCAGATTTGCTTAATACCCGGTATGGGATGTTCTGTCAGGGTCTGGATCTCAGAAGAATTGAGACTCCACCCCCATCCTCCTACTTCATGGTTGGAATTGATCATCCGGATTGAAATCCTTTGTTCGAAATTGGGCATGTTACGTGATGCTCCATCTATTTCATTGATAAAAAAGTGGATGATGCTGAAACAAGTCATACCAACGGAAAGACAAATGGCAGAAATAATGCTGTGTGTCTTATACTTCAGCAGGTTGCGTATTGCTGTTTTGAGATAATGCTGTATCATATAGTTCATTTTCTCTGATTTATTCGTTTTTAATTACTTCTGCCGGATTAGTCCGTGCAATATAATATATCTGCCAGCTGATTGTAGCTGTTATTATGCCTATTAATAGCATGAGGGGACCCATCCAAAGCCATGGATCGGCATAATCAAACAATATGACTCGATGCTGGCTGCCGATGACCATGACGAAGAGGCTAATTAAACCTCCTATTACCGAAGCTATTAAAAATAAAATCAGGTAATTTTTAGCAAACAACCAATAGATGTCCGGTAAACGTGCACCATTAATTTTACGGATGGCAACTTCTTTTTGTTTACGGATAGTGTCAATGCTGATAGCTCCATAAACGCCAAGTACCGTAATCACTAAGCAAATGGAAGAGCAGACAACGAACAGCCACATCACCGAGATAGTTCCTAATCCGGTTTGTTCCTCATATAAACTGATGAACTCGAAAGGTTCGTTCTGTGGTAGATATTGATTCATCTCCTTGCTCATTTCTGCTTTTACTTCCTTGCGAGGAGCATCAAGGACCAATCGTATATATATTTTCCCGATTTCGTCATTCATGGCAGAAAGTGGTAAAAGAGCCAATTGCTTTGCACTTGGAGAATCGGGACCTATATGGACTAAACCTTTAACCGGATATACTTGGTTTTGAAAGCGAAAAGACTCGGAGGTAGAATCAGCTTGCAAAGTTTGGTATAATTGTTCGTTTACGTAACAAAAAGGTTCTCCCGGTTTGTGATGGCATTTGATGTTCATTAAATTAAAAAAATCATCCGAAACGAAGCAGAGTTCGGTAAATCCATACTCTTGGCTGTAATCCCTGTTAGTGTAGGCTGTTTCGGCATTCCAACGGCGTGAGCGCAGGAAGTTTATCAGTTCCGGTTGATGCTCTCGAATACGATCGTATCTGCCTATATTTACTACCATAATTTCTTTTTTTACCTCTGTGCTCAGATTGGGATTGGCTGAGAGATCGTATTCTTTCATTTGCATACGGATGCCGACTGTACCTACAATGAATAGAAAAGAGAAGAGTAGCTGGACGCTCAGTAACGTGTTACGGATTATGTGACGTTGTCCGGTAGTTGTCCCCCCCCTCAATCCTTGCGCTATTGTCTTATGGGCAATGTGCCAGGAAGAGATGAATGAGATCAGTAAGCTGATAAGCAACAAGCCTCCTATATATTGACATTCATAAACCCACAATCGATGTGTATCTATGTATAAGTTTCTTTGTATTTCATTAGAAAATGTACTTATAAACCAAGGTAGCAAGCTCTCAGTAATGGCCAGGGTAATTATTCCACAGATCAGGATGATGACAGCCTGTTCAAGGAATAGCAATATGAAAAGTCCCCAGTAAGTAGAACCCAGCGTATTACGTAGACTGATCTCTTTGTAACGGTTGGCAAATGCTCCTATACTGAATGAGAAATAGTTGATCATGCCTACCAATAAAACCAATAGCCCCAAAATAGCCACCCATAATTCAGCGCCTGCCTTATGTTCTGTCTGGCTATCCAGCACTATTTGTGGTATCCATTCCGGATGGTTGGGAAAAAGTCCCAATTTAGGCAGTAATTGTGAAATGTGTTCGGCATCTTCCGGGCGTTTGAGCAGTAGTTTGTGTATCCCAAATGAAGCATTTTCAGGTAGTGGAAGAAAAACATCGTAGCTGCTGTGATAATTATTCATCCCTGCCGGATAGGGCTTGATAACGGCAATAATGGTATGTATTTTGCCTCTCTGGTCAAGGATCGTTTTTCCCAGCGGCGGGACGCCTCCACAGAATTGTTTGACAAACTCAGTCGTTACTACAGCTTCGTTACCCGAAATACCAAACTGTTTTAAGGAGCCGTCTATACATTCTGTAGGAAATACTTTGAAATAATCAGCATTACATTCTGTTTTGTCCACTTTACAATATACCGTTTCATCTAATGTGATTGTAGATGAAGAATTTACATAAAAAGCAACTGCTTCAAATTTGTCTTTACCTATTTTCTTTTCAAAATCCTCTATCGGAATATTTACTTGGTAAGATCTTTCTTTTATGCATATTTCTGCTTGATTTTCGTAAGTTGCCAAATCCTTGTTACCTGTACTGAAAATACGATTATAATAGTTGCATACACTGAAACAGAGCAAACCGGCAGTGATTCCCAATATAGATATAGCAGTTTGTGCTTTGCGTTTAGCCATCTGCCTGAAAACAATCTTTAAATAATGTAGTATCATAGATATATTGATTTCTTCGTTTTAATTATTGTTGTGTAAATACCGTGTGTTTTACCGTTAAACTTCTCTTTTATAGTTTCAATAAATATGCCAAACTGCTAAATGATTGTATCTTTGATTGTTAGGATCTCTCTGTTATCTCTGTTTCTGTGTGATATTGCACGATTGCAGTGCGAATACGCACTGCAATCATTTATTCACTTTTCACCGACTCCGCCGGATTGATTTTGGCAGCTACTACCACTTGTCGCATGACCGAGAGAATAACGATGATGCAGGTGAAGAGGAATACACATACAAACAGCCATCCGTGAATATCAGTATGGTACGCATAGGTTTCCAACCACCTTTTGATAAATAAATATCCTAAAGGCAGAGCAATTGCGTTACTGACCAGTGTCAGCCATAAATATTCTTTCAGAAATAAGTATAGGATATCTGAAAATTGTGCTCCGTTTACCTTTCGGATGGCTATTTCTTTTTTACGCTGTTCGGTAGAGAGCGATACCAGGAAGAAAACGCCGAAAGAAGAAATCAGGATACAGAGTACTGCCAATAACAGGAAGATACGGAACATCGTCTTTTCCGGACGATTGAACAGTTCCATTAAGGTGGAAAGTTGAATGATCTGCATATCCTCGGAGATTTCTTTTTTGCTGTATTGAGAATAGATTCTCCTGGCGTATTGCAGTGCTTGTTTTTCATTATCCGGATGTACCTTTATATAGAAATACCTGAATCCATTGTACCCCCTTGCTGCATCAGCATTGTTTTGATACATAAAGAAGACCTTCGACAGCGGGTACTGCATCGGACAGTAGTAGAAATCACGTAAAATACCGCTGATTCTGGTGGGTACTGCATGATTCTCCGAATCTTCGTCATCACTGAGTATAAGACGTCCTGTCAGTGAAGGAATGTTGAGTTCGCGGGCACCGGTTTCGTTGATAACTATATCTCTTGTCCCCTGATCCTGTATCCATTCTCCTTCTTTCATCTTCATTCCGAAAAAGGAAAGGAAATTCTTTTGCACAACGATGCAATTATCTTCTGTTGCTTCATCTACATTATTACGTCCCTCTATGGGAAATTGAGTGATAAAACTGCAATACCACTCTCCTCTTAAAACAAGGAGAGGCTGTGTCAGGGCCGTTACGTCATCGATGGCTGAGTTTTGTTTTAGTGCTTCTATAAAAGGGGTACAATCAGTATTGTAGGTTGCATCGAATCCGAGGTCGATCTGCCAGATGTGATCGGTGACCAGTCCTTTGTCTGTACGGCTCATGAATCGGTACTGACTGTAGAACATGCAAGAAGTCAGGAGGAATAAAGAGCCGATGAAGATTTGTCCGATTATCAATCCGTTTCTAAGTGCCAGCGAAGTTCCCCGACTGTTTCGTTTCAGCAGACCGACGATGGGAACCGTACTTAAAACCAGAAATATCAGGCAGCATAACGGATAAATCCAATAGGATGCTTTCAGTACTTCTTGCCGGGTGATACTCTGGATGACTCCATTATAATAGCTACTGCTCTCTGCTACCAAACTGGTGTAATCCTTATAAAACGGAAACAGGAATTCGATAAATGCCATTGAAAGCAAAAATGCTATGAACAGGGGGAGGGTCAATTCAAGTAAGTTTTTCCCTATCAAACTGTAGATGGAAGCACCAAGAGTGGAAAAAGTGGCATTATAGCGCGCTTTTCGTTGTTGCTGGCCAATGAATAGAACAAGCAGATTCATTAATGCACTGGCAAAGGCCAATATTCCCGCCGTAGCCAAAATCCGGATATGTTGGAGCCTGCCTTTCAGCTCAGGAGAGCAGCGGGTATGAATTTCGGGTAACGGACGCAAATGAAAGCGCCATTCAGAATATTTACTCCATTTGGTATCGGGTTCTTTGACTCTGTAGGCTGCTATCTTTTTACTTAGATGTGCAGCATCGGCCGAAGGGTGTAACCATACATAAGTCGTATTTCTTTTGACTTGATTGGGGGATGGAGTGGCCAGAATCAGGTATTCAAATTTGAAATCACTGTTTTGGGGATAATTTTCCATTACTCCCGCAATGGTATATGATAATTTGTCGTTGATTTTCAACTCTTTCCCTACGCAACTACTGTCACCAAAGTAGAAGTTGGCCATTTTTTGAGTCAGAATCACATGATTTACGTTAAATGGAACTTTATAATAGCTCCCTTCGATCAGTTTACATTGAAAGATATCAAAGAAAGTGGAGTCTATTTTCATTCCGATCCAACTTTTTGTATCCTTCTCAAATTCGTATTTTACTTCGCTGACATGGCAAACTTTAGCTATTTCAGGGAAAGTAACCAGATCTTTTTCCACCATCTGATGTATCTGGTTTAATTCTCCGACAGATCCGTCGGCTGTTTTAAATATACCGGTGGTAGTCAAGGCATAAGTCCTTGAACTTTGAGGGTGGAAACTATCAAAATGATATTCCCAGTGATGCCAATACCCGCCTAACAAGAAAGCTGTAAAACCGATAGACAAGCCTACAATGCTTAAGATATTCTGTACCTTATGTTTTAAAAGGTTTCTACATGCAATTTTAAAATAATGTTGTATCATATTATTAGATTTTTTTATTCTGTTTTTACTACTTCCGCCGGGTTTTCACGGGCGGCTTTCCATACTCTCCAGCCGATACAGGCGGTTATGATGATACCGATTCCCGTAAAGATAGTGACATACATCGAAACGCCTATGCTGATTTGTTCGACATAATTCTCCAGCCATGCTTTCATGATCATGTAGCTGACCGGGAAAGCAAGGAACGAGGCGCAGAGTAACAATATCAGGTACTCTTTTATAAATATCGAAAGGATGTTGCCAAGTGTTGCACCATTTACTTTCCTGATAGCGATTTCTTTACGCCGTTGCTCGCATGCCAATGTCACTAAAGAGAACACTCCGAATACAGCAATCAGAATACAGACAATAGCTACACGACTCAGTAGTTTCAAAAGGGTCTGCTCCGATTTGAGATAGTTGTCATAGGTCTCCTCCATATTGGATAATCTGATTTTATTTTCCGGATATTCTTTCTGACATAGCTGTTCAATGTCTTTTTTAAGTTTGGGCCATTCGCCTTCTCTATACTTTATCAGTACATCACCTTTGCCCAGGTCGAATCCGGAAAAGCCTTTGGCTATAAATGCGATAGGTTTTATGGGAGTGGTAGGCGATGTCGTATGGAAGTCTTTTACCAAACCGATAACGGTTGTCCCTGTTCCGTTGGGTCTGATTAGTTTTTTCCCAATCGGATCATTCCATCCGAGTGCTTTGGCCGCTGCCTCATTGATTACAATAGTGCCGGCATCCCTCTCTCCTTCTTTCAGCATCTTTCCTTTTAAAAGGCGGATGCCGTAGAACTGTGCTAACTCTTCACTTTCCATCAGTACTTCCATATCGATCTCTGCATCTCCGGGTTGTTTTCCGTCCCAATCCTTGAAGTGCATAGCCATGGATGCAGTTTTGGGTAGCAGCGAAAAGTGTCCTTTCAGAACCTGAGTGACATAAGGAAACTGCTCTATTTTATCAGCGGCAGGCAATAGATTGTTTTGCGGATACATGCTTAGAGTCGCTATATTTTTGCGTTCTATACCAATATCTGTGGTGCTGAGATAATAGAGTTGCTTCATGATGACACTGATGCAGAAGATAAAGCAGATACTGATAGAAAGTTGAAAAACAATGCTTATCTTACGTCCCAGATACCCGTATCTGTTTACGGTCTTTTGCTGTATGTTACTTTGTAGCGTTTGTTTGTTGAAGTAGAAAGTTACAGGCAGGAATGTGGCAAGAGAACATCCGATGACGAGGGCGAAGTATAAAAAAGATTCCCAGTAAACATCTCCTTCTTTTACTCCCGACAATTCTTTGAACGGAGACAATACCAATTCTATCAGGGCCATTCCCATAAGTCCTGCGGCCAACAAGATCAGCAGATATTCTGTAACAAGCAGGATGAACAGATGGAGGTCTGATGAACCGCATACTTTGCGTAATGCCAATTCTCTGCTTCGCATCCGTAAACGGCTGACAAACAAAGACAGGTAGTTGATCAGCGAACAAAGAATAACTAATCCGCCTACAATCGAGAAGAATAGGATATAGCTGAACTGGATGGCATTTTGGTCGGCCAGTACAGTATAGTGGCACTTACTGATGGGCATAACCATCAGATTCTGTATGCCGCCCTTGCCGTCTGCTTCGAGTTTCGTTTGTTCCAGTTTTTTCTGAAAAGTTTCGGCATTTACTTCTTTGTGCAATTTTATAAATACATGGAATCCTCCGTGATACCATGCATTATGCCATTGACGTATTCCTCCCGTTAAAATAGAAAAAGGTAAATTGGTATGACGGTTCCATCCGTTGACGATCGCACATACGGTTTTAGGGGCACCATACAGTTTGATTTCCTTCCCGATCGGATTTTCCGTACCGAAAAGTTCCTTGGCCGCATGCTCTGTCAGTGCTATCCGCTCTTCCGATTCCAGGAAATCAAGGCTGCCGGAGAGTACTTGTATCCCGAACATATGCATGAAGCAAGAGTCTGCATTGATTTCATACAGTTGCCGGATAGCGCCATCGTCTACTGTCACTTCCTGTTCATAAAAAAGAAAACCGCAGGCATCTTCCACTTCCGGAAACTGCTTTTCTAAAGAAGTGGATACCGGATATGGAATTGTTGTTGTAACGCCTGTGTCACTTAATGCCGATTTCTGATACACCAAATGAATACGGTCAAAACCTTCATGGAAGGTGTCGTATGTCATTTCGTAATGTATCCATAAGACAGCAAGCGCAAAACAGGTAAATCCGATAGCTAATCCTAGGATGCTGATGATACTCTGAGTCTTGTATTTCAGCAAATTCCTACATGCAATTTTCAAATAATGTCGTATCATATTATTAGATCCTTTTTTATTCTGTTTTTACTACTTCCGCCGGATTTTGTTTGGCTGCATTCCACACTCTCCAGAAGATACTGATGACGATGATGATACCGATACCTGCAAACAGGACGATATATATCCAAAATGGGGTGGAAGTTTGTCTGACGTAACTTTCTATCCACACTCTCATCATTCCATAGCTTGCCGGGAATGCTATAAGAGCCGCGACAAGCAAAAGGACGAAATATTCTTTGATGAACATCTGCAGGATACTTCCTATGGTGGCTCCATTCACTTTGCGGATAGCGATCTCTTTGCGTCTTTGTTCGCACGACAAAGTTACTTGCGAAAAGATGCCGAAAATAGAGATAATGACGCATACGATAGAAACGATCCCCAACAGGGTCATCAACGCACTTTCGGAACGCAGATATTTATTATACTCCTCTTCCTCGTTATAAAGTCTCAAGAACGAAGAGGGAAAATCTTCTTCTTTCATTTTCCGGATCGTATCTTTGCAGGCCTCCCAGCTCCCTTCCGTAAACTTAAAAAGAATACTGGCACGAGACCATAGATATTTCTGCTCTTCAGTGCGGACAAAGGCGAGAGGGCGTGGAGCGATAGTGGGTGGCAGGTAGCTGAAGTCCTTCACCACTCCTACTACTGTATAATATGTCCGATTGTGTTCATATTCTGAGTAGAACTGTTTTCCTACTGGATTTCTCCATCCGAACGTCAGTGCTGCCGTTTCATTAATGATGACATCTCCGGGAGAGTTCTTTTCGGATAGCCACTCCCCTTCTGTCAACTGCAATCCATAAAAGTCGAAGAACTCTTTGCCCGAAGGTATCAGGCCGACGGAATATGTTTCATCAGTGGTTTCATTGAGTCCGTCCCAGCCGTTAATATCTGTATACATCATAGGTCCTGTAGGGACTATCGGGAAGTAGTGAGGAGGCAGAGCTTCAGTCACCATAGGTAAATTGGCGATCTTAGAACTCCATTCATTAATATCTCCTTTCATCCAGACAGCAACATTGCCTATATTGTGGCGTTCTATTCCCAGATCTGTGTTTTTCAGATAATAGAGTTGTTTCATCATGATAGTGGTGCAGAAGATGAAGCCCAGACTGATGATCAATTGTGCTATCAGTCCGAGCCGGCGGAATATTCCGCGCTGGGGACTTCCTTTTTTATTGCGAATACTACTCTGTAACGTACGGCTTCTGAAGTAATATAGAGGAATTTGTGAAATACCGAAAGATAAAACGATGACTGCCAGTATGTAAATGATGACTTCTGTATACAGCGGGGTAGCTTCTGATATCTGAGCCAGTTCTATGAAATGGGGTAAGCAGGCCTCGATGAAAGCCATGCCCAGCAGAGAACCGGCTAGCAAGACAATCAGGTATTCGACAGATAGCAATGCGAACAACGAACGGTTGGTAGATCCACAAACCTTTCGGAGTCCCAGTTCACGACCGCGCATTCGAAGACGGCTGACAAACAGGGTCAGATAATTGAATAATGAACATACAATGACCAATACTCCTGCCATTGCAAAATAGCGAATGTAGTTGAATGAAATAACGATCTCGTCTTTTTGCAGATAATCAGAATAGCGGAGCGAAGTAATCGGGGTAAAATTCAATTTACCTAATGTACTCTCTTTCTCCTGTGAGGAAGCATCGAGGCTGCTTATCCTTTTTTGAAGAGCTGATTTGTCGGTATCCGGCAAGATGCGGACAAATATCTGTGCTGAATTGCTTTGCCAGCTTGGATGGTGGCGTGCCGGAAGCAAGGCCCCGTATGAAAGATTTGAATGTTGCGACCATCCGCTGACAACGGCACACACTTTACATGGCCGGCTTCCCAACTCAATCTCTTTTCCAAGAGGACTTTCGTTGCCGAACCATTCTTTCGCTACCGCTTCGGTTATGGCTATCTCGTTGCTCTTTTTCTTTAGAAAATTGACATTGCCTTGCAGGATACGCACATCAAACATGCGTATAAACGCAGAGTCCACCTCAATGGCCAATAAATCCCCACCCTTGTCTTTGAATCGAAGATTGGTTTTGAACGGAGATATGCCACATATATCTTCAATCTCAGATATGTTCTTCCGTAGATACTCTATAGCCGGATAAGGCATTGAGTTGCTGAGCGTGCCGTCTGTGATTGTGAGTTGTGCTCTTACCAGGTAGATGTCGTCGGCTCTCCGATGAAAGGTGTCGTATGTCATCTCGTAGCGTATCCATAGTGTAGCAAGGGCAAAGCAGGTGATTCCTACAGCTAGTCCGATAATGCTGATAATACTTTGGGTTTTATATTTCAGCAGATTGCGGAAAGCGATTTTAAAATAATGTCGTATCATTCGGGTTCTTGTTTTTACAAATAGTGTTTCAAGAAGTATGCCAAAAAGCCAACTTGTTGAAACACTATTATTTATGTGCTTGTGATATTAAAACACACTGTGTGAATTAGCACGATCATAGTGCGCATGCGCACAAAAATACAAATTTATTACTCTCCTTTCAATACTTTGGCCGGATTGATATTGGCAGCTTTCCGTATTTGCCATATCAGAGTGGCCAGTGATATGAAAGCAGTCACTATGGCGGCAATTGCAAACAGCCACCAGGATATAGGAGCTTTGTTGGCGAATCCTTCCAGATATTTCGAAATGATATACCAGGACAGAGGTGCCGAAATGATGAATGCCATTCCCAGGATAATCGAGTATTTCTTTAATAGAAGCGGATAGATCTCTTTCAGGGTAGCGCCGTTTACCTTGCGTAGTGCTATTTCACGATATCGCTGACGGATGTCGAACATGGACAATCCGAACAGTCCCAGGCAAGATATAAGAATGGCAATGATACTGAACAGGGAGTATATCTCGGCAGTTCGCTTGTCTTCCTGATACATGGTCGCTATCTCGTCTTCTAAAAAGCTGTATTCAAACTCACCTTCGCCCAGTATTTCATCGCGCAGCTTTTTCAGGAAGGCAATGGCTTCTTGCTTTTTTCCGGGAACGATTTGTGCCATCAACCGGTCTCTGTAGCTGCCCCGCGGATCTTCGTAAACGATAAAGAGCGGAGGAGTGGCTTTCGATAAATGGCCGATTTTGAAGTCCTTGATCACTCCGATAACCTGATATGGAGGATTCTTCTTCATTTCTTCGGATTTTGACAAGGACCACCACAATCTCCTTTCAGGCTGAATCAGGGCTGTTTCTATATTATCTATTTCCAGAAGTGATTTGGCCGATTCGTTGATGATCATTTTATAATCAGTCCATTGGTCGACAGAATCATTCCATAGGCGGCCTTCTTTTAGCTGAAAGCCGAACAGTTCAATATATTTATTGCTCAGGCTGCTGTAAATAACTTGCTTGAACTCGTCCCGCTGTGCATTCCGCACATTGATATAATTGTCATCCAGCTGATTCGGGTTCTCTCCATATTCCCAACGGATAAAGAGCGGGGAATGATCCATCTCTTCTTTGATGTAGGCCAGATTACTTTTCTCTCTCTGCTTCCGTCTCTCCCACTCTTCGTCTGATATATTTATATCATACGAAGAGCGTTCGGCGTATAACTGACATTGAATGATGTCCTTGGTGGTATAGTTCAGATCGGCAGACAGCATGAAGCGGACTTGCTTCGTGAAAAAGAGGGAAACAATAATAAGTACAAAGGTGATGATGTATTGAACGAATAAAAACAGCACACGGGATACGATGGAATGTCCTCCCGCATTTACCGAACGGATAGATACGGAAGGTGAAACGTAGTTGTATCTGATGAATGGATAAATAGAAGTCAATAATGGCAACAGAATCAGGATTCCTACGGATAATGTGGCACTAAATTCCGTATTGGAGGTTTGCGGTATCCGGAGCACATGTTCCATCATGCCACCGGTTATTTCGATAATGCACCAGGATATGCATAGAGCCATGCCTGTCAGGATAAAGTTTTCAGTGAAAATCTGTGCGAATACATCCTTTGCGCCGGCACCATATACTTTTTTGACTCCAAACTCTCTGGCACGCTTGAGCATCATCACCGTATAGATGTTGATGAAATTGAACAAGCCGATTATCAACAAAGCAATGGTGACAACGGCAAGTACTAAGATATTATTGTAGTTGCCTTTCCGGATATTGTTATTATAAACGCGGACAGTCTTATCGAAATAGAAATCTTTTAATGGAAAGAACTGCAGGCGGGTCGGTGCATCCATATGGCACCTTAACTTCATAAACTTCTCGTTCTTGACGTTCAGTTTCTTAAAGTCCGTTCCGGGTATCAGTTGTACCAGACTATTGCTTAAACGCGACCATGAATGTTGCAATCGTTCGGATATAATAAGGTCGAAATCTAAAAAGCTTTTCGTCGTCGGCTCTCCTATTACTCCCGTAACTGTGACGATGTCCCCCGTGCTGTAAGTCATTGTTTTCCCAATAGGATTCTCTTTTCCAAACAATCTTTCAGCCAATCGCCGGGTGATGATGGCGTCATTCGGAGACTTCAGAGATGAAATGCCGGACACGGACGGATAGGGTAATATCTGCAGAAACACACTGTCGGTCACTACGGTTTTTACATTATATATCTGTTTCCCTACTGTAATCCTGTCTTCCGGAAAGTTAATCCATCGGGTACTTTTCAGGACAGACGGGTCGTTCAGCGGATCGATAAAGTTGGGGTCGTTATTCCTATCTTCATTACTGCTTATTGTCCGCCTTCCATCTTCGTACTCGATATATAGCAGATAGGTGTTTTCAAGGTCTTTGCAGAAATGATTTACGGTAACCTCCTGATGGATATACCGGAGGATGATAAGTACACAAGCCAGACTCAAGGCCAAGCCCAGTATATTGATGAATGTATATGTTCTGAAACGTGCCAGAGCCTTCCAGGCCAGCCTTATGGTTTTCATGTTTGTATGATTTTGAGTTTGATTCACCACGGAGTAACACAGAGTCTGAAAGAGTTTTAACCTCTTGCTTATTAAGATATTAAGAGAGAACTATCTCTGTGTAACCCTGTGCCATTCTGTGGTGAGTTCGATTCATTTTTATATTACTTAAGTATTAATTCTTCTGCCTCGCCAAAGGTATCATATCCTGTTGTAACGACATAATCTCCGGGCTCTAATCCTCCGGTAATTTCATATTGTTGCGGATTCTGGCGTCCGATGGTGATAGGCGTACGTACGGCTTTGGTTTTAGATGCATTGGCTTTGTAAATCCACTGTCCGCCGGTGGCCTGATAGAAGTTACCGCGTGGGATGACGATGGCTTGTTCAGGCTGTCCCAATTCAATCTGGACACGGAAACTCTTACCTACACGTACGTTATCGGGCATTTCGCCGGTGAAGACCAGATCGACGTCGAACATGCGGTCTTTTACCTCGGGCACAACTTTTGTGATGCGAAGCGGATACTTTTTACCCTGATAGTTGACAGTAGCAGGCAGTCCGGTGGTAATGCGGTCGATGTAGTATTCGCTCAATGAAGTATGAATCTTATATTGATCGAGTACTTTGATTTCGGCGATACTTTCACTGGAGCCCACCTGCTGTCCCGGAGTAACTTTCACAAAGCTCAGCTGTCCGCTGATGGGTGCTTTCACTACCAGATTGCCCAGACGCTCTGTGGCCCGTTCATACTTCTTACGCTCCCGCTCCATATCGGTTCGTATCAGATCTTTGCGGATGATGGTCACGGCCGAATCGTGGCGAAGACCTTCGCGTTGCAGTTCGGCATTCTTCACCTTGTAATTGTATTCGTCTTCCGACACTTCGAGTTGTGCTTTACTCTTGATGCCCATGCGGAATTCTTCTTTGTCCAACGTGAAACTTTTTTTCAGGCGTGCCAGTTCGTAATTGGTTTCCAGCGTCTGTTGTTTCAGGCTCAGGCTTTTCTGTTCCATTTCGATTTCTTTCTCCTGATAAGTGATGCGTTGCTTCTCCCAGTCGTCCCGCTGGTCTTCGATGCTACGCAGCAAGTCCGGATTCGAGAGGGTCAGAATCGTATCTCCTTTCTGGAGCAAACTGCCTTCCTCGGCTATGATACGCTCTACGCTTCCCGCTTCACGGGTGTTTACTTTAATGGTGAGAATAGGCTGTATCAATCCTTCCACATCGACGTATTCCATAAACTTGTCATCTTTGACTTCGGCTATCTGTATGTTTTCCGACTCGATGCGGAGCTTGCGCGGCCCGGCCGACAGAATGATGACGTAAACAAGGAAAGCGACAAATGCAATTCCTCCGGCTATGTAGAATTTATAGCGGATGTACCAGGGTTTCTTTTCAATTTTAATATCCATATTATTTTGTTTTTTCGATTTGTAGTTTATAATTCCGGTCAGTCTATCAGCAGGTCATAATTCTCGGTAAGCGGCGTTTTGCCTTCAAAGTCGAAAAGAGTAAGGCTGCGCAACGTGTAATACAGACTCCAGTAGTTGTAAAGAGCCGTTATGTAGTTGCGGCGTGCCTGGTCCTTCTCGGTGATGGAAGCGTTTAGATCGAGAATGGTAGACTTGCCCAGCAGATAAAGTTTGCGGGCCACGTCGCTGCGTCGTTGAGCTGTTTCATCGGTTCGCGCGGCTATTCTGACCCGCTGGGCCTGAAGATTAAATTGTTTCACCAGTTTGCGTATGTTTAGTTCGAAATCGGTCTTGTCTTGTTCCACCTGTGTGTACACAAGGTCGCGGTTGGAGCGTGCCACGCGCACTTTGCCCTTGCCCCGTCCCCAGTCGAGGATGGGTAGTGCTACACTCAGGCTGACGTACTGCTGATCCAATGGCCTCTTGTAGGCGCTTCCCAGCTTGTCGGCAGTTTGTGTCAGGCCGAAACGCAGATAAATATCCGCTTTCAGTCCGGCATTGGCACGGGCGTATGACACGTTGCTTTCGCTCTCCAGTTTCCGGCGTATCATGTTTTGTATTTCCGGACTGTTTTCGTTGGCCAGTAATAAGGCTTCGTGCAGTTCTACACTGAAGTCGGGTACGTGGTCGTTGATTTTCACCTTGAGTTCCTCGTCACTCTGAATGCCCAGATACGAGCGTAGCTCCTGCATGCAGTTGTCCATCTCGATACGGGCATTCATTCGGTTGGTTTCTTCGGTCAGTTTGTTCAGTTCCAGTTGCAGCATTTCGTTTTCGGTGATGGTACCGATGTTGTAGCGTCCCTGGGCATATTGATAGAGTGTGTCTGCGTTAGCGTAATTGGTAGTGGCGGTTTCGTAATTGCTCTGTGCGGTGGCAAGGTTAAAGAATTTTTGAGTAGCACGCGTGGCTACCAGTTCCAGTGTTTCTACATACGATTTCTTTGCTTCCCGGTAGCGGACCGGTTCGATGCGGCGATCCCACTTCAGGCTGTTATATCCGAAGAGCGACTGACGATAGCCTATATTAATAGGTGAAGTCTGCCAGGCTGTCGTGTGGTCGCTGAAGATATCCATTCGTTGTGCTGCCGTTTCCACAAACAGTGAACCGCCGGTCCATGGAATGTTCTGTGTTAAATTCAGAGTAAGGTCGGTGCTGAGCATGTTTTGTTCTACAAACTTCACGGTTCCGTCTCCCAGTGTTACCTTATTGATAGCCCGGTTCAGGTTCGGGTCCGAGGTCAGGCTCAAGGCAGGCAGATAGTTCGCCCTGTAATATTTATAGTTCCAGTAGGCTGAGCGGAAACTGTGGCGTGCGGTTTGTGCGTCGGGTGACTGAAGCTTGGCAAGCTTTACGGTTTCGTCCAGCGAGAGCTCCATCGTGCGTTCCTGTGCAGTTGCCGGAAAGATATAACTGCATCCGGCAATGATAAGTATCGTTTTCAAGTTCATTGTGCATTTCTTTTTCTATAAACCATTCAAAAGCCGTGCCATACGTGTAATATTTTGTTTATTAATAGTTTGCATCTTTATTCCCTATTGCTTTCGTGTGCATATACGCACAAAAATAGTGCGAATTAGCACACACAACACATGGATATAATATGTACCTTTGCCCTCAGGCTAAAGGTAAGTGAATATATCCGGCTTACTTTAGCATCATTACATGGTAAGATAAGATGTACGAGATGTATAACCGGTACACGACGAGTTGTACAACTGGTGCATGACGAGATGTACAACTGGTACACAACGAGTTGTACAACTGGTATATCTTATCCTTTAAAGGAAAGTAAATTAGCTCGTAATATAACATGGAACAGCTTGGAAAAATATTAATTGTAGACGATAACGAGGATGTGTTGTTCGCCCTCAATCTATTGCTCGAACCTTATACTGAGAAGATTAAGGTGGCTACTACTCCCGATCGCATCGAATACTTCATGACCACGTTCGGTCCGGACATCATTTTGCTCGATATGAACTTCAGTCGTGATGCCATCAGTGGGCAGGAAGGATTTGAGAGTCTGGAACAGATTCTGAAGATCGATCCGCAGGCCATTGTGATTTTTATGACGGCTTATGCCGATACGGACAAGGCTGTGCGTGCCATCAAAGCAGGTGCAACGGACTTTATCCCCAAACCATGGGAAAAAGAGAAACTGCTGGCTACACTCTCTTCGGGCATGAAACTCCGGCAGTCACGTCATGAAGTGAATATGCTGAAGGAGCAGGTAGAAGTGCTGAGCGGACAGGGTGGACCGGAAAATGAGATTATCGGTGAATCGGAGGCTATGCAAGAGGTGTTTTCAACCATCAACAAGTTAAGCGAGACGGATGCCAATATCCTGATTCTGGGTGAAAACGGTACCGGAAAAGATGTGATTGCCCGCTTGCTGTACCGTTGTTCTCCCCGATATGGTAAACCGTTTGTAACGATCGACCTGGGCAGTATTCCCGAACAGTTGTTCGAAAGCGAATTATTCGGATACGAGAAAGGTGCTTTCACCGACGCACGCAAAGCAAAGGCGGGACGCATGGAAGTGGCGACAGGGGGTACTCTGTTTCTGGATGAAATAGGTAACCTTTCGCTCCCTATGCAATCGAAACTGCTCACTGCGATAGAGAAAAGGCAGATCAGCCGGTTAGGCTCTACTCAGTCGGTACCTATCGATGTCCGCCTGATCTGTGCGACGAATGCCGATATCAGGGCAATGGTGGATGAAGGTAATTTCCGTCAGGATCTGCTCTATCGCATCAATACGATAGAAATTCATATTCCTCCTCTACGGGAGCGTGGTAACGATGTCATTCTGCTGGCCGAGTTCTTTTTAGAGCGCTATGCCCGCAAATATAAGAAGGAGATGCACGGGCTGACGCGCGAGGCAAAGAATAAGTTACTGAAGTATAACTGGCCGGGCAATGTACGCGAGTTGCAGCATACCATAGAGCGTGCCGTGATTTTGGGTGACGGCTCCCTGCTGAAGCCTGAGAACTTTCTTTTCCACTCTTCTGTCCGGCAAAAGAAAGAGGAAGAGGTACTCAATCTGGAATTGCTGGAACGGCAAGCGGTAGAGAAAGCCATGCGGCTGAGCGAGGGGAACATCACCCGGGCAGCCGAGTATCTTGGTATCACCCGTTTTGCTCTTTATCGCAAACTTGAAAAACTGGGCTTATGAAACGCTATTCCATCAGTGTGGTGCTGCACATTTTATTGTTGGTGGTGCTCTCCATCGGAGGATACTTGCTGTTCTGTTACGAATTATGGTTCAGCACTCTGATTGTGGGCATCCTGCTGATCGCTACAGGCGTTCATCTCTATTCCATCCAGATGAAATTGGCAGGCATGATGAGACGACTGACAGACTGCATCCGCTTCAATGACATGACGCAGAACTTTCAGCCGCCGTTTAAAAGCAAGATGATGGTTGAACTGGCGGACGAACTTTCTCAGACGCTTAGGTTGTTCCGTGGACGCCTGCTCGAGGAAGAGATCAAGCACCAGTATTACGAGAACCTTTTAAATAAGGTAGATACGGCTGTGGTGGTGACTGACCGTTCGGGCCGGGTGGAATGGATGAACCGTGCGGCCGTGGCACTGGTCGGACAAGAATCCCGGTTGCCTCAGGAGTGGCTGACCACCTCCTGGAACGAGACGCAGGTGGTACGTATCCGGCAGCAAGGAGCCTCGGTAGAGATGGCGGTATCATGTACTTTGTTTGCCGCACAAAATAAGGAAAGGCTGTTGGTCAGCCTGAAAAACATCCATTCGGTATTGGAACGTAACGAGATGGAAGCCTGGCAGAAGTTGATACGGGTATTGACCCATGAAATAATGAACTCTATCACTCCTATCATTTCATTATCCGAAACATTGAGTGAACGCGGAATACCCGAACGGCTCAGTGAGAAAGAATACGGAGTGATGTTGCAAGCCATGCAGACCATCCATCGGAGAAGTAAAGGGCTGCTCGGTTTTGTGGAAAACTACCGTCGGTTGACTCGTATCCCCACTCCTGCCTGCACATCGGTAGCGGTGGACGAACTCTTTTCCGACCTAAGGAAACTCTTCCCTGATTCGTTCATTCATTTTGCGGCAACACACAGGGGGGCCACTCTGTACATTGATCGTGCCCAGATAGAGCAGGTGCTGATCAATCTGATTAAAAATGCCAAAGAGTCCTGCGGACAAAATACTGCACCGCAGATAGAAGTAGAGTTGGAACAGGTCCCCGGAAAAGTTTGCAGTCTCACGGTGCGTGACAACGGCGAAGGCATTCTTCCGGAAGTGATAGACAAAGTATTTGTTCCGTTCTTTACGACCAAGCCATCGGGGTCCGGCATCGGACTCAGTTTATGTAAGCAGATCATGAATCTGCATGGCGGCACCATTACAGTCTCCTCAGAGATAGGGAAAGGAAGCTGCTTTACACTGATGTTTCCGGGAAGATAGGGGCTGTTAACCCCTATCCAATCCGCTCATGTCCGGATTGAGCTCTTTTACTGCGTCGCGCACTTCTTTCTTGGTGGCTTCGCTGTAGGTTCCGGTTTGCTGTACGGGAACTTTGTCTTTAAGCACTTTTTCAGCCTTTTTTTGTTCTTCTGATGAAGTTTTCTCTTTTTCGGTATTCATAAGTCCGATCTCCTTTCTTTTATTAATAATGATATAAACGCCATTACAGATGGTTGGTTCACTATGTTTTAGTTATTTTCTGTTTCTAATTCTTTGATTTCTTTGTTGAGGAATACCGATAATATGGTTCTTATAACGACAATACCTCCCAGAATAATCAGTTCGTTCATTGTAGGTTCCAATACCGTTTTCAATATGTCCGAAGCGATAAGGAACTCCAGCCCCAATAGCAGGTAAGTGCCGAACACGGCTCTCAACTTTCGGATATTGGTCGGGGTGTAAGCTCCGGTTACTCTCTTCAGTTCATTGATAATGAAAGAAATAATGGCAATAAGCGCGCCATAAGTTACGATCAGCAAACTGATGACGCTGATGATAGTAGCAAGTAGATTTAAAAATTGTGTAAGCATAAGAGTTGTTATTTGGGTAGTGGATAAAGTGGGTTACCTGTTTCGTCTATTTCGGTCCAGTCCTTTACGCTGACAGAGGGAATGGAAACAGAACTGTCTATAAACAAGGCTATGCCGGCAAGGGCAATAAGCCGTATCGGTTTGGGAGTTTTCAATCTCATGACATTCGTTTTTAATGGTGATATTTCTGTATTATACATTTGAAACGGCATTTAGTTCACTGCTTTCGGAAATATAACTTGAAATACCGCTTTAAAATCTATCTAATAGTATCAAACTTCATTAACACGGAGAACTTTTTCTATTTTTTATTGTCTTTATAGCATAATAATAAAATGTAGAACATATGGCAAAAGTAATTAACAGAGATGTACCTATCGCAGAAGAGAATACCACTCTTACCGGCCAGCCGGCAACAAATATGTATGACGACTGGAGTGAAGAGATGGAAGACCGTGCAGACAATGTGTATGATGATACCAAAAAGAAATCTGCCGGCAACAAAAAGTCAAAGGAGAAGAAGCTCAAGGAGATAGATGAAGTAGTAAAAGAGGATCTTGAGTAACTGTTCTCTGTCGTTTGTTTGGTAAAAGAGTCCCGATTCCATCAGAACCGGGACTCTTTTAATGAGTAATCCTCTTTTTTTATTTCATATTCAAATATATGACGGACAGGGTGTTAAAAAATAAATATCAAAAAAACGTTCCTCCACTATTGTATATTAAAAAATAGTCCCTATCTTTGCACCGCTTTTGAAAGGAACTTCCCTATAAAACGGGGTGTAGCGCAGTCCGGTTAGCGCACCTGCTTTGGGAGCAGGGGGTCGTGGGTTCGAATCCCGCTACCCCGACGAAAATGAAGTTCTTGTGAAAAAAGCACTCGGGGTGTAGCGCAGTCCGGTTAGCGCACCTGCTTTGGGAGCAGGGGGTCGTGGGTTCGAATCCCGCTACCCCGACAGGAAATAAGAGTAATCGCACATGTCAATGTGGTTACTCTTATTTCATTTTGTGCTATGGTGGAATTCCGATAATACGGAATAATGCAACTGGAACAGAGCGACGCCTTTTACATTTTCAAATAAAACTCCCGGGTTAATTTAATGTATTCATCACTGTAGCGGTGGCGAGCAACTTCTGTTAATAATTTCTCTTCTTTGCAGTCTTGTTTTATAAATGTAAATGAGATCAAGGTACGTTTTGGGGGTGCTCCCGGTTTAGTGATGACCAAGAGCTGGCGGGATGGATACAGGCCTTGTGAAGATGCGATGTCTTTAAAAGAATCACTTGCATCCATCGGTATGACTACTGTAAAAGTACCATTTGGCGAAAGTAAATTCGATACTCCCTTCAGCAACTCTTCATAAGACAGGTTATCGTTATGTCGGGCTGTGTTGCGCTGGCTGTCCGGACACTTCAGGGAGTCTGTGAAATATGGAGGATTTGATACGATTGTATCATATTTCAGGCTATTATTCTTATTGCTGTATAACCTGAAATCCTGGCAAACGACTTCTATCCTGCTTCCCCAAGGTGAACGGGTGATATTCTCTGCAGCCTGTTGTGCGGCTGTTCCGTCTATTTCAAGAGCAATAACGGAAGCGGAACAGCGTTGGGCCAGCATAAGTGCCACCAATCCGGTACCGGTACCAATATCAAGAATACGTGCCGAGGACTCTACCGGGGTCCAAGCTCCGAGCAGGACACCGTCTGTGCCTACTTTCATGGCACATTTATCGTGCCAGACAGTAAACTGTTTAAACTGAAAAAAAGGTTGGCTCATTTAGCTAAGAAATAATTAAGTTCGCCAAAAATAGGTAAATATTGTGATATGACATTCCGTCCACATTATTATTTGGCATTGTTTTTGTGTTTTTATCGAATAGATGTTTTATTCTTAATGAAGAATCGATTAACTTTGCGAACGTTTTATGTTCGCTGATATGACATAAACTAATTTATACGAAATGAAGAAAGAAAGATATTTAAGAGAGATGGATGACCAGAATGATAACGCATTTTCATTAATTGCCGATTTTGACGGAAACGAAGATCAAGTGTTTGACATAAAGGTTGGTGAAACTCTTCCGGTACTCCCCCTCCGTAATATGGTATTGTTCCCCGGAGTATTTATGCCTGTTTCTGTTGGCAGAAAATCATCTTTGAGATTGGTGAGGGAAGCCGATAAGAAAAAATCCTATATTGCAGTAGTTTGCCAGAAAATGGCGGAAACGGACGAGCCGGCATTTGAGGACTTGCACCCGATCGGAACCATAGGTAAGATTGTGCGTGTACTCGAAATGCCCGACCAGACAACAACAGTCATTATTCAGGGAATGAAACGCCTGGAGCTGAAGAATATTACTGAAACACATCCGTACCTGAAGGGTGAAGTGAACATTATTGAAGAAGAAATCCCTTCAAAAGATGATAAGGAGTTTCAGGCATTGGTGGAAACCTGCAAGGATTTGACAATACGATATATTAAATCATCGGACACTTTACATCAGGAATCAGCGTTTGCCATCAAAAACCTGACGAACCACATGTTCCTGGTGGACTTTATCTGTACGAACCTTCCGTTGAAGAAGGACGAGAAAATCGAACTGTTGCGCATTGATTCGTTGCGTGAACGTACCTATCGGTTGCTTGAAATCCTGAATCGTGAAGTGCAGTTGGCCGAAATAAAGGCATCTATCCAGATGCGTGCCCGTGAGGATATTGACCAACAGCAACGTGAGTATTTCCTGCAGCAGCAGATTAAAACGATCCAGGACGAACTGGGTGGCGGCGGCCAGGAACAGGAAATAGAAGAGATGCGCCAAAAGGCAGAACACATGAAGTGGAGTACCGAAGTGCGGGAAACTTTCCTGAAAGAGCTTGCCAAGCTGGAACGTACCCATCCTCAATCGCCGGATTACAGTGTGCAGTTGAATTATCTGCAGACAATGCTCAATCTGCCGTGGGGAGTTTATACTACCGACAATTTAAACCTAAAGAATGCCGAGAAAACGCTGAATAAGGATCATTATGGTCTGGAGAAAGTAAAGGAACGCATTCTGGAACATTTAGCCGTACTTAAATTGAAGGGTGACATGAAGTCTCCTATTATCTGTTTATACGGCCCTCCGGGAGTTGGTAAGACTTCACTGGGAAAATCGATTGCCGCAGCCTTGAAGCGGAAATATATCCGTATGTCATTGGGAGGTGTGCACGATGAAGCGGAAATTCGCGGACACCGTAAAACTTATATCGGTGCAATGCCGGGACGTATTATCAAAAACCTGATTAAAGCGGGTTCTTCGAATCCGGTATTTATTCTGGACGAAATAGATAAAGTGAGTGCCGACCGTCAGGGAGATCCTTCATCGGCTTTGCTTGAAGTGCTTGATCCGGAACAAAATACGGCTTTCCATGATAATTTCCTGGATGTGGATTACGACTTGTCCAAAGTGATGTTTATTGCTACGGCAAACAACTTGAATACCATTCCCGGACCATTGCTCGATCGAATGGAACTGATTGAAGTGAGTGGTTATATCACGGAAGAAAAAGTGGAAATAGCACGAAAGCATTTAGTGCCGAAGGAGCTGGAAGCAAACGGAATGAAGAAGACCGACATTAAAATTCCAAAAGATACGCTGGAAGCTATTATCGAATCGTACACACGTGAAAGCGGTGTGCGTGAGTTGGAAAAGAAAATCGGTAAGATTCTTCGTAAATCGGCTCGCCAATATGCAACAGATGGTTTCTTCTTAAAAACAGAAATCAAACCGACTGATTTGTATGACTTCCTAGGTGCTCCGGAATATACTCGTGATAAATATCAAGGCAATGATTATGCCGGTGTGGTGACAGGATTGGCATGGACAGCCGTTGGAGGTGAAATCTTATTTGTTGAGACCAGTCTGAGCCGCGGCAAGGGCGGACGTCTCACATTAACCGGAAATTTGGGTGAAGTGATGAAAGAGTCTGCTATGCTGGCACTTGAGTATATCAAAGCACATGCTTCACTCTTAAATCTGGATGAAGAGATCTTTGATAACTGGAACATCCATGTCCATGTCCCTGAAGGAGCTATTCCGAAAGACGGTCCGTCGGCGGGTATCACAATGGCTACTTCGTTGGCTTCTGCTTTGACACAACGTAAGGTGAAGGCTAATCTGGCTATGACCGGGGAAATCACGTTACGTGGCAAGGTACTTCCGGTAGGTGGTATTAAGGAGAAGATTCTGGCAGCTAAGCGTGCCGGCATCAAAGAAATTATTATGAGTGCCGAGAACAAAAAGAATATTGACGAAATACAGGATATATATCTGAAAGGACTGACTTTCCATTATGTGAATGATGTAAAAGAGGTCTTTGCCATTGCATTGACTCAAGAGAAGGTTGCCGATGCCATTGATTTATCCGTAAAGAAAGCCAACCAGGAATGACATTCGAATTACAATATACAGACGCAAAAAGTAATGCCCGTGCCGGTCTGATTACAACAGACCACGGGCAAATACAAACCCCTATATTTATGCCGGTAGGTACAATCGGCAGTGTGAAAGGAGTACATCAGACTGAATTGAAAGAGGATATTCAGGCACAGATCATTCTGGGAAATACATATCATCTTTATTTGCGGCCGGGACTGGATGTACTCGAAAAAGCCGGTGGATTGCATAAGTTCAATGGATTCGACCGTCCGATGCTGACCGATAGTGGTGGTTTTCAGGTGTTTTCTTTGTCCGGTATCCGTAAATTGCGTGAAGAAGGGGCCGAATTCCGTTCGCATATTGATGGCAGCAAGCATATCTTTACTCCTGAAAAGGTTATGGATATCGAACGTATCATAGGTGCCGACATCATGATGGCATTTGACGAATGCCCGCCGGGGGATTCGGATTATGCATATGCCAAAAAGTCATTGGGATTGACACACCGCTGGCTCGACAGATGCATTCAACGATTCAATGAGACGGAACCTAAATATGGTTATAGCCAGTCTCTTTTTCCTATCGTGCAAGGATGTGTATACCCCGACCTGCGTAAACAATCTGCAGAATACATAGCTTCGAAAGATGCAGACGGTAATGCCATTGGCGGACTTGCCGTAGGCGAACCGGTAGATAAGATGTACGAGATGATTGAGTTGGTGAACGAGATACTTCCCAAGGACAAACCACGTTATCTGATGGGAGTCGGCACACCGGTTAATATTCTTGAGGGTATTGAACGTGGAGTAGATATGTTCGACTGTGTGATGCCTACCCGTAACGGACGAAACGGAATGTTGTTTACGAAAGACGGTATCATGAACATGCGTAATAAAAAATGGGAAGCAGACTTCTCTCCTATTGAAGCTGACGGTGCTTCGTATGTAGACACACTGTACAGCAAAGCATACTTGCGCCATTTATTCCATGCGCAGGAGTTGCTGGCCATGCAGATTGCATCTATCCACAATCTGGCGTTTTATTTGTGGCTGGTAGGAGAAGCACGCAAGCACATTATCGCAGGAGACTTTTCAACCTGGAAACCTATGATGGTGAAAAGAGTGTCAACAAGACTATAAATTTATGAGAAGCAATCGTTTTATTAAACGCCTGGACTTATATATCATCAAGAAATTCTTGGGGACGTATGTATTTGCTATTGCATTGATTATCTCCATCGCAGTAGTATTCGACTTCAACGAGAAGATGGATAAGTTTATGGAACGGAGTGCGCCGTGGTCGGCAATCATCTTCGATTACTACATGAACTTTATTCCATATTTCGCGAATCTGTTCAGTCCGTTGTTTGTATTTATTGCTGTCATATTCTTCACCTCTAAACTGGCTGAGAACTCCGAGATTATTGCAATGTTTTCTACCGGTATGAGTTTTAAACGTATGTTGCGTCCTTACATGATATCGGCCGGTATCATTGCGATTTCTACCTTTATATTAGGATCGTATGTGATTCCAAGAGGCAGTGTGACTCGTCTGGACTTTGAAGATAAATACGTGAAAAAGAAAAAGACCACTTATGTACACAATATACAGTTGGAGATAGACACAGGCGTGATTGCTTATATTGATAACTATCAGGATTACAATAAGACAGGAAACCGTTTTTCGCTGGATAAATTCGTAGATAAGAAACTGGTATCCCATTTGACTGCCCGTAGCATTACTTATGATACTACTGCGGTTAATAAATGGACCATTAAGGATTATATGATTCGTAATCTCGACGGATTAAAGGAAACTATTGTCCGTGGAGATAAGATGGATTCCATTATACCGATGGAACCTGCCGATTTCATGATTATGCGTAATCAACAGGAAATGTTGACCAGCCCTCAGCTTAGTGCATATATAGATAAGCAGAAACAAAGGGGTATTGCCAATATCAAAGAGTTTGAAATAGAGTATCATAAACGAATCGCCATGTCATTTGCATCATTCATCCTGACTGTGATCGGAGTATCTCTTTCTTCAAGAAAAACAAAGGGGGGAATGGGATTGCATTTGGGAATAGGACTTGGACTGAGCTTTTCATATATCCTGTTCCAGACCGTGGCATCTACTTTTGCGGTAAATGGAAATATGCCTCCGATGATCGCCATGTGGATTCCTAATTTACTGTATGCGCTGATTGCATTTTACCTATATAGAAAGGCTCCCAAATAATGGATTGCATTTGAATTCAAAGGGTCTAAAAATAAGAATTTCCGCCTGCTCCTGTGAAATCCACAAGTGCGGGCGGAATTTTTTGTTGTATTCATTTCCTCTTTTGTCTCGTTCCCGGGATCGAAATCCTGTTGGGAACCCCCACTCTCTTCTTACGCTTTAAAATCAACCTTTGATTTTGTTTGCATAAGCAGAAAGTTCTGCAGCAGAGATGTTTTTGGCTATAATCACACCATTTCCATCCAATAAATAGTTAGTGAAACCCCGGTTTAAACGGTATTTCTTAAACAAGCCGGAGCTTTCGCCTTTAGTTTCCGCGAAACAGGTGGGCGTAACTATTTGGTCCTTACGAATGGTTTCCTGAAATACCGACTGGTATTCGTCAAATGAAACGGAAACCATTTCCACATCTTGAGAAGTTGATCGAAGCGCATTGCTCAAACTTGCGTTTTGCATCCGGGACTGTGCATCGTAACTTGCCCAAAAACTAAGCAGCACATATTTACCTTTTAAGTCGGTCAAATCAAAATTGTACTGTGCATCTGACGTAGATTCGATTGTGAAATCAGGGGCTACGTCACCCACATTCAAACCTCCGGTGGGTTTGTCTTTTTCTACGAAAGAAGTCAAGGAACTAATTAGTAATACAACAAAAATCCATTTTACATGCCTCATGTAATTCGGTTTTAGTTAATACTATCCGGGACTGTCCTCTAAAACAGTGGTCTCTCCCCGAAACATCGTCTTTTTAGGCACAACAGAGAGGAATCTGTTGACTGTCAAGGCCTTTAATTCAGAAACCGGGTGCAAAGGTAAGTAAATATTATTCCAACTTCCAAATAAACAAGTAATTTTCTCTCTTTTTAAGTGCAGTTTTTTATGTTATTTAGCATAAATACTGGGAATTTTCCCCTACTTTTGCAGGATACTTAATGAACATTCAGCTATGCAACCATCAAAAACAGAATTAATTCTGATTCGTATTACCGGTGAAGATCGTCCGGGACTTACAGCCTCCGTAACAGAGATATTGGCAAAATACGATGCCACTATCCTGGATATTGGTCAGGCAGATATTCATAACACCCTTTCACTGGGCATTCTCTGTATGACTGAGGAACAACTCTCGGGATTTATGATGAAAGAGTTGCTTTTTAAGGCATCTTCCTTGGGAGTAACCATTCGTTTCTATCCGATTACCGAAGAAGAGTATGAAAGCTGGGTGAATATGCAAGGTAAGAACCGCTATATCCTTACATTGCTGGGACGTAAACTTACGGCTCGTCAGATTGCGGCGGTTACCCGTATTTTAGCTGAGCAGGACATGAATATTGATGCCATCAAACGTCTGACCGGACGTATTCCATTGGATGAGCGTAAAATGCATACCCGAGCCTGTATTGAATTCTCGGTTCGCGGTACTCCCCGGGATAAAGAAGCTATGCAGGGACAGTTGATGAAATTGGCCAGTGAACTTGAAATGGATTTCTCTTTCCAGTTGGATAATATGTATCGCCGTATGCGCCGCCTGATCTGTTTCGATATGGACTCTACATTAATAGAAACCGAAGTAATTGACGAACTTGCTATACGTGCCGGTGTAGGTGCTGAAGTAAAAGCAATTACGGAACGTGCCATGAGGGGAGAAATTGACTTTACGGAAAGTTTTCGTGAGCGGGTTGCACTGCTGAAAGGACTGGACGAATCTGTAATGCAGGAAATTGCCGAGAGTCTGCCAATAACTGAAGGGGTGGATCGCTTGATGTATGTTCTGAAGAAGTATGGTTATAAGATTGCTATCCTTTCGGGAGGTTTCACCTACTTTGGACAGTATTTGCAGAAGAAATACGGTGTTGATTATGTATATGCCAATGAACTTGAGATTGTAGACGGCAAGCTGACGGGGCGTTATTTGGGAGATGTGGTAGATGGAAAGCGTAAAGCGGAACTGCTGCGATTGATCGCTCAGGTAGAAAAAGTAGATATCGCTCAAACCATTGCTGTTGGGGATGGAGCTAATGATCTTCCTATGTTGGGAGTTGCCGGTCTTGGCATTGCCTTTCATGCAAAACCCAAAGTTGTGGCCAATGCCAAACAATCTATTAATACGATTGGGCTTGATGGCGTACTTTACTTCCTGGGATTTAAGGACTCTTATTTGAATATGTAAGAGTGGAAAGAATAAAAGAACCCGAAAAATTTGTACTACGTAGTGAATTTTCTATCTTTGCGAGCAAATAAAATAAACGATGAAGTTTTCCGAATTACAATTAAATGACAATGTACTTGAAGCACTCGACGCTATGCGTTTTGAGGAATGTACTCCTATACAAGAACAAGCGATCCCAGTAATACTCGAAGGTAGAGACTTAATCGCTGTAGCGCAGACAGGAACCGGTAAGACGGCTGCCTTTTTGTTGCCTATATTGAATAAATTGTCGGAAGGTGGACATCCGGAAGATGCCATCAACTGTGTGATTATGTCACCTACCCGTGAACTGGCCCAACAAATAGATCAACAAATGGAGGGCTTCTCTTATTTTATGCCTGTTTCAAGTGTGGCTGTTTACGGAGGAAATGACGGAATACTTTTTGAGCAGCAGAAAAAAGGCTTGATGCTTGGTGCCGATGTGGTTATAGCTACACCGGGACGCCTGATTGCACATCTGAGTCTGGGATACGTTGATTTATCCCGGGTTTCTTATTTTATTCTTGATGAAGCAGACCGTATGCTTGATATGGGGTTCTACGAGGATATTATGCAGATCGTAAAATATTTGCCAAAAGAACGCCAGACGATTATGTTTTCCGCTACCATGCCAGCTAAGATTCAGCAATTGGCCAATACTATCCTGAATAACCCTGCTGAAGTCAAACTGGCCGTATCGAAACCTGCTGAAAAAATTGTTCAGGCTGCTTATGTCTGTTACGAAAATCAGAAATTGGGTATTGTAAGAAGCTTGTTTGCGGAAGAGGTGCCCGAAAGAGTTATCATTTTTGCATCTTCAAAGATAAAAGTAAAAGAAGTGGCAAAGGCGCTGAAAATGATGAAGTTGAATGTTGGAGAAATGCATTCTGATCTTGAGCAGGTACAGCGTGAATTTATTATGCATGAATTCAAATCGGGACGTATCAACATTTTGGTCGCTACAGACATTGTATCCAGAGGGATAGATATTGATGATATCCGGTTGGTGATTAATTTCGATGTTCCACATGACAGTGAAGATTATGTTCACCGCATCGGACGTACTGCACGTGCGAACAATGATGGAGTTGCCCTCACGTTTGTGAATGAGAAAGAACAAACTAATTTTAAGAATATCGAGAATTTCCTCGAAAAAGAAATTTATAAGATACCGGTACCGGCTGAATTGGGGGAAGCTCCTCAATATAATCCTCGTTCGTATACTAACGCAGGAAGAGGAGGAAGAAACTTCCGGAACGGAAATAGAAAAAATAATAACGGTGGACGTTCTACGGCACCCAGATCGGGCAGAAGATAAGCGTAAAGCTTTTCTGCCCTTTTTCTCTTAATACTCTTTTTGCTATTTGTAATTCTTCGGTCAGGTCGGTTTATTTATATTTTGCAGCCGTTATATTTAGTTTTCCATCGAAACTGATGGTAAGATTCACAAGATTGCATACCGGACTTTCCGGAATACAGACGAGTGCTTGATAATGATAGCCTTTGCGGTCAATTCCCGTAAAATTCATATCAGATAGAATGGCCTGTTGCAGAAAATCTGTTGGAATTACATCTACAAACATTTGCTTGGTAATGTCCTTGGCATATAAACTTTTCTTGCCTTCATACACACATATATGCATTACATTGTCATAGTAAATATTGTCCATACTGATACCATCTTCCGAATAAGTTGTTTTCACTACTTTCATTTGTGAGGGGTTGATGTATACATAGGCTCTGTAGCGGACGCCATCGAACATTACCACACTGTCCTTCTTAGTGACTTCTGTATAGGTCGGAATAATTTCAACCGACTTAAAGGAGAATGCCAATGTATCATTAGGATCTTCCGACTTATGGAGCTTGATAATATTATCAGCCAGAGAATGGAACCAAAAAGAATATTCACTCTGCTTGTCAATTTGATAGTGGGTTACGTCTTTGCCATAGGTATAGAGCGTATCTTTTAGGATTTTGAAATAAACCGGAGCACTTTGAGCATCGGAATAATAAATCGTATCTCCTATTATGCGCATCAAGGGAGTTTCAGTTTCATCATCAAGCCAAATGCCTTGGAGAATCTCTTTGGCCTTGGGGTCTTCATTTTCTTCAGAGGGCTGTTGTCCTTTGCCATTATTGCATGCTACGAATAAGACCGTCAGTAACAATGTTGCAATGTACTTTATCATCTGTTTAATTTTGTGCAAAATTACTCATTTATATCGATAAAGATATAAAAAAAGAGCTGAAAAGTAAATTGGGGGTTACAAAAAAACTCTTAACTTTTCAGCTCTGTTATCAGGTTTGTGAGGATGCGGTGGTATAAGGTATTATTTGCCGATACAATGGTAAATAAAACCCTGTTCTTCCATTTCTTTTTTATCATAAATGTTACGTCCGTCCATGACTACCTGTTGTGACATTGTTTTTTTCACAACGGCCCACGAAGGCAGACGAAATTCTTTCCATTCGGTTACCAGCATCAAAGCATCAGCATCCAAAACCGCATCATACATGTCGCGTGCATAGTATATGGTTTCGCCGATTCGTCTTTTACATTCATTTGCTGCTGCGGGATCATAGGCCCGTACTTTGCAGCCGGCTTTCAACAGTTTGTCAATTAGGACCAATGCAGGTGCTTCGCGCATATCATCTGTTTCCGGTTTGAATGCCAATCCCCACAATGCAACTGTTTTACCTTCCAGATTTCCATTATATTGTTTTACCAGTTTGTCGAATAACAGGCTTTTCTGATTTTCGTTCACTTCTTCTACTGCCTGTAACACACGCATCTGATATCCATTCTGTTCTGCTGTCTTTATCAAAGCTTTTACGTCTTTGGGGAAACATGACCCACCATAACCAATGCCTGGATAAAGGAACTTACGTCCGATACGAGTATCCGAACCGATACCGCTACGCACCATATTTACATCAGCTCCTACTAACTCACACAGATTAGCGATGTCGTTCATGAAACTGATACGAGTAGCCAACATTGAGTTTGCGGCATATTTGGTCATTTCGGCAGAGGGAATATCCATGAATATCACGCGGAAATTATTTAGCATGAATGGCTTATATAGCTTAGTCATTAATTTTTCTGCACGTTCCGATTCCACACCGATTACAACACGGTCAGGACTCATAAAGTCATTGACTGCATTACCCTCTTTCAGAAACTCAGGATTGGAAGCTACATCAAATTCTATTTTGGCACCCCGTTTGTCTAATTCTTCCTGAATGGCATTACGAACTTTGCATGCTGTACCTACAGGTACGGTACTTTTGGTGACTACAAGTTTGTATTTCTTCATGTTTTGTCCAATGGTACGTGCCACAGCGAGTACATAACTCAAATCAGCACTTCCATCTTCATCAGGTGGGGTTCCGACAGCAGAGAACACTACTTCTACATCATCCAGGCAACTTTCCAGTGAAGTCGTAAACTTTAGTCGACCGGCTTTGGTATTGCGGATGACCATTTCTTCCAATCCATTTTCATAAATGGGGATAATCCCCTTTTTAAGCGCCTCTATTTTTTCGCTGTTGGTGTCAACACAAGTAACATCCACGCCAATTTCCGCAAAACAGGTTCCTGTGACCAAACCTACGTATCCGGTTCCGACAATTGCAATTTTCATGTTCTTTTATTTATTGAGGGTTTCTATTCAAAATATTCTGCTTCCCGAAAGGCTCCTGCCTGCTTGTCTTTCTCTGACATGACAAGTTGAGAATCGGCAATAGGCCAGTCGATAGCCAATGCCGGATCATTGTATAGGATAGAAGCCTCAGATTGGGGGGCATATATATTATCTACCTTATAAGTAAAGATAGCTATTTCGCTTTTCACTAAAAATCCATGGGCAAACCCACGGGGAATAAAAAGCTGGCGTTTATTTTCGTCGCTTAACAATACGCTGATATGCTTTCCAAATGTAGGTGATGACTTTCTTAAATCGACAGCCACATCCAGCACTTCACCTTTGATGACACGCACTAGTTTGGCTTGGCTATAGGTTCCTTTTTGATAATGGAGTCCGCGTAACGTGCCGAATGAAGATTGAGATTCATTATCTTGTATAAAATTTATCTGTCCGATAGTAGCATCAAATTCCTGTTGCTTGAATGCTTCCATGAAATATCCGCGCGGATCGAAAAAAATCTTCGGTTCAATGATCCACACACCATCTATTTCTGTTTGTATATAATTCATTCGTTTCTGATGATATTATTAAGTAGCGCAAAAGTAGGCATTTTTTCTAATATGACAGTTATAGATGGCTAAGAAAGGAAGCCAGCGTTTAGCATTTGTTAATAATAAAATGTGCGGTTTTATGGCATATCTTGAATTAATCAGTTAATTTTGCACACATGATTGAATTGGCACAGCATATTGAAGTATTATTATTAGAGAATGATTGTGTGATCGTTCCCGGTTTTGGTGGATTTATAGCTCACTACGCTCCTGCTATGAGAGTGGCTGAAGAGAATTTATTCCTCCCGCCTACCCGTACTATTGGTTTCAATCCTCAATTGACGTTGAATGATGGTGTCTTAGTACAATCTTATATGGCTGTGTACGATACTAACTTCTCGGATGCTACCAAAATGGTAGAAAAAGAGGTGGCAGAACTTATCTCCGCTCTGCATGAGGATGGAAAAACTGATCTTCCTAATATTGGAGAAATCCGCTATACCATTCATAATACTTACGAGTTTGTTCCTTACGACAATAAAATTACCACTCCTTACCTCTATGGGCTCGACTCGTTTGAGATGAAGGAGTTGTCGGCTTTGCGACGTCCGGAGAAAGAACAAATTCTTCCGACTGTTCTTAAGAAAAAGACAAGTTATGAATTCAGAGCGAACTGGGCCTTTTTGAGAAATGCCGTAGCTATGATTGCAGCGGTTGCATTGTTTTTCTTTATGTCAACACCGGTAGAGAATACATATATTGAAAAAGGAAATTATGCCCGGCTACTGCCAACTGATTTGTTTGAAAAGATAGAGAAACAATCGGTGGCAATGACTCCGGTTATGCTAAAATCAGTTGATGCCATCCCACAAACCAAACCGGCAACTGCGAAGAAAAAGTCGTCCACTGTTCGTAAAGTATCTGTAGTAAAGCCGGTTGCGGTAAAAGAAGTGAAAGTTAACCAACCGGAAAAGACAATGAAAGCAACCGAAACTAAGGTTGTGGAAAAAACTTTTCCATATCATATAATTATTGCCAGCGTAGCTAATACGAAAGATGCGGAGGCGATGGCAGGTGAACTTAAAGCCAAGGGATATACAGGTGCCAAAGTATTGACGGGTGACGGTAAGATTCGCGTGAGTATTATGTCATGTGCCGATCGTGAAGATGCCAACCGTCAATTGTTGAAATTAAGAGAGAACGAGGCTTATAAGAACGCCTGGATGTTAGCTAAATAAATATTTTATAATGAAAAGAATTCTTTGTCCTAAATGTGAGAACTATCTTTCTTTTGATGAAACTAAATATAGCGAAGGCCAGTCATTGGTTTTTGTATGTGAACACTGTGGTAAGCAATTCAGTATTCGTCTGGGGAAGAGTAAGATGAAGGCTCCTCGTAAGGAAGAGAAATTGGATGAAGATGTATATAAAGAAGAGTTTGGCTGTATCGTTGTCATTGAAAATGTCTTCGGTTTCAAGCAAGTTTTACCTCTGCAAGAAGGTGATAATATCATTGGCCGCCGTTGTGTAGGTACAGATATTAATACTCCGATTGAAACCGGTGATATGAGTATGGACAGACGCCACTGTATTATTAATGTGAAGCGTAACAGACAAGGAGAATTGGTTTATACTCTTCGTGATGCCCCAAGCCTGACCGGAACTTTCTTGATGAACGAGATCTTGGGGGATAAAGACCGTATTCGCATTGATGACGGAGCCATTATTACTATTGGAGCCACTACTCTTATCCTTCGTGCTGCAAAAAAAGAAGAAATTTGACCTCCTATTAGAAGGTATAAGCAGTAGTATGCGGTGCACACCAAACATTTGGGATATCCGTATTTTAAGAAGTTAACATCTTAAGAATACGATATTAACATCCTATATGTAGGAAGTTAACTTCTTGGAAATAGGAAGTCAACTTCATTGGAGGTAGGAAGTTAACATCCTGTAACCTTCATTCTGATAAAACGTTTTTCCTTTCTTATTTTAAGACCAAAATCCTATAAATATCCGGTTTATTTTTGTATCTCTAAGTAATTTTTTTAATTTTGTGTTCGATAACGATTGATGAAATCAAAATATAAATAGAAGGTATTTTGCTTATAATCAATAGTGTAATCTTGGTTATATCTTAGATAATTATTCTATACAATAAAAGCACAAAAGAATGAAAAATTTTATGGATAAAAATTTCCTGCTTCAAACCGAAACGGCTCAGGAATTATATCATAATCATGCGGCTAAGATGCCAATTATTGATTATCATTGTCATTTAAATCCCCAAATGGTAGCGGATGATTATCGGTTTAAGTCCTTAACTGAAATATGGCTAGGCGGTGATCATTATAAATGGCGTGCCATGCGTTCCAATGGTGTGGATGAATGCTTTTGTACCGGTAAAGAAACGTCAGATTGGGAGAAATTTGAGAAATGGGCAGAAACGGTCCCATATACTTTCCGTAATCCACTGTACCACTGGACGCATTTGGAACTGAAAACTGCATTTGGTATTGATAAAGTACTAAATCCGAAAACAGCACGTGAAATTTATGATGAATGTAATGAGAAACTTTCTTCTCAGGAATATTCTGCCCGCGGAATGATGCGACGTTATCATGTGGAAACCGTATGTACAACGGATGATCCTATCGATTCATTGGAATATCATATTAGAACTCGCGAAAGTGGATTTGAAATCAAGATGCTTCCCACATGGCGTCCGGATAAAGTTATGGCTGTGGAAGTTCCTTCAGATTTTCGCACTTATATAGAAAAATTGTCAGAAATAAGTGAGATTACTATTTCTGACTATAATGATATGATCTTAGCTTTACGTAAACGTCACGACTATTTTGCAGAGCAAGGGTGTAAGCTGTCTGATCACGGGATCGAAGAATTTTATGCTGAGGACTATACGGAAGGTGAGATTAAAACTATTTTCAATAAAATATACGGCGGTTCGGAACTGACAAAAGAAGAAGTTTTGAAGTTTAAATCGGCAATGTTAATTGTGCTCGGTGAAATGGACTGGGAAAAAGGATGGACACAACAATTTCATTACGGTGCTATTCGGAACAATAACAGCCGAATGTTCAAGCTGTTGGGTCCTGATACGGGATTTGATTCAATAGGTGAGTTTGCTACGGCTAAAGCCATGAGTAAATTCCTGGATCGGCTGAATTCAAAAGGTAAGTTGACTAAAACAATTCTGTATAATCTGAATCCTTGTGCAAACGAAGTAATTGCCACCATGATAGGTAATTTTCAAGATGGGAGTATACCTGGTAAGATTCAGTTCGGGTCGGGATGGTGGTTCCTTGATCAGAAGGATGGAATGGAAAGGCAATTAAATGCTCTTTCTCTTCTTGGATTATTGAGCCGCTTTGTGGGAATGTTGACGGATTCTCGTTCGTTCCTCTCCTATCCTCGTCATGAATATTTTCGTCGTACTTTATGTAATTTATTGGGGTGTGATGTGGAAAACGGTGAGATACCTTTATCGGAAATGGAGCGTGTCTGTCAGATGGTTGAAGATATCAGTTATTTTAATGCTAAAAACTTTTTTCATTTTTAATTAGTGTCATCTTATCTGTTACAATAAACTGAGTCGGGAATTCGCTTTGCAAGCCTTTTTCCGGCTTTTATTTTAGATGTGTGGGTGTCGCATTGGCAGAAAATCTTATCTTTGCGTCCTATTATCAATTTAAAAAAAGAAAAACATAAATGAACAATTCCCCTCAGCCTGCTGCCAAAGGGTTCACAAGAGCCTTTTATGTCAGCAACACAGTCGAACTGTTTGAACGCATGGCTTACTATGCTGTGTTTATCGTTCTCACTATTTACTTATCTACTATTTTAGGTTTTAATGATTTCGAAGCAAGTATGATTTCCGGTCTTTTTTCCGGTGGATTATACTTGCTTCCTATTTTTACCGGAGCATATGCCGATAAGATTGGTTTTCGTAAATCAATGCTTGTTGCCTTTTCGTTATTAACTGCCGGATACTTTGGTTTAGGAGTATTGCCTACATTGCTTGAAAGTACCGGGTTGGTGAGCTATGGGGCAAGTACCCATTTTAGTGGATTGACAGATAGCGTTTTCCGTTGGTTGATAGTGCCGGTTTTATTTATAATCATGATAGGCGGCTCATTTATTAAGTCTGTTATTTCGGCTTCTGTTGCCAAGGAAACAACCGAGGCTACCCGTGCACGTGGATATTCTATTTTCTACATGATGGTTAACATCGGTGCTTTTACCGGAAAAACAGTTATCGATCCTCTCCGAAATATGATTGGTGATCAGGCATATATTTACATAAACTATTTCTCCGGATTTATGACTCTCATTGCTTTGTTGGCTGTTTTCTTTTTGTATAAATCAACTCATACCGTAGGAGAAGGAAAAAGTATGCGTGAGATCGGACAAGGTTTCTTGCGTATTGTCACCAATTGGCGTTTATTGATTCTAATACTTATTATCACGGGATTTTGGATGGTGCAGCACCAACTTTATGCCACGATGCCAAAGTATGTAATTCGTATGGCAGGTGAAACAGCCAAACCGGGATGGATTGCTAATGTAAATCCTTTTGTTGTAGTATGTTGCGTTAGTTTTGTAACTCGTTGGATGGCAAAACGAAGTGCTATTACCTCAATGAATATTGGTATGTTTCTGATTCCGGTCTCTGCTCTATTGATGGCATGCGGCAATCTTTTGGATAATGAAGTTGTTTCTGGAATGAGCAACATTACATTGATGATGATTGCCGGTATTGTAGTTCAAGGTTTGGCAGAATGTTTTATATCTCCCCGTTATCTGGAATATTTTTCTCTACAGGCTCCCAAAGGTGAGGAAGGTATGTATTTAGGGTTTAGTCATCTTCATTCTTTTTTATCTTCCATTTTCGGATTTGGTCTTGCCGGCGTTCTGCTGACCAAGTATTGTCCGGATCCAACTTTGTTTGAATCCAGAGAGGCCTGGGAAGTTGCCAGTGTGAATGCACATTACATCTGGTATTACTTTGCGGCAATCGGTTTGGTTGCAGCAATTGCTTTGCTTATTTTTGCAAAAATCACTGATTTCATCGATAAAAAGAAGAAAACTAACGTCTGATTGTTTCCTTTTTTATGTATATTTGCCGACAATTTGCCATAAAAGTTGCCGGCAATTTGCATTAAAAAGAAGAGAATAATGAAGATTAGATTTATAAGCCTGGCCAGTGGCAGTAGTGGAAACTGCTATTATCTAGGTACCGAAAAATATGGCATACTGATTGATGCGGGTATTGGAATTCGTACCATTAAAAAATCACTGAAGGACATAAATGTGACTATGGACTCAATACGTGCAGTATTTATTACTCACGATCATGCCGATCATATTAAAGCTGTAGGACATTTAGGTGAGAAATTGAATATTCCGGTATATACTACGGCACGTGTACATGCAGGAATCAATAAAAGCTATTGTATGACAGAAAAGTTGCATGGTTCTGTACGCTATTTGGAGAAAGAAGAACCGATGCAATTGGAAGATTTTCGTATCGAGTCTTTTGAAGTTCCGCATGATGGAACAGATAATGTAGGTTATTGTATAGAAATTGACGGAAAGGTTTTTTCATTCCTTACCGACTTGGGAGAGATTACTCCAACTGCTGCCCGATATATTTGCAAAGCCCACTATCTGATCATTGAGGCTAATTATGATGAAGAAATGCTTCGTATGGGACCTTATCCGACATATCTGAAAGAGCGTATCTCAAGTAAAACAGGTCATATGAGTAATATAGATACCGCCAACTTTCTTGCGGAAAACATAATGGAGCATCTTCGTTATATTTGGCTTTGCCATCTGAGTAAAGATAATAATCATCCGGAGTTAGCATATAAGACAGTTGAGTGGAAATTGAAGAGTAAAGGTATTATTGTCGGGAAAGATGTGCAACTACTTGCTTTAAAGAGAAATACGCCTTCGGAGCTCTATGAGTTTGAATAAATGTGAGAAAAAAAGAGTAAAAAACAGGTCTGTTTATTTGGTAGTATAAAATAAAAGCCATACTTTTGCAACCGCAAACGAGAAACAAGCACTCTTAGCTCAGCTGGTAGAGCAATTGACTCTTAATCAATGGGTCCAGGGTTCGAGTCCCTGAGGGTGTACAAAAGGAGATTATAAATAATCTCCTTTTTGTTTTTGGTGGCATTTTGAAATATTGTTTTATCTTTGCCACCGCAAAAATTAATTTGATGAAAACAACTTATCAGTTTAACATACTCGTCAATCATTTGGAGCTGGCTTAGTTACAGTTCCATCCTATTTTAGATATACCTTAGGTTTTTCAGGGAGGTATCCTATTCTTTCTTCTTCTGTATAGATGCAACAGGGAAATAATTTCATTCTTTATCAAACTTATTATGAATAATTGGAAGAAAAAGTTTATCATTATATGGACAGGGCAACTATTCTCTATACTAAGTAGTTCTATTGCCCAGTTTTCTATTGTTTTGTGGATTAGTCTTAAAACGGGATCTGCGGAGGTATTGTCATTTGCAACTATCGCTGCTTTATTACCACAAGCTTTATTAGGCCCTTTTGCCGGCGTCTTTGTCGATCGTTGGAATCGCAAATGGACTATGATTGGTGCTGACAGCTTTGTCGCTCTCTGTTCCGGAGTGATCGCTTTACTGTTCTATTTGGATATAATCGAATTATGGCATATATATCTTTTACTTATGTTGCGTTCGGTTGGCGGTGCATTTCATACGCCTGCCATGAAATCCTCTGTACCATTGTTGGCACCGGAAAAAGAGCTTATGCGCATTGCGGGTATCAATCAAGCTATCCAGTCGATTTGTAACATTGGTGGTCCGGCTCTTGGAGCCATATTGCTTCTTGCGTTTGACATGAGTCTTGTCATGCTTCTAGATGTATTGGGAGCTATAATAGCTTGTACAGCTTTACTTTTTGTGTATATTCCCAATCCTAAACAAGAAAATACCTCAGCTAAAAATGTACTTTATGATATGCGAGATGGATTTAATGTAATTATGCGTAATAAAGGAGTCAGTTGGGTAATGGTAACTGAAGTTCTGGTTACATTTTTTGTTATGCCAATGGTGGCATTGATGCCGTTGATGACTTTGAAAAATTTCTCGGGAACAGCGTATCAAGTAAGTTTGATAGAAACTCTTTTCGGTGCTGGCATGTTGGCCGGTGGTGCCTTATTGGGTGTATGGAATCCAAAGATACGTAAAACCTTGCTGATTGCTATTTCCTATTTTTTGCTTGGTGCGGCATTGGCATTTTGTGGAATACTTCCGGCTGATGGTTTTGTACTTTTTGCAGCATTAACAGTGGCACAAGGTATAGTTGTCCCATTTTTTTCCGGGCCTTTTACCTCATTACTGCAAACTCAGTTTAAACCGGCATATTTAGGACGTGTGTTTTCCCTTTTTGACAGCGTGAGCTTATTGCCTTCTATCATTGGGTTGTTCATTACCGGATTTATTGCTGATAGTTTAGGAATAGCCAATATTTTTATCTGTTGTGGGATAGCAATTGTATTTACCTCAATTTTGATGATGTGCATTCCGGCTGTCAGAGATCTGGAAAAGCAAAGTAAATAGATATGGGATTGGTTATCCTAAATAAAAAGCTGATCACCGTTCGTGCTTCTTTACTTATCATCGGTAAAGAATCGCAAATGGTGATCCAGCCTCTCTATAGGATTACAATAGGAAATATGATCAGACGATGGAAGCAATAGCCAATTAAAAAATGAATTGAAATCGTCCTTGAAAAACACTAAAGTTTTTACGGCTGATCTCTTTTATATTGGCTCCGGGCATCAGATAGCTATAGTTTAATTTTATACCTATATATTTATTAATATAATAGTTGAGTCCGATGGAGATATCTTTTTGTTCTCCTCCCCAAATGGCGGCATCCTCATCGTTGAGTGTCAAATAGTTAAATCGTGAACAAACCTCCAAACTTTTTCCTTCCGGACGACCAGCACATGCAATAGATTCATCGTACAGATAAGTTTCTCCGGATAAAAGCCAAGAGCACTGAAGGTAGGCTCCTTGTGCCACATAGTTCTTAAAAGCATTGTCTCGTTCCACATGAGTACGTATATATTCACTTTGCAGGCAGAAACGGTGATAATAAACCAGTAATTCTGTGCCAAATTTTATCTGATACGCTGCATGATCAATAGTAGCCATTGCAATATTTCGGTTATCAATCGTACTCACACCAGGAGATTTATAGATAAATATGTTTTTATCTTCTTCATTTAAGGATTCGTTAGGGGTGCGGTAATTGGCCGCAAAACCTATATGAATAAGTTTCTTGCTATCTAAAACCGGACGATATACTACCCTGCCATCCAAAGCATATCCATGTGACGCTTTTTTTAGGTTGTTGACTTCATTATCCATGAATGCCCCTCCTGACATATAATGACGTTTGTTTCGGTAACTATAAGTGATTCCCATTCGCCTGCCGTTTGTTAATGCAAGAACAGCTCCTGGAGATTGATTAAAGCGAATGTCGAAAGTGCTGCACATCATTTCTAAACTAAACGGTTCGTAGAATTGTCCGACTTGTATAGAATGGTTCTTGTATGTGTACGTTGCAAAAGCATCTTTTATTGTCGCTTTATTGCCGGTATAGCCTATTTCAAGTTTCATATCCCAATTTTGATATGCGACTTTTGCACCTATCCGAAGATCACTGAATTCAACTCCATTACCAAAATTATTATCATTTTTGAGATAAACACCGCCATCCAGAAGCATGCGTCCTGTCACTTTACATTGTAGTTTATCCGGATTAGACTGTGCTGAAGATATCAAAGCGTAAGATATACCTAATAGATAAAATAAGGTGTGTTTTAAATATAAATTCATTCGTTATTAGATTTTTAGTTTTGCTGTTTATTTCGACTACAAAAATACATCAAAAGAAATATAGATGAAATGAATATTATAAATTATTGATATAATGGTATGCCCAACCGCTTGAAATATTATAATATTAATGTAATAAAATTGATGTGGAGAATTATCAGCATAGTGGATCTTATAAAATATTATATCCATATCTGTTGGATTATAATAGTTTACGTGAATTATTCGATAGAGAGTATTATAAAGCCTATCTAAAAAACTCCTTAGGATATTTTTCTTTATTCAAAGTATAATTTGTTTTTTACTAAATATTAATCTGAAATTTTTTTCTTTGCTATACATCATTGTGAATGAGATCATTTGTTTTGTGTGATTATTTGTAACTTGATACTTAAAAACAACAGTTTATTCTTTATACGGAATAAAAGACATTATTCCGTATTAAAAAAGTCTCTTAAATATTTGCCATTTAAAAATAAAGGTTTACCTTTGCACCCGAAATCAAGAACGCTTGATGGCAATGCACTCTTAGCTCAGCTGGTAGAGCAATTGACTCTTAATCAATGGGTCCAGGGTTCGAGTCCCTGAGGGTGTACAAGTTAAAAAAGGAAAAGCTCTGAAAATCATTTTTTAGAGCTTTTCCTTTTTAATTATTTCAGGATATAATGTAAAATCTGAGGAGAATTTCTCTTTTCTGATAATACAAAAATCCAAATGAGTTCAATTAAATGCCCTATACAAGTACGTCCATTTGCTATCTAGAAGTTGTTTTATTTCTTCTTATATATCACTTCTCTAAGTCTAGCCATAAAGGAGTACACATACCAGTTCGCTAAATGGGAGTATCGTCTGATTGACAGGTGTAAAACCGAACAGAGGAGCAATAGAACGAATGAGGCAAAAATTGATTTTATACGTTTGTCATTGTTCTTATGAAATGTTAGCATTCTTACGCTGACATCAGTTTCTTTTTAATGATAATACCTTTCAGATTGAAAAGTTATATGTAAAATTGATGAGGATATTGAGTTTTATGTATTTGACAGTAAATAGATGGATAATTATAGCAAAAAGACTGGAAAAAAATGGTTTTAATTTTGTTTTTAACTCCAAAACTTACTATCTTTAGGAAATTGATTATTATTGGGGGCAATTAATAAGTCCTGGCCCACAGGCGAATGATATGAGAATACAATTTGAAATTAAAGAAAAATTACCTGATATTATCGGGGAAATTCTGAATTCCGAAAAATGGATGACCCTTATTAAGGAAGATATTTCGGGTAGGAAATTGGTTGTAATCCGTGATCAGGCATTCGATTCGGAGGCAACTGTGGAGATTTATTCTCGCGAAGTGACTATTAAGACAGCATGGTCCAGATACACTTATCGGCTGTTTGTTTTAGGAGACTGTGTATGGTGTGAGTATAATGGTGCTTATCGTGGATTATTAGAGCAAAAACTGTTACCATCTATCACCCCTAAAGAGAGTCTGTTGGATTCGGAAGTTCTGGACAGCTCATTGTATGGGCATGAAAAGAAGAAACTTCGGGAATATGCAGAAGATAATCTTAAACTGAAAAAATTCAGACGTGAGAATTTTAATGAAAATCGTACGGGGGTAGCTCCTTTTGATCATCCAAAGAAAGTATATGATGAATTCATTAAGGAAGACTACATTGCTCCTTCCTCGAAGGAGAATAATAAATAGAAATAATGAAAGGAGGACATACTATTGTATAGATCCTCCTTTATTTTTTTATAGATTCTACTCGATATCTTCCATTTCGGGTGCATCATGTATACTTTTTACGATAAATGTCCATATAATGAACAAAAAGAATAGATAGAAAAATAGATAGTCCATAGTTATTTTTTTTTATATTGTTGATATAACAGATCAGATATCAAAAAGATGCTCACATTATATTTTTTTTGCAATACCGATAAAAAATGCATTGCCTTTTTGAAGCAATGCATTTTCTTTGAAGTCAATATTTAATAAAACAGTTATTAATCATCGGAATAGCCATACTCTTTGAGAATATTTCTGCCTATTTCTTCAAGACAACTTTTCAAGAACTTCCATATTTCTTTCATGATTATATTCGCTAATGTTTATTGATATAACAAAAGTGATAATTTATGGGTCGGATATTATTCTTGTTTTTTTCAGATTTTATCGTTATTTGATTTGTATCAAGTAAACAATACAAAATTGCCAGTTGTTTATATTATAAAATCTAAAAATATAAACTTATGATTTACAAATTTTTATTTCCTCTAAAACCAGACAGTGCCGGAGCATCTCTATTCTTGTTGATTCTAAGAATTTCGTTTGGCCTGTTGTTGATGAATCATGGTATACAAAAGTGGAGCAATTTTCAGGAACTTTCCACATCCTTTCCTGATCCATTAGGGCTGGGTTCTCCCCTCTCTTTAGGATTGGCTGTTTTTGCAGAGTTGGCATGTTCAATGGCCTTTATTATAGGCTTCTTATATAGATTGGCTATGATTCCGATGATTTTTACTATGGTAATTGCATTCTTTGTTATTCATGCCAATGATATTTTTGCAATGAAAGAGCTGGCGTTAGTATATCTGATTATTTTTGTTTTGATGTATATTAGTGGTCCCGGGAAATATTCAGTTGATTATGTGATAGGACGACAACTCAAAAACAAACGAAAATTGTAAATGGAAAAGTAACCTAAATTTGTTCTCTTTGACTAAAAAGATTATATTTGCAGCATATAACTGGATCATTTTTATATAAATGATCTATAATATTAACGTAATAACAAATAATAAATTTAGTATGAAAAAGAACAGATTGACTTTGGTTGCTGCCATTTTTCTCAGTGGTACTATCCTATTTAGTTCATGTGTAGGATCATTCGGACTGTTTAATCGTATTTCTTCCTGGAACCAGTCTATTGGTACGAAATTTGTGAATGAACTTGTTTTTCTTGCTTTAAATATCGTTCCGGTATATGGTGTTGCTTATCTGGCGGACGCTTTGGTTATCAATTCTATTGAGTTCTGGAGTGGAACCAACCCGATGGCTAATGTAGGTGATGTTAAGAAAGTGAAAGGTGAGAATGGGGATTATTTAGTAAAGACTCTTGAAAATGGCTATTCTATCACTAAAGAAGGTGAAGATTCAGCTATGGAGTTGATTTATAATAAAGAAGCAAATACTTGGAATGTTGTTGCCGATGGAGTTAGCACAGAGCTATTGAAAATGAACAATGACGGTACTGCTGAAATGAACTTACCGAATGGAGATAAAATGAATGTAACTCTTGATGCACAAGGTATGATGGCTGCACGTCAGGCTACAATGGGTGGACTGCTCTTTGCTGCACGTTGATTATTGAAATAAATAAAATATAAAGATGAAACTTAAACTCTGAGAGTAAGTTTCATCTTTTTTGTATCTATCTCCCTGTAATGTATAACTAGAATGGATAGCCTACTGCAAAATGGAATGCGAAATCGCGGCTGAATCTAGGATGAATAATAGGATAGCGCTCTTTTGCTTTTTTATATTTAGGATTTATAGCTTTCATCCCCCCATCAAAGCGAAGTACAAAAAAGTCTAAGTCAAGTCTGAGCCCTAATCCATAAGCAACGGCAATCTGCTTATAAAACTTATCAAATTCAAAAACACCACCCGGCTGATTTTCATATTCGCGAATAGTCCATATATTTCCTGCATCGATAAATGCTGCTCCACGAAACTTCCAGAATAGACGAGTACGGTATTCGATACTTGCATCCAGTTTAATATCTCCGGATTGATTCATGAAATTCCCATCTCCGGCAAAGGATCCCGGTCCTAAATTGCGTACGGACCATCCTCTAACACTGTTTGCTCCTCCTGAAAAATATCTTTTTTCAAAAGGAACTACTTTGGCATTTCCATAAGGAACAGCGATTCCTATTCCGGCATGAAATGCAAGAGAATTACGATGGTCAATAATAATATTTTTGGCAAAATCAAAATCTCCTTTTAAATATTGTGCATATGGTATACCTAAAATAGCATATTCGCCATCTTTATTTTTTCTCATATTAATCATTTTCGAAATTCCGTAAAGAATATTACCTGCTGATTCGAAGCCAGCCCGTATAGAATAAGAATTAGTTGTAATTGTATTATTGACAAGAGCTCCACCCGCACTATTATAGCTATAATTGTATCCCATACGTACAATCAAACGATTTTCATAATTATATTTGAGAATATAATTATCTTTATCCTTATTAATATAATCTTCCTGGAATTGAGACGAAATCCAAGGCAGATAGAGATAACTGATATCCAACAAATCGATGCGATGCTGTATTTTCTGTTTTTGTATCCATTTATAGCTCCACGAAGCCGAGGCAATGGTACGTGAGAACTCCGGACGTAATTGATAATTATATTGCAAGCCGAATTCTGTAGTTGCTTTTATTCGTCGTTTAAAGTCAGACGTGAGAAAAGGAAACAAGAAATTGGGGAAATTAATGCTTGTTTCGACTCCGTATTCAGTATAGTTATGGTTTTTATAACCCGGTTGTAATCCCGAAATAGCCTCGTATGCTCCACGAAACTTTACCATGAAGGTTTCCGAGCCGCGGAATAAATTTCTATGTTGAAAAGAAACAGATGCGGCAGCTCCCAAATCTCCTGCAGAATTAGTGCCTTCCAGTTCAAAAGAGATAGATTTATGCTTGCTTTTAGTTAGCATGACATAACAATTTAATTGGGTGCTATCGCCATTTTGAGTTTCGAAAAAACGAATATTAGTATATTTGAGCGCCGATAGTCGTCCAAAGTAAGTATAAGTCTTCTGTACATTACGTTCGTCATATAAATCTCCGGATGCAAATCTCAGGTTATCCACTAACACTTTGGGACGTAAATATAGCTTGTCTTTATAGTAGATCGGAAATCCGTTATAATGCAAGGAATCGTTGATCTCAATGCTACTCAAAGCTGACGATTGCAGAACATCATAATCGGTAATGAAATTGATTTTGTTAATCTTATACTGAAAATGCTCTTTAGGAGTATCTCCGACATAAGTTTTATAAGGTAATAAGTGTAAAGTGAGATCCACTTGATGGGTATTGCGGGCAGTGTCAGCTGTATAAGTAATGTAATCCTTATTAAATTTATAATAACCGTTACATAATAGATAGTCTGTAATGCGCTGTCGTTCCGCATCGAGTACATTTACATCGAAAAGCATTCCTTCTCTTAACATTGATTGGGTAGAATCATTCCGAAGATATTCTGCTATTTTCTTATCAGAAATATCATATTTCAGTGTACGTACAATATAAGGTTTGCCTGAAGTGATTTCATAAAATAATTTTAGCTTTTTCTTTTTCGTTTTTGTAGTTCTTTTTACGCTAGCTCCCATATATCCTAAATTTTGCACTGCTTTAGCAATTTCTTCTTGAGAGCGTATAGCGTCGGATTCATTGTATATTACCGGAGCATCTCCTATTTTACGCAGGAATCGATTGAACCATTTTGTAGAATCCCGTCCGGACCAATTATATACATATAGCTGGGTTTTGATGGTACTGAACCATTTAGAATTAGGATTCTGGCGAACATAAAGTCGCATGTCCGAAGGTTTTATTTCTTTATTGTCAGTATGTATTTTTACCTCATCCAATAGATAAGAGCCATCCGGTACAAACTTAGTGGCAGAGCACGAAGCCAGTGACAAAGCAAGATAAAGAAGAATCGTGTAAAGAATCCCTTTCTTCATATACGGTTTTTAATAGATTATGCCAAACAAGATACAAATATAAACCATATTTTTCGTTTTGGGAAATAAAAATGCCGGAAGAGCTGAAAAGCATCTTCCGGCATTTTTATAGATGATTATATCATTTAAGTGTAAAACGGACTGGAAGTGTAAACCGTGAATTCACTTCCTGACCATTTTTTTGTTTTCCCGGAGTCCAGTCAGGCATTAAATTTATGATCCGTATGGCCTCTGCGTCAAGTGATGGAGATACACTTTTCACAACTTTCGGATCAATAATTTTACCATTTTTGGTAACAACAAACTGTATCACAACCTGACCTTCCTGCTTACTTTCAATAGCTTGTGCCGGATAAGTAATATTCTTGTAGAGAAACTCGAGACACGCTTTCATTCCTCCCGGAAATTCGGGAGCTGTGTTCACTATATCATATACCTGGTCTCCCAAGATAGATACACTATCCGGTACAGCTTCTTCTTTTGAAGTGACAGTGTCTTTCACTTCGGTAGTGGCCTGATCATTACTTGTTGTTTTGCTTCCACAATTGCTAAATAATAACAGCATGGCTACTGCCGACAAAAATATCAGGAATTTACTTTTCATAATTCTTTGAGTTCTTTTTTCGTTCAACATTTCAATTAGTTTTTAAAGGTAATACTTGAGTGAATATTTAAATTTGCTGCAGCCGTTCAATATATTCCAAGGATTCTGATATATACCTATTGTTTAAAGTTTTTCTATATTTAATAGAGGAGGAACTTTTTCTAAAAACAGTAAATTATAATTCTTTTCTTTTATTATATTTCATATATTATTCGTAAAAGGATTCTCTACTTTGTATATCAATATAATATCGTATAACAAATCTACTAAAATTAAGTAGATTATACGATTTTATCAATGTAAATATTGTTAATGGGAATGAAATTAATCCATAAAAGGAAGGTAAATATGATAGCTAATTAAGAATATCTTTATAGCTTTGCCATAAAATGAGATTTAGATGAGCATATTAAGTAAAAATAGAATAAAATATATTCGTTCGCTGGAATTAAAGAAAATCAGGAAAGAGGAAAAAGTTTTTTTAGCAGAAGGTCCGAAGCTTGTTGGTGATGTATTAGGATATTTCCCTTGTAAACTATTGATAGCAACATCTGATTGGCTTGAGGAACATCCTGCAGTTCAAGCAGCAGAAGTCATTGAAGTAACTTCAGAGGAGCTTTCCCGTACCAGTCTGTTGAAGACACCACAACAGGTATTAGCATTGTTTGAACAACCTGAATATGAAATCGATATGGAAGCTATCCGCAATTCTTTGTGTTTGGCTTTGGACGATATACAAGATCCTGGAAATCTTGGTACGATCATTCGTCTTGCCGATTGGTTCGGAATTGAGCACATTTTTTGTTCGCCCAACACAGTTGATGTGTTCAATCCCAAGACAATACAAGCCACAATGGGAGGAATTGCCAGAGTAAAAGTGTATTATACAGCTTTACCGGACTTGATGCATTCGTTAGGGAATGTACCTGTATATGGTACTCTTTTAGATGGGGAAAATATGTATGAACAACCCTTGTCGAAGAATGGAATTATAATAATGGGTAACGAAGGAAATGGTATCAGCCCTGAGATAGAGAAGCTGGTAAACCGTAAGTTATATATCCCTAACTATCCTGCAGAACGAGAGACTTCAGAATCACTAAATGTTGCTATTGCTACTGCAATTGTCTGTGCAGAGTTTCGGCGACAGGCTGCATTGTAACAAAATTGAAAGGATATAATAAATAAGCCCGCCATTTCATATCTATGGTAACTTTCGGAATATAAATACTTTGTTTTTCTATATTAGTAAAGTTAAACAAAGTATTTATATCTGATTCTTCTTGTGGAGTCAGTAGTATGACACCCGGAAACCATTCTACAGACTCTATTTCTTCGCTGAAAGGAAAGATATGACAAATATATCCTCCTTCTATTTCTATCGCATATTGCTTTAAAAATCCACTTCCCGGAACAAATAAATAATGTGCAGCAAAACGCTTCATATTCTCTCTTAATTATTCTGACGACGTAATGGCCTCCTTGGATTGGTCCTTTGTTGTCTTTCCAATTGCTGTTTCTCTTTTTCTATCTGCATCTCTTTTTCACGTTGTTCCGGTTTAATAGGCCGGACATCATTATTAGGACGATTCAGATCGTTCGGATTCGTACGTTGATGGGGTGATGATGCTTGAATAGTGTCTTTGGGAGTTTTCTTCTGAATAGAATCGTCTTTACTTTTTTCTTTTATTGAATCAGTTTTTAGAGAATCTCTACCTATCTGTGTTATTGAATCATTTGCATGATAACGGGTCAATGAAATATCACTGACCAGAAGTGTTATTGATTCCTCAGATAGCGGACAAAAGATAAATCCTTTTATCTCCTTGATATTCATTGTATCCGATTGGAGACGAATATTTTGAATGCCAGATTTAAAAATGTGCTTCACACAACTATGGGTCACTGTGTCGTTTTCATAAACAATCTGCATAGCCATTATTGGAGCCATTGTTGAATCAGGAATTTCACTCAGGAAGTTATATTGCATTTTCCAAAGCAACACATCGCGTTTTTTGAAGTTCGTATCAGAAGGTAGAGTGAACGTAAATTTATTGTTTAATGGAGCCTCTGTTAATTGAGCAATTCGCTGCCATGCCCAAACATCGATGCTGTCACCCGGAGCAGACATCTTAGGTTTATTGTCACGTAATGCAATCAGATGGTTGATGGCATTTTGCTGCGCTTTCAGTCTTTTGTTCACTTTCTCATAGATTTCCGATAATATTTTTGTATTTCGGGTATACCATACCATTGATGAGTCGAAAACTTCTTCTGTCGTACCATACTTTTTGAATACTGCTTCGACGTACAATGCCTTTTTATAGTTCTCACCACCGGGCATGTTCTCTCCCATCGCTTTGGCAATGTGATAATCGTATAATAAATTTTCCATCTCCGATTCTGATATGACGCTGTCCGGCCTTTTCACCTTACAAGCAGATACAATCAGTACCAAAAGACAAATACAACATAATTGAAATCGGAAAAACTTTTTCATTACCTGTTTTTTACTTTTTAGTCACAGAATGATGATATGAATCATTCAGGTATTTGCTGTAGAATAGTAATAAGGCAATAATTCCGCAACTAATGGCGGCATCTGCAAAATTAAAGATCGGACTGAAGAAAATAAAATGTTCTCCTCCGACAAAAGGCATCCATGTCGGCCAGTTGGTATCAATGATCGGGAAATAGAACATATCGACAACTTTACCATAAAACCAAGTAGAATAACCGCCGCCATCAGGCATGAAACTGGCTATTTGTGAATGTGTACTTTCGTTGAAGATGACTCCATAGAATACACTGTCGATGATATTACCCAATGCACCGGTTAGAATTAATGATACACAGATAATATATCCGGTCTTTAATCCTCTTTTTACAATTTTGTATAGATACCATCCTATTAATCCTACTGCAACGATTCGGAATGTAGTTAAAAAGAGTTTCCCAAAAAGCTCCATTCCAAACGCCATACCATTATTTTCAGTGAAATAGATATAAAACCAATCCGTAATGCGAATACTTTCATGCCAATACATGTGAGTTTTGATCCAAATCTTTATGACCTGATCAATAATCAAGACAGAAAAAATGACGAGTATAGCGATTTGTCCTTTCGTGAGTAGTTTTTTCATCTTTGTTAAGCTATCAGTTATACAAGTTACGAGCTACCAATGACAATCAAAAAGAGGAACACAATATAGTTGTGTGAAACCCTTGTTTCTTGTAACAGGTAGCTCGTAGCCTACTATTTATTTCTTTCCACTGTTCTTTGCTTCGATGCTCAGTGTAGCATGAGGCACAGCACGCAGACGCTCTGCAGGAATTAACTTTCCAGTTTCGCGGCAGATGCCATACGTCTTATTCTCGATACGTACCAAAGCAGCTTGCAAGCCTTGAATAAACTTCAACTGGCGTTGTGCCAAACGTGTGGTTTCTTCTTTTGACAACGTATTCGCTCCTTCTTCCAAAACCTTATATGTAGGAGACGTGTCATCTGTATCGTTTCCGTCCAGTCCCATTAGACTTAGTTTTAACTGTTCATAGTCACGTTGTGCTAATTCCAGTTTTTCATTAATGATGGCGCGGAATTCTTCCAGTTCCGCATCCGAATATCTTGTCTTTTCTGCCATAACTTTTACTGTTTATAGATTATTAGTATTAGAATTATTCTTTCACTACATTCACAAACAAAGAGAAGTCGTCGAAATTCAATTCTGTTCCGTCTTTTACTTCATCTGCTAAAGTAAGGGATGTACCCAAAACTTGGTTACAAATATAACTATTATATTCATTTACCGCATCATCAGTCTGCGGATTTTTAGATAATGTTAATTTTATTTTGTCTGTAATCTCGAAACCGCTTGATTTACGGATATTTTGAATGCGATTTACCAATTCACGAGCAATTCCTTCACGACGGAGTTCGTCTGTCACGGTAACCTCAAGTGCAACAGTCAGTTTCCCTTCATTGGCAACCAACCATCCCGGAATATCTTCACTGAAGATTTCCACATCCGCCGATTCTATCACAGCTTCTGCTCCGCCCAAATCAAAGGTGTACTTACCATTCTTTTCAAGTTCTGCAATAGCTTCTTGTGACATTTCTGCTACAGCAGCTGCTACAGCTTTCATTTGTTTTCCAAATTTTGGTCCTAGTTTTTTGAAGTCACACTTCACTTTTTTCACCAGAACACCTGCCGCACCATCCACAAACTTGATCTCTTTTACGTTCACTTCGCTCATGATTAATGCTTTCACGGCTTCGATATGCGCTTTTTGAACTTCATCTACCACGGGAATCATAATACACTGCAATGGCTGGCGAACCTTAATGTTTACTTTACGGCGTAATGCCAGCACCATGGAAGTGACATCTTGTGCCATTTGCATTTGTGCTTCCAGTTCTTTATCAACCATTTTCTCATTGTATTCCGGGAATTTGGCAAGATGGACAGATACAACGTTATCACGGCCTGTTACTCCGATCAAATCACTGTACAAGCGGTCTGCATAGAATGGAGCGATAGGTGCCATCAGTTTGGCTACAGTCTCCAAACATGTATACAGAGTCTGATATGCAGAGAGCTTATCTTGAGTGAATCCACCACCCCAGAAACGTTTACGGTTCAGGCGAACATACCAGTTAGACAGATTATCATTTACAAAATCTGAAATTAAACGTCCGGCTTTAGTCGGTTCATATTCATTGTAGCAAGTATCTACCTCTTTTACTAATGTATTCAAGACGGATAGAATCCATCGGTCAATTTCCGGACGCTCATTCATCGGAAGATCGGCTTCCTTGTATTCAAAACCGTCTACATTGGCATACAGGGCAAAGAAAGAATAAGTATTGTATAACGTTCCGAAGAATTTACGGCGTACCTCTTCAATGCCATCAACATCAAACTTCAGGTTGTCCCATGGAGAAGAGTTAGTGATCATATACCAGCGTAACGGATCAGAGCCATATTGTTCAATAGTAGAGAATGGGTCAACAGCATTACCTAAACGTTTAGACATCTTGTTGCCATTTTTATCTAATACTAATCCATTGGAAATAACAGCCTTATAAGAGACGCTATCGAATACCATTGTTGCAATGGCATGTAAAGTAAAGAACCATCCGCGAGTCTGGTCTACTCCTTCCGCTATAAAATCGGCCGGGTATACCTGATGACTATCCAACAATTCTTTATTTTCAAATGGATAATGAATCTGGGCATACGGCATTGCGCCCGAATCAAACCATACGTCGATCAAGTCTGCTTCACGTTTCATCGGCTTCCCGTCCTTTGAGACAAGGATAATATCGTCTACATAAGGGCGATGAAGATCTATCTTATTATAATTCTCTTCATTATATTCACCCGGTACGAAACCTTTATCTTTATAAGGATTCGACTGCATATATCCTGCAGCGACTGATTTTTCTATTTCATTATATAGCTCTTCAACCGACTCGATACATTTTTCGTCACTGTTATCTTCTGTTCGCCAAATCGGTAATGGAGTACCCCAATAACGAGAACGGCTTAAGTTCCAGTCATTCAGGTTTTCCAGCCATTTTCCAAAACGACCGGTTCCGGTAGACTCCGGTTTCCAGTTAATAGTCTTATTCAATTCTATCATTCGTTCTTTGCAAGCTGTAGAACGAATAAACCAGCTGTCCAGCGGATAATATAGTACCGGTTTATCTGTACGCCAGCAATGGGGATAATTATGCACATGCTTCTCTATTTTGAAAGCTTGATTATTAACCTTCATCATCATACAGATACTTACATCCAATGACTCATCCTGATCGGACAGATTTGGATCATATGCATTCTTCACAAAGCGGCCAGCATACTCTTTATATAAATCTACGTTAACGCGCTGTTTTATAAAGTCTTCATCCAATTCATCTAAAGTATAGAATTTACCGGTCAAATCTACCATCGGACGAAGTTCTCCCTTTTTATTAACCAACTGTAGCGGAGGTATGCCGGCAGCTTTTGCTACTTGGGCGTCATCGGCACCAAATGTAGGTGCAATATGTACGATACCTGTACCGTCTTCCGTCGTTACATAATCGCCCAAAATTACTCTGAAAGCACCTTCGCCCGGATTTACCCACGGAATTAATTGCTCGTATTCCATGCCTACTAAATCAGGACCTTTATATTCAGCTATCACTTTGAAAGGAACCAACTTATCACCTGCCTTATAATCTTCCAGCTTCAGTTCGGCTGCTTTCGGATTAAAATGTGCATTCAATAACGCCTTTGCCAATACCACCGTGATGGGTTGTCCTGTATATGCGTTATATGATTGAACTGCTACATAATCAATTTTAGGGCCGACACAGAGTGCGGTATTTGAAGGTAATGTCCATGGAGTAGTGGTCCATGCCAGGAAATAAGGAGTGCCCCATTGTGCCATTTCCGGTTTGGGGTTCTTCATTTTGAATTGTGCCACTACTGTTGTATCTTTCACGTCCCGATAACATCCCGGTTGATTCAGTTCGTGTGAACTTAATCCGGTTCCTGCTGCCGGAGAATAGGGTTGGATGGTGTATCCTTTATACAGTAATCCTTTTTTATACAATTGTTTTAGCAACCACCACAAGGTTTCGATGTAACGATTATCATATGTAATGTATGGATGCTTCATATCCACCCAATAGCCCATTTTGTGAGTCAGGTCTTCCCATTCCTTTGTAAACTTCATCACATCCTGACGACAGTGAGCATTGTATTCGGCTACTGAAATTGTTTTTCCTATATCCTCTTTTGTGATTCCCAAAGACTTTTCAACCCCCAACTCAACAGGAAGTCCGTGTGTGTCCCAACCGGCTTTACGTTTCACCTGATAGCCCTTCATCGTTTTGTAACGACAGAAAATATCTTTGATAGAACGAGCCATTACGTGGTGAATACCCGGCATACCGTTAGCTGATGGAGGTCCTTCAAAAAATACAAACGAAGGACAGCCTTCACGTTCTGTCATACTCTTGGCGAAAACTTGGTTTTCGTCCCATTTTTTCAACACGTCCTTATTCACCTTCGAAAGGTCGAACTGCGAATATTCGGCAAATTTCTTGCTCATGGCTATATTTACAATTTTACTATATTACAATTTAAGATTGGGATACCCTCCCTATTTTAAGGGTGCAAATGTACAAAAACATTCGTTTTCATACAAGAAAAGGCTTTTTAATTTCAGTATGATAGAAAAGGCTATCTTGTGAAAAGAGTGTAAAAAGTAGTAAGGGGGGTGAAACAAAAAACTACATGTCTTGTTTATCAGTGAAATTTTAAAACCTATATGTTATGAATTACGGTATAAGTGTATTGTTCAGAGCAATTCCCTTGGCAATGGCTCTGTTTTGTTTTGGCTACGGGGCGTTTATCAGTGCATATGGCGATGACTCTAACCGACTAGTAGCAGGTCCGGTAGTTTTTTCATTAGGTATGATTTGCATTGCATTATTTGCAACAGCCGCTACTATTATCCGGCAAATCATACATACTTACGGGCGAGGTTCTTTATATGCATTGCCTATTATCGGTTATCTGGCTGCTGTTGTCACAATTATTGGCGGAATTTGCATGTTTACCCGATCTACCTCTACCTCCTCTTTCGTAGCTGGACATGTAGTTGCCGGAGTGGGACTGATAACTACTTGTGTAGCAACCGCAGCAACATCTTCTACCCGTTTTTCATTGATTCCTGCCAATTCAAAAATGATTGGTAACGGTATTCCTGAAGGAGCGTTTACCAAGGGCCAAGAGCGTATATTAAAAACAATAGCTATCACTATATCGTTGATTGCCTGGATCTGGGCTTTCGTTTTATTAGCCAAGAGTGATGTACATCCTGCTTATTTCGTAGCAGGGCATGTGATGGTAGGTTTAGCTTGCATTTGCACAAGCCTGATTGCTTTGGTTGCTACTATTGCCCGTCAAATCAGAAATGTGTATACGGATAGAGAACGTAAAAGATGGCCAAAACTCGTATTGTTGATGGGAACCGTTTCGCTTCTTTGGGGACTGTTTGTTATTTTTTCCGATTCAAGCACCACTAACGGAGTAATCGGATACATCATGATTGGGCTTGGGCTGGTTTGTTACAGCATTTCAAGTAAAGTAATTCTGCTGGCGAAAATTTGGGGAAGAGAATTTGCTTTGGCCAACCGCATCCCTTTGATTCCGGTATTGACGGCGTTGGCCTGTTTGTTTCTGGCTTCTTTCGTTTTTGAATTGGGTACGACGCATGATGATTATTTTATCCCTGCACGCGTATTAGCCGGTTTGGGTGCCATTTGCTTCACTCTCTTTTCAATTGTCAGTATTCTTGAGAGTGGAACATCTTCAAAATAAATATAAGGATATCAAAACTCACCGCAGAGGACACGGAGTAACACAGAATCGATTTCAAATTGTTGATTATTAATAAAAAAAAGGTTCTGTGATACTCCTTGTTACTCCGTGGTGAAAAGAGTTTTGATACCCTCTTATTCATAAAATTTATTGAGTGAGATATAATATTCTAATCGGGAATTGGGTAATGTGAATGACATGTAATTGCCAAAATATACAGTTGGGCAGCCGGTTTCGCCAAGAACTTTTCCTGCATGAGATTTTTTAATGGCAGATGCAAATGTCGAGGCTCCGGAATAAGTGGATTCATTTACCAATACTGTAACTGATCCTTTATAAATGTCTGCTTTGTCCCGGTTTCCCTCTACGAAAGAATCCCGAATAGCAAATAAAGAACCGTCAGGTAAATTTTTGATCTCTTCATAGGTTTCCGGATGTTTTTGCTCATTGTACCGTTTTGAGTACGAACTGATTTTTAAATCAGTTTTGATATATAATGTATAAGCATCATGCGATAAGTATGACAGAAGCATGTCAACTCCGGCACTTGACCCTCCTTTGTTATTCCTGACATCTATAACCAAATTGGGTACATGTTCTCTGTTAATCACCGAAAAGACTGAGTCACAAAATTGTTTTAGTTGTGGTAATTGATATAAGTTCATTATTTGCAGAGTAGCAGTCTGTTTATCCGAACTTAGAGTATAAACAAATTGTGGCAGACTTTTGCCAAGTCGTGCTTTTAAAACAGGGAAGGCATCTGCTTGACTGATACCATTCAATGATTCTTTCCAGATCTTTTTTCCTCTTTTAATTGTAAAATCATATTTTTCACCCCAATTATATTTATACCATAGCAAAGTAGAAAGATAACTGGTCAATTGATTTTCCTTAATAGCGTTTCCTTTTTCAGCTCCCAGTAAGAGATACAATTGGCTTAATATGGTTTGACTATTTATATTATTCATACATATTATTTCATCATTTTCCTGTATTGAACAGGATATTAGAGGAAAATCAACCAATATCTTATTCTCTACTATTTTTAAGCGTAGAGGCAGAGTCAGCCCTCCATTATTCAAATAGTCAATTCTGTCTTGAGTAGCAGGAATTGTGAAATTAGTATGACCATCTTTAACAGATGCAACAAATGGAGAGACTATAAAGTAAAAATCAGAAAGGTTTCGTTCTTTATTCAACGAACTATATATTGAATCATGTTTCTTTTCAAATTCTTTTTGTGTTTGATACAGAAATAAGTCCGGATGTACCTGATGTAGTAAGCTATATAAGGTGTCAAAATCTTCCTTTTGCTGGCGGGAGGTTAGTATCTGAGCATTTATTGGGATACTGAGATTACATAAAATAATTGTCATCAGAATTAAAGATGGAGTTTTCATGTTTTGCCGTTTTAAAATTAGACATTGGTGATTAAAGCTATTTAGTGAATGCTAATATAGATAATCTTTTTGGAAAACTACTTTATTCTAAGTACTAGTTTATATTTTATATTCCAGTCATCCCCAGCCGATATTATGAATAGTAGTGTGCCTTTCTAATTTAAATCTACTTCAAAATTGTATTTAATACAAATTAATAGCCCTTTTATACGTTTATTGGCATATTTTTACTTACTTTGCACCATATAAAGGCACAACTATGCACAAAAAACTATTAGTGACTGCATATTTTGTAATAGCAGCATTGTTGCAAACTCTGGCAGGCAATTTCCCCTTATCTTTTTTTGCATTCCCTCTGAATGTGATTGTAGCAGTTATATGGATTTATTCGTTATGGCGTCTCTATAAAGAAGGGAATAAGTTGCCATTAACCCGTTTTCTGTTATCTTCCCGAACAAGTGTTCTATCGATCCTATTATTAATAGGTGGCAGTCTGGTTATCGGCTTGTTTCCTCAGTTATCGGAAGCAGAAGCAGATTCCACTCCAGGGGTTTTAGCTTCGTTGGGATGCTATAATTTCATGATTTCCTGGATATTCATTGCCATTCTTTTCCTTTTATTGAGTAATTTGGCAATGGTGATTATTCATGCTTTTTATCATTGTGTGCCGGCAAAGAAGCGTTTTATCCTGAACCATTTGGGATTATGGCTCGCTTTATTTGCCGGATTTTTCGGTAGCAGTGATGTTCAGACTTTACGCATCCCGCTTTATGCCGGACAACCGGGACGCGAAGCTTATAGTATGGATGGGAAAGCCTATTATCTGGATTATGAACTGGAACTCTATTCTTTCAATACAGAATATTATCCGAACGGGATGCCTTCGCGTTTTGCTGCAGATGTGCGTATTGGAAACCGGAGAACTACACTTGAAGTAAATCATCCCCACAGTTACCGTTTGGGAGAAGACATTTACCTGACCGGATATGATACACACAACATGGGAAATACCCAGTATTGTATCCTTCAAATAGTTCGTCAACCTTGGAAATATGTTATGGTAGTTGGCATTTTGATGATATTGACAGGAGCTGTTTTGTTATTTATTAATGGTCCTAAAAAGCTGAAACATGATAACCTGGGATAACTTCTATTTGTTCGCAGTCGCTTCAATCTGTCTTTGGTTGACAGGAGCTATATTTGCACTTCGTTCGTCAGTACGAAGTAGAATGGCTGTTGTGCTCACTATAGCAGGCATCACCTGCTTGGGAATATTCATTGCCGGGCTGTGGATATCTCTGCAACGTCCCCCACTCCGCACTATGGGCGAGACCCGTTTATGGTACTCTTTCTTTATGGGTATTGCCGGGTTATTGACTTATATTCGTTGGAAATATCGATGGATACTTTCTTTCTCCACCTTATTGTCCACTGTCTTTGTAATAATCAATCTGCTGAAACCGGAGATACATGACCAGTCGCTTATGCCGGCTTTGCAAAGTATTTGGTTTATTCCCCATGTCACCGTCTATATGTTCTCCTATTCCGTATTGGGATGTGCTTTCATCATAGCCCTCTGCGGTCTTGTCCATCACAAAGAAGAGTACCTGGTGACAGCAGACAATCTGGTCTATTCCGGAGTGGCGTTTTTGTCAATCGGAATGCTTCTCGGGTCTTTGTGGGCTAAGGAGGCATGGGGTAATTATTGGAGTTGGGACCCCAAAGAAACCTGGGCGGTAGTAACCTGGATGGGATACCTATTATATATACATCTGCGTTTGCGAAGGAAGTTTCGCAAAAAGATGCTGTACGTCATACTGATTTTCTCCTTTCTGGCATTGCAGATGTGCTGGTATGGAGTGAATTATTTGCCTTCGGCTCAACAAAGTGTACATTTATACAATCGTAATAATTAACTTAAAGAATGCACAATGAAGAAAAGTACAAAATTTATCATCGCATTGCTTGTGACAGTCGGGGCACTGGCTATCACTTACCGCGTTGTAAACCAAGCACCATCGAAAGATCTTGCTGCTGATGCTCAGATGCAGGAAATCATTACTTCGGGGGGATGTTTACAATGTCATTCGGGTAGTCCGGACCTTCCTTTCTATGCCAACTGGCCCGTTGCAAGCGGAATGGTACAGAAAGACGTAACGCAAGGTTATCGTGCTTTCGACATGACCGAAATGGCTGAAGCTCTGAAAGCCGGTAAGCCTGTCGGAAAAGTAGCACTTGCTAAAGTCGAAAAAGTAATCATGGACGGAACGATGCCCAAACATGCTTATTACATGGTACATTGGGGATCGAGCGTAACAGATGCCAAGAAGGAAATGGCTATGGCATGGGTTAAACAACATCGCTTGGCACATTATGCTAACGGACTGGCTGCCGCCGAGTTTGCCAATGAACCGATACGTCCCATCGCAGATTCTATTCCTGTGGATATGCGTAAAGTCATCTTGGGAGATATGCTCTATCATGACACTCGCCTTTCGGCCGATAACACCGTTTCATGTGCTTCGTGTCACGGATTGAATACCGGTGGTGTGGACAATAAGCAATATTCGGAAGGTGTAGGCGGACAGTTCGGAGGCGTAAATGCTCCGACAGTGTATAACGCCGCTTACAATTTCGTCCAGTTCTGGGATGGACGTGCCGGAACACTTGCCGAGCAGGCTGCCGGACCTCCTTTGAATCCGGTCGAGATGGCCTGTCAGTCATTTGATGAAATCATTGCGAAACTGGAGCAGGATGCAAACTTTACCAAAGCCTTTTTGGCTGTATATCCCGATGGTTATTCCGAACAGAATATCACGAATGCGATCGAGGAGTTTGAAAAGACACTGCTTACTCCGAATTCCCGTTTCGACCTTTATCTGAAAGGTGAAAAGACTGCCATTAACGATATAGAGCTGGCCGGATACGAATTGTTTAAGAAATACGATTGTGCTACATGTCATGTCGGTGAGACACTGGGCGGCCAGTCTTACGAACTGATGGGCGTGAAGAGAGACTACTTCGCAGATCGGGGCATTGAATTGACAGAAGAAGATAACGGACGTTTCAAACAAACCCGGAACGAACGTGACAAACATCGCTTTAAAGTGCCCGGTTTGAGAAACATTGCCCTGACGGCTCCTTACTTCCATGACGGCAGTATGAAAACAATGAAAGAGGCTGTAGATTACATGGCCAAATATCAGATGGATCTGAATCTTTCGGAAGATGAACTGAATAAAATCGTTGCTTTTCTGGAGACACTGACCGGGGAGTACAAAGGTAAGCCCCTGACCAACGATAATCAGACCAAAGCATTATAACCTCTCTCAGGTAGATATAAGAAAAGGATACTCTTTACAGGGTATCCTTTTTAGTTTTATGTTATAAATGGATTAGTTACGAGGCAGAGCTTCTTTAACAACCATCTGACGGCCTTCGTATTCAGCTCCGTTCAACTCAGAGATCACATTTTTTGCTTCATCGTCGTTCGGCATTTCAACGAATGCGAATCCTTTTGATTTGCGAGTCTCGCGATCGATGATCAGTTTTACTGAATCAACTGTTCCGTACTCTTCCATTACTTGTCTCAAATCTGCTTCCTTAACACGATAGCTAAGGTTTCCAATGTACATGTTCATAAAATAAAAAAAATAAAAATTGATAAATAAATTTAGAAACAACAGAAGTTTGAGATTAGATCTGGATTCAACTGATTCAGTAGAAAATAGAGTAAAATAAAACAATCAATTGTTTTCGTTGGTAAAGTACGTCATAATATTTGGATTATCAACTATAAAAGGGCATTTATTTTTCAATAAACGCCCTTTTCTTTTACAGATGTATCTCTGTTAATGCTTACTCAGATAGTTGGCTACTCCGTCTTCGGTAGCTTTCATGGCGTCTTTGCCTTTCGACCAATTGGCCGGACAAACCTCACCATACTCTTCAAAATGTTGTAAAGCGTCTACCATGCGCAATACTTCATCCACGTTACGTCCCAGCGGCAAGTCGTTGATGACGCAATGTCTTACTACGCCCTCCTTGTCGATCAGGAACAGACCACGGAAAGCTACCGGTGTCCCTTCGCATACCCAATTGCCATTTTCATCGGGGGCATAGCTTCCGGCCAGCACTCCATAACTCTCAGAGATTGACTTAGAAAAGTCGGATACAATAGGATACTTCACGCCCTGGATACCTCCTTCGTTCTTGGGCATCTGCAACCAAGAGAAGTGAGAATATTCAGAGTCGACCGAACAACCTACCACAGCGACATCACGTTTTTCAAACTCTTCGAGCTTTTCCTGAAATGCGTGCAGTTCGGTGGGGCATACAAAAGTGAAGTCCATCGGGTAGAAGAAGAATACTACGTATTTTTTCCCTTTATACTGATCCAACGAAAAGTTCTGAACGATTTCATGCCCATTGATTACAGCCGTGGCATCGAATTTCGGCGCTTGTTTTCCAATTAATGATCTCATAATTCTCTTATTTTAGAAGTTATTAAATGATTCATTTCGGAAACAAAGCTATCAGAATCTTTGTTTACTGCCAAAGTTTAATGATATATAATATCTATTGGTTAATAGACAAAATCTATTAAGGCTTCTTGAAGCGCACTTCATATACATCATTTCTCCTGTCCTTCAGGTTGCGAACGCTGCCGTAAGTGTGCAGTTCGTTCAATAAGTCGAGATCTACATCCGAAACCAGGATCATTTCTGTATTCGGAGTTGCTTCGGCACGCTTTCCGTCTGTCGGAAAAGCGAAATCGCAAGGTGTGAATACTCCCGACTGAGCATATTGAATATCCATATTGTGCACACGGGGAAGATTGCCTACACTGCCGGCTATTACCACAAAGCATTCGTTCTCAATGGCACGTGCCTGTGCGCAGACCCGAACACGCGAATAAGCATTTTGTGTATCGGTGAGAAACGGTACAAACAGAATCTGCATTCCCTGGTCGGCCATCAGACGGGAGAGTTCCGGAAATTCCACATCATAACAGATCAGTATGCCTATCTTTGCACAGTCCGTATCGAATGTTTTAAGCTGTTTGCCGCCGCTCAGTCCCCAACTCTTTATCTCGTCCGGGGTGACATGGAGCTTTTCGTACATTTCGTAAGTTCCGTCGCGTCGGCAAAGAAATCCGGCATTGTACAGCAATCCGTCTTCTTTGATCAACGGCATACTTCCTGTGATGATATTGATGTTGTAGCTGATTGCCAGATTAATGAAGCGATCGCGGATTTCTTCGGTATATTGGGCCAGCCCGCGGATGGCCTGTGATTCGCCTTTGTCATTGTACTTTGACATCAACGGTGCATTAAAGTATTCGGGGAAAAGCACAAAATCACTCTTATAGTCGGATACCGCATCTACAAAAAATTCTACCTGTTCGAAGAGATCGTCCAAGGTCTTATAACTACGCATCTGCCACTGCACCAATCCTACACGGACCGTTGTTTTGGGGGCCAGATATTCTTGCGTAGGCGGCTGATAGTAAATGTTGTCCCATTGCAAGAGACAGGCGTAGTGTTTTGATTCTTCATCGTTCGGCAAATAATTGGTCATCACCTTGCGTACGTGAAAATCATTGGAGAGTTGAAAAGTGAGCACCGGATCATAAATTTCGCGCTGACGAACACGGTCGATGTACTCTTTGGGACGCATCTTGTCGGCATACTTATGGTAATTCGGGATGCGACCGCCAAACATAATCGCTTTCAGATTCAGCGTTTCGCAAAGTTCTTTGCGATATTCGTACATGCGCCGAGCTAGTCGTAACCCGCGATATTCGGGATGGATAAAGACCTCGATGCCATATAAGATATTCCCTTGGGGAGAATGGGTATTGAAAGTCTCCTTCCCCGTGACCTGGGCATAGGTATGATCGTTTTTCACTTTATCATATTCTACAATGATAGAGAGTGCACAGCCGACTATCTTTTCGTCGACCACAGTAACAATTTGTCCTTCGGGGAAAATTTTAATTAGTTTCTCAATCTGCTCGTGTGTCCAGAACACATCGCTTCCGTCCGAATATACACGTGTAAACGATTGGGATAATTGAGCGTAATCTTCAATCTGGAGGTTACGGATCTGTACCTTATTGATTTTATGAGGATAATCCATAGTAACTTGTATTAAAAAAACATTGCAAAGGTAAGCTTTATCTTTATAACCGGACAGCTTTCATATAATTTTATACCTTTGCATTTCATAACAACTATCAAGAGTATGCGTAAATTTATTATTTCTTTCTGCTGCTATGTCTTCTTTATTTTTACTTTGGCAGCGCAGGACAAGGCTCCGCATTACACCGTAATTGTTTCATTGGATGCCTTCCGCTGGGATTATCCGGCAATGTATGATACCCCTAACCTGAACCAGATGGCCCGCGAGGGAGTAAAGGCGACCATGCTTCCCTCCTATCCGGCGTCTACTTTCCCCAACCACTATACATTGGCTACGGGATTGGTGCCTGACCACAACGGTATTATCAACAACACTTTCTGGGATGTAAAACGTCGTCGCCAATACTCTATGGGAGATCCCGCCACGCGAAACAATCCTGACTACTATCTGGGTGAACCGATCTGGATTACGGCACAAAAGCAGGGAGTGAAGACAGGAAACGTTTATTGGGTTGGTTCGGATATTGCCATCAAAGGCGGTTATCCTACTTACTACCGGGAATATGCCGAGAAACCTCGTCTTACTTTTGAACAGCGGGTGGATTCGACCATCGCTCTTCTGGAAAAGCCGGAAGCGGAACGTCCCCGTCTCGTTATGCTTTACTTTGAAGAGCCGGATGGCGTGACCCATCATCACGGCCCCCGCAGTGTAGAAGCTGCTGCCATTATACACCGTATGGATAGTTTAGTCGGAATGTTGCGGCAGGGAATTGCATCGCTTCCTTTCGGTAAGGATGTCAACCTGATTGTCACCGCCGATCATGGAATGACCGAGATCAGTGACGACCGCGTGGTAGACATGAATAAGTATCTGCGTCCGGAATGGTGTGAGGCTGTGGATGGACGGACTCCGACTTCTATCTTCACAAAACCGGAATATCGCGACTCGGTATACAATGCCTTGAAAGATGTACCCCATATTCATGTGTGGAAAAAGGAGGAGATTCCTGCCGAATTAAACTATGGAAGCAGTGACCGTATCGGTGATATTGTAGTGGCTCCCGAGTTAGGATGGCAATTTACCGATGTACCACGTGCCTTGAAAGGTGCTCATGGATATTTTCCGCAAAGTCCGGATATGCAGGTAATGTTTCGTGCCTGTGGGCCCGACTTTAAGGCAGGGTATGAATCGAAGGGATTTGTCAATGTGGATATCTACCCGCTGTTGGCCCATTTATTGAAAATTACTCCGGAGAAGACAGATGGACAGTTCGAAAGAATAAAAGACATTCTGAAAGATGTGTCTTTTTGATAATTTATTGCGTGTAAAATCGCATCTTTCCGTCCATCGGGCAAGATGACTAAAAAAATCGTCTGCAATTTGAATCAGCGTTTTTAAAAAGGAAATCCATCTATATGTATTTACTGAAATATATATAGGTGGATTCTCTTTTTAATATCTCTATGATAAATAAATAGGGTAAACAGTTATCATTCTTCTATTTTGTTTATATCGTACAGATATAACCAAATAGAGAAATATCGTCCTCGTTTTTGCTCCCATTCGATATCATTAGACCATACGAAGCATATGTAGTAACCATCCGGACCGGATGGTTACGCCTTAATGAGTGGATGAAGTAAGCTTTTTGCCCGTTTGCTTACTTTAATTCATCTAAAAGTCGGTAGCTCCACCCCTTTCAGCTTGCTTCTGAAAGGGGTGAAACTACCGACTATGGTTTGCTACGCTTCCGGTTTACCGGATTCTCAAGAAGTGCATGTTAGCCAAAAGGATGTATATGCTGCATTCGGTCGGCATTTACTTCGATTTGCTTTCAATGTGGAATGACGTAAGATCTACTCCGGTTAACGCTTCTTCCAAAGTTTGCTCATATCCTCCAATGTTTTTCCTTTGGTTTCCGGCACCCAACGCCATACGAAGAGGGCGGCAATCACACAAATGATTCCGTAAAGACTGTAGGCAAACATCGGACTGAAATCATAGAGCGCGGGGAACGTAGATGAAACAATGTAGTTGAATATCCATTGAAATGCCACAGCAATGGCCACCGCTTTGCCACGGATGGTGTTGGGAAAGATTTCGGATATCAGTACCCAACAGATGGGTCCCCATGACATCATGAAGAAAGCTGCATATACAATGACAGACAGTACGGGAAGTATCCCCTTGATACCCATACTGTCACACAAGGCGACTGCAAAGGCTCCGACAGCCATACCGATGGAACCGATGATAAGCAACGGTTTTCGTCCGAAACGGTCGACGGTGAAAATAGCTATCAGTGTAAAGACGATATTGACAATGCCCATGATGACGGTTTGCATCATTCCTCCGCCTTCGGCACCGGCATTTTCGAATATTCGCGGCGCATAATAGAGCACGGCGTTGATGCCGATGGCTTGCTGGAAGACAGAAAGCAGAATACCGATAACAATCACCGCCGCACCGTAGGTGAACAGCTTCTCTGTCTTTTCCTGCGAAGTGGCTTTTATTTCGGCAAGAATCTCTTGTGCTTTTGTGGCTCCATTCACTTTTTTGAGAATGGAATAAGCCTTCTGATCCTGATCAATCATCACCAGATAACGGGGAGTTTTGGGTACGAAGAAGAGTAACATGCCGAAGAAAGCTGCCGGAAAGGCTTCGGAACCGAACATATAGCGCCACCCTTCGGTAACGGTCCACATATCCGACTCGCTACTTACAGAAAGTGTGCCGGCAGCATCTTTCAGGATAACAGGATTCTGGTGGTCGCCCAAGATCAGGTAGTTTACAAAGTAAACCACAAGCATGCCGAAGATTATGGCAAACTGATTGCATGACACCAGTGTACCGCGAATGTTGGAGGGAGCTATCTCGGCAATATACATGGGACAAACAGCGGACGCCAGTCCCACTCCGATGCCTCCCAGAATGCGGTAGAGATTAAAGGTGATAAGCAGGTTCATATTAGCCTTCCCATATTCAAAGAACAGGAATTCAGGATAATAAGACCCCAGTGCCGAAAGGAAGAAAAGTACGGCGGCCAGCCGTAGTGAGTTGCGGCGTCCCAGCCGTGAAGCGAAGATGCCGGACAATGCACCACCCAAGACGCAACCGATCAGTGCACTCGAGGAGGTGATGCCGTGCATCACTTTGTCGTATTGAAAATCTGTGGCTGTGAGGAAGAAGGCTTCGAGCCCTTTCTCAGCTCCTGAAATTACAGCGGTATCATAGCCGAACAGCAATCCGCCCAGGATGGCTACCGATGTAATGGAATACAGGTAGAGCTTGCTACCCTCGTTGGTATGATTCATGGCATTAGCTTTTTTTGAATTACGGTCTGCAGGCAACAAGAGCCTGCAGACCGTGAAATACGGACTTATAATGAGTAGATATTAACGAGTGCTTCATACAGTTCCTGTTGGCCGCTGGTCTGCTTCGGCTCTCCGTTGGCTTTGGCATAAGCAACCAGTTCCTCTAGGCTGAGTTTCCCTTCTTCGAACTCCTTGCCCTTGCCAGCATCGAACGAGGCATAACGGTCGGACAACATTTTCTGGTAAGGAGACTCATTGAGCAGATTGGCTGCGCTTTCCAAGGCACGTGCCATAGCATCCATTCCGGCAATATGTGCGATAAAGATATCTTCTGGGTCAGTAGAGTTCCGGCGAGTTTTGGCATCGAAGTTTGTACCGCCGTTACCCAATCCGTCGTTACGGATAATCTGCATCATGGCTTGTGTCAGTTCGAAGTTGTCAATCGGAAATTGATCCGTATCCCATCCGTTCTGATAATCGCCGCGGTTTGCGTCGATAGACCCCAACATTCCGTTGTCTACAGCCACCGCCAGTTCATGTTCGAACGTATGTCCTGCAAGGGTGGCATGATTCACTTCGATATTCACTTTGAAGTCTTGATCCAGTCCGTGAGCCTTCAGGAAGCCGATAACTGTCTCTGTATCGACATCATACTGATGCTTTGTCGGTTCCATGGGTTTCGGTTCAATCAGGAAAGTGCCCTTGAAACCACGTGCACGTCCATAATCACGGGCAATGGTCAGCATCTGTGCCAGATGTTCTTTTTCGCGTTTCTGATCAGTATTCAGCAACGACATATACCCTTCGCGTCCACCCCAAAAGACATAATTCGTACCTCCCAGTTCAATGGTGGCATCAATCGCATTCTTTATCTGGACAGCGGCACGGGCCACAACATCAAAATCGGGATTGGTGGCTGCACCGTTCATGTAACGCGCGTGGCTGAATACATTGGCCGTTCCCCACAACAGTTTGATGCCTGTTTCGGCCTGTTTCTGCTTGGCATAAGCAACCAGCTCTTTCAGGTTGGCCTCATAGGCTTCGATGCTGTCGGCTTCCGTAACCAGATCGACATCATGGAAGCAATAATACCCGATGCCCATTTTCTGCATAAACTCGAAACCGGCATCCATTTTATTCTTGGCAGCCTGCACGGGATCAGGGTCACCGTTCCATGGGAACTGTTTGGTTCCGCCTCCAAACTGGTCACCGCCTTCGGCACAAAGTGTATGCCACCATGCCATTGCAAACTTTAACCAATCTTTCATACTACGCCCGTTAATCATTTTCTCGGCATCGTAATAGCGAAATGCCATCGGGTTCTTACTGTCTTTACCTTCAAATTTAATTTTCCCTATACCCGGGAAGTACTCTTTTGTTGCCATCTTATTTAAAATTTTAGGGGCTTTGCCCTTTCTTCTTCTTTTGGGAAGAAGAAAGAAAGCCGGAATGATTAATATTCTATTCTTAATGATTACTTATTCTCTGTTTCTGTCTGCATGGACTGAGTCAGACATTGTTTCCACCGTGCGTAAGCATCAGTGTATTCCTGTTGTTTGCCGGCATCCGGTTCTACGACTGTCAGCTTATCGAGAGTGGCGAATGCTTCTTCATGGTCTTTATATATGCCCGCTCCCATTCCTGCTCCTTTGGCTGCACCAACGGAACCGTCTGTGTCATAGAGTTCGATGGTGGCTCCCGTCGTACCGGCCAGTGTCTCGCGAAAAACGGAACTCAGAAACATATTGGCGTGTCCGGCATGGATCTTTTTAACGGGGATGCCCATCTCTTCCATAATGTCGATGCCATATTTAAATGAAAAGACGATTCCTTCCTGTGCCGCCCGGATCAGATGTGATTTGTCATGCCTGTTGAAGTCTACGCCGTGTATACCGCAGCCGGTTGCCCGATTATTGAGCATTCGTTCTGCTCCGTTGCCGAAAGGAAGGATGCTGATACCTGCACTGCCGATGGGAACGGATGAAGCAAAACGGTTCATCTCGGCGTACGAAATACCTTCGGGGGCAACATTGCGCCTGATCCACGAGTTAAGAATCCCTGTTCCATTAATACAGAGCAATACGCCGAGGCGGGGATCGGTAGCAGTATGGTTGACATGGGCAAAGGTGTTGACACGTGACTGCGGATCATAATTGATTTCGCCGTTTACTCCGTATACGACTCCCGATGTTCCGGCTGTGGAAGCTATCTCACCCGGGTTGAACACATTCAGGGAAAGAGCGTTGTTGGGCTGGTCTCCTGCACGGTAAGTGATCGGAGTGCCTTCTTGTAGCCCGAGTTCCCGGGCAGCCGTACCTGTCAGTCGCCCCTGTTCGGCGAAAGTAGGCCGGATGTCGGCTATCAGCGAAGGATCGATTCCGTAATATTGCATTAGGAAGTCGGCCGGGCGGTTGTTTCGGAAGTCCCAAAACATTCCTTCGGAGAGTCCCTCTATTGTCGTACATACTTCACCGCTCAGTTTCATGGCGATGTAATCTCCCGGCAACATGATTTTATCGATCTGTTCATAGATATCCGGTTCGTTTTCTTTCACCCATGCCAGTTTTGAAGCAGTAAAGTTTCCGGGAGAATTAAGCAAATGTGCCAGACAGAACTTCTCACCGATTGCCTCGAATGCCCTCTGCCCGTAGGAGACCGCACGTGAATCGCACCAGATAATGGCCGGACGCAGTGTGCGTTGCCGTTTGTCCACACACACACCAGACCGTGCATTTGATAAGAGATGCCGATGGCTTTGATGTCTTTGGCATCTACCCGTGATTCCGAGAGAATGGATCGGGTGGAGAGTTTCAAGTTCTCCCACCAACTTTCCGGTTCTTGCTCTGCCCATCCGGGACGTACGGCAATGATGCCCGCCTCTGTTTTCGGAAAGAACGCAGAAGCGACACATTTACCTGTTTCTGCATCTACCAGGCTCGCTTTAACCGAAGAGCTGCTTATATCATAACCTAATAAAAACATGATACTGTTTATTAATTTATTTGTAGTTTAATATTAAATCCCGATTGGGGGTTATCGTCTTGTCTTATTATATATCTTCCTGTCGAACTTATAATAACGGGCTGCCCGATGGGCTACTCCGGTTTGTTTCTCTTCCAGCGGTACAACGTAGTCCATCAGAGCTATCTTTTTATGGAAGTTACGCACATCCACTGCTTTGTCATATACCAGTTCGAACAGGATTCGTAACTGAGATGCGGTGAACTTACGCGGCAACAAGTCGAATAGCATCGAAGGATTAAACTCTACGAATTGCCGGATATAAGTCAGCGCCTCTTTGATTATCAAGTTATGGTCGAAAGCCAATGTCTTTATGTCTTTCAACGCTACCCAACAGGCTTGAAATTCATCCAGATTCTTGTCCAGTGCCCGATCTATCTTTACCATCGACAGATAAGCTATGGTGACTATGCGTTCCACTTTCGATTGCATAGCCCGTTCCAACCAATGTACATCTTTGGGATTGCTCGTCCGGTTTTTGGAACCGAATGCCTTAAATTGCATCAGGTTGACGTTTCGGATACCGGTCAGTTCGAATAAGACCCGCTGGGCTGCTTCGTCCAGGTCTTCATCCATGTAGATCAGACTTCCGGGAAGTTTCATGTCACGATAAACTTTTCCGTTTTCCTCTCCTATCCGATTAATCAGCAGAACCTTGAGTTGTTCTCCGTCAAAACCGATCACTACACAGTCCACTGAGATGTGATTGTTTGCCAATGGGATTTGTTTGGGTATGTCATGCATAATATTGAGTCTTTGATTGCTGCAAATATAGAGATATTATCATGCGGTAAACAAATAAATAATATGCTATAAAGCATTGTTTTTCATATATATACATATCGTAAATTTTACACTAAGGAGTATTCATCTTATTGTATCGATAACAATATGTATTTCTACCCTCGGTGAACGATAGTAATTGTAGAAAGTACAGAAAGCCGGGGAGTCTTTATAATCAGTTCTTTCGGTCGTCGCATACCCTCGAGCGATACGAGGGACTTATTGTATTTTATAGGGTATGTCATTTTGTATCTTCTTTGTTTTTATCCTATCTTTGCTACCAAATTATTAAAAAAACTAAAATGAAAACTTATCCGGTCGTTCTTTCCATTGCCGGCTCCGACTGTTCGGGCGGGGCAGGCATTCAGGCAGATATAAAAACGATTTCTGCTTTGGGAGCATATGCGGCATCGGTAATTACTGCTGTTACCGTGCAGAATACAAGAGGAGTAAAAGCTGTGCATACAGTTCCCGCTGAGATAGTGCAGGGACAGATTGAAGCGGTTATGGAAGATTTGCGTCCGGATGCCCTGAAAATAGGTATGGTGAGTGAACCGGCGCTTGTGAAGATTATTGCCGGGTGCCTGCTAAAGTATCCTCATTGTCCGATAGTTTATGATCCCGTCATGGTTTCAACCAGTGGACGGAAGTTGATGGCAAAAGATGCAATACAGTTGATCAAAGAAGAACTTTTTCCACTTACAAGCCTGATCACTCCCAATCTGGATGAAACGGAGGTACTGACCGGAAAGAAAATCACAACAGCAGAAGAGATGAAAGAAGCTGCCCGGCAACTTTCAGAAGAGTATCATACAGCGGTATTGGTGAAAGGAGGACATCTGGAGGGAAACGAAATGCAGGATGTGTTGTTTACCGATGGGAACGCCTATATATATAAGGAGAAAAAGATAGAGAGCCGGAATTTGCATGGGACGGGATGCACCCTTTCTTCTTCGATCGCCACTTATCTGGCATTAGGACTTCCTATGGACCAGGCAGTTGGCAAGGCAAAGAGTTATGTAAGCAAAGCTATTGATGCCGGCAAGGAAATAATTATCGGACATGGCAACGGACCGTTATGTCACTTCTGGGGCCCTGAGAAAGCCCGGATATGGGACGATAATAAGGTAGAATAGGCTGAAAAACATATTGTCCATTGCACAATTTCACCAAATCTGTGCTATGATATTGCAAAAATATATACCTTTGCACCCGCAAATTAAATTAAAAAACAAAAATATGAAAGCATTTGTATTCCCCGGTCAAGGTGCCCAATTCGTAGGTATGGGTAAGGACCTGTATGAAACTTCAGCTTTAGCAAAAGAATTGTTTGAAAAAGCAAATGATATCCTGGGATATCGCATTACAGATATTATGTTCAACGGTACGGACGAAGATCTTCGTCAGACCAAGGTTACTCAGCCTGCTGTATTCCTCCACTCTGTTATTTCTGCACTTTGCATGGGTGACGACTTCAAACCTGAAATGACTGCCGGACACTCACTGGGAGAGTTTTCTGCATTGGTCGCTGCCGGCGCTCTGTCTTTTGAAGACGGCTTAAAATTGGTTTATGCACGTGCCATGGCTATGCAGAAAGCTTGTGAGGCAACTCCTTCTACAATGGCTGCTATTATAGCTTTACCGGATGAGAAAGTAGAAGAAATCTGTGCTTCTGTTACCACTGAAGGAGAAGTTTGTGTACCTGCCAATTACAACTGTCCGGGACAGATTGTAATTTCCGGATCTGTACCGGGTATCGAAAAAGCTTGTGAATTGATGAAAGCAGCCGGAGCTAAGCGTGCGCTTCCGTTGAAAGTAGGCGGTGCATTCCATTCTCCTCTGATGGATCCTGCCAAAGTAGAATTGGAAGCTGCCATTAACGCGACTGAGTTCCACACACCGAAATGTCCGGTTTATCAGAATGTAGATGCCCTGCCCCATACAGACCCGCAGGAAATCAAGAAGAATCTGGTTGCTCAGTTGACTGCTTCTGTACGTTGGACACAGACCGTAAAAAATATGGTTGCCGATGGTGCTACCGACTTCACAGAATGTGGACCGGGTGCCGTATTGCAGGGATTGATCAAGAAGATCGACTCTACAGTTTCGGCTCACGGAATAGCATAAGTCTATTGATGGACCACTCTTAACACACAGCATCGGAATCTTTATGTAGGATTCCGGTGCTGTGTGTTTTTGTTTTAAGGTCATAAGTTACTCTCATCGTTCTATCTGTAAAGATCGCTCTAGACTGCAATGAAGGGACGCGGACAGTTTACAACTTTTTTGCCAACACTTTTGTTATAATTGGATAATAAACCTATTTTATCCAATGAAAGTACACGAATATCAGGCAAAGGAGATTTTCTCCACTTACGGAATACCTGTCGAGAGGCATGCTTTATGCCATACGGCAGATGGGGCTGTGGCTGCTTATCACCGAATGGGGGTAAACCGGGTAGCCATAAAAGCCCAAGTGCTGACCGGCGGGCGGGGAAAAGCCGGCGGAGTAAAGTTGGCCAATAATGATAGAGATGTCTACCAATACGCTCAAACTATTTTGGAGATGACTATAAAAGGTTATCCCGTCACCAAGATTCTTCTTAGTGAGGCTGTCAACATTGCAGCCGAATATTACATCAGTTTTACGATAGACCGTAATACGCGCTCTGTCACGCTGATTATGAGTGCGGCCGGTGGTATGGACATCGAGGAAGTAGCCCGCCAATCTCCGGAAAAGATAATACGTTGCAGCATTGATCCTCTAATCGGAGTTCCCGATTATCTGGCACATAAGTTTGCTTTCTCTCTCTTTGAACAAGCTGAGCAAGCTAACCAGATGGCAACTATTATTCAAGATCTTTACAAAGCATTTATTGAAAAAGATGCTTCACTTGCTGAAATTAATCCATTGGTACTTACCCCTGTTGGGACATTATTGGCTATTGATGCCAAAATGGTTTTTGATGATAATGCACTTTATCGTCATCCGGACTTACAGAAGTTATCAGAGCCCACAGAAGATGAGAAGTTGGAAGCGATTGCCAAAGAAAGAGGATTCAGCTATGTGCGCATGGACGGCGAGATAGGCTGTATGGTTAATGGAGCCGGTCTGGCTATGACAACTATGGATATGATCAAGCTTTATGGAGGAAATCCGGCTAATTTCCTTGATATTGGCGGTAGTTCAAATCCTGTCAAGGTGATAGAAGCTATGAGATTATTGCTGGATGACAAAAAAGTCAAAGTAGTCTTTATCAATATTTTCGGAGGTATCACCCGATGTGACGATGTAGCCATCGGACTCTTACAGGCGTTTGAGCAGATACAAACGGATATTCCTATTATTGTGCGGCTTACAGGCACTAATGGAAATATGGGACGTGAATTATTGCGTAAGAATAACCGTTTTCAAGTGGCCCAGACAATGGAAGAAGCTACTAAAATGGCTATAGAATCATTAAAGAAAGAATCGATATGAGCATACTTATTGATAAATCTACCCGACTTTTGGTGCAGGGTATCACAGGCAGGGATGGACTTTTTCATGCCAAAAAGATGGCTGAATACGGAACAAATGTGGTGGGCGGAACATCACCCGGCAAAGGAGGAACAATGATAGACGATACCTTTCCGGTATTCAACACCATGCATGAGGCTGTTCGCCGAACGCAAGCCAATACATCTGTTATTTTCGTACCGGCACGCTTTGCTGCCGATGCTATTATGGAGGCTGCCGATGCCGGTATCCGACTGATAATTTGTATCACAGAAGGAATTCCTACATTGGATGTAATAAAGGCCTACCGGTTTGTCGAACTGAAGGGAGCTAAACTCATTGGGCCGAATTGCCCCGGCCTGATCTCTCCCGGAGAAAGTCTGGTAGGTATTCTTCCGGGGCAAGTGTTCACTCCGGGCAATATAGGAGTAATCAGCCGTAGCGGTACGTTGACCTATGAAATCGTATCACATCTGACTGCTAAAGGTATGGGACAGTCCACTGCCATTGGTATGGGAGGTGATCCGGTTGTCGGACTTTATTTTCGTGATCTTTTGGGAATGTTACAAAATGATCCGCAAACTGATGCTATTGTGATGATTGGTGAGATTGGGGGTAACGCAGAAGAGTTGGCCGCAACATACATTCGTGAACATGTGACTAAACCTGTGGTGGCATTTATTGCAGGGAGATCTGCCCCGCCGGGTAAACAGATGGGACATGCCGGAGCTATTATATCCGGAAGTTCCGGTTCTGCAACCGAAAAGATTTCAGCATTGGAAGCTGCAGGAATCAGAGTTGCCGGTGAACCCTCGGAAATACCGGATTTACTGAAAGGCAGTTTCTAAACAATTCTTTTTTTAATTTATCAAACTACAAATTAAAAGTTATGAGTAGACGTAGACAATTAGAGCATGAAGTGTCTTTAGCTCAGGAAAGAATAAAAAAAGCTCCCAAAGATACTCCTAAAGAAATTTTGAAGACGTGGGAACAAGAGTTAGTCGACTTGGAATTAGAACTCAATAATCTGGTTGACGACGAAGAAGACAACAATGAATGAATCACTTCTCTTTAATCACAGAAAAGCCCGTACATAAAAACTGTACGGGCTTTTTCAAAGGAAATAGAATATTCTCCCGGCTACCTTCGGGAATGGCTACGCATAAAGGGTATACGGCTCCCTCAATTTATCAGTTGTGTAACATTTATAATAAGACGGAATTGGAGGTACTTTGTTCCGCTTCGGCTCATGTTTTAACTGTTTATTTTCATATTTACCTAATTATCCAATGATTTTCTTGTGAGATGTAATAGAATTACTCTATAATTTTTGATGTACATCAAAAACAAATAGTACAAAATGGCATTTTTATCCTATGTCAATTCAATCATCATATATCTCCCTTACATTTGTCATGTTTTCAAGGTATAACATAAAAAGTAGAGATTATGAAATGGGTAAAAAGATTGTTCGATAGAATCGGTAGTTCCGATTCTATGATTTGGGGCTATGTAATGCTCCATGAGTAAAGGATTATAAAACAGGATTTGATTGAAAAAAACGTTTGAAAAAGGAGGCTGGAATCATTCAGGCTCCTTTTTTAATACCGGAAAGATTTCAGCCAAAACGTATCCGGACTTTTAGAAATGCTATTTCTTTTAAATATCATTTTATATTTCATAGATTATCGTCTGAGACCTATTTTCTACGAAGGGGGCACGACTTCAGATTGAATGACATCTGGTTGATGAATCAAATAGTATTTTCTTCATTTTACTATTGCATTTCATTGGTTTGCTTCGACCTTTCTTTAAGTCTTTTCGGGATAAGGCTGTAGGATAAAAGCCCAAATTCGTACCTGAACTAAAAAATGTAAAACCATGATAAAAATACGTTTTAAAAACTTCGTAGTTAAATATTTTTTTGTATATTAGGGACATAACCAAATGATATAAAATGGAATTAGAGACAATTGGAGAAAACGCCGGCAAAGTATGGCGCACCCTGAATGAAATGAGGGGAGAAATATCTATTCAGGAACTTAGTCGGAAAATTAACCTCAGCGCCGAAGACGTTGCACTTGCGGTAGGTTGGTTAGCCAGAGAAAATAATATTTTTATTCAGAGACACAACTACCTGTTATACGTCAGTCATGATGCTTTCTGATTTTATCTCAAGAAGATTGACTGTCTGGGTCTAAAAAACATAATGGGGCGTATTGTCAAGCAATACGCCCCATTATGTTTTTATGATTTGGAACAAGTCTGTGCACCGGTTTTCATTAAGAGCCTATCGGTAAGAAAATAGGCTAACTCTACCATCATGATACCGATAATGGCACCTGCCAAAACGTCGCTCAGCCAATGGCGATTATTCAACTGCCTTGTGAATCCGGTGACAACTGCCGGCAAGAAGGTAGCAATACCCGCTAGGGGGGTCTTGAAACCATATTCTTTATACAGTAGTGTGGCAGCCGTAAAAGCCGTAGCTGTATGCCCCGAAGGGAATGAAAGGAAATCGGAACCGTCGGGACGAAGAACCCCCGCCAGTGATTTCATTGTAAGCACTATGGTCCCCATTAATATATAAGAAAATGCAGTAGAGACGAGCATTCGTTTCCAGTTACTACGGCTCTTTACTCCTGTAAGTTTTAACACGAACATAGCAACAATCGGAAGGTATGGCAAAAAATCATCATACCGATATGCAAAAGTAGAAGCATGCATATTACGTAAATGATAGATATATTGATCAGCACTTGTCAATAACCCGGCCCGCAGGGCACAAACTAAAAAGATACAGGCAAACAACCAAAACATTAATTTACGTGGACTCATATTGTTCTATTATAGGTGTATTGTTATGCCTACAAAGATAATTTTTTTGATGCAGAAGACATTAGGCAGAATTCATATGAAAATATTATTTGTCTTATTATAACATTCATATGAATATATGGGGATGAAACAACATAATGCACATCACATTTTACAATAAATCGAGGCGGGTATCATTCTCAGAAGTAATGCTACATATTTCCATCTCTTCGAAACATACGCAACTTTTCTTCTTCGAAGGATGGCGCGATAAATCTGTTGTACAGCTTTATCCAACGGAGTAATCCAAAACAACCCCTCCCCTTTTGCCATTGCCGTATCGACAAATCCGGGACGTACATCAGTGATATAAATAGGATAAGGTAGCTTGGCTGTTTTTTTTCTTAATCCTTCGGTATAGTTGATTTGATAGGCTTTCGAGGCATTGTATGCCGGGGCTATTCCTTCACCGCGCATTCCGCCTACAGATGAAATTACAATCAAATGCCCCCATTCTTGCTTCTGAAAAAAGTGAAAAGCCCAATCCACTACATTGGTAAATCCTATTACATTGGTTAAAAGAGTCGGTTTCTCTAGAAGATAATCAAGTTCAGGATTTAGCTCCCCTATTCCCGAACAGAATATAAGTATATCCATACCTCCCACTCTGTTCACAAGATTGCTCAGTTGTCGGACTGTATCGGTATCTTTGGTAACATCGGAAACACTATAAAAACAATTTTTATTTTGAGAACAGATCTCTTGTAGTTTATCTTCTCTACGCCCCGTAATACCAACTGTATTTCCTTCCCGGAGAAAGCGCTCTGCTAATCCTTTACCGATTCCGGAAGTAGCTCCTATAATAATAACTTTTTTCATTTTTATATTTTTTAAAGTTTGCACAAAGGTATCGGGTTCGGAACACATGGATCTTGACTGAAATCAAGATTTTACTTTTGTACTAATTTTCTTCGAAGACGACTCAGTGTTTCCGGACAGATCATCAGATAGGATGCCAATTCTTTTAGCGAGATCAAGTTCAACAATTCGGGACAGCGTTTTAAAATTTCCGTATAGCGTTCTTCAGGAGTCATACTATATAAAGAGATCATCCGCTCATATACTTCCCAAAGCAATATCTCTGCTATTTGCCTACCTAACTTTTGATTTGCTTCATTTCGACTGTAAAACTCCTCTAATTGCCTGTTATTGATTACATAAACCGAACAATTACAAATAGCTTGTATATCGACATTAGAATTGTCTCCCAGACGAAAAGCAGGATAATTTCCCACAAAAGAGTGATCAAACGTATAACCGACAATCTTACTTCCTCCACGGCTGTCGGTACAGCAATAACGAAAGGAGCCTTCCGTCACGTAGCCTACCATTTTGCAAGATTCATTTTGACGGCTAAAAAACTCTCCCTTTTTATAATCTGTCAACTGTCCATTTTGAAATATAAATTCTGTGACAGGTTGAAAGTCAACCTTTGACATATATCTATTAAAACCTTTCACTTCTTCATCCATGACATAATTTCATTTTGAAGTGCGAATATAAATAATGCGGATTGAAATATAACATTCAATCCGCATTAAAATGAGTTTCTTTAATTTATCCACAATGGAAGAATTTGCTCACCAGTGCCAGCATCTCTTCCGGTTTGTCCTGTATATCTTTGCGTAGAGTGGCATCATTATAGCTTCGTAATCGACTGATAATACCATTGATCATAGCAGGACTGAATACATTGTACTGTTCAAATACAGTACGCTGTTTCTGTAAACAATCTGCAGATGCTGCACAGCTATCGGGAAGTTGGGCTAAAGCTTTCAACTTGTCTGCATTTTCTTTCTGATGGATATTTACATTAACGTACGTTTGCTCTGCAATAGCCAAAGCGTTCTCTATCTCAAACCCATGCCGACAAGCTACTGCAAGACCTGCCAATAATTGATAAAGATCGGCTGAGCCATCCGGTGAACGCATCTCTACGGTCTGTTTCTGAGTAGTATCATAGTTACTGTCCGATTCCAAAGGATTGGCTAGTGCACACATATCCGTTTGTGCGGACCATCCTAACGGAACACGTACCAATACTGAACGGTTTCGGTCACCCCAACAAACATTGGTAGGTGCTTCCTGATGGGGTACAAGACGGAAATATGAAGTAGGATTGGTATTGCCGAAAGCCGTAATGGAAGGAGCAAGTTGCATCATACCGGCAATGGCTTTACGAGCGGTATCCGAGAGAACACCATCTTTCAGCATCTGGTTTTGTCCGTCTTTCATCATTCGCATATGAATGTGTAGCCCTGACCCGGCTTTACCTACTGTAATTTTGGGAGCAAAAGTAATATCATATCCATATTGGTAAGCTAAATTACGGATAACCCATTTGGCAATCATTAATTGATCGGCCGCATTTTCGGCATTGACGGGTAAAAATTCTATTTCGTTTTGCTCATAAACTTTGCCGTCAAGCATAAAATTGCCTACTTCCGAGTGTCCGTACTTTATTTGTCCACCTGTTTGGGCTATATAAGACATACATTGTGTACGGAAATCATTGAATTTTGCATAAGGTCCCGACTCGTGATATCCACGCTGATCGGTAGCCGGAAATAGACCGTCATCCTCGGAAATTACATAATATTCCAATTCTCCCATAGCCTGAAATTCCATACCTGTTACATCTGTAAATGCTTTGCAAGCCTTATGCAAAGTATATTCGGGAGAGCTTTCCAAAGGTTCCCCATCTTTATTAAAGAAGGAGCAAAGCATCACGAGTGTAGGTATTTCTGCAAACGGATCGACGAATGCAGTGCGAAAACGTGGTATTACATACAGATCGCTACTTCCGGCTTCTATGAAAGGAAACAGACTCGACCCATCTACCCGTTCACCACAAGTCAGGATGGCATCCAGATAGGAAGCATTGTTTATCACAAAATTCAGAGTTTTTAGCCGTCCGTCCGCAGCAGGATACATAAAATTGACCATGCGGATTTCATTCTGTTGGATATAGTTAATGATGTCTGCTTTTGTAAACTCAGCAGCAGGCTTTTGCAGAAAAGTCACCAAACGGTTGGGACTCATTAATAATTCTTGGTTCATCATACGTTGGTTGTTGTTTCATTATTGGGGTTAACATATTATTTTGAGAACCAAAGATACACAAAAAGTCAGCAAACCAAGATTTATTGCCGTAAAAAATAATAGTTCTCTCTTCGGTTAATAGTGATTCGGGTATTCCTTATTTAAAGTTGTTTCTATACTGCTAACTTCTTTCGTTTTTTTATACCTTTGCAGCCGGTTTTAAATAAGGTATAGATTATATGGTACAAAGTCAGACTCAGCCGATTCGTAGAATTGCATTTCCTATATTAATTGCATTAAGTGTATCTCACTGCTTAAATGATCTTTTGCAATCTGTCATTTCGGCTGTATATCCTCTTTTTAAAGAAGATCTTTCGTTAAGTTTCGCTCAGATTGGATTGATAACCCTAGTTTACCAGATGTCTGCTTCTGTATTTCAACCACTGACCGGCCTTATTTTTGATAAACGTCCTATAGCTTGGTCGCTTCCTATCGGAATGAGTTTCACTTTGATAGGTATGCTGAATCTGGCTTTTGCATCCAATCTGAATTGGCTGCTTGCTTCTGTCTTTATCATTGGAATAGGTTCGTCTGTTCTCCATCCGGAAGCATCCCGTATCACCTTTTTGGCTTCGGGAGGGAAACGGGGATTGGCACAATCACTTTTTCAGGTAGGTGGAAATCTGGGGGGATCGTTAGGCCCTTTATTAGTCGCATTATTAGTGGCTCCTTATGGCAGGCATCATATTGCACTATTTGCTATCCTTGCTTTGGCGGCTATTTGTGTAATGTTTCCTATTTGCCGCTGGTACCGTTCTTATCTGAACCATCTTAAAAAACGTCCGATCCATGCAAAAGCATATATCGAGCGCCCGCTTCCTCCTCAAAAGACTGTATTTGCTATCACGATACTGATGATTCTTATATTCTCTAAATATATTTATATGGCAAGTCTGAACAGCTATTATACATTTTATCTGATCCATAAGTTTAATGTAAGCATTCAGCAGTCGCAACTCTTTTTATTTGTATTTCTGGTAGCCACTGCCATTGGTACATTGATGGGAGGCCCCATTGGAGACAAGGTAGGCCGTAAATATGTTATTTGGGGGTCGATCCTGGGAACAGCTCCTTTTAGTTTATTGATGCCACATGCCGGACTCGTATGGACTATAATTCTTAGTTTCTGTGTCGGCTTAATGCTTTCGTCTGCTTTTCCAGCTATTCTGTTATATGCACAAGAGCTGCTTCCCAACAAGTTAGGACTGATTTCCGGACTTTTTTTCGGTTTTGCATTTGGAGTGGCAGGCATTGCATCTGCTGTTCTTGGCAATATGGCCGATAAGTTTGGGATTGATGCTGTATATAATGTTTGTGCATTTATGCCGTTGTTAGGATTGGTGACCTGGTTTTTACCGGATCTGAAGAAAGTGAGAAGTGAAAAACAAGAATAATCAGGAAAGAGACGAAGTTTGTTTTTTATTTTGGACTTTGTAAAATCCGGAATCACTTTTCCGGATTTTATCCTTATTTTATGCTATTTTCTACCAGTTTTTTCCTTATATCAATTCTCCCTTTCATTTATTTTACTAATTTCGTGGCGAACATATATGAATCAAGTAAATGAAAATGGAAAATAGTGTATTAACCGGAAAACCTTATAACATCGGATATGCCTTGAGCGGAGGCTTTATTAAAGGCTTTGCCCATTTGGGAGTTATTCAGGCTTTATTGGAACATGATATTAAACCGGATATTATCTCAGGAGTCAGTGCCGGGGCTTTGGCCGGAGTATTTTATGCCGATGGCAACGAACCCTATAGGGTTTTGGACTACTTTTCCGGACATAAATTTCAGGACTTGACAAAACTTGTAATTCCTAAAGTAGGCTTATTTGCTTTGGGAGAGTTTATTGATTTTTTGAAGTCAAATCTTAAAGCTCAGAAGCTGGAGGATTTAAAACTTCCTCTTATCATTACTGCCACTGATCTGGATCATGGTCGCAGCATGCATTTTCATAAAGGGAATATAGCTGAACGGGTAGCTGCTTCATGCTGTATGCCGGTGTTATTTACACCTGTAAAAATAGGAAATACACATTATGTGGACGGAGGACTTCTGATGAATTTACCTGTATCTACCATCCGAAATGAATGTGAAAAAGTGGTAGCAGTGAATGTCAGCCCGTTGATGGCAGAAAAATATAAAATGAACATCGTTAGCATTGCCATGCGTTCTTATCATTTTATGTTTCGTGCCAATACGTTTCCGGAGCGAGACAATTGCGATTTACTAATTGAACCCTACAACCTAGAGGGTTATAGCAATACTGAACTTGAAAAGGCCGAAGAGATTTTTGAACAAGGCTATAACACTGCTTCTGAGGTTCTGGACCAACTAATTGAAGAGAAAGGAAAGATATGGAAATAATAAAAACCGGATTGGCTGCTTTTGGTATGTCGGGACAGGTGTTTCACGCTCCATTTATCAGCACGAATCCTCATTTTGAACTTTACAAAATAGTAGAGCGTAGTAAGGAACTCTCTAAAGAACGATATCCGCAAGCATCAATAGTACGTAGTTTTAAGGAGTTGACAGAAGATCCTGAAATAGATCTTATAGTCGTTAACACTCCGGACAATACACATTATGAATATGCCGGAATGGCTCTTGAAGCCGGGAAAAATGTAGTAGTTGAGAAACCGTTTACTTCTACCACCAAACAGGGTGAAGAATTAATAGCTTTGGCTAAGAAAAAAGGTTTGATGCTAAGTGTATATCAGAATCGCAGATGGGATGCAGATTTCTTAACGGTACGTGATATTCTTGCCAAATCCTTATTAGGACGTTTGGTAGAATATGAATCTACATTTGCTCGTTATCGTAATTTTATAAAGCCTAATACTTGGAAAGAGACCGGAGAGTCCGGTGGTGGATTAACCTATAATTTGGGTTCACATCTGATCGATCAGGCTATTCAGCTTTTTGGGATGCCTGAAGCTGTTTTTGCAGATTTGGGTATCCTGCGTGAAGGAGGAAAAGTTGATGATTATTTTATAATTCATCTGTTACATCCTTCGTTGGCACCAAATGTGAAAATCACCTTGAAAGCAAGTTACCTGATGCGAGAAGCCGAACCACGTTTTGCCTTACATGGAACACTAGGTTCGTATGTTAAATATGGAGTCGATAAACAGGAAGCTGCTCTATTAGCTGGTGAAATACCTGAACGTCCGAATTGGGGAGAAGAATCAGAGCAGGAATGGGGATTATTACATACAGAAATAAATGGAAAAGAAATCTGCCGAAAATATCCGGGCATAGCCGGAAATTATGGTGGCTTTTATCAGAATATTTATGAACATTTATGTTTAGGACAACCATTGGAAACACATGCACAAGATATTTTGAATGTGATACGAATAATCGAAGCGGCTTATCAAAGCCATCGAGATAATAAAATTGTCAATCTTAAATAGCATATATAAAATGAAGAACGAAAACAAAATGATTATTTATCAAGTGTTTACACGCTTGTTTGGTAATAATAATAATCACTGTATCTACAATGGAGATATTTCACAAAACGGTTGTGGAAAAATGGCTGATTTTACTGCTAAAGCTTTGGGAGAAATAAAAAAACTGGGAGCAACACATATTTGGTACACGGGTATTATCGAACATGCCAGCCAAACTGATTATAGAAGATATAACATCCGCCCGGATCATCCGGCTATTGTAAAAGGTAAAGCGGGATCTCCATACGCCATTAAAGATTATTATGATGTAGATCCGGATCTGGCTACTGATGTCCCTGGAAGAATGAAAGAATTCGAAAATCTAGTAAGCCGTACACACAGAGCAGGATTAAAAGTAATAATTGATTTTGTTCCGAACCATGTAGCGCGTCAATACCATTCAGATGCACAACCTGACGGCACCACTCAGCTGGGAGCCAATGATGATCCTAACTACTCTTTTAGTCCGTACAATAATTTCTACTATATTCCGCAATCGGAATTGCATGGACAGTTTGATATGACGGGAAATGCCTTGGAACCCTATCATGAATTTCCTGCCAAAGCAACCGGAAATAACCGTTTTGATGCTTACCCTAACATTAATGACTGGTATGAAACTGTAAAGTTAAATTATGGTGTGGATTATCAGAATGGTGGAACTTGTCATTTCTCCCCTACTCCGGATACTTGGACTAAAATGTTGGATATCCTCCTTTTTTGGTCCTCTAAAAATATTGATGGTTTCCGTTGTGACATGGCCGAAATGGTTCCGGTAGAATTTTGGGAATGGGCTATCCCTCAAGTGAAACAGGAGTATCCGAATATTATATTTATTGCTGAAGTATACAATCCGCACGAATATAAGAATTATTTATTTCGTGGTAAATTTGATTTTCTCTACGATAAAGTAGGACTGTATGATACATTGCGCAATGTAGCTTGTGGTTATGACTCTGCAACTGCTATTACTCGTAGTTGGCAGTCTTTAGGGGGGATTGAAAAGCGGATGCTTAACTTCCTTGAAAACCATGACGAACAACGTATTGCATCTGATTTTTTTGCCGGAGATCCACGCAAAGGTGTTCCTGCCTTAATTGTATCTGCTTGCATGAATACTAACCCCATGATGATCTACTTTGGTCAGGAGTTCGGAGAAATGGGAATGGATAGTGAAGGTTTCAGCGGACGTGATGGACGTACTACTATTTTCGATTATTGGAGTGTAGATACAATTCGGCGCTGGCGAAATGAAGGAAAGTTTGACGGGAAGATGCTAACTGAAGAGCAAAAACATTTATATGCAATTTATCAGAGAGTTTTGACGTTGTGCAATGAAGAACAGGCAATATCAAACGGCGTATTCTTTGATTTGATGTATGCTAATGAAAATGGATGGAGATTTAATGAGCACAAGCAATATACATTTATGCGTAAATACAAGAATGAATTGCTATTTATTGTCGTAAACTTTGATAATCAGCCAGTAAATGTTGCGATTAATGTGCCTTCTCATGCCTTTGACTTTTTACAAATTCCTCAATTTGATTCTTATAAAGCGGTTGATTTACTAACAGATAAAGTAGAAGAAATCAGTTTACTGCCATATAAGGCAACAGAAATCGCTTTAGGAGCTTATACGGGTAAAATATTGAAGATTAAATTTTAACCTTCTGAATATAAAATAGCCCTTGCAATCAGAATAATCGATGCAAGGGCTATTACTTTATTTACTTACTTTTTCTTATTTGGTTCTTCTCAATACCATTGCTGTACGTGCAGGAATATAGAGTTTCAACCATTCTTTCTTTTCTTTCTTATACAAAGGATCGGGCAATGTGAAATGCTTCACACTATCATCTGACAAACCATTTCCTCCATAAATTATGTTATCTGTATTCAGTACCACCTCATAAGTTCCCGGTGTTACTAAAAAGCCATAATCGGTGAATGATTGACTCGGATTAAAATTGAATACAAAAACAAGATCTTTACGTTGGTACGCTAACACTTGGTCGCCATCGTTGTGCCATATTTCTTGTACAGGGGTTTGCTGGATGTTTTTTACGCTCTTAATTACTTTCAACATATCTGCATCAAAATCACCCAGATAATGATAAGTCAAGTTTTTATTATCGACTAAATCCCATTGGCGGCGAGCATACTTACATGACCATCCATTACCTTCCCTCGGAAAATCGATCCATTCCGGATGTCCGAATTCATTTCCCATAAAGTTCAGATATCCACCGTTAATGGTGCTTGCAGTTAGTAAACGAATCATTTTGTGAAGAGCAACGCCCCGATGAACTATATAATTTTCATCACCTTTCTGCATATGCCAATACATATCTGCATCAATCAGGCGGAAAATAATCGTTTTATCTCCTACCAATGCCTGATCATGACTTTCAGCGTACGAAATTGTTTTTTCGTCTTGCCGACGGTTAGTTACTTCCCAAAACATGCTGGATGGTTTCCAATCTTCATCTATCTTCTCTTTAATTGTCTTGATCCAATAATCGGGGATATTCATAGCCATACGATAATCAAATCCATATCCTCCATCTTCCACCTTGGCGGCAAGTCCTGGCATACCCGAAACCTCTTCTGCAATGGTAATAGCCTTAGGATTTACTTCATGAATCAATTCGTTTGCCAATGTCAGATAGCAGATGGCATTATCATCTTGATGTCCATTAAAGTAGTCGCCGTAATTGCAAAATGCTTCTCCCAATCCGTGGCTATAATAAAGCATGGATGTCACCCCGTCAAAACGGAAGCCATCAAAATGATATTCTTCCAACCAATATTTACAATTGGAAAGTAAAAAATGCATCACTTCATTTTTACCATAGTCAAAACAAAGTGAATCCCATGCCGGATGTTCTCTTCGTCCGCCTGGATAGAAATATTGATTTGGATCACCTGCAAAGTTTCCTAACCCTTCTACTTCATTCTTCACTGCATGTGAGTGAACGATATCCATAATGACAGCAATACCCAATCCGTGTGCGGTATCAATCAACTGCTTAAGTTCTTCTGGAGTTCCAAAACGAGACGATGCAGCAAAAAAACTCGATACATGATAGCCAAAACTACCATAATATGGGTGCTCCTGTATAGCCATAATCTGAATACAATTGTATCCCTCTTTGGCAATACGCGGCAGAATTTTTTCACGAAACTCATTATAAGTTCCGACTTTTTCTTCCTGCTGTGCCATACCGATATGACATTCATAGATTAACAGTGGATCTGTACTAGGCTTAAAAGTTTTCTTTTTAAATTTAAATGGCTTTTCCGGTGCCCATACCTGGGCACTGAATATTTTTGTATTGTCATCTTGTACTACCCGATTGGCCCAAGCAGGGATTCGTTCTCCCTGTCCGCCTTCCCAGTAGACGTGTAATTTATATAAGTCACCATGTTGTATAGTGTCGATCGGTAATTTGATTTCCCAACTACCATTTTTCAGGCGTTTTAGTTTATAAGCAGGCTTTTCTTCCCAATTACTGAATGTACCCACCATATAAATATGTGATGCATTCGGTGCCCACTCACGGAATATCCATCCTTTATCAGTGCGATGCAAACCGAAATAAAGATATCCGGAAGCGAAGTCCGATAACGTAGATTTTCCCCCATTGGTCAATTCGGCCTTCTTATCCATGGCATGTTCAAAACGTCCAACGATAGCGTCTTTGTAAGGTTCCAGCCAAGGATCATTTTTAATAAGATTAAGAGTCTTTTCCATAAAAAGGATGTATTATTGTGTTTCAGAATTAATTTTTTATAGTCACTCAAGAAATATCTGCCCGATTATTACTCAAAATCATCGATAGTGAAATTCGTAAAGTCGGCAAAACGTTTAAATTGCCGGAACACTTCTTCTATTTTGTCCAGAATATCCGGAGTCAAAAAGAAACTGTCCGGGACGGAATAAGCACAAGTGAATTCTTTAGGTTTCAAATAATCAATGTATTTAAAATCTTTCGGGAATCCTTTGGGAGCTGTTTTTAGGAAATCTCCACCTACAATGGGGAAGAATTGCTGAAATTCAGGATCTTCCACTATCGAACGATATTCATCAATGTTATCATAGATAGACTGGCGAAGTGCTTTTAAAATATTAGAAGGCAAGCATAAACTTCCTCCGGCTAGCATGCAACCCTCAGGTTGTATATGTATATAGTACCCACTGTGATAGGATTTTTTCCCTTTTGCGTTAATATATCCCCCAAAATGATTCTTATAGGGAGTTTTATCGGAAGAAAAGCGGGTATCCCGGTAAATGCGATAAGTGCATTCTTTAGGTTGAATACCACGAATACTTTCATCAAAAAGTGAAATACGGGCAATTACTGTGGAAAGGAAATTTTCAAATTCTAAACGGGCTATTTCATACTCTTCCCGATGTTCATTAAACCACTCGCGATTGTTGTTCGCAGTAAGGTCCTTTAAAAAACGAAAGATAACAGGTATATTACTCATTGTGTCATTCTTTTCTGTTTATATCCTACAAATATATAAGAATTATTTGTAACTATCCATAAAACGAAAGAAAAACAGGTATAAAAAAAGCGTCGGCTGCAAAGAGCCGACACTTTAACACATTTATCAATAAAACAGACGCCTCTGTTTCTGACGTACTTACTTATCACAAGCTGGTACAATCTCTTTAATTAATCTTATATCTAATACTATGAAAAACACATCTATATAACATGCCTAAAATGGGTTTTGTTCAAACAGATCGAAAATAAACTTGTTAATAATCGTTATATCCGTATTAGCTCTCTATTGACATCAATCTTTATCTTACCAAAATCAATCATTGCATTGAATAAACAAATCTGGGAATAGTTAAACAATTGGTCTACGGTTATTTCTTTTTCTCTGATTAGATGTTTGTCAATCAATGCCGCTCTTTGGACACCTTTAAGGAGAGGGTGTTTGGGAGTGTGCCACTCTTTTCCGTTAAAGAGAGCAATATTAGCTATAGATGTATCTGTCAACAGTCCATTTCTAGTAATTAATATTTCATCTTGTTCCCGTTTATGCATATAAAGTTCATTTATTGCACTCCGATCTGTACTTTTGTAAGTGTAATCGATATTATCCGAATGAACAATCTGTAAAGAATGTACTGGGCGTATTTGATAAGGTGTGTATAGGATCTCTTCTATCCATCGACTATAGACTACTCTACACTTTATCATTTCTACATTCATTATTGGTTTCAGACTTTCCGATAGATTTAATGGCGGTTCGTCTGGCCAAAAAACAGCACGCGTCTGGTTCATTCGCTCTGTGTGATAATCCAAATTATACACTACTCCTCTCTCTATACGTATCGTTTCAATAAATTGGCACATAAACTTTCTGCTTCATTTCGTTATATTCATTTTCCAAATCACTTTTGCAGGTGATCCCTCCCCCACTTTTAAAAAATATTTGCCCATTCTGCTCTTCAATAAAGCGAATCATAACGGCACTATCCAGTTTTCTCCCGTCAAAGTATCCGGTGATGCCTGTATAGAATCCTCTCTCATATTCTTCTGCTTGCTCTATTATTTCCATTGTCTTGTGCTTAGGAGCTCCTGTAATAGAACCGGCTGGAAGAAGTCTGAAAAGAATTTCTCCCAGATGATCAACATAGCTTTTCGGTAAAACTCCACTTATTTCAGAGCTAGTCTGCAATATGGGACCATGATTGGTATAGAGTGTATCTACATATCGATAGCGGGTTACAGATACATTATCTGCCACTATACTTAAATCATTTCGTATCAGATCAACGATTGTGGCATGCTCTGCTGCTTCTTTTTCATCCTCCATCAGTAATCTTGTGGCAGAAGGTAAAGTTGCATCTATTGTTCCTTTCATTGGATAAGAACTGATTCTTCCATTTTCTATACGAATAAATATTTCTGGAGAAAAAACGACAAAAGTCTCTTTCAACCAAAGTTTGTATAAGGCCCGAGAACGATAAAATATATCTTTTAACCCTAGATTAGTGTTGACTAGGGTCATGCAAGTGAGATTCGTTAAGAAGCTATTTCCACTCAAGATATTTTTCCGTATAATATCAAACGATTTTTTATATTGGCTTAAAGAAATAGGTTGGGGCTGCCATATTATTGGGTATCTGAAAGGTGTAACAACAGACGTGCAGTTTGTAAAACCGTTCAGATTGTAGAGTAGCTCCGATGAATCAATATCATCCACTTTCTCTATAAAAGAACATTCTTGTTTATAATCTATAATAAACAGAAATGCTTTTCCTGCTCCAGCCAGTTTGTTTATACGGTTAATAGCTTCATTTCTACTATAGAATTGCATTATTCTTTGTTTTACTATTTATTCGGGTGGCAAACTTACAATAAAAACAGATGCATACAAAAAAATAGGGTTGCTGATTTGAGCAACCCTATTTTCTTCATCATCTGAATATTCTTCTTACTTAATCATCGCTTTTACCTGATCTTGCATCTGTTTGATTTCAGTTCTATTGGGTGATAAAGTAACTGCCTCTCCCAAATAGTCAACAGCTTTCTTGAAAGCCGCATCCGCCTTTGCTTTTTCAGAAGCATATTTTTCTTTGTTCGAACTAGCTAAAGGAGTTGCTTTCCGTAGAACATCGGCTCCATTATTGTAGAACAATACTCCAAGGCTATATAAAGCGTCAGTCTTCCACTTCTTACTAGTCACATCAGTGGCATGTTTATAGTTTTCTTCTGCTTTCTCGATATTGCCGGCTTGTTGGAATTTCTGTCCTTCTTTCAAATAATAAATAGCATATAATTTTTCAAGAGTAGCATTGCCCGGAACAGCTTTGATACCCTCCGTCAATGTAGCAATATACTCTTGATTATTTTTCATATCGCGATAGGCAGCAGACTTACCTATATATGCATTTGCAAGATTATAATTTTTTTTAATCGCAATATCAAAGTAATCGGCGGCTTCTTTATATTTCTTTATGTTATCTGCACATACACCACAATTATAGGCTGTGACAGAATCCTGATTATTAGTCAGTTTCAGATATTCGCTATATTTTTCAAAAGCAACGGCATAATTTTTTGCATTCAAAGCATCATTACCTTCATTCTTCAACTGATTCGGATCTGTGGTTTGCGCAAAGAAATTATTTGCAGTAAAACATAAAGCAAGTAATAAAATAATTTTTTTCATGGTTATTGTGTTTTTAATTGTTTATCGTTCAAATGTAACACGAATCTGATGCAAACACAATATATTTTTCATCTTTTGACTTTTTTGAAAAGTCAGTAACGATAGTTATTTTTACGTTAAAGAATGCAAGAAAAAGCCAATTGATCGGTATTCTAATGGTTCATTGGCATCTCCCTATGTTTGTTACAGAATACTTTTATCTGTTGATATTTTCTTTATAAAATCATTGCATATCTCGCATGCCTCCGTCTCATCTGCAGGATAAGGTTTAAAGAAATATTCTATTTCTTCCCGAGATAATTCAATATTTAACGATTGTTTTTCATCTTTGGATAACAAAAATAACCGGCATCCGATATTTAGTGTTATGTATATAATCTGTCAGTGGATCCGTAACAATTGTTATGATGGAAAACGTAGCATGCTGCTTGCCTGAGTCCTTATCTACCCAAATATCATAAATACCAGCCGTTGAAAAAGCAGTTTCATTTTTCATTATTTGCCATCGGTAGGCCATGCGTAGGTCTCGTATCGCTTCGTACGCCAGTGTGAATACATGAATCTTATTCACTATCTGCAGGGTTCTAGGGAAACATTTCCGAACAATCTTTTGCATGCTGTTTGTCATGTCAGGTGTAAACTCTTTCACCATATTGCACAGTTTTATGTCAATGAGCAGTTCTCCTTTACTAGTGCCATCTCGTCCATACAGAATGGTATCCTATGTTTTTAGGATAAAGAAAATGTATCATTAAATTAATCCCAATCATTATAATCACACAGATGTTGTTTATACTGATTCTATAACTGCTTTCTATCTAAGCCATAATTGCTCTGTAACAATTTGACAGTAAACAGCATGATTGCCTAAGTAATACTTTTAACACACCTCTATTCTGAATGTTGCCGCCACAATATATGAATTTAGTTATGTTGAAACAATGTTGAAACAAAAGTAGCATCTTAAATCAAAACTAACAGGAATGATGATAGAAAAGAAATAGCTGTAAATTATGTCTTTTAAGGGATTTAGATCAACGCAAAATACTGATAATCAAACATGGTAAAATAAAAAAGACAGCCAATAGACTGTCTCTTTTGTGATTCCGAAGCGATTCGAACGCTTGACCCACGCCTTAGAAGGGCGTTGCTCTATCCAGCTGAGCTACGGAACCATCCTTCATTGCGAGTGCAAAGGTAGTGCTTTTTCTGAAATCTCCAAAAAAATCTGTGTCTTTTTTTACTTACATTTTCACATATATATTCTATAATCCTAAAGGTAAGCCAGTTAAGTACCAAATAAAAAGTAACATTGTCCAGCCTATCAGTATATATACCGAATATCGCCAAGTGTATTTTAAGAGTGAACCATAAGTGGCTTGCTTATCATACTGTTGCATGTAGGTCAACACTAAAGGCATATAGAACATGAATGGAGTGATAGCATTAGTTGCGCTGTCACCTATCCGGAAAGCACATTGTGTCATATCCGGTTCAATCCCCATTCGTGCAAATACCGGTACGAAGATAAATGCCATAAATGCCCACTTAGCAGTAGCAGAAACCATAATCAGATTAATGGTTGCGGTGAACAATATAAATAAAATCAAAGTCCATAAAGGGCCTGCCTGCACAGAAGACAGTAAATTGGCACCTATGATAGCCACACATTTATCTAAATGTGAATATTCCAGGCAAGCAAACATCTGAGCTGCAAAAAAGGCAATAACGAGATAGCCACCCAATAATTTCATGGGTTGTGCCAATCCTTCTATCACATCGTTATCCGAACGGTAACGTCCGGAACTAAACCCATAGACCATTCCCATAATAGCAGCTCCCAGCGACAATAAGAACAAAATCCCCATAATGAATGGTGAACGTATCAGTCCTCCATTTACTCCACGCAAGATACCCCAGGAAGAAAAAGTGGCCCATAAAATGATTGCAGCATAAAGCATTCCCACAACGATTGCCATTGTCATGGCCCGGCGTTCTTTGCGTGACAATTGTTTATAGCCTTCAAATATCTGTTTCCCCTCATATTGTCCCAGAGAAGGAATCAGTCGTTTGCAGGTTATCCTATAAATTATGGCTCCGATGACGAATGTAGAGACAGACATAAAATAATAATTGCACAATGGTCCCGTATTTCCCTGATATACTCCGGAATCAATGGCTGCTTCCTGTGTCGTACGGGCAATTAATGGGTCCATGGTGCTCAGCACTACATTGGCACTGTAGCCACAGGAAACCGAAACATATGCGGTAATAATTCCCGCTACCGGATTTAATCCTACCGAATAAAACAAAGTGGCTGCTATCGGAAGCAATATTATATAACCTGCATCTCCTACTATATTCGATAGCAATCCAAGAATAATCACCCACAGGATGATCCTCCTGGTATTTTTTCGATTTTTCACCCCTTGCCGGACACAAGCATCAATAAAGCCGGAATGTTGAGCTACCCCGATACCAAACATTGCTATCAGCACCATTCCCAACGGTGCAAATCCTGTGAAATTAGTAATTGCATTTCGCAACATCCAGCGAATACCCTCCGGACTCAGCAGACTTTGTACACGAATCTCTGCTCCTGTCTGTGGTAGTTGCACCCTTAATCCATAAATATCGAATATCCAGGATAGAAAGATGACTGCCAGCGTAAACAGGAAGAACATCGTTGCCGGATGTGGCATACGCCATTTACTCTTCATCTGCTTCCAGATTGTCCAAATCAATTATACGAAGTTCTAATGCACGGACCACCAGTCTGGTTGCATTTACTCCTACCCGTTCACCCTGTGGAAACAACCTTCCGATCAGATCATTCTGCCGCTTCTCTAACGATTTCACTCCGAAAGGCATACCCTTTAGGTTAGCTATCATTTCTTTGGTATACCCCAACGCCAGATGGCGGAGGAAACGTTCATCATATTCATCAATATCATAACTGATGACAGCCTCTTGACGCTTAGCGTCGTTAGCCACTGATTTTTTAAACCGCTCCACTATTTTCTCCAGAATCGGATAATTGAATACCAACTTCTTCCCATCCATTACGGCCTGTACATCCGTCTTGGTAAGTAATTCACCTGTTTTCAAGATAATTCCGTCTGCTCCGGCATTCAGCACATCTACCCATAGCTTCTCATTTAAAATTTCTCCGGTGAATATCAAGACTCTCACTCCCGGATAACGTTTAAAGATATTCCGGCATATATCGACACCGATTGTTGTAGAGCCTCCCAATCCCAAATCCAGTAACACCATATCAGGTAATTGTGTTTCCATCAAAGGCCAGAATTCATTTTCAGTCATTGCCGTACCTATTACCTCAGCATTGGGTATTTCATGGCGAAATATTTCTTCTGTTCCTTTCAGTTCCAGTTTTACATCTTCTACAATAATTACTTTAAATTTCTTATCTTCCATACTATTTTATCTATGTATATTTAGTTTTTTATCTTTTGGGTACTGTAAAATAGACCGTGAATCCTCCTCCCTGTGCCGGCTCTGCATTAATGCGACAACCACGCCTTCCGGCAAATTCATCATGGTCACGAATAATTTGTTTGCAGATCAGATATTCAGTTCCTCGTAGTTCACCTTTCTCTCCTGAAGTCATACGTGCCAGATTCGGATAAAATAATTGATTCAGTTCCTCTACTTGCTTCTCACGTCTTCTGTCTGTGAACAAAAAACGAACATATTCTCCATCCATAATGGCTTTTAAAACCAATTCTCCATCCTGATGGAAAGAAAGGGCTTCATCAATGAGGTTCTCTATAAGAAAACGCAACTGATTGATATCTCCAATGACTTTGGCTTCAAGGGGCTCTATAGTCAATGTTATCTTATAGTCAACCCCTCTACTTATTCTTTTGAAGTATTTGCCGGCATATGCCATTATATCCGTAACCGGTATTGTAGCCCTTCGGAACGTTACTTCTTCCAGTTGTCGGGAAGCACAAGAACTCAATATCCTGAAGATTCCTTTATAATATTCTATCAATTCACTGATAGTCTCCACACACTCCTTTTCCTCTTCTCCTGATAGGGAGTGGGTATTCAGCCTGCCGATGATCTGTTTGATTTTGTTTGGATAATAGATTGTTTCATGCTTGATGGTCGAGAGACAGTTGTCCAACACCATATTCTGTACATGCAACATACTGTCTTCCCACGAAGCTCTCCTGGTCTCCTCGTGTGCCGCTTCGATGTCACGGTATTTTGTGGCAAGTCTGACAACCGCATTGAACACCACAATGCCTACATATCTGGAGATTAACTGAAACAACAAACGATCCGCTTCTTGCATACTGTCCTCCTGTTTTTCCAGATATAATACACCGACACACTGATGTTTCCCTCCTGCATCAACCAGCAAAGGTAATGCTTGCATATCTCCGTCCGAAAGATAAGTCTGATTATCAAAACACTGCTGTATGATTTCCGGAGGTGTATCCATACGGGGAGTGGAAGCAAATTCAAGCCGATGTCCCATTTCATTATAAACAGCAATCCCCAAACATTCTATAGTCAACAGCTCATTCATCGAGTCGAATGATTCGTTTACGATTCGTTGTGGTATCTCTTTCAATGTATCTTCTTCGCGTTGTAAAGCTTCCGCCGACTCCTGTGTGCGCACTAATGAAGAAGCGAATACCTTTTTATTGATTTCCAAGACCTGTTCCAGATTTAATCGGTTCAAGAGCCTTTTACGAACATACAAAAGATAGTAACCACAGAGAGATGCCACCAATAAGAGGATACATAAGATAATTCCTACCGTTTTATTGGTTGTTGAGCGTTCCAATTGCCGGCAATAGCCTTCTAATGACTGATCTTCCCCTGTCAATTTATACAATGCCGTATAGGCAACATTATTATAAGTATAAGCATCCAACTTTTTAAGTCCCAAAAAAGCGACAGATGCTTCATTACGTACATCAAGTATCACATGAAAATCCGTATTATAAGGTTCTACCCACCATTCCAGTTCGGCCGGAATCCCACTTCCCACCAATTTCATAAATCGTTGGGGATGACGGGCATATTTTTTATAATGTGCATTGAGCCGGTTTAATGCTGAATCGGCATACTGCAACGCAAGTTCAAAGTTTTCTATAACATTGCAATAATAAACTGTATCAGCAAATCTGGATGCTTCGTCCAACAGACGTTCATATTCAGCTTCAGCTGCTAAGGTTACGGAATCTACCGGAATATCTTTCAGTTTTTCAGGCATCGGTTCGCCTTGACAGGAGAAGAAGCCGAATAATCCGACCAGACATAAACAAATCCCGATTATTTTACGGACTCCGAGAGGTAGTCGGAAGTAAAAACGGCTGCCTTTGCCCGGTGTACTTTCTATGTTAAATGTACATATTCGGAACAGATCATTGGTCTTTTTATATTTTTCAATGATTCCCTTGCAGTTCATCAATCCGAAGCCACTGCCCTTACTCCGCTTCAATTCTTCTTTATCCGGATTGTCTTTCATCCCTATCGATTGGGAATCATAAACCTTCTCACCGATAATCTTCGTTATATCTTCAGTCGAAAGTCCGCGTCCGTTATCCTCTACAGAAATCTCAACATATTCATCAGTCCTCTTAGCATATATCTTCACTATACCCCCTTCCGGAGTATATTTTCGGGCATTCTCGGCTAATGTATTAATCATAAACAAAGTCAACGCTTTATCAGCCTTCACCAATGCCTTTGTAGGTTCTATTTCAAGCCTTTGTTTCTTCATTTCAAAGGCTTTACGTCCTTTACTTATCAATTCAAAGAGTTCGTTTAATTCAAAATTCTCTATATTCAGACTAAGCGAACCTTGTTTCATCTTAATCCACAAAGCCAATATATCATTATATTCATTGATTGTAGTTACCAACTCGTCGATGTATTGATACTTTTCTTTCTTTATCCGATCGTTGTTTATAAAGCCCTTTTCCGTCAATTTATGAACTTCATTGATAATTCGGTCTATATACGGATTGATTCCATCCACAATGGCCAGACATGATTTTTTTATCAGGTTCTGCCGTTTGTTCCCGGCAATATGCTGTTCGTAGACGTACCTTTGTTTTTCCAACTTATTCCGTTCATCTCCCAATGAAATAAATGTCATTCCATTGTCCAATGCCCAGGCAATATAGGGAGAGATAACTTTCACCAATGCCTGCTCATCCTTATTCAGGCGATGACGGGTAAATAGTTTCAGAATCCCGATCGGTTCCGTTTTATCAGGTACATACAGATTAAATACTGACCCGATACCAACCTCTCCGATCGACTTGGGTTCATCAGTCTGTTCACTCTCACATTCTTCATTAAATTCGATGTCTCCCGTTTCTTCATTTCTTATCCCGATACGGATTTCTGTAGCACCGAACAATTGCTCCATATCCGGTTGAATAGATTCCGAGATAGCGTATACGATTTCACTTTCATCTGTTACATCCACCGGTATGGAAGCTGTGATTTTCTGGCAAACATCCAAAGTCTGCCGTAGACGTGCAATATGTAGCCGGTTCCGTACTTTTGACCTCTTATTGAATAACCAAAACATGGCAGTCACCAGTATAAGTCCTATAATCACGAAAAACAATACCACGTTCAATTGTCTGGACTCTTGTTCTAATGAAAGATAGCGGCTTTCCAATTCTTTATCCTGACGGGTATACCGCAAAATATCCAAATAAACATTTCTGTTATAATCCGACGCCGGTTTCATTCCCAGGCAAGCATACGATACACTCAACTGTTCGCGTATTCTGGAAATCCATTCCGGTACGGTTTTTACCTTTTCTTTTCCAAGCCAGGTTACTTCTGTATATGCCACATCTTTATTAGGAACAAACACCTGTAACTTGTCGAGCGTATCCGCCACAGAATGATAGTATGACATATGATGTTGGTTCACACAGTCCAAAGCTTTTGCCAATGTATCCAATGCTTCTGTATACCGTCCGTGGGCATTCAAATATTTACCGATCGACACATACGCACCCGCTATCTGATAAAGATCGTTATATTTGCGAAAACGTTCCAGTGCCATCTGCCCCAAACGCAACGGTAACAATGAATCCACTGGTATGCCGAACCCTGTCAGAGCGTGTGAACGCCTGTTCAGAAATAGTTCATAACTCTCCTGAGATGCCATTAAATTGGTGAGTCCTTGCAAACCATTTCCTTCAAAATACAAATATCCTTGCTCCGATGCCATTTTCCAGGTTGTATATAACTCATCGAATTCTTCAAGTTTTCGTTCATCCGGTGTTTTACCCTCACACAGTCCGGCCGAACCTTTTATATAATGGAAATAAAGAATTTGATTTGTATCAGTCGCCAAGTCTTCATTTAATTGTATTTCATTCAGCGAAGCCATAGCCTCGGTACGTTGTTGCAGATAATAGTAATAAACTGCCGAAACGATAAAAAACTCTGTAAAGGCATAATCCAACCGGGCACTCTCGTGACGGTCGACAAACAGATTATTTTCTTCATCAATCCGCTTCATCCTCCTGATTGCACTGTTCCGGTAGTCATAAAACTCCTTGTTCATGGCCGTCCGCTGATAAATTTTCATCAATCCGATGTCGGCAATCAAAAGTTCCAATTCATTTTTCGTCAGGTCATATACCCCTTTATGCAGGCGTTCAGCTGTATCAAAATCCATCCGCATAAAAGCGCAAAAAGCAAGATTATTGGATGCTTCCGCTTTCCCCTGACTGTACATGCTAACTTCTTTGTACGCTTGCGATGCAGCCTTGCAGGAAGAATCCAGATCTCTATACCGGTACATATAAGCCCGTGAATTTAGCGAATCAATGTGCTGTACCTCCTTAGTCGGAGCTGTATCGACACAAGAGAAAAATGTCGTCAACAACAACATACAGAAGAGTGGTATAAGCAAACGCGGATTCATTTCTTTCAGATACAATTAGTGTTTAGGTAGCAAAACTACAATTTTTTCTACAATAAGTCTTTTAAAATGCCTAGATAATTCATACCTTTGCGCGCAAATTATAACCAATAGGTAACAACTATTACACACAATGAGCGAAAAAGCACCCTTTATGGTATTCTCGGGAACTAATTCGAGATACCTGGCAGAAAAAATCTGCGCAAGCCTCAATTGTCCTCTGGGAAACATGAACATCACCCACTTTGCTGATGGTGAGTTTGCCGTTTCTTACGAAGAGTCAATTCGTGGCGCACATGTATTCCTGGTTCAGTCCACTTTCCCTAATTCCGACAATCTGATGGAACTCCTTCTGATGATTGATGCAGCTAAGAGAGCTTCTGCAAAGAGCGTTGTTGCAGTTATCCCTTACTTCGGATGGGCACGTCAGGACAGAAAAGATAAACCACGTGTTTCTATCGGCGCCAAGCTGGTAGCAGACCTGCTTTCAGTAGCAGGCATCGACCGTCTGATCACAATGGATTTGCACGCAGACCAGATTCAGGGCTTCTTCAATATTCCGGTGGATCACTTATATGCTTCGGCTGTGTTCCTCCCCTATATTCAGTCATTGAAGCTGGATGAACTCGTGATTGCAACTCCTGACGTTGGTGGTTCAAAGAGAGCAAGTACATTCTCCAAATATTTGGGTGTACCTCTGGTACTCTGTAACAAATCACGTGAAAAAGCAAATGAAGTCGCTTCTATGCAGATCATTGGTGATGTAAAAGGTAAGAATGTAGTATTGATAGACGACATTGTCGATACAGCCGGAACCATTACCAAAGCTGCCAACATCATGCTCGAAGCCGGTGCCAACTCTGTACGTGCCATTGCCAGTCACTGTGTAATGTCCGATCCGGCTTCATTCCGTGTTCAGGAATCAGGACTGACCGAGATGGTATTCACCGACAGTATTCCTTACTCTAAGAAATGTGTCAAAGTAAAGCAGTTGAGCATTGCCGATATGTTTGCAGAAACAATCAAACGTGTGATGAACAATGAATCCATCAGCTCACAATACATTATCTAAAAGATAGAAGAACAAGGACAATAAAAAA
>NZ_JH636044.1:2379389-2725769 GCF_000159855.2 Bacteroides sp. 3_2_5 | reverse complement strand
TATTTATTAATTTTTATTTTAATTATTCCAGCCGTCCGAATTTATAGGTGCCTTTACGAATCACTTTTCCGTTTTTATCTGTTTCTACAAACGGGCCATTCTTTTTACCTTGTTTGAAAAAGCCCTCATAGCGATTCCCGTTTTTATCTTCCTCCACACCATTACCTTCCTGCATTCCATTTACAAAACCACCTTTATATTTGGTTCCGTTCGTCAAAGTAAGAGTGCCTTTGCCGTTTGGCTGGTTATTCTTCCATTCTCCTTCGTACACGTCTCCATTACTCCATTTGTAAATCCCGTGTCCGTTACGTTTATTATCTTTCCATTCACCTTCATATACAGCACCGTTAGCCCAAGTAAATGTACCTTCACCGTCCTGCATACCGTCTTTAAAGTTTCCTACATATTTATCTCCATTGGCATGATAATAGATACCCGGACCAGTTCGTTCTCCTTGTAGATATGAACCTTCATAGCGGTCACCCCCTAAAAAGAAAATACCTTTTCCGTGTTGTAGATCATCTTTCCAGTCTCCTACGTATTTTTCACCGTTGGTATATTCAAAGGTCCCTTTGCCCTCACGAACGTCATTCTTCCAGTCGCCATCATATTTACACCCATCGTTCCATACCAATACGCCTTTGCCATCTTTCTTATCATTTTTCCAGTCACCGACGTATTTGGAACCGTCTCTCCAGGTATAGGTACCTTTACCTTCACGTTTATCGTTCACCCAATCCCCCACATAGATATCTCCATTGTGGTAATACATCGTACCCGGACCATGCTGATAATCCTGAAACCACATACCGTCGTAACGGTTATTATTCATAAAATAGTAGATTCCGTTACCATGCTGCTGGTCTTGATACCATTGTCCTTCATATCGTTCGCCATCCGGAAAGGTGTAAACTCCGAATCCTTCTCTTTTACCTTTCACGTATTCCCCTTCGTAAACGTCACCATTCTTAAAAACGGTTTTTCCTTTACCATTTGGCTTACGCCCTTTCATTTCTCCGGTATATACGGAACCATCTTTAAACGTGTAATTTCCTATCTTGATTTCTGTTGAGAAGGTGTCCCGCACTTTGCCGAAGAATCCACCTTTATTTTGTGCGACAGCATTCCCTTGCGAAAGAGCCGCTAAAATGAGTGCTGTATAGATGTATCTTGTTGTTTTCATTTGGCAAATATACAATTTATACACTAAAGCTACTTTCTTTTGACAGATTTTTATGTTAACTTTTTACCTGCAATGACCTCTTTTAAACTCTCTTTACACAAATAGCGGCCTGCCAACTCCCGTATTTCTTCCGGGGTAACCTCTTTCACAGCTTGTAGTGAACGGGCAAAATAATCATCGTCCAGACCTGATGTCAGAATAAACATCCAGGCATCTGCCAGTGAGAAAGGCGACTCATAATTACGGCACATTTCTCCAAGCATATAGTTGCGCACCATGGCCAGTTCTTCCGGAGTTACTTTGTCATTCTGCAACTTATCAATCTCTTTGTAGACTTCCTGTATCAGAGGTTCTACATATTCATTAGCTGTTTCTGTACTGATACCCAGCAAACCGCTGCCCGGATAAAACATGATTCCGGCTGAAATCCCATACGTGTATCCTTTCTCTTCCCGGATATTAGACATCAGTCTGCTTCCAAAATATCCTCCGAACAGAGTGATCAGTACCCGGAGTTTCAGATAGTCCGGATGTGTCCTCATAATAGTAGTTGTACCCAGCTTTACTGCACTCTGCATCGCATCTTCTCTCTCTATGAAAAGACGTTTCTCGGGTATGCTAACAAATGGAAAATCTTTCTTGACCGCCACTTGCTGATGATTTCCAAAATGTGTCGTACCGAAAGCGGCTTCTATACGGTGGGTAATCTCGTCCGTCACTTTACCGGAAAGGTAAACATAGCAATTTCCCGAATGATAATATGCATCATAAAACTCGCGTAATAAAGCCGGAGTGATATGATGATAGTCCATTTCTTCCACATAGCGTCCACACGGATGCTCCTCTCCGTAAAGTGCTCTCAATAAACTTCTATGTGCCAGAAAATCTACTTTTGATGCATTTACCTGATATTGCTGAATATTGGCATCTATTACCGTACCCAGTTCTTTTTCCGGGAAGAGAGGTTCTTTTATGATCGATTCGAGTACATCGAGCGTTTCGGCAAAATACTTATTTAACGAATACAGTGTGATATATGCATATTCCGCCGAACTGGACAATTCAAGCCATGCTCCATAATAATCCAACTTTTCGGCTATCTCTGCCGCTGTATATTTTCGGGATCCTTCACGTAACATGCGATTGGCAAATAATGCCTGCAGTTTTTGTGATTGTTGCCATCGTCCGCCTCCAAACAAAATATCGACACGTACCACATCCTGTTCACCTGCGTTGATAATTGTCAACGGCACTCCATTCGGCATGACAGTACGCACCGGAGGAAGAATATTAAATTGGACCAGTTCCTGGATTTCGGGTTGTAGTGTCCGGTTCATAATAAACTATTTTTCTGTAAAAAACTCATATATTCTTATATTTAGTTGTGAGCCCGAGAGGACTACTTCAATTCTTCAAGTCCTTTGCGAACATATTCTCTTTGCAGATCTTCCGGCCTCAAGATCCGGTCATCAAAAACAAGCAGATCAATATCCAGGCATACCTTTTCTTTCTTTTTATCTTCCTGCTCCCTGCCGGCCTCTCTTTCGATTGTTTTCAACTCCTTCACTACCCGTTCAGCATCTGCATCGGTATAGAAACGGGCCATTTGGTTGGAGAATAGTGCCGGGTTACGAAAGAATAACGGCCTTGTCTCCTGCTCACCCGTAAAACGGATAGAGGGGAACAGAGCCGTCAGTCTCCTGCGAGCCAGAAGGAGATTCTCCTTCCGGTTATAATTGCTTCCTATACAAATCAGACAGGAGTGCATCGCTCACATTACATTAATTAAACAAATCGTCCAACCCTGATTCCGGTTCATCTATAATGCTATCTCCCGAAATACTGAAGTCTTTGCACGGGTCAAATCCGTCAGGCAATTTAAAAGTCTCTTTCGGATCATATCCCAATGTCTGGTCGGCATACACCTTATGCATATATTTTGTCCAGATAGGCAATGCCAGAGAAGCCCCCTGACCATAAGTCATTGTATCGAAATGGATATCACGTTCTTCACCGCCTACCCAGCATCCGGATACCAGTGAAGGGGTGAATCCCATGAACCATCCGTCCGAGTTGCGGTTAGTCGTTCCGGTCTTACCACCCATATCGGCAGTTATTCCATACCTGCGGACACGTCCTCCTGTACCTTCATTGATTACGGCACGCAACATTACCAACATCTTATAAGCACTCGATGCACTGATCACCTCTTCCATCTGTGGCGAGAAGGTAGCCAATACATTGCCTTCGCTATCCTCTATTTTAGTCACAAACAATGGAGCCACCCGGATTCCCTTATTGGCAAATGCCGTATATGCACTTACCATCTCTCCCACCGAAATCTCACACGGACCGAGGCAGAGAGAGACTGTAGGTTGAATTTCTTTATTGCGTACGCCGAAAGAGTGAATCAAACGTGCCAAAGCATACGGATTCAGTTTACTCATCAAGTATGCCGAAATCCAGTTATTTGAGTTTGCAAGTCCCCATTTCAAAGTCACCATTTCACCATAATGTCCTTTTGAAGTGTTTTTGGGTGACCAAGGTTTTCCATTTTCATCAATTAGAGTGATTTCTACATTACGTGTCTCGTCACAAGGTGAGAATCCGTTTTCCATAGCCAATGCATACAGATACGGTTTAATGGTAGATCCCACTTGACGACGTCCCACCATTGCCATGTCATATTGAAAATAAGTGTAGTTCGGACCACCTACATATGCCTTTACTTGCCCGTTTATGGGGTCCATCGACATAAATCCTGCACGCAGGAAGTGCTTATAATATCGGATAGAGTCCATTGGGGACATTATAGTGTCTTTCACACCATGCCAAGTGAACACCGACATAGATTCCGGCTTATTGAATGCTTTTTTGATTTCCGCTTCCGAAATGCCGGCTTCCTTCATCGTTTGATAACGGGAAGTCTGTTTCACAGCCCTGTCCAGGATGCGGTCAATTTCCTCTTGAGTCAGCTGATTACTGTATGGTGCCTTTTTGCGTCCTTTCTTCTCTTTGAAAAACAAAGGTTGCAAGTACTCCCCAACATGTTCTTCCACTGCTTCCTCGGCATAGCGCTGCATGTGTGAGTTGATAGTTGTATAAATTTTCAGTCCATCCGTATAAATGTTATAGTTTGAACCGTCCTTTTTCTTATTCTTCTCACACCAACCATACAATGGATTCATTTCCCAGTCGATCGAATCTTCATAAAACTTCTGCATTTGCCAGCCACGATAATTGCTGCGGACCGGTTTAGGAGCAGTCATCACACCACGTAGATATTCGCGGAAATAAGTTGCCAATCCTTCTTTGTGATCCACCCGGTGATATACCAATTCCAACGGCAGATTCTGCAACGAATCACACTCTTCCGCTGTGATATATCCGGCCTTTCTCATTTGATCTAGCACTGTATTCCGTCGTCCGCGCGAACGCTCGTTGAAGCGCACCGGATTGTAAAGCGAAGGGTTTTTACACATACCGATCAGCGTAGCAGCCTGTTCTATTTTCAGATCTTTGGGTTCGCATCCGAAATAGGTATATGAAGCCGTTTTAATTCCTACTGCATTATTCAGGAAGTCAAATTTATTGAGATACATACTCAAAATTTCTTCCTTTGTATAATAACGTTCCAGTTTTACGGCAATCACCCACTCTATCGGCTTCTGAAACAGGCGCTGCAACGTATTTCTGGCAACTTCGTCCGTAAACAATTGCTTGGCGAGCTGTTGTGAAAGCGTACTGCCTCCACCTGCATTTTTCTGCATCAGCAATCCACGCTTTACCACAGCACGTATCAGCGCTTTGGCGTCGATACCCGAATGTTCGGTAAAGCGAACGTCCTCCGTGGCGATCAACGCATTGACAATGTTAGGTGAAAGTTCATTATAAGAGGTGTATACACGATTTTCCTTACTAAGCGACCACGTACCCAAAACCTTGCCATCCTCCGAAAGAATTTCGGTGGCAAATTTGTAATTCGGGTTTTCCAGTTCTTCTACAGGAGGCATATATCCAATCCATCCGTAAGCGATAGAGGCAAACACTGCAATTCCTGCCAGCACCATCAGTGCAAAGAAAACCCAAAGGCCTTTTACTATCTTTTTAATCATTTTATTCCGTAGTTTTATTCGAAGTTGCAAAGATAATCATTCCCGTCCATCTGACAAGCGTTCTTTTCCATGTTTGCACACAAAAAAGTCTAAGCGAAGCAAAAAAGGCTTCCGGTCGTTCCCGTTTATTGAGGAACCAACCGGAAGCCATACACTCATGCCCTTTATCCGTCCGTTGGCTGCGGCGCCACAGCCAGCCTATCGATTGATTTAGGCTGTGGGGTCATCCACGATATCTCCGTTTCCTCCATCGGCCGCCCCTTTCAGATAATCATCCAGACTGATCAGGTCCAGCTTCTCACCTGCACGGGTAGCTGTTTTAGTAATTTTCAGTTCTTTATTAGCCTGAAAATAGATACGCACACTATCCACGCTTTTAGCAGTGATGTCCTCTTGTTTTTCGGAGCCTTTCGATTTGGCAGCCAACATAAATACACCCAATCCCTCGATATTTACCGCTTTGCCTTCCAGCAACTGCTCTTTCAGTTTCTCTACAAAATTCTGAATCGTACTCTTAATATCACCTACCGAAAGTGACGAACGGTCCTGAATCTTTTGTGCAATAAACTTTAAGTCAACCGACCTTCCCAGTGTGATAAGTTGCGGATAATACCTTTTGGGAGAATTCTCAACGCGCGGATCTGACGGGCGCTTTACTGTTTTAAAAATTACACTCATACTACGTTTCTTTTTTTAAGATTTAAATTTCATTTTTTTACTCTCGTTTTGTTGATCAACAATGCAAATGTCCGCTTTTACGCAGAGACTGCCAAACAAAAAGGGCCTTCCGGAGCATGTTTTTCCAGAAAAATCATAAATGACTGATCATGAGGAATATACAGAATGTGTGTTTCGAAACACTCCTGTTTCCCACAAACTGATACAAACTAGACAAACATCTTGCTACGGGAAAGTTCTGTAAAGGGAGCACAAGATCTATTCCTATGATCTTAATATTTGTATGGTATGTGAGCTTAACTATATATCTTGTATGGGTGTAGCTATCCGGAGCAAAGGGTGTAACCCTAATGACCGGATAGCTATACCTAAGTAATGGTAGGGCTACACCCCTCTCGGATACAAGCTTTCGGAAGAGTCATTAAGAGTAGAACGTAGTATCCGGGAAGATACATTATTATATTAAAGAAATAAGTTCTTATCTGAAGTCATAGAGATTCTGCCGGGTCTGTTCAAAATCGTTTTGCCGGAATCAGTGCCACAAGGCCTGTCCTCTATTTCTAAAAGAATCCACAATTCAGCCTATCGATCCTCCATGCCGGAAATTTGGCTTCCAACCAACAGATGTGTTTAAATATAGGACGAAAAGAATGTTTTTGCTCACGTTCTTTGTCATCTGAAAGATTTTCCATAACTTGCAACTTTTATCGGTTAAGCTTGTACGATGTCCCATTATGTTAATCTTTCAATAGCATTGAGCTATCATACTTAATGCATAGAAAAAGAGGGAATATTGTCAACTGATAAACACTTTTGTTAAATCAAAATAGTTTTTAATATCATAAACAATTATAGTATGAAGAAAAATAAGATTTTAATTATTATACCTTCAAGGTTTGCGTCAACCCGTTTGCCGGAGAAGCCCTTAGTGAAAATAGCAGGAAAAGAAATGGTTTTGCGCGTTGCAGAGATTGCCAACTATGTTTGTAATAAGGTAGAAGGATGCAATTACATCGTCGCAACAGACCACGAAAAAATCGTTAATTTCTGCAAGGAGAATAATATAGCTGTAATGATGACTTCCGAGAACTGCAAAAGTGGAACAGAAAGATGCTGGGATGTCACAACCAAAATTGCTGAGAAACCGGATTTTATAGTCAATCTGCAAGGAGACAATCCGTTATGCCCACCCTGGTTTATAGAACAGTTGATTGAAGCTTGGAAAAATGATAAGGAAGGACAGGTCTTCACTCCCAGCCTTCATTTATCTTGGGAAGAGTATGACCGGATGAAAGAATCAAAGAAAATCACACCATATAGCGGGACAACGGTTGAAGTCGATAAATTTGGATACGCGCTTGCATTCAGTAAAGCTATGATTCCCGTGATAAGAAATGAAGAAAAGGTCAGAAAAATTCTTGATAAATCTCCTGTCAGACGTCATATCGGACTTTATTCGTATACTTACGACGCGCTCAAAAAATATTTTGAAGTAGAAGCTTCTCCTTATGAGCTTCCTGAAGGATTAGAGCAAATGAGATTTTTACATAACAGGATACCTGTAAAAATGATAGATGTAGACTATAGAAACCGTAAATCCATGTCCGGAGTTGATTCACCGGAAGATATCGAAAGAGCTGAAAAAATAATCGCCGAATTTGGAGAATTCAATCTTTCACCGGAATGAAAATGGAAGATATAGCGATCAGCATAACCGGTTATTCTTACAGTAATATAAAAGAGACGATACCTGACGGAGTTGATAAGGAGGAAATTGCTGCCGTGTACGAGGAAATCATTGATGAATATTTGCAAAAAGGAATTCCCCGGGAAATACCAGCTTTAATAAATGTCAGCGGAGTTCCGGGGGCAGGCAAATCGACTTTTTGCAAAAAACTGCTTGCTATGCCTGAAAATTCAAGTGCAATCTATATTGGATTTGATGCAATCATGGAAAACGAGCGTTTACCCTATATTAGAGAAGAGGTCAACCATGCGGAAGAAGCATTCAAAAGATGGGAGCTTTCTGCAAGGATCGCCGGTTATGAATTACTTAAGAGAGCTATAGAAAATAAGTATTTGATTATATTCGATCATTCGTCTGCGCTCTCCCAACACATTGATTTATTTAATCTGTTATTGTCTGAGGGATACGAAGTTCACTTTAATTTTATTTTTATCCCGGAAGAAGAAGCCAGGAGGCGAGCGAAAAACAGGAAACGTTATATACCTCCATATTATATTGAGGAAAGAAGCAAAACCCTTCAATATTTATTGCCTGAATATAAACGAATTTGTACCACTTTTAAACAAATAGAACCAATGAGAACCAGACTTATCATAGCCCGTCACGGGAATACGTTTCGCCCGGAAGAAACTCCGACAAGAGTCGGAGCAAAAACCGATCTACCATTAGTCGAAGAATTTAAGGGAAGAAGTATCGGAAGATATTTAAAAGAACATGATATAATCCCTGACGTAATCTATGCGGCTCCACTTTTGCGTACCATGCAGACAGCCCGGTTAGCTGTTCAGACCATCGGTCTGGATTCAGATATTTCTTCATTAAACGCTTTTGTCGAGATCGACTATGGTGTTGACGAAAATAAAACGGAAGAAGAAGTGAGGTTACGTTTAGGAAATGGAAATATCGAAAAAGGGAAAAAAATAATTGAAGATTGGGATAAAAATGCAGTTGTACCTGATGGATGGAAAGTAGATCCGGACCAAATCATTCATACTTGGCTGGATTTCGCAGAGAAGACTGTGATACCTCATCAGACAACTTTACTTGTCACTTCTAATGGAATTATACGCTTTGCTCCCTATTTGACGGGAGATTTTGAGAAGTTCGCCCAAGAGCATAAAATAAAAGTGGCTCCGGGAGGACTTTGTATTTTTGATAAAAACGATGGTGATTCATTCTGGACTTGCTCTGCCTGGAATGTCAAGCCTTATGAACTATATGCAGATAGTCGCTACTGAAAATACGATTTACACCTCTCCTGACGCATCAAAGATTTTTTGTTATACGCCTTCCATTCTTGTCACACCAACGGGACGTTTAATAGTTTCTTTCGATTTAGGAGGAGAAGGTGTAAAAAGTATAGAGGGCCATAAGTCATCCAGAGCTGGTGGAAGCAGATTTGGACAAGGGAAAATATTCATTTCTGATGATAATGGACAGAAATGGACTTTCGTTCAAAATTTCCCGTTTTGGCATGCACGTCTGTTCACAATAGGTAACAGCATCTACCTGATCGGTCATGCCGGGGATATTTGTATAATGAAATCGGAAGATAATGGTGAAAGCTGGTCTGACACTTATTTCCTTACCCACGGAGAAAAGTGGCATTCTTCAGCCTGCAATGTCCTTTTTTCCAATGGGAATGTATATTTAGCCATGGAGCAACGTTGCCGATTGAACGAAGTGACAGGATGGGACGTAGCCGGATTATCCCCTACGCTGTTTCGGGCTTGTGTTGAGGACAATCTTTGCCTTGCATCTTCATGGAGCAGATCTGAAAAATTTATTTATAAGGAAGTGTTTGATGGAGCCAAATTGGATTTTTTCGGCATTCCGTTTTATGATTGTGAAACCAATAAGCCCAAGGAAATAGCGACAGGTATCAACAATGCTCCCCTAGGCTGGCTTGAAGCAAATGTAGTTAAATTTGTAGATAAAGACCATATTTGGCATACTGATTTGAAAGAAGTTTTTCATCTTTTTCTAAGAGCCCATACAGGAGGTGTCAATTATGCACACCTCTTTAAAATAGAAATACAAGACGACCAAAGTATGATTCCCTCATTGGAGCACACCCCTTCCGGACAAAAGATTTCATATATCCCATTTCCCGGCGGACATCTAAAATTCTTTATCATATATGATGAACTGACAAGATTTTATTGGTTAGTGTCCAATCAGGCCACAGACTCTATGAGACGTGTCAGCTCTTTATCAAATATAAAGAGATATGGATTACCTAATAATGAACGACACCGGTTACAACTTCATTTTTCAAGGAATTGCGTAGACTGGTGTTTTGCCGGAATGGTGGCTTGCTCTACAAATGAATTATATTCAAGAAATTATCCTTCAGCGGTAATCAAAGGAGATGATTTGCATATTGTCTGCCGATCAGCCGATGAACATGCACTCAACCCTCAATATAATAACATGATAACTCATCATATCGTGAGTAACTTTCGTCAGCTTATATATTGATTCATGACTGATTAACCGATATTGTTACAGATCATATCTAAAAATCGACAGAGGCATAATACCCGACATCATCTCCACAAACTTTACCTAAAACAATCCCGGGTAAATCTCTCCTCCGGTATCGCTCACGTTAAGGGTCTGCAACAGTTTGCCGTCCGGAGCATAAAACAACTGAAACTCAGAGTCTGTATTATACTCTTCCACTTCTATCACAATTACCGCCGGCTGCTTAGGGAAAGTGATGATTCTTACATCTTCCAGCTGCATAGATGCCATCGTACTTTGCATAAAGGCCTTTGCCACAGCGGCAGGAACAGCCTCCAGAGTTTCGACATCTACCTCCGTCATCAACCATTTGCCCTTATCACTAAACCAGACGTTTAATTCCCGTCCGTCCACCCTGATATCGGCAATGTGATAGTCTCCCTTTCGTTGCCAATCAACTGTAGTAACTTTGGGATACATTTTCTGAAAGGTCTCCTGTACTTTATCGGGAGGTGGAAAGCCGGCTGCAAAAACAGAGACGGAAATCAGCAACAGCAATCCTGTCAACAAATTAAATTTAAGCTTTTTCATAATGAGGTTCTTTTTAATTTCAAGTTTGATAAGTAACAATAAGAGGAGTATTTTGTTTGTGGAATAATTCCACAAACATGTGGCAAATTCCACATGCTTATCCCCAAATTATACTTCATTAGCGGCTCATACGATTCTTTCACAGCTGGCATAATCTTTGTCTATTTCATCCATTAGTTTCTTTTCAGAGAAACCCAATAATTGTATCACCTAAAAGAAAAATTATGAAAAAGTAGAAGAAGTAAGAACTAACTAGACTCCGATTCGGAAGCAAGAATGGAGTAGTAAAAGAAGTAGAAAACTGAAAAACATGTTTAACTCAAACCTATTTTATTTATGACGAAAAAAAGTAACCTATCCTTAAGGTTTACAAGAGTATGGGAAAAACACTGCCTGAAAACAGCAGCCGCAACTTTATTACTGTGCTGCGTGCTGCCCGTACAAGCAAAAGCCGATACTTACAAAACACAAGAGACTGCAAGTATACAACAGCAAACAGTGAAGACCACCGGTGTTATCATCGACAACACGGGTGAGCCTCTTATTGGAGTTTCCGTAAAAGTGCAGGGCACCAATACCGGAACCATCACTGACCTGGATGGAAAATTCTCAATTGACACTCGCCCAAAAGCTCTCCTTGAGTTTTCATTTATCGGTTATAAAACCATTACCATGGAAGTGACCGGAAAGGAACTCCATATCACTATGCAGGAAGATTCAAAACAATTGGACGAAGTGGTAGTAGTGGGTTACGGCTCACAAAAGAAAGTAAACGTTACTGGTTCTGTAAGCATGGTCAATGCAGACGTCTTGGAATCACGTCCCGTACAAAATGTGTCACAAGCATTACAAGGGGTTATTCCCGGACTAAATATGTCTGTAGGAAGTAGCGGTGGCACGTTGGATGGCAAACTAAACGTGAATATCCGTGGAGCGGGTACGATAAGTGACGGATCGAGCAGCAGTCCGCTGGTATTGATCGACGGAATCGAAGGAGACATGAACACTGTTAACCCAAACGATATTGAATCGGTATCTGTACTGAAGGACGCAGCCTCTTCATCAATCTATGGTGCACGTGCGGCATTCGGAGTCATCCTGATTACTACGAAGAGTGGCAAGAGTGGTAAAACCCGTGTAAACTATTCGGGTAATGTGCGTTTCTCAGATGCTATTCAGTTGCCCGATATGGTGGATTCTTACACTTTTGCACAATACTTTAACCGGGCTTCGACCAATGGTGGAGAATCTCCTACCTTTGATGAAAAAGCATTGCAAAATATCCTGGACTTCCAAAACGGAAAATTTACTGACCCTTCTACTCCCGAATATTATGGAGTGGAGGCCGGACCGGACGGCAAATGGAAAAGCTATGCAGGATCTTTTGCCAATACAGACTGGTTCAAAGAGTTCTATAAGAGCTGGACGCCTTCTACGGAACACAACCTGAGTATCAGTGGAGGAACTGAGAAACTGACCTATATGATCAGTGGCAGCTTCCTGAATCAGAACGGCCTTATCAGGCATGGCGAAGATAACTTCAACCGCTATACGATGAACGCCAAAATTTCGGCAAAACCTGCGGAATGGGTCACATTGAACTATACAAGCAAATGGACCCGTGAGGATTATGACCGTCCCACCTACATGACAGGTGCGTTTTTTCATAACATTGCCCGTCGCTGGCCCACTTGCGCTCCAATGGATCCAAACGGCCATTATATGCCCAACATGGAAATCATCCAATTGGAAGAGGGAGGCGTACAAACCAGTCAAAGAAATTGGTATACCAATCAGCTGCAAGCCATCTTCGAGCCCGTTAAAGACTGGCGAATCGTAGTAGAAGGAAGCATGCGTACGTATACGCGAAAACAACACTGGGCTGTATTACCGATCTATGGATATGACGTAAACAATAAACCTTATTTATTGTCATGGAACGGTGGAGCAGCAGGGTATTCGGAGGTTCAGGACGAACGTGAAGATGAAGATTATTTCTCCGGAAACATTTATAGTGACTATGCAAAAACAATCGGTAATCATTATTTTAAAGTGATGGGCGGTTTCAATGCCGAACTCTTCCGGCCAAGCGGAATGACCGGGTTTGGAACCGACCTGATCAGCTCGAATGTCCCTTCTTTAGGATTGACACAGGACAATCAGAAAGCAAATGCATGGGCACGTGAAAGAGCAATTGCCGGTTTCTTCGGACGTGTGAACTACAACTATAAAGAACGGTATATGTTAGAAGCCAATCTGCGTTATGACGGTTCTTCACGGTTTGTTGGCGATAAGCGCTGGGGGTTGTTTCCGTCATTCTCCGCCGGATGGAATATTGCACGCGAAGACTTCTTCCGTCCATTGGCCGGTGTTATCGGCACTTTGAAGTTAAGAGGTTCTTGGGGGCAGCTTGGTAACAACAACACGGATAAGGCCAATGCCTGGTATCCGTTTTACCAGAATATGATTACGGGATCTGCCAATTCGGGATGGTTGATCGACAGTAAAAAGCAGAACACTGCCCAACTTCCGGGTATCGTCAATTCACTGATGACCTGGGAAACCATTGAATCATGGGACATTGGTTTGGATTTCGGTTTACTCGATAACCGTCTGACAGGATCAGTCGGCTATTATAACCGTTATACATACGATATGATCGGTCCGGCTCCTATATTACCTCCCGTGTTAGGGGCCCTACCTCCCCAAGTGAACAACTGTGATATGAAGTCATACGGTTGGGAGTTGGAACTTTCATGGAGAGATCGCATCAGTGAATTTGATTATAGTGCACGATTTGTTTTATCTGACGGGAAGCGTAAAATATTGAGATATCCGAATCCTACGAACTCACTCTCTTCGGATGTATACTATAATGGACAAATATTGGGTGACATCTGGGGATACAAAACGATCGGTATTGCACAAACCCAGGAAGAAATGAATGCACACTTGGCCAATGGAGGTACCCCAAACTGGGGGACGAACTGGGGAGCCGGTGACGTTATGTATGCCAATCTTGATGGAAAAGAAGGTGTCAACAATGGTTCGAATACTTTGGAAGATCATGGTGACCTGACAATAATCGGTAACAACACCCCAAGATATAATTTCGGTTTGACGTTGACCGGGGCATGGAAAGGATTCGACTTTTCGGTGTTCCTGCAAGGGGTAATGAAAAGGGATTATTGGTTGGACGGGCCATACTTCTGGGGGGCCAATGGAGGATTGTGGCAATCGACTGCATTCAAAGAACATATGGATTATTGGCGTCCTGAAGGCGATCCACTCGGTGCAAACACCAATGCTTATTATCCCAAACCCTATTTTAATACGGATAAAAACCAGAAAGTACAAAGCGGATATCTTCAGAATGCTGCATATTGCCGCCTGAAGAATGCTCAGATAGGTTATACTCTGCCTAAAACATGGACTCGAAAAGCGGCAATGGAATCGGTGCGTGTTTATGTGTCCGGAGACAATCTGGTTACCTTTTCGGGAATCAGCGGAGTATTTGATCCGGAATTATTGGGTAGCGACTGGGGAGACGGTAAGCTCTATCCCTTGCAAAGAACGATTTCTATCGGCTTAAATGTTAACTTCTAATTTTACCAGACAAATTATGAAAATAAAACTGAAACATATTTATTTCTGCTCATTAATCGGAATGGGCGGATTGGCACTGACTTCGTGTAATGATTTTCTGGATCGTTCGCCTATCAGTGACATCACTCCGGAAGATTACTTCAACACTGTAGATCAAGTGGGAAGCTATGTTATCAATTATTACGATGACTACCTTGAAAACTCAAATACGACTAAAATGTATCACCAAAGAGCATGGAACTCCGGAGTGGTACGAAATGATGCGAACACTGACAATTTATTGAGTGATGACGGAAACCTGGATTATTTTGCGGGAAATAAGCAAGTACCCGAAGGGAAGAATATTCAGGAACCTCTGAATCGTATTCGGGTATGGAATTATCTTTTTGAGAAAGTATTACCTAAAGAAAAAGAAGGTACAATCCCCGGAGATGCAGAACTGTTAAAGCAATACATCGGAGAAGCCTATTTTTTCCGTGCGTTGGCATATTATAACGCATTGGTACGTTTCGGTGATTATCCCATCATTACCGAAGTATTGCCGGATGATTCGGAAACACTGATCAAAAAAAGTCAGCGTGCCCCGCGCAATGAAGTGGCACGTTTCATCCTAAAAGATCTTGACGAAGCTGTCAGTCGACTGAAGGAACGTGGTTTTCAGAATAACCAACGCATCAACAAACAGGCTGCATTAGTGCTGAAATCAAGAGTTGCACTGTTTGAAGCAACTTTTGAAAAATATCATCAGGGAACGGGACGCATACCCGGCGATCCCACATGGCCCGGAGCCGCCATGAGTTATAACAGTGGAAAAACATTCGATATTGCTGGCGAAATAAACTTCTTCCTGACCGAGGCAATGCAGGCAGCGGTAGCTGTTGCAGACCATGTTCAATTGGCAGAGAACTCGCATGTAATGAATCCTCCATACAATACACTTTATGGATGGAATCCTTATTTTGAAATGTTCAGTCAACCGGATCTTTCGAACGTGGAAGAAGTACTGTTGTGGAAACAGTATAACCTGTCACTTACCGTGTCGCATTGTGTGGGCGCCCGCCTTAAAAACGGAGACCGTACCGGACTGACACGTTCGTTGATCAAAACATTCCTGATGAAAGACGGTCTGCCTATTTATGCAAGTAATAGTACTATTGATGACAGAACGGTGTCTGACGAAAAGAAAGACCGCGACGAGCGCTTGCAATTGTTTGTATGGGGAGAAAAAGATGCCTGGATGACAGATGAAAGAGCGGATACAGTGAAGAATTACAATAAGGATCAGGCGGGAAACTCAGTGACAAATCCGGTACCGGTACCTTGGGTAAAATCTACTGTAATCAGTGATCAGGAACAGACACGTGATATCACTGGTTATCGTTCCCGTAAGTTCTATCCGTATGATGATGAACAAAGTAAGTCGGACGAACTGCTGGGGACCAATGCCTGTCCTATTTTCCGTGCTTCCGAAGCATATCTTAACTACATAGAGGCTTGTTATGAGAAGAATGGTACGCTGGACAGCAAGGCACAGGAATATTGGAAAGCCATACGCAGACGTGCCGGTGTCGATGAAGACTATCAGAAGACAATCGCCCGCACGGATCTGGGGCGCGAAGACGATCTGGGAGTTTACTCAGGAGACCGGATGGTGGACGCTACACTTTACAACATACGTCGCGAACGTCGCTGCGAATTTATTGCCGAAGGCATGCGCTGGGATGACCTGAAAAGATGGCGCTCTTGGGACCGGCTATTTACGGAGCCATATATTGTGGAGGGCATTAACTTCTGGGATGAAGCCTATAAACTTTACACAACCGTAGATAAAGACGGCAATGAAAAATCCGCGGTGGTAGCTGATGGCAGCACGTCTGCCAACATGTCGCCAAAATCGGACGGGAAATACGTACGGCCATTGCGTAGGACACAAACCAATAATCAGCTTTATGACGGATATACCTGGAAAAAGGCTTATTATCTGGAACCACTCGGCTTACAGGACTTGCAATTGTCGGCCACCAATCCGGAGGATATCAATACATCTATGATGTATCAAAATCCATATTGGCCTGCCGGCACAGGCAAAGCGCTTGAATGATACCGCTAAACGTATAAAAAACGTAATATGATAAGTTCACCACAGAGTTTACACAAAGCAAATTTGCCAGTGTATCCTGTGGTGAACAAAAACAAATCTCCGAGTGAACTTATCTTATGTTTTTTAAGTTATATAATGTATAAAGAAGACAATAAACGGAATGATAAAATCAAATCTGACCGACTACCATAAACAACAACTTAAAAAAATATAAGAAATTATGAATTCACATCAAGAATTATTCGGTGGAAATATTCCACAAGATGTAACTGGAAAACAAGGCGAAAACGCTATCTTCATTGTCTACGGGCTGAAACAATCGGATAACACTATAAAACAAGTAAAAGATCTATGTGCTAACTTTTCCGCACTGATACGCAGTATGCGTAACCGATTTCCCGAAATGCAATTCAGTTGTACGATCGGATTCGGAGCTGATGCTTGGAAACAACTTTTTCCAGAGCAGGGCAATCCTAAGGAATTAAAGACTTTTGAAACAATTAAAGGAGCTAAATATATTGCGGTTTCAACCCCCGGTGATATTCTTCTACACATCCGGGCAAAACAGATGGGACTCTGCTTTGAGTTTGCCTCCATTATCGACGAAAAGCTGAAAGGGGTTGTAGATTCAATCGATGAAACTCATGGATTCAGGTATATGGATGGAAAAGCAATCATCGGTTTTGTGGACGGTACCGAAAATCCGGCAGTAGATGAGAATCCCTATCATTTTGCGGTGATAGGTGACGAGGACCCGGACTTTATCGGTGGCAGTTACGTCTTCGTACAAAAATACATTCACGACATGACTACATGGAATTCACTTCCGGTCGAAGCCCAGGAAAAGGTAATCGGCCGTCATAAATACAATGATGTGGAATTGTCGGACGAGGAAAAGCCGCAAAATGCACACAACGCTGTCACTAATATTGGAGACGACTTGAAAATAGTACGTGCCAATATGCCGTTTGCCAATACTTCGAAAGGAGAATACGGAACATATTTTATCGGCTATGCAAGTACCTTCAGCACCACCCACAAAATGTTGGAGAATATGTTTATCGGTGACCCTGTGGGAAACACCGACCGTTTACTGGACTTCAGCACTCCGATAACAGGAACCCTGTTTTTCGCACCTTCATACGATCTGCTTGCTAAACTCGGAGAGTAATAGTTACTCTCCATATAGTACAGTTTCTACTATCCAGGCAAAAACATTAGCTATGAGTTTGGACGCATTATTATTAATGGTCCCGGAATTATTGTTTATACGGTTATCGGTAGTTGACGTCGAACTGGACGCCGAACTACTTATATCCGTATCACCCCAATAAACGATTCTCCTTGAATAATCAATGCCTAAAACAATACCTCCCGCAGGTCCCATCAATATAGGAGTAATGCCTTTGGATGCTTCCGTGTTGAGCTGTATTTCGCCATGATAAGCATCATAATTGCGTAAAGAGAAGTCGGTATTGATAGGAGTATATGGGGCACTGGTAAAAGGACCGGTAGTGCTAAAGTAGCTGTTACCATTCTCTGGAGTTGCCAAAGGATAGGGACCGGTATTACTCGTTAAAAAAGAAATGCCGTTATTCCCGCCCAATATCTCTTTTAATAAATTCTGGCTGACATCCAGAGCATCATAAGAAACAATCAATACACGATTCTTTTTCGATTTCACCCAGTTATGAGCTTTTTGTGCATCCGAGGTACCGAACAACAGATTGCCCATATAATGGACATAGACAACATCAAAAGAGGCAAAAAGAGCATCGGTTAAGTTATTATAGTTGGCATTTACACCTATCAGATTATAACCTCCACATTCAACAGTTCCGGTCGGACCGAAATTATTTTGATTATTCAATATACCTCGAAGACCGGTTGCACGCGCTTCGGCACTGCCGGAACCAATAATGTTCGTTCCCAGATATCCCAACCCGGCATTGAACGTTAGAAGATGAATTGTCTGATAAGCGGCCACATCATATTTTTGCTGAATATTCACCAGAATACGCCAACGGTGGGCTGTGATGACAAAATTTTGAATTCGGCTAGTATCATTCGTCGAATTACTCTGCAGAGCCGTAATCACTAACTGACTTCCATTTTGAGCTTTTGTTACAGTAAAGTATTCATTTGCCAATGACTGACTTCCGGTTCCTGTGGGAGTTCCTGCGGCATCGGCCCATTGTAAGGTATAGTCCGGAAGATCGGTACTTACGTTGATAATGCCTGCGGAACCTGCTTTGTTCTTGAGAACAATTTCCCGGGTCGACACCCCAAAATGATGTTCTCCATCGAAACTCATGTCAATGGTATAATCATCCCATGCCTGTACTTCGGCTACGATATGGGCGGAACGATTATTAGCCGCTTCGTCCGGACTACCCCACCCCGGACCTGAGACCTTCTTTATATTGAAAATATACTTATGATTACGAAGTACTTGCCCGAAAGCATTTTCAACATTATCGGGATCAAAATCCATACGGTAGTAACCCGGTTGATCACTTCCTTCATAATAACCCTCCACAACAATACAGGTTGCCTGACTAACCCGATTGTCCGGGGCTGGTGAATCGGCCTCAGGCAAGTAGAGTTGGGCTGAAAATTCATTCAGGTTCTCAGCAGATACAGGATACAGGACACTGTTTACATTTCCGGTACTTCCGGCAGGTACGCTCGGAAGCGTAACCCTGACGACTCCGGTTTCATCGGGTATTATCTGCAAGTGGTCATTGGCACGATATGCTTTTACCCCTGACAACTTAAAGTTTGCCACTTCCGTAGCTTTCACGTCTACCCGGGCAATGGAACGTAACATCTTTATTCCGGTAATATTATTTATAACCGTTGCTTCTAATCCTCCGGGCAATTCATACTCCCCATACATTGGAAAATCGGAAGTGATATTGTTGAACCGGAGATTGATGTTCTTTTTCACCAAATCTTCGCTATCATCCACCGAAGGCTCATTGGCTATTACCGCATCGGTAGCATTGGCTAATATGAGTAATTTTAAAGGCGAACTGCTTGATTTTAATAAAGCTTTAAAAGAAGCAGCAGATGAAGTGTTGTTGATGGATATGCCGGGTACACGGTACTTATATTTACCTTCTTCAAACACTAACACTTGAATCTCACTGATTTTAGACTCATGATCGGTCGTCGCAAATGTTCCTCGCGTCCGGGCATATGTAGTGGAGGCCGGTATGGTTATCACTAACCTTACCGATACATCCTCTGTATTATTTCTATCTGCATCTCCGGGCACTTCCATACTGTCGGTACATGACATATATAAAAGGCCGGTTATCAGAATAACCATTAATTTTTTCATTAGGGTTTAGGTTTATTTTCTCAGATACAAAGATGGACTTTTTCAGGAAGGAATCCGTGGCGTTTAATGAATGGTGTAAACAAAGATTTTTCTATTATCACATCTCACATGAATTTATTGTCCAATTATGCAACAATCGGAAATGTGTATAAAGACGTGTATCCATTTTCGAAACTTCATTATAAACTTTTCACCAGTTCTTGTTGCCGGTTAAAGAAATGGATTCGCTGAACCTCACCACTCTGCGAAATCAAAGTTGAATACTTCTTTAATGACTGTATCCATACCTTCAAATGCTGAAATAGCAAATCATCTTTCGAAGTTATGGAATTAATAGAAAAGACCCCTATCAGGCATTGATGGTAGATATCTGTTTCTACATAACTATATGTAGACTCAAAATTGATATCGGATATATATATTTTCACATCTTTTCCGGATGAATATTTTCCCTGAGCTGAGATCTTCTCCAATTCATTCAGTAATATCAATAATTCCTTCTTTATTCTTTTTACACTGTCTTCTGATATCAGATTGATATTTAAGAAAAACTTGATCTCATTGACCAATCTGATAAATATCTCTTTATCCCATATATAATTGGTTGTCTGGAATAGCTGGGACAAATTTACAAATTCTTTTTGCTTGTCAATCAACTTTTCCGGAATCTCCAAATCTTCATAATGTCTGCCTGCATACGTACTTTCATGCTGGTAAATCCATTTGAAAAGCTGGAATTTGGATAAGGCTTCATACTTTAAATACAGGGTTTGCGGAACGGTATTTGAGGAGGTACTTCTTTCCGAACTTTCCCGCTCAATCAATTGACCGAACAACTTTATATACGAATCGATAATAGAATAATAGGTCTCCGCAGGGCGTTGACATTGCAACATATTCAGATTAACGATAGCGTTGTCATTCAAATCGGCCCCTACTATTTTATCAAGAGAAATGCCCATGTGTTGAGATATGGTGGCAACTTCGGCAAAAGTGAACGGTACTTCACCCCGCAACCGCCTGTAAGTAGCTTCTTTGCCAAGGTAAAGAATGTCCATCAGCGTATTTGCAAGATTGTTCCCCTTGGGTAAGTATATTTTCATTGCATCTATTAAATCTGTATTTATATTACGCATAATCATTGTTTTTATATTTTTATCTGTAAACAAGTAATCTGTAACTTTTGTTGCGCCTATCGAAACGAACAATCCCTTTGATGACGGTGCGTTGCATTATCAGAGCTTTCTTTTTCAGGGATTGCTTCAATAGACACTTTTTGTTTATAAATACATTTTTAAAGTCACAAATCGTTGCTGTCTGGAAGGTATATTTGTTATCTGAAAAAAACGTAGTATATCCACCTAAATAAAAAGATAATGAAAACAAGTAAAATCTTTATGACTACACTGGTTGCATTGACTATGGCTGCATGCAGCAATGACAATGATTGGGTTGACCAGCCCAGCAATCCGGACGTAATTGCCTCGGATGCATATGCCTCTTTTTCCATCAGCATTCCCCACGCATCGAAGACACGTGCAGTATCTACAGATCCGGGAATTGCAGCGGAAAATACAGTGAAATCCCTACATGTGTTTATTTATGACGCAGAATCTCCCAATACACCTACTGTAGCTGAATTTACGGTCGCAGGAGGTACGCTCACACAGAAACCAGCCGGGAGTTCTACCTGGGTGACCAGCCAGCCGGTCAGTACCAAAAAGACGGATAAATATATTTTTGCGGGAGTAAACCTTAATGCAGAAATAGTGAACTATATTACTTCTAACGGATTGGGTGCATTCAGCTATAAAGATTTCACACAAGAAATAACAAAATTGGCCGATCAAACAAATGGATTTGTCATGTTCAATAGTGCTTATCCGACCCTTACGCCCGCTACTGATTTATATGAGAAGAAAAGTGAAGCCGAAAACAATCACATAACCATTTCTGTAAATCGAGTCACTGCAAAGGCGGCGGTGTTCCAATCACAGAGCTTTGTAGTGAATGGAGGCGGAACGATGACAGATCTGAAGTTCGGCTGGAGAAACCTGAATAAAAAATTCTACTTTATTCAGGATAACAGGGACGCTCTCATCAAAGACTATAACTGGGCTAATTATACCGCAGCAGATTTTACGAGGGGAACAGATGCCATCAACGTTTATGCTTCGGCTGATGTGCCTACCTCTTTCTCTTATGCTACGGAAAATGCATTCCAGTATATTTCGGGTACATCCAATGTGGATGCAGCAACTTTTATCAGTGTCAGCGGGGTATTTACACCCACTAACATCATATCTGCCAAAATAAATCCCCCTACAGTTGCGGCTGATTTTGAAATCATCGTCAATCCGAAACCGTCGGATAAAACATTCTTTGTCGTGCGGACTGCCGATGGTGTTGCCAATTACTTTATAGATGGACCTACGGCAGAAAAGTTTGCGGAGCTATGTGCCGCAAATACTCCGCAAATGCCATCTATCAATGGGACCTACCTACTATCGGAGAATACGTATAGCAACGGATTGTGTTACTATCATATTTTTGTTAACGGTGATGCAGTCACACCACAGGCTCCTTATAATATCTACAGAAACCAATATTTCAAGATCAACATCAATTCTATACAAGCACCGGGAAATCCTTCGGATAACTTTGACAGCGGAGAACCAATCAAGCCTAATTCATGGATTGGGGTCGACATCCAGATTATCCCTTGGGAGGTGATTGAAGAAGATCACGATTTATAACCAGCTAATTAATGCTCCACAGAATGTTTACCTGCAAGATAGAAGCCGGATTCAGAGTATTCATATTCATTATATTGTCTTTCGTACTCACGAATTGCATCCGGGAAGATATGTCCGGATGTCCCCGGGATGATGGAGGGTTGGCCCTCAAATTCAGCTATGATACAAATGCAGACTCAAGGCAGAGCACTGCGCAAGGTATCGATCGGTTGGCTGTTTTCATATTCGATGAAAAAGGGCTTTTTATCTCTCAGGTAAACGATTCTATGACTTCAATCAATGACGATTATGTCATGGAGCTGCCTTACAAACAGGGCAGTTACCAATTTGTAGCATGGGGTGGCTATGATAAAAGTACTTATCAGACTTCTGAATGTGTGCCGGGGAAAACTTATATCGATGATTTCTTTCTATCTGTAAAACGTCAGGAGGACAACCGGGTAATCAATCAGCCCAAACTGCTCTATCACGGTATGCACGATATAGTCGGGCTTAACAGTAAAGAAAAAACAATTGTATTGATAAACTTGAAACAAATGACGAATCATATCCGGGTCATTGCTCATAATTTGAATCAAGACAGAAGTGACAACATTTATATAGAGGATAATAACGGTAAGTATGGATATGATTCACAATTCTCCGATGATGACCAGATAAGCTATATTCCCATTTATGAAGCATCATCGGAACAATCAAATCCGTTGATTGCCGACTTCAATGTAATGAGGCTGGAAAAGGATAGAGAACCCCGGCTGCGAATTGCCGACAAAACTGGTACAATCCGCTATGATGAGAATCTTATTGGTAAACTTATAGGCGGAAATCCCAATATTGATTTTGAGCATAACCATGATTTCACCATTGAAATATCCTTCGATAACTACATCCCGGTCATTATCAAGATTAATGGCTGGGAGATAGTTAATGAAGAAATATGACTATAAACTGCAGAACAATGAAACAAAGAAAGGTACACTCATATCAATGAGGATTCCGTGAAAGATGGCAACAGGTATCATATCCTTTCCGGAATAAAGGGTGATGGATGGCAACAATACATCCATTGAATTTACTCCGGCTGCAGAAATTGGTGCCAGTTTTCCAAAGTATTTTCGGATTAACGGTGCACCCAGTAATGCCATCATCTCACGGAAGATATTAGCCAGCAGAGCAATAGTGCCAAGCTCTGTTGCCAACTGTAATCCGACAGAAGCCTCTTTGAATTGAGTAATCAAAATAGATGAAAGGGAATAATAAGCAAATCCGCTTCCTACCGCCATACAATCGAATACACTCCACTGGCTCAACAATAAACTGGCAAAAGCTGAAAAAAGAAGGGTTCCGACAATGGTAGCTATCGGCACTAAAAGCATATTGGGGCGTAGACTTTTGATCAGAAATTTCAGATTCTTATTGCTTCCGATGCTGATGCCAACCTGCAACATCAACGCATAAAGTATGTACATAGAAAGATTGTGCATGTCAAACTGGAAATCATTGAAGATTCCGACCAGACAACCTATACAGAAAAATGCAACAACAATCAGACTGCTTTTCATAATTTTCCTCCTTTCTTGAAAAACAGGCGTAATACGAGAAAAGAAGCCAACATGCTGCCCAAGATACTTGAAGTAGCCAACACAATGGCTTGCCATCCGAATTTACCCAGATTATTTACGATTAAACTATTGGAGCCTATCGAAAGGCCCAGCACGAAAAGTAGCAGGAATATCGTAAGCGAAGTACTCTTTTCTACTTTCTCCAGAAATTTTAGGTTACGCAGCAAATAACCGATGCCAATACCTAAAAACATGATAGATATAATGGAAAACATACTCGTATATTTTAAAAAGTTACACAATGCACTCCCTGGCAACTTTTATGTATAAGCTGCCGGACAGATCCTCCCTTTCACCTTATATTAATAAGTGAACGAAAAGAGATAAATCAAACTACAAAACAGGGAGTAATTCAGATAAATCCGCTAAACCAATGTACATGCACAATGCAGTGTCCGTACAGAATCTTATTTTCTTGCACGGCATTATGTATGCTATATGTAGTAAACAATCGGTTCATATTATTCATTAATTACAGTGCAAAGGTAATACTTTTGCGCATATTTTCCAAATAATTATGCAAAATATAAATAATCATAGTAGTGGAATTACTCATAAAAAGACGATGAAAATCTTGCAGAACCTATTTTTTTCTTCGTATCTTTACAAACCGAAATAAAGGATATATCAATAAACATATAACGATATGGAAAACAGAAGTTTAGTAACCATAGCGGAGCATTCGAGGGAGAAAATTCTCTATATGCTCGAAATGGCGAAACAATTTGAAAAGAATCCCAACCGCCGATTATTGGAAGGCAAAGTAGTCGCTACCCTGTTCTTTGAACCTTCTACGCGTACCCGACTAAGTTTCGAAACTGCTGCCAATCGACTAGGCGCACGGGTAATCGGATTTTCGGATCCCAAAGCCACCAGTTCATCCAAGGGGGAGACTCTGAAAGATACCATTATGATGGTGAGTAATTACGCTGATGTGATTGTTATGAGACATTATCTGGAAGGAGCAGCACGCTATGCAAGTGAAGTGGCTCCGGTACCTATCGTAAATGCCGGAGACGGAGCCAACCAGCATCCTTCGCAAACGATGCTCGATCTCTATTCTATATATAAAACACAAGGTACACTGGAGAATCTGAATATCTATTTGGTAGGTGATTTGAAATACGGACGTACCGTACACTCTTTACTGATGGCTATGCGCCACTTTAACCCGACTTTCCACTTTATTGCCCCCGAGGAACTGAAAATGCCGGAAGAATATAAAATATATTGCAAAGAGCACAATATAAAATATGTAGAGCATACGGACTTTAACGAAGAGGTAATTAAGGATGCTGATATCCTTTACATGACCCGCGTACAACGTGAACGTTTCACTGATCTAATGGAATATGAACGGGTAAAAAACGTATATATCCTTAAAGCGAAAATGCTTGAAAATACTCGTTCTAACCTTCGTATTCTTCATCCGTTACCACGTGTCAATGAAATTGCTTATGATGTGGATGACAGTCCGAAAGCTTATTATTTTCAACAAGCACAAAATGGACTCTATGCCCGTCAAGCTATACTTTGCGATGTATTAGGAATCACTTTACAAGATATTTTATAAAATCATGAGCGAGAATAAACAAGCATTACAGGTGGCCGCACTGAAAAATGGCACTGTTATCGACCATATACCTTCAGAGAAACTTTTTACGGTAGTTTCATTGCTCGGATTGGAACACATGACGACTAATATTACTATCGGATTCAATTTGGACAGTAAAAAACTAGGTAAGAAAGGAATCATCAAGATTGCCGATAAATTTTTCTGTGACGAAGAAATCAATCGAATTTCCGTAGTAGCCCCTCATGTAAAACTGAACATCATCCGTGATTACGAAGTAGTAGAAAAAAAAGAAGTGCGAATGCCTGACGAGTTAAAAGCTATCGTAAAATGTGCTAATCCCAAATGTATCACGAATAATGAACCGATGGCTACTTTATTTCACGTGATCGACAAAGACAATTGTGTTATAAAATGTCATTACTGCGAGAAAGAACAAAAAAGAGAAGATATTACAATCATTTAGTTATGCACTGCAAGCTACGAGTTCTAGACCGCTAAACGATGTCGGACGTAACTCGTAGCTCGTAACATATAAAGTGAATAAAAAGATGAAGCAAGACTGGAAGCCCGGAACTCTGATTTATCCGTTGCCTGCCGTATTGGTAAGTTGCGGAAGCGATGAAAGCGAATACAATATACTTACGGTAGCATGGACCGGAACCATTTGTACCAATCCGCCGATGTGTTACATTTCTGTTCGTCCCGAACGTCATTCTTATCCTATTATAAAAAAGAATATGGAATTTGTGATCAATTTAACAACCCGGGATATGGCTTTCGCAACAGATTGGTGTGGAGTACGTTCAGGGAAGGATTATCATAAGTTTGAAGAAATGAAACTAACCCCGGGCAAATGTTCTGTAGTGAATGCACCTCTCATTGAAGAATCTCCCCTTTGTATTGAATGCCGTGTGAAAGAAATCGTATCTCTGGGATCACATGACATGTTTATTGCTGACGTAGTAAACATCCGTGCAGATGATCGTCATCTAAACCGGGAAACCGGAAAGTTGGAATTGGCGGAAGCAAATCCGCTTGTATATGTACACGGAGGATATTATAATTTAGGAGAAAAGATAGGAAAATTCGGTTGGTCAGTAGAAAAGAAAACAAAGTGAAACGAATAGTTCTCCTTTTTATATCGATATGGATTGCTTTTGCCGCTTATGGGGAAGACAATCATAAAAAGGAAAGACACCCGGATGACCGCAAAATAAATGTAGGAATCAGGGGTGGATTCAACTCTTCTATGTTTCTGGTTTCTGATCTGAAAATTAAAGATGTAACCATTGACGAAATTCAGAACAACTACAAAATAGGATATTTCGGTGCTCTCTTTATGCGCTTGAACATGAAAAGGCATTTTATACAACCGGAAATCTCGTATAATATCAGCAGGTGCGAGATTTCTTTCGATAAACTCGGCTCACAGCATCCCGACATTGAACCTGACTATGCATCGGTCAGTTCCACTATCCACAGCATTGATTTTCCATTACTATATGGTTATCATGTAGTAAAACAAGGTCCTTACACAATGTCTCTCTTTGCAGGACCGAAACTAAGATACTTGTGGAATAAGAAGAATAAAATCACTTTTGAGAACTTTGATCAACAGGGTATCCACGAAAAGCTGTATCCCTTCAATGTCAGTGCAGTAATTGGCGTTAGTGTCAACATCTCCCGCATTTTTTTCGATTTTCGATACGAACAAGGGCTTCACAATTTATCAAAATCAGTAACATACGATAATATAGATATGGAAGGTAGACCGGAAGTAAGCAATATCACCTTTCGACGTCGTGACAATGTGCTTAGTTTTTCACTCGGAGTTATATTTTAAATAACTTTTTCTTCAAAAAGGTTGCACACTCTTTAAATAATATCTAAATTTGTGCGATTATAATAATAAAGGTTTCAAGATACACTTTAATCTTATTATAACAAATAATGAAAAGAGACGATTTAATTTTCGATATTATCGAAAAAGAACATCAACGTCAGTTGAAAGGCATTGAGCTGATCGCATCAGAAAATTTCGTAAGTGATCAGGTGATGGAGGCAATGGGATCTTGTCTTACCAATAAATATGCGGAAGGATATCCGGGTAAACGCTACTATGGTGGCTGTGAAGTGGTAGACCAAAGCGAACAAATTGCCATTGACCGCCTGAAAGAGATTTTTGGTGCAGAATGGGCCAATGTGCAACCCCACTCAGGAGCACAGGCTAATGCAGCCGTATTTCTGGCTGTACTGAATCCGGGAGATAAATTCATGGGGCTGAATCTGGCACATGGAGGACACCTTTCACATGGTTCATTAGTAAACACTTCGGGAATCATTTATACTCCCTGCGAATATAATCTGAAACAGGAAACCGGTCGCGTAGATTACGATCAAATGGAGGAAGTAGCATTGCGTGAAAAGCCCAAAATGATCATTGGAGGCGGTTCGGCCTACTCTCGTGAATGGGATTATAAACGTATGCGCGAAATTGCCGACAAGGTAGGAGCAATTCTCATGATCGACATGGCACATCCTGCCGGGTTAATTGCAGCCGGTCTATTGGATAATCCTGTGAAATATGCACATATTGTGACTTCAACCACTCATAAGACCCTCCGAGGACCTCGTGGTGGCGTAATCATGATGGGAAAAGACTTTCCTAATCCTTGGGGAAAGAAAACTCCGAAAGGAGAAATTAAGATGATGTCTCAACTACTTGACTCAGCTGTATTCCCAGGAATACAAGGAGGGCCGTTGGAACATGTGATTGCAGCCAAAGCTGTAGCTTTCGGTGAATGTTTGCAACCCGAATATAAAGAATATCAAAAACAGGTACAGAAGAATGCCGCTGTATTAGCACAAGCCTTGATTGACCGTGGTTTCACTATTGTTTCAGGTGGCACAGATAATCATTCCATGCTGGTTGACTTGCGTAGTAAATACCCTACTCTAACAGGTAAGGTTGCAGAAAAAGCACTCGTATCTGCTGATATAACAGTTAATAAAAATATGGTTCCGTTTGATAGTCGTTCCGCATTCCAGACTTCAGGTATCCGTTTGGGTACTCCTGCCATCACAACACGTGGTGCAAAAGAAGATCTGATGTTGGAAATCGCGGAAATGATCGAAACCGTATTATCTAACGTAGAAAATGAAGAAGTGATAGCACAAGTACGTGCACGTGTCAACAAGACAATGGAAAAATATCCGATCTTCGCATATTAAATAGCACATTTTAGTATTAAACAATAACATACGTGGGCTCGCAATTCTCTGTGAAGAAAGTTGCGGGCATTTTTTTGCTCTTTTAACATCGCATTAACACCTCCCTCAAAACCTTTCATTCCTGTTAACCGTTGATAAGTAACTAAAAAAAGAAGTTAATACCTAAACTGATATGAAAATAAGAAATCTAATGGTCGCAGCAACCTTATTGGTTACTGCCGGAGCTATGGCTCAAAATCAAGATTGTGCCTTCTTCTTTCCCAACCAAGAAGGTGAACAAATCACCCGTAATTGCTACACTGCTGATGGTAAACTTACTAATATCCTAGTCTACAGAGTAGATCAGGCGTATGAATATCCGTCAGGTATGGAGGTAGTAGCAAACTATACATTTGCTGATGCCGCAGGCAAAACACTCAATTCCGGACAAATGGTAGCTCGTTGTAGCGATGGAAATTTTTCTATGAGTATGGGAGATGTGGCAACATTCCCCACAGCACTCAACATGATGAATGCTGATGTATATATGATGGGAGATTTAATGAATTATCCGGATGCCTTTTCTAATCCGATGAATCCGGGAGACGATGACGAATTTGATGACGGAACTCTGCGTCTTTACCAAAAAGGAAATAAAAACAACCGGGCTGAAATCTCCGTTTTCGACAGAGAATTTGTTACTACAGAAACTATAAATACTCCTGCTGGAGCATTTTATTGTACGAAAGTAAAGTATGAAATGAATATCTGGACACCGAAAGAAACAATTAAGGGTTACGGATATGAATGGTATGCACCCAATATTGGTATTGTCCGTTCCGAACAATACAATAATAAAAAGGAGCTACAATCGTACAGTGTGTTAGAAAGAATTAAAAAATAGCACACTGGACTCTATATATCCGTCATCCCCGCCATTCGTTCAGAAAGAATAGCGGGGATTTATTTGACTAGTCTCCAAGAATTACAATAAATTTATGGGCCTCCAAGAAACTATCTCAGAATGGAAAAAAGAGGCAATATTACAGGTTCGGATATAATGATCCCCTCATTCTAGCTTTAATCTATTACAATACAAGGCTAGAACAAGGGGATTCTTATATTTGAAGTTTTAATCTATAAAATCCTCAATTTCCAGTTTCTTTTTTGAAACTACCTCTTCCTGTATATGGAAAAGTTTAGCTCAATCCTTCAATATTGCCATCCACAATATCGATATGGAGTGCTTGCGGCTCTTTTGGCAAACCAGGCATACGCATAATCTCACCTGCAATCGCTACAATCATTTCGGCTCCATTGTTAATAACGATATCTTTAATATGGAGTTCAAAGTTATCTACTGCCCCATATACTTTTGGATCGGCTGAAAAAGAATATTGCGTTTTGGCAATGCATACAGGATAATGACCGATTCCCATTTCTTCAATTAATTTAATCTTGTTACGGGTCAACGTGCTATAGGTCACAACGCTTGCACCATATAAATTGGTTGCGACTTTCTCAATCTTCTGCTGTACACTATCTTCATCATTATAGGTAAACTGTAATGGTTCGGATGGTTTGTTTTCAATTGTCTCAACCACCAGATTCGCTAGATCGACAGCGCCTTCACCACCTTCTGAAAAAGCATTATTGATAGCATAGCCTACTCCCAACTGCTCACAGTGCTCACGAAGCAACTCCATCTCTTCATCCGTATCACTGGCAAACTTATTGAAAGCAACAATAACAGTCTGACCAAACGAGCGCAGATTGCGGACATGCTTATCTAAATTACGCAAACCTTCTCTCAATCCTTCGAGGTTTGGCTCCTTAATGCGATCGAGGCTAACTCCCCCATGCATTTTAAGTCCTTGCGCAGTAGCCACAATCACTGTCAAACGCGGCTGCAATCCACTCTTGCGACATTTAATATTGTAGAATTTCTCTGCTCCCAAATCAGCACCGAAACCGGCCTCTGTAATTACATAATCACCAAAAGTCATTGCCATCTTCGTTGCTAATATAGAATTACATCCATGAGCAATATTAGCAAATGGGCCTCCATGCACAAAGGCGGCAGTACCTTCGGTAGTCTGTACCAGGTTCGGATGTATAGCATCTTTCAATAGAACTGTTATGGCTCCTGCCACACCCAGATCTTTAACTGTAAACGGTTTATTATCATAGGTATATCCTAAAAGAATATTTTCAATTCGACGGCGAAGATCATCCACGTCTTTTGAAAGACAAAGAATTGCCATGATTTCTGATGCTGGAGTAATATCAAATCCGGATTCCTGCGTAATACCGTTGGTTTTCGGTCCTAGACCAACTACGATATTCCGTAAAGAACGGTCGTTCACATCAAGTACCCGACGCCAAAGAATCTCTTTTAGACCGAAACCCTTAGATTGATTTTGGTATAAATAATTATCCAGCAATGCGGAAATCATATTGTGAGCAGAAGTGATAGCATGAAAATCACCGGTAAAATGCAAATTAATCTTCTCCATCGGAAGTACCTGGGCATAACCGCCTCCTGCCGCTCCTCCTTTCATTCCGAAGCACGGTCCCAAGGAAGGTTCGCGCAAAGCGACAATTGCTTTTTTGCCGATCTTATTCAGTCCTAACGCAAGACCGATAGAAACAGTCGTTTTACCAATACCCGCCTTGGTTGCAGTAATGGCAGTAACCAAAATCAGGTTACTCTTTTTTACTTTCTCTTCATCAATCAGATACTCGGGAATTTTGGCAATATAACGACCATAATTTTCTACTTCATCGCGGGGAATACCGATGCTTTCTGCTACTTGTTTTATTTTCTTCAACTCAACACTACGTGCTATTTCTATGTCTGATTTCATATCGGGAGTTTTTAGGTTTTTAAAATGAAGTTGCAAAATTAACAATTAACTCCATATCAAAGTTGACTTTATTACCTTTTTTTAGTAGGGAGCAAAAAGATACCGGAGGATTGACGGATTTCCCATTGAAAAAAGGCGTATATTTGTTACCTACAAACAACAAACAATATGATGCGATATATAATCCTCTTAGTCTTGTGCGCCTGGACCGGAATAGCATTGGCCATAGATAACCATGCAAAAGACAGTCTTTTATTACAATTAAAACAGACGACAATAGCTGTAGAACGAATCAATATTTACCGAAACCTGGCGGACATTTGTTTTGAAACCCCTGATGAAAAGACATATTTGCTCAACATGTATAGAGAAGCCCAAAAGGCTGGCGATACATCGGGGATGCTCAATGCCTTAAATGATCTTGTATGCGGAGAGACAAAAGAATATCGTATGGATTCAGCATATCATTATATGGAACTGATAAAAGCAATCCGGGAGCCCCAAGAAACAGCCCCTGTATTGGCTTACCTTCAAATGCGATTTTTCGATACACTATGCAGCCACAATGAAACAGAAGAAGCTATCACAAAAGAATTGCAATTTATAGAAGAAAAGAAATCTGATGAAGCATCACTTTACAATAAAATCGTCCAAGCTTACATCACTGGTGGTAGCCTTCATTACAATGACATGATAAAGGAGGCACTCCCCTATCTGGAAACAGCAATGAACTTATCTAAGCAATTGCCTCCGGAAAAACAAGTCTTATTTACATCAACCATTGTTTGGAAATTATCCAACACATATGGCATACTGAATAGATGTGATTCTGCTATCCGGATTTTAGATGAGAATCTGCAAACCCAACAACAATATTACAAAGATCACTACCAAGCCCAACGTCCTTTTTATAATATGGCAATACACGAATTGCACTTTTATACATCGCTATTGGCTAATGCTATTTTGGAAGCTCCCGAAAAAATGGATTATTACTGGCAACAAATAGTTAAATTGAACAAAAAACTAACCAATCCGTACGATCGATATAATTATTTTCTATCGATGAATAACTATTACCTGAATCAAAAGCCCCAACCCCATTATGAAAAAGCATTGATGGCTAATGATAGTCTGATACAAATTGCACAAGAAATAATCCCAAACAATCTACCGGGATTATACGACATTCAATCACAAACCTACGAAGCCATGGGTAACTTCAAAGAGGCATTGGCATACCTCAGAATAGCGACTCAATATAAAGATTCGCTGACTACTGAAAACATGCAAAAGCAATTGGGTGAACTCCAGATAAAATATGAAGTGAATAAGTTGAACAATGAAAAGTCACAACTTGAAATTAAAAACAAACGTATTCTGGTGATATGCCTGTCTATCATTCTGATAATTGTAATCTTTGTCTGTCTGTATTTATATCACGACCTGAAAAAAGAGAAAAAGATGAAGTTTCATCTCCGGAACCTCAAGCAAAAAGCCGAAGAAAGTGAAAAGATGAAGACAGCTTTCATAAACTCTATTTGCCACGAGATACGTACGCCACTCAATTCGATTGTAGGTTTCTCCGACTTGATATTCAATGATGAGATAGATAAAGAAACCCGTGAAGGTTTTTCACAAGAGATTCAGAAAAGTACAATTCTACTTACTTCATTAATCGATAATATGCTTGAAATATCCAGCCTGGATGTATCACAAGAAAAATTACCTTGCAAAGAAGCGAATCTTAATTCTATCTGTATACAAGAGATGACATTATTAAATCGGTCTCATAAACCCGATATAGACTATCGGATTGACTTGCCGGAACACCCCATCATACTGACCACACACGAGAAATATTTATCATTAGTCATAGAGCATCTATTGAACAATGCAAATAAGTTCACTGAAAAAGGCATTATCACCCTCCATTGTCACATCGACGAAGCACGCCAACAAGTTCATATAAGCGTAACAGATACCGGATGTGGTATACCGGCAGACAAACATAAGGAGGTTTTCGAACGATTCTCCAAGCTCAATGCATTCACTCCGGGTAACGGATTGGGACTTTATTTGTGCCAACTGATCATCCGCAGATTGTCCGGAAAGATAAGCATTGACCCAACATATACAGGAGGTACCAGAATAACAGTGATTTTACCTGTTCAATGACACCTCCTTAATTCTCGAACACAGAACTATTTGAAACGTGAGGTATCCACTCCCTCCCGTTTCTTCTCTTTATAGCCTCCAAACTTATAGGTAAGCGAAACACCAAATTCACGGAAAGCAGAGTAATGGTTGGTCACGTTCTGCATAGCATAATAAATTCGCGGTGAAATCTGCCCTGTTTCAAGCAAGTCATTACATCGAAGAGTCAGCAATGCCTTTCCATTGGCAAAACCATACCTGAGCGCTATGTCCAAGTTGCCGGATGCCGGTAAATCATAGATGCCTTGTATCGCCTTACTGCGTATCATTCCACTCACAATCAGCTTAATATCCGGATGTGAGAACAGAGTCACTGTATGATTCATATTCAACATCGCATAATATGCTTTCCGATCAAAAGGAATATCCCAAAAGTCACTGTCTTTTTGACGATCGTAAACGCCGGTCAATGTGAAACGCGATTTCAGCCAGCGTCCGATCGCAAATGGGACAACAGCCTGTACACCGGCTTGCTGTTCAAAATCAAAATTGAAATACTTATAAATTTCAACCAATCGCTCCGGTGATTGATAAAGGGTTTGTGTTGCATTATCCTTAGTATGACTATACCATGCATTAAACATATATTTACTGTTTAAAACATAAGTCAACTGTAGCTGGTAGTTAATCTCAGGTTTCAAGTAAGGATTGCCGTGAATCTCGGAATACCCTCCACCCATATAAGAAACTGCATCCTGAGTAGCCCAGTAATCGGGATAACTTTTATCACTGCTGAGGGATAATTGCCATACATTTCCCGGTGCAGGAGCATAGTTAATGTTAAAAGTCGGATACAGGCTCCATTCATTCCATACAGTCGTGTGGAATTGTTCGGCAGCCAATGAGGCATCTAAAGACAATTTATCACCAAAAGCCTTGTTAAATCCGGCGTAAAAATTAAGTGTTTGTTCCCGACGACGAGACTTCATATTGCTATTTCCCGATATTATTTCATCAGTTTCAGGGTCATGATAATATTGATGGCTGTTGTCCAAACTTGTCGTATAGACTGCCCCATAATTCATTCCCCACCCATTGCCCAGATCATGTTCTCCGGAGAGGAAAAGTTTCCAACGATTGATACGCTGAGAGTCTTTAACACGAAAATCCAGTTCATCACTCCCCATCCGACTGTGAAGTAATTGTGAAGAAGGTGAATGATAATAAGTATATTCCACTCCGGCTTTCCATCCGAATGGCATATGATAATCGAGGCGTGCATTATGGAGCTGGTCGGTCATACGGGTACGGGCATTCGAAATTTGAGTGCCGTCTACAGTGCTCAGATTAAAACCATTCACAAATTGGGCATTGTATGTCACACTAAGTTGATGGTTTGCGGCAAATACATAATCGCCGGCTAAACGCAGGTTGTGTCTATTCGAACGGCTTCGTTGAGATTCATTCGTACTTATGGGATGTATCGTACCATCTGACAAAGCGTGCAAAGCCTCTTTATCCGTCAGGAAATAGTTTCGCCCATGACTGTAAGAGTAAAGAAAGTCTGCAGAGAATTTATGTCCCGAATACAGAAGGCTCGCACGCTCAGTCAAATATTCATAATGCCTTTGCCGATAATCACTGAAAAACTCACCCTGCAAGGTGGATTTCCCGGAGTCTCCCTGTTTCAGGCAGATATTTATCATAGCCCCCCGCACCTGATAACGTGCAGGAGCCGAATACATCACTTCGGCCTTTTCAATACGCCCGGCAGGAATGCTTTTTAAAAGAGTGTTCAGTTGTTCCTGAGTCATTGTGGTTACTTTGCCATCCAATACAACCGTAACACTTTTTCCTCCTAAAGTCAGATTATCATTCATTTCGCTCACTCCGGGGAGCTCCTTTATCGCATCATATGCATTGTCTACTGCAAAATTCTGAATAAGTCGAGGCAAATCATATACAAGTTTTCCCTGCATTGCTTTCACCACCGGACGTTCACCTACCACCATCACTTCGGGCAAGGATCTGTATAAACTGTCTAAACGTCCATCCATCGTAATCAGACTATCCGCAGAAAGTATCCGATCTTCATCCACATTCTGTGCCGCTACCTGAAAGCAGACAGCACCTGCAAACACAAAAGTCAAGTAAATTCGTTTCATTTTTATTCCTTGTTTGGGTTACAGTTGCAAAGTACGGCAGAAAAGGCAAGACAATACGTTATCATCGACTTATGTAGTGTTATCTACTGTTATCGGTAGTGTTATTTAGTCTTATCAGATGTAACAACAACAAAGGTTAACCATTATCTTTGCCTGCATGAAACTCCCAATCAAACATATCGCCATACTTGTAATTGCTTCTCTGATGGCCATCTTTGCCTACCAGGCATACTGGTTGGTTAGTATGTACCATACCATGAAAAGTGATATGGAACATTCGATTATCGAGGCTATGCGCACAAGTGATTACAATGAGATGATGTTACGCATAGAACGCATGCGTCGGGATGACCAAGATCATGGTGAAATCTCTGTTTCCGCCGGATACAATGATGAAGGTGGAACACTGGTTCGCAGCAGCACTATGGTCCATAAAGAAAAGATTCCGGGAAGCACAGGAATACAACAAGATTCCATTCTCAAAACCGAACGGAAACTGGACACCCTGATCGTCGTTCGTAATGATCAGAAAGAAATAAAAATAGTTCCGCAAGATTCCACTTCGCAGGAGGTAAAAGCTGCCATGCTGCAAACAAAAGGCGGGCTGGACATACTATTGAAAGATCAGAATACCATGCTCGAACTGGCCACTTACTTTCAAAGAGGATTGCACTCTGGCCTTGACGTTATCATGGATCCTGATTTTCAATCATACGATAGCCTGCTGACACTCAGTTTACAGGAAAGAGGAATCTCACTGCCGTATCGGATAGAATATCTGCATTTCGGCAATACGCCTGACTCCAGTTTACTTTTCACCGATACATTAGGAATGAGCGGTACGGTGAACTACATCCCCGGACCGGATGCCCATACGTACGACTACACTTTCGACATCCATTCCCATTCTCTCTACCGCCTTCGGATGGATTCAGTTGCAGGAGTGATCGTCCATCAGATGGCAGGAATACTTATTACTTCATTCATCATTCTGTTGATTTTGGGATTCTCTTTCTGGTTCCTGATCCGCACATTGCTGAAACAAAAAACACTGGAAGAGATGAAAAGTGACTTCACCAACAATATCACCCATGAACTAAAGACTCCCATTGCCGTGGCATATGCAGCCAACGATGCTTTACTCAACTTCGGACAAGCTGACGAAAAAGCCAAACGGGACAAATATTTAAGTATCAGCCAGGAACAACTGCAAAGGCTTAGCGGACTGGTTGAACAGATACTGACGATGAGTATGGAACAACGCAAAACCTTCCGACTCCGTCCGGAAGAAATAACTCTTGCTACTTTACTTGAATCATTGACAGAACAGCATAAACTCAAAGCACAAAATCCGATTGACATCGACTATAGAGTAGAACCGGCAAACCTTACAGTATTTGCCGACCGGACCCACTTCAGCAATATATTGAGCAACCTGATAGACAATGCAGTGAAATATTCACCGGGAAAGGCCGTCATCCGCATTCATTGCCGCGAAACAGCAGATAACGGAAAAGTGGAAATTTCCGTCAGCGATGAAGGAACAGGCATCGCACAAGAGAAACAAAAACATATATTCGATAAATTCTATCGCGTACCGACCGGTAACCTGCACAACGTAAAGGGATACGGACTGGGACTCTATTATGTAAAAACAATGATAGAAAAACATGGCGGAACAGTTTGTGTAAAAAGCGAACCCGGACACGGTAGCACATTCACCATCACGTTATGAAAGAGAAAATCAAAGTATTGTTGGCAGAGGACGAACTGACCCTCGCCATGATTATCAAAGACACACTCGAAGAGGACGACTTCATTCTCACTATTGCAGCCAACGGTGAAGAAGGATTACGCATGTTTTTCGATATTCGTCCGGACGTGCTGGTGGCCGATGTAATGATGCCCCGCATGGATGGCTTTGAAATGGTAAGACGTATCCGCCAGACCGATAAACAAACACCGGTACTTTTCCTGACAGCACGTTCGGCTATTAACGATGTGGTAGAAGGCTTCGAACTAGGCGCCAACGACTACCTGAAGAAGCCATTCGGCATGCAGGAGCTGATCATACGCATCAAAGCATTGGTTGGCAAAGCATTCAGTTTCAATGAAGAAAAGAAAACAACCACCCGGTTTGAGATAGGCAACTATTTGTTCGACTCTCTTGCACAAACACTGACACATGCCGGATTGAAGCAGGAGCTTTCTCATCGGGAATCGGAAATCCTGAAGCGACTTTGCGAAAATCAGAATCAAGTGGTCAACACACAGAATGTATTACTCGACCTATGGGGAGACGATAACTTTTTTAACTCAAGAAGTTTACACGTTTTCATCACAAAGCTCCGCCATAAACTGTCAGCCGACGAGCGAATTCGCATTGTCAATGTCAGAGGGATAGGATATAAACTGATCTTAAATTAAATACACAGAATGATGAAGAATAGAATATACTGCACATTTATACTGGCAATCATTACAGTGATGGTATGTGCACAAACAGAACAACCGAAAGACAGTATCAAAGGGCATCGCGAAACTGTACCTGAAATTCGTCAGGGACTGCATATCAACGATAGAAACATACAAACAGACGGTACTCTTCCGGACAACACCCGACAAGCTGCAGCCGGTGACAGTATGACTTTCCGTATACCGTACCCGGAAAGTATTCCGTCCGGTTGGATCGTCCCTCAATTGGGGAGCTATTCCAACCCCTTCATTTGGGATTACGACCGTTATTACAATTTCAACCTTTCTCCCAACAGTAATCTCAGTACTTTCAGCAATTATAACACTTATCTCAGCATAGGCACCATCGTAAAGGCGGGTGCTGCCTACTCGTTCTCTCCCAATGATCGCTGGATCTTTTCGGGAGGAGTGTTTGTTGCTAAATATACATTGCCAAGCCTTCGCATCCCCACGGCTCCGATGGCCGGTTCACGCTTTGATGCCGGTATCCACGGAAAAATTACCTACAGGCTTACAGACCATTTATACCTGAACGTGTTCGGCCAATATTCGCTCAACGGGCAACGAAACTCTAAGAAGGGCTATATGGTCCCCGACTTATATATGCAGAATCATTTCGGAGGAACAGTCGACTACATGTTCAATGGTAAATTCGGCATTACCGGCGGAGCCATCCACGAATTCAATCCCGTAAAAGGACGTTGGGAAACGAACCCTGTTTTCGGCCCTGTAATTCATCTAAAAAAGAAATAAAGGATTCACGGCAAGCAGATTATTTTCATATCTTTGCGTTTTGAAAGATAACATAGAACGGATATGAAGAAGCTGATATTCTTTTTGCTGCTGTTACTGAGTACGGCCTCACTTTCTGCCCAGTCGGAACAACCTTCCGACAGCATCCGGCATTTGCCTTCTACCGTCAAGCAATACGGAGATTTCCTGATCGATATGGGATTGTTTATAGCAGCTCCTCCCAAACTGCCGAAATATAAATTCGAATTACCCGATGCAAGCAAAGACTATAACCGGATCTTCAGTTTGAATCCGGACGTCATAATGACACAAGGACTATCCAATGTGTTCACTCCCTCCCTTTCATACGGATTCGGTTGGGGCGGACACGATTTCTTCTCGTCTCCGCAACAGCTCCAGATGGGATCGTTTAAACTGAAAAACGGCATGCGTCTGAACACGTATGGGGAATATAATGCCGATGGCAAAAAAGTCCCTAACCCTGCCGCCATGCCATGGGAAAAGAACAACTTCAAAGGGGCTTTCGAGATGAAATCTTCCGATGGGAATTTCGGTATCCGCATTGAAGTCCAGCAGGGGCGCAACTATCCATATTAAAAAAAGAAAGAAATGAAAAACATATTGATTATCGGTGCCAATGGATTTACGGGGCGCCGGATACTGAATGACTTATCGGTTAACCCTATATACCACGTCACAGGATGCTCGCTGAGAGATGACATTTGTCCCGGCAAAGATTATCGCTTCGTACGTACCGATATCCGGGACGAAAATGAAGTACGGAAATTATTTAAAGAATGCCGGCCGGATATCGTAATCAACACCTCTGCCCTTTCGGTACCGGACTATTGCGAAACCCATCATGCAGAAGCTGAAGCTACAAATGTTACAGCAGTCGAAACGATAGCACATGTTTGCGAACAGTATGGCAGCCGTTTCATCCATCTTTCCACGGACTTTGTATTTGACGGTAAAAGCACCCGGCTCTACAAGGAAGAAGATGAAGCGATCCCGGTGAATTATTACGGTGTTACGAAACTGAAAGCCGAAAAGATTATAGCCAGCATTTGTAGTAATTATGCCATAGTACGTGTAGTCGTCGTTTATGGAAAAGCCCTTCCGGGACAGCATGGCAACATCCTTCAGCTAGTAGCCAACCGGTTGAGAAACGGAGAAACGATCCGTGTCGTATCCGATCAATGGCGTACACCGACCTTTGTTGGAGATATTTCAGTAGGAGTAGAAAAGCTGATGTTTCATACAGCCAACGGCATCTATCATATTTGCGGCAGCGAATGCCTCACAATTGCCGAAATCGCCTACCGGGTGGCTGATTTTCTGAAACTGGATCGTTCATTGATCGAACCTGTCACTACCGAAGAAATGAAAGAGGTTACTCCCCGCCCGCGTTTCAGCGGATTAAGTATCGAAAAGGCTAAAGCCGAAATCGGGTACACCCCGCGCACATTGGAAGAAGGTATGGAGGCTTCTTTGTTCTAACTTCACAGCAGAGGAGAGCAGAAAAGTAATTTCCCATTTATCAGGAGCAGGCAACAGCCATCATGGTGCAGTCGTTTCGGAGCTGTTGTGCCAGATTCTGAACGATAAGGGTTCTTGGGATGCCCCTCAGCGGTTAAACGGCTCTTTCGGCACTCCCGGCCTGCAATCTCTCCAACAGTTCTTCAATGCTGTTCAGCGTTACGGCTTCCCCTTCCTGCGGATGTAGGATGAATCCGTTACCGTCTTTCAGATCACCGGTTTCGATGTAGGTATCCGACTCGACAGTACGATTAGCCAAAATCCCGTTACGTTGCAGGGCTTTACGCACCATGGCATATTTCTGTCCATGCCCCACCAGGCGTATCTGCGATGTATATTCGTTGTCTACCCGGAACAAGCCCGTCTCCAAATCGAACACAATGCCTTTACGGGCAAAGAAACTACTCAGTTTGCCACTCAGTGACAGATCTTCCGGAGTACCGATAGTCACCCCGTTCATCTTGTCCATCAACCAGATTTTATCGGCAATCTGTAAAGCCAGCTCCAGATCATGTGTGGAAAGAAAAATCGTTTTATTGGTCTGGCGGCTCAACCGGTGAAGCAACTGCATCATCTCCACTTTACTGGGGAAATCGAGAAATGCCGTCGGTTCGTCCAGAAAGATCACCGGAGTCTCTTGTGCCAGCGCTTTGGCAATCATCACTTTCTGTCGCTCACCATCACTCAGGGTATGCACCATGCGGTGTGCCAGGTTCTGAATCTTCACCAAAGCAATGGAACGTTCGACCACCTCCTTATCTTCTCCGCGAAGTGTTCCCCAAAAACCGGTATACGGACTGCGCCCCAAACCTACAAGCTCGTGCACCGTCATATTGCGAATATCACATTTCTCAGTGAGCACTACGCTAATGACGGTTGACAGTTCCTTGTCGGTATATGCATCGATCTCCTTGCCCACAATCTCTATCTTACCCCCCAATTTAGGTTGAAATGCCGAAAGTGTACGCAACAGGGTGGACTTCCCCACTCCATTAGCTCCCAACAGGCAAGTCAGTTCGCCACAGTTAATGCCGGCATTGATACGATCGGCCACAACTTTAACATCGGTCTTACCCAGGTAGCCTATCGAAAGATTCTCTATATGAATGGTTTTTTGCTTCATGATTCTTTATTCACTTAATTCACTTTTACGCTTACGGAACAACACTGATGCCACGACCGGCGCGCCTACCAGCGCAGTCACGGAGTTGACCGGAAGAGCTCCCTCAAAGCCCGGCATGCGGGCAACCAGATTGCATACCAAAGCCAACGAAGCACCTGCCAGCAAAGTGGCCGGCATCAGGATGCGGTGATCCGAGGTATGAAAGATGGCACGGCAAAGATGAGGAACCGCCAAACCAATGAACATAATCGGTCCGCAATAAGCGGTCACGATGGCTACAAGCACTCCCGAACATGAAATGACCAACAGGCGGGCACGCTTGATGTTCAATCCCAAGTTACGTGCATACCCATCGCCAAGCAGCATCAGATTCATGGTTTTAATCAACAGGAAAGAGAGCGGAATCAGCACAACCATGATACAGACGAACAAGGTCATCTGATCACCGGAGACGCGGGCAAAGCTACCCAACCCCCAAATGACGTAAGCGCGGATGTCTTCTTCCACACTAAAATATTTGAGTACACCGATAACGGCACTCGCCACATAGCCAATCATCACACCGATAATCAACAAAGTTACATTTCCTTTCACTTTTTGGGATACATACACAATAAGCGCCATCACCGACAGGGCACCGATAACGGCTGCCAACGAAAGAGCCACCTCGCCCATATATCCCAATTTGCTAAGTGCCACGCCTCCAAATGCTCCGGACAACAATACCACGAAAGCCACTCCCAGGCTGGCACCGGAACTGATACCAAGTACAGAAGGTCCTGCCAGCGGATTACGAAATACGGTCTGCATCTGCAAGCCACTGATAGAAAGTCCGGCACCCGCCACCAAAGCAGTCAAAGCCTGCGGTACCCGTGACTTCCAGATGATATTTTGCCAGATAACGGATTCATCCGTTCCGCCCCAAAGTATGTTCCATACCGAACCGATGGGAATGGAAACCGAGCCCAACAACAGATTCAGCAGAAAAAAGACAAAAATAGATGCGGCTATAAGCAGCATAAGAGGTATTGTCGGTCGTTTCATTGGACAGATTAATTGAGTCGTTCGTAATAGACAGGCGTATAATCGGGCAACAAGTCCGGATGAAAAGCCTTAATCAAATCTTCCAGTACCACTTCCGGCTGGGTAGGCATACTTTCATAAAACGGCTTTTCACGCATGTTGCAATATATCACCCCTTTCTCACGGAAAGCACGAAAATCGGCATATCTCGGATCTTCACTCTTCAATACATCATAAGAGAAAGTCCCGTCGAAACTATTGACAATACGCCAATAGTCGGCACTTTCCGCCTGGCTGTACACTGTTTCGAAGTCGAGTGTGACACCTCCCGACCGGGGATCGTCTTTCAGAAAATAATCGGCACCTGCATCACGAAAGAGCTGTGCCAGAAAACTTTTACCGCCCACGGCATACCAGTTGCCCCCGCGGATCTCTCCACTGAACACCACCGGACGCTTCTTTACATGGGCAACCCTTTCTTTCAATTCATTATAATGCTTTTCTATGGCTGCAAATTTCCGGTTGGCAGTCTCTTCCTCTCCGATGAAAAGTCCGATAAACTTAATCCATTCGGCCTGTCCCAACGGAGTCATCTCTTTGTATCCCAAATGCGGCACCAGCGGAATGCCCACTTCACGCATGGCATCGTATCCGCCGCGCTTGAAAGGAGAAATGAAGATGACATCGGGATTCACACTCATGATCACTTCATTATCAAAGTTCCCCTCGATACCTATCTTAGCCGTTCTACCCTGCTTCAAGCGTTCGTTCATTTCTTTGTTGAAGAGATGACGGGTGCTCGTGATACCCACTACATGATTTAAAGCATCCAGTTTAATAAAGTTGGATAACTGCAAGGAAGTCATACAGATAACACTCTTCACGGGAGTCTCTATCACTGTATAGCCGGCAGGAATATTTTCAGGTTTCGTCCCTCCGGGCACAAGAGCGTAATGAAAAGATTCACCTCCTTCTTTCTGCGGATCGCTGATATCGACCAAGCGGCATGTAGGAGTATAGGTCACTTTAAAACCTTTGGCATAAACTGGTGTGATACGGACAGAAGATGTATCGGACACCTCACCGGTTACTATCGTTACATTCTGGTTGTTCTTCGGACGGCAACCGGCTAAAGAGATACAGGCCAGCAGTGCGCATCCGATCAGGAATTGTTTCATCGTTATTTGTCTTTTAATTCAGATTACAGCGGTCAAAGATACTTAATAATTCTTGTTTCATAGGGATATTTTCCTCACTTTTGCAGAACATTAAGATGATAAACCGATAACAAATGATAACTACACATCCCATACGTTTCGTATCTTTAGGCCCCGGAGAACCGGATCTGATTACATTGAAAGGACTCAAAGCACTGCAAGGAGCCGATTGCATCTTCTGTCCGGCCACCATGACTCAAGACGGCAAGTCCTCTTCACGGGCACTCTCCATCCTGAACACTCTCGGATTCTCGGACACCGTACAGTGTTTCCGGCTTCCTATGGACAAGGACAGGACACTGGCATTAAGATCTTATGAAGCTGTATATGAAAGCAGCAAAATACTCCGTGCAGAGGGACAAAACGTCGTAATTGTGGCCGAAGGAGATGCGGGTCTTTACTCTTCCATCCACTACATCTACGACGAGCTGCAACAAGACGACATCCCCGTTGAACAGATTGCCGGTATTCCCGCTTTTATTGCTTCCGGAGCGATGGCGGGCCTGCATATTGTCAGTCAGGAAGAGCGGCTGATCGTGATACCGGGTCACGTCACCGCCAAAGAACTGGACGACTACCTGAAACATCAGACGGTAGTGGTCATAATGAAGCTATCGCAATGTATAGACGAGGTACACCAATGTATAATTAACCATCTGGAATACCAATACCACTACTTTGAAAATGTAGGGACCGAGAAGGAATACTACTCTTGCTCCACCGAAGAACTTCGGGAAAAAAGATACCCTTATTTCTCGGTAATGATTATCAGATTCGGATAAGGTTACACCTCGTTAAAGTCCCCGACCAATCACGTACCAGCTATACATCCCGGCACATACGAGTTGTACAACTCGTACATCACCAGTTGCACAACTCGTCGTGTACCAGTTGTACAACTCGTCTACGATTACATCGGTTGATTGCATATTCAAGATAGAATGATTACATTTATATCCCCTAATACTCAATGATCATGAAAACTACCAGACTCCAACTTTCCCTTTTAGCCCTTTTTCTGGGGTGCGCTTCTCTACAGGCACAATACAAATGGGCAGATCCACTCAAACAAGACTTTCATACAGTACGCGGACAAGCATGGCAGGACGAACTGAAAGATTCTTATGCCCGCCTCCCGCAAAGGGCAGAAGATAAAGTACGCAAGCCTTTATGGGATTTGTCGCGGCAAAGCGCAGGGCTGTCTGTCGCCTTCCGTTCCAACGCATCCGAAATAAAGGTTCGCTACGTAGTAAAAGGCGGACTCTCTATGCCCCATATGCCGGCTACGGGAGTTTCGGGCATCGATCTGTATGCTACAGACAATAACGGGCAAGAACGCTGGTGTGCCGGAAATTATTCCATGGGAGACACCATTGTCTACAATTTCAGGGGACTTTCATACGCGGCTAAATCCGGCAACGGATTTGAATACCAACTATTCCTGCCGCTATACAACAGTGTATCATGGATGGAGATAGGTGTTCCTGCCGACGCTTCTTTCCGTTTTCTTCCGGTTTCACAAGAAAAGCCTCTGGTCATATACGGCACTTCCATTGCGCAAGGAGCCTGTGCTTCGCGTCCTGGCATGGCATGGGGCAATATACTGAACCGGAAGTTGGGACATCCGGTCATCAATCTGGGGTTCTCCGGCAACGGAAAACTGGAAGAAGCACTCTTCGATCTTCTGTCAGAGATCGATGCACGGCTATATATCATTGACTGTATGCCCAATCTGGCAGGAAAAGAAGCATCGGCCGTAGTGTACCAACGCACTTTGGAGGGAGTGAAAAAACTTCGTGAAAAGAGCCGGGCCCCCATCCTGTTGGTAGAACACGACGGATATAGCAATGAATTCAGTTCCGAAAGCGCGGAGGAATCCTATCGTGTGGCCAATGCAGAACTACGCAAGGCATACGAGACGCTGCAAAAAGAGCAGGTTCCTGCTGTCTATTATCTGACCAAGGAAGAAATCGGTATGCCGATGGATGCCATGGTAGACGGTGTTCATTCCACCGACCTGGGTATGCAGCAATATGCGGACAGTTACCGGAAGAAGATAGGTGAGATCTTACACGAAGAGAGTGAAGGGCCTACTTCATGTATCCCCTGCAAGCAGCAAAGAGATCCATACGACTGGTACGGACGCCACGAAGAGATCTTGAAACTAAATAAGCAAAGTGCTCCCGAAGTGGTGATGATCGGCAACTCGATCACGCATTTCTGGGGAGGCGAACCTATTGCACACAATCAGTTTGGAACAGAATCCTGGGATAAACTTTTCAAAGGAAAGCGGGTCCGTAACCTCGGATTTGGCTGGGACAAAACAGAAAATGTACTGTGGCGTATCTACCACGGTGAGCTGGACGGTTTTCAGGCACAGAACATTTTCCTGCTGATAGGCACCAACAATCTCTTGTTCAATACCGACGATGAAGTCATAGAGGGAATCTGCCGGGTCGTAAAAGCGATTCGCGAGCGTCAGCCCCGTACAAAACTCTGCGTGATGGGCATCCTGCCGAGAAAAGAGATGGAAACCCGCATTGCCCAAATAGACGCGGCATTGCAAGAGCGACTGAACGGCAAAGATTGTACTTTCATTAATCTTGCTCCGCAACTGACGCATAAAGACGGAACAATAGACCATTCACTGTTCCGTGACGGGCTTCACCCGAATGCCGAAGGATACAAACGCATCGCAAAAGTGCTGAAAGGCTACTTATAAACAAAGGACTCAATCCTTAATAATTATGCCTCCTCCCCCTTAAAGTGCCACTGCATTTTTCCAGAGTCTGACAATGGTATATATTCGTTTTCATCATGAACCGTATGTTGCTCATACTGATCCGGACAAACGGATAGAAACGGGTAAATATCATTGCCGGCTGCCGCAGCCGCTCTGTAACGGCTGTAATCATAAGATACTCAAATGAAATATCTGAGATATACCTGTCACGGAAATCTGTATGCCGATGCAGAATGTAAAAAAGGCAACGAGCTTGTTAATGATCTGATTCCCTACCGGCCCGAGTTTCTGAATAATTCTTTGCCCTTGGGAAAGAAAGATATAAAGTATGGCTGCCATACAAACTATAACAAGTGCGATCACAAAATAATTGATTCCGGTTTGCAACAATTTACCTTTGACGCTGGCAGAAGCCATCAGAGTAAATATAACGGATATACTGCCCGGACCGATGCTGATGGGAAACGTGATGGGATAAAATATCTTCTGTTCTATATTCTTCCATTTGAGGCTATCCATGTTCCGGCTCGATTCTTCCTGATCCGGGGAGTTAGAATCGCCGAGCAACTCCATGGCCGTTTTACAGATAAGTATCCCACCGCCCAACTGAATGACAGGGATGGCCAGTCCGAACATTAACAAAAACAGGTGGCCTATGACCAAAGTACCCACACCGATTATTATAAAGTTAAGAATCAGTTTCCGGATGGCGGTTTTCCGCTGCTTGGGATCCAGGTCGGTAAAAAAGCCATTCACCACAAAACCGTTTCCCAAAGGATTCACCACGGGAAACAAAGCCATAAAAGAGGAAGAGAATATAATTAGCAGATTACTCAGTGACATAGTTCTTGCATTTTTTAAAATACTCCATTAAGAATACAATACCTATGTAAAAACACAGATGGACTCTTATTGATGCTGCAATTGCAAGAAACATTTTCTTATTGTGATATTTTAACGGACTAACACTAATGGGAAACATACATACGTGTGTATCCGCACTTCCCCGGAAAAGTAAATCGTATATTATGCGAAGACAACTCTCACTTCCGTCCCCTTCCCTTCTTCGGAACGAATGCTGACCTTACCCCTGTAGACAGAAAAGATTTTCATGGAAAGACTTAACCCGATCCCTTGACCGGCGTATTCTCTCGTATTACTTCCCCGGTAGAATGACTGGAAGATAAGTTCCATTTCATCCGCCGGGATGCCGATTCCGGAATCTTTGACAGCTATCCCCCATCGCTCATCTTCCTTGTAAAGCCGGATAAGCACCTCGCCTTGCGAATACTTGCAGGCATTGTCTATCACGTTTTGCAAGGCTATTTTAAACAAGTAAGGGCTGGCACTGACCACAGCGTACCTTGCGGCATCTTCCGGATATTGCAGCCGGATGCGCGGGTTAGCAGCTCCAGCCTCTTCCAACAGGTCTGCCAGACGAATCTCTTCTACGTTATTCTTCCGGATGTCCTCTTCCTGTCTCGACAGAAACAGCAGATGCCTGATCAGATTGGACAGGCGTTTACTTTCCCCGGCTATCCGCCGGAGTGCTTCGATGTACTCATCGGTACTCCGTTCTTTCAGGAGACTTATTTCACATTCACCCTGAATGGCGGTAATAGGATTATTCAGTTCGTGAGAAGCATGGCTGACAAATGATTTTTCTGCTCTAAATGCCGTATCGATACGGTCGAGCATACTGTTTAAGGTTTCTATCAGATGGTCCAGTTCATCTTTATTGCCGGTGGTCTTCAATCTGCGGTTCAGACTGTTGCCGCGGATCTGTTTCAACTGTAACAGGACGTGCTGCAAGGGAATCAATATTCTCGTAGAATAGAGTTGTCCGATGAAAAAGATCAATACCGAGCTGCATAATACCAGAAAGGCGGATAAGAGCAGCAAATGTTCCTGTATCTTGACCCCATAACTGTTATGCGACATGATAATTACGATAAAATTGCCTTCATTATCGGGATAGTATAGTGCGGCTCCCAGCATATCCTGATATACGAAAGAGACCGATGACATCTCTTTTGACTCAAGAAGCTGCTTCTGCTGGCTGGCGGAAAGATATTTATTCAGCGTATCACGCACCACGGCATCACTATCCATATCCAACAAAATCTCTTTGGCCTCCGGCAGCAGCTCATCATACTTCCGTTGAATGGTCTGATAGCTTTGCTCATCCACTTCATCTCGCTCCCAGTGTTTCTGAGCGGTCAGAAAAGCTTTTTCCCGAAGGTATGACCTGTACAACCCATCGATATACCTTGAACTGAACAGGTAGAACACTCCGATAACCGCCATGGTGGTCAGTACCGTTACCAACGTATAAAAGAGTGCGATTTTACGTCCTATTTTCATAGCCTGACTTGTTAAAGTTAAGCATACATGATATATCCCGAACCTACCACCGTATGAATCAATTTCTTGTCATGCTCCTTATCTATTTTACCACGAAGATAGTTCACATAAACATCTACCACATTGGTATTCGTATCGAAATTCTTATCCCATACATCTTTCAATAATGTCAGGCGCGAAAGCACCATGCCTTGATGGGTCATGAAATACTCCAGCAAGCGGTACTCCTTAACAGTGAGTTCTATCTCCACCTCCTTGCGTCTGGCACGGCGGGTGTTGCAGTTAAGCACCAGATCATCACATACCAGCTGCTGGACAGAGTCTTCCCGCCCTCTGCGCAGGATGGCCTTGATGCGCGCCTCCAGTTCCTGAAAGCTGAATGGTTTCACCAAATAGTCATCCGCCCCCGAATCGAGCCCTTTCACGATATCCTCCGTGGTGCCCAATGCAGTCAACATTATAACCGGGGTGAGATAACCGTATTGCTGACGATAAAGCCGGCATAGCTCCAGACCGTTCATCTTAGGCATGATAATATCCAGGATCAACAGGTCGAATGCTTCTTGCCGGATGAGTTCCCATCCGGCATCACCGTCATTAGCCACCGACACAGAATGTCCAAACTCCTTCAAACCCCGTTCTATAAACGAAGCTATATTCACTTCATCTTCTACCAATAATATCTTAGCCATCCTTCTTTAGTTTTTAAAGTGGCAAATATACTGTTTACACTCGTCTTTGCCGCAATTTACCCTCTTTATCATACAACGTTTTACCATAAATAACTTCTACAATCAACGGAAAAATGAATAGAGTAAAGAAAGTATCGCACAATACGCCCCCGATAATGACAATGGCAAGCGGGCGTTGCGACTCAGAACCGATGCCATGACTCAAGGCGGCCGGCATTAATCCGATGGCAGCCATAGCAGCCGTCATCACGACCGGACGAACACGCGAACGGACGGTATTCTTTACAGCTTCCGATAAAGGTATGTGTGAACGTACGTTCGATTTAATGCCCGAGATCATAATCACTCCATTCTGGATGCAGATACCGAACAGGGCAATGAAACCGATCCCCGCAGAAATCGAAAAGTTGAAATGGGTAATCAACAAAGCAATAATTCCCCCAGCAGCTGCAAACGGCACATTCAGTAGCACCAGGCCTGCATCTCTCGCATTCGAAAAAAGGATGAAGAGAATGACGAAAATAATGGCAATGCTGACAGGAACCACCTGGGCAAGCCGCTTACTGGCACGTTGCTGATTTTCAAAATCTCCGGTCCATTTCAGCGTATATCCGTCCGGCAGATGTACCGAAGCCGCCACTTTCTTTTGTGCTTCGGCGACAGCAGACCCCATAGCACGTCCGCGTACGGAGAACTTAACGGCACAAAAACGGGCATGACTGTCACGGAATATAAGTAGAGGTCCCGTAATAGTCCGGATATCCGCCAGCTCTTTGATCGGTATCATCGTACCATCCATCGCGGGTACCAGAATCTTACCTATTTGCTCTTCGTTCCGGCGAAACTCTTCATTGTAACGCACCATGATATTGAATTTACGCTCGTCTTCATAAAGCAGGGAGGCCGATTTACCTCCTATAGCCATCTCGATAATAGACTGCACGTTCTCTTTAGACACACCGTAACGCGCCAGTTGCTTTTCATTCAACTCGATGCGAAGTTCCGGCTGGCCAATGTTGCGGATCACTCCCAAATCCTCGATACCTTGTACGGTTCCCAATACTTTGTCGATCTGCACAGCCAGTTTCTCCGCTTCATATAAGTCTTTGCCGAAAACTTTAACGGCAATAGATCCTTTTACACCCGAAGCCGCTTCCTCTACATTGTCAGTGATCGGCTGCGAGAAATTAAAATCGGTGCCGGGATAAAGAGCAAGGGCAGATTGCATTTTCTCAATCAGTTGTCCTTTGCTAAGTCCGCTTTCCCACTCCTTCTCCGGGAAAATATCGACATGAAACTCCACATTATAAAAACCGGTGGCATCGGTTCCGTCATTCGGACGCCCGGTTTGCGAAAGCACCTGTCTTACCTCGGGAAATGCCAGTAATTCTCTGCGCATTCTATTGGCAAGGGATACTGACTCATCCAAAGAAATGCTCTGCGGAAGGGTAGCGCGAATATAAATAGCCCCTTCATTCAACTGCGGCAAAAATTCCATTCCCAGAAACGAATAGAGAAACAGACCGACTCCTCCTGCCAAAGAAGCCAATCCGATAGACAATTTACGATGGGCATGAAAGATCGCAAACAAAGCCGCACTCTTCTCTCTGATAAAGTGCACCAGAAAATTACTTCTCTCACGCACATTCTTCTTCAAAAGAATAGACGACATGACCGGAACCAGCGTCAATGTGAAAATCAATGCTCCCAGTAAAGCAAATCCCAGAGTATAGGCCAAAGGAGAAAACATTTTTCCTTCTACTTTTTGAAACGAAAAGATGGGAATCAGCGCTGTAATGATAATCAGCTTAGAAAAAAAGACAGCTTTGGCCTTTTCTTTGGCTGTACTTCGGATCAGGCCCATTTTTGACATCCTGTTGAATACGGGCATTCCCACCTCTTTCGCTTTTCGGTCGAGGGCAACGAATATTCCCTCCACCATCACTACCGCTCCGTCTATAATGATCCCAAAATCAATAGCTCCCATTGAAAGCAGGTTGGCAGACATCCCCATTATGTGCAAGCAGATAAAAGCAAATAACAGGGCTAACGGTATAATGACCGCAACTACTGCCGTCGTCCGCCAGTCTGCCATAAAAATAAATACAATGAAAGTTACCAGCAATATGCCCTCTACCAAATTGTGTGTCACCGTATGAACTGCAAGATCCACCAGATCTTCCCGGTCATAGAAAGGTACGATCTCCACATCCGACGGCAGGATATTCTCATTCAGTTCGTCTATTTTCGCTTTCAACCCGGATATGACTTCTCCCGGATTCTCTCCTTTGCGCATCACCACAATGCCTTCCACTACATCATCTTCATCCATACGCCCCACCTGGCCCAAACGGGGTAAACATGATTCGCGTACATCGGCCAGATTTTTCACCAGTATGGGAGTCCCATTAATGTTTTTTACTACAATGTTCCGCAGTTCTTCCAAGTCATTAATCAATCCGATACCTCTCACAACATAGGCCTGCGAACTTTTGGTAATCACATCTCCCCCGACATTGATATTGCTTTTCGCTATGGCATCATAAAGTTCAAGCGAAGTGATGCCATAATTGATTAACTGATTCGGATTGACACTGACTTCAAAAGTCTTCACTTCCCCGCCGAAACTGACAATATCCGCCACTCCCGATACGGCACGCAAGTTACGGTCGATCACCCAATCCTGAATCGTTTTCAGTTCGCGTACACTCCGTTTGTCACTTCGCAAAGTATAACGGTAAATCTCACCCGTAGGTCCGTAAAGAGGTTGTACTTCCGGAGTCACCCCATCCGGAAGATCTGCGTCATTCAATAAATTGTATACCTGCTGACGGGCAACAAAATCATCCACATGATCTTCAAACAACACATTGATGACCGACAGTCCGAATAGGGTTGTCGAACGGATGTCCGTCTTCTTCTGTACCGAGTTCATGGCTATCTCCACCGGAATCGTAATGAACTTCTCCACCTCTTCCGCACTGCGTCCCGCCCATTGGGTAATGATGGTCACTTTCGTATTCGTCACATCGGGAAATGCATCTATCGGTGTATGCTTGAACGAAACCACACCGGCAATGACGGCAATCGCCGTACAAAAAAAGATGAAGAACTTATTTTTCAACGAAAATGCCACAATATTGTCTATAAACTTATGCATAGTATTCTTCCGTTTTTAGTCTGCATTTAAACTATTGTAGACCAATAATACATTCTGATTCAGCACTCTGTCACCCTCAGAAAGCCCGGAACGGACATAGCATTCCTGATTTTGCCGTTTGTATACATCGACTTCTTTCACTTTCAGGCGGTTGTCGGGGGTGACGGTTACGACGTAATTCTTACCTCCTTCAAATATCAAGGCATGTGCATTGATCCGAGGCATCTGTTTCCCGGAAGATTTGCACTCAACATTGACCGTGGTGAACATACCCGGCTTCAACAGATAGTCTTCGTTACACAGCTTTACCCGTACGTTCATTGTCTTACTTTCAGTATTCAACATGTGGTATATTTTATCTATATTTCCGGAGAACACCTTACCCGGATATGCCAGCGTAGTGATATGTACCGATGCTCCTTCTGCTACTTTACTGATGTCGCTTTCATAAACATCTGCCATCACCCATACATGCTCCAGACCGGAGACAGTAAATATCTCCTCACCCTGATCGGGACGAAGCTGCATATTTCTACTCACACTCTTTTCCACAATAAAACCGCTAACGGGAGATTTGACTTCATAGAATGACCGGCCGCTGAAGTTATTTATGGAAAAAATTTCTTTGATGCGATCCTCTTCCGCTTCTGCATTGATCAATTCCTGACGTGCCTGCAATACATCTTTATCGGATGCCAACCCGGAATCGAACATATCCCGGGTAGCATTTACATTTCTGCGGGCAATAATCACCTGTTGCTCCGCCTCTTTCATCTGTCTTTCGTAATCGGCCACTTCACCGCTACGCAATATGGCAAGTATGTCTCCTTTTCGCACATAATCCCCAACTTCAGCGCGAAGTTCCGTCACTGTTCCGCCAAACATCGGATAGACGTGTGCCACCTGTTCCTGATTAAAAGTAACACGTCCGTTCAAAGTCAATTCATCTGCCACATCATGCAGATGCACCGTATCGACGGAAACTATTTTCAGTAAACTGTCTGTCAGACACAGATCTTGATTTTCTCCGGGGTGCTTTACTTCTGATGAGCAACCACTCCCCATACCCAAAATCAATAGGCATGGAAGGTATTTTGTCCAATTCATAAATTATATGGATTTAGTAGTTAAAAATAGGTTGTCCGGCCACCGCATTCAGGTTCTCTATACCGAGCAGTACGTTTTTCTTGATTTCGTAAAGCCGGATGCAAGTCTCTTTGTAGCTATCATAAAAGTCGATGAATTCTAAAAGACTGATGTTACGTTTGATAAAGTTCTCGTTGGCTCCGGCTATCAGTTTCTCAAAATTCTGTTCCAGTCCCATATCAGTCGACTGATACAACTGACATGCTTTCTCTAAAGCAGTATAAGCTGCGTATAGTTCGGCCTCGGCTTTATTTCGGGAATACTCTTGCTCCCGATCCGCCTTCAGAAGATTGAAACGGGCCATTTTAATATTCCCCTGGTTACGGTTAAAGATAGGTACCGACATACTGAATCCGATTGCAAAGTAGTTATTAATAAAATTACCTTGGCGATCATAACTACCTTTTACTGCGAATTCCGGAAAAGCCAACGCCTTCTGCAATTTCAGATCGGCTTGCGAAGCAGTGACACAGCTGCGTGCCAACTTCTGGTCAGGTCTCCCGTGTACCCTCTCTTGTAAATCGGCATAAGACAACCGGTCCATGTTTAATTGTCGAAGATCTCCTTCATCTATTACAGGCTCTGTCCGAAAGTCGGCAGGCAGATTCAGTAACAGATTCAATTCTCCTCTCCGGGACAAATAGTTGCTTTCGCATTCGTTCTTGTCTTTCTTCAGAGAAAGCAGCATAGACTCGAGTCTCGCCATTTCCATTAAAGAGATATTTCCCTTTGCATGCTGCTCTTTTATACCTGTCAGCAAATGCTCCAGCGAATTGATTTCTTTATCATAAACAGACAATGACTTTGAGAGATAGAAAACTTCTGTAAATGCCTCGCCAAGTTCCTGGCGTAAAGTCCTCATCACTTCTTCGAACTGATAACCGGCAATTTCCTTGTTTATCTTTTCCAGCCGTATCTGCTTATTCCGTTGTCCGGCAAGGCGTATCACCTGCTCTATTTCGACTACCGACTCACCTTTTTTGCCGAAGTCAAAGTACTTTCCATTCAATCGGTTATACACATTTTGTTCGAATGAAATTACCGGATTATCGAACAGTCCGGCCTGAAGCAACCTGGCTTGTGCGATGTCTACATTGTAGCGCTCGGCCAATAGGGATAAATTACATTTCAGGAAACGTTGCTCTGCCTCCTTCAGAGTCAAGCCGACGGACGGCTGTTGGGCTTCGGCAAATCCGAAAAAGCCAAGAAAAAAGAGAATAAAAAACTTTCTGATCATAGTCCTTGTTATTTTGGAAGCAAAAGTACAACTCCCCCATGAAGCAAACCGTTTGAAAGCAATTATAAGATACTCAGATAAGATTAGAAAGTTATTAGAAAGCAGAAAAAACGGGACAAGGAAGAATTGCTAATATAATAGGAGAAATAGCTATCTGACAATAAGATCTATCTTCCTATCTTTGCAACATCAAAGAAAGAAATAAATGAGTAATCACTAAAAAAGTAAAAATATGAAAGTCATTGATTTAACAAAAGAAAGCTTCGTAGAGAAAGTGGCCGAATTCCAAGAATACCCGAATAAATGGGATTTTAAAGGTGATAAACCTTGCCTGGTGGATTTTCATGCTCCCTGGTGTGTATATTGCAAAGCCCTGTCACCTATACTCGACCAACTGGCTGTAGAATATGATGGGAAAATAGATATTTATAAAGTGGATGTAGATCAGGAACCGGAACTGGAGGCTGCTTTTGCCATTCGTACAATCCCTAACCTGTTGCTTTGTCCGATGGGAGGAAAACCAAGTATGAAATTAGGAACTATGAATAAAACCCAGTTAAAAGCATTGATAGAAGAAGTTTTGTTATAATTTACCGGATCAATCATTTAATGAAGGGGTATCGAAACCCGTATTCACCACAGATTACACGGATTCACACAGATAAATAGAATAGATTAAGCTTACTCTGTGTGACTCTGTGTACCCCTGTGGTGAGTTATGAAACACTCTCTTGAAATTAATATGACTATTTTATTCCGGCAGCAAGTACCAACCTTATATCTGCATATGAGACATCATCCCCCAAAGCTGCTTTAATAACCGTCAGTCCTTTATCACTTCCATGGGCCTGTACGTAACGGATGATTTTCGTGATTTTCTCTCTTGCCACCAACTGCTCTATTTTAACTTCACCAGAGCGTACATAGTGTTCCAGATGTCCCGCTATGGTTCCGGAAACCAGCTCGCGTTCCTTGGCTATTTCTTCAATACTCTTCCCCTGCCTGAAAAGACGATATGTTACCTCTTTGGTATCAGGCTTCGGTTCTTTCACCGATTTAGCCTCTTTTAAAGGTTTGGGCTCTTTCGACGTTTTAATCCCATTATTGACAGTCAACGTCGCTGTTGGCATTTGCGGACGTTCTATGCCATGCTCCTCTACGTATCGGTTCACCATTTCAAGCAAGGCATCACCGTATTTTTCGGCACCGCGTTTTCCGAAATACGGAATACGTATCAGTGAAGCCGCATCATTCGGCAAGAGATTTACAATACCCAGAATTGCTTTCTGCTGTATGATGGTATATACAGGCAAACCAGCTTTTGCAGCTTCAGAATTTCTCCAGGCAATCAATTGCTTATATAATTCCGGATGAAGAATATCAGTCGGTACTTCTATTTTCTCGGCTGTCCGGGATTTACGCTCCGATCTTCCGGAAGAAGACGCAGCTTCTCCTCCCGAAACAGATAACGTAAGAACAGCCTTCTGTTTTAGAAATGCGGAAACAGAAAAACCTTCTTTCTCAGTATAGCACAAGGTCCCCAGCTTTACGTGCAATGCTGTCTTCATTGCATCTGCCGCTTCGGAGAATTTCTTTTTCAGTTCTTTATTATCCGTTTCTACTTTTGTAGAAGTAATCAGCGGAGTTAATAAATCTTCCAGATGTTGACGGAAATAGTGGGCACCGGCCATAACCCGTTCATTCAATTTCGGGTTGGCGGTATAATCTTCAGCCCCCATCAATAGGGCAGAATATTGCAGTTTAAATGTATCGGCGACTTTCATTATCTGCGTTTTATACAGATCGGCAGTTGTCTTATATCGTTCCAACAACTTTGGATAGAGACGATATAAATGCTCGTCAAGCAAGCGAAGCAAACGTAAAAAATGCTGTTCAATCGGATGAAAATCAAACTGTTCGCACAACAATTCATAGAAGTAATGTTGACGCAATAGAGCCAATTTATGCTTGTCGGGAGTCATCTCTCCGGCATTACGGGTAAATTCATCAATCGTATCGTCACTGATAATGGACTCTCGCCTTAAAGGAGAACTAAGCACCAATCCCTGAAGCGACTTACAACGACTCAGAGCGACATAAACCTGTCCATGGGCAAAAGAGGCATTTGCATCAATGATTGCACGTTCGAAAGTTAACCCCTGGCTTTTATGGATGGTTATTGCCCATGCCAGACGAATGGGATATTGCCGGAAAGTACCTTCCACCTCTTCGGTAATCTCTTTCGTCTGCGGATTCAGGCTGTATTTACTATTTGTCCATTCTTCGGTTTCAAGCAGAAAGTCCTGTGATTCTCCGTTCCCTTTCACCCGGATGCCATCTTTACTGACAGCCGTAACCAAACCGATCATTCCATTATAATATCGATGTTCACCGGAAGAATCGTTTTTAATAAACATTATCTGAGCCCCTTCCTTAACGGTAAGCATTTCATCAGCCGGGTATGCCGATTCCGGAAAAGTGCCTTCCACCTTCGCCTGGAAACTGAAAGCTCTTCCTGAAAGAGAAAGCAGTTGTCGGTCGTTATATTGCTGAGCCTGATAGTTATGTGTAGTCAGTCGGATATATCCTTCTTCCTCTCTCGGACGGAATCCCGGAAGATAACGTTTGTTCAATTCTTCCAGAACAGCGTCGTCTGCCTCTTTCTCTCTGATTTTATTCAATAATCCGACAAATTCCGTATCACTTTGCCGATAGACTTTCTTTAACTCTATCGTGATATATTCCGTCTCTTTCAGTGAATGACTGCCAAAGAAAAATGCTGTATCATAGTAAGAGCTCAACAGGCTCCAGTCCTCTTCTTTCACCACGGGAGCCAATTGCTGCAAGTCGCCTATCATCAGGAGCTGAACACCGCCGAAAGGTTTCGAGCGATCACGATACCGACGCAGTACAGCATCAATTGCATCCAGTTGATCGGCACGTACCATACTGATTTCATCGATCACCAACAAGTCTATACTACGGATAATATTGATTTTTTCTTTTCCGAATTTATGAAAACCTTGCTGAGCAGAATTAAATGTGCTTTCCGGAATGTAAGGTGCGAAGTTCAACTGAAAAAAGGAGTGTATAGTGACACCTCCGGCATTAATGGCAGCAATCCCCGTAGGTGCAACCACTACCATACGCTTTGGGGTAAGTTCTTTTAACCGACGGAGAAAAGTTGTTTTTCCGGTTCCGGCCTTTCCTGTCAGAAAAAGATGCGTACCGGTATTTTCAATGACTTGCCAGGCTAATTCTATTTCGTGGTTCTCTTCCATGCAATAATACTTTGCGACAAAGTTAAAGCAAAAGAAAGAAGAAAGCAATATAATAATAAGTTATTTCACGGTAGAAACCACAAAGGTCACGGAATGAAGGTTATCAACTTTTCATTAATAACCATTCCGTGACCTTTGTATACTTTGGTGTGGAAATCTATGCCATACTGCCACCTACAATATCGAGCAATTCATTTGTAATGGCCTGCTGGCGGGTTTTATTATACTGCTTTGTCAACTCCTGAATCAGTTCGTTGGCATTGTCCGTCGCTATCTGCATAGCCAAAGTACGTGCAGCATGTTCGGATGCATTAGAATCGAGAGCAGCTGTAAATATCTTCTGACTCAACACCTGCGGAATCAAGTCTGCTATCAATTGAGCTGCAGAAGGTTCTATGATATAGTCATTCACTACTCCACCTCTCTCTTCGTCATTTTGAACGGCAGACAAGTCAATCGGTAAATATCTTTCGCGCAACAGTTCTTGTACCCCCATTGACTTGAAATGGTGATAAATCAACTCCACACGGTCGATATTTTTTTCCAGAAAAAGTTCCATCAACAATTTGGCCAATGCAGCGGCTTCATCATACGACGGTTTATCTGCCAACTTCTGATAACTGCCTTGAGGAAAGAATCCTAACTTCTTGACAGCTTCCTCTATTTTTTTGCCCACCGGATAGATCAGGATATTATCTTGTCCCAACTCGCGATATTCTCCCACCGTCTGCAAAAACATTTTCAGTACATTCGCATTGAAAGCACCGCATAAAGAACTGTTGGAAGAAAAAGCCACAATAGCGACCCGCTTGACGGGACGTTCCACACAGAACAGAGACTCTACCGGAAGATCAGCACTCAGAAAGTTAGTCAGAATCTTATTCAACTTCCTCTGATAAGGCAGCATATTCTCAATGGCTCCCTGCGCCTTGTGTAACTTGGCAGAAGCCACCATCTTCATTGCTGAAGTGATTTTTCGGGTACTTTGTACCGAATTTATTCTGGTTTTTACTTCTTTTAGTGAAGCCATAATCTTCTAAATGATTTATAATTAACTATACTGTTTGGCAACCATTGCCGCCGTTTCTTCAATGGCCTTCGTTACCTCGTCATTGATCACTCCGGTTTTCAATACATCCAGCACATCTGCCTGATGATCGAGAGCGAGTGTATTGAGGAACGCTGCTTCAAAATCTTCTACCTTATCCAACGGAACATTTCGCAATAATCCGTGGATACCGCAATAGAGAATGGCAATCTGCTTCTCTACCGGCATTGGAGAGTATTGGGGCTGAACCAGCAAACGGGCGTTTTTCTGCCCCTTGTCAATGGTCAGTGCGGTAACCGGATCCATATCTCCACTAAATTTGGAGAATGCTTCCAATTCGCGATATTGTGCCTGATCGATTTTCAATGTACCGGCCACTTTCTTCATAGCCTTAATCTGCGCATTACCTCCCACACGGGAAACCGATATACCTACATTAATAGCCGGACGATTACCTTGATTGAATAAATCCGTATCAAGGAATATCTGACCGTCTGTAATAGAGATCACATTAGTCGGAATATAGGCAGAAACGTCTCCGGCCTGAGTTTCAATAATAGGCAATGCTGTCAGCGAACCTCCACCTTTCACTTTACCTTTCAGGCTTTCGGGCAAATCGTTCATCTCACGGGCCACTTCTTCCTGATTAATAATCTTGGCTGCACGCTCCAGCAAACGGGAGTGTAAATAGAAAATATCGCCCGGATAGGCTTCACGTCCCGAGGGGCGACGGAGAATCAAAGACACTTCACGGTAAGATACTGCTTGTTTCGACAAATCATCATAAACAACCAGTGCATGTCGGCCGGTATCACGAAAATACTCACCGATGGCAGCCCCCGCAAACGGAGCAAAATATTGCAATGCAGCCGGGTCTCCAGCTGTAGCCGCCACCACAATAGTATAATCCATCGCACCATATTGGCGTAAGGTGTTTACGATAGAAGCTACCGTGGAACCTTTTTGTCCGATAGCTACATAAATGCAATATACAGGATCACCAGCTTCATAATTACTTCGCTGATTGATGATCGTATCAATGGCTATCGATGTCTTACCCGTCTGTCGGTCACCGATTATCAGCTCACGCTGTCCACGGCCGATAGGGATCATTGCATCAACAGCCTTCAGACCCGTTTGCAAAGGTTGATTCACCGGCTGACGATAGATGACCCCGGGAGCTTTACGCTCCAGCGGCATTTCATAAAGTTCACCTCCTATCAGCCCTTTTCCGTCCAATGGTTCACCCAACGGGTCGATAACGCGTCCCAACATACTTTCTCCCACACGGATAGAAGCAATTCGCTTGGTACGTTTCACCGTAAATCCCTCCTTGATTTTATCCGTCGGTCCCAGCAACACGGCACCTACATTATCTTCTTCCAAGTTCATCACAATGGCCTTGATACCATTGTCAAATTCAAGTAGTTCGTTGGCCTCGGCATTGCGTAGACCATAAATACGCACTACACCATCGCTTACCTGTAGCACCGTACCTATTTCGTCAAGCTGCACTTTGGTCTCGATCCCTTCAAGCTGCTGCCGCAGAATGTCGGATACTTCGCTTACTCTTATATTTTCAGACATAATTTTTCACTAATTATACAATTCTTCGATTCTTATCAATGAATTGTTGTTTGACTTTCTTCAACTGTGTAGCGATACTGGCATCCAGTCGGTAATCGTTAATATCGAAAACGAAGCCGCCTTCTATAGAAGGGTCAACCACTGTTTCCAACTCCATATATGCATGCAAAATATGTGCAGCAGTTTGTCGGATACGCTCTTCTGTAGCTTTGTCTACCGGAACAGCAGTGATCAGTTTCCCTACACCGATGTGTTTCTTCTTCCGGTAAAGATCCAGATACATCAGACTCATAAATTGCAGATAGGTCTCCCTTCTCTCCTTGAGTACCAACCGAATGAAACGAATAAATTCTTCACTCGGTTTATGGTCCCCATCGGCTGCCGTACAGATCAGATTAAACTTTTCGTTAACAGAAACAATAGGATTGTCAAGCACGGCACAAAATCCCTTCACAGTACGGAAACTGTGCGCCAGTGTGACAAGCTCATGATAAAGCCTCTCCTCCGCTCCTCTCTCTTCAGCATAAGCCATCAGAGCTTTCGCATACCGCATTGAAATTATTCCGACTTCCATCTTCTTCTGTTAGTTCTTCGTTAATACTTCATCAAGCATACGGTCAATCATTCCCATCTGCTCTTGTTTATCATCCAGATTTTTGCGAATGACCTTCTCGGCTATATCCACAGAAAGCAGAGCTACCTGCCGACGGATATCACGTATGGCTTCGTCTTTTTCAATCTGAATCTGTCGTTTCACTTCATCCAGTTCCTTCTGAGCAGCTATTTCAGCTTGTTTGCGGGCCTCGTAAATAATCTTTTCACGTTCCTGCATAGCCTCTTTCATGATACGTCCCTGTTCCTTGTTAGCGGCAGCCACAATAGCTTCGCCCTCCTCTTTCAGTCGTGACAACTGGGCGTTTGCTTCTCTGGCTACCTCCAATGATTCGTCAATGTAGGTTTTACGGCCTTCCACCATCTTAATAATGACGGGGAAGCCGTATTTTGCCAATACTGCGAATACAATTCCAAAAGAAAGGAGCATCCAGAATATCAGGCCACTATCGGGTAGTAACAATGACATAATCTTCTTTGTTTATTATAAGAAAAGTACCAATAGACAAACAACTAATGCCAACAACGCTACACCTTCAACCAAGGCAGCGGCAATAATCATATTCATACGGATATCTCCCGATGCCTCCGGTTGACGTGCAATACCTTCCATGGCCGAGCCACCGATCTTACCAATACCGATACCTGCTCCGATAACAGCTAAACCAGCTCCGAGAGCTGCTCCCAATTTACTTAATCCTACTCCTGCAGCAGCAGCTTGCAATAATACTGATAGTAACATAATTTTCAGTTTTAAAATGGTTTATATTATTCTTTTACTTCTTCTTTTTTACCACCTTCCTGGGCCAGTCCGATGAATACAGCAGATAACATCGTGAACACATAAGCCTGAATAAAGGCAACCAATACTTCCAGCAAATTCATAAAAATGTTGAATAATACGGAAGCCACCGTAAGCGAACCATTGATAGCCGGTCCCATGCTTGCCGATATAAATATCAGGCAGGTAAGCACTAACATGGCCATGTGTCCGGACAACATGTTGGCAAACAGACGGATCATCAAGGCAAACGGTTTGGTAAATACACCGAAAAATTCGATAAACGGCATCATGGGTATAGGTACCTTCAGCCACCAGGGAACATCAGGCCAGAAAATATCTTTCCAATAGTGTTTTGTTCCGAATATATTAACAATAACGAATGTGAATAAAGCTAATACCAATGTTATGGCAATATTTCCGGTTACATTCGCTCCTCCGGGAAAGATGGGGATCAGTCCCATAATATTGTTAATGAAAATGAAGAAAAAGGCTGTGAGCAGATAGGGAGCAAACTTTTTATAGTTGGGTCCCACACAACTCTTAATCACATCATCATGAACCATCATAATAAACATCTCCATAAATCCGATAAATCCTCCCGGAGCATATGCACCCTGTTCACGTTTGCGATACCAATGCGCTACACTCAGAATGATGGCCAGCAAAATAGCGCTATTGATAAAGAGAGACAAAGTTACCTTTGTAATGGAAATATCCCACGGACGTACTTCCTCTCCCGTCGCATTACGTTCTACTACTTTCCCCTCATACTTGCTCCCGGCAGGAGCTATATAAAATCCCTCGTATTTGCCGCCATTCTCTTCTAGGCGCGAAGACAGAAAAGCATGCCAACCAGAAGTTTCGCTATACACGATAATCGGCAACGGAATGCAAATTGAAGTTTTTCCTATATTCGTGATATGCCACTCGTAAGAATCTCCAATATGGCCGAACACAATGCCTTTTACATCTACCTGATTAGCTTCCTGATTGATTGTGTCTTTCCCTACAATAATCTCCTGCTGCAAAGTAGCGGTGGTATCACCCGGTACAGGCTCCTGTGCAAAGGTTGTAGCAGGCAACATTCCTCCTATCAAGACAAGCATTCCGGCAACTATGTTACGCAACTGTTTCATATTTTTTTGATTTCTTTTTAAGTTTCTGATTCCACTCGAAAACGAAGAAAAACCAGCTTTCATATATAAGATAGCCCAGATAGAACGCCAGGAACGTCAGCAGAAATTCAATAGCGGAATCGGGCACAGCCACACAATAAATGATTAGTAAGAAAACTGATACAATCATTTTCAATACTTTTGCCACTAAAAAGAGCATCACCATCTTCTCCGGTGCATGACGCCTGCAGGCATCAAACATATAAATATAAAATACACCGAATATATAAAAGTACACCGGTATCAACGGATAACCTCCGAAATAATGTCCGGGTTCCAGATAATGCAAGACCAAGGCTCCCAATCCTCCCCCTACAAGAGTAAGGATGCTGAGATAACCCAGAAAATTGCGTTTTGTGATGCTCATATTCATAGTAAAAACAGATTATTGTGCGGAGATCAAGGCTCAGGATACGCAAACGGAAGCTTCACCATTGCTTAGCTCCACAAAACCGCTGTGAATATCCAGCGTATGCTCTTCGCCATCCGTTGTCGTGTAACTGACTGTCCCTTCTTGCAGGGAAGAAACAATCGGTGCATGCTGCGGCAGAATAGAAAAGACTCCACTGGTGCCCGGAAGGGTAACACTCTTCACTTCACCATTAAAGACCTCTTTTTCCGGCGATACAATATTCAAATGCAGTTCTTTCATGATTCCTTATTTTATTTGTTAGCCTGTTCAAGCAGTTTCTTACCTTTTTCGATAGCTTCTTCAATGGTTCCCACATTCAGAAACGCCGGTTCAGGCAGATAATCTACTTCACCATCCAAAATCATTTTGAATCCTTTTATTGTATCTTCAATGGCCACCATTGCTCCCGGTACTCCGGTAAACTGTTCGGCCACTGTAAATGGTTGAGACAGGAAACGCTGTACCCTGCGCGCACGGTTTACCACCAGACGGTCGGCGTCGGATAACTCCTCCATACCTAAAATAGAGATAATATCCTGTAATTCTTTATTGCGTTGAAGAATCTGCTTCACACGTTGTGCGACATCATAATGCTCTTGACCCACAATGTGCGGATCGAGAATACGAGAAGTAGACTCCAACGGATCCACTGCCGGATAAATACCAAGCTCAGTAATTTTACGACTCAACACAGTCGTTGCATCCAAGTGGGTAAAAGTTGTTGCCGGAGCAGGGTCGGTCAAGTCATCAGCCGGTACGTAAACAGCCTGCACCGAAGTGATAGAACCCGTTTTTGTCGAAGTGATACGTTCTTGCATAGCACCCATTTCGGTAGCCAACGTAGGTTGATAACCTACCGCAGAAGGCATACGCCCCAACAAAGCCGAAACCTCGGAACCCGCCTGAGTGAAACGGAAAATATTATCGATAAAAAACAATATATCTCTCGCTCCCGATTTTGCCCCCATATCCCGGAAAGATTCAGCGACAGTCAATCCTGACAAAGCAACTGAAGCACGTGCTCCGGGAGGTTCGTTCATCTGTCCGAACACCAATGTAGCCTGTGACTTTTCTACCTCATTATAATCCACTTTCGAGAGGTCCCAATGTCCTTTTTCCATGCTTTCTTTGAATGCTTCTCCATAACGGATTACACCCGATTCAATCATCTCACGAAGCAAATCATTACCTTCACGGGTACGCTCTCCCACTCCGGCAAATACGGAAAAACCATTATGCTTCTTGGCAATGTTATTAATGAGCTCCATAATAAGTACAGTTTTACCCACTCCGGCCCCGCCAAACAAACCGATCTTACCTCCTTTTGAATAAGGCTCAAGCAGGTCTATCACCTTAATTCCGGTAAACAGAACTTCCTGTACAGTGGTTAAATCTTCAAATTTGGGAGGATCACGGTGAATAGAATATGCACCGTCGCGATTGAGTTCTTTCATTCCATCGATGGAGTCGCCGACTACGTTCATCAAACGTCCTTTGATCTGTTCGCCTACCGGCATTGTGATAGGACCTCCCGTCGGAAATACCTTCATCCCGCGCTGCAAGCCGTCGGTACTATCCATGGCAACCGTACGTACGGTATTTTCACCAATGTGTTGTTGAACTTCTACAATCAGCTTTTTGCCGTTGTGCCTTTTTATCTCTAATGCGTCGTGGATACTTGGCAATATCAAGTCCGATTCTGTACCTTCAAAATACACATCGACCACAGGGCCAATTACCTGAGAGATATGTCCGATAATCTGTGACATAAGCAATCTTTTTATATATTATTCTTCTAATACTCTAAAACGTTATAGCATGGTAAGTCGCGTTTTTACCAGTTTCACTATTAACATAACGTTCGATATCCGGTTTTGTTCACATAGATAGTTAAACAAACAACTTCGCAAAAGTAGAAACTTTTTTTCCCCGTTGTACCATTTTTCTGTTTTTTCTCTTTAGATAACATTCATTAAACTTATAAAGGTGTGAAAATGAACAACATTAGCACCCTTTTTACTACTATACAAAGCATATTAGAGCCAATACGCTCTATCCTCTGCCCAATCAGAGAATTGATTAAGTTTTCAAGTAGCTGTAGCGTTTTCAGTCAATTAGTCAAATGTTAGATAGTACAACATGCAACGAGTTTTATACAAACAAAGGGAAGTTGCGTTTTAAAGGCATTTTTCGCTCTTTACGCCATGAATAGGATAGAGTATTAACAATTGCAAAAGCGAAGAGAACAAAGGTATAATCAGATAAAAAACAGGGGTGTACCAAGACTCGTATTCACCACAGATTCATACAGATAAAAGTAATCAATAGATTAAGTTCATCCTGTGGTACTTTGTGGTAAACAGGAGTTTCGGCACACCCCACTATGGTTTTTCAACCAATAATCCCGGTATTTAATATACTTCTACTTTATCGGCTATCCGCTTTGCCTTATCACGCAAAGCATCCAGATCCGAACCGTTTGGAGCATAGCAAAGCACTACTCCCATACGCCGATTCACACGTGTATACGGCTTACCAAATATACGCAGATAAGTATCCTCTTCTCCGGTAACTTCCTCCATACCTCTATACTGCGGACGTTCCTGACTGGCAATCGGCGACAGAATAACGGCACTCGCTCCTATTCTTTCTTGTTTTATTCCCGGAATGGGCAACCCCAATACGGCACGTAGGTGAAGTTCAAATTCATTCAGATTTTGTGTTCCGGCCAATGTCACCATTCCCGTATCATGTGGACGTGGAGACAGTTCCGAAAAGTAAACCCCGTTTTCATGGCTCAGGAAAAATTCTACTCCCCACAGTCCTGCACCGGTCAATGCACGAGTTACTTTTTCAGCCATATCTTCTGCTTCCTTCAAGTGTGCAGGATCAATGTGTGCAGGTTGGAAACTTTCCCGATAATCCCCACCCTTTTGTACATGCCCGATAGGCGGACAAAACAGAGTCGGACCATTCTTCTGTGTCACTGTAAGCAAAGTTATCTCACTATCGAATTTGATAAATTCCTCAATGATTAGCTCACGAATATCTCCACGGCTGCCATTACACCCATATTCCCAAGCATGTTCCAACTCGGCAGCGCTCTTGACCAATGACTGCCCTTTACCCGATGAGGACATTAAAGGCTTCACGACACAAGGGAAACCGATTTTCTCAGCGGCTTCCTTCAGTTCTTCCAATGACTTGGCATAATAGTATTTCGCAGTTTTCAGTCCCAGTTCCTTAGCGGCCAAATCACGGATAGCCTTTCGGTTCATTGTGTAATTAACGGCACGTGCACTCGGCACTACCTGAATCCCTTCTTTTTCGAAATCGTATAAACGTTCCGTACGAATGGCTTCAATCTCGGGGACGATAATGTCCGGCCGATGCTTTTTTACAATACGCTCCAGTTCTTCACCGTTCAGCATATCGAATACTTCGCATTCATCAGCAACCTGCATGGCAGGTGCCCCGGCATATGAATCACAAGTAATGATGTGTTGACCTTTACGTTGAGCAGAAATTACAAATTCCTTGCCCAATTCGCCCGATCCGAGTAAAAGTATTTTCTTCATGATTGAATATTTTAAGATATAATGACGCAAAAATACTACTTTTCTTCCAATAAATCCCGAACGAGCTACTAAATGATTACGATAAAAGAGAGAAAAAGGCAATTACATAGAAAAAGATTAACATACCACAGAACAACAAGCTGTTCTTCAAGAACAAAGTCCTCCTTTAAAAGAGAACGGGAACATTACTTAACAGCATATTAATCATGATTATCAAGCACTTACACCGATAGTAAAAAAGAGATTTTACGAAGTTAATATCGTAGTTCCAAGAAGTTAACTTCCTGCAGATACGATATTAACTTCGTATAAATACGTTGTTAACATCGTACATGACAGGATGTTAACTTCGTAAATGTCATAATATAATTTCCAATATTATAACAAATAAGACACATATAGCCAAAGAGAAATGTTAATTTTTGCTCTAATTACACAATAAAGAATATTTAAAAGGATAAAAAGAAGCGGATATGGTGTATTATCCGGAATTAATGCCTTACTTTGCAACATCAAACAATAAGAGGTTTTTATTGGTTTAACTCTCACATGTATTTCCTCAATGTTCGCATTGAGAACTTTCATCTCTGATTTACACTTCCTAAAGCTTTATTGTTATTTTATTAATTTTTTATTTTTGTATATTTATGAATATGTACGTTGGAAATCTTAGCTATAATGTTAAGGAGTCAGATTTGAGACAAGTTATGGAAGAGTATGGAGTAGTAGAATCAGTAAAACTGATCACAGACCGCGAAACAAGAAGATCTAAAGGGTTTGCGTTTGTCGAAATGCCGGAATCTTCAGAAGCAAGCAATGCCATTAAAGAATTGAACGGAGCAGAATATGCCGGTCGTCCGATGGTAGTAAAAGAAGCTTTGCCAAGAAATTGATCTGAAAAGCAATTAAATAATAAAAAGGGGATATTCGCCGTGAATATCCCCTTTTTTATTTTCCTTTGATTACTGATGCTGTTCACGCAACAGGTCGTTCACAGTCTTTACCGGATTGAAAGTGGAAAGTGGAACCTCCACAAATACCGTACTCCAATCGCTCATAGCACCATTCCACAAACCGGGAAGTTCAAGAGCTTTCAGATCCTTACCACTCTTCGACTTATAAGAGATGAAGCCGGTAGCTTTATCCACATATTTCGCCAAATCAAATTTATGACCCTTATAATCACGTACGGCGCAAACCAGATCGACCGGGTTGAAGTGCGTACCCTTTTCAAACATTTCCTTTGCTTCCGGATTATTCATATCGATTTGTGAGCTTTCAAGGATTTGCAGGGAGATAGTTCCATCACTATTATATGCCAGGAACGGACCACCGCCCGGCTCGCCCACGTTCTTCACCATACCACAAACACGCATCGGACGGTTCAATTTATTCTTCAGGTAAATGACCAACTCGGCATCTTCCAGATCTTTTGTTTCAGGATTCTTACAGAAAAGTTTCTTTTGTACAAATTGCAGGATATCCATCACCTGCTCATGTGTATAACGACCACTATCCAATAATTCCAGATATTGAAAAGCTTGCTTCTGGAGAGATACCAGTACACCGGCAATCAGTTTCTTATAAAGCACTGTATCGCCTTTCAATTTATCAGGAACCACATTGTCAATGTTCTTAATAAAAATAACATCCGCATCCAGATCATTCAGATTCTCAATCAGCGCACCATGCCCGCCGGGACGAAACAAAAGCTTACCGTTATCGCGGAATGGCTGGTTTTCCATATCAGCGGCAATTGTATCAGTGCTTGGTTTCTGTTCGGAGAAAGTGATATTATAATCCACGCCATAACGTTTGGCAAAAGCATCGACTTTTTCGGTAACCAATGATTTAAACAGTTCACGGTGCTCGGTAGAGACGGTAAAATGCACATTGACTTTTCCGCTTTTTCCGGCAGCGTACATAGCACCTTCTGCCAAATGTTCCTCAAGCGGGGTACGCGAACCTTCTTCATACTTATGAAACTTAAGTAACCCCTTGGGAAGCGCACCGTAATTCAGTCCCGCTACATTAAGCAATCCTGAAACGACCGCTTTATAATTGCCTTCTGCAATCAGGGTAGGAATACCTTTGCCTTCTGTCCGCACACAAGCCGTATTCAAGTCATCATAAAAAGCAAATCTTTCAATCGATTCAAAAAAAGTTTGTTCGAACTTTGTAGTGGGTTCAGTATAGTCAGCATCCAAAAATTCAAATAGATTCTTGAACATACGGCTGGCAGCACCCGAAGCGGGTACAAACTTCACAATCGTTTTGTCTGAATTGGTATAGGCATCCCATGCTGCAAGATAAGCTTTCTGCTCCTCGGCATCAGGAGCCAAAATGCCTTTTTCTACAGATGCGGCAGCATCTAACTTCAAATAAGGAGAGCCTTTTTGGAAGCAAGCCAACTGCTCAGCGATTTGTACTTCCGAAATGCCCTTTTTGGCAAGCAATTCTTTGTCTTCAGGTGTTATCATACTATCTAATTTTATTAATTCATGCCCAAAAATACAAAAAAAGGAAGAGGACACCCTACAAAACCCGGAAAAAAACTATCTTTACCGACGATAAATTTGAGCTGCTTATGGAAAGAGATGAATTCTTTACGAAAGAAGAGAGAGAATTATTGTTCTCACTATACAAAAAACTACTGCGTCTCACCGGAGAAACCTTACAAAAAGGAGATTGCAGAAAGCTGAAAAAGCATCTTATCGACTCCACTCAAAACAATACGATGCAGAGGGACAGTTTTGGGCTGAATCCTGTTATCAAAGATATGCAGACTGCTGTAATCGTGGCTGAAGAAATCGGCATGAAACGGGCATCTATTTTAGGCATTATGCTACACACGCCTGTACGTTGCCACTCTTATACAATAGAATACATTCAACAGGAGTATGGTGAAGATGTGGCCGGAATTATCCGGGGATTAATCAAGATCAATGACCTTTATGATAAGAGTCCGACCATAGAATCGGAGAATTTCCGCAATCTGCTACTGTCTTTTGCCGAAGATATGCGGGTAATTCTGATCATGATTGCCGACCGTGTAAACGTGATGCGACAAATGAAAGATGCCGAAAATGACGAGGCCCGCAGACGGGTGGCCAATGAAGCAGCCTATCTGTATGCTCCGCTAGCCCACAAACTGGGATTGTATAAGCTGAAATCGGAACTGGAAGATTTGTCACTAAAATATACCGAACATGACATCTATTACCATATCAAGGAAAAGCTGAACGAGACGAAAAAGTCACGTGACCGTTATATTGCCAACTTCATTGCTCCGATACAACAGAAATTGGAGGAAGCAGGACTGCATTTCCACATGAAAGGACGTACCAAGTCCATTCATTCCATCTATCAGAAAATGAAGAAACAGAAATGCCAGTTCGAAAACGTATATGACTTGTTTGCTATCCGTATCATCCTGGAATCTCAGTTTGAAAAAGAGAAGCAGGAATGTTGGCAGGCATATTCCATAGTGACGGATATGTATCAACCTAACCCCAAACGTCTGCGTGACTGGCTGTCGGTTCCCAAAAGTAACGGTTACGAGTCATTACACATCACTGTTATGGGGCCCGAAGGCAAATGGGTTGAAGTACAGATTCGTACGGAGCGTATGGACGATATTGCCGAGCGCGGATTGGCAGCTCATTGGAGATATAAAGGCGTGAAGGGTGAAAGCGGACTGGACGAATGGCTGACTTCAATACGTGAAGCACTGGAAAATACGGAGAACGACCTGGAAATGATGGACCAGTTCAAACTGGATCTGTATGAAGACGAAGTATTCGTATTTACACCGAAGGGAGACCTTTTTAAACTGGGCAAAGGGGCTACCGTACTTGATTTTGCTTTCCACATTCACAGCAAATTGGGATGTAAATGTATCGGAGCAAAAGTAAACGGTAAAAATGTACAGTTAAGACAAAAGCTGAATAGCGGGGATCAGGTAGAGATTATGACATCGAACACACAGACTCCGAAACAAGACTGGCTGAACATTGTCACTACTTCAAAAGCCCGTACTAAGATTCGTCAGGCCCTCAAGGAGATGGTAGCGCGTCAGCACGATTTTGCCAAAGAGACCCTGGAACGCAAGTTCAAGAACCGGAAGATGGAATACGATGAAGCTGTGATGATGCGCTTAATCAAACGCTTGGGATTCAAGAACGTGACAGAGTTTTATCAGAAGATTGCCGATGAGGTACTCGACATAAACGATATTCTGGATAAATACATCGAACAACAAAAGCGGGACAGCGAACGTGATGAGGTGACCTATCGCAGTGCAGAAGAATACAACCTGCAAAACCAGATAGACGAAACAACAGTCACTAAAGAAGATGTACTCGTTATTGACCAAAACCTGAAAGGATTGGATTTCAAACTCGCCAAATGTTGTAATCCCATATACGGAGACGATGTATTCGGGTTTGTCACAGTATCCGGAGGTATCAAGATACACCGAAATGATTGCCCCAATGCAGGACAGATGCGCGAACGCTTCGGCTATCGGATCGTAAAAGCACGCTGGGCCGGTAAATCGGAAGGTACTCAATACCCAATAACACTCCGCGTTGTGGGTCATGATGATATCGGTATTGTAACAAATATCACTTCGATCATCTCAAAAGAAAATGGTATCTCGCTACGTTCTATCGGTATCGATTCGAACGACGGCCTTTTCTCGGGTACATTGACCATTATGGTAAGTGATACCGGACGTCTGGAAGCGCTGATCAAGAAGTTGCGCACAGTAAAAGGAGTAAAACAGGTTAGCAGAAATTAAGAATGGAAAAATTCAGCACCAGAAAAAGAATACGGAGCTTCGGATATGCCTGGAAAGGTATCCGAAGTTTTGTAAGCAAAGAACATAATGCCTGGATACATTGCACGGCAATTATTATAGTAACAGTGGCCGGATTCTGTTTCGGCATCACCCGGAACGAATGGATAGCTATCATACTTTGTTTTGGAGTAGTACTGGCAGCAGAGGGATTCAACACGGCTATAGAAAGATTGGTCAATCTTGTATCTCCGGAACGTAATCCGATAGCAGGTGATGTGAAAGATATCGCAGCGGGTTCCGTTCTGATATGTGCTATAGTTGCTGCCATTGTAGGAATTATCATCTTCATGCCTTATGTACTTGCTGTTTTACTGTGTAATATGGGATAAATGATACATTAAAAAAAGCGGACTCCGTATATTATGCTACAATTCGTTGCAAATATACGGAGTCCGCTTTTTATAATGTATATCACATTTATCTTACCTTCTTCCTTTTAAAATAAGGATACGTAAGTAAAACGAAGAATGCCAAAGACACGATTGCCGATAACAATCCGACCCGATAAACGGCCTGTTCATTAGCCGTAAGATGTAAATGACACGCAGATGCAATACCCAATCCGACTCCAAGTTCCCATGCAAGTAGATGAGTGGTATTAGCCGTGCCGCGCTGGCAGTGTTGCGACAATTTGACAAACATCATAAGAAACTCCGGAGTGACCAAGCCGAGTCCTAAACCCATCAAAACAGCTGCCGGAGCATTCCAGCTTGTTTCAGGAGAGAACAGCATAGCCATCGATCCGATTACTGTCACCAGCCCGACAACTATCTGCAACCACATTTTATTATCATAGCGGAAAAACAATTTCACAATTAATACTGATAAGAGAAATCCGCATCCGACCAAAGCAAAAAAAGGTACTGTCTCGCCTCCTACCGGCACATCACTCGGCGCACCGGCAAGCACAGGAAGCATCAATCCCGGTATAAAAGCAATCAATATTAAATTGAATGCCGGAATAAGTCCCCGGGGAAGCAGGAATCGGTCCATGGAACAAACTTTCATCCCGATAGGTGCACGAAAGGGAACATATACCCTTGACACAGATAATATTCCCAACGCTCCCAACGCCACAGCAACATATAGCAAAGTCTCAAAGCCATGTGTCCGAAACAAATATACTCCCAAAGCCGCTCCGATAATCATCCCCAAGCGTGCAGCCCAGGAAAAGACCACATTACCTGCGCTGCGAAAAGTGGAATTGGTGATATCGATGGCCAATGTGATGCCTGCCGTGGCAGCCATTCCAAAGGATACTCCCTGCACAATGCAAAGCATCAACAGATGTGTTGCGTTCTGCACCAACGTATAACCGGCTGTTGCTGCAACCATTACCCCAAACGAAAGCATACATATATATTTCCGCTTGTAAACATCGACCAAATAGGCATGGAACGGGCCGATAAAAAACATTGCAAGCGTAAAAAATATAAATATGACTCCCGTCTGACTGACAGGCACGCCTAAACGTGAAGCCATCATCACCGGGAGTACAGGGTACAACAAATACAGGGATATGAACAACAATAAATTAGCAAGGCATATCCGCATAAAATGCAATGTCCATAATTTAGTCGCCATACGACAATTAATATTGTTCTTTCTCGTTCGGGAAGTCGCAGTTCTTTACATCTGAAACATAGTGACTGATAGCATCGGTCATTACCGTATAAAGATCGGCATAACGACGGAGGAAGCGCGGGCGGAAACCGTTATTCATACCCAACATATCCTGAATTACCAATACCTGTCCGTCTACATCTCCACCGGCACCGATACCGATCACCGGAATGGTCAGTTCGCTTGCGACACGTGATGCCAATGCTGCAGGAATCTTTTCAAGAACAAGTCCGAAACATCCGGCCTCCTCAAGTAAATGTGCATCACGAATCAATTTCTCTGCTTCGGCATCATCCTTGGCACGAACCGTGTATGTACCATATTTATTGATAGATTGTGGCATCAGTCCAAGATGTCCCATCACGGGGATACCGGCACTCAGAATACGTTTCACAGTATCTATAACCTCTTCACCCCCTTCCAGTTTCAATGCATCGGCATGACTCTCCTTCATTATGCGGATAGCTGAAGCAAGCCCTTCCATTTCATTACCCTGATAAGAGCCAAAAGGCATATCCACTACTACCATTGCACGCTTTACACCACGTACAACCGATTTTCCATGATAGATCATCTGATCCAGGGTAATAGGAAGTGTAGTCACATTACCTGCCATCACATTCGATGCGGAATCGCCTACAAGAATTACATCGATACCGGCACCGTCGACAATCTGTGCCATTGTGTAGTCATACGATGTAAGCATAGATATTTTTTCGCCTCTTTGCTTCATTTCGATTAGGCGATGAGTCGTCACTTTTCTTGTGTCATCTGATATATAACCAGCCATATCCAATCTTTTTAAATTAAAAATCGGGCGCAAAGGTATAACTTTTAATTCATACCATACAAGTAAAAGTGAATAAATTAGCGGATCTACATTAAAAGGTCAGCAACCATTTTTGTAGTTCATCAGTCCATAACTTCTTATATATGAAACTGTCACGAAATCCGAAGCTATGTCCGCCTTCCGGATAAATATGCAGTCCGGCAGAGACTCCATGTTTCAATAATGCTGTATAATAGACAATACTGTTGAGAGGAGATACGGCCTGATCATCTTCGGCCAAAACGATGAATGTAGGAGGAGTATCGGCTGTGACGTGAAGTTCAAGGGATAGTGTTTCTTTCAAACCTTCGGAGATAGTTTCTCCCAACATACGTTCGCGTGAAGGCCAATGAGTCAGCCTGTCGGTCATGCTGATAACGGGATAAAGCAATACTTGAAAGTCGGGCCGGTCTGTTCCGGTATAAAGAGTTGCGGCAGTAGCAGCGATATAGCCTCCGATAGAAGCTCCCATAACACCCAGTTGATGGATTCCCCACTCTGCCGACTGACGGCGGATCAGGCGAATCGCTTCACGAATATCCTCACGAATCACTTCAACATCACCGTGAGGCATGCGATAATTCAGTACGGCGTATGTGATGCCCTGATTATTAAACCACGCAGCAAAATCATGTCCTTCATGATCTGAAGCTATCTGATTGAACCCGCCACCGGGACACATAATAATGGCTTTACCTCTTGGCTTGCGAACCGGATAAACCCAAAGGACAGCCGAAGAAGCATCTTTTCCTAACGAATATTCGATAAAACTCTGTTCCATAACTTTATTCCTTATCATTTAATTTCCTGAATCATTTTTTTCACTATACCCGGCCCTTCATAAATAAACGAAGAATAGATTTGTATCAGATTGGCCCCCGCATCCAACATCCTACGGGCATCAGCGGGAGTAATGATTCCGCCTGCCCCTACTATCAGAAGGCTTTTTCCGGCATGGGCACGCAAATAGCTGACGGCTTTTAATGACCTCTCCCCTATCCCGCGTCCACTGATTCCACCGGAGCCGATCTTCTGTAATTGTGCAGGTGAATAACCTTTTAAGCAACTCCGCTCCATGGTAGGTCCGGTAGCTATCACTCCATCTACCCGGTACAGACGAGTACAGTCGATCACATCATCCATTCCTTCTTCTGTGATATCGGCAGGAAGTTTGAGTAGCAACGGAACATGTATGTTTTGCTCCACACGAAAAGCTGCCAACCCCTGGAGCACCTGTTTCATCAGAGCAACATCCACAGATCCCCAATTAAGTGTGAAATAACCGACATGAGGATGTAACTCCTTATACAGACGCAAAAAGTCTGCCACCGCTTGCTCTCCTTCCGAAGAGGGATTCTTATTTATATTTACACCTAAAACATACGAACCGCTTTTCTGTTCAAGACGGCGTTTAATAACATCCAATCCGGGATTATTGAAGCCCGTACGGGAAATTAAAGATTCACACTGAGGCAAGCGAAAAATACGCGGACGGGGATTTCCATCCTGAGAATCGGGAGTTACAGTACCTACTTCGATAAATCCGAAACCATAATCGGCCAATTCATCAAAAATTTCGGCTCCTTTATCGAAACCGGCCGACAGACCGATACGGTTTCGAAAAGTAAGATGATTCCATATCAACTGTTTGTCGGAACAAGTATAAAGGTGACGTATCCAGCATCTGCACCATGGCAAATGCCGGTAACATTTGAGGCAGGAAACCAACAAGGCATGTACCTTTTCGGGTTCCATCAGAAATAAAACAGGACGAATCGTTTGCTTATACATGGCTTTCTCTCTTTTTAAATACCATGCAAAGCTAAGGGATTCTTCCCTGAGATGCTATTCAATCTTTCTTATCAGATATAACGTGAAGTTATAGTCAGCAGTTTTTCGTAAGTCATCCCTCTGAAATCGTCTATTACATAGTCTGCCTTGTCGGCAATGGCTTCGCGTGAATTCGTAGTTGCCAATCCGACAACAATGGCTCCGGATGATCTACCGGCCTGCAAACCATGAAATGAATCTTCGAACACATACGAATCTTTTGAATCGGAACCGAAAATTGTCATTCCCAACAAGAAACATTCAGGATCAGGCTTAGAACGCTTAAAACGCTCTGCAGTCAATATTTCATCAAAAAGGGATTTAAACTCGGGATGGGCATGATAAACATTCTCCATTTTTGCCGTATTGGAACTGGTAACCAAAGCTATTTTCACACCATGCCGACGCAGATCTGCTATAAACTCAACTATTCCGGGAACATAGTCATAATTCATTTTTATTTCAAAACGGTTCAATGCCTCGGTGATATCCCGCTGTTTTTCCGGTTCTCCCGCAAAGTATTTATCATAAATCTGTACCAGTGTCTGGCCCTTAACCTTAGAACCAAAGTTTTCATCATTTACATACTTTTGCCCCATTTCATTCCAGAAAACGGTATATTGCCCTTCTGTATCGACAATTACACCATCACAATCGAATAATGCCGTTATTTTCTTTGTTGCATCCATAAACATTCTTTTACCTGTTTGTTAAACTCTGTGGGCAAAGTTCAGAAGAATCATCGAATCAGGCAAATTATTTGTACCTTTGCTGCACTTAAAAATATGTAACGCTTCACTATATGGCACAACAAACCGATCCCCGCATACTGGGTACAGAACCTATTGGCAAACTTCTGTTACAATATTCCATCCCGGCCATTATCGGAATGACTATTACGTCACTTTATAATATCATCGACAGTATTTTCATCGGGCACGGTGTCGGTCCCATGGCTATCTCCGGACTGGCGATCACCTTCCCGCTAATGAATCTGGTCGTAGCGTTCTGTGTACTGATTTCGGCAGGTGGAGCTACCATTTCATCCATACGCCTGGGACAAAAAGACATTAAGGGTGCGACCGATGTTCTGGGAAATACATTGATGCTTTGCCTGACGAATGCAGTACTGTTCGGCGGACTGGCTTATCTGTTTCTGGACCCGATATTGTTTTTCTTCGGTGCCAGTACCGGTACACTTCCCTATGCCCGTGATTTTATGCAAGTGATTCTCTTGGGAACCCCCATCACTTATACCATGATAGGGTTGAACAACGTGATGCGTGCTACGGGATATCCGAAAAAGGCCATGTTGACATCCCTGGTGACAGTTATTGCCAATGTCATCATCGCTCCTATCTTCATTTTCCATTTCGGCTGGGGGATTCGGGGAGCTGCTATGGCTACAGTCCTGTCACAGTTTATCGGAATGATATGGGTAGTAAATCACTTCCGTAACAAAGAGAGTTTTGTCCATTTCATGCCGGGTTTCTGGAAAATGAAGAAACGCATCATCGGCAGTATCTTCTCCATAGGAATGTCTCCTTTTGCCATGAATGTTACGGCATGTATCATTGTCATACTCATTAATAATAGTTTGCAAAAATACGGTGGCGATATGGCTATCGGTGCCTATGGTATCATTAATCGCCTGCTGATGCTGTATGTAATGGTGGTAATGGGGTTGACTATGGGAATGCAGCCCATCGTCGGATACAATTATGGTGCACAGAAGATTGACCGTGTAAAGCATACGCTCCGTCTCGGTATCATTGTCGGTGTATTGATAACGAGTAGCGGTTTCATTATCTGTGAACTTTTTCCGCACACAGTTTCGGCCATCTTTACCGATAGCGATGAATTGATTGACATGGCATCGTCCGGGCTGCGCATTTGCACGCTGATGTTCCCGTTTGTAGGTGCACAAATCGTTATATCAAATTTCTTCCAGAGTATAGGAATGGCTAAGATCAGTATTTTTCTGTCACTTTCGCGCCAGTTAGTATACCTGCTCCCGGGATTACTTCTGCTTCCACCCTTATATGGTGTAAAGGGGGTATGGATCAGCATGCCTGTCTCTGACGGATTGGCTTTTGTAACAGCGGTAGTGATTTTGATGGTGTATATCAAGAAAGTAAAAGAGAAAACATCCGGACAGAAGCTATAAACCGGTGAAACAGAGACTTGATACAGACAAAAGAAAGGCCCGGTTTCGCTGAAACCGGGCCTTTCTTTCATGGAATTGAAACATTACTCAGACTTGATGCTGTTCACCGGATTTTCATTAGCTATATGCCAGGATCTCCCTATAATGAAAACAAAGATAAAGGCCAATAAACAAATAGCTGTCACTACATACCAACCTGCATAAACACAGATTGTATCTTCAAATTGACTTATCCACAACTGACTCATGTAGTAAGCTCCGTATGTACCGATGGCAACCGAGAGAATTGCAACCCAGAAGATATCTTTAGATAATAAAAAGAGAATAGATCTGGCTTCGGCACCATTTATTTTACGAATAGCTATCTCTTTGCTACGCCGACGGACTTCATCATTTATATAACCAATCAATCCCATCAGAGTGATAAACAGTATCGTTATAAAAGCCAAAAAAGTGGCGTCACGAAAAATTATTGTGGGCCGATAGTATCGTTCTAAATCCTGTTCTAAAGACCTAAACTCTATATCCTCTTGCGGATATATCTTTTTCATTTCATTATTCAGTCTATGCAAGTTCTCTGTAAAAGGTTCCTTGAGACGAACATGGACATTCCTCAAATTAGTACCATATTCAATTTCCAAAGGTTCATCATCAGCCGGAAGCACACCACAACAAAAAGGAGCAAGCACGCCAACCACCGTACCTCGATTAGGAACTATCTCGCCAACCCCACTACCCTTCCAGCCCATCTTCTCTACATATGGCTGATTAACCAGAAACTGCCTTTCACCTGTAAAATTACGCCCGGCCTTGATATGAAGTCCCAACAATGGAACAAAGTCTTTGTCGAATGCCGCACAACGAGGAGTGAAAAGAAGTTTTCCACCTTCATCAGTTACCTCCCGATTCCCAAACCAGGTCATACTTCCACGAATAGAAGCTACCCCCTCCACATAAGGTAAAGATTTCAGGTTATTACGTGCGTTATCAGGTTCAGCAAAATCATGCTTACAAGATGCAACACCCTTCGGCTGATATCCCATATCCCTATTTATAATGTAGTGACACTGAAGATATGCCACACACATCAATCCAAAGATAAAAGCCACCCCTGCAAATTCAATAAACAACAATATCCTTTTCCATCCCCTATTCTTTTTAATATAGGGATGGAAGACCTGAGTAACGGGAATCAAAGAAAATACTTTTCCGGGCAATATGCCTCCAATAACAAACAGAAAAGTAACTACCGATAATGGAGCCCATAAATTATGCCAGGTAAAAAGAGATGATAAGGGTACCTCTGCCAATTCTTCGATCTTTTCCTGAAATTGGAATAGAAATATGATCATAAGCACCAGGGAAACACCGATAATCAAAGCCGTTTCATATATAAACATAGAAAATATAGCCTTATCGGATGCACCGTTACACTTATGAATTCCAATTCCTTTGGCACGCTGAGAAAGTGAGGAAACAAAAATAAGCACATAGTTCATGGTGGCCGCAAAAAGAATGGCGAATCCTAACAAAGATAATATGAGAATCGTCCTTTTCACATCTGAATGTTCCAGGTGAATAGTCCGCAAAGGAACCACAAACATATGTAAGTGCATATTCATGTCTGAGGGAATATGTTTTGCAATTACTTTATCAATGTCAGTATTAATAACATCAGCACTCCTTTCTCCATCTTTTAAACGAATAAAGGCATTGTAATTACCACCACTCGTCCAGCCAGGACGTCCCCAACCATATTTACTATGACTGGCAAAAGACAGGACGGCTTCGTGACGTTCCAACGATACATTATACGGAAGATCGGCAAATACTCCTTTTACCAAAGCTTCTACGGGAGTGCCCCAAACCATCATATGCAAAGTCTTTCCAATAGGATTTTCTTCACCGAATGCTTCTCGTGCAACCGACTGTGATAAAAAGAGCACATCAGGATTGGTCAAATCATTCGGATTACCACTAATGACCTCAATTCCCATAGTACGGAAATAAAGGGAGTCTGATAAAATAAAAGATTTATTCATCTTCCGATTACCTATTTTGAAAATAGCTTCAAAAGATATACTTGAGCAAACCGCACTTTCCACCTCCTTCGGAAACTCCTCAGCAACTGTCGATGCTATCGGTATTAATGTATATGATCCTGCATTTCCTTTGATCACTCCATCCTTAATCCATTCCGTCTTTACAATGTAAAGGTTGTCCACATCCTGAAAACAGTTATCATAGCTCAGTTCGAAAGCTACCCGAGAAAATAAAATGATAGATACCAATAATCCCAACGACAATGAGATCACCTTAATGACACAACTTCTACGATCGCGAATTAATGTCTGAATGGTATAATGGAATTGTTTCATTGTTTTGTCTTTTTACATATTAAATCATCACTATTCGTTCTTGATACTGTTCACCGGATTCTCATTAGCCACATTCCAGGACCTCCCGATGACACTTCCCATGATCAACAACAAGATAATTATGATCACGACAAGAAAATGTCCCCCATTGACTGATATTCGGTCAGAAAACTGTTCCAGCCATTTATTACTTACAATATACGCAAATACTATTCCGACCAGAACAGCACTTAGTGCCGTCCAGAAAATATTCCCGGAAACCAAACGAAGAATATCCGGTACTTCGGCACCGTTCACTTTACGAATGGCAATTTCTTTGCTACGACGTTGAATTTCATCATTTACAAAGCCGAACAGTCCCATCAAAGCAATCAACAGGATAGCAATAGAAGCTATAATCACGACATTACGGAAACGGCGGACCTCTTGATATTGCTTATCAATCTCCTGACGGGCAGAACGGAATACAATATCTACTGTCGGAAAAGCCTCTTTCATCAATGTGTTAATCTTAGCCAGGTTCTCACCAAAAGGTTCTTTCAAAATAATATTCCGTTTATTAAGCACATTCATCCATTCCAAATTACTCATCAGTGCTACAGGAGCCTGTGGCATGTACGCACTTTGTACAACATAGTCTTTCACAACTCCGACAATCGTACCAAAGTTATTTTTGCCATCTTCCAGATTCTTACCGATGGGACTATCCGTCCAACCAATTTGACGAACCATCTCTTCATTAATCAAGATCTCTTTATCTTGCTGGATATTCCTGCCTTTTATAATCTGAAGTCCCATAACCGGAACATAATGTTCATCAACAAATTCGATACGTCCCATAAATTCCTTCCCATGTGCATCTGTGTAAGGTTGCCCCATGTAACCACCATAAATAATCGTACTTGCATTACAAAACTCCTCAACTATGGGCAGTCCTCGGAGAATACCATCCATTTTATCAATTTCTCTATATGGCGACCACCCAACTGCCAAATTATCAACCTTATATCCCATGTCACGAGTCATCACCTGATGATACTGTAAAAGAATAACCATCAACAGGCCTAAAATAAATGCAATTCCCGCAAACTGTATAAAAAGCAATGATCGCTTCCAGACAAAACGATGTGCAGTAAAACGATGGAAAACTTGTGTCACAGGAATAGCGGCAAACAACTTGCCCGGAAATAGTCCGATGACCAGAAATAAAACCAAAGAAACCAAAATCGGTACCCACAGAGTTTGCCATGTAAATAAAGCCTTTAATGAAGCTCCGGAAAGATCTTCTATCTCCAACTTAAAAGTGAATAACAGGACTGTCACGAACAATAAAGAAAGCAATATCAATAGTGCTGATTCATACAGAAACATACGATAGATATGCCCATCAGAAGCACCATTACACTTATGTATGCCAACAGACTTAGCTCGTTGAGCCAATGATGAAACAGAAATCAAGACATTATTCATGCCGGCAACCAACAAGATGGCAAATCCGAGTATTGAAAGAATCATAACTATTTTACGAGATTCCGGTTTTTGCAAATGATACTGTGAAGGAGTCATAAACGAATACTCCTCTGATTGGCCCTTATAGTTGTGTATATACTTTTTCAGCATTTCAGGCATACGTACCTCCACTTTCTCTCTTTCATCGGGATGGCGGAAACGAACCATACAATGATAACTGGAATCATATCCCCAGCCACCACGTTCAGAACCATATTGCTTAGATCGGGTATCGAAGGAATAAACTCCGTCAAAATGAAATTCGGTATTTTCCGGAATATCCTCAAAAACTCCTTGCACAGTCAACGGATAATCAATTTCAATATTGATTGTTTTTCCGATCGGATTTGCGTCTGCAAACAAACGCCGGGCAAGTGAACAGGAGATAAAAATAACATCCACTCTGTCGAGTTGGGAAACATCGCCGAGTAAGACTTTAATACCTAAAGTAGAAAAAACGTGACTTTTAGAGGTTGCTAAGATTACATGTTCCATCTTCTTACCCTCATGATAGAGAGGACTCTGGCTAAAGAGATCAAGCACGGTCGCATCTTCTACTTCATCTGGGAAATTTTCGCGAATGGCCTCTGCTAACTTACCATAGTTATCGATATTCGGCTCTTTTTTTATCCCATCCGAAATACCCGTACGTAAAGTTATACACAAATTCTCCGGTTCCGAATAATAACTATCATAATTCAGCTCGAATGCAACGCGAGCAAACAGCAGAATTCCTACCAGCAATCCCAGTGTCAGTGAAATTACTTTAATTATATTACTTCCACGTCCCCGTAGTAATGTTTGAATGGTATAGTAGAGTTGTTTCATTATGTTTTTTTATTGGTTAAGCTTTCACACTGGCCACTATGCTACCATCGAACAGATGTATCGTACGATGTGCAAACGAAGCATCGTGCTGAGAGTGCGTAACCATAATTATCGTTGTACCTTCGCGATTCAGCTCTGTCAACAGATTCATCACTTCCGCACCATTTTTAGAATCAAGATTTCCCGTAGGCTCATCGGCAAGAATCAGTTTTGGATTGGTAACCACAGCGCGGGCTATGGCCACACGTTGTTGTTGTCCACCCGAAAGCTGTTGGGGAAAGTGTTTGGCACGATGGCTAATATTCATCCGATGAAGAATATTGTCTACCATCCGGCGGCGTTCCGAAGCCTTGATATTTAAATAAGTAAGCGGAAGTTCCACATTTTCATAAACATTCAATTCATCTATCAGATTGAAACTTTGGAATACAAACCCCAACTTCCCTTTACGCACACGGGTACGTTCCTTTTCATGAAGATCGGCTACCTCCTGTCCTATGAGTTTATAAGAACCCTCCGTAGGATTATCCAGAAGTCCCAGGATATTGAGTAAAGTAGATTTTCCACAACCGGAAGGCCCCATAATGGCCACAAATTCACCTTCTTCTACATTCAAGCTTACATGATTTAACGCTACGGTTTCTACTTCTGAAGTACGAAACACTTTACTAATGTCATTAATTTCTATCATAATCATTATTTTTAATTACTCGTTCTTAATACTGTTTACCGGATTTTCGTTAGCAATGCGCCAAGATTCTCCGGTGACACTTCCTAAAATCAATAATAATATTAATAAGAGAAGCAAAAGAAAATGCCCTGCGTTGAGATTGATCTGATCGGTAAATTGTTCCACCCATTTATGTCCGACGACATAGGCTAAAGCGATTCCAACAAAGATAGCCGGTAAAGCAATCCAGAAAATATTATGATTCAAAAGATTAATAATATTTCCCGACTCAGCCCCATTCACCTTACGAATGGCAATTTCTTTACTGCGCCGTTGTACTTCATCATTCACAAATCCGAATAACCCCATCAATACGATTACTACAATCGAAACGGAAGCTACAATCACAATATTGCGGAAACGGCGTACTACCTGATACAGATTATCGACCTCCTGACGAGCAGAACGGAACTGAATATCCTCCGTAGGAAATGTTTCTTTCATCAAAGCCCTGATTCTAGAAAGATTCTCTTTAAATGGTTCTTTCAAAATCAGATTCCGTTTATTGGCTTCCCATCTCCTTTCCAAGCTATTCACCAATGCCACAGAGGCTTGTGGCTGATATGCACTTTGTGCTACATAATCTTTGACTACTCCAACCACAGTCCCCCATTCATAGTTATCTTCCATCAGTTTCCGTCCTATAGGCGAATCAGTCCAACCTACTTGCCGTAGCAATTCTTCATTTACCAGTACTTCACCATCCTGATGAACGTTACGACCCTGCAAAATCTGCAATCCTAAAATCGGGACGTAATGCTCATCTATAAAATCGATACACCCCATAAAACGTTTTCCGTTAATATCAGTAAAAGATTGTCTTGTATGACCATTATAGATAAATGAAGCACTATTACAAGATGCTTCAATAAAAGGCAATCCCCGGAGAATGCCATCTATTTTATCCATTGAATCAAATGGCCCCCACCCTATAACTAAATTATCTATTTTATAGCCCATACTTCGATTCATGACTTGATTGTACTGTAAAAGAATGATCATTAGCAATCCCAATATGAAAGCAACTCCTGTAAATTGTACAAACAACAACGGATATTTCCAGGAAGCACGATACCCGGTAAAACGATGGAAAACTTGTGTCACAGGGATGGAAGAGAAAAGCTTTCCCGGAAGCAAGCCAATCAGTAAAAATAAAAAAATGGTTACTAATGCAGGAACCCATAGGGTACGCCATGTAAACAGGGTTGCTAATAAGGCACCAGACAAGTCTTCTATTTCCGGTTTAAAATAGAGCAGAAGGACTATAACCCCCAAAAGAGAAACGAGAATCAATAATGCCGATTCCCATAAGAACATACGATATATATGTCCGGTTGAAGCTCCGCTGCATTTATGCACTCCTACTGATTTGGCCCGCTGTGGCAAGGAAGAAATAGAAATAAGTACATTATTCATCCCGGCAATCAGCAAAATAGCAAATCCGAGAATCGATAGAATACTGATAATTTTACGTGATTCCTTTTTCTGCAAATGAAACTGTGAAGGAGTTATAAACGAAAATTCTTCAAACCAGTCTTTATTATACTGTATATACTTCTTCATCATATCAGGCATACGTGCCGCCACTTTCTCTACATCTTCCGGATGGCGAAAACGAACCATACATGTATAGCTGATATCACCCCGCCATCCACCACGTTCATCTCTGAATCTATTAGCACGAGTCACAAATGAATAGACCCCATCAAACCGAAACTCGGCATTTTCCGGAATATCTTCGAAAACACCTCGAACAGTCAATGGATAATCAATATTAATCATTACTGTCTTTCCAATAGGATCGGCATCTGCAAAAAGACTTTGAGCAAGAGAACGGGATATAAACAATGCATCCATATTATCCAATTCAGACACATTTCCGGAAAGTACTTTAACGCCCAAAGTGGAAAAAATATGGCTTCGGGAAGTAGCCAGTATTGCATCTTTCTTTTCCTGGCCTTCATGGTAAAGCGAACTGCGACTAAATAAGTCAATCAAAGTTGCATCTTCCACTTCATCAGGAAAATTTTCACGAATTGCTGCTGGAAGTTTTCCGTAATTACTACAAACAGGCTCTTTCTTTTCACCTTGCGAAACAACTGTACGTAAAGTTAGAAAAAGATTTTCCGGTTCTTGATAATAGCTATCATAGTTTAATTCAAATGCTACGCGGGAAAAAAGTAATATTCCGACGAATAGTCCCAAAGTCAGTGAAACTATCTTGATCATATTGTTTCCCTGCCCTCGTAGCAATGTCTGAATAGTATAATAAAATTGTTTCATCATATCTGCCGTTAAGTTAAGCTTTCACACTGGCGACAATACTTCCATCAAAAAGATGCACTGTGCGATGAGCGAATGAAGCGTCATGTTGTGAGTGAGTCACCATAATTATAGTTGTTCCTTCATGGTTGAGTTCCGTCAGCAGATTCATTACTTCAGCACCGTTTTTAGAGTCGAGATTGCCCGTAGGTTCGTCGGCCAAGATCAGCTTCGGGTTAGTAACCACCGCCCGCGCAATAGCTACACGCTGTTGTTGACCACCCGAAAGCTGTTGGGGAAAATGTTTGGCACGATGACTGATGTTCATCCGATGAAGTATATTATTTACCATCTGACGACGTTCTGAAGCTTTTATACCCAGATAAGTAAGCGGAAGCTCTACATTCTCATACACATTCAGTTCGTCTATCAGATTAAAACTTTGGAACACAAATCCTAATTTACCCTTACGAACACGGGTACGTTCCTTTTCATGAAGAATAGCTACTTCCTGTCCCATAAGTTTATAAGAACCTTCTGTAGGATTATCAAGAAGACCCAAAATATTGAGAAGTGTAGATTTACCACAACCGGAAGGTCCCATAATGGCTACAAATTCACCTTCTTCTACATTCAGACTAACATGATTCAACGCTACTGTTTCTACTTCTGAAGTGCGGAACACTTTACTAATGTCACTAATCTGTATCATCATCATTTCTATTTAATTCATTTGTTTATTCACTTTTAATACTCTTTACCGGATTCTCGTTGGCAATATGCCAAACCTTAATCACTGCACTCAAAAAAATCATAGCCAATACAACTATAGCTATCAGTACAAACCAATATACCTGTAAACTGATTCGTTCAGCGAACTGTCCGAGCCATTGTATGCCCACAAAGTATGCACCGGCAGTTCCAAACAACACCGCAGGCGAGGCAGTCCAAATAATATCTTTGGAAAGCAAGTTCAAAATATGAGAAACTTCCGCCCCATTGACTTTACGTATAGCGATTTCTTTACTACGACGTTGTATTTCGTCAGAAATATACCCAATCAATCCCATCAGAGATATCAGCAAAATAACGACGAAAGCCAACATTACGGCATCACGAAAACGACGTACATTCTGATATTGATCCTCAATGCTATAAGACAGGGACTTAAAAACAATATCCTCTGTAGGATACATCTCTTCCATTGATTTATTAAGTGATCGCAAATTTTCCTCGTATGGTTGTTTGAGCCGGACATGATAGCAATTATTAATCTGCTGTTGACCGATGAATGCCACGGGATCTTGCTCTTCATAATAGCTGTTTACCGGGAAATTCTCCATGACTCCCACTATGGTGAAATTTTCATATTTCTTTCCGACAGCTCCATCAGTCCAACGCATTTGTCGTACAAACTCTTCGTTTACCAATGCCTGATCGGGACCATTGAGATTCCTTCCTTCTTTGATACGGATACCCATAAACGGAACATAGTTATATAAGCACGCATTCAAACGTGTAGTAAATAAAATAATCCCATTCTCATCGGTAACAGCCAAACCTCCATATCCCGAGATGATACTCGATTCACTATCTGAAACATCGCTGACCATAGGAAGTCGGCGAAGATTGTCTAATGCAGACTCCGAATCGGCAAAATTATGATATGTAAATGCGACTCCCTCCGGATTATAGCCTATCGGTTTCGTAGTGATCCGGTTATATTGAAGCAACACCACACATAAGATACCCAGCACAAAAGTAACTCCAGTAAACTGAAGAAAAAGTAAAGTACGCTTCCATCCCCCCTTTCTTTCGGTATAGTTCCGGAAGACATGGGTGACAGGAATAGAAGAAAACAAATGTCCCGGAATAATGCCGGCAACTATAAACAGAATCACGATAACACAAATAGGTACCCATAAAGTCTCCCAAGTGAAAAGAGCACCGATTGAAGCAGAAGCAAGATATTCAATATCCTCTCTGAAATTCAAAACCAATACACTCACCAGTATCAGCGATATCATTATAATGATACCCGTCTCCCAGAGAAACATCGAGAAAATATTCCTTTCACTGGCACCATTACATTTATGTACGCCTATTGCTTTGGCACGTCGGGCAAGTGAAGAGATAGAGATTAGCACATAATTCATGGCAGCGATAAAAAGAATCACCAATCCTAACAGTGACATAATCATCACCATCTTTTGTATGACAGGAGCGCTGGCATGAACTCCACGAATAGGTTGTAATGAATAGCGTATGGCAAATCCCTCTTCAGGTCTGAAAGGAAGATGTTTTTCGATTATAGGATCGATACGTGAGTTGACTTTATCCAGATCAGAGGCATTTTTCAATCGGATGTATCCTTGAAAACTATCTCCACATTCCCAACCCATACATTCCCAATGATGCTTTTCAATAGTAGAGAAAGAGATTACAACTTCGTGATATAAAGAACTGTTCTCCGGAATGTCTTCATAAACTCCTTTTATCGTCATGGGCAAAGTGCGATTATAAAGTAGCGTTTTCCCTATCGGACTTTCATCACCAAATATTCTACGAGCAAAACTCCGTGAAACAAACATGGTTTCAGGATTGACCAATTCACGTGGATCGCCGCTAATAATATCGATACCCATTGTCTTGAAGAAAAGTGAATCAGAAAGAATCATTTTCGGACACTGACGGACATTATTATAAAAAAGAGTGTTATCACCATACCGGATACGAACAACTGTAGATGATTCGATCTCGTCAGGAAAACCTTCGGCTATGGCACCCGGAACCGGAGCAAGAACGACCTGATGTGCCTCTCCTTTCTCTCCGCCAACGTAATAAACAGCATTAATCACACACAATCTATCAACTTCTTTATAATGACCATCAAAGCTCAATTCAAATGCAACCCTGGCAAATAACAGGATGCCGACCAAAAGCCCTAAAGTTAACGAAACTATTTTGGTCAGATTTACACCTCTCCCACGGAGAAGAGTTCGGAAAGTGTAGTACAATTGTCTCATATCAGCCCTGTTTGTATTTTAGAATTTTAATAAATATAAGGTGTCTCTTTCATGCAGATCACCTGAATTTCTTAATTGCACAAAGCGTGCCAAAAGAAGTAATGCACAATAAAACAACGGATTACATAATTCATAGTGCGAGAATGTTGTCTAATTATTAGACACTGTCGTCTATTAATTAGACAGCAACACTTTGTTTTTCATAAAGAAAACTCTATCTTTGCATCGAGTTTTCATACACTAAAATAAAAATTATGAGACAAATAAAAGGAATTACCGCAATCTTTCTTTGTTGTCTGCTAGTTGCCGGATGTGACTTGATAGATTATCATCCATATGACGTCGACATAAAAGGAGAAAGAGACATTAATGCGAAAAATATTCAAAAGATCGAAGCCAAATGCCTGGGAAAGTCTACTATACGCTTTATCGCCATGGGTGACTCGCAACGCTGGTATGACGAAACCGTTGACTTTGTAAACGCTGTCAACAAAAGAGACGACATCGACTTTGTAGTTCATGGAGGCGACTTCAGTGACTTCGGACTTACCGATGAATTTCTTTGGCAAAGGGATATAATGAATAAACTAAAGGTTCCTTATGTAGGACTTATCGGAAACCATGATTGTTTGGGAACCGGAGAAGATGCATTCCGGCAAATATTCGGCGATACAAACTTTTCGTTCATAGCCGGAGGTGTGAAATTTGTATGCCTCAATACCAACGCAATGGAATATGATTATTCGGAACCGATCCCTGATTTTGACTATATTGAAAGACAACTCACAGAACGTGCCGACGAATTTAATAAAACCGTATTCTGTATGCATGCCCGTCCCCTTTGTGATCAGTTCAATAACAATGTGGCCAAAGTGTTTCAAATGTATGTTCGCCAATTTCCCGGTTTGCAATTTTGCACTGTAGCTCACGAACATCGGATCAGTGCGTCAGATGTGTTTGACGATGGCGTGATGTATTATGGAAGCAATTGTATGAAAAATCGCAGTTATTTAGTATTCACGATAAAACCTGATGGTTATGATTATGAAGTGGTTGAATTTTAATTCCATTATTGGCATGGCAGTACTATCGCTGCTGTTTTACACAGAAAACGTCGCTGCACAAACCGACAAAAACGATACCAAACAAAAGATAGATACCATCCAGACAACACAGTCGAAATACAGCAAATATGACAAACGTATTCACCGCTTTCGTAAAGGATGGAATTCACTTATACCTACACACAACAAAATACAATATGCGGGCAACATGGGAATGTTCTCGTTCGGAACCGGTTGGGATTACGGAAAAAGAGATCAGTGGGAAACGGATCTGTTCTTCGGCTTCATACCCAAACATGACTCCCATCGGGCTAAGATGACCATGACCTTAAAACAAAATTACATGCCTTGGAGCCTGGAGCTTGGGAAAGGATTTTCAACCGAACCTTTGGCATGTGGTATCTATTTTAACACTGTTTTCGGACACGAATTCTGGGTACACGAGCCTAGCCGTTATCCGGAAGGATACTACGGATTCTCGTCCAAGATACGCACACACATCTTTCTGGGACAACGGCTGACATACGATATAGATAGAGAACGCCGGTTCTTTGCAAAATCTGTGACTCTCTTTTATGAGCTGAGTACCTGTGACCTATTATTGATCAGCCGCGTAACCAACAGTTACCTGCGGGCTCGGGATTATCTGAGTTTATCCTTCGGACTTAAATTCCAATGGCTTTAGTTGATACGGAAGTAAAACTAGGTGCATAAAGACAAAGACACCTTATTTAAACTCTTTCGAAATTCATAAGAATAAGGAAATGTTGCTAACTTTGTTGCCGACAAATTATTATTCGTATTTAATATTCTATTGACCAAAATGGGAACTATCATCATTGTTGACGATAATAAAGGAGTGCTGACAGCCGTACAATTACTATTGAAAAATCATTTTTCGAAAGTCATTACCTTATCCTCTCCTGTCAGTCTGTCCACAGTGCTTAGAGAAGAAAACCCGGAAGTTGTCTTATTGGACATGAATTTCACTTCCGGAATCAATAATGGTAACGAAGGTCTGTTTTGGTTACATGAAATCAAACGGCAATACAGAGACCTTCCGGTAGTACTATTCACAGCTTATGCTGATATTGATCTTGCCGTACGGGGGATAAAAGAAGGAGCATCTGATTTTGTAGTGAAACCATGGGATAATCAAAAGCTGTTGGAAACTCTTTTAAATGCCGCTTCACAAGCAAAAGACGGAAAGAAAAAGAATCGCAAAAAAGAATCATCTCCGGTTTCTGCCATGTATTGGGGTGAAAGCAGTGCTATGCAGCAGCTCCGCACGTTGATTGAGAAAGTAGCAACGACCAATGCGAATATACTGATAACAGGTGAAAACGGAACGGGAAAGGAAATGCTCGCGCGTGAGATCCATGCTTTATCACCACGCTCTGCCGAGAGCATGATATCCGTTGATATGGGTGCTATCACCGAATCCTTGTTTGAGAGTGAATTGTTCGGGCATGTGAAGGGTTCTTTTACCGATGCCCATGCCGACCGTACAGGTAAGTTTGAAGCAGCAGACCGAAGTTCCCTGTTTCTTGACGAAATAGGAAACCTTCCCTTTCATTTGCAGGCTAAGCTACTGACAGCCATTCAGCAGAGAAGCATAGTTCGTGTAGGTAGTAACCAATCTATCCCCGTAGACATTCGCCTAATCTGCGCAACTAACCGAAACTTGCAGGAGATGGTAGACAAAGGCTTATTCCGTGAAGATTTATTATACCGTATCAACACCATTCATGTAGAAATTCCTCCACTTCGCAAACGTAAAGAAGATATTGTTCCGCTAGCTGAGCGTTTTATAGCCCGCTTTTGCAAACAGTATGACAAAGCCTCTATCAGCCTGAGTCCGGCCGCTTGCGAGAAACTGACCGCACATGCCTGGTATGGCAATATCCGCGAATTGGAACATGCCATTGAGAAAGCAGTCATTATTAGCGATGGTGAAACCATCCCCGCTGAAATGTTCCAATTAGTGCAGAAAACGGAGAACCCGGAAACAGAGACCTCTACTCTTGAAGATATGGAAAAGGCCATGATTCGCAAGGCTCTCGACAAATGTGGAGGAAACCTTTCGGCTGTAGCCGCCCAATTAGGCATTACCCGCCAAACATTATATAATAAGATGAAAAAGTTTGGTTTATGAAAATCCATTTAAAGTTACTCACAGAGCGCTATTGGTTTCGTCTCGGACTAAGCCTCTGTTTCGCCATAACTGCAGCTCTGTCTTATGCCGACAGAGACTTCATTTGGATGGGATTGAGCCTCTGTTTGCTACTATTCAGCATTTGGTGGCAACTTTCACTTTACCGTATTCATACCAAACGAGTTCTTTTCATGATTGACGCCCTCGAGAACAATGACAGCGCCATTCACTTCCCGGAAGAGCAGATAATGCCTGAGACCCGAGAGGTCAACCGTGCACTCAACCGGGTCGGACGCATATTATATAATGTAAAGTCGGAAACGGTACAACAAGAAAAGTATTACGAACTGATAATGGACTGTGTAAACACCGGTGTACTCGTTCTCAATGAAAATGGAGCGGTTTATCAAAAAAATAATGAAGCGCTTCGCCTGCTCGGATTAAATGTGTTTACCCATATCCGCCAACTGAACAAAGTGGATATACAGCTGATGAAGAAAATAGAATTCTGCCGTCCGGGAGATAAAATACAAACTATTTTCAACAATGAACGGGGTACAATCAATTTATCCATTCGTGTATCAGGCATCACTGTTCGTGAAGAACAATTGCGCATTCTCGCTTTTAACGACATCAACAGTGAATTGGATGAAAAAGAAATCGATTCGTGGATACGACTGACACGTGTATTGACTCATGAAATCATGAATTCGGTTACTCCCATCACCTCTCTTAGCGAAACACTACTATCGTTGGCCGATACCCGGGATGAAGAAATACGCCGGGGCTTACAAACAATCAGTACTACGGGAAAAGGCCTGCTCTCCTTCGTGGAATCCTACCGCCGTTTTACCCGTATCCCGACCCCGGAACCATCCTTATTTTATGTAAAAGCTTTTATTGACCGAATGGTAGAGCTGGCACGCCATCAAAACAAATGTGACAACATAACGTTCCATATAGATATTGCTCCTGCTGATCTGATTGTGTATGCCGACGAAAATCTGATTTCGCAAGTAGTAATTAATCTATTGAAAAATGCCATACAAGCTATCGATGCACAGGCCGATGGAAAGATTGAAATACAAGGACGATGTAATGCTGCTGAAGAAGTATTGATTGAAATAAAAAATAATGGCCCTGCCATTCCTTCAGATATAGCAGATCATATATTCATTCCTTTTTTTACCACCAAAGAAGGAGGTAGTGGTATCGGATTGAGCATTTCACGTCAGATCATGCGTCTGTCAGGTGGAAGCATCACTCTGCTGCAAGGCAAAGAAACTAAATTTATTCTGAAATTTAAATAAGTACATAGATTCATAGTGTAATTACTTGCATCATTAACAATGTAATAGCAAGGATATCCGGCAAACAATAAGAAAAGATTTCTGTTATTAATAATATCATTTCAATCTTAAAATTATGACCTACCTCGCTACCAACCCCCTATTCCATGGAATCTCTCCAGAAACGCTTTCCCGTGATTTTGACGGAATCGTATCTCACCTCCGCATGTTCCGTAAAGGAGACATTCTTGCCAGGCAAGGTGATGTATGCAATCGGCTGATGATATTACTGAAAGGCAGTGTCCGGGGAGAAATGATCGATTACTCGGGCAGATTGATTAAAGTGGAAGATATTATTGCTCCTCGTGCAATTGCCCCTCTTTTCTTATTTGGTGCAGACAATCGCTACCCGGTAGAAGTTACAGCAAACGAAGCTACCGAAGTTTTCGAAATTCCGAAAGAAAGCGTACTGAAATTATTTCGACGGAATGAGAAATTCTTAGAGAACTACATGAATCTTTCTGCCAATTATGCCCGAACACTTGCTGACAAACTGTTTTTTATGTCCTTTAAGACGATTCGGCAGAAACTTGCTTCCTATCTGCTACGGATGTTGAAACAACAAGGAGACAGTCCGATACAACTTGACCGCTCACAACAGGAACTGGCTGATTATTTCGGAGTATCTCGTCCCTCTCTGGCACGCGAGCTGGCTCATATGCAGGATGACGGCCTGATCAAAACGGACAGGAAATTAGTGCATATCTTGAGAAAAGAAGATATGATGCAACTGATACAATAAGTTTGAGCAAAATTTAAAGCCTGTTTAAGTATCAGACAGATGGAACGGTAACAGAGTGAGAATCGGACCTTTTTCGCTAAAGACATGGAGGAAAACAAAATGCTTTTATAGGCATAAACAGATAGAATAATAGATACATCACACTATATATCAAACCATTGCGCTTGCTTTCTCTACCAAAACAGAAGGTGGAAGATGGAAGATCGAAATGCATTTTTGTAGGAAGAGTGTACAAAAGCTCCTCTTTGTATCAGTCACTCAAGCGTCCGGATCTTTGATACCTGCCTGTATCACCCGGACAGAAGGTCCGCTTATGGAGTAACGTTCGGTTGCCACATCCTCGTTATCGAAATAACGGACTGAAATGATTCCGGAGGAAAATTAAAACAGTCTCTTAAACAAACTCTAAGATTTCCAATCTTTTTTCTCTTGTTTGTAACATTGGTTACAGAATTACCCCAAATCCTCCTCCTATCTTTGCATCCAGAAAAGAAACCTATTAATACGTAAAAATTATGAGTATGTTCTGTTTTCAGTGTCAGGAAACCGCAAAAGGTACAGGTTGTATCTTAAGCGGAGTATGCGGGAAAACTCCCGAAGTAGCCAATATGCAAGACTTGTTGCTTTTTGTAGTACGCGGAATCGCAGTCTACAATCAGGCGTTACGCAAAGATGGACGTTCTTCTGCCCGGGCAGATAAGTTTATCTTTGACGCATTGTTCACTACCATTACAAATGCCAACTTTGATAAACACGCCATTATCGAGAAAATAAAGAAAGGACTGGAGCTAAAGAAAGATCTAAGTAACCAAGTCACAATAGAACATGCGCCCGACGAATGTACTTGGTATGGTGACGAAACAGAGTTTGAAGAGAAAGCCCAAACGGTGGGGGTGCTGCGAACTTCTGACGAAGACATTCGATCATTGAAGGAGTTGGTTCACTATGGTATCAAAGGAATGGCTGCTTATGTGGAGCATGCCTATAACTTAGGATATGAGAATCCGGAGATATTTGCATTCATGCAATATGCTTTGGCTGAATTGACCCGCGAAGATATTACTGTGGACGAACTGATAACCCTCACACTCGCTACGGGTAACCATGGTGTGCAGGCTATGACCCAACTCGATACTGCCAATACCAGCCATTACGGAAATCCGGAAATCTCCGAAGTAAACATTGGTGTTCGAAACAATCCGGGTATCCTTGTCAGTGGACATGACTTGAAAGATATTGAAGAACTGTTGCAACAGACTGAAGGTACCGGTATCGACATATACACACACAGTGAAATGCTACCGGCTCATTATTATCCTCAGTTGAAGAAATATAAACACCTGGCAGGAAACTACGGTAATGCCTGGTGGAAACAGAAAGAGGAATTTGAAAGTTTCAACGGTCCTATCCTCTTCACTACTAATTGCATTGTTCCACCACGCCCGAATGCGACTTATAAAGATCGCATCTATACGACAGGCGCAACCGGCTTGGAAGGTGCTACCTACATACCCGAACGAAAAGACGGAAAGCAGAAAGATTTCTCCGTTATTATTGAACATGCACGGCGTTGCCAGCCACCAGTGGCAATAGAAAGTGGTAAGATTGTAGGTGGATTTGCTCATGCGCAAGTAATCGCACTGGCCGATAAGGTGGTTGAAGCAGTAAAAAGCGGTGCTATCCGTAAATTTTTTGTTATGGCCGGATGTGACGGGCGAATGAAAAGTCGCAGTTACTACACAGAGTTTGCAGAAAAGCTACCGGCAGATACGGTAATCCTGACAGCAGGGTGCGCCAAATACCGATATAATAAATTACCTCTGGGGGATATTAATGGCATTCCTCGTGTACTGGATGCAGGACAGTGTAATGACAGTTACTCATTGGCTATAATTGCTATGAAGTTGCAGGAAGTCTTCGGACTAAAAGACATCAATGATCTTCCGATTGTATATAACATTGCGTGGTACGAACAAAAAGCCGTTATTGTTCTGCTGGCTCTGTTGGCACTTGGAGTGAAAAAGATTCATTTAGGGCCGACGCTTCCTGCATTCTTATCTCCTAACGTGAAGCAGGTACTGATCGATAATTTTGGAATTGGCGGTATCAGTACAGCAGACGAAGATATTGCAAAATTTTTGGCATGATAATGTACAAGTAAGTAAGAGGAGCGTTATAATTCACCACAGAGTAACACAGAGTGAACTTAATCTATTTATCTGTGTAATCCTGTGGTGAATATGAGCACTGACACCTCTTCTTACTTTTTTCATTCATCTCTCTTCTCTTGGCAGTACCAGATTCAAGCCTACTCCTACCAATGCAGCAAGACCGATTCCCGACAGTGAGAATTCGCCCCATGCCAATACGGCACCACCGATGCCAATAGTCAGAGTCAGCGAGACAATAATGATATTACGTGTCCGGCTCAAGTCAATACAATTATTGACAAGGTTAGCAATTCCCGCGCAAGCGATCGTACCGAATAAGAGTAACATGATTCCTCCTAATACAGCCGAAGGAATAGACTTCAATAAAGCGCTGACTTTACCGATTACGGAAAACAGAATGGCCGTAATCGCCGCTATTCTTATTACTTGAGGATTCGTCACTTTAGTAAGCGACATGGCTCCTGTAACTTCCGAATAGGTAGTTACAGGAGGTCCTCCCAATAAACCGGCACAAAGACATGCCAAGCCATCACCTAATAGTGTGCGATGCAACCCGGGATCTTTTACATAGTCTTTTCCCGTCACAGTGTTTACCACATACACATCCCCAATGTGTTCTATCACCGGAGCAATAGCCACCGGCATCATAAACAAAATAGGTTCCCACGAAAACTGTGGAAACACAAACTGTGGAAAACCCAACCACGCAGCGTTTCTGACTCCCGACATATCAACATCATAAAAGATCAGCGCAGCAATATATCCCACAATAATTCCACAAAAAATAGGTATTAACTTCAATAGTCCCTTCGCCCGAATAGATACAATCACGGCAGTAAACAACGAAAGCAACGCCAATGTCCAGTTTTCCTTTGCCATATTCACTCCAGTCCCGGCAAGTGAAAGCCCTATCAATATAATTACCGGACCAATAACTACCGGTGGAAACAGGCGCTCGATCAACCTGATACCCTGCCATTTAACTAAAGCACTCATAACAAAGTAGACCATTGCAACGCCTACCATTCCCGAAAGTGTGCCGGCAAGTCCATACAGTTCGGTTGCTTTAATAATAGGAGCAATAAATGCAAAACTACTACCTAAAAAAATAGGGACCTTCCCTTTTGTTACCAGATGAAAAAGAAGTGTGCCGATACCGGCAGTAAACAAAGCTGTAGAAGGATCGAGCCCGACCAATAAGGGGACAAGTACAGTAGCTCCAAAAGCCACAAAAAGGAACTGTACTCCTACTACTCCTTTGCGTAAAGGAGAAAGATGATTTGAATCCATATAGAATAGAATGATATTATTTAAGCTGCAAAAATAACATTTTTAAACTATTTTACAGCTATTTGGAACATAAATACATCCAAAGAGCGTTTCTATTTGTTACATAATTTAAGTAACTTCGCACAGTGAAATGTAAAATAACAAATTAACAACCCTTAGTACTCATTGCTTATGATTTTTACCGCTGAAAACATTCTACTCATTGGTTCTATTTTACTATTTGTCAGCATTGTTGTCGGAAAAACCGGATATCGCTTCGGAGTGCCGGCCTTATTATTATTCCTTCTTGTAGGTATGCTTTTCGGAAGCGACGGATTGGGATTACAATTTCATAATGCCAAGATAGCCCAATTTATAGGTATGGTTGCCCTTAGCGTCATTCTGTTCTCCGGAGGTATGGATACTAAATTCAAAGAAATTCGTCCTATTCTTTCTCCGGGAATCGTACTTTCAACAGTGGGAGTATTTCTCACGGCACTTTTTACCGGATTATTCATTTGGTATCTTTCGGGAATGAGTTGGACCAATATCCACTTTCCATTGATCACTTCCCTATTACTTGCATCTACCATGTCGTCAACGGATTCTGCTTCAGTATTCGCCATCCTCCGTTCGCAAAAGATGAATCTGAAACATAACCTACGTCCTATGCTTGAACTGGAGAGCGGAAGCAACGACCCAATGGCCTATATGCTTACCATAGTCCTGATACAATTCATTCAATCAGATGGCATGGGTACAGGCAACATAATCGGTTCATTCATCATCCAATTCTTGGTAGGTGCTGCTGCCGGATATATCTTGGGAAAACTGGCGATATTGATACTCAACAAAATAAATATCGATAACCAATCACTTTATCCCATTCTGTTATTGTCTTTTGTATTCTTCACTTTTGCCATCACCGATCTGCTTCGCGGTAATGGGTATTTGGCTGTATACATTGCCGGCATGATGGTAGGTAACCATAAAATAACTTTCCGAAAGGAAATTGCAACATTCATGGATGGTCTGACCTGGCTGTTCCAAATCATTATGTTCCTTATGTTAGGACTGCTTGTCAATCCTCACGAAATGATTGAAGTTGCCGTTGTAGCATTGCTTATCGGAGTATTCATGATCGTTATCGGACGACCATTAAGCGTATTCCTTTGTCTTTTACCATTTAGGAAGATTACTTTAAAATCCCGTCTGTTTGTCTCGTGGGTAGGGCTACGAGGAGCTGTACCCATCATTTTCGCAACTTATCCGGTAGTGGCAAACGTGGAAGGATCGAATATGATTTTCAATATCGTGTTTTTTATTACGATTGTTTCATTGATTGTACAAGGAACAAGTGTTTCGTTTGTGGCACGCTTGTTACACTTGTCCACTCCACTCGAAAAGACCGGAAATGACTTCGGTGTAGAACTTCCGGAAGAGATAGATACTGATCTTTCGGATATGACCATTACTATGGAAATGCTGAATGAGGCAGACACCCTGAAAGATATGAATTTGCCAAAAGGTACTTTAGTAATGATCGTCAAACGTGGTGATGAATTTCTTATCCCCAACGGCACACTAAAATTACATGTAGGAGACAAACTGCTGCTGATCTCAGAGAAAAATAAGCAGGAAACGGTTAAGAATGAATAGAAAATCATGATAAAAACACAGAGAACGTGAAATCCACATATCATTTTCGATATTGGCAGAACGTGTCTCTGTGTTCATTCTATCTTAGATAATCGATAAATAGAATGACCTACCCTCCGTTAATTTAACGTAAAACTTTACGAGAGAATTCGGTTTCCGTTAATAGAATATTAATTTTGCGCAGTTTTTAACTGAATGTGCAGAAATTACAAAATGGAACAAGAACAACGGTTCATTGGTTATATTGAACAAAGCATCATAAACAACTGGGATGCAAACGCCCTGACAGACTACAAAGGAATCACCCTTCAATATAAGGATGTAGCCCGCAAAATAGCCAAATTTCACATTATATTAGAAATGGCCGGTATTCAACCGGGTGATAAGATCGCTGTCTGTGGCCGCAATAGCGCCCATTGGGCTGTAACCTTTTTGGCCACCGTGACTTATGGTGCTGTAATTGTTCCCATTTTACATGAATTTAAGGCTGACAATATCCATAATATCGTCAATCACTCTGAGGCAAAACTCCTCTTTGTAGGTGATCAGGTATGGGAAAACCTTAATGAAGATCGGATGCCTTTACTTGAAGGTATATCTTCTTTGACAGACTTTACTCCACTTGTGTCGCGCAATGACAAACTGACATATGCACATGAACACCGTAATGAGATATATGGACAGCGATATCCTAAAAATTTTCGTCCGGAACATATCTCCTACCGTAAAGATATGCCGGAAGAGCTGGCTGTTATAAATTACACATCAGGAACAACAGGTTATTCCAAAGGAGTGATGTTACCCTATCGTAGTCTTTGGTCAAACATTGCTTATTGTCACGAGATGCTTCCGGTAAAACCTGGTGATCACATCGTTTCGATGCTTCCCATGGGGCACGTATTCGGCATGGTCTACGATTTTCTTTACGGATTTTCTGCGGGTGCACACCTCTACTTCTTGACACGTATGCCGTCTCCCAAAATCATTGCACAATCATTTGCCGAAATCAAACCGAGAGTAATTGCTTGTGTACCGTTGATTGTAGAAAAGATTATTAAAAAAGATATTCTCCCCAAACTGGATAATAAAATAGGTAAGTTGTTGCTGAGAGTACCCATTGTTAACGATAAAATTAAAGCAGCTGCCCGGCAAGGCAGCAATGGAAATTTTTGGTGGAAATTTTGATGAAATTATTATCGGAGGAGCTCCGTTCAATGCAGAAGTGGAAGCTTTTCTTAAACAAATAGGATTTCCATACACCATTGCCTATGGTATGACAGAATGTGGTCCCATCATTTGTTCCAGCCGCTGGGAAACTCTCAAACAGGCTTCATGCGGTAAAGCTACCAGCCGAATGGAAGTGAAAATAGATTCTCCTGATCCGGAAAATATTGCAGGAGAAATTATTTGTAAAGGTACAAACTTAATGTTGGGATACTACAAAAATACGGAGGCCACTTCACAAATCATCGATGTAAACGGATGGCTCCACACTGGAGATTTGGCTACCATGGATTCGGAAGGATATGTAACAGTACGAGGTCGGAGCAAGAATATGTTACTTACTTCAAGCGGGCAGAATATTTATCCGGAAGAAATAGAAAGCAAGTTTAATAACATGCCTTATGTGTCCGAATCGTTGGTTCTACTCCAGAAAGATAAACTTGTAGCACTAATCTACCCGGATTTTGACGATGCTTTCGCACACGGACTGTTGCAAAGCGATATTGAGAAGATAATGGAAACCAACCGAATAGAACTCAATCAACAACTTCCGGCCTACTGTCAGATTACTAAAATCAAAATCCACTTCGAGGAGTTTGAGAAAACAGCGAAGAAGAGCATTAAACGATTCATGTATCAGGAAGCAAAAGGATAAAAGGATCAAAGAACCAATTCCTCGAACAACCGCTCCAATGTTTCCTCTAAATTGTCAGAATAGCCAACATGAGGTCTTGAGGTCTGAATGCAGGAACTACGATGGGCTGTCAACCAACGAAAACGTTCCGGAACTTCCAGTTTAGCAATGACTCCTCCCGTCGGACAGCCTGCACACACTTTACTGAAAGCCTCCAAATATTTCCGGAAAGAATCGATATCAGGTTCCGGTGATAAGGCCTCCAACCTCTTCTTATTAATTTCATAACGCATCCGGATAAAGGCAGCCTGTTTAGAAAACAAGATAACCCCAACGTTGATAAATTCCTCACGCTCCACTTTCGGAACTATCCGAACAACGGCGTATTCATAAATATGCTTTTCTGGCATGTTGTGCTTCTTTTACAAATATTTCAGAATGTTCAATCCTTTCTTTCAAAAAACGATAATAGATATCACGAATATCTTGAGGAGTTTCATCTTTATCACGCCACTCTATCCAGCTATCAGGAATCAGATCCACTATTTCACGTATTTTTTCCGAAGTCAGTAATTTCCGAAATTCGGCATCCACTTCGTCCAACTTACCGGCAAGCGGCAATAAGGCATGGTCTTTAACTTGGGTAAAAGAACTAAGTGCATGTTTATGCCAATTGACCCATGAATGATGAAAAAATAGAGATGCACCATGATCTATCAACCACAACTCTTTATGCCACATAAGCATATTGGTATTCTTCACTGTACGATCTACATTAGTCAATAAAGCATCTAACCATACCACCTGTGATGCCAGTTTTTCATCAACTTCAGTGACAACCGGATCGAATGGTAGAGCCCCTGAGAGAAAATGTAGTCCCATATTTAATCCGCGGCTTCCTTGCAATAAATCCTGTATCTCTTCGTCACCCTCCGAACGTCCGAAAGCTTCATCTAAATTCAAAAACACTAACTCCGGTACACGAAAGCCTAATACTCGTGCAACCTCACCGCCAATCAGTTCTGCAATTAATGCCTTGGTTCCATGTCCCGCTCCCCGAAACTTGACAACATACTTAAAACTGTCATCAGCTTCTGCCAATGCAGGCAGTGAACCACCTTCACGCAGAGGCATAATATAACGAGTGACATTGACAGTACGCAACTCCATAGATAAAGCTCCTTTCTATATGCTATTACAGGTGATAAAGATACGATATTGTTTCTATTTCACCAATTTCAATCGATAACACTTTCTTATGAATATATGTTTATAGAACCTATTGATAGACAAAAATACAACTATGCCTGATTTTGGCAGAAAAATCTCTTAAATTTGCACAAAATTCAGAGATTACATGAAAACTGTCAAAACACATATCACCCAATTGTTGCATGCCATGAACAAGGGAATTTTCGAAAAAGAACATCCCATCGCATTATCACTACTCTCCGCAATTTCAGGAGAAAGTATTTTCTTCCTCGGGCCTCCGGGAGTTGCCAAGAGCCTTATTGCAAGGCGCTTGAAACTGGCTTTCGACCAAAGTACTGCTTTTGAATATCTGATGTCTCGTTTTAGCACCCCTGATGAAATATTCGGTCCGGTATCTATCTCTAAATTGAAAGATGAAGACAAATACGAACGCATTATCGAAGGTTATCTCCCCTCGGCAACAATCGTTTTTTTAGATGAAATATGGAAAGCAGGACCAAGCATACAAAACTCACTGCTAACAGTTATCAACGAAAAAGTATACCGCAATGGACAATATACCATACAGTTACCATTAAAAGGACTAATTGCAGCTTCCAATGAATTGCCGGCTCAGGGAGAAGGGTTAGAAGCCCTGTGGGATCGTTTCTTAATACGCTATTTTATAGGGAATATCGAACAGGAATTCGCTTTCGATCAAATGATAGCCTCTGTCAATGACATGGAAGCAGAAATTCCCACCGGACTTTCTATTACAGAAGAACAATATACAGATTGGAGAACTCAAATCAGCCAAATCAAGATACATTATACTGTTTTTGAATTAATTCATTCCATCAAGCGGCAAATTGAAAAATATAACATACAGAAAGAAGAGGTTCCACACTCAACGCTCTATATTTCCGACCGTCGATGGAAGAAAATCGTATCGCTGCTCAGAACTTCTGCTTTTCTGAATGAAACAGATACCATCCGCTTTTCAGATTGTACTTTATTACTTCATTGCTTATGGAATGAAATAGAACAAATACCAATTATCGAACAAATGGTGTCATCGGCACTTGACGAATGTATCAGCCATTATCTTTGTGGCGAACGGACTTTAGAACAAAAGCTGAGCAGTATTCGGGAAGACATGAAGTCAGAACACAGTTTGCGTGAAACAAAAGATACGGCCCTGCAAATTGTAGACACCTTCTATCATCAAATTGAAAGATATCCTGTAGCAGGCAATCTGTTGATTTTTGCTTCCGACTAGCAAAGTTTACAAAAAGATACTCAAAAATTATTTTACATTCAAAGAGATAAATATCGTCCTGTTAACTGGATATTAAAAGTATATGACCATGTCCGCAACCGGAACATATCCCAATCAGCCATAGTTTCACTCAAGAAAGGCACACGTTCTGTATTCATCAACAATCAAGAGTATCCACTAGCTTGCAACGCAGGATACGACATAGCTTACCCTCAAGAAGCCTCTTTACCCTTTGAATTTCGTTTTCAGGAAGTGATCGATTTATATCACAACAGGGAGAACGAATTAAAGCGCATGACCGACATTGAACTGACCTATTGTAAAGAACATCTATTCATGGATGACAAACAACGTAATATGGTCAAACAAATATTAAACAGACAAAAAGAAATGTTGGAAATTTACCAAAATGAAATCAGAGAAATAGCTTATACGCATGGATTGGAAAATAAGGAATATTAGGCTACAAGAACTCAGGGAGATTTATCAAGAGAAGCTGAAAAACATTGCTTATAGAGTATACGAGTCACATTTTCAAAATGGTATCGTGAAACAAGAGGAACTTGAGGGAGAAATTATGTCTTATTATCAACATACACAACCTTCTCTACAAGAGTTTTATTCACACTACGCTACACAGTGGGAACATTTTTACGAGGGACATGAGCTTACAGACAGTGCATTTTTACGCTTTCTTGAAAATTCGGCTTACCCTCTACAAATGAAATATAACCGTGGTGATTTAAATCTTCAATATTATATTGACCGATTTCATACACTCAAAAAACGATCAAAAGAGTGGAAACACCTTCGTAATCTTTTTTTTGATAAATGGTATCACCTGTTGGCAAATAATGAATATAATTACCAAATAGAACGTATCAACAATCTTTGTGAGAGATTCTATCGCTTACAGAAAAATATTGCAGATCAACTTCCCCAACGAGGCAATGCCCGTTTAATGTGGCTGTTGAGAACACACCAAGAACTTGCCAAACAACTGTTTCATTATGATGAAATAGCCAAAAATCATCCGGCTATCAGAGAACTGACAAAGATACTGGGAAAGCAGCATTATGGTAAAGAAAAGAAATTCCGTATGGTTGCAGGTATCCACCGGGAACAAATCATCACTCATGCCACTAAAAGTGATATTACCGGAGTATGTGAAGGTAATGATTTAAACAGCCTCCTACCCATAGAGTATTGTTATCTGTCAGATCCTGCTTTGCAACCACTTTTCTTTGAGCGATTCAACAAGAAGAAGCTGCAAATGATGGATTATGAATCAAAAGATCAACATCGCATTAAAGATATAAAAATACAAGGGAATGAAATTGTAGAAGAACAATCAGGCCCATTTATCATTTGCGTGGATACTTCAGGATCCATGAGTGGAGAAAGAGAAGAGTTCGTGAAATCGGCCATTCTTGCCATTGCAGAACTTACAGAACAACAAGATCGAAAATGTTATCTTATAAATTTCTCCAACGACATAGCTTGTATCGAAATCGAACGTCTGGGACAAAATATACAGGAACTGGCAAACTTTCTTTGTCAAAGTTTTCATGGGGGTACAGATTTAACTCCCGCACTTCTACACGCAATACACATTCTAAAAACAAAGTCCTATCGAAATGCCGATTTAGTAATGATGTCAGATTTTGAAATGCCTCCTTTAAACGAAGAACTTTCAGAGGAAATAAAAAAAATAAAGCAAAATAAGACTCATTTATACGCCCTCTCTGTACATAAACAAAGTGAAAATACCTATTTAAACGTCTGCAATAAGTTCTGGTTTGTTTAAAGTATGTTATAAAACACATTTTCCATTCTGAATAATTTGCTATTTAAACCAAAGTACGTACATTTGCAATGTGTTTTTCATAGTATTAGATTTTAAGGTTAACAAAGGTTGGAGTACGGCGGTACTCCTTTTTTATTTCTATCCTTAACAGGATTATATTTCCACCATAAATTTCATTTGTCCTCTTGCTTCTTTATTACCCATTGATAAATGCAATAAAGGTTATTTGCCAGATCCTTTTCTTCGTCTGTCTGTCGATAATACCATATATACCATCTAAAAAAAGTCCGATTGATTTTTCTAAAGTTTTGATTTTATACTTTTAGACTGTCAAGAGTTTCCTTACATACATTTTATAGAGTCCATCTCCACATCCTCTATGAAATAGCTAAAGACTATATCCCAGCTTGGTAACACAGAATAATATATTAATTAAAAAGCCGTAGGGTCCTTTTATAAACTCTACGGCTTGGGTTTGTGTGTGTTCAGATTTTCATGTGTATTAGTTAGCTAATCCCGGATTGGCAGCAATAGCATCTCTCGGAATAGGAATTGTATAACGAGGATCGTCCTGTTCCAATATATAAGTTTTACCTTGAAGTACTTTCACCATCCGAGGACGTGTAGTACGACGAAGATCAAACCAACGATGTCCCTCAAAAGCTAATTCACGAGCACGCTCGTTCAGTATTTCACTAATCAAGGCATTTTTATCCATCACATTCACTGCATTCTCTTTCTTGGCATATGCTTCGGGAGTATAACGCTTCCGCATTAATTCTAAAAGACGCATACGTGCATGTGGCAGTTTATCCATGTTTGCTGCAGCTTCGGCTGCGTTAAGATAAAGTTCACCTACACGAAAAGTACAAGAAAACTCTCTTTTTCCTCCTTTAGAACTTTTTCGGTTCCCATTTTCATCCGGAGCAGCAAAATAAGCGGCCAATCTCTTATCTCCTTCCTGATAAAGAGCCAGAAAAGTAGCAGGTACCCACACAGCATTGTTGACAGAAGAACCCATAACCTGTTCCAAAGCAGTTATCGATTCAACCGACTCAAAATGATTGGGAAGAGCCAAAGGAGTTTCATTCATATCGACAAGAACAGATTTCTTTGCCAATACTGCTTCGGCCGATTCCAAACACTTCGGCCATGCTCCCATGTATAAGCTGACACGAGACTGTAACGCATCTACAGACAAAACATTGAACCGATATGAAAAGACAGTTTCCCACTTTTCCTTATTTATTAATTCACGGGCATGCTCTATATCCGATAAAATAGAAGTATAAACTTCTTCTACCGTATTACGTCCCAACGTTTTTTCAAGATCCGTGTCCAATTTTAAAGGTATTGATTTTGAATTTAAAGCACCGGACTTCGTATATGGCTGTCCATGCAGGTTCACTAATACAAAATGCAGATAAGCCCGAAGCAAATGAGCTTCACCCACCAACTGATTCACGACCTCCGGAGTTCCTTCTGTAATCTCCTTTTGACTCTCAATTACTTGATTAGCAATAAAAAGTACATTATAGAAATTAGACCAGGTAAACTGGCTGGTTCCCGGAAATGGTGACACATCGTTCCAACGTTCAATGTCTCCATACGAATTTCGGTCATATTCATTATCATTAACCAACATTTCATCAGAACGAAGACAAGCCAGCCCTCTGTCATTGGGCACATTCAGATAAGCACGTGCCAGCAAAGCACGATACTCCTCAGCGGTTTGAGGAATCACGCTCCCCACGGGTCTGATATCAAGATAACTGTCACAAGCTGATAACATCAACAGACAGCTCAACAAAGCCAAAACATATATTTTCTTCATCTTCTTTTTTTCGACTTAATGATTAAAAATTTAAATTCAAGCTAAACGTAATTGATTTAGGGATAGGCGGTGCATACGGATTATACATCGACTCCGGATCAAGAAAATTCTTATAACTTGAACCAAAAACAAGTAAATTGCGTCCTTCAATAGCCACAGAAGCCGATCCCATTCCTAAAGATTTAGTCATTTTCTCAGGTAGACGGTAACCTAAACGCAAATTTTGCAACCGGAAATAATTTAATTTCTTTACCCAAATATCTAAATTCTTGTAAATTTCGCTCTTCTGATCATACCAATAATACTCGTCAGCCCGTTTCTCGCTGGTGATTAATGCCGGCAGACGCCCATCGGTATTCTCCGGAGTCCAACGATCTAAAATATCACTATTTACGTTCTGCCCTCTATCAAAATTAATGAAATTATAGGAAGGCGTTGTACGCACATATCCTCCCAGATTAAATGATAAATTGGCTGTTAATTCCCAATTTTTATAACTGAATGTATTGATCAGGCCACCCGTATAAGGAGTATCTTGTGAACCAATATACGAATAAAAGCTACGTTCTTCTGCCGGAGTTACATCCGAATTAACCGTAAAACCTAATCCAAAAGGATCCTGCAAGCGATACAGTTCTTTCAAAGTTACTTTTTTCCCTTCTTTATCATAAAACAAAGGATAACCTTCTTCATCCAGACCGGCAGTTTTTATCGCGAAGATAGCATCTACCGGATACCCCTCACGTCCCGGAATAGTTTGCGCTTCAGGAATAGCTTCTCTCAATACCTTGTTATTGTTATAAGCAAAATTTAAATTAGTATACCACGAGAAATTTTTTGTTGCAACGTTTCGCGTAGAAAGAGATACCTCAACACCTTTATTGACCATACTTGCCCAGTTTATATTGGTCGAAACAAAGCCGGTTTCAAGTGGAAGCATTTGTTTTCCGATTAGGTCTGTACCTTTACGATAATAGTAATCTACACTCAGATTAAGCGCCTGATTGAGTACCGAAAAATCAAGTCCAACATTTACTGATTGAGTTTTCTCCCAACGAAGTTTCTTGTTTGGAGCAGAATTTATATCAATCATATGTTCCGAACCACCCGGTAAAATATTATCTACAATATATTTACCCAACAGAAAGGGAGATGTATTTTTATCAATATTTCCCTGAATACCATACGAAACACGGAATGCAAGGTTATCCATCCATTTTCTAGTTCCCTGCATAAAAGGTTCATTTGACAATCTCCATAATCCACTTACAGAGTACAGAGGCAAATAACGGTATTTCTTGTCTACGCCAAATAAGTCAGAACCATCAAAACGGATACTTCCTCCGAATGTATAACGGTTCATCAACGAATAGGAAGCTGTAGAGAAGAAAGAGACATAGGCATTTTCTTTATACGTTTTCTGATGAAGAGGAAACTGTCTGGCACGGTCTTCATCCGGAAAGACAACCGGTTTTGTAGTCAACGTCTGGCGATCAAAACCATATCCTGCAGAGAAAAGTGTTTCATACCAAGTTTTACGCAACTCGGTACCTACCATTACTTCCAGTTCGTGGATATCATTGAAACTGTCCCGGTACTCTCCCATTGCTTTCCAGGTAATCTGGGAGTTCGTATTCTCATACGCTTTATGCACTCCTCCGTCCGGAATAAAGTATTTATTGCTTTGAGAGGCAGAATCCCAATATTTACTGTTTTTGCGAATTATACGCATTGAAAAACTCTCCTTATCGGCAATCTGTTCTTTCGATGCTTTATCCAATTGCAAACCAAGTTGAGTTGTAAACTTCAGTTTATCATTAAAACGTAACTCTGCATCAAAAATAGACGAAAGCGCATTAATCGTTTCCTCATTCGAAGTATTTTTACGCTCTTCAAAAATATTAAACCCTAAATCCGTATCAGAATTGTTCTGAACATCGAAATCATATACATAATTTCCGTTTGCATCGAAAGGTTGATAGTATGGATTAGCCTTACGCGAATAGTATACCGGATTCACCAATCCATAAGTATCGGTCAGGTAGGTTTTATTGTTACGGCGATTAACAAATAAAGAAACTCCGAATTTCAACATCCGGTTGACTTTATATGAAGTCTTCGCTACAACATTCAGACGATCCAGCCCGACGCCTTTAACATTACCATTTTCTTGATAATATCCGATAGAAGTATAATAAGTCACCCGTTCGTTACCTCCCGAAAGACTTAAACTATACTCCTGATTGAATGCATCGCGGAAAAGAATATCGCCCCAATCAGTTTCTGTATTCCGCAACCGACTTATATCCGTTTGGGCTTCGGGAGTCAGCGCACCCCACCCCCCTTTTTTATAGGCATCAGTCAATCCGTAACCGGAAATTATTTTAGAAACTCCCCCCTTATTGTCACCGTACGCAAAATTAGAACGAAGCAATTCAAGTTCCAAATCTACTTTCTCTTGTGAATTCAACATATTGAGTCGGTTTGTACTCAATGTAGGTATATAAGTAAACTTCGAGGAGAAATTAATCACCGGTTTTCCCACTTTTCCTTTTTTAGTCGTTATCACAATTACACCATTTGCAGCACGTGCTCCATAAATGGCTGTAGCTGCCGCATCCTTTAGCACGGTAATATTTTCAATATCTGCAGGATTCAGTCCGGCAATAGACGATTGCTGTATATTAGAAACATCATTCAATACATTCGACTGAGGTACATCCGTACCTTCCAACGGAATACCATCCAATACCCACAATGGATCCTGAGTTCCATTCAATGACGAAGTTCCACGAATACGTATTTTTGCAGGTGCACCCGGTGCTCCGGAAGTAGAGGTTACGGAAAGACCGGCAATTTGCCCGGCCAGTGCCTGGTCAATACTTTTCACAGCACCGATGGTTTCATCCGAAATGTTCAGTTTCCCGACAGCTGCTGTCAACTTACGGCGTTCCACTGTCTGATAACCAGTCACTACCACAGCATCAAGCATCTGAGCTGATGGGAAAAGAGTGATTTCATATTGATTTTTTCCGGGAACGAGCTTGAGTTCCTGTACTTCATGTCCTACATAACTGCAGAATAAACGTGTCACCCCCTCCGGTACTGAAATATTGAATTTTCCATCTATATCGGTAATTACTCCTGTTATTGTCGGAGAATTACCATCTTTCGACAGGTCTTCTGCTTTTATATAGACAGAAGCACCGATCAACGGCATATTATCTTCTGAAGAGATCACCACTCCTTGTACTTGCCTACTGGCAGCAAAAGCAGAAGTCAAAACTCCGGCAAAAGACAATAAAAGAATAAAAACGTGTCTTTTCATTTGTTACATCCTATAAAATTAATACTCATTTTGAAAACTGTCTGTTTTGGTATAAATACACAAAGCCCCTCGCTCAGCAAATAAATTCGTTGAGTGTTTGTCAGAGAGAACTTTGTGTTTTGGTGTTTTTATTTCGAAATGCCCAACGCAGTATTTATGCGTAAAATCAAATCTTTATAGTGATATTTGGTAGCTACATCCGATGTGCCCAAACGGCTTTGAAGCAAATCTTTAATGCGAAGCAATTCACCACGTTTTACTGAAATGGCATCGGAAATACGGTTTATCTGAGACCCATAAAAATTCAGTTCACGGCGAGCCCCCATGCGATCAGTATGTGCCGAACGATGTGCATGGTCATCACAACTACAAATCGGTGTCTGAAGGTCGAACAAGAAGTGATTATCAATCAATTTCTTGTTAACTTTCACTCCCTCGCTTTCGGCAGCAGCAGTAATCAATGCATCTACAAAACCTTTCTGTAAGTTACGTGTCATAACATCGGGCAGTCCACCACGCTCTGTTACAGCAAAAATACTTTTATGCAAACCATCCATCAATTCAACAGCTGTGAAGGCTTTTTTCCCGTTTACCGATTCATTCTCAAGCATACGCATCAGGCGATTATTCGACAGTAAATCCCAGAAAACATAAGCCTGTGCATTTTTCAGCACTTGTGTTGGGGCATTCTCTACTACTCCCAAAGGAGTATTTTTAAGCAGATAAGTATATTGAGCTATTTCAGGGTCGAACAACCATTTCGGATAGCATAGCACCTCATCAAGCAAAAACCTCAAAGCAGCCTGCTGCTTCTCCTTTTCCACAAACGTATAAGTTTTCTCACCATCACCTACCGTTGTATTTTCAATATAAATACCTCCAATGTTCGCCATTACATGATAAAGATAATTATTCCATTGATTAATAACGGCATAATACAAACGAGAAGCCTCTTCGTACGTCTGTCCTTTCTCTCCGGTAGTTGTCCATTGAATGATTTGGGGAACAATACATTTCAAATTGGCAATGCCATACTGTGAAGAACGGATCGGATCATCGCCAAGATCTTCGTTCTGTGCACGAGGGTCAACGGCATCCCGCGGATCCTGTGCCTCACTATATTTATAAAGCCGATCAGTGTGTTTCGCTAAAAAATCCTGCAACAATTCTTTTTCTTCTTCCGGTGTTTGCTTGCCATACCAACGATAACCATATTCTATAGCAAACATATCATACGGCCCGATGTGAGGAGAAAGTGCCTTTATACCATCACCCGGCTGTGCCACATAATTAAAGCGGGCATAATCCATGATAGACGATGAAGTCGAATTCATTCGGTCGGTAAATGTTTTCGAACGGAGAGAATCTGTAGGAAAAGCCCATGACCCCATCATGTTATGGCGCAGTCCGAGTGAATGTCCCACTTCATGACAGGCAACAAAGCGCATGGCATCTCCCATCAGACTATCCGGTAAAGCAACACCACGAGCCTCAGGACGCACTACACCTGTTTGTACCGTAATCCACTCCTGAAGCATTGAAAGTACATTATGCCACCACATGATATCAGCCTCAAGGATTTCTCCCGAACGCGGATCAAGAATAGAAGGTCCCATTGCATTTGCTTTGGTAGATGCGGCATAAGTCAGCACAGAATAATTCACATCATCCATATCTACCTCCATGTCCTCGGTAATATCTTTAGCGATAATGGCATTTTTAAATCCGGCACGTTCAAAGGCTACTTGCCAGTCTTCAATTCCTTGTCTAATATACTTCCTCCAACGATAAGGTGTCGAATTTTCTATATAAAAGACAATCGGTTTTCGGGGTTCTACCAATTCTCCACGTAAATACGCTGCCCGATCTTCAGGCCTGGGCTCCAGACGCCATCGAGTAATAAATTGTTTTTTATTTACCCGTTGTTGTCCATCACTGAAATTAGTCAGAGGATTAGTGAAATATCCCACACGCGGATTATCCAAACGTCCGGTCATCGGCACTTCAGGAAGCAACAAAATAGAGGAACTAACCTCTACCGTCACATAGATAGTAGTAGTACCTTCGGTCACACGAGTAGTCAGTTCCGAGGTTGCTACCACATTATTATCAAAGGACTTGATGGATAGAATTCTTGATAAATTCTTGATGGCCGATGTGCCAAGATTAATATTGGTAAATACGTTATTTATGCTTGTCTCTGTACCATCATATATATCGTTCACTTTAATCAGCATGCTGGTAGAATCATTGTTATATGCTTCTACCTTAAACCCGGCTATCAGCGGAGAAATATAATTATCCTTCACCGATTGGCTAATGGCATCTTCAGATGGTGAAATAGGTAACGGACGACTTTGACGGATTAATAATTTATTAGCCGATTTATCCAACTCAAAGCGGATCATCTGATTCTCATAATTAGTTCCACGATTCACTCCGGCTTCATTCAGTTCTGCAGGTACCCGTTGCAGTTTATTCACCACCAGCATATCACGCCCCAACAGGGTGGAAGGAATCTCAAAGTAATAATCGTTCTTCTTTTGGTATACATTGAACATACCACGACGAACGACACTATCGCTTCCTGTTAATTTCTCATACTCATTCTTAACCTTAATACTGTCTTGGGGATTACTCTTTTTTTTCTTTTTCAAAAACCATCCCATATCAGGAGTTGCGGGAGGTTCAATACACATAGCAGCAACAGGCTCGCACAAAAATGAACCGGTGGCCATAGTGGTCAGTAGGATTGTTTTTAGTCTCATGTTAAATCTAATTAGCACTTAACCTTATTCTACGCTATGGAATAAGGGGGCGCAAAGGTAACAAAATAGCTCATATTACCTAATAAGAATGATCTATTTTTATCTTTTTTCTCTATTTCACGAATGAATCTCACATTTTTATGCAAAATTCTAATCGAAAAGAAAGTATCGGCATACTCTCTTTCTGTGCTGAAGTGTCCGTTTTCTCGTACAAAAACTGTATATTTGCCACGAAACTAATTAATAAATTAACCCCATGAAAAACTATTTAGGACTGATTTTCCTCTTGTTTGCTTTTACAGCAACCGCACAAAACAATCGTTCAGCCCTGTTGCCTATGCCCAATCACATAGAGCAAGTGCAAGGTAAACCTTTTAGCTTAACAGGTAAGAACATCACGATTCACCCCGGACAACCGGAATTAAAGTTTGCGGCTACTACTCTGCAAAGTATACTGAAAGACCGCATGCAAGTAGACATTCCCCTTTCCGGCTCTCGCCAATCCCCCATCCGGTTAATTATTGATCCACAATTGGAAGGAAAAGAACATTATCAACTCAAAGTTGACCAGAAAGGGATGACCATTAGCGGAGCCAGTGCAGCAGCCGTTTTCTATGGTGTAATGACTGTCGATCAAGTTCTCTTGGGAGATGTATGCTCCAGCAATCGGAAAGAAATGACTCCTATCAGTATCGATGATGCGCCTCGCTTTGGCTACCGGGCTTTAATGCTAGACCCTGCCCGGCATTTTTTACCAATAGAAGATGTAAAGTTCTACATCGATCAGATGGTACGCTACAAATATAATGTGCTTCAACTTCACCTGACAGATGATCAAGGATGGAGAATCGAAATTAGAAAGCATCCGAAACTTACCGCAGGACAATCTTTTTATACTCAAGAAGAGTTGGCCGACCTGATTCGTTATGCAGCCGAACGCCATGTTGAAATAGTGCCGGAATTGGATATTCCGGGACACACTGTCGCTGTATTAGCCGCTTATCCTGAACTGGGATGTACACACACCGATACCATTGCAAAGAATGTAGGTGAGACTGTAAACTTAATGCTTTGTGCCAATAATGAAAAAGTGTATGAAGTGTACAATGATATTATTGATGAAGTAAGTGCTCTCTTTCCTTCACGTTATATTCACCTGGGTGGTGACGAAGCAGTTATAGAAAAGAACTGGACCAAATGTGAACGTTGCCAAAAGATGATGAAGGAACTGAAATACGAAAAGGCTTCCCAATTAATGATTCCTTTTTTCAGCCGTATGCTCAGTTTCGTAGAGGCTGATGGAAAATACCCTATTCTCTGGTGTGAATTAGATAACATTCGCATGCCGGCCAACGATTATCTGTTCCCTTACCCTAAAAATGTAACACTTGTGAGCTGGAGATACGGATTGACGCCAACTTGCCAGAAACTGACCCAACAGCATGGTAACCCTCTGATTATGGCTCCGGGAGAATTTGCATATCTGGATTATCCGCAGTTCAAAGGAGATCTTCCGGAATTTAATAACTGGGGAATGCCGGTAACTACACTCGAAACATGCTATCAGTTTGATCCGGGATACGGAAAACCCGCAGCAGAACAGGCACACATTCTGGGAGTAATGGGAACACTTTGGGGAGAAGCAATAAAGGACATTAACCGAGTGACATATATGACCTATCCCCGCGGTCTGGCACTGGCAGAAGCAGGATGGACCCAAATGGAACATCGCAATTGGGATTCTTTCAAAGAACGTTTATATCCCAATCTGAATAACTTAATGAAAAAAGGCGTTTCAATACGTGTACCATTCGAAATAGTAAAAAGAAAATAATCATTATCCAATACAAACTGTGAATGAGCGAACTCATTGTCTATAAAGCCTCCGCCGGGTCCGGAAAAACCTTCACCCTGGCTGTTGAATATATCAAGTTACTAATCCGGAATCCGCGCGCCTATCGCCAGATTTTAGCAGTAACCTTTACTAATAAAGCTACTGCTGAAATGAAGGAGCGTATTCTTAGTCAATTATATGGAATACAGATAGGTGATCCGGATTCGGATGCCTATCTAAAACGCATAATTGCCGAGACAGGGCATTCGGAAGACGAGATACGAACAACGGCAGGCATAGCTTTGGGTTATATGCTTCATGACTACAGTCGGTTCCGCGTCGAAACCATTGATTCTTTTTTTCAATCGGTCATGCGTAATCTGGCTCGTGAACTTGAATTGAGTCCCAATCTGAATATCGAACTGAACAACGTAGAAGTATTGAGCGATGCTGTGGACAGTATGATTGAAAAGTTGGGACCCAATTCACCTGTACTGGTATGGCTGCTCGATTATATAGATGAACGTATCGCTGACGATAAACGCTGGAATGTTTCGGATGAGATCAAAAGTTTCGGACGGAATATTTTTGATGAAGGATACATCGAGAAAGGTGATGGTCTCCGCCGACGCCTCCGTGACCCGAATGTAATCCATAATTATCGTAAGACATTAAAAGAGATGGAAACAGCCGCTCTTGAACAGATGAAAGAGTTCGCTCAACAGTTTGAAAATGTACTTTCCAGTCAATCACTGAAACCAACTGATTTAAAGAACGGAGCCAAAGGAATAGGAAGCTATTTCAATAAACTAAAAAACGGTATACTCGGAGACGAGATAGTCAATGCTACTGTAATCAAATGCCTCGATGACGAGACTAATTGGGCTGCAAAAACATCAAAACAATATACGGATATTATATTGTTGGCTTCTTCCATCTTAATGCCACTTCTACAAAATGCCGAACAATATCGCTCACGCAACAATCGAATAGTGAACAGCTGCCGACTGTCGACACAGCACCTGAACAAAGTCCGGCTTTTAACCAATATTGATGAAGAAGTACGTCAACTGAATCGTGAAAACAATCGTTTCCTCCTTTCGGATACCAACGCTTTGCTCCACCAATTAGTGAAAGACGGTGATTCCTCTTTTGTTTTCGAAAAAATCGGAACTAACATCCGCAATGTGATGATAGACGAATTTCAAGACACCAGTCGAATGCAATGGGATAATTTTAAACTCCTGCTACTTGAAGGATTGTCTCAAGGAGCCGACAGCTTGATTGTAGGTGATGTCAAGCAATCTATTTATCGTTGGCGAAACGGCGATTGGGGAATCCTTAACGGATTAAACAAGCAACTTGGATATTTTTCTATCCGTACAGAAACGTTAAAAACCAACCGCCGAAGTGAAACCAATATCATACGATTCAACAATAGTATATTCTCCGCGGCTGTGGACTATCTCAACGAAATGTATAATAAGCAGTTGGGAAGTATTTGTGAGCCTCTGATCAATGCATATGCCGACGTGGAACAGGAATCCCTCCGAAACAAACAACAAGGATACGTTAAGGTAGAGTTTCTCGAACCGGACGAAGAACACGATTATACAGAACAAACCCTTATCAGCCTGGGAATGGAAGTAGAACATCTGTTACAATCCGGCGTCAAACTGAACGATATAGCTATTCTCGTAAGAAAGAATAAAAGTATTCCGCGTATTGCCGATTACTTCGATAAACAACTAAATTATAAGATTGTGTCTGACGAAGCCTTTCGTCTGGATGCCTCGCTCGCCATCTGTATGATGTTGGATGCCTTGCGCTATCTTTCCGATCCGGAGAATCGGATCGTGAAAGCACAGTTGGCCACTAATTACCAATTACAAATACTTCATTCGGAGTATGATCTCAATTCGCTGCTCCTCCATAAAGCCGAAGAATTATTTCCACCGGCTTTTCTGGAACGAATGGCAGAACTACGGTTAATGCCTCTGTATGAACTGTTAGAGGAACTTTTCAGTTTATTTGAACTGCACCGTATTGAACAACAGGATGCTTACCTGTTTGCTTTCTTTGATGCAGTAACCGATTATCTGCAAAGCCACTCTTCTGATCCGGACAGCTTTATACGATATTGGAACGAGACGTTATCCGGGAAAACAATTCCGAGTGGCGAAGTGGAGGGTATACGTATCTTTTCAATACATAAATCCAAAGGACTGGAATTTCATACGGTACTCCTACCCTTCTGCGACTGGAAACTGGAAAATGAAACAAACAACCAACTCGTCTGGTGCGTACCTCAAGAAGCCCCTTTCAACGAGTTGGATATTGTGCCGGTAAATTACTCTTCCGCCATGGCAGAATCAGTATACCGCACAGATTATTTACACGAACGCCTGCAACTATGGGTAGACAATCTGAATCTGCTTTACGTAGCATTTACACGTGCCGGCAAAAATTTGATTATCTGGAGTCGGAAAGGACAAAGAAATACAATGGCCGAATTGCTAACCGGAGCACTACCACAGGCCGCCAACAAATTAGATCAGGAATGGGATGAAGAACAGGTATATGAATTAGGTGACCTTTGCCCATCCGAAAATGAGAAAAAAATCGATTCAGGTAACAAGCTGACTCGCAAACCGGAGAAACTTCCGATCAATATGGAATCTATGCATCCGGATATAGAATTCCGACAGTCCAACCGATCTGCTGATTTTATCAAGGGGCTTTCTGAAGAAGAATCCGATGACCGCTTCATAAATCACGGACAATTGTTGCATACTTTATTTTCTGCCATTGAGACCAAGGATGACATAGAACCGGCCATTCAGCGCTTGATATTCGAGGGAATCATTGGCAGCAAAGAAGCGGAAGAACAAATACGTTCTCTGACCGTAAAGGCCTTCTCCCTGCCTGAAGTACAAGAGTGGTACTCCGGTGAATGGAGATTGTTCAACGAGTGCGCAATCATTTACAAAGACAAAGGTGTATTACAAACCCGTCGCCCTGATCGTGTAATGATGAAAAACGAGCAAGTAGTTGTGGTAGACTTCAAATTTGGTAAAGCAAACAAAAAATACAACAAACAGGTAAAAGGATACATGCAGCTCCTCTCCCGAATGGGATACAAAAACATCACAGGTTATCTGTGGTATGTAGAAGAAGAAATAATCGAAAAAGTATGAAAACATTTCTCCAATTGGTCGCGCAGGACCTTTACTGTAAAATAGGAAATGATCTGTCACGCACAGCTATCATATTCCCTAACAAACGTGCCAGTCTGTTCTTTAATGAACATTTGGCAAATCAGTCCGATCAACCTCTTTGGTCACCGGCATATTTAAGTATCAGCGAATTATTTCAGCATTTATCGGTGTTAAAACTAGGAGATCCGATTCGGTTAGTATGCGAGCTTTATAAAATATTCCGTGAAGAAACAAATAGTGACGAATCACTGGACGACTTCTACTTCTGGGGTGAGTTATTAATCAGTGATTTTGATGATGTAGACAAAAATCTGGTTCATGCAGATAAGTTATTTACTAATCTGCAGGACTTAAAGAATGTCATGGATGATTATGAATTTCTCGACCAAGAGCAAGAACAGGCTATCCAGCAGTTTTTCCAAAATTTTTCTATCGAAAAGAGAACACTGTTAAAAGAAAAGTTTATTTCTCTTTGGGATAAATTGGGTGATATTTATCACCGATATCATAAAAAGCTGGAAGAATTAGGATTTGCCTACGAAGGTATGCTCTACCGAAACGTTATTGAACAACTTGAACCGGATTCATTGAAATATGACTGCTATGTATTTGTCGGCTTCAACGTACTGAACAAGGTGGAAACTCACTTCTTCCAACAATTGCAGAATGCGGGTAAGGCTCTTTTCTATTGGGATTATGACGTGTTTTACACTCAGCTTCCTTCCCGGCAAAAACAACGCCATGAGGCCGGAGAATTTATCAACCGCAATCTCAAACTCTTCCCCAATGAGCTTCCTGCCGAATTGTTCAATGAATTGATAAAACCCAAAAAAGTTCGTTTTATCTCTTCCCCAACCGAGAACGCACAAGCCCGTTATCTGCCTCAATGGGTACATGAGAACCTGAGTAACGAAGAAAAAGAAAATGCCGTTGTGCTGTGCAATGAAGCTTTACTTCTCCCTGTTTTGCACTCTATACCGGAGGTAGTAAGGAATGTCAATATCACCATGGGATTTCCGTTAGCACAGACTCCGGTATATAGTTTTATCAACGCCATACTCGAACTGCAAACCAGCGGATACCGGACAGACTCGGGACGATATATCTATGATGCCGTACAGACGGTATTGAAACATCCCTATACCCGCCGCCTCTCAGATAAAGCTGAGCCGCTGCAACGGGAACTTACAAAGACCAACCGTTTTTATCCTTTTCCATCCGAATTAAAGAAAGACAAATTTCTGGACATATTGTTTACGCCCCGCAATGGTATCCGTGAACTCTGTGTCTACATCACGGAACTGCTGAAAGAAGTATCTGTTTTATATCGTCAGGAACAGGAAAGCGATGACATTTTCAATCAGCTGTACCGTGAATCTCTCTTCAAAAGTTTCACATTAGTCAACAGGTTGCTCAATCTGATAGACAACAACGAATTGCAGGTACGCATAGAAACTCTGAAACGTTTATTAAATAAAATACTGAATGCAGCCAACATTCCTTTTCATGGTGAACCGGCTATAGGAATGCAGATCATGGGAGTATTGGAAACACGTAACCTCGACTTCCGTAACTTGCTCCTTCTATCGCTTAATGAAGGCCAATTGCCCAAATCGGGAGGTGAGTCATCATTCATCCCTTATAATTTACGCAAAGCTTTCGGCATGACTACTATTGAACATAAGAATGCTGTTTATGCCTATTATTTCTATCGCCTGATTCAGCGTGCAGAAAATATAACCTTAATGTATAACACCTCATCAGATGGGTTAAACAGAGGAGAATGGTCACGTTTCATGCTACAGTTTCTGATTGAATGGCCACATGAAATCAGCCGTGAATATCTTGAAGCCGGACAATCGCCACAAAACAGCAAGGAAATCCGCATTACAAAAACCCCGGAAATTATTGACCGTTTATACCGGACTTATGACTTCTCACGCAACCCGGATGCCCTAATACTTTCGCCTTCAGCATTAAACACCTATCTTGATTGTCGGCTGAAGTTTTATTTCCGTTATGTGGCACGCCTTAAAGCTCCCGATGAAGTCAGTGCTGAAATTGACTCCGCCCTGTTCGGAACCATCTTCCACCGTTCTGCCCAATTGGTTTATTTAGATCTGACAGCCAACAAACGAGATGTCCATAAAGAAGATCTTGAACGCCTATTGCGCGATAATATCCGTCTTCAAAACTACGTGGATATAGCTTTTAAAGAAATATTTTTTCATGTTCCTATCGACGAGAAGCCCGAGTATAACGGAATCCAGCTAATAAACTCAAAGGTTATCACTTCGTATCTCCGCCAACTGCTGCGTAATGACCTGCAATATGCCCCTTTCCGAATGATGGGTATGGAACAGGAAGTAGTGGAGGATATCCGGATAGAAGGGCCTGTGGGAAAGTTATCACTAAGAATCGGAGGCACCATCGACCGTATGGATAGCAAAGAAGGTACACTCCGAATTGTGGATTATAAGACCGGAGGCAGCCCCAAAGTACCGGCAAATATAGAACAATTATTCACACCTGCCGAAGGACGCCCCAACTACATCTTCCAAACTTTCCTATACGCCGCCATTATGGCACGGCAACAGGCACTAAAAGTAGCTCCCTCGCTACTCTATATTCATCGGGCAGCTTCCGAGAGTTACTCTCCTGTAATTGAAATAGGAGAAGCTCGCAAGCCTAAACTGCCGGTCGATGATTTTTCGGTTTATGAAGATGAATTCCGTGAGCGTCTCCTGAAATTGCTTGAAGAGATATACGATGACAAAGAGGAATTCACTCAAACAGAGGATACAAAGAAATGTGAATATTGCGATTTTAAAGCAATGTGCAAACGATAATAAAAACCTCCTATCCATATATAATCCCAGAAACAACACCGGAATCCGGCAATAGAAAAAATGGATCTGTGTCGAAATGAAGTAAACCCCGAAAGTTGGACAAAAAACTTTCGGGGTTTACTTATTATGTTAAGACATCACAGATAACACTGATAAAGTTCACCCTGTGATGAATGGGAGTACATCTCCATTTTTATTAGAATAATCTATATTCGGAACGATTCTTCCATCGCTATCGGAATCCTTATTTTTTCAGTGGAATCGAGAAATAGAAAGTTGAACCTTCATCTTTAACAGAAGTAAACCACAACTTTCCTCCATTTTTCACAACAAAATCCTGGCACAAAAGTAACCCGAGTCCCGAACCTTCTTCATTATTAGTACCGAATGTACTGAAATGTGTATCGGTATGCAACAGTTTTTTCTGGCTTTCTTCGTCAATACCGCATCCGCTATCTTTAACACTAACTACCGACATTCCATCCGACTCTTCAACTTTTATAAGAACTTCGGAACCTTCATTACTGAATTTAATGGCATTGCTTATTAAATTGCGTATCACCGTCTTTATCATATCGATATCGGCATGTACCGCCTGACATTCCGGCGATTCAATTCGCAAACGAATATTCTTCAGGCCGGCAACCATTGCGAAGATTTCTCCTACTCCCTCTACAACTTCCACCATGTCGATATCCTGATATACGACTTTAAGCTTACCTATCTGGCTTTTTGTCCATTTCAGTAAGTTATCCAACAACGAAAACACATCTTCGGTAGTCTGATTGGCCATAGTCAGCAGCTCATACATATCTTCGCCGATTTTTTCTTTGGGCAAACTAAGAATCAGCATATTAAGCACCATCTTAATAGATCCCATAGGCGAACGGAGGTCATGGGCAATCACAGAATAAAGCTTATCACGCCCGATAATAGTCTTTTTAAGTTCCTCCGTTTTGGCTTCAATAATACGTTTGGCCGCTACTAAAGAAATCTGATGACTGACCCGAATAATCAGTTCTTCTTTATTAAAAGGTTTAGAGATAAAATCGTTGCCGCCTACCTGAAATCCTTTGACTATATCGGCAGTACTATTCAATGCGGTCAAAAAGATGATCGGAATATGGGCCGCTTCGGGATCCGCCTTCAACTTTTGAGAAACTTCAAAACCACTCATATCCGGCATCATCACATCCAGCAATATCAGGTCGGGATTCTCTTTCTTTACTTGGTCCAATGCCTGATTCCCATTGCTAGCTGTCACTATGTTAAACTTCTCATTGGTCAGCAATACCTTCAATAAAAGGACATTGGACATAACATCGTCTACAATGAGAATTTTATATTCCGAGGGATTAATTTCCATATTCATCTTTATGTAGCTTTAATCTTGAGTTCTTATTTTATTATAACTTATACTTCATTTTGAAATAGTCAATCATACGATCCAAACCTTCATCCAGCAAAATAGTCGGTTGCCAACCCAATTTCTCCTGTGCCAGTCTGATATCAGGCTTACGCTGTTGGGGATCGTCGTGCGGCAGGGGCTTAAAAGTAATCTTCGACTTCGATCCGGTCTTTTGGATGATCTTCTCCGCTAACTGAAGCATGGAAAATTCATTCGGATTGCCAAGATTTATCGGTCCGATAAAATCATCACCCGTATTCATCATCCGGATCATACCCTCAACCAAATCATCAATATACTGGAAGCTACGGGTTTGCTCACCTGTCCCATAGATAGTAATATCGTCGTTCTTCAGTGCCTGGATAAGAAAATTAGAAACCACTCTCCCGTCATTCGGCAACATCCGAGGACCGTATGTATTGAAAATACGAACAATTTTAATGCGTACGTTATTCTGCCGGTGATAATCCATAAAGAGAGTTTCAGAACAACGTTTCCCTTCATCATAACAAGAACGGATGCCGATCGGATTGACATTTCCCCAATAAGATTCAGGTTGCGGATGAACCTCCGGATCTCCGTAAACCTCACTGGTTGAAGCTTGCAATATTTTAGCATTGAGCCTACGGGCTAACCCCAACATATTGATAGCTCCCATTACGGATGTTTTAATGGTTTGAATGGCATCGTACTGATAATGTATGGGAGACGCCGGGCAGGCAAGGTTGTATATTTCGTCTACTTCAGCACTATATGGAAATGTTATATCATGACGTACCACTTCGAAATGGTGGTTATCCATCAAATGGATAATATTTTCTTTTGATCCGGTAAAAAAATTATCCAGACAAATAACGTCGTGCCCCTCGTTGATTAGCCGGGTACAAAGATGCGAACCAATAAAACCCGCACCTCCGCTAACTAAGATTCTTTTCATGTAATTATTTTATAATGACAAAGGGCAAATACATGCTCTCTTCTCATCTATATCTGGACAAATGTATAAGATTTGATTAAAATATGCAAGTTTTTCGAACATATATTTTTAATAAAAAGAAACTGATTCTAAAAATTCTTTTATACCCCGGACGTACTACGCCAGCTTTCAAATTCTGCTCTTTTTTCTTTTGGAATGCAGATTTCAATTTCATCTTCATGAACCGTACTCACCAATGTATGTTCGATAAACTTCTCAATCATTGCATTACTCAGCATAACGCACTTTAATACAATCTCATACGCCTGATAAATGCGATCATACGCATTGAACTGCGAATATAAAAAGCAAAGATGCCGTGCGGAATTATCGTGCGCACTCCAGCAATCTCCTTCTTTATACAGAAAAATACGACTATCATTGTTTATCTCTCTAATTAATACCTTTTCTAAATCCATCGTAATTGCTTTAGGGGTTTGACATAAAAGAACAAGCTTTCCGGCTTATGTCACAAAACTACATCGGGATTGAAGGATATTTGTGACCGGCAGAATGTTTCTATCCCTCCGGCCCTTTCTCTATATGTAGATTGATCGTGACAGACTTCCTCTTTTTGCAAGTAAGGGCACCAAATAAAAAATAGTTGCGAATTGCGAAACAAGCCGGGGGATAAAAGTGTTAAACAGAGAAACAGTACAAACTGAAAATTATGATAACAAACGAATTAAATATAGGCTTAATAGAAGCCGCAAAAGAAAAGATGCCGACCGGAACCAACCTGGCAAACACTCTAATGGACATTTTATATATAGGTAAGGAGGCCATCTATCGCCGACTGCGGGGAGAAGTACCGTTTACTTTGGCAGAAGCTGCCGTCATCTCGAGAAAAATGGGAATATCGCTCGACAAGATGATCGGTGTGAGTTTCAGCAACAATGCGGTATTCGACCTGAACGTCGTACACCATACCAATACATTCGAAACCTATCACGATATTCTCACGAAATATGTCGATGCATTCGATAACATCCGGGAAGATCCCACTACAGAAATGGCAACCTCTTCAAACATATTGCCTCAAGCATTATATCTCAAACATGATGTACTTTCAAAGTTTCGTCTGTTTAAATGGATGTACCAGAATGAAAATATCAAATGCAAGCATTTTGATGAACTGGAAATTCCCCACAAAATATATAACATCCAGAAAGACTTTGTCAATATGACACAGCAGATGAAGACGACTGATTATATCTGGGACAATACCGTATTCGAACATGTAGTGAGAGACATACAGTTCTTTTCGGAAATCCACCTGGTTTCGGAAGAAGACAAAGAGTTGATAAAAGACGATTTATTGCTTCTGACGGATGAATTGGAAGAGTTGGCCGGAAAAGGTAAGTATGAAACCGGTAACGATGTACGTATCTATATCTCAAATATCAAGTTCGATGCCACCTATAGCTATGTGGCAACCAGCAACAGCCATATCAGTATGATACGCATATACTCCATCAATGCCATCACAACGCAGGATGACGGCATGTTCCGCAGCCTGAAAGAGTGGGTACAATCACTCAAAAAATTCTCAACTCAAATATCCGAAAGCGGAGAGATGCAACGTATACGTTTCTTTAATGAACAGCGTGAAATAATAAATACCTTATAACTTTATTAAAAACGAAAAACGAAACAAGGTAGGAGAACAGTGACAATTATCGGAAACAGATGGCATTGCCATCTGTTTTTTTTCATTCTCCAGCCATCCCTCCGACAATAATTCTCCAATCAGAAAATCCCTCTTTTTTCTACACATGATATACCATACAAAAGTTCGGTCTACTTACTCTATATTTGCATATGTCACAAGCCATTGTGATTCTCGCAATATTATTAATCAATAACCCAAACGGCAGTTATGAAAAATTATATCGTTAACGAACTCATTGCAGCAATGAAAGAACGGATTCCCCGTGGAATAAATCTGGCCAACTACCTGACAGATGCCCTATGTATGGGAAAAGAGGCTGTATACCGAAGATTACGAGGCGAAGTGGCTTTCACCTTTGACGAAATTGCCATGATTTCATGCAAACTGGGAATATCAATTGATCAGATTATTGGAAATCACCAGTCGAACCGTGTGACTTTCGATTTAAACCTGCTTCACTCACCCGATCCTCTGGAAAGTTATTATGAGATTATAGAACGCTATCTGCGCATATTCAACTACGTAAAAGATGATATCAGCACGAAGATATATACCGCTTCGAACGTAATTCCTTTCACCCTCTATTCTTCGTACGAATACTTATCAAAGTTTCGCCTGTGCAGATGGATTTATCAAAATGGAAAAATACGTACCCCAAACAGCTTATCGGGAATGCACATACCGGACAAAGCGGTCCATGCCCATAAACTGTTGAGTGAGGCTGTCAAAGCGTGCAGAAAGACCTGTTTTATATGGGACAGCAATGTCTTCTACTCGTTTGTAAAAGAGATGAAGTATTTTGCCGGCCTCAATCTGATTTCGGAAACAGACCTGATACATTTAAAAAACGAACTGGAGCTGTTGCTGCATGAACTGGAACAGATATCCGCAAAAGGTGAATTCAGTAACGGAAACAAAGTAGCCATTTACTTATCCAATATCGATTTTGAAGCAACCTACAGCTATATAGAAAAGAAAGATTTCCAAATCAGTCTCCTCCGGGTATATTCTATTAACTCAATGGACTCTCAAAGCCCACGAATTTGCGGCATACAAAAAGACTGGATACAATCATTGAAAAGACACTCCACACTGATTTCAGAAAGCGGAGAGTCCCAAAGAATTACTTTCCTGGAACAGCAGAAGAGTTTCATCGACACCCTGTAACCCCCGACCGACCAATACCTGTATAAAAATATGGCTACACCCTGCAGAAGAAAGGGTGTAGCCATATCGGCATTAGGGTGTAGCCATCCGGAACGGATAGCTACACCCTGATACTTAAACTCCATCGACCTCTTGCTTCCGGATCAGCCAACCGTTGATCTGTACATCCACACTTATATAATTTCCGTTGCCATCCATACCTTTAAAGAATAGAATAATACCGTGTTTATCGGCACGGTCCAGATATTCCTGCAAGGGTATATCAGCATATTGCTGAAGCCTCAGCGCATTAAGATATTTATTCAAGGGGATGTCAAGAATCACATTACCCGATGACTTATGCGTGATAACCAATCTGTTTTCGGTATCAGTCATCAGACGCAACGTATTCAGTTCGGCTATAGCTCCGGTCTCAGGATCGTCTTCGGTATGATAAGCAGTATATTCCACTTTCTCGTCCGTTTCGTCTCCCAAAAGCCCATTTTCATGGTTGTACCTCCCATTGGGCGAAATAATTCGAAAATCATAATCATCCACGTGAATACTGCTGTCGTCGAGCATCTGCATGATGATACGGAATTTCTTCGTATTCTTCAGCAAAGAGACAGTGGTGATATCATTATTATACTGTGGAGATACCTCCGTCTGTTTGCCATGCCACAGTAAATGGAGTTCTCTGTCGACCACCCCTCCTCCAATCCAGGTTTTCAGATTGTTGACACTGACTTCCAGATCTTCCAACGTAGATACCCCGGGAGTCAGGGTAACTTTGTCATACGACTCGCCATACAACCCCGACCAAGCCACAAAAATATATCTTCTGCCTGCCATGGCTCCGGGTAAAGTCATCAGGTAATCCGGTGCAAAAGCACCGGATTCTTCTTTCAATTCTGTCACAAATACACCTTTTTCATCGAATACATACAGGTTCATCTTGGTTGCCTGCTTATGAAACAAGTCTATGTATTCCAGGTTGTAGTCGTATACAAAGCGGACATAAGAGTTGCAATCTTCATCCATCCCGTCTCTGACGCAGGAAGCACATAGCAGAAGGCAGCAACATGCAACCTGTATGTATCCGATAAATCTGTTCATAGTTACTTCAGTTTAGTTTATAAGAAAGAATTTATAAAAGTTCCTCTACATTCTGATTACGGATATACCACCGCATAATGTTGACGTCAGCCGAGATCCAGGAAGTGTCTTCGTCATCCGGATCTGTCCCGGGAGGATTGATCACCGGCTGTCCCGGACCGATAATCTTATTGATACTAAGCTGATATACATTATTCCGTACCACACCATAGCGTCCGTATCCCATCAATACAGGTACCATGTTATTGGAGAAATGACGAATCAGAACCGTATAATAGCACACTCCCTGATAGTAGAAATTAATGCCACCCTCCGAAAAAGAAGCCGTAGGTGAATTAAATGCATTCGGGTTCCAGGCCAGTACGTTCTCTATAGCCTGTTCCAAACCTGCATCACGTAATTCCTGAGGAATCTGCCCCCTGTCATTTACCATATCCCGCATGGCTTCCACTCTGATAGCATTGCCTTTGAAATAGTAGAAACTGATGCCCCCTCCGTTACGAGTCGCAACCGATCCGAAGCCATTCGGCGTGTAAGTTCCGCTAATCACTACACGGGTAGTTACGTCATGCCGCTGGTCGGCAGCGTCCATCGTATTTTCCAGCGTATAATCATAGTCATCAAAATTCTTGCTCAACTCCGGAGTTCCTGACAAATACTCAAACTGTCCGACAGGGTTTCCTCCATTCCAGGAACTGAATCTTGTAAAGTTAGGATCTTCGGCATAGCGTTCCTCGCGGTATCCGGCATTGAGTTGTTCCATTTCATTCGGAACACCACCCGAGTTAGCTATAAAAGTCATCTTACGCATCCAGTAGGTATACATATTGGTCACATCCAGTCCCCATTTCAGATTGTCAATCCGATCACCGTGCGGTACTACCTCAGGCACTCCGCTGACAACGACTTTAGCTACCGCACGTTCCACCTCGACCCTTACCGGATTTTCTTCGGCCATCCGTTGATTATCCCTCAACTCCACCTCAGGAACAAAAATAAGGTCCTGATGATTAGTCATATAAAAGTTATTATCGGCAGCAATACCATAAGGCTGTATCAGCGACTCTTTTGTCATATTGGCTGCACGCGATAAATAACTTCTGGGATTTCCCTGTCCGGTAATCTCCAGCAATTCACCGGGAGGATTGATCAATATCAATAACTCATAATCCTGTTTCACCACTTCACGACCTACTGTAACAAAACGACTCACAGTCGGCGTAGCCGATGGCACATCTTCTCCTCTCACTACATCTCCTCCGGTAAATTCATTCATTCCGTCAGTAGATACATTCAGGTCCCAAGAGTAACGCACGGTATTATTCTTGGTTTCATACAGCACCATGCGTACATGATTCACGACTTGCTCTTCAGTACGTCCCGAAGTTGTCGGGTCGACTGCCACCCGGGTACCGGCCAACGAACCGGTAGACAGGCGCATGGAGAGAAATGCTTTCTCGGTCGGTTCCGGAGTTTCCTTACCGGTACTTCCACCAGGGTCAAAATTCTCTTCATCACTACAAGATGCCATCATCATCATTCCGGCTCCGATTGCGAGGCCGAACATTAGTTTTTTCCATTCTACTTTCATAGTTCTACAATTGTTTAATTAAAAAAAATACATTTATAAGTCACTCCTGGGTCTTTAGCCAAGCTGCTAATTGCCCCATATTATATGCTGCCGCTTGAATGCCGGCATCAATCGCTTTTTCCAGATACTCTCCTCCTTTCTTATAATCTTGTTTCAAGATGTATGCGATTCCTAAATTATTCCATGCTTCAGGCATATCCGACTTCTGAAGTCGGACTATGGCAGCATCTATAGCGCCATTCTCCAGTTCAAGTGCCGCAGTGTTGAGCCGCGCTACCGGGTCATCGGGATAAATGCGGGCAGCAATGTCAAACACCTCTTTAAATTCACCGCTGTCCTTGGGGTAAGTATTCGCCACGAGAAACATTTCATTCAGACTGAGGTACTGAGGTTTGGTTTTAATAAGTTGCTTCGCCTCGTCTACATTGAAAGCACGCGCCACATAAGAAATGGTATATTCATTACGACGTAAAGGCGGATAATAGTCCCTCAGTAACATCCGGTAGGTAGTTCCTCCATTCAGCGCCTGCAACCGATTTTTTCGTGTGGCGAAATCCGTATATCCGTCGATAACGGCAAGTATAGCTCCCTTATCAATCAGACTCGAAGCCGCAACTTCACGACGCAGGCCGGACCAGTCTTCTCCTTTCCAATCGACTGTCAACAGAGATTCGTCAACTCCTCCGTGATTCTGCAGATAACCGACAAATGCCAATGCACGGTTTTCGGACAACTTCATGTTGCGGCTATAGTTACCTTCAGGAGATGCATAGCCTGTCACCCGAAATTCCGTTACGGTCAGGTTGGAATCGTTTTGTATCTCATTGACAATCCGGTCGACATCAGCAAGCACGTTGGCATTATTCTTATAATTGCGCAGCAATACATATTTGTCCACCTCAAAATTCAGATAGGCTGTATGTGTCTCGCTACGCTGCTTCAACGGTTCTACCGGCGGAGTCACATAACTCAGCTCATAACGAGGTGTAAATTGTTCGTCGAATACCGATGTTATAACGGTATGGTCACCCTGACTGACAGGACAATCGGCACAACCGGTCACCTCTTCACGTAAAATCAGCTCTGCCCGGCGCATCCATTCATGATAGGGTAATCCGAAGTGAAGATTCACAGTCTGGGGAGTACCGCTCTTTCGTTTCTCGACAAGCATAGGAGACATTTCAAAATTGTCAGTGCCGAAAGCTAAAGATCGTTTCAGCACCCGATAGCGACGGGGTCCGGCTATCACTACCGGAGCTAATAGCTGTTGTTCTTCTCCTTCTGTAGATCGCAAGACCGGTGTAAGCACAATCATTTGCTGTGCAGCCAGCTTTACAGCCCCTAAATCAAGGGATACCTCCACGTTCAACTCCCCTCCTTTCCGAACCACATGGTGTTGTCCGAAGCCGATATGACCTTCGTATGAATTTTGCGCCTGCGCAACCATGTCGCAGAGGGCGATGCCCAATATCAGAAAATAAAACTTTTTCATATCTTTCATTTTTTATCAAATTCAACTTAGCGAATAAAGTAGACCAATGAAACAGCCGCTTTGGTAGGACCGACATAGTTTTTATGCCCACTCTTTATTTTAGGACTGCAATTCACACAACGATACTTATCGTATACCCAATAAGCATATCCCACTCCGACCGAGGCCTCCAGGCTCCAATGTTTACTCAACAGCCATTGATGTCCCACACTGACACCTCCTCCATAGAAGTATCCTTCATAGCGATGGTCTTTAAGAGAAGGGAATATTTTGAAAGGTAAACTGATACCGGCCACGCTAAACTCACCTCCATGCAAATGTACCCCCCAGAAGGTTCCATTGAAACGCTCACAGGTCCAGTAACGGAATTCCGGCTGTGCCAGCCAGTGCTTGAAACGCTTGTGATTTCCGAACGTAAACGGATTATAGCCGCCATACAGGTCAAGCGTGGTCTTCTTCCCCAACCCTACCTCTAATGCCAGATTGGGTGTGGTGGTAGCATCGTACAGGAGATTATTTTTCAGAGCGACATGCTGTGCACTTACAGCTACTGAAATCGATATTGCGGCTCCAAACAGAATTAGATTTTTCATACTCGTTTCTTCTATTATATATACTGACTAAAACTTGCTCAAAATGAATATGACAAATATCGCGGAATTGTATCATTCCGGAAATTGTATTCATTTCTCTTATAGAGGAAGAAAGAGTAATAAAACTTCTAATAATGGGGCTTTAATGAAGTGAAGTTGCTAAATATAAAAAAGGGAGGGAAAAGTTCTGTGCAGTTTCATTTTCCGCAAATAAGGTAACCGAACGTTGCGATTCGGACAAACAGAGAGGCAAAAAAACAGGCATAGATTCTATACGGCATATATCTGCTGACGACAGTATATGCATCTATAAAATCCACGCCTGCAAGGCAAACTTTAACGAGTAGGTTTCTTATCTACATTTCCCGGCTGGTCATCTTCGGGAACACTGAAGTCACGATTGGCAAACAGATCGGCCAAACCCGATATTTGCTTTAAGCGCAACAACTCGTCCCGATCCATACCGATATTCTTCATAATCCATTGATCGGACATGCCTGCCTTATCAAGTTCGGCAACAATATGGCACATCAGTTCTATATTGTGCGTACCCCGGGCACGATTATGGCGGATAGTGGAACTCATACGATTGGAAAGATCCTTTTCGATTACCACAATAGGCAACATCCCGTTTTCTCTCTGAAAGATACGTTTCGAAGTCTTCAGCACAGAATAACGGTGGAAACCGTCGACAAGGATATAAACATCCTTTTCCTTATCATAATAGCAGACGCAGGGCATAGTGAAGCCGTCTTCCCAGATAGAAAGTTCAAGAAGCCTCATCTCCGGAGGAGCCACCACATTCGGATTGTAATCGTTGGCCTGTACTTTTTCTACGGGAACTGCTATTACATTATATACCGGACTTTTCTTTATACTCATTGCAATATGTTTTTATATTGTTCGATTACTTGATTTCGTTTACTCATTTCCTCTTTTGTCGGAGAGAATCCCATATACTTGCAAGCATGATCATTTTTCAGAATACAGATGCACATGCGCTTGTAGGTGGGGATTTCCCTGAACTCCGGAATATCAATATCATCCTGATATTCCATGCGGACCGGCTTCTTGGTCGTTTTATAATTGGAGTTGTCCATTACAATAATAGGTACCTTGGCTTCATTCAGCCTACGAATAGTTTCGTCACTCAGACACCCTCCCTTATTACGCCAGAATTGTACACTGACCTGTAACTTCCGGAGATATCCGTTTCGGGCACGGTCGGGCAAAGTGGAAAGCAGAAAATACATGAATTCCCGCCAGGTATATCCTTCCGGAAGCTTAATGGACTGCCATCCCATCGCATGGGTTCCTCCATACATACTCGTGAAGTTCACTCCATTGACACGGCCTATCATTTTCCCCCACGTATTCGGATCGATGGCTCGGTAAAGTGCCAGACTCTCTTGTGCCTCACCTATGAACGGGCTGGCAACGCGCTGACGTTCCAGATTGACTCCCGCCCAATAGTAATAGTCGTATAGTTTATTGTAATCCCACTTAAACTTTCCGTTAGCAGTCCATACATCCGTAGTTTTCCAGTCGTATATAGGATATGCATTAAAGATATCGTTTCCTACCTTCGAAGTCCACCGATAACGATGATACATCTGGTACTTGCGATTGAGGTAAATACAGCGCCAACGATTGAAACTTTCCTGCGTACGAATACCGATCAGACAGCAGGTGCGCACGGCATCCTTTTTCTCATGAAGCCAACTGGCAAAACGCATTTGGAACTCATAATCCCACATTTGTGTATTATAAAAAGGAAAGTCTTCTTTAGTCATGGCATTCTCAGGTAACGGACGTACCCAGAGGTCTTTTTTACTATCTTCCCACGGACGCCAGAAAGACTGGTACATGGAAGTACAGGTAGCTACCCTGAAAGGTACACAAACCCGGTATACTTCAAGAATATCCTTATTGTCTTCCAACATACGGGCTATATAGTCAATCGTCATCTTATATTGTATCTCATAATCCATATGGAAAACCCCGAGTTTTATCTTCAGGTTATTCCGGCGAATATAATCAATACATAAGCTCAACAGCACTCCGCTATCTTTTCCTCCCGAAAAGGAAAGATAGACATTATCGAACTCATTGAAGACGATACGCAAACGTTCTTGCGCCAGTTCATACACATTTTTAGGTACAGTTGTAGTTTTAGTCATCATTCATCTTTTTGCATTTTTACATAACGTTTCCATGCCTTCTCCATTATAAACCCGTGTTCCTCAAATACAGCCTGATGGTTGACCATAACAACGGCAAACAAACGTACTTCTTTTCCGATTGCTTCCAAAACACTGGAGATTAATAATGAGAGTGTTTCACGGTTATCACCGCTGACATAATAGTTGTTGATTACGCATCCGCTCCTTCTATGCTCCACCGGCATAAAACCAACAACCGATTTTTTATCAATAGCAATGAACCACACGTATTGTTCTGTCGTTTTAAAAGGATAATTATTATTTGCACTTAAAACATCCGGATTCATCACCAATGGAGCAATAAGTTGGTATAAGCGTTTTTCTGTTCCTTGTACTTGTATTGTCTGTATCATGATATTAATTCCCTTTGGGTATATAATCTATGAAAAAGACAAAAATAGATAAAAAAATGAAAGCGAAAGGCAGATATAACTATAAAAAAACAAAAAGAAAAAAGATGGCACGATTATAGAACATTGTGTCTTTTTAATATAAAACTTCCCGCTCTGTTTTTTTGTTTTCGTATAATTATTAAACAAGAAATAGTTTAACTATGAAATTATTACATATAGAACGACACACCACTTGCCTCAATTATGTATCAGATTACAATATATGCTTTATTCATCAAAGACTCTTCTCCGGGGGCGATTTTAAGATAGATAACCATCACCACTCGTGTATCTTATTTCTTTTAAAAGGGGAAATACTGACATCCTGCAGCGAGTTTCACGATCAGCACATCGTTGAAGGGCACATGGTTCTCTTTCCCCAAAACGATCCTAATCAAAGCAAAAGCATGACAGAAACAGAATTTATACTACTGTTCTTCGACAATCAAGTCAATCTTCACAGTAAAATGTCGATTGAATTGTCTGCCATTCATCTTGAGTCTGAAAAGAGTTGTTTTTATTCCTTATCTATCTGTCCTCCGCTACGACATGTGTTGGACAGTATTTGCTTCTATCTCAAACAGAAAGTTCAGTGTAGTCATATGCATGAACTGAAACAGAAAGAGATATTCATGGTATTCGGTACATTCTACAATCGAACAGATATGGCCCACTTCCTGATGCCCATCACAGGGCGAGATCCGAATTTCAAAAGTTTCGTATTGGAAAACTACCTGCAGATACGAAACATCAAACAGTTTGCACAATTATATCATTGTTCCGAACGTTCTTTCAATCGTAAATTCAAAAGCTGCTTTCACGATACTCCCTACAATTGGATTCTTAATCAAAAAACACGCCATATTAAAGGGCAATTAGCCAATCGTAATATACCGATCAGTGAAATAGCCAGAACCTTTCATTTTGCTTCACCTTCACATTTCACTACTTACTGTAAAAAAAGACTTGGAATCACTCCGAGCGAATTCAGAGAAAAAATTGCAAAATAAGAAGTTCCGACCCTAAAACATGGAAAAAATAGAGATTGTATTACGCCGGGAACAAAATAACAGAAATGGCATTTATTTAAATTACATCAACGGATATTGGTATACTTACGAATGGTCAGCCTTTTTGCTATGTATGCTTCATCCGGAAGTCGAAGTCAGAAAATGTATTGGAGTGCAACCCGATGAAAACTATGCTATAGCCCGCGTCAATAAAAAAATTATAAAAAATTAGAAAGGAAGTATCAGACATCCATGATGGATGACTCCATAAAAATATTACTTCCGCCGTTCAACGAAGATGAAAATATCTTCCTGAATTGGAAAGCGCTACTCCCTCCATAATTTCTTTATCGCAGCTATTCATCACCCATCTGCGCATAAGGTCATCGGTCTATATTCAAAACTGTCGTATGTTTAATCTCACTAAGAACAAACGAACTCTGCATCTTAACTATACCGTGAACTTTAGTCAGTTTCTCAAAAACGAATCGGTTATAGGCATCCAGATCTTTCAAGACCACCTTAATGAAAAAATCATAAATACCGCCGGTAGAATAGCACTCCATAATTTCATCGATCTCCTTGATCTCCTCTTGAAAGCGCTTTATATGTTCGTCGTCGTGAACTGCCAGAGAGACATTACAGAAAACAATCAAAGGCAATCCGACTTTTTTATTATCCACCAAAGCGACATATCCTTTTATATACCCATCATTTTCGAGTCGTTTGATGCGTTCATATATCGGCGTTTTTGATATATGGAGCTTCTCAGAAAGCTCTTTAGTGTTCACTTTCGCATCTTTCTGTAATACCTGAAGTATTTCAACATCCGTTTTGTCTAATTGCCCCATAGTCTTTTTTCCTATTTTTAATGTTTTCGATTCGCCTTTTCAGGAAAATCGGATAAAGATACGGGCAAATATAGGAATTATATCGTATTTTTAGTTGAGACATAGGAAAATAATCCATTATAGATACCTTTGCAGGTACAAAAGTATATAGAATATATGGAAACAAAGATTCTTTCAAATGCCACACACAAATGTGTTTTAGTGATCGATAACGCTCAACCTACGGGCATAGTAGCCAATATTGCCAGTGTCTTATCCATGACGCTAGGGTGCAGAGTCAGCAACATTGTGAGTCATGATGTATATGATAAACAAGGTGAAAGGCATTTGGGCATAACACAACTGCCGATTCCTATACTTGGAGCTTCACAGGAGAAGATAAAAGAGCTCCGGAACTATTTCCACTCTTTAGAAATTGAAGATCTGGTACTGGTTGACTTTTCCACTATTGCCCAACAATCCAGAACTTATGATGAATATGAACGTGAAATGTATAGTGCCAATGAAGATGATCTGCACTATGTAGGTATCGGTATTTGTGCAGAGAAGAAAGCTATAAATAAAGCAACCGGCAGCCTGAGTCTGATCAGATAAAACCCAAAGACCAATTAACAAAATTTCCCGAATCTGATTCAGATCAAAAATAAATATTTTTTCTGTATTGGGATGGCGTTACTCCGGTATAATGACGAAAATACCTACTCAATGTCGTTTGATCGGGAAAATTAACCCTGGCGGCAATCGACTTAATGTCCAGGGATGACTCCCGTAACAATGACTTGATCTCAAGAATGGTATAATAAACAATCCATTCACGCGCTGATTGACCACTGATACTCCGGATAAGATTTGTGAGCCTTTTGGGAGAAATACCCAGTTTCTGTGCAAAATAGGCCACATCTTTATCCGGAGAATGATCTTCTATAATCAGACGTACAAATTGATAGACATATTCGTCTTTACGTGTAAACTTCAGACTCTTCTCAGCCTGAGGATCATTGATATACACAGTATAGACATCCCAGAAGTAAACCCTTAACAGTTGCATGATTGATTCCTGACGACAATTTTGCGGTGTATGCTTCATCCTGTATACCAGAAGATTACAATACGCCAAAAAACGACCGATCAACTCCCCGTCCGGGATTGATACAATATGCTTGCGCATGTACAGCAAAAACCCGGAAGCGGGTCTCCATAATGTACTCAGAGTTTCTGAAAACATATCTTTGGAAATTTTGAAAAAAGTGATCCTGAAATCCTCACTAATCTCTTTGATAAAAACGAGTTGCCACGGCATCAGGGTAATGACCACATTCGGTACGATTTGGAATGGAACATCAAAAACTACGATAGTTGCCGTACCCGATTCGCATACACCGCCGATCCCCTCTTCAATATAAGACGGACAACCGGTCATAGGAAGATCTGCAATATCCGTATAGATCCCAAATCCAATGTCATCGTCGGCCTGAGAGTTCATTTTGTTTGCTTTTACATTATCTGCCATTTTGCGTTCATTCCAAAGTTTTATGTGACGGAGGTACTGCAAAGGACAGAAAAAGTTCCTTTTTATCAAACAACCACCATTCTATTTCATCTTTTTTAACCCGGTCAGTTCTCACACTTATCTAAACGGAAAATATAGCCAACTAAAGAAATGATGTGTTTTTCACTATTAATAGGCAATAATTGCCCAAATAACAATAGATACAGTTTTATAAATACCTTTGTCTATAAATGCATTGTTTGGAAAACATGTTTTTACTCTAATAAAAATATAAATGTCGAATTCTTCTATTAAATCAAAAACGGCGCTACTCCGAAACGGGGAAACTCAAAAAGGAAATGGCTATCCGGAAGCCAATGATTATTCCGCCAGGATTCTTGAAACCATGCAGACCGGTGTGATCTTTTTCAATACCGAACAAATCATTTCCGGTATCAACAACTTGGCATGCGAGGATTTACAGATCCCCCGGGATCCTTCCGGACATAAAATAACAGACATCATTTCAATCATCCACCAAGAAAAAGATATCTTCCCGGAACTGATCGCCCGATTGAAGTCTTCGGAAACGGATATGGAGAAATTGCCAATAGACACTTTGATACGTTCTCTGGAAACGAAGGTGCAATTCTTTGCCAGTGGGTGTATCATGCAGTTGGAGACCGGACGTTATTTATTAGCATTCCGTAATACAATGGATGAAGTAACGCATGAACACCTTCTGAGCATGATTCTGGCAAGGACAAAGATCTTTCCATGGTTTTTCGACTTGAAACGTAATAAAATGTTAATCGATGCCCACTGGTTTTCTTATCTGGGTATCCCGGCAGGAGACTGTGAGATAACAATCGAGAAGTTCTTCTCCAGAGTACATCCCAACGAACGGGATATGCTTGCAGATGCTTTGCAAAAACAGTTATCAGAAAAAGAAATACCCGATTCATTCTCCTATCGGCTGCAACGGGGCGATGGAAGTTGGGAGTGGTTTTCTGAACAGTCGATGTATCTCAGCAAAACCAATGACGGTTCACCTTATCGTATTGTAGGCGTATGCCATAGCATTCAGGAGCATAAAAATACTGAAGATAAATTGCGCGCTGCACGCAATAAAGCCCAAGAAAGCGACAGACTCAAAAGTGCATTTCTGGCTAACATGAGTCATGAAATACGAACTCCCCTGAATGCTATTGTCGGTTTCTCCAATCTTATTGCAGGCGGGATTGTCGACTTGGATACGGAGGAAGCCAGAGATTACTCGGCATTAATCAGTAAAAACTGTAATTATCTGCTCACACTGGTCTCGGATGTCCTTGATCTTTCATGTATAGAGTCCGACACGATGACTTTTAAGTTTACAATATATCCACTTACCCGACTTCTGACAGAAATCTATCAGAAATATGAAAACAGAATACCTCAGGAGGTACAGTTTAATTTGCTGCTACCCACAGATAATGTTGAAATAGAAACAGATGCTGTGCGCCTACGGCAAGTGATAGAGCACTTGTTGGATAATGCGGCAAAATTTACAGTAAAAGGGCATATAGATATCGGATATGCCCTGTCGGATCATGGTGAGAAAATATATGTATTCGTTGCCGATACCGGTTGCGGTATTCCAAGCGATCAATATAAAAAAGTATTCGAGCGCTTTTATAAAATCAATTCATTCGTACAGGGTGCCGGTTTAGGACTTTCAGTCTGCAAAACTATTGTAGAAGGTCTGGGAGGTACGATTAATGTATATTCGCAACTGAAAGAAGGTTCTCGTTTTTCCGTGATCCTACCGCTAAACAGACTCCATAAATAAAAGTTTTGCAACCATGCATAACCGATGGACCGAATGCATTTCAATCTTCCATCTCCCACCCAAAGTCTCTGCTGCCCAGTCCCATCCCCCCCCCGCAGCCCGGGCTGAAGAACGCAGATATCCGGACTGATGGGCCCGGGTAGCAAGACTGACATAAAGCAACCCATAGCGGAACCTATAAAATGCAGCTTCTTTGAAGAAGTGCGTTGCTCCGGACAAAAGCACCTCTTTTCATCCATCCGGCACAGTCCGGATGTGAAGTCTGCATTTCACTTCATTCATATAAGTTACAATAACCCACTATAATGTCCATCCCAATGTACTTTCTTGAATGTTCCAGAGCTTCCGATATAAACCATCCCGGCACATCAATTCCGAATGCGTACCTTGTTCTTCCACTTTTCCATCGGATAAGACAACGATGTGGTCGGCCCCCATTATTGTCTTGAGACGATGGGCGATAACGATAACCGTTCGTCCTTTAATCAACGTATCGATAGCCTTCTGTATCTCTACTTCGTTCTCGGGATCAAGCGAAGCAGTTGCCTCGTCCAGCAGAACGATCTGTGCGTCTTTCAGCATGGCACGCGCAATGGAAAGCCGTTGTTTTTCACCACCTGATAACGTACAGCCTCCCTCTCCCACCATTGTATCGTAACCATGTGGCAGATGCATGATAAAGTCGTGACAACAGGCCTTTTTGGCCGCTGCTACAATCTCTTCATCTGTGGCATCACTTTTACCAAACCGAATATTGTTGCGTATGCTATCCTGAAATAAATAAACATCCTGAAAAACCATCGAAATACGACTCATCAATTTTTCAGGTTCAATCTCTCGTACCGGTACTCCACCAAACAGTATACGCCCTTTTGTCGGATCATAAAAACGGGCACAAAGTTTCATTACCGTACTCTTTCCACTTCCTGACGGGCCAACAAGAGCTGTCAGTGAATTTCGCGATAAAATGACAGAAATGCCATGTAGGACCTCTTTCTCCTGATAGCCGAATGACACATTTTCAAAGATGATATTACCGTCTTCGGGAGCTTCTTTTGTCCCTTTCATTTCGGGTTCGTTCATAAGAGAAAGAATACGTCCTCCCGAAATAGAAAAATGACGGAACTCTGTAAAATTGGTAAGAGCGGAAGTCAGCGGGTCGAATACACGGGAACCGACAACAAGGAACATGACAAACGTGAGAATCGACAACTGGCCACCTAAAAGCAGGTATGTTCCGCACAGTACCATCAATGTCAATCCTGCACGCACGAGTGTAATAGCCAATAGAACAAAAGGTCCCAATAGAGCCTCCAACCGAATGCAGGCACGACGTAATTCGGCAAAAGCATCACGCAACCGAACAAAACGATCACCCAGCAGATTGTAGGCTTTCATCACCCGGATGCCTTGCAGGTACTCTTCCAGGCGGTTTCCGGCATTGACTTTTGCTTTGATCTGCCTGCCACTCAGCCTCTCCTGTACGCTCGTGCTCAACCACAAAATGCCCATTGCAAACGGAAGAGCCACGAACATGGCGACCGCCATGCGCCAATCGATCCAAAGAAGCGAAACAAAAGCCAGTACAGGCATCACCAATGCTCCCATCAGTTGAGGCAAATAATGCGAGATACCTGTTTCCGCCATTGTAAAATCGGTAATAAGCATGGATGATAAATCACCCGGATCCCGTTTACCCAGAAAACCTAACGAAAGTTTGCGTAAATGTTCTGCCAAAGAGATGCGTCCCGATGCACTCATTTCGTAAGCACCACGGAAATTGGCACGATAGGCAGCCCTTTCCGCCAGTACCATAACAGCTATATAACCTGTCATACAGCCAAATATACACCACAACCGGGTGGTATCAAGCGATTGCCCGCCTCCGTTAAAAGCACGGAATATAATACGAATCGCCTCGATAGAAAGGCAAAAAGGAACAATGTTCACCAAATTGGCAAGCATAGTGTAGCCTACAGGTTTATAAAGCCTTTCCGTACGGCCTATTGTAATATTTCTTATTGCACTCATTCTCTATTCTTTTTCTTGTTTCACATTCAATTGCCAGCGGAACGCACTCGTATAAGCATTCCACATCTTTTTATATACCCCTTCTTGAGAGGAAAGTTCTTCATGCCGTCCGCATTGTACTGCCCTTCCATCTTTCAGTACGATGATCCGGTCGGACGATACAATGGAAGAAAGGCGGTGGGCTATGATGATGACCGTCTTATCCTTAATAAGTGATTTCAAAGCCTGCTGCATCTTGTACTCGTTCTCGGGATCGGCAAAAGCCGTTGCTTCATCCAGTACAAGTATAGGAGCATTCTTCAAAATAGCCCGTGCCACACAGACTCGTTGTGCTTCACCACCGGAAAGGAAAACACCTTTATCTCCGATACGTGTTTCGTATCCGTTCGGTAACTTCTCGATAAACTCATGGCATTGCGCAGCACGAGCGGCAGCAATGACCGTATCTCTCGTTGCCTTGGACGAACCTACGGCAATATTTTCATAGAGTGTATCGTAAAAAAGGAACGTATCCTGAAAGACGAACGAAACGAGATCCATTAACTGCTCCGTTGCAATATCCTTCACATTCACATTGCCGATAAGGATTTCTCCCTGCTCCACATCCCAAAACCGGGGAATCAGATTGGCGACGGTAGATTTACCACTTCCCGACGGACCGACAAAAGCGGTAATTTTACCTTGAGGGGCCGTGAAACAGAGATCGTGCAACGCTTCGGTACGAGTAGCCTGCTCCTTGTTTTCATAGGAAAACGAGACATGACGAAACTCTATATCATACGTCGCGGGAATTTTCGGACAAGCAGGTTCCGAGACCGGCTGATTTTCAAGAATACGATCAATACGCGATACACCTTCATTGATTTCCCGCGTACTGCTGCCCAGATACATCAACTTATAGACGGGTGAAGCCACGCCCGGACCGAGTATGATAAAGAAAAGCCATACAGCTGCCAGCGTAAGACTCCGGGAGTCATTTTGCATTAGTAAAATACCGACAGGGAGAATGAAGGTGACAATCGAATTGAGCAGTACGGTAAAATATGTCATACCCGATTCGTAAGTGTCGCAAACTTTCAATGCATAGGTCTTGTAAGCTTCGATTTCGGCATTGAACTGACGGAATGAGCGGACACTCTGTCCAAAGATTTTCACCACAGGCATTCCGCGCACATATTGCACGGCAGAAGCACTCATCTGCTCTTGCGCGTTGTAATAGATGCGTGTAAATTCCCGTGCCTTTTTTCCCATGAAATTGGAAAATTGCAAGAATATACTTAGTACGATCACTGCCAAACAGACACCTGCCAGCCATCCATCGAGCGAAAAGAAAATGAGGAACATCACCACTACTGTTGCCATAACGTTCACCAAATCGGGAATCGTGTGGGCTATGAAGTTCTCTATCTTTTCTACATTCTGCTCCATCGTCTTCTTGATGGCTCCCGTTGATGTCCCGTTCAGATAACCCAGCGGCAATCTCCCGATATGTTCCGTCAACCGGACACGCAGTCCGTAGAGAATACGGTATGCTGCCACATGAGATGACATCAGGGAAGCATACAGCAACAATAATCCGCCGATCAGCCCGCCAAAGGCTATCCAACCCCAACGAATCATATTGGTCTCATCGATGGACGACAGCTCCCGGCTATGGTTCAACAATTCATAGAGTATCCGGTAGATCGCCCAATAAGGTATGAGCATACACACCGCGCTCCCAGCCGATAACAAGCCTGCCAACAGAAGCAGACTTTTTTTCTGTCCTGCAATCTCAAACAGACGGGACAGCCCTTCTTTCTTCTTATTTACCATGATCAACCAATTTATTTATCCTATTTTATACCCGAGCATGGAACTGAACTTGTAGCACAACTTCGTCATCCTGCCCAATATCTGCCCGAAAAAAAATCCCCAACGGGAACGGAAAAATTTCATATAATTGGCCTGTTCCAACAAATGCAATCCGGGTTCCCACAACTCCACCATATGCCCGTCATCTATCCCCGAACGTATCTGCGCCTTATGTTCCCTCAAGGAGTCGGGCTTCACACCACATCGGCTCATCATCGTTCCGCATACATCGAACCACAACTCGCCGCCTTCGAAGCGCATGGTTATGTTATGTAGAAATGTCCGTACCTGTTCCTCACGAAAATACATCAATACTCCTTCCACAACAAAGATGAAATCTCCATTGGGATGAAGGAGTCGGATCCTATCCATCCAATCGGTTTCCAACAACGATGCAGACAGGTAACAATCATTCTCCGGTTCGGGTATCAACCGACGACGTATAGCAATAACCTCCGGTAGATCCAACTCATAAAATACGGCCTTTCCATCATTTCCGACACGCTGATAACGGGTATCGAGTCCGCAACCCACATTTACCACTACCGGGCGGGTGTGAGTGTCAATGAACCGCCGGATAGCATGATCAAAATACCAACCGCGTATCACACAACCTACTTCACTCAACTTGGCCCCATCGAACCTGGAATAATCATATTCGATGTTCTCAACCAGTTGCTCAGCCAATTTGTCACATAGAATCGGATTTTTCCGACGGTTCTCCTTGGCTCTCATGTAAAGCGGAATCAATAATGTTTCCGCCACGATGTTTTCAAATTCATGTTTTTGTTTCATTCTATACTTTTATGATGTTAGTGTCAGAGTAGCGCTGAAAAATGAACGGTATTCAAAATCGTTCACAAAAAAAGAAGAGAACCTTCGTAAAGATTCTCTTCTCAATTTTAATCCGGTAAACGGCGATTTATATTTTTGTCTTCTATTGCTCATACTCTCAGCAAAGCCCTCCAACCTTGAATTTCAAACAATATATACTCATGCACGATATACTCCATTTCCTTGCTATCGATAGCATGCTTCAACATTTCTTCAAAAAGGGTGAACATCCAGACTGCTTGCAGATGGATCATAAAATCCGATACCACCACATTGATTTCCGGATGCTTCTCTTTCATTTCGGCAAACCATGTTTTAACCATCTCCGTCGAACGGTTTGTATAGTCTTCCCTGAATGTTTCCAATGAAGAGCCTTGTGAATGGAACAATAGAATCTTCATCAGCTCACCATGCTTGTTTATCAAGGATATATATTCATCGACAGCAGACTTGAGATACTCTTCGGAACATATAAGCATAATATCTGCTCCTTTGGCTCCATGATGTTCCTGCAGCATTCGCTCCAAAGCATCCGATACAGGACGAAGTATCACACAAAACAACTCATCTTTATTCTCAAAATAGTTATAGAGATTTCCTACGCCTACATCTACAGCATCGGCTATTTCGCGCATAGAGGTCTTCAAATATCCTCTCTGCACAAATTGCTCTTTTGCGGCCGACAGAATCCGGTTGCGTATATCCGATTTGAGTGTTTGCATATGACGAACAGCGTTTTGTTTCCGGACGTAAAATTACGGTATTTCACTTTGACACACAATACCTATAAATAGTGGTTTTGGAATGACACCTTCAAACATTCGGACGACAGCAATACTCACCCTTTATATTATTTTCCCCAATACTGTGTTCCCCAATTCTACACTATTCCACATAATTTATTTCACACCACCATTATCCCAAACAACCAACACATTAATTTTCAATGATTTATATTTCAAATGTTTTTTTGGCATCCCGTTTGCAATACTATTTGTACAAGAGATAACAGGTTAGAATTTTAATAATCATTAAAAAAATTACGATCATGAAAAAGGTATTAGTAGCAGTAGCATTGGTAATGGGATTAGGTAGTTCTGTAGCATTTGCACAGGAAGTTGAAAACTCTACGGCAGTAGAAACGCAGGCACAAGCTCCACAAGATGAGTTTACGAAAATTGATGCCAAAAAACTTCCGGATGCAGTTATGAATGCCTTGGCTAAATCTTATGAAGGTGCCTCAATCAAAGAAGTTTATTCGGCTGACAAAGAGACCGGTAAGATTTATAAGGTGATTCTTACAACCAAAGATTCTCAGGAAGTTACCGTACTTCTGGACGAAAAGGGCGAAGAGATAAAAGAGGCATAACGAAAACTTTGAATGCAAAGAATCAATGAAAAAATCCGGTTCGTTATGAACCGGATTTTTTCATTGGTATATGAATATAAAAGCATAACCTTGAATATAAAAGGTTTCATTTATTCTTTAAAACTAATAGGTTATTATATACAAGACAACACCCTGTAAAAATGATAGAAGCCGCTATAAGAAGCAATTCCTGCTTATGTCCACCCGGATTTTCCCACAGACCGGGGAACAAATGAATACGATCAAACACCTCTACCGCTATCCAAAAAATAATGACGGTGGCAAAGCCGAACCGTAAACTCATATCCCACGAGGCATGACGCAGCAGTTTGGCAAACATAAAAATCGAACCGATAAGTCCCAACATTCCCACCAACAGTGTCACCGGATGGTGATCGCCAAAGAACCGTTCATCATAACAAAACATCAGTACCAGGTAACACGTCCATAGCATAGTGATCACTTCCATAAAAGCTACAATACTTGTGTGGCGCGTCATGGCCCGGACAACAATCTCCTTTTTGTGCTTGCCGAAAAATAATTTCTGCCACCAGTTCAAGAAGTTGCATCCGTTCCGAGTACAGAACAGATAGAGTATCATCACCATAACCCAAAAACCGAAGGTAGCAGGCAGTAACAGATACTCCGGCCGGCTGACGACCTCTCCTGTCACCGGATCAAGTTGTGCCTGCGTACCGAAACGGTTGGCAAAATACATAAACAGAAAGTCGACAGCTCCCATCCAATAGAACATTCCTCCGAACAATCCCAATAAAGTCTGCCGGATATGCCCTTTCACAAACACTCCCGCAATCACCATGAATAATCCGAAAGCCCCCATTCCCATTCCGGCATAAAACTGCTCCACTCCTGTGGTTCCCTCTTTCAGGACACGTGCCAGGCTATGGGTCAACGGCATAGCAGCCAGTGTCACTACTATGGACATAACCGCTTTACCCCAGTGAAGTTTCCGCATACCTGCCGTTTTTAATTTGCTATCTTTCATTTTACCGTTTTTTTTTCTTTGCACTCATGTACCAGAGATAAACAGTAAGGATAATGAACACAGCAAGAATAATACCCATCTCCATCACGTGGTTCATCGGATCAATCCATATCTCACTGAACAGATTCATGCGTCCCAGTATCTCCACCGGTGTCCAGAACACCACCACTGTAGCAATAGCCATACGTATATTCGCTCCCCACGAGGCAATGCGTAATTGCTTGACAAAGATAAAGAACGCTCCTACCAGACATCCTAACCCCACTAACAGAGTCACCGGATGATGTTCGCCGAGAAATACATCGTCATAACAAAACATCAGCACAAGATAAGAAGTCCACAGGATCATCATCAGTTCCATAAAGGTGATGATCGACACATGGCGTGTCATGGGACGTGCCGCTATATCGGCTTTTCGTCCGCGCAATAACAAACGCTGCCACCAGTTGATGAAATTGCAGCCATTCTTCGTACTGAACAAATACATTACCATCACCATCATCCAAAAGCCAAAAGAAGCGGGCAGTATCAGATATTCAGGACGGGTCACGATTTCTCCCGTCACCGGATCCAGTTCAGGTTGTGTACCGAAACGATTGGCAAAATACATAAATAAAAATTCCACCCAACCCGTCCAAAAAAGCAGTCCTCCAAAAAAGCCCCATAGCGTCTGGCGGGTATCTCCTTGGGCAAACACGCCTATAATTACCATGACCATCCCCACCGCTCCCATAGCAAAAGCAGAATAATGCAACACGGTCTCATTCATGACATGTTCCATGATAATCATCAGTGCATGCCCCAAAGGCATAGTAAACAGTACCATCAGGAAAGAAGCTATTGCTTTCCACCAATAGCGTTTAGAACCGGCAGATGGCATCAGGTTCATTTCTGTCGTCTTTACATCGGTTATTTGTTCCATATTTCATTAGTTTACTTTAATATACTTAATTATACAACATGGCGCCACTGACAGGACGGCATGCAACTATTTCTATCACATTACTTCTTCTCATGGTTGCAGTTCGTCACAGTAATAACTTAGACGTCCGCCTTCATCACCTATCTCCACATTCGCATCATACCAACTGATGATCTGAATCTTGAAGTAATGTTTGCCATCAGCAGTACGTACCACATAAGTATGATATGAGGGAGTATATACAGGAGGCGGGCCGGCAAAACTCATGGCTTGAGCCAGTACGGGATTAGCGTTGGTTGTAGTCTTCTGCGGTCCGTTATTCGGATCAAACCATGGATTACTGTTGAAGTCCAGACCATTTTCTATCAGATAGTGATTCCAGTCATTCTGAGACATAGTGACATACACCTCTTGATTGTCTTCCACCCATTTCAGATCGGAGGGTAATTGAGCCACACTTGTCCAATTTTCGTAGTTCCCATAGCCCAAATCGGCAGCTCCTCCCCGACCGATCCCACTCGTACCGGAATTGGTACGCATCACGTAACCGCAAAAAGCCAGATCCCAGTCTGTGCGATTCATCTGCCCACCTTCCTTGATATCCCGGTTTACCCCCAGTGCATTGAAAATCTCTCCCGTACGCAGGTTGAAGTAAATCCAGTCATTTGTCACTCCGGTGGTATAGCCCGACTTGCGGGGTAAAGTTTTCCCATCGAAGGGTTGTATATCACTGTAGTCCACGCAGGCAGACAGTAGAAGGCAGCCTGCACAAAAGCAGAGGGTTTTGAATAATCCTGTATGTTTCATTTCTTTTTCTTTAAAGAGTTTATCACATCATCCAGCATGAACTCTACCTGTACCCATCCACGTGCTCCGGCTGTGGCAGGCACATTGAACATGGTGATCCCTGAGCCAAGTGTTTTAGGTACATAGTTGAAGAGATTGTCCATTCCCAACGTCAATTTCACCTTATTCCAAAAAGTCTGCGAAACGGATAAATTACAAAGTACATATTGTGGCAGGTCGCACCGAAAATAGGCATCATAGCTTTTATTCTCCTCCTTTACAAACACCCGGTCCTGTACATCAAACTTTTTCCCTCCCATATAAGAGGCACTGAACACAGCGTTCAATCGATAATTTTTCTTCATGTATTTGTAATCCATGCTTGCCGTAGCCGCATGGGGCGAGGTGGTATTCACCTGTATGCCTTTATTCTTACTTACATCTACAAAACTGTAAGTTCCATTCAGCGTCAGACAGTCCAGCACACTCCATCGTGCCAGCACTTCCAGTCCCAGCAGGCGTTGTTGGCTCAGGTTGGTATACTCAAAATTGTACTGCATATCGTAAATACGCCATACACCTTCAATCTTATCACGAAAATAGTTACCGTATGCTGTTCCGGAAACAAACAAACGGTCGTTACTGTACTCCGCTCCGAGCGAGAAATAATTGTTTTTCTCCGGTCGCATATTTTCATTACCGCGGATCATGAACATTCCCAGATGATCCCAGTTGAAGAACAACTCCTTGATACTCGGTGAGCGATAACCCATCGAATAGTTGGCACGAAGGCTCCAATGCTTATCAGGCGAATATTTGGCTGCCACTTTGGGCATTCCCATGAAACCAAATGCTTTCGAGAAGTTAGTACGGATACCAGCAGATATCATCCACCGAGGATTGATGGTCCATTCATCTTGCAGAAAGTATTCTGTTTCTTTCAATGCACGCGTTTTCAGGTCATGGTTAGCATTGCCGGAGAAACGATCGGAAGTCAATTCATCCGACGTATGCTCCATACCCAATATTAAGCTGTGTCCGTTGAAGTAATTGCTCGTAACGGTCAAACGTGGCTGATAAATGCTACTTTCATAATCCTTCTGCCGCTTGTCGATACGTTCATGGCGTTTGAAGCGATCGTAAAAATCAGCGTGCAGACTTCCTGTCACACTAAACCAGTCTTTCACATGATAAGTCACTTTAGTCCCAGCTGTCCAATCTCGTGCCTGGCTGAACGTCATATCCTGTATCAAGTCATACGTGTTCATGAAAAAAGAACTGCCATAAACCAGCACCGACAGATTCGGATTCGGATTATAGTACAGTTTCTGCGATACCGTAATGTGCTCTTTGCCTTCGATACCCATGGGTGGACGGACAGCATTGCTGACCACAATTATGTCATGTGGCAAGAAGGGATTCGCTTCCTTTGTGTAAACTTTCTTGTCATTTTCTGCCTGATACATATAAAAGGCATCACTCTCGCTATACCATACGTCGGTCTGCGACGTGAATTTTCCGGCCTTGAATCCGGCAGATACCCAGCTTTGTAAGTTAGGGCGATCTGCATTTTGCTCAAACATGTAAAGGAAGTCCTTCGGTTGCGGATGCTTGTAATTGCGTTCATTCATCTGCCCATAACGTATTCCGGCATCTATCGAGAGAGGTTTGTCTGTCTTCTTGGTAATCAAATTAATGACTGCACCGGCCGCACGTGATCCGTAGAGGGTACTGCTCGCACCTTTCACTATCTCGACGCGATCTATGGCATGCAGGTTAAAACGTTCGTAATCCAAATTACCCGCCATGTCGCCTGTCATGCGCTCTCCGTCCATCAAAAACAACACGTGGCGTGCGTCCAACCCTTGCATGGAGATTTCATTACCGAACCCCACCTTCTGTATGTTAAGTCCAGGCGTTTCCTGCTGCAGTGCCTGTTGAAGATTACTATATCCGGCATCTACCAGTGCTTTGCCGCCAAGTACCTGTGTCGTAACCGGAGACATCTTGATGGGACGGGCTGTACGTGAACCTGTCACGACAACTTCATTTATTCCCAGGTCATCTTCTTTCATATAAATGACTTTTTCATCTTGTGTCCCTCCAATCTTCCCCGTCACAGGTACATAGCCGATATAAGTCACCTTATAATAGCAGATTCCCTTAGAAGGAAGCTTTAATTCAGCCTGTCCGGATGTATTCGTAATGGCATATTGGGGATTTCGCAAAGCTTCATTATCGGCATAGATCACATTGGCTGCGATAATGGGTTGTTCCGTGCCCTTCTCCAACACCTCTAACTTGACTTTTTGTTGTGCTGCCGTATGAACACATATCAGCAACATTAAGAATAGAATTGTAGTTACTCTTTTCATTCGTCGTTAAAAACATATTATGCAACGGAAGAAAGATTAGGCCTTTCCTTGGTCTTTCTTAGCCTCTTCCAAATCTTTCTCGTATTGTGCAAACTCTTCCTTAAAGCGATCGATACGGGTTTTATCGATTGTTTGCAAAAATGTTTCAGTGCGGACATTCATCATATTGTAATCTACAATAAACTCTATTTGGTTGGTATTCACGTTCAAATAACCATCTACTCTCGCTCCGCTCCCTTCTTGATTATCTTCGGCATCATCACCGGAAGTCGTAACATTACCATCTGTACCAACAAACTTAATCCATCCATCTCCGGGATATTCATCCTGTTCCCAACTGTTGAGCTGCATGATTTTCGTAGCACATTTGAAGCTAATGGCAAATGGCATAGCACCTACGCTGAAATCACTCAGGTTCAGTATCATCATACCGTCCTCACGCCAGGAAAAGTTAAATTTGGTTGGGCAACCACTCTTCAACAATGTCTTGTCCACACCATTCATTGTTGCTCTGGTAGAGAGTACAATATCTCCTGCAAGAATCTCTTTCGCCTTTTTAACATATGTCTGGGAAGGTGGCTCCTGTGTTATCTTTTCATCGCTATCACACGCACTTAATCCGAGAATTGTTATCATAAAGAAGCACATCAACATAAAAGTATCAAATCTTATTTTATTATACATTTCAGTTTTCTTTTTATATAGTTTATAAATGATTTTCTTTTATTGGTTTCTTCTACAGATACCTGTAGAAAGAAATAAAACATACTGCAAACCACTATCGAACTAAAGGAAGTTAGCAAAAGCAGGGCAGCAGGATTAAAGCAAGTCCCCCATACCTCTCCGATTGGATTACAATAAATAAATTATATAGGATAAGGAGTTAAGGGGTATTCACTAAAAACTCCTCCTTAACTCCTTTAGAACTTTAAATTAGTGTCAGGCAAAATATAATAATCTTACTATGATACACTTGCTGCTATTTTGTACCTACAAAATGCACAGATGCAGGGAAATTAGCTCCCAAGAATGTACCGGAAACGTCCAGTGTAAATTCTATTTGTTTAGAGCTACCATTATCCGTAATCTTTGCATCTCTCAAGTCGTCCAAATACAATTTGACCTTTATTCCCAACGGAAGCGACAAAGTGCCTGCTTCGTCCCCGTTGTAAGCTGTAATCTCGCCGGTTTCCTCATCTACTTCCACAGCCAAAGAAATAGTAATTGTACCCGGCATACTACCTATCTGCGGAAAATCACATTTCAAACGGCCACCCTCTATTTTATAAGTTGCAGCCCGTGATTCATAAGGCTTACCTCTCATTATGATATTATCCATCGTACCGCTATAAGTGCCTTCATAGTCACTTATAGCCAACACGTTGGTTATAGAGTTAGCACTCATCGATGGTGCAGCGAAAGAAGACTGCATAAATCCGAAACTTGCTGCAAAAAGAGCAATAAACAAAATACCTTTTTTCATAAAATTAAAGCATTAAATTAAACAAAAATTATAAACGTCTCCTAAGACTTCTTCTTAAGAGCTTTTCTCCAATTGTACCCATCATTCTTATTACAACTCATAGAGATACTAAATCCTAACTTTTCAACTCCCGTACCTTTAGTATAATATCTATCAAGAAACGTCTTTGTCGATTCTCTATTGAATGTACTTTCTGAACAACAAAAAGAAGTTGCAGACCTCCCTTCCGGAGAATAAAAAACAGTCAGCTCTGGATAAACGAGATTGAAATTTTCCGGTAAATTTCCAAAAATAAGATTCTTTACCATCTTCAGATTAGATATATCAAATGTTTCCAATGCATCCAAACATTCAAGATCTAAGAAGCACGTTTTCAGCTCATCTTTCTTTGGCAGTTTAATTTCTTTCAGCGAAGGACAATCATAAACGATCAAATAACTGCCTTTGGATTCCTCTGCTTCTATCTCCTTTTCACGCTGCCCCCAAATAGTGTGGGTTAAATCTAATGTGCTCAAACCGGCAACAGTTCCGATATTAAGTACAAAAAGACTTCCGGCATTCGACAAGTCCAAACTTCTCACATTCAGATTATTCAATACAAGATTGGTGACATATTTACCCAATTTGACAGAAGGCATGTTAGCACCACTTTGCGCAGCAGAATAAAGAGCGACTGCTGCACCTTCCCAATAAGGATTCTGTATAATGTATTGTATTCCCTCAAAGTTAGTCACTCCGGCATTAGCTTGAATAAGCAGAATCGTAGTCTTTTGAGCATATCCCAAATGCTTGCTAAGATCTATTTGGTCACCATTGAATAAATCAGAAAAATTGGCCTGTAAATAAGTACGCAAATTTTCATCTGGCACCTCCCTCAATGTGGTATACGTTTGTAAGGTTCCGCTCTCATCTTTTATCTTCATATCTATTTTCCCATTTGTTATAGCGTCCTTATTTTTAATATAGAAACGTACCAGATCCTTAATATTGTCTTTAGCTGTCCGGGGAAGGTAAAGTTTGGTAATATCATGCAAATTTGTTACTGTTTCATTACCATTTTCTTCTACTACAACGTTAACAAGATTATCATAATCATAAATATCATTACCAGTCAGATCAATTCCTGTAATCTGTTTGGGCAGTTTTGAAAAGTCGAATACAGGACCATAATCGTTATCTGACAATTTTACTTCTGTCAGATTGGGAAGAATATCAAGTTCCGACAAGTTAGAAAGTTTTGTTCCCGATAAATCTAAAGTAGTAGTATTATTAGCTAAATCATCCAACAGTAAGTTACCCTGTTCATTAAATTGGTATCCTTTCTGTTGCAAAATTGTCTTCAACTCACTATTCTTCATAGTCGTTTGGCTATATGACGGTGTATTGTCGTCATTGCACGACATTAAACACAGGCCCATTGTAAGAGCACTCAAACCGAGATAGTTTCTCAAATTGTTCATTTCATTACACTATTTATAATATATATTTTAATAGTTGCAAATTTACTGTAGGCAATTATACCTGACAATACCTATTAATCGGTAAATTAAATAGAAATGAAGAGGTGATTCCCCTATAACTGTCTATTAAAACGATACTTAAAAGATACAATGAAATAACTGCCGATCTGCTGAGTATATCGTTCGGACAATCCATGGGATGTAACGTTACGGCTATAGCTCTTTTTCTGACTGAGAATATCCGCCCAATACACAGAAAATTCAGCTTTCTTATATTTGAGAAAACTCCATGACAAGTGGAGGTTCCAAACTACTTCGTTATCCTCACTTCTATTGATATTGGTACCGTTGCGAAACGTATGGGTTGTCTCACTTTTCAAACGTATATTACCCGGAAAAACGGCGTAAGCGGTCAATCCGAAAGAATAATCACGAATATAATTGTTTGTTTCTCTTAAAAGATTCGTAGAATGGCGGAATCGCCAGTCACCGCTCAAATCAAAACCTCCCCATTTAGGTTGGTAGCCTACACGTAGACCGGCATTATACAGTCGATTATGGGTAACGCTACGTTCGGGCTGTTCTCGTTGTCCATCGTTTACAAGACTCACGTTTTGGATAAATGAAGTACCGGTACGTGCAGACAAATTGAAGTAATGATTAATACGCTTTTGATAACGCATGGCAGCTTTTATATTCCAATTCCCGTTGACATTCACAGGACGGCTCTCAATACCTCCTGTCTGACTGTCATATATCACAGCCCTCGTCACATTGTTCAACATGCTCGTCCAATTCACGTCACCGCTTAGCCCGGTTTTCGTATCCCGAACTTCAAACCTTACCTTTTGGGTGTATGAAGATTTTAGATCGGGATTCCCACGAATGATATTCAAAGGGTCACTGTTGTCTGTTAGCGTAAGCAATTCTGCCAGTCCTGGTTGTTGAGTATTCCCTTCATAACTTAGTTGCACCCATGTCTTTCTTTTGCGCCATAAGATGGTAAGAGTGGGATGATAGTTTACAGAATATCTCAATGTATCAGCCTGTGTCCACCCTGTCTTTTGGTCAAGAGTTTGTCGTTTGGGTGTAACGGACAAACCGGTAGTAATCTCCCACGTTTTATCAGTATAATTAAGATTAAGGGAAACTCCATGTGCCATCGTATGACTACGACTTTTGTTACTCAAACTATCGGTATATTCCACTTCGTAACCTTTCGGAAAATTACCGGTAGGTGTATGTTCTTCACCGTCTATCACAGGAGAAAGAACGTAAGTGTTACGGTCACGACTTTGGTTATCCAATTTAAATATGTATGACAACTGCGCCCTCAAGTTCTTGCGAAGTATTTGTGTCAGTATTAGTCCCAACTTAATAGTACGGTTTCTGTTCGGACTTTCTTGATATTGGTTACGGTAGAGTATAGAGTCATTGCCCTTTACATTCTGTAACTGATAATAGGTAGTGGATGATAAAGAGAAAGCTTTATTGTTGCCTCGTTCCTCCGAATATTGAACGGTCAGTCCCAAACTTGTACCTTTTGCATTCAGTCGTCGGGTAATGTCAGCACCGATAGAATATAGTCGGTTAATGCTTGATGACCTCGAAGTCATACAGATGTCATTCACCCGTATACTATCCTCAATTTGCTCACTCGCGTCTCTATTAAAGGGACTTGTTACATCTAACTTTGGATCTGCATTATAAGTAGCTTGCCTGTTACTATCATCATTAATACCTTTTAGAGCATTAAAACTTCCCGAAATATTAAGCAAGGTCTTTTTGTCAATGTTCCATCTCACACTTAACATGGCACTTATCATACGATTCGTATGATAACCATTATCGGTCGCATACCGATAACGGTTTCCTGTCATCAGGTATTGCTCATAATAGGAAGTCCCGTTAATACCATTAATCGCATTGTTGTACATGATATTCCCATTGATATGTACTGTTTCTCCAAACTTCTTCAAGAAATTGACCGCTATGTTGTCTTGACGATTCTTTTTATTCTCAGTGGTTATATCACGATTACCACTTTTGGCAATAACGGACAGGTTTTCTCCATCAGCTTTGAAAAAGTTGCTTATTAACTCTGCCTCTTTCTTTTTCTTATTTCCCTTTCCCACAGCAACCGAAGTTATCAGCGTACCATTAAGCTCTTTTTTGGTTTGCAAATCGAGCACATAGTTTTCATCAACAGTCCTGACTCCGGTAAACTTTTCCATCTCACTACGCTTATCATAGACCTTTATCCTACTTATTAAATCGGCCGGCAAGTTTTCTAATGCCAATACATGATTCCCTGAAAAAAAAGCCTCACCATTCACACTGATTTCGCTAATGACAAGACCGTTGTATGATAAGGATTTACTTCGGTCGTCGTATTCCAGTCCCGGAATCTTTCTCACTAACTCCTCCAGATTTGAGCCTTCTGGAGTCCGGTAGGCATCAGCATTAATTACGGTCGTATCCCCTACCATATCTATCTCTTTGACGGGAGCAGTCACCAGCACTTCGGCCAGTTTGATACCACTTTTCATCAGAATATGTCCACAATCAGTATCCATCATATGCGGATCTAACTTCCGAAAGATAGTTGACATACCGATATAAGATATCCGCAACAAGTATTCCATTCGCTTTTGTGGTATAAACTCCAACTTGAAGCTCCCATTTGCATCACTCGCCATCCCCTTTACAAAAGCGGAATCCTTTCCTTCCAAAACGACCACGCTTGCATAAGGCAAACTTCTCTCTATCGAATCTTCGGAAAGAACGCAAACATGTCCTTTGACTATTTTCACCTGCTGAGCGGACAGGGTAGCTGAAAATAGCCATAAAAAGCATAAAAGTATGTTCATTCGTATATTCATTCCGAAGAAAACTAAACAGACGCAAAATTAGACAGTTTTCATTGGCTGCTCAATACCTTAAAATAGGTAATATGCCGATAATGCTTTACTATCCTTTTCAAAAAGGACTAATAATTCACGCTAGGAATGGAAATTCTTATCATGGCACTAAATCTGTAGCTTATTTCATTTAAAAAATTCAAATCAAAAAGAATCGGTCTGCATGCGGCACGTGATAAAGGAAAACAGAAACGATATCTGGGTATAAACATCATGGGTATAAATACACATTCTATCGAAATGAAGAATAGGAAATCCACTTAAAAGCATCAACATATGAGGCAATATTATCAATATCATCTAACATATTTATGGTATTTTTCATATAAATCCTAAAAAAAAGCAATGAAATGTGTTTGTTATGTGTCTTAGAATAATAGTTTTGCGAAATGTAGAAGTTCTTATTTTAATCAAAACCTATATTATTATGAAGAAATTTAAAATTTATAGAGATAATCAGCATATGGACGAATTCTTTCTAAAAAAGGGATTTGTCAAGTGATATTGCCAGCATAAGATATTTACTATTGCTGAGCATGCTATGGATATGAATAGCATACAACTCCATAGATGATTAAATTGTTGTGCATTTCTCGTGACAACCATTCATATACACTCAATACCTGTTCCTACTATACCTAATATTTTATCCATTATAAATTATTTATTCCGAACCATAACAAACAATTGGTTCTATGTTTAATTTAAACATTAATTTTATGAAAAAACAATTAGTAATTTTCATTCTGCTAGGAATTATTGCAATTCCTTCGTCAGTAAAAGCACAGAAACTAAAAGTTAGTTTAAGTGCCGGTCTATCCAAAAGCATTTTGAATAGCGATGTTTCTAATTTGGTCAATACACGTTATAATACCAAAACAGGTGTTGCAACAAGGGTAAATCTTGAATATAATTTTTTTAAAGATTTTATAGTAGGAACAGGACTGGGATTCATACAAAAGAATTATGAATACAAAAAGACGGATAATATTACAGGAACACATACACTGTATAAAAACAACTTTATGGATATACCGTTAAATGTAGGCTTGTATCTTTTTAATAACCCTCATAAAGAAAATGGTATATGGCTAAAAGTTCAAGGTGGCGTCTTCTATGAGTACTTCACAAGAATGCATCGGAAAGGCGAATATCCAATCTTTGCACAATTACAAGAAGATGGTTCCTACATCAAAGCTCAGGTAAATGAAACATACGATTTTAAGAGAAATGAAAACAACTTGAAAAGAAACCTATTCGGGATAGAGGGGACAGGAGAAGTTGGCTATTCTTTCAATAGGATCGACGTTTTTGCTTCATATACCTATCAGTATGGTCTTACCGATATATACAAAGCAAAAACTTCTTCTAATCGTAAATCAAAAAGAATCTCAAACATCATATCGTTAGGCGTTGCCTATAAATTTTAAAATTATAGATTATGAAAGCTAAAAAATATAATTGGACATTACGTCATTCCTTTCTTTTATTTCTTGTGATCTTTATCTCCAGCAGCTGCGTTGAAGATGTTACAGAATCAACCAAAGAACCAACACGGTATACAGCAAACGATATAAAATCATATTCTGACCTGTTTGAAGTGTTTTGGAATACAATGAATCAAAGATATAATTATTTTTACGAGCAGAGCAGTTTTAATTGGGAAACGGTATATAATGAATATGCTCCGAAATTCAAAAAATTGAAAACGTTCAACAGAGATAAGCAGTATAGCAAAGCGGAAATCTCAGAAGATTGTAATAAAGCGATAGAATATTTTACAGAAATCATAGATCCCATCATAGACAGGCACTTCTATGTAAAGATTTCACTTCCTGTATCGCATAGTTTTATCAGAAATGTCTACTTTCATGGTGGTATGAAGAGTAAAGAAAAGATATATACTTACCCTTTTGAACTCAAGTATGAATACATGAGATCTAAAATACAATCTGAAACAGGAGTATTCGGACAGGCCAACGATATGTTAGGTGGTTTCTTATCAGACAATCCTGACATATATTACTTCAGCTTTAAATCATTTACAATAAGTAATCATTATATATTGTCATTTGGCAGCGAATACTTGGTTATAGACGATAAAAGTCCGTACTATTTAACAGAAAAAGAGATCAGAGATACTGTCGAAGCGAATAAAATTAAAGACCCCGCAGTAAAAAGTGCCCTAATTGAGAAATCGATAGAATACATGAATAAGTTTAACTCCTTCATGAGGTCTGAAATCGCACAAGATGCAATAAAAAAAATAGCGGATTTTAATCAATCAGAAAATCCAGACAATAGTTTTATTGAAGCATTATCCAAAGCAAAAGAAAATGCGCCTGATATAAATATTGAATTATCACAGTTAAGTGGTTTGAAAGAATTTAGATTAAATCCTAATTATACTACATGGTTTAAACAGCGCTCAACCGAACATTTACAATTAGCATGTGAATATACCGTCTTTCTATCAAACATAGATAATGTCATCAACAATCAATATAAAATAGATTTCTATAGAAACTTTTTGGTACCCCTCAAAGTTGGAAAAATAAAAAAGATAATACTGGATCTTAGAGGAAATGGTGGCGGTATGGTACTTGATGCAAGAACATTTACAGATCGTTTTATCACTAAAGATGCTATATTTGGTTACCAAAGATTTAAGGAAGATAATAATCCATTCAGTTATACCCCATGGATACCTTGCATGACAAAAACAACAGGCATTGGGATAAAAAAGGAAATACCGATAGTTATTCTTTTAGATAACAATAGTGCTAGTATGTCCGAAATCAGCACTTTAATGTTAAAAAGCCAAGGAAAACATGTCACAGTCGTAGGAGGCTATAGCGCTGGTGCAACTGCTGGATTGGGAGATTCGGATCAATTCAACGGAGGAATAAGAGGAAAGGTTAGTGACTATTTAGAGTTTTATATGCCTTTACTTGCAATGCAGGATGCAACCCATACTGTAATAGAAGGAATAGGTATCAAACCGGACCTACTAGTAGACCCACTAACAGAAGATGAAGTTCGTGAAATGGCTCTTTCACCTTTTACTCATATTGATCGTACATTAAAACAGGCAATAGAAGTCTTGAGCAATAATTAACACTTCTTTTTACAACTAAAACCGATGAGGTTCGAAAACCTACTAAATATTGGTTACCGCATTGATATTCCAATCACGATGTACTCTATTCAGTATACATCTATTGATAGAATATCAAGCGGTAATTTATTAAAAAGTGTGATTTTTTGTAGTCCTGCAGAAACTTATCGTTCATGCAGGACTTCCTAAACCATATCACATATCAGACGTCATACCCCATATGATAACATATAAAAACGCTCCTATTACGCCACCAATAAACATTTCCGGCAATGGATCATAATTTAAAAAACACTCCTCATTTCCACAGCGAGAAATAAAAATCCAAAAACAAGTCCCTGCTATAATCCCTAAAACAGTAGACAAAATAAACAGCCATTTGGCAGACAGACCTCTCCAATTTTGAGAATATGGCTTTTTTAGTTTTCTCATAGGTCGTTTTTTTAGAGTTCAACAGCAGACAAATCTGCCAAAGCCTTTTCAAAATCACGCTCGGCAGCCAACGTCTGATTAACTGTGTCATAATACAGGCCTATCTCAACGATATAGTTTAACAAGGATATCTCACCCACATCCAGTGCTTTCATCAGTAAAGCGGTATTATTGAGTGCCTTGAGGGACTCACGATAGGCAATGGCTGTCTGCTGGAGACCACTGGCACGCATATATAAATTCCGGAGCCTGTCATAGAACTGCTGTTTGCTATCCTGCTCTCTGGCCTGTGCCGCCACAACACCGGCTTTGGCCTGCTTCACCCGATTCTTATTCTCCCATAAAGGGATGGAAATCCCCACACTTATTCCCTGATATTTTTGTCCAAGGGTCCTTTCCAGCGAATAACCGGCTGAAAATTTCGGAAGTGTCATGGCCTTACCGAGCTTAACCTGCTCCTTACTGACCTCTATCTGTTGCTTTACATATTGCAGTAGCGGATTCTTTTGTTGAGCCGACAGATACCAGTCTTCAAAATTGACAGGCAGCGAAGCCGGAGAATAATTGCTCGCCTCAAAAATCACATCCATACCACCATTCAATCGTTTGAGTTCGGAAAGAAGAGCGTTCCTCTCCACTTCTATTCTTGACATCTCCCCTTGCACGGTGGAAAGATTCAACTGAACCTTATTGTACTCCAGAATACTGGCGTCTCCACGATCCAGTCGTTGTCGATAAGCATCGGCTATGGCTTGTGCATGTCGTAATCGGACTTTAAGTTCTTTTTTCAAACCATTATAATAAACCAGATCGATGCAATATTGCTTCGCCTCCAAAAGCAGGTTAATTCTTTCAGAAGCATACTGAAGTTCTACCAGCTTATTCTGGTTGCCGGCCAAGCGACTTCGCATCCCGGTAAGGGTCGGAATGTCAAAAGTCTGTTTGATACTGAAATCCTGGCGATTACCGATCTTTCCGGGATTTCCCAAAAGATAACCAAACTCTACATCAGGGTCGGACAAGTATATACCTGTCTTATTCCCCAATTTCTGAGCGTTTGTTTCTTCTCTCAATGCTTTCAGGGTTGAATTATTCTCCTCAATGGAGAAAAGTATGCTGCCTATGTTTTCTTGGGCGACAAGTGACACACTTGCCAGCAACGCCATTATTAATATAATTGTTCTCATTTTAGTCTTCAGTTAGTTCAATTGTTTCAATTTTCTTTTCTTGTTTACGACTGATATACAGGTACATAATAGGAATAATAAATCCATTGAGGATAGTTGAACTCAAAAGTCCTCCCAAGATAACTTTGGCCATAGGACTTTGAATTTCATTACCGGGCAGTTCACCTCCCAATGCCAGCGGTATCAATGCCAATCCGGAAGACAAAGCTGTCATCAGAATCGGATTCAGACGGTCCAGAGAACCGTGCAGGATACTGTCATTCACAGACATTCCGGAAGCTCTCAGGCTGTTATACCTGTCTATCAACAGCATACCGTTACGGGTTGCAATACCAAAAAGAGAAATAAACCCGATAATGGCCGGGATACTCAATATACCGGATGTGAAATAGATACTGAACACACCTCCAATCAGTGCAAGTGGCAGATTCAGCAGGATTACCAATGACTGAGTCGCACTCTTGAACTCTTTGAACAAGAGCAGGAAAATAACCAGGATAGAGAAAATGGAAGTGATAGTGATAATACGCGAAGCAGCCTGCTCACTTTCAAACTGTCCGCCATATTCAATATGATATCCTTCGGGTAATTGTATCTCACTGTCAACTTTCGACTGAATATCATTTACTACTCCCCGTAAATCACGACCGGCAACATTGGCTGAAATAACAATCTTACGAGCCACATTCTCACGGCTAATCGTATTAGGCCCCATCGATGATGTCACATTGGCAATATTTTCCAACGGCACTTTACGACCATTGGCGTCCACGATCAGCTTGCGTATTCTCTCGGCACTAGCACGACTGGCATCATTCACCTTCAGCGTCAAATCAAAAGACCTATTTTCCTCGTATACCTGAGACACTGCCTCACCTCCCAGCATGACATTTACAATATCACCAAACTGAGGAAGTGTAACGCCATATTTAGCCAACATCTCCCGTTTGGGCTCGATCTTTAACTGTGGACGTTCTACCTGCTGCTCCACATTCAGGTCGGCTACACCTTCAATATCCTGAATCGAATTTTTTATCTGGTTTCCGATTTCATACATCCTGTTCAAGTCCGTACCAAACAACTTTATGGCGATATTAGCTCTCGATCCGGATAACATAGCATTGATACGGTGTGTAATAGGTGCACCAATTTCAATATTCACACCCGGAATAACCTTTATTTTCTCCCGGATTTCTGTCAGAACTTCATCCTTTGAACGCTTGTCGAGTATAAACGGCGCCTCTATTTCGGAAGTGTTCACACCCAAGGCATGCTCATCCAGTTCAGCACGTCCGGTCTTTCGTCCTACAGTCTGTACCTCCGGTACCGAGAGAAGTATATCTTCGGCCATCCGGCCTATCTTATCAGACTCTTCCAGAGAAATACCGGGCAAAGTACTGATGCTCACGGTGAACGAGCCTTCATTGAAAGGTGGAAGAAAACTACGTCCAAAGGAAGCCATCATCACCAACGAAACAATCAAAATGGCTCCGATAGCTCCCAAAACCACTTTCTTATGGCATAACGTCCACCGCAAAGCCATCCCATAACCGGATTTCAACTTACGAACCAAATAAGGGTCATGTTCCTCACCATTGTTCTTTGGTTTATTCAGCAGGTAACTGCATAAAACCGGTGTAAGGGTCAGAGCAACCACAGTGGAAGCAAAAAGTGAAATAACGAAAGTAATGCCCAATGGTGCCAACATCCTGCCTTCCATTCCGGAAAGGAAGAAAAGAGGAACAAAACTGGCTACAATAATCAGAGTGGAGTTTAAGATAGGCATACGTACTTCCTTGGAGGCCTCAAAGACAACTGTCAGAACATTTTTTTGTTCCTCTTTAGGTTTTTGCCTGTTCTCCCGCAAGCGTTTGAATACATTCTCCACATCCACAATTGCATCATCCACTAAAGAACCGATAGCTATGGCAATACCTCCCAAACTCATCGTATTGATGGTAAGCCCCAAAGTCTTCAAAGTAAGAATAGCTACAATAACCGAAAGCGGTATGGTAATCAATGAAATAACGGTAGTACGTATATTCATCAGGAATAAGAGCAGTACAATAATTACAAAGATACCGCCTTCATATAAAGACTTCTGAACATTATCAATCGAATTATTAATAAAACGGGATTGACGGAAAATATCGGTAGTAACCTTCACATCTTTAGGTAATACCTTTTGCAAATCCTCCAAAGACTTATCCAACTTACCGGTCAGATCAAGGGTACTTGTGTTGGGTTGCTTGGTGACAGTCAACAATATACCGGCTTTACCGCGTTCGGAAGCCAGTCCCATCTTGGGAGCCTTAGCACCGATTTTAACCTCAGCAATATTCTCCAGTGTAATGGGTACTTCATCAACATTCTTAATTACAGCCTTACGAAGGGCCTCCACCTTATTAGTGGATAATACGCCACGAACAATAAATTCATTTCCAAATTCATACAAAACACCACCGGCGGCATTCTGATTCATATCTTTCACTACGTCTATGACCTCGTTCAAGCCGATTCCATAATGTTTCATCTTACCCGGATCAAGTAATATCTGGTACTCTTTAATATCACCCCCTAAAACTGTTACCTGGGCTACACCGCCAGTAGACAACAAACGGGGACGGATAGTCCAGTCTGCCATCGTTCGCAAATCCTGTAGGGATACACTATCGGAGGTCAAACCGATAATAAGCAACTCTCCCAGAATGGAGGACTGTGGACCTAAGGTTGGCTTACCCACATTGGAAGGCAAGGCGTCACCCAACACAGCCAACTTCTCGGAGACTATCTGACGGGCACGATAAATATCCGTACCCCAATTAAATTCGACCCATACAATAGAAAAACCTGTAGTAGAAGAAGAACGCACACGACGTACGTCAGTGGCACCATTTACAGCGGTTTCTACCGGAAAAGTCACCAGACGCTCCACCTCTTCAGGAGCCATCCCTTTAGCCTCCGTCATCACAACAACAGTAGGGGCATTCAGATCCGGGAAAACATCCACTTCCATATTCACAGCAGTATAAGTTCCCGCAATAATCAATAATAGAGCCCCTATCAGAACAACAATACGGTTGTTCAGAGAGAATTTTATAATTTTATTCAACATGATTTCTTCCTTTTATAATTAATGACTATGCCCTTCGGGCAACACCGATGAACTAGAAGCCAGCTTTACCTGATAAGCACCTTTAACGACCACTCTCTCACCCCCTTTCAAGCCAGAAAGTATTCTCACGTTTTTACCGTCACTCTCTCCGATACCGACTTCACGCTTCACGAACTCCTCCTCTGCTATTTGCAGGTAGACAAAATAGATACCCTGTTCTTCCGTCAATGCAGTAACAGGAATGGAAAATACGTTATTTTGGGGAGTGGTGAGCAGGTATACCTCTACATAAGAACCGGGAATGAAATCACCGATATTATCGAACTCAAAAGTAATCGGGATATAGAAAGAAGATTCAGCAGCGGCTTTGCCAAAGGATAATAAACGCCCGTGAAGATCTTCCAACCTATAAACCTTGTTATTGTAGGATACCATGAAGTTGGCTCCCCTGATTTTCTTAAGTTCATTGAAATAGTTTTCTGAAACATCGGCTCGCAGTTGCAATCTCCGGTTCTTGGAAATTGTAGCAACAGGCTGTCCGACAGTCACGTATTCCCCCTGACTCACCAGCCTGTTTTTGACATATCCACTGATGGGAGAAGTAACTTTTACCCCGGAAACAGTTACATTGGCAGCTTGGGCTTCATAAGCAGTTCTGGCATTTTCATATTTCATACGAGTCTGTTCGAACTCTTTAGCGGAAATAATCTTATCCTTTACCAGACCTTCTGCACGCTGATACTCTTTCAAGGCAGTTTCATAGGCAATCTTGGCTTTTGCCACCGGATCTCCTTCATAAAGATTTTTAGCTGAAATGGTTACAATAGTACTTCCCACACCAACAGTTGCTCCTTCGATGATGTTTTGTCCGGGAAAAGATACGACACCATTGGTCGTGGCGACAATAGTTTCTTCATCTCCTTGGGCTGCCTGTATCTGTCCGCTGGTTCTGATTACCTGTGCAAAAGATCCGGGTACCACATTATATATCTCCAACCCGATAGCTTCCGCCTGTTGCCGAGTGAAAATGATTTCGTCCTCATGTCCCTTGCCGGAGTTCTCTATTTCACTATGGTTGTCTCCATAACTTTCCCGATGATCATGACCGTCGTCATTCCGGTGAACCTCTGAGGAAGAGGCCGAGCGGGTGTCACTCTGTTTCGAATCGCAAGATATCAGGGAGATTGAAGTGGCCGCAGCCAGTATAATAAATATATATATTTTCATTTTTGTTATATTTTAAAGTTGAATTGAAAAAGAAGGACAACCTTGCCAACCATTGTAAAACAACGCAAAGACAAGGCTACTCCCCCATTTTTTTTGTTTGAGAGTTTCCTCTGTAATACAGAATAGTGCCAATAAACAACACGAATACTGAGAATACCCATTCCGGCATCTGCAAGCATATCACCGAACTAATAATCGTTGCCCCCAAGAAGCCCTGTTCAGGCAGCAATGGTCTATCTGAAAGGGAAAATATCGTCTATCCAAAATTTCGATTTCACATTGATTGACAACCTCATATTTTGTTCCATAATTGATTAGCCAAGAAAGTTTTAACCGTGTCATAAACAGTCAGAGCACATATCCCTGTCATTACCGATTCTGGTTCGTTTGGGCTTTCTCCCAAAGTGGTGAAATCTAATTATCAAAAGATAAATATTGGAGGTAACTGATTACAGTTACCGGAAAGAATAGCAGATATTACAGTATTATAAACCCTGCAATAAATACTTAAGAGAAAAAATAGGGAGGAGCACGCAATCCGCTGCTCTCACCCAGCACTACGGACGTATAAGAGACAACATACCTATCGTATGTGTTTTCAGGGATTGGTATATCGAAATGAATAGTCAGAATGTCAGCAAACAGATATAGAACCGGCAAGTGGATATTCATCAGGCTTCCATCATGCAGATTACTTTTATCAACGCTGGAAGGAAAAATATAACCAGCTTGTGATACACAGGTGTTTTCATTATGTGCATCTTGCCCCGCCTCATGATCCGTATGCCCATCATTGTAGATATCGTCTTGTTCACATAATTCCATCACCGTACACATCATCTCTTTATGATGGTGATGCGGAATAGCGGAAAGCACTATTAAGAATAGTGTCGCTATGGCAAGTGGATATACGAAAAAGATACGCTTCATCTGTTTGGTTTTTACTTTCGGGACAAAAATAGAGTATATTTCTTGCAACCAAGTTGCAAACATGTTACAATGTTATTTTTCTCAATTTTTTGTTCTAAACCCCATTTGTTATAGAACCTATTATTTTAACTTCACAAACAGATTCATGTTAATATATCAAGTTACTCAAAGGCCATTTGGTGGTAAGTTTTCTTTTACTCATGGAATCTAATTCAGTTTTCAGAAGTGTAAACCCTCGTTTATAGTTGACAAAAAAGCAAGTATCCCAGCTTTCGCCTGAAGAATCCATCCGTGAAGTGAAGAAGCGTATTTTATACTAAACCAACTGAAAATCAATATCTTTAAAAAGTAAGATTTCTGTCTTCAAAAGCTTTGTTTTAACACAGAGTTAAAGCTTGTTCTTTGGATGTGAATAAGAAGTTCTTTAAATGCAAAAGACTTGTTATTTGCGCACAAGAACCTGACAACCTACAAAAGGCGTTAACAATGTTAATTGAAAAAAGGTACAAGGATGAAGATACCGGTTCAGACGGCGTAAACTCACTTCCGAAACTTGAGTTATCTTATTCAGCCTGTGTCTATTTTTTCTTATAAAAGCAAACAAAAAGAACAATTATCAACTTGAAAATAAAGAAATAAAGAATTTACCACCAAATTTAAAGAAGAACCGAAAAATAGACAATCAACACTTTTTTATCCCCGGAAGGTTCGACAGGTTCTTCCGGTTTTTCAACCGGAGATGTACTTGGCAAATCCGTTTAGGGTTCACCTGCGGAACAGCCCGTAACGGGCAACACAAGCCATACAAAGAAAAATAAGAGTTTCGTTTTCATATCTGCTATTTTTAAGTTATTCCTTTGATACAAAGGTAAAAGCAAAGCCCCGCAACGTCTTTGCTGCGAGGCTCAATTTGTTTTGCCAGGAAGTTCACTACCTTTTTTCTTGATTATTCAGTACCGGACTGAATGTGACTTAATTCACTTATCTGTTTCTTCACTCCATTGTTTACCGAAACTCGTCTGTTCCGTTTCCACGCATCCACGATGTCCGTGTACCTTACATTCATCCAATGCTGATTGTAACTGCCGGAACTCATCATCGGAAAGCGTGACGTTCCAAGCCCCCAGGTTCTCCAGAATCCTTTCCTGGTTCTTGGAACCGGGAATAGGTACGACATTGGGATATTTATGGAGCATCCACGCGAGCGATATCTGGGCGTTGGTAGCATTTTTCTCTACGGCGAACCGATACAGCAAATCGAGTATGGGCTGGTTGGCCTCGATATTCTCTTTCGATAATTGGGGAACGAATTTCCGCACGTCATCGAAGCCGAACTGCTCCTGTGCCGTTACCTTACCCGAAAGGAACCCGCTTGCAATCGGCGAGAACGGTACGACTCCGATTCCTTTTTCAAGGCACACCGGGAAAATCTCCGTTTCGCAATCGCGTTCCACCATCGAATAGATGTTCTGGACGGCGGATAATGGAGTAATCTTATGTGCCGCCCGTATCTGATCGGCCGATACTTGCGACAATCCCCAACCACGTATCAGTCCTTCCTGAATAAGCCGTCCCATGACGGTTGCCACATCCTCAAGCCGGACTGCCTCACTGATACGGTGCAGGTAATACAGGTCGATATAATCCGTACGAAGTCTGCTCATGGAATCTTCAAGATGCCGGCGTACCTCCTGGTAGAGATTCGTCTCGTCCGGTTTCGAGAGTTCACCAATATGAAATTTGGTGGCGAGCACCACCTTCTTACGGAACGGTTCAATCGCCTTACCCACCAATTCCTCGTTATGTCCGGCGTAGAATTGTTCTTTGCCATAGGCTTCCGCCGTATCGAAATGCGTGCAGCCGTAGTCGTATGCCCCGCGGATGGCTTCTATGGCATACGCTTCGGGTGGCACTTGCCCGTAACCGTGGCTGAATCCCATACATCCCATTCCTATCGGAGATACTTCCAGCTGTCCTAATTTCCTTTTATCCATACTATTATTTTTTTAGAGTGAGATTATTATTGAATTACTTTATTTCCTTATTTTTAACCACTTCCCATAAGTCAGCATCCGCCAGCCCCATTCTAGAGGCCCAAAGCGGAAATAGGAGAGCCATAAGGCACTGAATGCCATCTGGACAAGAAAGACGTAGAAAGCTATGGATTCTGTTCCTGTCAATCCAATGCCGGCACCCAGTCCGAAGCCGATACCGTAGAAGAGAACCATGCCCCATACCGACTGTCCCACGTAATTAGTCAGTGCCATTCTCCCCGGAGCGGCAAGACAGCGCCACAAGCGCCACTCTCTACCATGCAGGTACAGGAGACAGATAGCGGAAACGTATGCAAAACCTAAAGGATAGACACTTGCCGTATAGATGGCGGTGTGTGCAGTCGTTCCGAAAGGATGCCCGTTTACCGCACTCCAGGCATAGAGAACGGATAGGGGAAGTCCCAGCAGAAAACCGTATGTCACCGTTTTTTTCAGTAGTACCCGATTGGCCTCAAGATCGGCGTATATTTGCTTTCGTCCGATGTAGAAGCCCAATAAGAACAATCCCAATACCTTAAAATAGCGATTGCCGTCGATAAATTCCTGCAAGCGCACCCATGCACCTTGTACCAGGAATTGAAAGACCCCTCCGTAGTTTTCCGCGTCGCGTAGCCAGATTCCGAAGTTATATTCCGTTATACCATATAAATTGCAATAGTGCTGTTGCATTCGCACTGCGGGAGCCGACCGGGACACTCCGAATGTACCGGCCAACCAATCAATCAGAATAGGAAGTAGCAATAAGACAGCGGAAGTCCCCAGCAACACTCTGTCCGAAACATGCCGGAAAAGAGGGAGCAACATGCCCAATAAGGCATACAACAACAAGATGTCCCCACTCCAGATAAACATCAGATGCAGAAAACCAATGGCGGCCAGAACAATCATCCGCCGGTAAAAAATACGGAATCCGTCCGTTCCCTTTTTAACCGCGTTGCTGATTATGATTGAGAATCCGATACCGAACAGCAGCGAGAATATGGTGTAGAACTTACCGTCCACGAAAAGGTATTGAAGAAAGCGAATTACCTTATCTATTTCCGCCGTAGGCATAGCCTCCGTAATTTCCGGTTTTTGAAAAGTGTAAAGCGAGAATTCCGGAAAGTTGGCAAAGCAGATTCCCAGCAATGCAAATCCTCTTAGAGCATCGAGGATGACATGGCGTTCCGAGGCCTTCACGGGTGCCATGTCTTTTATGTCTATTTCCTTATTCATTGATTCTTTCTTTTACCGGATTCTCACAAGCATGAGTGGAGAAAATTCCTACCAATTTTTACTAAAAATTTAAAGCCTATTTCTCCTTTAAGGCATTCTTAAAGAAAGCATCTATCTTGTCGAACGGAATCACGTTGAGATTATCGTACAAATCGACATGGTTGGCTCCGGGTATAATCAACAGTTCCTTGTTACTACCCGTCAGCCGTTTGTAGGCATCCTCGCTGAAATAGCGGGAATGAGCTTTTTCTCCATGAATCATCAACACGGCACTGCGGATTTCGCTGATATAGGTGAGCAACGGTATATTGATGAATGACAATACGCTGGTTTTCGTGATTCCCTCGTTGGAGTTCGGTGAACGGCGATGGTAGCCTCGTTCCGTCTTGTAGTAGTCGTGATACTCCTTGACGAATTGCGGAGTATCGTCCGTTACGGGGTCAAGTACGCCACCGTCGCGTACATAGCTGTCATCACGATAATCCTCAGTACGCTGTGCGTTGAGTTATTCGCGCAATTTGTAACGGTCATCGGAGCTCATGGCGTCGAAATACCCGTTGGCATTTACCCGGCTCATATCATACATAGTGGATGTTACCGTCGCTTTGATACGAGGGTCATTGGCCGCAGCATTAAGTGCAAACCCGCCCCAACCGCAGATGCCTAAGATTCCGATACGTTCCGGATCGACGTCCGCACGGGATGTCAGATAATCGACTGCCGCGCTGAAATCCTCCGTACTGATTTCGGGTGACGTAAGATAGCGAGGTGTACCACCACTTTCGCCGTAATAGGAGGGATCGAAAGCAATGGTCAGAAAGCCTCGTTCGGCAAGTGTCTGGGCATAACGGCCTGACACTTGTTCTTTCACCGCACCGTAAGGGCCACTGACGGCAATGGCTGCCAGACGTCCTTGCGTATTTTTCGGCTTGTAAAGGTCTGCGGCAAGCGTGATGCCGTAACGGTTGTGAAACGTGATTTTCGTATGTTCCACCTTATCGCTCTGCGGAAAGGTCTTATCCCATTCCTGCGTCAATTTCAATGCTTCCATATCGGTTGAATTTATATATTTTGCTGTTGTCGTTTCTTGTGCCATGACATTCTCAAAGATCAGGAACGTCAATATGGCGATTGCTTGTAACTTCATAGCCGTATTATTTTATTTTATAGCGGAGCCAGACAATATCTGCTTCCCATTGTTCCACACTCTCTAATTTCAGCTTGTACGGGTTACATTCCATACGGGAAATTCCATCGAAAACCACCGTCTGTCTCTTGCGACCGTCGATACCCGGGGCTACCATAATACTCACTTCGTCAATCAGTCCGGCCTCCAGGAAACCGCCACAGATATGCCCTCCCCCGACAATCGCCAAGCGTTCGACACCGAAATGTTCGTGAAGCAACTCCATCGCTTCCGGCAAGTCAATGCGTTCCGTACCGGCCGCAATCCATGAAATACCCAATGTGCGCAGCGTTTCCAGATATTCCTCGGACACCTGTTCACTGACAATACAAAGTAGAGGATGCCCGTCAGCTTCACCCTCCTGCCAACGCAGTTTCCCATAGGTATCGACAATGATCGTATATTCGTCCGATTTACTGGCGACATATACGGATTTATGACCTATCGGAGTTCCCTCCATGGGGGTACTTTCCTCTTTGACGGCGGAACATTCGAGTGCGGTAGTTATTCGTCCTGACAGTTTCGAGCAAGGCCCCAGTTTTTCCAAGGCTATGTAATATTCATCCGTACTCAGTTGCCCGACCATCGGGCAGTCGATGCGGCCATCGACCGAAGTCATCATGTGACTGATTATATATGGTCTCATATTCTTGGTTTTTATTTATAATGCAAAAGTAAGGCAGCTTCTCCACTCTGCCGGTAGACAAATTACGGATTATACTACCTTATTTACTGATTCTTTATCGGCCTACCTGACGTTGCTGTTCCGCATTGTACCGGTCTCCCACAACGGGAATAGCAGCCACGGCATCCTCTAACTCTTTCCACTCCCCGGAGCTGATGTTGAAGTCGAGTGTACGCAGGTTTTCCTCCAGATGAGACAGTTTTGTTGTTCCCGGAATCGGTACGATCCACGGTGCTTTCTGAAGCAACCAGCCAAGAGCCACCTGTGCCGAGGTCATGCCCCGTGTGCGACCGAAAGCTTGCAGCGCATTTACAATGCGGGTATTCGCACGCATCGCTTCCGGCTGGAAACGCGGCAGGGTCTGACGGTTGTCGTTGTTCACATCGAATACCGTGTATTCGTTGATGCAGCCTCCCAGAAAGCCACGGTTAATCGGACTGTACGGTACAAAGCCGATACCCAGCTCCCGGCATACATCGAGAACGCCGTTCTCTTCCACCAGGCGGTGCATCAGATGGTACTCGCTTTGGATAGCCGTCAGCGGACAAATGGCGTGGGCCTTACGGATTGTTTCGGCACTGACCTCGCACATGCCCCAGCGTTGCACTTTACCTTCCTTGATTAAGTCGGCAATGGTAGCCGCTACCTCCTCGGCCGGAGTATTCGGGTCTGCACGGTGCTGGTAGAACATCGGCAGTGAATCGAGTCTCAATCGGCGAAGTGACTCCTCGCAATAGCGACGGATGGTGGCCGGACGGCTGTCCTGACGGCCGGTTCCTTTACCGTCGATGACTTCATGCCCAAATTTAGTCGTTACGTTAATCCGTCCCTTGAATTCGGACAGCGCTTCTTCTGCCAGGTTCTCATTGGTCAACGGTCCATAAATGATAGCTGTGTCGAAAAGCGTTACACCGCGATCCACCGCTTCATGCAACAATCGGATACACTCTTTCTTGTCCGGGTGCTGGCTGCGGTTGTAGGTCATGCCCATCACGCCGAAGCCGAGTGCCGACACCTCGAATGCCGCCTTGCCCGTACCCAATACACGATGTCCCTTGATACGGGCTGCATCGGTATCCACATCGGATGTTTCCGCTTGTTTCGCTTCTGAAGCGAATACCTTGCCCAATCCAGAAGGCATGGCCATTGCGGCTCCTGCCAATGCAGCCGTCTTGAGAAATCCACGACGGCTGATATCCATTTTATTGTTTTCTTCCATGATTTTATGTTTTATGCATTATAACTTAATGAATAGAAAATGCCCCGTCCACTAAAAGGGCGTGTCCGTCTACGAAACTTGCCTGCGGTGAGCAAAGCCACAATACGGCGTTGGCTATTTCTTCCGGTTTACCGAGACGTCCGGCAGGAATATCGCGGACCAGTTCCTTTTCCAGATCGGGGTTACGCCGTATCAGTTCTTCGGCCATAGGTGTTCGGATCACACCCGGACAGATGGCATTGATACGAATCCCTTTTGCCGAGTAGTCGATGGCAGCCGTGCGGGTCAGACCGATCACCGCATGTTTGCAGGCGATATAGGCCGCTTGTCCGGGGAACCCCGTAACGCCGCCATGCGACGAAGTATTGACAATAGCGCCACCGCCTTGTTTCAGCATCTGGATAATCTCATAACGCATACAGTTCCAGACACCTTTCAGATCGACAGCCATCGTACGGTCGAACTCCTCGTCGGTAATCTCGGCCATCGGTCGTTGCGGGGTCTGTATCCCGGCATTGTTCAATGCAGCGTCCAACCTGCCGTAAGTCGCAACGATCCAATCGATCATCTCCTTTACAGCCCGCGTGTCGGACACGTCGCAGCGATATGCCACGGCTTTATACCCTTCTGAAACCAACTTCTCGACTTGTTCTTTCGGTTCATTGATGTCCACCAATACTACGGTTGCACCCGCTTTTGCAAATGCTTCTGCCGAGGCCAGCCCGATACCTGCCGCTGCACCCGTTACCATTGCTACCTTTTCATTCATTGTTTCCATGATTCTTTTGTTTTAATGTTCTGATGCAAAGTTACGAAGAGAGTCCCGCAACAATTTTGCTGCAAAGCTCATTCTGCTTTGTTATAAAGTTCAATTTGTTAAAATAATACCATTGGATATTTTACAATATAAATTTCCTTCCAGATCCATATATTATTCCCTCTGTTTGAATACGATTCTGTTTTTGCACCACAGTAGAAGTCTTTCATATTCCCACGCAAACAATATGTTTAGAAATGTATACCCCAAAATAGATAGACAAGGGAAGTCTTGGTTTATTCCGAGCATGCATGATCCGGTAACAGAAGCAGCCAAAGTTTGTCGGCATGCCTCTTCATAAACTTCCGAAATTTTAAGGAGACCTCTTTTTTCTCATATTTCATGACCAGACCATATCCACTTTGAAAAACGAATACCGGTACTCCATAATGCCCATAGTGGGAAATCAAATCCAGGAATAAACCGGAATCAAATTCAAGGAAACTATCTATAAGCTCCTTATTTCTTTCAGGATAATATACATGCTGATTTTCAAGTACGACATTTGAAAACCGGTGAATATAATTATGCAAAATAATAATCAATATGGATATACTTCTTAGCACGAGGGTATCATCCAAGGTCATTTGGTATTTCTCATTAATCATAAATTCCCTTTTTTCATGTTTGAGATAAATAAGCATCACGCCACGTCAGGGCTGTAACATAATAATGGCAGTATTGTAACCAGGGATATACCGGATAGTAAAGAGTCGATGGCTGGTAAAAAGACCGCAATCGAAAATCTGACTTTCCGGTCATGACCGCACGCTACAATCAGTGTAAAGAGATGAAATGGCAGCCAGGTCTTCCGTTTTCAGGTGAGATGAAAACACTGGAGTAAAAGTAAATTGCCTGAAACGGATAACGAGACTGCCATATAAATTCGGTGGCTACTATGGCTATTTAAACCTGGGAACGATATAAATTCGTCCGGTATAATCTCATCGATACTGTCGGTCAGAATAGCCCTCCTCACCGGAATTCTTGATACTCGCTATATGTCCAATTTAGACCTGCAAAATTGGAATATTCAAATGCAAGAACTGCATTTTCCAATTGGAGGTTGCGAAATCCGGACCAACGGCTATTCTCCTCCATAGTCCGTGTTGCTGATTGTTCCCATATTTTTTGAATCCATAACGATTTGCTTTAATGTTCTGGTGCAAAATTACGAATTGAGCCCCGCAACAACTTTGCTGCGAGGCTCAACGTTCTTTGTCAAGAAGTTCATTTTGTTAAAAAAGGAACAGGATGTATCTTATGGACTATTTCAATAGGTTATGGGACTACCGATGATACCATGTATTACATGCAGGCTGCTGTCCTTTGTTGCTGCTTGTTCGATGCGGTGGATCGGTTCGTCCCATGCGTGACGGGACAGTGAAAATTTGCTGTTGTGCACCGGAAGGACTTTAGCCGCATCCAGTTCGTGAACCTCTACCGGAAGCTGTTCGGGCATCGTATGTATATACCGCCAGTCTTCATTGTATTGCCCGTTTTCGAGGATGGCAAGGTCGATATGCGGAAACCGTTTGCCGATTTCCGAGAAATGAGCACCGTAGCCGCTATCACCGCCAATATAGACCGTAGAGTGCCCTTCGAGCATGAATGAAGCCCACAACGAGGGATTCTGCCGAAGGAACCGGCCTGAAAAATGGCGGGCAGGCAAACACGTAATCCGAAAGCCGGGTTCGGAGGTATATACTTCATTCCAGTCCATTTCGACAATCTTCTCTGCGGAATATCCCCAGTATTCGAGATGTTCCCCCACACCGAGCGGACAGATGACTTTGTTCACTTTGTCGCGTATCGCTTTCACAGTCCCATAATCGAGGTGGTCGTAATGGTCGTGCGTGATGATAAGGTAATCCACCTCCGGGATGTCTTCCGGCGAGTAAATGTCTGTCCCTTTGAAAGGCTTCATCATAAGAGAGGCCGGGAAACCTGTCGTCAGCACCGGATCGACCAATATTTTCTTACCGCCGTTAATCAGCAGGTAAGACGAGTGCCCGAACCATACGACGGCATCTTTCGACAAGTCCAACTGTTTCAGGTCGGTCTTGACCGCACGGATGCTTTCAGACGGAACAAGATTGTCCGGTTTCTTTTCCGTCAGGTTATCCCACATGATCCGCCACCGGCTTTTATCGGTGGTCATAAACGGAGTAGGTTCCTGATTTACGAATTGCCCCTCCTTGTAGTTCGGAGAACGTTCGATCCGTACCAGTCGTTCTCCACGAGGAGTACGACCGAAAGCCGGATGGTTCAGAACGATAATAACGGTAAGAACCAATACTATAAAAATGGATACACATATAATCATTTTCTGTTTCATCCAATCATGATTTTATCTTGCGAATAAATTTGGCGGGATTGCCTGCGACAAGGGTATCCGGCTCCACATCGTGCGTGACAACACTGCCGGCTCCGACCACAGCATTCTCACCGATGGTAATGCCTCCCGCCGACATCATCAGACAGCCCGGCATGACAATCACATTGCGTCCGAACTTCACGTTAGCGGTACGGACACCCGAAAACGGTGTTTCGATACGGCAATTCTCTCCGAGATGCGGAAAAACCTTGTGCAATAATTCACGATATTCCTCCGTATCCGGCATCGTATGATTCAACCGGAAGATATTTTGCCGTAACTCTTTTGTTACTACCAGTTCTTCTTCCGTCTGGTACAGGCAGTCTATTCTGAATTCTTCCATATCATTTATAATAAATAATAAACAGACAGACTCCTTGTCCGAAAATCCGTCCGCGATTATATTCCTCGTATATTCTACAATGATGCTTCAAGTATTTCGTAAATGTCCTTTTCCGTAAGCGGAGCAAACCGTAAATATCCACACTGAACTTCACAAAACGTTCCAGCGTGTGGTCGTTGAGGATATGTCGCATCCATCTCGGTGTGATGATGGCGAGCCCTTTCCCGAAAATCAAACGGGTCGGAGTATAATATGCGAAATTTTCCATATCTGTCGTTTTTAGAGTTTTTCAATAATCTGCTTCGACCATCCGGCGACGTTTACCGTACCACTGTTGAACAGTCGGCCTTCTTCCCATTCGATTTTGGGATAGAGTTTCTTGAGTTGTTTCACGCTACCCGTGATTGAACTGCCACCCGAAGTGGCAAAAGGAATAACGGTTTTACCCGCGAAATCATATTTCTCAAGAAAGGTATTGACCGGACGCGGACACAAGTCCCACCATAGCGGATAACCGAGGAACACCACATCGTAATCTTTCAGATCAATCGTTTCTCCACCCAATGCAGGACGTGATTTTTCGTCTGTCATCTCCACCGAACTGCGGCTCGCTTTGTCGTTCCAGTCAAGATCCGACGAAGTGTAGGCCGTAGCCGGAGTAATCCGGTAAAGTTTACCGCCAGTCTCTTTTGCGATAGCGGTTGCCACTTTCTCTGTCGTCCCCGTGCAGGAGAAATAGGCTACAAGGATTTTCTTGTCGGACGGCCTGTCGGTATCCGCTGTCTGTTTTTGTGCTTTCGACGGGCAACTGAAAGTAAGCAGGCTCATAAATATCAATACTAACTGTTTCATGTCATTTTAATTTAGAATATTCTTCATCACCGACAGGTTCCAGCCATTCGGTACTGTTGTTCTCACCGGGCACTTCGATGGCTAAATGCGAAAACCAGCTGTCGGGAGCCGCCCCGTGCCAATGTTTCACGCCTGCCGGAATATTGATAGCATCCCCGGGACGCAGTTCCACCGGCTCTTTACCCCATTCCTGATAGTAGCCGCGACCGCCCACGCATACGAATGTCTGACCGCCGCCTTTCGTTGCCTTGTGCACGTGCCAGTTGTTGCGGCAGCCCGGCTCGAAGGTCACATTTACCACGGGGACTCCGTCCGTTACCACGGGAGCCGTGTAACTTTGACCGATGAAATACTTGGCATAGGCATCGTTGGGTTTCCCCACGGGGAAAATGATGGTTTGCGCGTACGCTTCGAGTGAACCTGCCGCCACGCTGTCGGCATTACCGTCGGTCCAAACTTCTTTTGCCATACGGAAAGCCGCCCACGCTTTCGACCAGCCCGCGTAGAATGCGGCATGGGTGAGTATTTCGGCTATCTCGGTTCGGGTCACTCCGTTCTTCTTCGCCGATTCGAGATGGTATTTGAACGAGGAATCGGTCAGTCCCTGCGACATCAGGGCCACTACGGTTACGATGGAACGATCGCGGAGCGAAAGCAGATCGTTCCGGCTCCACACTTCCCCGAAAAGAATATCATCGTTCAAACGTGCAAATTCGGGGGCAAATTCGCCGAGCGCGTCGCGTCCGGCAGTCTGTTGAATTTTTACTTGTGATTTTGCCATGATCGGAAAAATTAAAGTCAATAATAAAGCTAATGATGCTACTTTTGTTTTCATACGATATGATTTTTAGTTCGACATTTCCAAGACAACCGACAGGTCTTTCCTGTTTCCGATACAAAAGTACGGGCATTATTCCACAACAACTTTGCTGCAAGGCTCAAACTGTTTTGTCCTGAAGTTCATCTTACCATGAAGGAGCGACACCATAAGCCTCCTTGTATATCTTGGAGAAATGCGACAGGTTCTTGAAACCCACATCGAAGCAGGCTTCCGTCACTTTCTTCTTGCCTGATTTTATCAGGCCGTGCGCGACTTCCAGACGGCGTTTGATAATCCACTTTTGCGGTGTCAGATTACTGACTTTGGCAAAGTCCCGCTTGAAGGTAGCCAGGCTGCGTCCCGTGTAACTTGCGATTTCCTCCAAAGAGAGATCACACATATAGTTCTCGTTCAGATAGTCGAGAATGTCGATTTTCCACGGCTCCACGAAGTCGAACAGCGAAGCATAAAGATTCCGGTCAGTATTAAGCAGTACATATATCCCTTCTACCATTTTCAGCTTCAGTACGTCTTCGGACGGTTTTTCGCCTGCCTCGAAATAGGGAATGACGGATTCGAACAGCGAACGGATATCAAGCCTGTTACTGGGCAACACACGCAGGCTTACCTTCTCACGTTCGGAGTCGGTCGGAATCTGTTGCCGGTTAAGCGTCTGGTAAAATTCTCTTAGAAACGGTCTTGAGAACTTCAGTACGACAGAACGGTAAGGCTTTCCGTCCTCAACCTTTTTCTGTAACCACATCCGGTTATCGCGCCGCATGAAAGCGCAATCCCCCGGATGCAACACGGTTTTCTTGCCACGCTCTTCTATCTCCAATTCACCGGAGCACAGATAAATAAGCGTATGCTCCCTGTTTTCATGGGCGCATCCCCGGTCATCGGTGAAATAACTCGCTATAAGCACGTTCGAGCAATCGAATACATCTAATCGTTCCATATTGTCAGTTTTTAATTTTTACAAATATAACGCATTCCAACCATAAAGTCTTTGTTGTAAGGCTCAAATTTGCAAAACGGATAAAATATTTTTGTACGCTTGACATTGTATGACAGCGGTTACCTTACTGTTTACAATACATTAAGGTTTCAACGGGCCGTAAAAATAAGATGCCGTGGCACCGCCGTCAATCAGAAAGTCCGCTCCCGTGATAAATGCCCCTCTGTCGCTCATAAGTAGTTCGGCAACATTGGCAACCTCGTCCGCGGTTCCGGGGCGTCCTGCCGGGCATTTGGCGAACATGTTTTTGTAAAAATCACCTCGCGGCCCGTTGAATTCGTCGATAGCCAAGGGAGTTACGATGATACCCGGTGAAATGGAGTTGATTCTTGCCCCGCGCTCACCCCATTTCACAGCTTCGGCCATTACACGTTTCACGTTACAACGCTTGGCCATCTGGTAAGCGTGTAACGTATCCTTGATACTATCCGGTTGCAGCATGTCGAGCGAGAGTAATTCTTCGGTAGGAGTCGTGGCCAGTAGCATATCCTCCTCGATGGTCAGCGCGGGCATCCGATGTCCCGACTGGCTGGAAATCGTCACCCCGACACCGTCCTCTTTAATAACCTTCCCCACTTCTTCGAGCAAGACAGCCGTTCCGTACAGATCGACTTTCAAAATCGTTTCGATGGAAGCCTGACTCGGTGATACGCCCGCCGCATTGACGAGCATTGAAATTTCACCATGTTCCCGTGCAACCGCAATCAAGTTCAAAATGGACTCCCTTGAAGAGAGATTCATTTCGACGGGTACTGCATCAAATCCCGCCTCATTCAATATACGGCAAACAGCCTCGGCACTCTCCGGGTTCAGGTCTCCGACAATGATCTTTTTCCCATATCCCATACGGCGGGCTATCGCCATTCCTATCTGACCGGCACCGGTCAATATCATTACCTCTTTCTTCATATTACTCTTTTTTATCTGTTTACTCATTTTTATTTGCCAAACAGTTTAAGGGCGTTGTCATGCAGGATTTTTTCCGCAAAAGGTGTGAGCTCGGCATCATCGGTTATCCACGTTCGCAATTGTTTCAAATTTCCTGTCAGAACTGTTGCCGGCTGGTATGGATAATCCGAGCCATAAAGCAACCGGTCGGGGGTGGTTATGGTCAGCAGAACCTTAACAACTTCAGGTGTTGCACCTCCTGCAAGGTCATAATAGAACGCCTTCAGATTGGCATTCCAGTCAATCGGTTCCATAAGCCCTTTCGCCGCCATGACCAGATATACCACCTTCATGCGCGGAAGGGCCAGCGGCAGAAATGAACCGCAATGCGGTACGACGAACTTCAGATTCGGATACCGGGCCGGAACATTTCTCGCAATCAGATTGACGACGGTACGGGTCGTCTCGGCCGGATATTCGTAAACGGCTAGCGGTGCTGTTGCAATGATTCCATCGTTTACGGGCGAAGGTTTGTGCGGATGCAGCATCACGACGGCATGGTGCTCGTTCAGAACTTGCATCAGCGTATCGAGTGCCGCATCGCCCACATACTGTCCCCGGCTGTTGGTAGCCAGCTTGATGCCGTCCGCGCCGAGCGTGTCGAGTACATAGACCGCTTCCTTGATAGCCGCGTCCACATCGGGCAGGGGCAATGAAGCACAGAAGAGGAATTTGCCGGGATAATCCGCTTTCAGCCGGGAGCACGTCTCGTTGTATTGCCTGACCGCACGACGACTCTCTTCCACATCGCCGAACCACGGTTGGGGAGCAGGCATCGAAAGGACGGATGTTTCGATACCCGCTTCTTTCATGAATTTCAGATGAGAAGCCACATCCCAATCCGGAAGCGGGAAAGTCTCTTCCAAAGTTGCCCCATGCCTGTCCAACAGTTCCTTGAATGTGGGAAGTATATTATGACAATGCACGTCTATCGCCTGTTGCCCCATAGCGGCATGTACGGACAGCATACTCAATAAACCGATCAAATAACACTTCATACCCATTCCTCCTTTCTTAAACCATCGGCATTTCCCACGAACCTCTCGTATCGACACCGGTACTTTCGGCAGCTTCTTCCAATGCCTTCATTTCGTCGGCAGTCAAGAAAACTTTTGTCGCTTGCAAGGCATCCTGCACTTGCGAGGGTTTCGTCACGCCGATAATCGGTGTCGTGCCTTTCGCTATCGCCCACGCCAGAGCGACTTGTGCCGGTGTGATACCATATTTATTGCCGACTGTGCGCATCACGGCAACAAGTTTCTCAATTTGCGGCAACAACGGATTGTAGGTTTCCCCACGCTGGCTACCGGCGGGTAACGGCTGCGCGGTATCGTATTTCCCGCTCAACGCTCCTTGCTCCAATACCATGTAAGCCCAGAAGTCGATACCGTTCTCCTTGCAATAGTCCAGAATACCGGCTTTCTCCGAAGAACGATACAGCAGGCTGTAATGGTTCTGTACAGCAAAGATATGTACCCCTTCTTTCGAGAGAATCTCCTCCGCACGCTTGATTTGCGCAAGGTTGTGATTAGATACACCAATCCGTTTTACCTTGCCGCTTTTTACCAACGGGATAAGATAAGGCGTCCATTTCTCCACGTCGGCCGGATTGTGTATCCAGTAAATGTCGATGTAATCGGTGGCGAAACGATCGAGGCTTCCTGCCAGCATATCCGCTACCGGGTTCTCCGAATCGCCAGCAATCTGCGGTGTGAACTTGGTCGAGATAAACACATCCTCCCGCTTGCAGTTCTTCGTAAATGTCGAAAGCACCGTTTCCGAAACTCCCATGCCATATACCACGGCGGAATCCCACAGGTTCAGCCCGTTGGCCATCGCCTCGTCGAATACGGGTTTCAGTTCTTCCACTCCGAGATTGTTCCCGAATACCCGGTCGCCTCCGGCGAATCCCGTACCCCACGACCATGTTCCTAATGCTATTGATGGTAATTTTTCCATATCCAATTTCTTTTTTCGTTATTCAATTTCTAATTCACATTGCAAAATTACACGGTTCAAAATGATCCGCTTGTAGACGATTTACGGATATTTATACCCAAATACTCGATTCCAATCTTTTAACTGTATTCCAATACACGCGCCATCCTTTCCAGTCCGTCGGCAAGCAACGCACGGGGGCAGGCGATATTCAGGCGGATGAACCCTTCGCCACCGGGGCCGTACATCGTGCCGGAATTGACCATCAGTTTCTGCTGCTCTTGCAGGCGCAGGGTCGTGGCGTCCGAACCGATACCGAGTGCCCGGCAGTCTATCCAGACCAAATAAGTTCCTTCGAGTGGCAATACGGGATATTGCAGCAGCCTTTCGGCGAAAAAATGGCATAGATATTCATAATTCCCTCGCAGGTATTTTCGCAAAGCATCGAGCCACTCGCCACCCTCGTTGTAAGCGGCTATCGTAGCGATCACGCCGAACGGGTTGACGTCGCACACCTCATTGATATTGATGGCACGGTCGATACGACGACGTACATCATCATCGGCCGCAATGATGTTGGCGATTTGCAGTCCGGCAAGGTTGAACGCCTTGCTCGGTGAAACGCAAGTGATGGAGTTTTGCTGGAAGCGTTCGGAGAGGGAGGCAAAAGGCGTATAGTCGTGTCCCTCGTAGGTCAGTTCGCAATGAATTTCATCTGCCACAACAAACACTCCGTTGCGCAAACAGATGTCACCGATATGCCGCAGTTCTTCCGGTGTCCAGACCCGCCCGACCGGATTGTGAGGATTACACAACAACAGCAGTTTCGCCTTCGGGTCGGCCGCTTTCGCTTCAAAGTCGTCGAAGTCGATTGAGTAGCGACCGTTCCGGTAAACGAGGTTATTGGCCGACAGTTCGCACCCGTCATTGCGAATTGACGAATAGAAACAGTTGTATGCCGGAGTCTGGACGATTACTTTGTCGCCCGGTACGGTCAGGGCTTTGATAATGGCCGACAGAGCCGGCACGACACCGCTTGTATAGATAATCCACCGGGGATCTATCCGCCAACGATGGCGGTCTTCAAACCACCAGACGACCGCATCGTAATAGGTTTCGGGCACTTTTGTATAGCCGAAAATGCCGTGCTCCACCCGCTTTTGCAGGGCATCGATAATGGCGGGTGCGGTACGGAAATCCATATCCGCCACCCACATGGGCAGTACATTTTCCTCTTCGGGAGTGTCCCATTTGTAGGAGTTCGTCCCGCGACGCGGGACAATCGTATCGAAATCGTATCTCATAACTTATCTATTTATTCGTAATTTATAAATCCAGTTACTGCCCCAAAGTCTCGCGAGGAAGATTACCCCCCGGAAACAAAGCTCAATGCACATGGCAAACCACACGCCGCGTAGTCCCATCGTGGGGGCGAGCCATGCCGCCAGTGTCAGTCGCACGCCCCAAATGCAGCCGAAGTTCATCAGACTGGGTACGAATGTATTACCCATACCCACGAATATACCGTAGGCTACGATAGACGCCGCGAACATCGGCTCCGCAAAGGCTTCTATCCGCAGAATCTCGATTCCCAACGTGCGGATTTCCTCCACGGGAGTCATCACTCCGATGATTTGTGGAGCTGCCATATACATCAATGCTCCCATGACACCCATAATCAACATTCCCGACCAGACGGTAATATTGGCGAAACGACGGAGCAACCGGATACGGTTCGCTCCGAGGCTCTGACCGACCAACGTCGTGGCAGCCTCCGAGATACCGTAGCCGGGCATATAGCAGAGACTTTCGGCAGTGATGGCGAACGAGTTGGCGGCAATGGCGATGATACCGAGTGGAGCGACGATCACCGTCGTTGCAATCTGCGCCCCGCAAATGGCCATGTGCTCGAATCCCATCGGCAGGGAGATGCGGAAAGCTTTACGCAGCGTCTCTTTTTGAGGTAGGAAACTTCCCCATTCTCCGGATAGTCTCAACATGGGCGAGCGATGGCAAAGATACCACATCATTCCTCCGGCAGTGATGAGTTCGGCCAGCACCGTTCCCAATATCGCGCCTTCCACGCCTAAGCCTGCACCTGGAGCGGTAAATTCCACCCCTAACCATTCCACCTGCCTCGAAGGGAAAATCAGGAAGAAGTTGAACACGATATCCAGAAGACACATCAGCACGTTCAGCATACTGGGCACATGCATATTTCCACTGCATCGCAACATGCCACCCGCAAGGAAATTCAACTGCAAGGCAGGAAGGAAAAGTGCGAATATCCAAAAGTAGAGGGATGAATCGCTCCGTATTGCTTCATCACCGCCCAACCAGCCGGGAAGCATACCACTGATGGAAATGCCGACAGCCGCCAACAATGAGCTGAAAACCAATGTGGCAGCAATCGACTGGCGGAGTATCTTTCGTGCTCCCACGAAATCCCCGGCTCCGATTTTATGCGCTACTTGAACGGAGAAGCCCGTTGCGGCGGCTGCGCACAGCTCCCAAAACAGCCATGTCGTGGTAGAGACCAATCCGATGGAAGCAGCGGCATTCGCGCCCAGGCTGCCCACCATCGAGGCATCGATATACTGCATGGCGATGGAAGATATCTGTGCCATAATGGCAGGGACACTGAGGTATGCAGTCAGGCGCAACTGTTGCCCCAGTGTCATCTGCTTCCCTTCGCGGATAAGCGATAGCAGGTAATCTGTCTTTCCCTTTCCTGTTCCCATCAGGTTATGTACAAGGGCATTAGTCTGTGAAACAAGTTTTCTCGTCCCAGAGTTTCAGCTTGCAATCGGCGGGAGCCTTGATATTCTCGTCGAGGATAATCTCCCCGTAGCTCTCGGCGGTGATACAGCCCGTTCGCGGATTCTTCACCCCACCTATTGCGCCTTTGATGGTCGCCTGCACCGAACTGTACTCGAAAGCCCGGTCGCAGTCGGGGCCGAACGTACAATTTTCCAATACGAGGTCGTGGGCGTAGCAGAGCGGCTGCTCGCCGGTAATGTGACAGTTTACCAACCGAAGGTTGTGCGAATGCCAGCCCAAGTATTCACCGTTGAGTTCTGAATCGTAGATTGTCACATTCTCCACTTCCCAAAAGGCATCTTTCGTGGTGATTTTGGCATTGCGCAGTTCCACATTCTTCACGTACTGGAATACGTATTTACTGTCACCCTCCAATCCGTCTATGCGGATATTGCTGCTGAACATGAACGGATAAGTGCCGCCATGCAGTTTCAGATTTTTGATGTCCAAATTCTTGCAACGCCAGAACACTTCGTCGGCATCTTTTATCTCTACGTTCTCAATTTCGATGTCGTGCATCTCGCGGAACATCTTGGGGGCGTCGATGCGTGTGTTCGTCATTTTCAGATTATCGGAGTACCACAGAGCCGAACGCCCGCCGACATCGAAGAAACAACGGTCGATAACGAAACCGTGCACGTGCCAGAAGGGATAATTTCCCTCGAACCGGCAATCAACGGCTTCGATGTTGCTGCATTCCTTGATGGCTGATTCTCCGGCACGGATAATTACATTCTCCAAACGTAAGTCATGTGATTCGAACAAAGGTCTTTCACCTCCGAATTCTGCATTTGATATTACTTTCATACTTTCCTTATTTTTAATTATTATTCATATTCAACTTGTAACAACGCAAAAGTACGAAGCTCCCTCCATAACAACTTTGCTTCAAGGCTCAAACTACTTTGTTCTGAAGTTCACCTTGTAATGGTGAGGTAATATTTTATCTCTCTGATGCAAAAATAGATGGTATCTGCCACATGCTTTGTAGACGAATTCCCGGTATTCATACCCAAATTACGGATTATGCTTATGCCTATTCTACACAAATTGCCTAAAGCCTAATCTAACTCTGTTTTAACGTGTAGTAGTGGATTATATTATTCCGATACCGGCTCTTTGGTCCAAACGATTGAATGAAGTTACCAATTGACCGAAGAAGAAACAAAATCTGGATTTTGGGGATTCCCGATAAGGGGCTGTCCTTTGTCAAGGGCCCGCAGTATCTCCATTTCGTTATCGAACATTTCGAGATTTTCCTTCATACGTTCGATGTGTGTCGTTTTTGGGATAACAACCATACCCGACTGGATCTGAAAGCGCTATACCACTTGGCGTACCGTCTTGTGATAGCGGTCGACGATATACTGCAATACTTCGTCATCGTAGATTTCATTGATCTTACTCTGTCCCAACGGGGCCATCACTGAACTTGAATACCTTTGGCAAAAGTGTTGCCCACGACCTCCTGATGTTTCATGTAGGGATGAATCTTGATCGGGTTGACGACAGGCTTGATACGAGCGTATGCCAGCAATTCGTCCACATGATGCGGATTGAAGTTGCTCACCCCGATGGCACGGATCTTCCCCACATCGACATACTTTTCCATGATTCTCCATCTCTCCTTGACCTTTCTGGCTACCGACCAATGAATCAGCATCAGGTCAACATACGTTCCCCCGAATGCTTCAATAGTCCGGTCGAGCGACTCGCGTACCTTTCCGCTACGTACGGCATCGGGAGAGACTTTCGAAATAATGAACACTTCACTCCGGCCGATACCGCTTTCCTTGATTCCGTACCACACTTCGGCCTCGTTGTCGTAGCCTTGCGCCGCATCGACCAAACGGTATCCCAGTCCGATGGCGTGTTTCACACACTCTGCGGCAGTCTCCTTGAGAGTAGACGTGCCAACACCCAACTGCGGCATCTCTATCCCGTTGTTCAGCACGACACGGAGAATGGCAGGCAGTGTATCGGCCGTTTGAGCCGTTTGTCCGTTGTTGGAAGTTCTGCCCCACAACCTGTCAGTATGGTTCCTGTCAGGAAACACTTTTGTAGGACATGCCGACCAGCATCCCTTGGTCAGCGTGATAGATTACGATACCGTCACGCCCATCTTGCATACGCACAGCCAATTTTCAGTCTATGCACTTTATAAAGGGATGGGCGTTACTCTTCTCTCCGGACTTGTTGCATGGAACTCCGTTGGGTAATCACATCAAAGACTTCTCTTTCTTTTCTTATCAGTCCAATGAAGCCGGAGAGCACATCCGTTGTCATATCATCGATATGGCCAAAAGTAAACTTATCAACGGAGAACAAATCATGTAGACCGCTTATGACTTGGGGTTCGAATACCCGCAACATTTAAGTTGTATATTCAAAAAACAGACCGGACAGACTCTCTCGGAATACAGTAGAGATATAGAGGAACGAAAGTTCCGATAACCTTATCGATTACCGGAACTTCAGAAAAATCGAGAAAATGTCTGTCATGCAGGACACTCAATACCATAGAGTCGCTGTACTTCTTCCGGAGCGTGTAGGTCGAGAATCATATTGTATCCCATATTCATGGAAGCAATTGCGGCCATATCCTCCGGTGTCAGCATGAAATCCCCGATGTTGAAATTCTCTTGCATCCGCTGCCGATGTACCGATTTGGGAATGGCGACAACTCCGCGCTGTAAGTGCCAGCGCAGTACGACCTGTGCTGCCGATTTATCATATTTGCGAGCGATACCGGTCAGAATATCGTCCGTGAACAATCCGTTCCGTCCTTCGGCCAAAGGCCCCCATGCCTCTGCTTGTATGCCGAGTTCCTGCATGGTCCGTGTCGCATCGGTTTGCGGAGTATAAGGATGCACCTCTATCTGATTGACCGCCGGAATAACATTAGCATTATGGCATAAATCCAGCAATCTGTCCGGCTCGAAATTGCATACCCCGATAGCCCGCACACGTCCTTTCGCATAAAGTTTTTCCATAGCCCGCCATGCTCCGTAATAGTCGCCGAAAGGCATGTGGATCAGATAGAGGTCGAGGTAATCCAATCCCAAACGGGCGAGCGAAGTGTCTAATGCCCGCAATGTCCGTTCATAACCCATTTCTGAAATCCATGCTTTGGTCGTGATGAACAGTTCCTCACGCGGAATACCACTTTTCCGAATAGCCATACCGACCGCCCGTTCATTTCCATAGACCGAAGCGGTGTCGATGAGCCGATAGCCGACGGCAAGCGCATCGGTAACAACTCTTTCGCACTCGGTGGCATCGGGTATCTGAAAGACACCAAAGCCTTGTATCTGCATCTTTACTCCGTTATTCAATTCTTTGAAATCCATACCATAATATCGTTATAATTAGTTTTTCAAGATATTCAATCATGATTGTAGATACACTCCGAATCCATTCCAATAACCTGAATAAAAAACATTATCTATTGCATGAAGTTATTGAGTTTGTTGGCCGGATTGAGCGGTGTTTGGTCGGACAATACCAACGATTTGACCATATGCAACGTTCCCTGCTTGTACTTCTGAAAGTGTTCCGAAGCGATATGCTGCTCGTATGCTTCACGGCTCGCATAGGTTTCGAGAATCGTTACTTTACAGGGATTCTCCTTTTCGCCGACAGCATACATCGTCAGTACGCCCGGTTCGGTACGCAGGGAGATTTCACCTACCTCGGTTGCATAGTTCATATACTCGTCAAGATACTGCGGATAAACCTCTATTTTCGACAGCCGTACGATACCATCGGTCGTCATCGGCTCTTTAACGCACATACCCGGCTTATCCGGATTCAGACATTTGCCGATGATCTCTCCTGTCGCAAGGTAGGAGTAGGTCGGGAACTCGAATAATACGGGTTTTAGTTTCGTATAGTCGAGTTTGCCATCGCTGTCAAGCACATCGGAAGCAGCGTATGTATTGACTATCGCGCAAATGAAATTGTCGAAACCGTCGGTTTCATAAATGTCCACCACTTCACACTCCATCGTGAGTGGTGATGCGTCTATAACGGGCGTATCGTTCTCTCCGATATGGTAAGCAAACACCTCCGACTTATCGACCGTCGCACCACTTACACTTCCTACATAGTCAGCTTTCGGTAACATCTCACGACTCACAAGATTGACGGAAAGTCGTTTTGATTTTTTAATACCTTGATTGGTATAATGACTTTTACTCATGCTGACCAGTATCCGGTCATGGCCGATGACTCCCGTGTGTCCTACCACAAGCCAGTTTACTTTCCCTTCGACCTCCGCCCCGACAACCGTCATTGGTTTGGGATAGAGTGCCAACAGATTTCCGAGATTTTTCTTGTTTGTCTCCATTATATCGGGTTGTGTAGTGTTCTCTTTCACGGCAGTGCTGCACGACAACATGACAAGCAGTGACAGAACACCTAAGATTATTTTTACCATGATTGATTTATTTATCTATTTGACTTTCGGTGAACGGATCGGCACGATGCCCCATCAAATCGATTTTGGCATACTCCTTATCAAACTCCTCCATCTCCCAAGCTGAGAGACGGACCGTTCCCGCACCGAGCAGGTCATCCAAGTGTGCCGGATTGGTCGTTCCGGGTATCGGAGCAATCCACGATTTGCGAGATAACATCCATAGCAAAGCGAATTGCGCGAGTGTCACTCCCTTGCGCTCGGCCCATTTGCGAACCAAGGCGATAAGCGGCATATTGTGCTTCAAAGCTTCGGGCGTGAATTGCGGCAAGTTCCAACGCCGGTCTCCCTCGTAGAAACGGCTGTTTTCATTGATTATCCCGGTGAGAAACGCACGCCCCAGCGGACAATAAGGCACGAAGCCGATACCGAGTTTTTCCAATGTCGGGAAGATTTTGGTTTCAGGCTCCCGCCACCAAATGGCATACTCGCTCTGCACGGCGGAAAGCGGGCAGACGGCATGCGCCCGACGGATGGAACGGGCACTCGCTTCCGACAGCCCCCAATGCAGCACTTTACCCTCCTGCATCAAATCCTTTACCGTTCCGGCCACATCCTCCATCGGAACGGCAGGATCGACACGGTGCTGATACAACAGGTCGATATGGTCGGTGCGCAGGCGTTTCAGCGAACCTTCCACAGCCTGGCGGATGTGATCGGGACGGCTGTTGATAGCGGTCGGTTGTTTCTCCTCGACACCGAAGCCGAATTTCGTCCCGATTTTCACTTTGTCGCGAAACGGTGCGAGTGCCTCGCCGACCCACTCTTCGCTGGTGTAAGAGCCATAGACCTCCGCCGTATCGAAGAAAGTGACACCTTTGTCGTATGCCCGGCGAATCAGAGCGATCATATCCTTTTTGTCGTACTTCCCACCGTAATATCCCACCATTGGCAGACAACCCAGACCAATAGCTGATACGTCCAGCTCTCCGAGCTTGCGATACTCCATCGTATCGTCCGCATTTGGCGTATTTTTATCAGATAAATTTCCTGATAAAGAAGAGATAGGGGATTCGGTAAACACACGGGAAACACCCGTTGTAGCTCCGGCCGCGAGTAGTGCAAAACTTGATGCCGTCCTTAAGAAATTTCTGCGATCCATAATCTTCTATTTTTTCATTGTTCATTTTCTGATTGCAAATTTACCGCGATTGAATAAGTCGGCTTGTATACGATTTACGGATATTTATACCCGAATCCTCGAAATAGTGCATGAGCTCAGATTTCCTTCAATACAATATTTCAGTTTTCTTTTTAAGAAGATAATGGGGTTTGCTCCTAATGAATATCGGTTAATAAATTAACAAAAAGGGAGGGACAGTACATGATGACATATCCCCTAGGTATGGGTAGCAGTCCGGACGCTCTTTAGCAGGGATTCAAGAAAATACCGTTCTTTCCTTGTATCCTGTCATACAAAACAACAAACAACCGATATTCTTATTGTTCGGATACAGAATTTTCATCAGATGCTATCAGAAATACAGACTTTCCCAGCTACGCAATCTGAACACGATATTTATTACCATTTCAATGGAACGAGCAGCCTTACGGACAACTAATATATAACATTCATCGAATCAAATAGTTATAACACATGAATGTTACGTATGGATTGGTCGCACGGGTTACTAATAGTTGGTCGCACATTATGCACACTATTTTTAAAAGTGTAGCAAAGGTAAGAACATAAAAAAAGCACTAATATATTGAATATCAGTGCTAAATATTTGTTCTTAATTATCCTTTGCGGTGCGTACGGTACTTTAACCTACAATTTTACAAAATATCATAAACTTGCAACTATCTACTAGTAAACAGCTTATTATGATTGGTATATATCGTAAAATATCACCTAAAATCTTTTGCTATCTCAATAATTGGGTGTATATTTGGGTGCTAATTTAATTACACCCGAATATGAATATCAAGAGAAACATCATCTTTTCTTTGGAAAGCCGGAAGAAGAACGGCGTACCAATCGTGGAGAATGTGCCTATCCGTATGCGTGTGATATTTGCCAGCCAGCGCATCGAGTTTACAACGGGCTACCGCATCGACGCAGCCAAATGGGACACAGACAAACAACGTGTAAAGCCGGGCTGCACCAACAAGCTGAAACAGAGCGCATCCGAAATCAATACCGACCTGCTGCGCTACTATACGGAAATACAGAACATCTTCAAGGAGTTCGAGGTTCAGGGAACCATGCCTACCACCGCACAAGTAAAGGAGGCTTTCAACAGCCTGCACAGCGAAAAGAGGGAGGAAGAACAGCAGAAACCCCTGACGTTCGCCCCTATGGAGGTATTCGGGGAGTTCATCAAGGAATGCGGGACACAGAACGGCTGGTCTGACGCCACTTATGAGAAGTTCGCCGCAGTGAGGAAACACCTTGAGAAGTTCGACAAGGAACTGACCTTCGAGACACTGGACGAACCCAAGCTGACAAGCTATGTGAATTTCCTCAAGGACGTGGAAGGCTTGCGCAACACGTCCACCATGAAGCAGATAGCCTACCTGAAATGGTTCCTACGGTGGTGCACCAAGAAAGGGTACTGCATGAACAACGCCTACGAGAGCTTCAACCCGAAGCTGAAAAGCGTCCAAAAGAAGGTGATATTTCTCACATGGGAAGAACTGAACAAGCTGAAAGACTACAAAATACCCCCGACCAAGCAATATCTCGAACGGGTAAGGGACGTCTTTCTGTTCTGCTGTTTCAGCGGGCTGCGCTATTCGGACGTGTACAACCTCAAACGGAGTGACATCAAGCCCGACCACATAGAAGTGACCACCGTCAAAACAGCGGACAGCCTTATCATAGAGTTAAACAACCACAGCAAGGCGATACTGGAAAAATACAAGGACGTATACTTTGAAGACCATAAGGCACTTCCGGTCATCAGCAATCAGAAGATGAACGATTATTTGAAAGAACTGGGGGAGCTTGCGGAAATCAACGACCCGGTAAGGGAAACTTACTACAAGGGAAACGAACGTATAGACACCGTCACACCCAAATACGCCTTGCTGGGAACCCATGCCGGAAGGCGGACATTCATCTGTAACGCTTTGGCATTGGGCATTCCCGCACAAGTGGTGATGAAATGGACGGGACACAGCGACTACAAGGCGATGAAACCGTACATAGACATAGCCGACAACATCAAAGCTAATGCGATGAACAAATTCAACCAACTGTAACCACAATTATATCATGGAAGAAAGAATAACGTCAATGATACCCCGCTACGGGAAGCTCAACAAAATATACGCCGAAATAATATCCGGCGGCAGTTTCTCTTTTGAGAAGCAACAGTTCATTTCTGATTTTTACAGAGAGTACGGGGACACGCAGACCTTTGAAACCGCACTTATCAGCCTCATGCTTGAAGCGGACGCCGCGCACTTCTCCATATTGCTGAACAGCCTGAAACGGGAGATTGAGGGCAACATCTCGACTTACAGCGCCTGCAAGGAGTTTTTTGACTGTCTCGATACCGGATATGTCTGCCGACAGCATGAAGAGCGCTTCGACTGGAGCATCGACAGACAGATGAAAGTCACAAACGGATATTACCGGGAACTCATGGCAGCTAACGGCTCTTTGGAAGCAGTAGGTTTCAGGGAACACGACCGTCAGGAAGAGGAACTGCTGGAAAGAAGGTACGACCGGTGCAAACGGGAATACGACAAGGAGAAAGCCAAACTGGATGAACTGTACAGGCAGAAGGAGCAGGCAAGGCGGGAAGCCCTGCAATGCCTGCAAAACCGTTGCGGGGACATTTGCAGGCTGGGAGGCTCACTATTGGCAATCCTTGATAAATACCTGACCGACCAAAAGAAAAAGGAGGGGGAAGAAAAGGAAATTCCCTCATCCGGTACCACCCCGGCAAGCCCACCCGCCTATTTCCCCATGCGACTGCTGTCAGCCATTTATGAGAAATGCAACGACAAACAGTTTGAAGCCGTTCCCGAAGCCGATTTCTACGCCGGAATGAACTTGCAGCCATGCAGGAACAGGCTGAAGATAAGACCGGGAGAAAAGGCGCGTGTATGCTACCTGATATTCCTCATGGGTGAGACCCTCTCCAATCAGGACAGAGAGAAGTGGAAGGATGAAATCATGAGATTGCTGGATATAGACATAAAATATTACAAATCCAAATACAAGGCACCCGTTCCCCGTACAGATTTAGCCAGTGACAGCAATCAGGAATTTGCCAAGGAAATGCGGTTAATATTCCGATAGCCGATGATATGCCCCGACATTCCACGACACGACCACTTTTACCACTCAAAATAATTTCTACCACCTTTTATTACTTACTGATACTTAATAAGATAGCGTGATACCCCAATCACGCTATCCACATCCTTACCACCCGTACCCGGAACTAACTTTGCACTGTTCGAACGAAATAAAAAGCCCATGCGCAGGGCTTACAGTACAAACGTTAATTTCATTCTGATATGGAAATTAGAGACCTTTTATCAAAGCCCGTATGGCAGATGACGGGCGAAGAGTTCATATTCCTGAACCGACATGCCTTGCAGGAAAGCGAAACGAAGCCAGCCCAGCCAGCAGCCGACAAGGACAAGAAATACGTGTACGGGATAGGCGGCATAGCCCGGCTGTTCGGGTGCAGCATACCCACTGCAAACCGCATCAAGAAAAGCGGGAGGATAGACAGAGCCATTACGCAGATAGGGCGCAAAATCATCGTCGATGCGGACATGGCACTGGAACTGGCAGGACGTAAAAGCGGGGGACGCAGATAGGGAGGTGCCATATGGAAAACAAGGAAAGAAACATCACGCCCGAAGAGGCGATAATCCTATGGCATGCCTCGCGACTTGACCTTTCGGAAGACTATGAGCAGGCACCTGAAATCCTGAAAGTGCAGGGCTCCGTCATCGGCACACTGGGAAACTTCAGCGCGTCAATCGGAAAAGCCAAAAGCAAGAAAACATTCAACGTCTCCGCAATCGTGGCGGCTGCGCTGAAAAACGGGACGGTACTGAACTATACGGCGGAACTGCCCGAAAACAAGCGGAAAATACTCTATGTGGACACCGAACAGAGCTCCTACCACTGTGCGAAAGTGGCAAGGCGCAGCCTGCGCATGGCGGGACTGCCGACAGGCAGCAACCATGAGAACCTCGAGTTCCTCGTCCTGCGGAAATACACGCCTGAAGAGCGCATAGCAATCATGAGGGAGGCAATCTACCGCACCGAGAATATCGGGCTGGTAGTCATCGACGGAATACGGGACATGGTGTACGACATCAACAGCCCCGGCGAATCCACGAAGGTAATCTCCCTGCTGATGACATGGACGGGGGAAAGGAACATCCACATCCATACCATACTGCATCAGAACAAGGGGGACGAGAACGCAAGGGGGCACATCGGAACCGAGCTAAGCAACAAGGCGGAAACGGTGCTGCAAGTGGAGAAGGACAGCAAGAACCCCGACATAAGTACGGTCAAAACCGCACATATCAGAGCGGTGGACTTCGAACCGTTCGCATTCCGCATTAATGAGGAAGCATTGCCCGAACTGCTGGAGGACTACCAGTTCAAGGACAAGGATGAGACAAAAGGAAATAGGGAGAAGTTCGACCCGTACAAGGACATCACCGAGCGGCAACACCGCATTGCACTGGAAGCGGCGTTCACCCTGAAAGCCGAATACGGCTATCAGGAACTTGCGGAAGCCTTGCAGGAAGCATACGCCTCTGTCGGTGTCACGCTTGGAGACAACAAGGTGGTAAAACTCATCACCGTACTCAAAAGCAAGCGGATGATAGTGCAGGAGAACGGCAGGAAATACACTTTCAACCCCGACTTCCACTATTAGCGGCACAGACCGGAAACCACTTTACTTTAGTCAGGGTATATATATATGTCAGAGTAAAGTGAAGTGTTCCGGTTGCTGATAAAAGCACTTTACTTTATTCCCGTACCATATATATACGGAAGTAAAGTAAAGTGGATACAGCCCGTAATATACGGAAAGGTACGGGCGAAAAGAAAAAAAACAATATCCACTTAAACAGAAACCTACATGAATACGAATGAAGCGAAACAGATACGCATAGAGGAATATCTGCACAGTCTCGGCTACGACCCGGTAAGGAAACAGGGCGACAGCCTATGGTACAAGTCACCATTCAGGAATGAACGGGAACCGTCCTTCAAGGTCAACACGGAACGCAATCTATGGTACGATTTTAGCGCAGGCAGGGGCGGGAACATCATCGCACTGGCGCAGGAACTCTACGCATCCGACAGCCTGCCCTACCTTTTGGAACGGATAGCGGAGCAGGCGCCCGGCGTGCATCCGGTCTCCTTTTATTTTGGCAAGCAGGCACTCTCAAAACCGAGCTTCCAACAGTTGGAGGTGGTGCCGCTCTCTTCCCCCGCCTTGTATTCCTATCTGCGGCAGAGGGGGATAAATACGGAGCTGGCGAAAAGAGAATGCAGGGAAGTGCGCTATCTGACCGACGGCAAACCATACTTTGCCGTCGGCTTCCCCAACCGTTCGGGAGGCTACGAGATACGCAACAAGTTCTTCAAGGGGTGCATCGCACCGAAGGACATCACCCACATACGGCAGGAACAGCCGAGGGAGACCTGCTGCCTCTTCGAGGGCTTCATGGACTACCTCTCCTTCCTCACCCTGCGGCTGGAAAGGTGTCCCAACTGCCCCGACCTTGACGGGCAGGACTACATCGTGCTGAACTCGACTTCCAACCTATCCAAAGCAATCCGACCTTTGGGTGGTTACGGGCACATCCATTGCTTCCTTGACAACGACAAGGCGGGAATGGAAGCCGTTCAGAAACTGCGGGAGGAATACGGGCTGCGTGTCCGGGACGCATCACACATATACGGAGACTACAACGACCTGAACGACTTCCTTTGTGGTAAACGGTCAGGACAAGCGGAACGGCGGCAGGAGAAACCGGAACCGGAAAGAGAACAACGGCAGGCAAGGCAGCCGGAGAGGAAAGGCAGAGGTTTCAGGATGTAACCGCACAGCCGGCAGATGGCTTTAAAAAAGCCATAGCTTATTAGGGCTTTTTCTTCACGCAATGCACGCATTGCTAAAAAAGCCCCAATGAGCAAAAGGGACGCCGCCCCTTTTGAAACCCCGGAGCCATGCGGCAGGGGAACAAGGCAGGGGAAGTATTAACCGAAAAATGTATTACAGTTATGGGATATGTAGTTTTGCATTTGGAGAAAGCAAAGGGTACGGACAGCAGGATGTCCGCACACATAGAGCGCACCGTCCACCCCAAGAACGCGGACAGAACGCGCACGCACCTGAACCGGGAATTGGTGCAATTCCCCGAAGGAGTGAGGAACCGCACACAGGCAATAGCGCACCGGATAGAGACGGCAGGTATCAGACGCAAGGTGGGCACCAACCAGGTGAAGGCAATCCGGGTACTGCTCACCGGAAGCAACAAGGACATGAAGCAAATGGAAGCGGACGGACAGCTTGACGAATGGTGCAACGACAGCCTGCAATGGCTCCGTGAAACATACGGGGAGCGGAACCTCGTGTCGGCAGTTCTGCACATGGACGAAAAGACACCGCACATACACGCCACTATCGTACCGATAGTGACCGGAGAGCGCAGGAAAGCCAAAAAAGAAGAACAGAACGGGAAAAAGAAATACCGCAAGAAGAGCACGCAGGACGTGCGGCTGTGTGCTGATGATGTCATGGCAAGGCACAAGCTGAAACACTATCAGGACACCTACGCACAAGCCATGGGCAAATATGGCTTGCAAAGAGGAATAGACGGTTCACTGGCAAAACACATCTCCACCATGCAATACTACAAGGAGCTGGTAGAACAACAAGACAGCCTGCAGGAGAACATAGAAACCCTGCTGGGACTGGAAGAGGAAGCGCAGAAGAGGTTGAAGCAGGTCAAGGGAGAAATCAACGTGCAGAAGATGAAGGGTGCGGCGGTAAACGCCACCACAGCCATAGCGGACGGGGTGAGTTCTCTTTTGGGCGGCAGCAAGGTCAGGAGGCTGGAAGCGGAGAATGAGGGCTTGAAGCAGGACGTTGTGAATCTGCAAAAGCAGGTGCAAGCCGAACAGAGGGAGCAGAAGAACATGGAGAACCGCCACAACAGCGAGATAATCAGAATAGACCGGAGTTACCAACAGAAAATTGCAGGGTACGACAATAGGCTGAAACAGATAGACACCTATTTCCCTATCGTAACGGAACTGCTGCCCATAGCCGAACAATGCCGGGAAGTGGGGTTTACCGAGGAACTGACAAGGCGAATCGTCAGCCTGCAGCCCGTAGGGTTCAAAGGCAGGCTCTATTCGAAAGAACACAAGGAGAAGTTCAGGACGGAGCACTCAACGGCTACCGTAGAGAGAAACCCACAAGAGAAAGGTAAATTCCAGCTGTGTATTGACGGTATGCCGATACTTGAATGGTTCAGGATGAAATTCAAAGAGCTCAAAGAAAAGCTGGGTGTAAGCCACACCCAAAAAGAAGAAAACAGACCGAAGAGGGGATTAAGGTTATAAAACACAAGAAATGAGAAAATAAGAATGGCTTTTACAGAGTTTATTTGATTATTTTTCATACTTTTGCACCGGATTGAGCACACACTCTCTCCAGACATATTAGTAAAGAAAGAAGCGTTATGCTTATCTTGTAGATGAAAACGTAGGAAATTTTCAAAGAGTACAAGGGATAGCATAGTGGTTCTCACGCTATAGCGTGGGCTGCTATATCCATATCTGTACTCAAGGTATTTTTCCTACGACCTTCATCTAAGACGTGGCATTGCAGTTCCACGCTTCGTGTTTTTATAAACTTCTTCATGGAGCTGGGAAGAATAAAAATATTGTAGTACATGACTAAAAAGTTACTATGTTTTGTATTTCTTACGGTTTCAATATTTGCTAATGCACAAAACCGTTATGACACTCCCGCTAACGCAACATTTACTAACACTTATGTTCCGATGACACATGAAGAAATGATGTTAAGAGCGGCGGCAGAAGTGTATAGAGAGAAGCGAGCTCGAGAAGATTTTGACAAGTATTCACGGACTGCTTATGAATACCTACAAAAGAAACAAATTGGATATTTTACGAGTTATGCCAATGCTGCTTTAAGTACTGGCTATTACAATAGCCAGTTATACTACAATTTGGGAATATCATACTACTTGTCTGGACAAAAAAGAAAAGGAAAGAAATTTCTAAAAAAGGCTTTAAAAAAAGGCTTTCTTGAAGCAAATCGTGCATTGTTCGCGATAAAGAAAAAGGAGATATTATCTTATTCATGGTTTATATATTAAAAATTACAATTATGAAAACATTATTTACAATCGTTCTTTTATGCATTTCTACCCTATTATGGGGACAGAATTATACGCAAAAATACAATGAGCTATATGATAGAACAGAGTTTTACAATTCCTATGGCAATCTCATTGGATATGCCAAATATAACTCATTATATGACCGCTTAGAGTATTACAATGCAAACGGAGATTTGTTAAAAACAGAACAATATAATAGCTTATATAATAGAAAAGATATCAAAGATCAATACGGAAACCAGCAGGGTTATGAGAAAAGAAACAATCTTTATAACCAAAATGAAGAATATGACTCATATGGCAATGTAAAATATAAGAAAAAGTGGAATGACTTATACCAACGATATGAGATTTACGATACTTATGGGAATATGGTAGGTTACTATAAATGGAATGAGTTATATAGACGGTGGGAGTTTATCTCCAAATAAATAGAATGTTATGAAAAATATACTTTTACTTCTTTCGTTTTTAATGAGCATATTTACTATGCACTCTCAAAATATTCAACAATTGGAAGCTAAACCTTCCTTTAAAGGGATAACTATCGGAATGCCAATATCTGAAATATCTAATAAATTGAGTTTTGAGAAAAGTTCAAATGGTTACTCTATTTACAAAGTGACAGATGCTTATTATTATAGCATTTTTAATGTAACTATGAATTATGTAAGAGTTATCGGTTTGAATGGAAAGGTACATGCTATAGAAGTGATAAAAATGGTTAAAGCTACGAATGAACATGCTACAGTATTTGACGCAAGTGAACTGGATGTTATTCAAGCAGGTCTGACCAGATTATATGGTGACCCCCAATATAAGCTAACTGAAAACCATTCCCAATATAATAGAATAGGAGTACAGTGGATTTCTAATAGCAAGGAAGCTAACTGTTTTATTGACTTTTATGGAACTTTTGTCGGATATAAACTACAGTTCTCTTTATGTGAACATAGTGAGGATTTTTAGTATTAAACATACGTTTTATAGTAGCGGGACGAGGATGTTTTCTTGTCCCGCATTTTTACCCTACGTGTAGTTATTAAAGTAAGTAATAACAAATATTTGAACAACTAAAATTGGAGTTAAGACGTGTAAATGCTAAACAATACAAAAACACCCAATTTTACATTAACGGGTGTAAAATTGGGTGTTATTTTTGCAAACTATTGATTTTCAATGTTTATTGCGGTGCGTACGGGACTCGAACCCGTGACCCCATGCGTGACAGGCATGTATTCTAACCAACTGAACTAACGCACCAAAATTTCATTTCTTTATTGCTGTCTCTCTCGATTGCGGTTGCAAAGGTAGCTGTTTTTTTTATATCTGCAATAGCTGAAAAAGATTTTTTTCATCTTTCTCATTCATTTGTTGATTATAAGTAGATTATATCTATCTTTGTGACACAATTTATAAAGCAACAAAAAGAAACATGAAAGATACACCTATCAAACGGCATCTTATTGATGAAACTATCGAAGAATTTCAAATTACAGATTTCTCAAAAGCAACCATTCGTGAAGTAAAAGCCATAGCAGCTAAAGCAGAAACAGCATCCGGAGTCGAATTTATAAAAATGGAAATGGGCGTACCGGGTCTCCCCCCTTCTACTGTAGGAGTAAAAGCCGAGATAGAAGCATTGCAAAATGGAATAGCCAGTTTGTATCCCGATATTAATGGACTACCGGAACTAAAATCGGAAGCCTCCAAATTTATAAAAGCATTTATCGATATAGATCTCAAACCGGAAGGTTGCGTACCTGTCACGGGATCCATGCAAGGTACTTTCGCATCTTTCCTTACTTGTAGTCAATGTGATGAAAAAAAAGATACTATTCTGTTCATAGATCCTGGCTTTCCGGTCCAAAAGCAGCAATTGGTGGTCATGGGACAGAAGTACGAGACATTTGATGTATACGATTATCGGGGAGACAAATTAAAAGAAAAACTCGAGAGCCACCTGAAAAAAGGAAATATTTCAGCTGTTATATACTCAAATCCGAATAACCCCAGCTGGATCTGTTTAAAAGATGAAGAACTGAAGATCATCGGTGAACTAGCCACCCAATATGATGTAATCGTCCTTGAAGATTTAGCTTATTTTGCCATGGACTTCCGCCAAGATCTGAGTACTCCGTATCATGCACCTTATCAGCCTTCGGTGGCACACTATACAGATAATTATATTTTGCTTATATCCGGTTCCAAAGCCTTCAGTTATGCAGGCCAACGTATTGGTGTCAGCTGTATTTCTGATAAATTATACCATCGCCATTATCCCGGATTCGATAAACGCTACGGAGGCGGTACTTTTGGCACTGTATTTATCCATCGTGTGCTTTATGCCCTCTCTTCGGGGACGAGCCATTCGGCACAATTCGCCATGGCAGCTATGCTGAAAGCAGCGAACGAAGGTAAATACAATTTCCTGAACGAAGTGAGGATATATGGTGAACGCGCCCGTAAATTGAAAGAAATATTCTTGCGTTACGGATTCCATCTGGTATACGACAAAGATCTTGAAGATCCTGTTGCCGACGGTTTCTATTTCACCATAGGCTATCCGGGAATGACAAGTGGAGAGCTGGCAAAAGAGTTGATGTATTATGGGGTCAGTGCAATTTCCTTGGTTACTACAGGTAGCCAACAACAGGGACTACGTGCATGCACTTCCTTTATCAAAGAGCACCAATATGCTCAACTGGATGAAAGAATGAAGTTATTTGCCGAAAATCATCCTATATCTTAAAAAGAGCACACTAAATCGAAAAAAAGAGGAATATTGTTTGTTCGTGTAAAATAAATCTTTAAATTAGGGGCATGAACATCAATACTGACATATTTAAGATACAATCGAATAATGTAATGCCGTCGAGAGGAAAGATTCTGATATCAGAGCCTTTCCTCCACGATGTAACTTTCGGAAGGTCAGTAGTATTGCTTGTTGATCATACTGAAGAAGGAAGTATGGGATTGATTATAAATAAACCACTCCCATTGATGCTCAATGATATCATTAAAGAATTTAAATATATAGAAGATATTCCGTTACACAAAGGAGGTCCTATCGGAACTGACACTTTGTTTTATCTGCATACTTTACACGAAATACCCGGAACCCTTCCGATCAACAATGGATTATATCTCAACGGAGATTTCGATGCTATCAAGAAATACATTTTACAAGGAAACCCTATAAAAGGAAAGATACGCTTTTTCCTCGGATATTCCGGCTGGGAATGCGAACAACTGATTCAGGAAATAAAGGAGAATACCTGGATTATTTCAAAAGAAGAAAATACCTACTTAATGAATGAAGATATAAAAGGTATGTGGAAGGAAGCCTTAGGGAAATTGGGCAGCAAGTATGAAACCTGGTCCCGCTTCCCGCAAGTTCCTTCTTTAAACTAAAATTATCGTTTGGGATTCATACATTGCACAAGCACGGCATCTTTATAACCTTCGTGTGTTAACAGCCATTCTTTCAATACTCCACATTGGGTAAATCCACAAGAATTGAACAATCGCAAACTGGGTTCATTATCCACAGCTATATGGGCATACAATTGTTTTATAAATAAAAAGTTGAAAGCATATTCACAAAGCAGTTTCAATGCATCGGAAGCATACCCCTCCTGTCTATAATTGCTGTGAACGGCAATTCCGACTGCCCCTCTTGAATGTAAAGGTACAAAATCAGTTATATCGACCGTACCCAAAGTACAATTATCTTTCCGACGCATAATCATCAGCCGCAACTGTTTATCGGCAAACATGTCACTTTGCGATCCTTCAATATACTGTTTGAGTACAAAACGCGAATAGGGAACTGTAAAACTACTGATATCCCACATAGAAGGATCATTTTCCATTTCGTACATAAGATCCAAATCCTCCGGTTCCACTGCACGGAGATATATTCGCTCGTTGGCTAAGAAAGATTGCTTCATCATTTATTCTTTATCAATATGCAGTTCGGCACGCAATCTTTTTTCTCCCGGAAGACAGAAAAAAGAGGCTGTCAGTCCTATAAGTGCACATAACGCACCTGTACTACTAAGTGTAAAGTAGTAACCGGCCAGATTAAACACCACTACAAATTCCAGTAAAGCCAGCCGAACAGCCCCCCAAAGCATATAACGGCTCAGGGCCACCGGAAACGTCAGCTGATCTATTTTCTTTGTCAGAACAAAACTAAATAGTTTAAGAGAAAGAGGTATACAGACGGCAGTCATCAAAATACCTACTGTTTCGAAAACATAAACAGCCCGTACATTGTCTGCTTTTATTCCTACAGGCAACACGCCGGCTTCTCCCAATAGCACCAACAATAACGGAATAATCCAAAAAGAAATATACTGTACCTTCTGGCTTTTCACAATGCGTTTTATTTGCTCTTCCATTTATATATAATGATTATCAGTTAATGGTAAGTTTCCTTTTAAACGGTTCCGGTAAAAGTCGTACGGTTCACAATACTTCTACCCAACGTTATCTCGTCTGTGTATTCCAGCTCGTCACCAATGGATACCCCACGGGCAAGTACGCTCAATTTGACACCCATTTTCTCAAGTTTACGGTAAATATAAAAATTCGTGGTATCCCCTTCCATGGTTGTGCTTAGAGCAAGAATCACTTCATTTATTCCCCCTTCGGCTACCCGGCGCACCAGACTTTCTATCTGCAGATCGCCCGGTCCTACCCCATCCATCGGTGAAATCACTCCCCCCAAAACATGGTACAACCCACGATATTGTTGAGTGGCCTCTACGGCCATCACATCCCGTATATTCTCCACTACGCAGACCATAGACGCGTCCCGCTGCGGATTTGCACAAATCTGACAAGTTTCCGTATCAGATATATTATGACACACCTTGCAATATTTCACCTCATGCTTTAAAGTTATAATAGAACTTCCGAAAGCTTCCACCACAGAGGTATCCTGACGCAACAGGTGAAGCACCAGTCTCATAGCTGTTTTCCGTCCGATACCCGGCAATTTAGAAAACTCTCCGACGGCCTTTTCAAGTAACGTCGATGGATATTGTTGATTCATGTACAAACAAGTATATCTATTTAATTATCAATAAAGTATATACCAGTAAAAAAGTTGCAAACCTATAATAGAAAGGACTCCAACCCCATAAAGCCACTGTATACTTTATGGAGTACAAAGATACGCATATTTTATAAATGGCAAATCAGGTGTTAATAAAATAGGCTATTTATCGGTCATCTTGTTCATTGCTCCTGCTACAACAATACAGTCGTCTCTTGATTGTTGAACAATCAAGTCTACATTTTTGTTATTATAGCTAAAAAACTAAATTTATGGACTTAAAAAAGACAACTTTCTACTTATTTACGCTCTTTAGTTTGATGTTAATTTCCTGTAGCAACGATGATGAAAACAAAAATGATGCGCAGGTAACAGTTACTGTAGTCAGTGCTGATGGCAAACCTCTGCCCAACGAAATTGTGCAAATGTTCGATGAAAAGACTTATGAAGAGTTCAAAAAAGACAATCGAACAACTCCTACGGCATATGCATTAACTAACTCCACCGGAGTTGCCACTTTCATTTTTACTTATGATAAGTGGTTCGAATCAAACAAAGACCGATTTTTCACTTTCGCTGTCCAATATGGCAGTGGTACAGAAAATTATGAAATATGGTCTGCAGGACGTACCGTACGCCTGGGTTCAGTTACACAAATCGAGTTGAAACTTAAGCCTTTATAAACGAAAAACGGTTTTATAAGCAAATCGCGGGTCATGCCCCCACAGAGTGACTTATAAAACCGCCTTTTTGATTTTATCTTCAGTAGATTCCCTTTTCTACAGGTATCGCACAACTCAGGATAGAAACCATATTTCTTAACCAGTTCTTGAAACTTATTATGCTCCTCCGATTTATAACTATTCCGAAATGAACTGAATTCCGGTTCAATCGCCCTCTTGGGTATTCCTTCATAAGTTCTAAGAAAGAAAATAAAATATATCTTATCCCTCAAAAAATAAAACGATGCAAAATATCATTATTACATTTATTGCCTTTTTTGTACTCAGATTACTTTCCTTATCCTACTCCATTCGTAACGAGAAACGTCTTCTGAAAAGTGGAGCGGTACAATATGGTAAAGTTAATTCGCTATTACTGACATTAGCACATATCGTCTACTATTTTTCGGCCCTCTATGAAGCATACACTTCGGGAACTACCTTCAACTACTTCTCTGTTTGTGGTGTTTTTATAATGGGCTTTGCTTATGCTATGCTATTCTATGTGATCTATAAACTCCATGATGTATGGACAGTAAAACTTTATATCATTCCCGATCATCGCATTGAAAAAAGCTTCCTTTTCAGAACAGTAAGACACCCCAATTACTATCTGAATATCATACCTGAACTAATTGGAGTTGCTTTACTCTGCAATGCCTGGTATACATTACTCATTGGACTCCCTATCTACGCTTGTTTGCTCGCTATACGTATCCGACAAGAGGAAAGGGCCATGAAAGAACTATTGGAGAATTAAGTTTCTACATTTGTATTTGGAGGAAACATTTTCATCATATAATAGAACTGGATAGGTCTCACCACAGATTACACGTAACACAGACAAATAATTTATTTCATTGAGAATTAGATTAAAGAATCCGTGTTAATCCATGTGATCCGTGGTGAATTCAAAACCACTCCGGAAAAAACATTCTGTCCCAAGCCGGTATTTGAGCTATCCATTATCCACTATTATTGTTTAATTTTGCCGTACTAATTATCAAGCGCTTAACTATCATGAAAACAATATCAAAAATTTGTCACAATTCTTGTACTATTAGCCGGCATTGTCCCTGTCTATGCCATCATGAACATCGTATTCGATCCTAATGGCGATGGAAATCTGTTAATAACACTCGGCACTCTGACACCTATACTGGGTGGCCTTTTGATGGTATATGCCTTCAAAGACAAATATCAAATTTTAATTAGCAATCATCGTTTGCAAAATAAGTGTTACCTTTGCGCTCGTTATGATGATACTTGCCACTATTGTATGCTACTTTGCCATTCTCTTGCTGATAGCCCGTATCACCGGACGGAAAGGAGGTTCGAATGCAGCGTTTTTTAAAGGAGAAAACCAGTCTCCATGGTACGTCGTTGCTTTCGGAATGATTGGCGCATCTATTTCGGGAGTAACCTTTGTATCCGTACCGGGCATGGTAAAGGCGATGGATATGACGTATATGCAAACTGTATTCGGCTTTTTCTTCGGTTATCTGGCTGTCGCCCATATACTCCTCCCACTCTACTATAAACTCAACCTGACCAGTATATACACTTATCTGGATACCCGTATCGGAAAGCGTGCCTACCGTACAGGAGCCTCTTTTTTCCTTCTTTCGCGTATGCTGGGCACAGCTGCAAAACTATACCTTGTCTGTCTGATTCTATATACCTACGTATTTCGTGATATGGGTATCCCATTCTGGAGTATTGCTGCCGGATCGGTAGCTTTAGTATGGATATACACTCACAAAAGTGGCATTAAAACAATTGTCTGGACGGATACTTTACAGACTTTCTGCCTGATCGCAGCACTGATCAGCATCCTTGTTTTTGTCACTGCAAAGTTAAATCTTGACTTCAGCGGAGTTATACAAACAATCAGCAGCAATGAACACAGTCGCATCTTTGTATTTGATGACTGGATGTCGCGCCAGAATTTCTTCAAACAGTTTCTAAGTGGGATTTTTATTGTTATTGTCATGACCGGACTCGATCAGGATATGATGCAGAAAAACCTTTCCTGCCGTAGTCTGCGTGACGCGCAGAAGAACATGTATTGTTATGGCTTTGCATTCGCTCCGCTCAACCTGCTGTTTCTGGGGCTTGGCATTTTATTACTGGTCCTTGCTCAAGAGATGCAATTGGAACTTCCGGCTGCCGGTGACGACATCCTGCCGTTGTTTGCTACCCAGGGTTATCTGGGCGAAGGAGTACTTATCCTATTTACAATCGGTATCATTGCCGCCGCTTTCAGCAATTCGGATTCAGCCTTAACCGCCATGACAACGAGCTTTTGCATCGACTTGCTCGACACAGGCAAAGACACAGAGGAAGAAGCCCGTAGAAAACGAAACCGGGTACATATAGGACTATCCGTCCTACTTATTTTCTTTATCTGCCTTGTCGATGCATTGAATAACCAAAGCGTCATCGATGCTATTTACATCATAGCCTCCTATACATACGGACCTCTTCTGGGAATGTTTGCTTTCGGATTATTCACCCAACGAAAAACAAACGACCGATGGGTGCCGTTTATTGCGATAGCTTCACCACTGATTTGTTACGCAGCCGATAGATTTGCCCGGCAGGAAACCGGCTATCAGTTCGGATACGAATTATTGATGCTGAACGGCATCCTTACTTTTGCAGGAATGTGGATCGTATCAAAGAAACAACTAAAAAATGAATTTTAAAACCAACAAGAAATATGGAAATAACCAATGCTGAATTTGTAATTAGTAATACGGACGTGAAAAAATGTCCGGCAGGCACTTTCCCCGAATATGCCTTTATCGGCCGATCCAATGTAGGAAAATCCAGCCTCATCAATATGCTGACCGGACGAAAGGGGCTGGCCATGACTTCCGCTACTCCCGGTAAGACCATGCTTATCAATCATTTTCTGATCAACAACAGCTGGTACCTGGTTGACTTACCCGGATACGGATATGCCAGACGAGGTCAGAAAGGACAGGAACAGATACGCACCATCATCGAAGATTACATCCTCGAACGCGAACAGATGACCAATCTATTCGTATTGATAGACAGCCGTCTGGAACCCCAGAAAATAGATCTTGAATTCATGGAATGGCTGGGTGAGAACGGCATTCCTTTTGCCATTATCTTCACCAAAGCAGACAAACTGAAAGGGGGACGACTCAAAATAAATATCAGCGCTTACTTGAGAGAATTACGGAAACAATGGGAAGAACTCCCTCCCTATTTCATCACTTCATCAGAAGAGCGCCTTGGCAGGACAGAGGTATTAAACTACATCGAGTCAATCAATAAAGAACTTAATTCAAAATAAAAACAAGGATATCAAATGAAAAGAAAACTATTATCATTTGCAGTTCTTATCACACTACTGCTTGTACCGACCGTAAACCGTGCACAATCTATCAAGGACTTATTCAATAAAGACAATATCTCCAAAGTTGTCAACGCTGTCACAGGACATACCGAAACAGTGGATATGACCGGGACCTGGCGTTATACCGGCTCGGCCATTGAGTTCGAGTCTGAAAACCTGCTGAAGAAAGCCGGAGGAACCGTCGCTGCTTCCGCTGCCGAACAAAAGCTGGACGAACAGCTGGCCAAAGTCGGCATTAAAGAGGGGCAACTGAGTTTTACATTCAATGCGGACAGTACTTTCGTAAGCACTTTAGGCAAACGCAAGCTGAACGGAACATACTCTTACGATGCCGGCACCCAGATGCTCCACCTGAGGTATATGAAATTAATCCCCATGAATGCAAAAGTCAATTATACCACTCAGCAGATGGATCTTCTGTTCGAAGCAGACAAATTGCTGAAGCTAATCACTTTCTTATCCAGTAAGAGCAGCAGTGCCACCCTCAAAGCCATCAGTTCATTGGCAGATAGCTATGACGGCATGATGCTGGGATATGAATTGAAACGATGAAAGGTTCTGAACGATGAATGATCGGCGGTGATCATTCATCGTTCAAAACTTTTCATCGTCTGTTCTCCGTCAGGATACAACCATCCATCATCCGCACAATACGGCCTGCCTCCCGGGCATTTTCTTCAGAGTGAGTTACCATCACGACTGTAGCTCCATCTTGATTTAACTCCTTCAATAAAAGCATCACCTCGTTGCCATTGGTAGAATCGAGGTTACCCGTCGGTTCGTCAGCCAATATAATTTTCGGGTTCGTCACAATAGCTCGGGCAATAGCCACACGCTGTTGTTGACCTCCGGAAAGTTGTTGAGGATAATGTTCCGTACGATGGCCTATCTGCATCCTTTCCAACGCTTTGTTCACTCGATCTACACGCTCATGAACCGACACACCGGCATATAGCAACGGTAATTCTACATTCTCAAATACAGTCAGTTCATCTATCAGGTTAAAGCTCTGAAATACAAAGCCGATATTGCCGTTCCGCATGTCTGTACGATCATTTTCCGAGTAGCGGGAAACTTCTTTACCGATGAACCACAACTCACCGGAAGTCGGATTGTCCAATAGTCCCAGTATATTCAGCAAGGTCGATTTGCCACATCCTGAGGGTCCCATTATAGCTACAAATTCGCCTTCCGATATATCGATACTGATTTCATTCAACGCAATAGTCTGTACACTCTCTGTACGGAATATCTTAGTCAATCCAATTGCTTTTATCATAATCTCCAACTATTTATTATTCATATCTCAATGATCTCACCGGATTCTGTGAAGCCGTCCGCCAGGTTTGTCCGATAACAGTTAATAACGTAATCCCCGCAATAATCAGTCCGCCCCCCAAAAACAGCCACCAGCTCATAGTAGTCCGGTAAGCAAATTCACCCAGCCAGTGATACATAAAAAGATAACCCAACGGACAAGCCGGCATGAAAGCAATGCCCACCCATTTCAGATATTCCAGACAGAACATTTTTACGATCCCACCGGAATGTGCTCCATTCACTTTTCGAATCCCTATTTCCTTCGTTCGCTGCCGGGTGGACAGCGTTACCAATCCGAAGACTCCCATCATGGCAATCACAACGGCAAGGATCGTAAACGCAAGTAACATCCGGCTCTGTTGTCTCTCTTGTTCATAGTTCCGGTTTAAAGCATCTGAGAAAAACTTATATTTAAACTCCTTTATGAAAAAGGGGGCCATCTCCTCAAACTTCTTTTGTATGAAGTTCAAGGTTTCCTGTTTATGTTCCGGAGCTATTTTGATATGTATATTCCCCAAACATTCGGGACTATACATCAAATATGCCGGCTTTATCTTCTGTCGCAACGACTGGAAATTGAAATCCTGTACCACTCCTACAATCCGTTTTTTATTTGTGCCTACTCCAAACCCTCCGCTTATCTCCATACCTATCGGATCTGCTACCTTCATAGCCTTCCGGGCCGCTTCATTAATAATCACCGGAAAATCGTACGTGCCACTGAAGTAGGCTCCTCCATCCGCCTTCAAACCCTCTCCTTTCAGAAGTTTTAATCCGAATGTATTCACAAAATCACCATCCGCCCAAATACACATCATTCGTAAAGAGTCAGTCTCTCCTCTTTCGTCAGTCCACCTCAATACATCCCCCTGACTTTTGTCCCCTTCCAGATAATCAGTAATTTCAGCTCCCATCGAGACGCTGCGTACATTCGGATTCTTTAATATTTCCTGCTTGAACCCGTCCACATTATACCACAGACCTGTATAAATGGAAACAACATTTTCTTTTTCCAATCCCAGGTCCTTGTTTTGCAAATAGTTCAGTTGTTTAAACACAATACCGGTACACAGCAACAACGTGATTGCTATGACAAACTGCACACAGAGCAGCCCCCGTATCAAGCCCCCCTTTTTCCCGTTCTTCTGTCCTCCTTTAAAAGCAATCAAAGGGTTAACCGCCGAAAGATAGAATGCCGGATAGCTGCCCGAAAGGCATCCCACACCGATAATGCCCAAAACAACGTAGACTAACACACTCCAACTTGCCTGCAACGTGATGTCCTTATCCATTATCCGATTAAAGACCGGCAACAGCAGTTCGGTCAAGGCCAGCGCCAATATCAACGAAATGAATGCTTGCACCAAACTTTCAGAAAGAAACTGAACGATCAGCGTTTTCCGCTTGGCCCCCGTCACCTTACGCACTCCGATCTCTTTATATCGTAATGCGGCACGTGCAGTCGACAAAGTGGTGAAATTGAACGCTCCCATAAATATAATCAATACGGCCAAGATTATAAACAGATAGATGGAGGCCATACTACCATGATTCTTAACGGAAATATCAGCAAAATCGGTCTTTAAATGAATGTCCCTGAGCGGTTGGAAACGGAGCAGACGTTCCGTATGTGTGTGTTTACTCAGTATACGACTCATCCGCACCCGGTCGGAGTCGGACACAGATGTCCCGGGACGCATTTTCACATACACCATCGCATCCCGAACATCCCAAGGAGAAGACATCCGCACGATGTTGACATCTATCTTATCAAAAAAAGACTGCCCTACAATCGCATCAAACTGAATATGGCTTTTACGGGGTACTTTCACCACCCCTACGATCCTCAATACCGACTCGCCATCCATTCCTCTGTTATACATTACTTCTTTCCCCACCGCCGGTTCATTCCCAAAAAACTTTTTAGCCAGCGTCTCAGACAAAACGATGTGATTGAATCCCGATTTCAGCCTGCCGGGATCTCCCTCTACCACAGGAAAATGGAAAACATCAAAAAAGGCCGTATCCACACGCATCCAATTGAGTGACAAAAATTTATCACCCGACCTCAAAGAAGTCATATCGACATTCCCAAGATAAGTGGCTTCTTCCACCTGCGGAAACTCTTTACGGAAAGCATCTGCCAGAAGTTTCGAAGTATAAGGATTTTCAGTCACCTCTCCGCTTTCGGAGCAATTCGCTTCAATCACCCTGAAAATTCTACCTGCATCCGGATTGTGATCTTCAAAAGTAAATTCATCTATCACCCACAAGTAGATAAGGAAAGCCGCTGCCATCCCCCATACAAATCCAAGTATATGAATGCTTGAAAACAGAAAGCTCCGTTTGATCAGACGAAGAGCAACTTTAAAATAATGGTTTATCATCATAGCGGTCAACTTATTTAACGGTCATCAAAATCAGATCGGTTTCATTAAACTCTCCAAGCTTGTCATTTCCCCGCAGCTGTATCGGATAGTATTTTTCCAAAACAGCTTTTCCGACAACAAAAGCAGGATCCCCATTCAGATTCAAGTTGGGCCAGAAGGGTAAATCTTCTTGTAGACCGGCAGCTATCAGCGGTGATTCCGGATGTCCCCCACCGGTAACTTCCGGCAAAGAAAAAAACTCTCCGTTCCGCTTGTCATAGACCAAAGAATAAAGTTGCACTTCCCCCTTCCTACGGGCATTTTCACTATCGTACCCTTTATCGACATTCAAAAAGAGGAAATGATCCGTCTCCATACACGAAGTTACAAAATATGAACTCCGCACATTGCCCCCTCTAGCCACGTCGGCCCCTGTAATGCGGGATAATGAACCGAAATCAAGTTTATAAACGACCTCCAGTGTCGAGGCATCCTTCACCCTGTAGATCTTATTGCCGTATGCATGATAAAACAGTGTTCTTCCTCCCACATGATACACAATGTCCCGTTCAGCCTCAAAAAGACGAGGTTTATAACGTTCGGAATTTCCCAAAACAAAGTGACAGAGAGTATCCCCCTTCATCCCGAATGTATAGAGTTCATCCGAATGTCTTACCGCCATTCCGTATCCTCCGGGCATTGAAAACAGATAGCTGTTTCCTATAGGCAGTCTGTTTCGGAATGTCTTAAGCTCCGCCGGCTGAGAAGAAGCCATCAGTCCGGTCAAAGAGGCGACTACCAGATAAGACCTCCGTTTATCTGTATTATAGCACGTAAAGCGTAATTGTTTCCTTTCAGAATCATAATAAAAGTTCTGCATCAAGTGTCCCCCTCCTATTCCGACGCCACCGCCCGGCGTGTGTATCACCTGTAAATCCGATCGAATAAGCAGTCGTTTCTTCCTCAGGTCCTTATCCAACAGCCACACACCCTCTTCATCAGGTATCAGAAAATCATCACCGGCAGCAATCAGGGATGTCCAATCATCATTGGCTTCCATGATCCTGTATTGCACCTGCTGCCCGAGATCAGTCAGTTTCATCGGGCGAACGTTTCGCAATGCAGACTCCACGTTCAAAACAATCATTCCATGATCTGTGATGTGAGAATCATATTTAATTCCGGAAGGGGCCTGATAGTCTTCCGGAAATACCTGTAGAGAATCGTTATCTCCCCATCCGGCAAGCGAGTCTTCCACATCGGCCGCCGGAGTTGCACTTTTAGCAAACTCCCTCCGCAGCTCCTCCTTACTCACCCCCGGATTTTTATTACCACAAGCCGACAGGCACAGTCCTCCCATCAAAAGTAAATTCCCCCAATAATAATATCTTTTAATCATTACCTTTCACTCCCCTTTTTAAAAAGCCTGTTTAAATTTTCCTTGAATAAATTTTATACGAGTTTTATCGAGAACAGATCTCAAAACAATCCCGGGCCGGATTTAACCGGGCCCTGAGACTATCCATATTCCGTTTTATAAGCCGAGTTGGCGGAAGTAGTGTTTCAGCATCGTGTATCGTTCATTTTAGAGTGATTATAAGTGACGTAGTCTCTTTCTCGGTACCCTGTAAAGCAGGTATCCGCTTGAATACTTCAGGAGAAGATTTACTTAATTTCCACCCGGTTGTAAATGTAGCAAGCTGCTTCTCAGAAAAACCTTTCCGGGGCCAAAACGGAATGCCGTCAGGAAGATCAGGCTCCGGACAGGGATGAACCGTTTCTTCAGCCTGCGGTAAGGAGAAAAACGCTTTAGACCGTTTGTCATATATCAGCGAGTAAAGCGTTACTTGCTTCTTGTCGCGTGCATAGGGACAGTCATATCCTTTTTCTACATGCATGAATACGTAGCTGTCGGTCTCCACCCAATCCGACAGGAAATAGGCATTGTCCACATCGGCACCGCCAACCACCTCTTCTCCCGTAGCCCGATGCAACGTGCCGAAATCAAGTTCATAAACCGGTTCCAGGGTAAAGGCGTCTTTCATACGATAAACCGTATTCCCATAAGGCATAATGATCATGGGACAGCCCTTATAATGATAAACAGTCGCTTGTTCTCCCGAACGATATGAACCGTTACCGCGGGGAGGATAGTTTACTTTCTCTCCGATAGTAAAATGACAAAGTGTATCACCCCGCAAATTGAAGGTATAAACGTCGTTCGTAAATCGGGTCCAGGTAGCATACCCGTCTGCCATTCCTAACAGATAATTTCCGGAAATACCTGCACGTTTATGGATATCGTCCGGTGTCAGAGGCCGGGATGCGCTTAACAAATCTTTCAGAGAAAGCCTGACAAAGGATTTGGGATTCTTTTTATCCCTCTGATCATACAGCACGCCGATCAACGTCCGGGAAGTCTTTTCATAATAATCCGGATTGATGTAACGCTTCGTCTGAAAGTTGGTAAATCCATTTTCTTCCGTAATATCCACATCATTGCGAAACAACATCCGAATCATTTTCAGGTTCCCATCCAGCAGCCAGATGCCACCAATCCCCACTCCCAAGCAGCCCTCTTCAATCGGTATCAGGCGGAAGATGCCTCCTTTCACATCTTTAAATACCATGAAATCAAGCTGACTGCCCAATTGACTCAACTTCAGAGGACGGACATTCCGCAATGCGGCCTTCACGTCAAGACGCTCCGGATTTCCGGTAAGATAGTTCGCCTGATACCGAATGCCCGGAACAGGAACATACCCTTCCGGATATTCATCCGAAACCGACAATGCATTCTCTTGCCCATGCCGGACACTCAAACTATCCGACTCTCCTTTCATCTCCACCCGGCCACTTGCCGGCCCTTTCTGCTGACAGCTTCCCAGGAGGAGCAGCAGTCCCAACATCCAAGTGCTTTTCATTTTACTTCCGATCATCTTTGCAAATTCTATTTATTAAATAAAAGCAAGAAGTATACCAAACAGACATCCTATTATTTATCAACCTGTTACCGAAAACGGACGATCTGTAATTCGTACGAAAGCGTGCAGTTTTTGTACGATATCGTACACAGATTACCCAAACTTTTTCTCTATCTTTGTTCCTGCCAATCAACATACTATACTATGACACTGAAACGAGGCAAAATACTGATAGCCGATGATAATGAAGACATCCTTTTCACACTGAAAATGCTGTTACGCCCCATTACAGAATCAATCAGCATCACGACCGATCCGAGAGAACTGCTCCCCATCCTGTCACGCACACACTATGATGTCATCTTGCTGGACATGAATTTCAGGAACGATGCTGTCAGCGGACGGGAAGGATTCCACTGGTTGGAAGAGATCCTGAAACTGGATTCGGGAGCAGTGGTAATCTTCATCACGGCTTATGCCGATACCGAAAAGGCTGTACGGGCCATCAAGCTCGGGGCTACCGACTTCATCGCCAAGCCCTGGCAAAACGATAAGATGATTGCAACCGTATCTGCGGCATTGCAACTCAGCTTCAGCCGTACGGAAGTAGAATCACTGAAGGAGCAGAAAGAAGCTCTGACCGCCCCCTCGCCGGAACCGGCCCGAATCATCGGCGAATCGGCCGCCATGCAGGCTATTTTCCAGACCATCCGGAAATTTGCCGATACGGACGCCAACCTGTTGCTTTTAGGTGAAAACGGTACAGGAAAAGATCTGATAGCACGCTATGTATACGAACAGTCGCCCCGGAAAGGCGAAATATACGTCCCGATCGATTTGGGAAGCATCCCCGAAACACTGTTTGAGAGCGAACTCTTCGGATTCGAAAAAGGTGCTTTTACAGATGCGCGGAAAAAGAAACCCGGAAGGCTGGAGGTAGCCTCGGGAGGTACTCTGTTCCTAAATGAAATTGGCAACCTGAGCCTGCCTTTACAGGCCAAGCTGCTTTCGGTCATCGAACAACGCAAAAGTTCGCGACTGGGTTCCACCACTTCTTATCCGGTAGACGTGAGACTGATATGCGCAACGAATACCGACCTGTATACAGCCATCGATAACGGGCTGTTCCGGCAAGATCTTCTCTACCGCATCAATACGATCGAAATACGTATCCCTCCCTTACACGAACGGGGCAACGACCTTTTCCTGCTTGCCGATCACTTTTTACAACGCTATCGGAAAAAATATAAAAAAGAAGTCCGGGGCATTTCGAAAGAAGCGCGCAGATTGATGCAACTCTATCGTTGGCCGGGGAATGTACGCGAGCTAGAACATACCATCGAACGGGCGGTCATCCTCTCAGGCAATCCAATGTTGATGCCGAACGACTTCATGCTTCGCACATCGCCTCAGGGACAGGTTTCGGAGAAAGAGAAATACAACCTTGAACGCCAGGAGCGCGAAACCATCAGCGAAGTACTCCGGCTTTGTGCCGGCAACATTACGTTAGCCTCAGAAATGCTGGGAATCACCCGGACATCGCTATACAGGCGGATCGAGAAACACGGATTATAACCTCAAACAGTTACACGACATGAAACAAAAATGGGCGAGGAAACCCCTTATATTGACAGCAGCCCTTTTGATCTGCTGTTACACCACCGTGTGGTTAGGCATGCACGGTTTCTATATCAGCCTGCCGGTATCCGTATGCCTCTTGCTATACACAGCCTACAGAATCTATCGCTACATCCTCCGCTCCACACGTGCCATGGCACAGTTCATCTGGTCTGTCCGCTATTCCGAGTTCCTCTCCTCCCCCGTGCAAAGCGAAGAAAGCCTCCGTTCACTGCCGGCAGAGCTTCTGAACGAAATGAACCAAGCCTTGGATTTCTACAAACAGAACCTTCAGAAGAAAGAAAGCAAACTACAATATTTTCAGGCTCTGGCCAACCACATCGATATGTCCGTATTGGTATATACCCCTTCCGGACGGATCGAGTGGATGAATGAAGCCGCCAAAAGACTGCTCGATAACCACAATCTGAAAAGTATTGATGAACTGAAATACTTTCACAGCGAGCTGCCTGCCCGCCTTTACTCCTTAAAAGCGGGTGACATCGCCGTTCTGCAGGCGAAAAAAGAGGAAGAGACCATCCAACTGGCACTTTCCGGAATGGAGTTTGTGATACAGGGACGACCGCTCACAGTGGCCAGCATGAAAAACATCGATTCGGTATTAGACAGCCAGGAAACCGAAGCCTGGCAGAAACTGATCCGTGTACTGACACACGAAATCATGAATTCCATCACTCCGGTCACGTCTTTGTCCGAATTGCTGGAACATCAGATCGAAGACTTTGACGGCAATGAAGAAGAGCGGGCCGAAATGCTCCGGATGTTACAAACCATCCGCCGGCGGGGCGACGGGTTAATTCGGTTTGTCAACAGTTACCGGGAAGTGTCTCACCTGCCACAACCCCTGCTGAAGATATATACATCACAAGAATTACTGACAGGTGTGGTACGGTTGATGTACAGAGAACCGAATGACCTGCACCTGATACTTCCGCCCAAGGCCCAACGCCTGATGGCGGACAAAGATCTGATTGAACAAGTGCTGATCAACCTGATTAAAAACGCCCGTGAGAACGATGCGACCGACATCCGGATCTCAGCCGGATTAAGCTCCGGAGAACGCCCCTATATAAGGATAGAAGACAACGGGACAGGAATCGAGCAAGAGGTGCTCGACCGCATCTTTATCCCGTTCTTCACGACTAAACCCACCGGATCGGGCATCGGCCTGACCATCTCACGACAGATCATGCATCTGCACCGCGGCACCATCACCGTTTCATCCGAACCGGGGAAAGGCAGTATCTTCACCCTCTTGTTTCCGGGCGTATTCTAAAGAGGTGTAGCCATACGGTGCACAGGGTGTAGCCCTAAGCCTCGCATGGCTACACCCTATATACCGGACAGCTACACCCTCTCTGTCAGATGCCTTTTTAATACAATTTCACCGTCATACGACATCATTTATCAAAAAAAACCTTACCTTTGCCACTCACAAAACCATAAAAAGAAATAGAAAATGAAGAAAATACTATTTTTTATCACTATGATGGTGCTGAGCATCGGACTTGCCCAAGCTCAAGGAAAAGCAGAAATAAAGTTTGATAAGACAACCCACGACTTCGGAACGTTCTCGGAAAACAATCCTGTTGTGAGTTGCACTTTCAAGTTCACAAATATCGGCGATGCCCCGTTAGTCATTCATCAGGCTGTAGCATCCTGCGGATGTACCGTACCCGAATATACCCAGGAACCTATCATGCCGGGAAAAACAGGTACAATCAAGGTGACTTACAACGGAACGGATAAATATCCGGGACACTTCAAAAAGTCCATAACCCTGCGTACAAACGCCAAGACGGAGATGATACGTCTTTTCGTGGAAGGCGACATGACAGCCAAAGACGCGAAATAAGCAAAAATTAATAACAACAATGAGGAGAATCTTTCGGGATTCTCCTTTTTTTTTGCTTACTTTGAAGCTGTTTTGAGAAACCGACCGTTTGGAAATCTGATAAACTATACATAAACTACAAAAAACAATTATGAAACAAGAAGAAGACAAGTTTACGGGCTTACCCGAGAACGCATTCCGGGAACTGAAACCGGGAGAAGTGTACAACCCGCTGATGAGTCCAAAGAAAACGTATCCGGAGGTAAACCTCTGGTCTGTAGCATGGGGTATCGCCATGGCCATCCTTTTCTCGGCTGCCGCAGCCTATCTGGGACTAAAAGTAGGACAAGTATTCGAAGCTGCCATCCCCATCGCCATCATAGCAGTCGGAGTATCCGGCGCAGCCAAACGCAAAAACGCACTCGGCGAAAACGTCATTATCCAATCCATCGGCGCCTGCTCAGGCGTCATCGTGGCAGGAGCCATCTTCACACTGCCTGCCCTCTATATCCTGCAAGCCAAATATCCGGATATGTCGGTCACCTTTATGCAAGTGTTCATCAGTTCACTGCTGGGCGGTGTACTGGGCATCTTGTTCCTGATTCCTTTCCGCAAATACTTTGTAAGCGACATGCATGGCAAGTATCCTTTTCCCGAAGCGACAGCCACCACACAGGTGCTGGTGTCGGGTGAAAAAGGAGGCAGCCAGGCCAAGCCATTGCTGATGGCAGGATTGATCGGCGGTCTGTACGATTTCATCGTGGCTACCTTCGGCTGGTGGAACGAAAACTTCACCACCCGCGTATGCGGAGTAGGCGAAATGCTGGCCGACAAAGCCAAACTGGTTTTCAAGGTAAACACCGGCGCAGCCGTACTCGGCCTGGGATATATCGTCGGACTGAAATATGCTTCCATTATCTGCTTCGGCTCCCTGGCCGTATGGTGGATCATCGTACCGGGCATGTCACTCTTCTTCGGTGATTCGGTACTGAATCAGTGGAATCCGGACATAACCGCCACGGTAGGCTCTATGAGTCCCGAACAGATATTCAGCCACTATGCCAAAAGCATCGGTATCGGCGGCATTGCCATGGCAGGTGTCATCGGCATCATCAAATCATGGAGCATCATCCGCAGTGCGGTGGGACTGGCGGCTAAGGAAATGGGCGGAAAGAGTGATGCCGAAAAGAACATTATCCGCACCCAACGCGACCTCTCAATGAAAATCATTGCCATCGGTTCCATTATCACGCTGATTCTGGTAGTGCTTTTCTTCTATTTCGATGTGATGCAAGGCAACCTGGTGCATACACTGGTAGCCATCCTGCTAGTGGCCGGAATTTCATTCCTGTTCACAACGGTAGCCGCCAATGCAATCGCTATCGTGGGCACTAATCCCGTATCGGGCATGACTCTGATGACATTGATTCTGGCATCGGTCGTTATGGTGGCTGTCGGGTTGAAAGGCCCTTCAGGCATGGTGGCTTCATTGGTAATGGGTGGTGTGGTCTGTACCGCACTTTCCATGGCAGGAGGTTTTATCACAGACTTGAAAATCGGATACTGGCTCGGCAGCACACCGGCCAAGCAGGAAGCATGGAAGTTCCTCGGAACCATCGTTTCGGCTGCTACCGTAGGCGGTGTAATGATTATCCTGAACAAAACTTACGGATTCACAAGCGGTCAGCTGGCTGCCCCGCAGGCTAACGCAATGGCTGCCGTCATCGAGCCGTTAATGAGTGGTGTGGGTGCTCCGTGGATGCTCTATGGCATCGGTGCCGTACTGGCCATCGTATTGACGCTCCTGAAAGTTCCCGCACTGGCATTTGCACTCGGTATGTTTATTCCTCTCGAACTGAATATACCGCTGGTGGTGGGCGGTGCGATCAACTGGTATGTGACTACCCGCAGTAAAGACGCTTCACTCAACACGGAACGGGGAGAGAAAGGTACATTACTGGCATCCGGATTCATCGCCGGAGGTGCCCTGATGGGTGTAGTCAGTGCGGCAATGCGCTTCGGAGGCATCAATCTGGTAAATGACGCGTGGCTGAACAACACTCTGTCTCAACTTGCGGCCCTGATAGCTTATGCCCTGTTGATTCTCTATTTCATCAAAGCATCCATGAAAGTAAAATGAAAACATTAATCACATCCATTCTTCTGTTCATGGCTACCGGCTTGTCAGCACAAAAGCCCGTTGAGCTGCCTTTATGGCCCAACGGCGCTCCCAATGATAACGGGCTGAAAGGCGAAGAAGTGATGTCGGCTCCATACCGGCTCACTAACGTCACACAGCCCACCATCACCGTCTATCGTCCGGCGACACCTAACGGCATGACCATCATCATGTGTCCCGGCGGTGCTTACGCTCTCTTGGCCATGGATCATGAAGGACACGACATGGCACCATGGTTCAATTCATTGGGCATCACCTATGTGGTACTAAAATACCGGATGCCTAACGGACACTGCGAGGTGCCTTTGTCGGATGCTGAACAAGCGATACGAATAGTGCGGAAACATGCCAAAGACTGGAATATTCGTACAGACCGGGTGGGCATTATGGGAGCTTCGGCCGGCGGTCATCTCGCCTCTACCCTTGCTACGCATTACAGCAGTGAGGACACACGACCCGACTTTCAGATATTGCTCTATCCGGTAATCACGATGGAATCCGGCGACACCCACGGAGGATCACGCCACAATCTGCTCGGGCCGGACGCAACGCCGGAATTAACCAGAAAGTTCTCCAACGAACAGCAAGTGACGGATCACACTCCGCAGGCTTTCATCACCCTCTCTTCGGACGACGAAGGAGTGCCTCCCGCCAATGGCGTGAATTACTATCTGGCGTTGCAAAAGCATAAGGTGCCTGCCACCCTCCACATTTATCCCACGGGCGGACACGGATGGGGGTTCTATGACAGTTTTACCTATAAACGCCAATGGACGGAAGAATTAGAGAAATGGTTGCGGGACGGAGTCAGGTTCCAATAGATACAACGAAGGTATTACAAAAACAATCTTTATAAAAATGAAAACAATTCGCACACTTTTATTATGTACCAGCCTATTGGCCGGAACAGTTGCAGCACAGGAGAGCAGCCTGGTGCTGAGTAACGGACTCGGGTTTGTCGACACCCCCTATAAGGCAGGCACCCTGGAAGTAGATGACACAGAAGACCTTATTATCAATTGTGACGAAGTGGATTGTACCACTTTCGTTGAATATGCACTGGCAATGGCCCTCTGCCCGCAGCAAGGAGACGAAATGCAGGAAGGCGATTTCGCCCGCAATTTGCAACGCATCCGCTATCGTGACGGAAAAATAGACGGATACACCTCCCGCCTGCACTATATATCCGACTGGATCAACAATGCGGTCCGCCAAGGCCTGCTCGAAGATGTAACGGCTGCCTACAGCCCCTTCAAACAAAAACTGTCGCTCTCGTACATGAGTACGCATCCGGAACTCTACAAATCGTTGAAAAATTCTCCGGAGAACGTAGCCCAAATGGCAAAGTATGAAAAAGCCTTGAGCGGCAAAGAGGTACACTATCTGCCCAAAGACAAACTGGAACCGGACGGACTGCCTTGGATCAAGAACGGAGACATCATCGCCCTGACCACCAATACTCCGGGACTGGACGTAAGCCACATGGGCATTGCCATTTACATCAAGGGGCAGTTGCACCTGCTGCATGCTTCATCCAAAGAGGGTAAAGTAGTAGTGGGCAAAACCGCACTGAGCCAAATGTTGAAAGACAGAAAATCACTGACCGGCATCAGAGTGCTGAGAATGAAAAAATAATCTGCATAACCTACCTGTGGTGAACACGAGTTTTGATATATCCTCTTTTTCTTGTCAATATGAAAGGAAATTAGCGGATTCCATGACAGCACCTTCTGCTTTTAGACAGCAACCGGAAGTGCGGAAGGCGGAAAGCAGGACTTTTCTTCCCGGAAAACCGGACTTTTGTAGCCGGAGAGCCGGGGTCTGACCCGAAAAGTAACCGGATTTCAGCAAAAAGAAGTAAGCATTCGGTCCGAAAGACGTAAGCATTTACAGAATATGCTTACGTCTTTTCAAATTATCTCTATATGTTTTCCTACTTTACATCTATTGTTAGGGTTTCGGAGGTTAAAAGAGAAAGATTATTCTCTGGTTGTACTCCCGAAGCAGACAAGTCCGAACTAACAGAAAGAGAGCCACATGCTCTTATTACGCACCTTTTCATTCCGATAGCTTCACGACATCGCCATTATGACAGCCTGCAAAGACATCTGATATCAAAAACAAAATTGCTAACCCGCAAGGAAGGCGATTTTATCCGTTCAGTGCATCATTGGACGGAAATAGAGCAATCCAGAGAGGTTTGATTATCATTTTGACAAAAGGGCAGCAAGCAACTCCCGGCCCAACTGTTCTTTCACCTCCGCCATATCGATGCTACGGCCAAGTTCTTGCTGAAGCGAGGTCACACCCTTATCAATGAAACCACAAGGATGGATGTAGCTGAAATAACGTAAATCGGTATTGACATTCAATGCCAATCCGTGCATTGTCACATAATGGCTGCTCCTGACCCCTATCGCACATATCTTGCGGGCACGGGACGTATCTCCCTCCAGCCAGACACCGGTCGCCTTCTCCAACCGCCCCGCCACAACACCGTAAGACGCACAGACACGGATGACGGCTTCTTCCAATAAATGCACATACTCCTTCAATCCCAATCCGAACTCTTCAAGATTGAGAATCGGATAGCACACCAACTGCCCGGGACCGTGATAAGTGATGTCTCCCCCACGATCGATATGATAGAGAGTGGCACCGATAGTCTTCAGTTGCTCCTCTCCCAGCAACATATTATTTTCTTTCCCGCTACGCCCCAGCGTGTAAACGTGCGGATGTTCACAAAAAATTATACGGTTCTCGTAATTCTCCCCGTTCTGCTTCGCATGGACAAGGGCATCGAACCATTCAGTCTGGCGGCTCCATGCCTCAGAATATGGAATAAGTTCCCAATCGGTTGTAATTGTTTTCATAAGGACAAAGATAAAAAAATAAAAGAAAATGTGTATATTTGCGTGATTCAAAAAAAGAAAGTAATATGAAGTTTGACTTTCCACAAGTAGATCTTCCGTGCGAGATTTTGGCATGGAATGATGTAACCGAAGATATATTAAATATCTACAAACAATCATGCAGGCTGAAAGCCGGCATCTTTGCTATTTGTACGGAAGGCAAGATGACCGCAACCATTAATCTGATTGACTACGAGATAAAACCGAACGACTTGATCACACTGTTACCGGGTACCATTATCCAATTCCGCGAACGCACGGAAAAAGTACGTTTATGCTTTGCGGGATTCTCATCGGAATGCGTAGAACGCATCAATCTGATAAAATCAATGGTCAGTTCCTTCTCCAAAATAACCGAATGTCCGATTGTAGAGTTGCAGGAGGATATAGCCAGCTATCTGATAGATTATTTTTCTTTGCTGGCACGCGTGACGTGTGACGAAAAATTATCTCTCCCCTCCGAAATGACAGAGGTGTCTTTAAGATCGATCCTGACTGCCGTCGGACTAATCTATCAGAGATACTCCTCGAAAAACCACAATACGAACCGTAAGGAAGAAATCTGCCGTGAACTGGTAGGACTGGTCACGGAACATTACACCGAGGAGCGTCGTGCCCAGTTCTATGCGGACAAGTTGGGAATATCGCTGCAACACCTCAGTACTACGGTCAAGCAGGTGACCGGACGTAACGTGTTGGACGTCATAGCCTACGTGGTTATCATCGACGCGAAAGCCAAACTCAAATCGAGCAACATGACTATCCAGGAAATCGCTTATTCACTGAACTTCCCCAGTGCTTCGTTCTTTGGAAAATATTTCAGGAGATATGTAGGCATGAGTCCGCTGGAATTCAGAAACAGCTGACGACTTTCTCCGGGAAAGACATTCAAAACCCTTTTTTACCACAGAGGGCAGAGAGTAACACAGAGCAAACTTCAAATTATGGATGACCAACATGAACGCTCTGTGTACTCTCTGCCCTCTGTATCCTCTGTGTTACTCTGTGCCCTCTGTGGTGAGTTCGTTTTGAAAGGAATTGTTATTTTCTGGCCAGACTCAGTGAATTCAGCACGACACTTACACTTGAAAATGCCATCGCTGCACTGGCAAGCATCGGATTGAGCAGCAACCCGTTGACAGGGAACAAGATTCCGGCTGCAATGGGAATGCCTATCAGATTATAGATAAACGCCCAAAACAGATTCTGGTGAATCAGTTTTACTGTTTGCTTGGAGAGTTCGAATGCACGGGGCAGCAACAGCAGATCCGATGTCATCAACGTAACCATCGCCACATCCATGGCTATATCGGTACCTTTCCCCATCGCTATGCTGACATCAGCCAAAGCCAACGCCTGTGAGTCATTGATTCCGTCACCCACCATAGCAACCGTTTTGCCCTGCATCTGGAGCTCACGCACAAACTCTTCTTTATCATCCGGCAAGGCATCTGCCACAAAGCGGTCGATGCCCAATTTGCCCGATACGGCAAGTGCCGTCCGTTGTCCGTCACCGGTCAGCATGCAAATGTCGATGCCCTGACGTTTCAGTTCCTTCACCGCCTCGGCAGAAGTCGGCTTTATCTGGTCGGCAATGGCGACAACGGCAAGTACCTCTGTTCCACGGCCAAAGTAAACGATACTGTTCCCGTCCGATTCGTATTGCACCATCATCTCGGCAAGTACGTCAGAAAGAGAAGCACTGAAATCTTTCAGCAATTTGTGGCTGCCCACCCAATAAGTGTCACCCTGATATACCACCTTGATACCTTTTCCGGTGATACTCTCAAAACTCTCCAACTGGGCAGGAACTATCTTCTCCACCTCTTGCAGAGAAGAGACAATGGCTCCGGCAAGCGGATGTTCGGATTTAAGCTCGGCTGCCAGCAGAACATTCTTGAAATGCTCTTCCTGTACTTGGGCCCAAAGCCATCCGGAGACAGTGGGGTGTCCCTCGGTCAATGTCCCGGTTTTGTCGAGCACCACTACATCGACTTTACGCATCTGCTCGAGGGCAACAGCATCCTTTATCAGAATATGGTTGCTGGCTGCTTTGCCGATACCCACCATCAGAGCGGTAGGAGTAGCAAGTCCCAAAGCACACGGACAGGCAATAACCAGTACGGATACAGCCGAAAGCAAGGCATGTGAGAAATAATCGGTTCCTCCCACCAACAGCCAGATGACAAATGTCAGCACGGCAATGCACAGCACCACCGGTACGAAGATACCCGTCACCCGGTCTACGATACGCTGTACGGGAGCTTTACTTCCCTGCGCTTCCTGAACCATGCGGATGATGCGCGCCAGCACCGTCTCACTTCCCACACCGGACGCCTTGATTACAAAAGCTCCCTTCTGGTTGATGGTTCCCGCCAGTACCCGGTCACCGACCTTCTTCTCTACAGGAATAGGCTCTCCGCTAATCATGCTTTCGTCTACATAAGACTCTCCTTCAGACAGACGTCCGTCCACGGGAATCTGTTCGCCCGGACGTACGACCACCAGATCGCCGGTTTGCAACTGGTCTATCAGGATGTCTTCTTCGATCCCTTCGCGAAGCACTCGGGCCACACGGGGCTGAAGTCCCATCAATTTACGAATGGCGGTAGAGGTGTTTCCCTTAGCACGCTCTTCCATTAACTTTCCGGTCAGTACAAAGGCAATGATGACTACTGCGGCTTCGTAATAGACGTGCGGCTCAAGTCCGCGGCTATACCAGAACTCAGGGAAAAATGTATTGAAGACACTGAACAGGAATGCGATGGAGGTACTCAGTGCCACCAGCGTATCCATGTTACTCCTCCCCAGACGTGCCTGCCGCCAGGCGTTGACGTAGAAAGATCCACCAAAAAAGATCATTACAGGGAGGGCCAGTATCAACTGGATCTCGTCAGAGAAAGGTACATGCATCAGAACCATAGAAAACAGCAACATAGGAACAACGAAGATCCATGCACCGATAACCTGCCGTTTCAGCAGCCGGTAGTGTTTCTCCTGTGCCTCCTCCTGACGTTCCTCTTTCAGGGCCTCTTCCACTATCAGGTCATAACCTGCGGCAAGTACAGCCGCACGGATCTCTCCGGGGGTCAGCTTGTCGGCCTCGTACGAAACGGACAGTGTGTTTGTGGCGAAGTTGACCGATGCGTCTACCACACCGGCCAGTTTCTTCACTGTTTTTTCCACATTATTAGCGCACCCTGCACAGTGCATATTCAGTACAGGAAACGCTTTCTTTGTTATATTACTCATAATCTATTATTATATATACTATCTAATAAACAATGAGGTAAAGAACAATGTTCACTTCTTGTCCGTTTCCTTTGCCTCCTTTATGACTACAGCTTCGTATTTAAATTTCCGAAAGCCTTCTTTCAGCTTTTCAACATTTGTCTTCTCGGCATCATAGGTAATGGTAACAGTTCGTTCCTTAAGATCGGTTGTAAAGTTTTTAAGCCCTTTCTCGAACTTGATATTGTTCTTCACCTTTCGTTCGCAGTTGGCACATTCCATCTGTGCCACTTTGAAAACGACAATACGGAAGTCTTTTGCCATAACGGCCGTCACCGAGAGCAAAGCCACCACCAGGGTAGCAATCATTTTTTTAGTCTTCATAAATGTAAGTATTAGTATTGATAAATTCTGTGATCTGTCACTTTTTATTCTTAATCTCTCGCCAGATTGAACCTGACTCCGATATAACCTTTCGCTCCATGAACCGGCCCCCATATCATGGTCGAGTCAAAACGGTCGCCCCAAGGATCGGCAGCATCGATAATCGGATTCTTCTGTTTAAAATTAGTCAGGTTTTCGCCCCCGATGTATATCGACCAGCGGCGGAAGTAGCGTGTCACTTGGGCGCTGAGTTGGCTGAAGCCTTTGTAGCGTGCATCCCACGAAGAGGTTCCGTCGGCAAGTGTGTACGGATTGGGCATACGTCCTCCCCCGTTCATCTGCCATGTGGCATCAAACTGCCACAAACCCAGCGGAGTCTGATAAGAGGCAGTGACGAGGCCTTTATATTTTCCCGTCAGGGGCTTCTCCATCAATTGATGATTATAGGTAGTCTTCGCGTCTGTCCAGCGATATGCGGCAGTCAGCGAGAATCCCTGAAAGAAGGGATAAGTGGCCTCCACCTGAAATACCTGTGAGTACGAGCGTCCGTCGAGATTGTAAAAGGCCACCTCGTGCGGATTCGTATCCATATCGACAACGACCTGTTTCAGGAAGTCGGTGTAATAGTATTCCAGGTTCAGGTTCAGCGTCTTCCCGAAAAGCGGGATATATCCCGATATGCTTGCTCCATAATTCCAAGCCTCTTCCTGATCGAGATGATCGGCGATGCTCACCTTGCGGCTGCTTGCCATCAGATAATTATTCTCGGCAAGCACATGGTTGGTGCGATATCCCTTTCCGGCGGAAAGACGGAAATGAACAAAGTCATTGGGGTTGTACTTAATGTGCGCACGCGGAGTCACAAAGAATCCGTACTCACTGCTATGGTCGCCACGAAGTCCGGCCATCAACACGAACTTATTATCCAGGTTGAAGGTATACTGTGCGTAGGCCCCGCCCACCGATTCACGTGCAAAAGCTTTCGTCAACGGTGTTTCAGCGTTATTGGTCAGTCGGTAATGCTGGTCGTATCCGTCATAATTATAGCTGAAGCCTGCAGATAGATTGTGCTCTTTCGTAAATTCGGTTTCGAACATAAGTGAAGCATAGGCGTTGGATTGGTCGACGTTATAGATCTTCCGTCCATAAAGTGCATCTTGATTGTGCAACGTACCGGACAGAATCAGTGCAAGATTGGTATTCTTCTCCTTATTAAATATATAGGCATTCTTGGTAAAGGCCTCGTAGCGCCGGGTGTCGATGTCTATTTCATACCGATCGGCTGCCGGCACGCCGCTATGACTCACCTGACCGCCTTTTCTGCTTTCGTCCAATGCCTTGATGCCTGCCTGAAACACATAATGATCCCCCATATATGCCCAGCGATTCCAGAAGTTATACTGCTCTATCCGGGGAATATCGGCAAAGCCGTCATCATTGCCGTCGTGTGCCTTTGTTTCATTCTCGTAATGCGCCAGCAATGAAGTACTCCACCGCTTGGACAGTTTCACGGTGGCGTCTGCATTCGCTTCATAACGATTGGTAGTACTGGCAAAGAGGTTGGCCGAAACCCAATCGGCCTCAGGCAACTGTGGCTTCTTAAACTCAACATTGATCTGCCCCGTAAGGGCCTCGTAACCGTTTTTTACTGACGAGATTCCCTTTGAAACCTGTATGCTATGCATCCAAGGACCGGGCACATAACCCAACCCATAAGGAGAAGCAGCACCACGATAGTTCGGGATATTCTCGGTCAGCATCTGCACATAGGTTCCGGAAAGCCCGAGCAACTTGATCTGTTTCGCTCCCGTTGCAGCATCCGAATAGCTGACGTCTACCGACGGATTGGTAACAAAACTTTCACCGAGATTGCAACATGCCGCACGACAGAGCTCGTCGCTGGTAATGATCTCTTCGTTCATCACACTGCTGCGCAACTTCAGCGTACTCAACTTACGGCTGACAATCTGCACTTCACTCAGTTCCATTCCTTCGCGCAGCACCACGTCCAGAACGGCTTTCTTATCGTTCACTTGTATGGTGTCGTTTTCGTAACCTATAAAACTTACAATCAGATGATTGGACTTGTCGGGTTTAGATATGGAAAAAGTACCGTCCTCACGAGTGGCTACCCCACCGGGAATGTTTTTCCAGAAAACGTTGGCGCCTATAATCGGTTCGCCTGCCTGATCTTTCACCGTACCGCTCACTTGCGCCTGTACGGTCAGACTGCCGAGAAGCAGTCCGGTCAATAACATGTATTTCATTAAATTTCTTCGTTTGTCTTTTTTATTCGGTTTATATTCAATAAGAAACAGATAGGATTCACCGCAGACTGCACAGGGTGACACAAGTTACCCGGCTCCAACAATCTACGGAATCAATCCTTAAACGGTGAAAGCCAGTGCAATCTGCGATGCAATCCAAACAATAAAAATCGAAGAAACTAAATAAGCAAAGTAGAATAAAGAGCCAGATAATGCCGGGAACTTGTCTTGGGTGGCGGTATCACATAAGGAGGATCCAACACCTCATCGCGGAAAAGAGCGCATAGCAAGTCCGATACCTGGTCACAAAGCAACAAGCTGACAGGAGCAGGAACAGAGGATTCGAATGCCTGCTTTACCAGATCAAGCTTATAGATGGTCGCCGTACATCCCTCGCCCCGGCATGATTTATGGAACTCAAAGTCAAACTTACCACAGAAGCCGCATTTGTCGGCACAGCAACAATTGGCCGTTTCACAACCACTGCAACAATATTGGGCAACAGAGACTCCCGCTCCTACATATACTATAAGGAGAGAAAGAATAACGGCAAGTATATAGCGGAATCTCTTCATAACGGTTGCAAAGATAAGCAGATTTAACCAGCCTGCCACATTCTTTTTTCTTTTTTTATGCTGTCGATTCACTAATATGAACTATATTTGTCGATAGTGAACGATTATATAAATGTTGAATTTAAAGAAGAACCCCTTATGAAAAAACAATATGTCAGCCTGCTTGCGATAATACTTGCTACAAGTGGCTTTTTATTTTCTTGCGGTGACAAGATGAACAAGAATACCGGTGCACTGGAATTCGACAGTATACAGGTAAACGAAACAGCACATCTCTTCGGAGATACCGCAAAACCGGCATGTAATCTGACCATCAATTTCGCCTATCCGGTGAAGTCGACGGACAATAAACTGAAAGACAGCCTGAACAGCTACTTTATAGCCGCCTGCTTCGGTGAAGGATATATCGGAGAGAAACCGGCGCAGGTGGTCAAGGAGTACACCGAACATTACGTAAAAGAATATCGCACAGACCTCGAACCGATGTATGCCGAAGACGAAAAGAACAAAGAGAGTGAAGGCTCCATCGGTGCATGGTACTCATACTATAAAGGGATAGAAAGCCACGTGCAACTTTATTATAAGAATCTGTTGGTCTATCGCATTAACTACAATGAATATACCGGAGGCGCACACGGCATTTACATGACAACTTTCCTGAATATGGACCTGATAAACCTGCGTCCGCTGAAGCTGGATGATATTTTCACTGGTGATTATAAGGAAGCACTGACCGACTTGCTGTGGAATCAGTTGATGGCGGACAAGAAAGTGACAACGCATGAAGCACTCGAAGATATGGGTTACGGCTCTACCGGAGATATTGCCCCGACGGAAAACTTCTATCTGGACAAAGACGGCATCACCTTTTATTATAATGTATATGATATCACCCCGTATGCCATGGGACCGGTAGAAATTAAGATTCCATACGAAATGATGGAACACATGCTGGGCAGCAACCCGATCATCGGAGAGATGAAATCAAAATAATCTAACTTTATTATTAAAATACAGATATATTACAACCTTATGAATACAACAGAACAAACTTCCTCCCTCCCCTCTGCCGGAGGGGAAAACGGAGTGAAGCTTCTTCTTAAATACTTTCCCGACTTGACGGAAGAGCAACGCAAACAATTCGCTGCGCTTTACGAACTTTACATTGACTGGAATTCTAAAATCAACGTAATCTCACGCAAGGATATCGAGAATCTGTACGAACACCATGTGCTTCATTCGCTGGGTATCGCCCGCATCATCCGTTTCCGGGCCGGCAGCAGTGTCATGGATCTCGGTACCGGAGGAGGATTCCCCGGAATACCGTTGGCCATTCTTTTTCCGGACACGAAATTCCATCTGGTGGACAGCATCGGCAAGAAAGTACGTGTGGCAACCGAGGTAGCCAATGCCATCGGACTTAAAAATGTCACTTTCCGCCATGCACGGGCCGAAGAAGAGAAACAAACATTCGACTTCGTTGTCAGCCGTGCCGTGATGCCCCTGGCCGACCTGATAAAGATTATCCGGAAAAACATCTCGCCCAAACAGCAAAATGCTCTCCCCAACGGACTTATCTGCCTGAAAGGAGGCGAACTGGAACACGAGGCGATGCCGTTTAAGCATAAGACAAGTATGCATAACCTGAATGAAGATTTCGATGAGGAGTTCTTTCAAACCAAGAAAGTGGTATATGTAACGATTTAAACGATCAAACAACATAGTCATGAAAATTAAGAGATTTGAGTTCAATATGTTTCCCGTAAACTGCTACGTTTTATGGGACGAAACGAACGAGGCAGTCGTGATAGATCCGGGCTGCTTTTATGACGAAGAGAAACAAGCTTTAAAGAACTTCATCGTCACCAACAATCTGAACATAAAACATCTGCTGAACACTCACCTGCATCTGGATCACATTTTCGGAAATCCATTCATGCTTCGCGAGTTCGGGCTGTCTGCCGAAGCCAATCAGGCCGACGAGTACTGGATAGACGAAGCCCCCAAACAGAGTCGCATGTTCGGTTTTCAACTGAATGAAGCACCCGTCCCACTGGGAAAATATCTCCATGACGGAGACATCATCACCTTCGGAAACACAACACTGGAAGCAATCCATGTACCGGGACACTCTCCCGGAAGCCTTGTCTATTACTGCCGGGCTGACAACTGTATGTTTTCGGGCGATGTGCTGTTTCAGGGAAGCATCGGACGGGCCGACCTGGCCGGAGGCAACTTTGATGAACTGAAAGAGCATATCTGCAGCCGCCTGTTCGTCCTCCCCAACGAAACAATCGTATATCCGGGGCACGGAGCACCGACTACCATCGGAATAGAGAAGGCGGAAAATCCGTTCTTCAGGTAAGAGATTATCAACAAACCTTATTATAAATAAATCATTAATAACATGAAAACCGATTTATTAGCCTGCCGCCACATCGGCGTCAACAAAGCGGATGCCGAAGTAATGCTCCGGAAAATTGGAGTTGCTTCGCTCGACGAACTGATCGATAAAACCATTCCGGCCAACATCCGGCTCAAAGCACCTCTGGCACTACCCGCACCGATGACCGAATACGAGTTTGCCCGCCACATCGCTGAACTGGCAGGCAAAAACAAACTGTTCACCACTTATATCGGTATGGGATGGTACAACACGATCACCCCGGCAGTCATCCAGCGAAATGTATTCGAGAATCCGGTCTGGTATACTTCTTATACTCCTTACCAGACAGAAGTTTCGCAAGGAAGACTGGAAGCCCTGATGAACTTCCAAACTGCCGTATGTGACCTGACCGCCATGCCCTTGGCCAACTGTTCACTGCTGGACGAAGCCACCGCTGCCGCCGAAGCTGTGACGATGATGTATGGCTTGCGTTCACGCAACCAGCAGAAGGCGGGAGCCAACGTGGTGTTTATCGACGAAAATATCTTCCCGCAGACCTTGGCGGTCATCACCACTCGCGCCATCCCGCAAGGCATTGAAATCCGTACCGGAAAGTTCCGGGATCTTGAATTTACAGATGACCTCTTTGCCTGCGTCCTGCAATATCCCAATGCAAACGGTAATGCGGAAGACTACCGCGAATTTACCGAAAAAGCACATACAGCCAACTGCAAGGTAGCTGTGGCTGCCGATATCCTGAGTCTTGCACTACTTACCCCTCCGGGCGAATGGGGAGCGGACATTGTATTCGGTACCACACAACGTTTGGGTACTCCCATGTTCTACGGTGGTCCTTCGGCCGGTTATTTCGCTACCCGCGACGAATACAAACGCAACATGCCGGGACGTATCATCGGATGGTCGAAAGATAAATATGGCAAACTCTGTTACCGCATGGCACTCCAGACACGCGAACAGCATATCAAACGGGAAAAAGCGACTTCCAATATCTGTACCGCTCAGGCACTGCTCGCTACCATGGCAGGATTCTATACCGTCTATCACGGACAGGAAGGTATCCGTAACATCGCTTCACGCATCCATAGCATTACCGTTTTCCTGGAAAAGAGTATCGGTAAACTGGGATTCAAGCAAGTGAACAGACAGTATTTCGATACCCTCCGGTTCATTTTGCCCGACAGCGTATCGGCACAGCAGATTCGCACCATCGCTCTGAGCAAAGAGGTGAACCTGCGCTATTTTGATAATGGAGACGTGGGACTGAGTATTGACGAAACAACCGACGTAGCAGCTGCCAACATTCTACTGTCTATCTTTGCCATCGCTGCTGGAAAAGACTTCCAGAAAGTGGATGACATCCCCGAAGCAACTATCATCAGCGAGGAATTGAAACGCCAGACCCCTTACCTCACACACGAAGTATTCTCTAAATATCATACCGAAACGGAAATGATGCGCTACATCAAGCGTCTCGACCGGAAGGATATTTCATTGGCACAATCGATGATTTCACTCGGTTCCTGCACCATGAAACTGAATGCGGCAGCCGAAATGTTACCTCTGAGCTGTGCTGAGTTTATGTGCATGCACCCGCTTGTTCCGGAGGATCAGGCGGCCGGATACCGCGAACTGATTCACAACCTGAGTGAAGAGCTGAAAGTCATCACCGGATTTGCCGGAGTAAGCCTGCAACCCAATTCCGGTGCTGCCGGTGAGTATGCCGGTCTGCGCACCATCCGTGCCTATCTTGAAAGCATCGGACAAGGACACCGCAACAAAGTATTGATCCCCGCATCTGCACACGGCACCAATCCCGCATCAGCCATCCAGGCCGGATTCACCACTGTAACTTGTGCATGTGACGAACATGGAAACGTAGATATGGATGACCTCCGTGCCAAAGCTGAAGAAAATAAGGATGACCTGGCCGCACTGATGATCACCTATCCCTCGACACACGGTATCTTTGAAACGGAAATCGTAGAGATCTGCCAAATCATTCACGCCTGTGGAGCTCAGGTATATATGGATGGAGCCAACATGAATGCACAGGTAGGACTGACGAATCCGGGATTTATCGGAGCGGACGTCTGTCACCTGAATCTGCATAAAACCTTTGCATCTCCCCACGGAGGAGGCGGCCCCGGCGTAGGTCCGATCTGTGTAGCGGAACATCTGGTACCGTTCCTTCCGGGACACGGACTGTTTGGCAACTCACAGAACGAAGTATCCGCCGCACCGTTTGGCAGTGCCGGTATTCTGCCTATCACCTACGGCTATATCCGTATGATGGGTGCCGAAGGACTGACAATGGCAACCAAGACAGCCATTCTCAATGCAAACTATCTGGCTGCTTGCCTGAAAGATACGTATGGCATTGTATACCGGGGAGCCAACGGCTTTGTGGGACACGAGATGATTCTGGAATGTCGCAAGGTATACGAAGAAACCGGTATCAGCGAAAATGATATTGCCAAACGCCTGATGGACTACGGCTATCATGCTCCTACCCTCTCCTTCCCCGTGCACGGCACACTGATGATCGAGCCCACTGAAAGCGAAAGCCTCTCCGAACTGGATAACTTCGTCCTTACGATGTTGACCATCTGGAATGAAATTCAGGAAGTGAAAAACGGTGAAGCCGATAAGGAAGACAATGTACTGATAAATGCTCCGCACCCTGAATATGAAGTAGTAAGCGATCAGTGGGAACACTGCTATACGCGTGAAAAAGCCGCATATCCGATAGAGAGTGTGCGTGAGAATAAGTTCTGGGTAAATGTAGCCCGTGTAGATAATACGCTGGGCGACCGCAAACTGCTGCCCACATGCTACGGCTGCTTCGACTGAAGTAAGCTAAGCAACAACTGATTCACGATTCACCACAGAGTAGCACGGAGTATCACAGAGTAGAAATCATAAAAGATAAACTCTGTGAGACTCTGTGGTCAATTTAAACTCTGTGAAACTCTCTGTGGTGAATCTTAATATCCTATTCCACGATGGTTATCGTACCGGCTTTAACTGTCTTTTCTTTCAACAATGCGCCTTCCGCTTTATATCCCAAAGCTACGCAACCATAAACTTTATGATTTTCGGGCACTCCGAGAGAAGTCAGATAGGCCCGTACCTCCGGATCATCACAGGTCGTACCGAGCTGATTGATCCAACAGGAAGCGATGCCCAGTGAAGTGGCTGCCAGAAACATATTCTCGATAGCACAGGCACAATCCATCCCGGCCCACCATTGCTTGGGTTCATTGGACACGATGACCAAGGTTGGGGCATGATAGTAACAGCAATACGTCTCACTGTGCCCCCGTTCCCGAAGATGCTTGTCATCACTTTTGGCAAATGCCCCTTTGATCCGTTCATTCAGTTCTTCCAGTTTCACCGTATTACGGACGGCAGTAAAATGCCACGTTTCATAATGCATGCCGCTCGGCGCGTAAGCACCCGCTTCCAGGATGGCGTTCAAGTCATCTGCCGGAATCTGCTTTCGATCATACGCATGTACACTACGCCGTGCCTTAATGGTCTCTAAAACTTCATTTGTCTTCATTATCTATTCTCCTGCCAATCGGATTTATCTTTTAATCAACCCAATCTTTACATTCAGTTTGAAATAATACACTCCGTTCTCTCTCTCGAGGAAGCCATACTTGTCTTTATCAACCGATCCCTTTTCGAGACGCGAATTCAGATAAAGAAAGTCCTCAAATGTTTTCTTTTCCGATTTATGATAGCACAGTACCTCACCTTTGCCATCGACCAGCAATATACCCTCAACTGCCGAATCGGTCCCATTGTATATTTTGGCCGGACGCATACCCAAGGCAAGTACCAGCAGAAACTGCTTCATTTTAAACTCGTAAAAGCCATGCTTGCTGATCAGTTCCTCTTTTATCTTGAGAGGATTTATGATCTTCATCTGTTCGGTCAGTTCACTGACGCGTGTGATGCCGTCCAGGTGCATCATACGCACCATCTCTGCCAGCACACGGGGGAAGTGCAGATCGATCATCAGCAAATTGCAACGGAACACACGGTCCGCTACGTCCGAATACTTCAGCACACCTCCCAGACGCTCGATCATCATCATACGCTCGGCCACCTCCGTGGGTGATTCAGGGAGGGCATTAATCTTATTGACGGTCGGAGTGGCAAACTTGATACCGGACTGCTCCAACTTCAGGTTCGCCGCACGTCCACCATCCAACAGCGGATTCATCGCACTGAGACGCGAACGGACATTGAAACCCGCCAACGGAGCCTCAGGATGCCAGAAAGCAATCGAGAAGTCGGTACGGTCCTCCGTCCGGGCTTCCAGATCAAAGATACCTGCCTCGTCCAGGAACTCCTCCACCCCGTCGGGTGACGTAACTTCATCCGCCGAAGAATTTTTAAGCGCGTCCAGAATCAGGTCCGCCACTGTTGCAAAGTCCTCACGGGGAATACTTTTCTCCACCTTCTCACCTTCCATCCGGATGACCTCTTCTTCAATATAGTAACGCCGGGTGCCATCATGCTCTTCACGCTGGATCATTGCAATGGGCCGGTACTTTTCATCTTCTTTCTTTGCCTGCGGAGTTCCAAGCGATACTTTTCCATCCGCCAGCAGACGGAAAAAGGCGTACAACTCGCTCCATTCTCTTTTTGTTGCTTCAAATGCCATTCTATCTATCTTTTTTTTATTATTTCGGAGAGGTGTGTCATCATTCATCACAGAGTTCCGACGCCCCCCTATCTCTACTATCCATTTCCTTCCTGTTCATCTGCAATGCGGGCAGTCTCCACTTTCTCCAGCCGGGACCTTAAACGGGGCATTGCCGACTGCCGGATACGAAGCGTCATGCTGCAATCCATATCATACGACTGAGACAGAATCTCCGGTTCCTCCTCCTTTACAATCCGCATGACATCGTTCATAAAAGGATACTCGAAAAGTACGGTTACTTCCTCGTCCACAGTTTTCTCTACAATGGTGCAGGCAGCGATGGCCTCGGCGGCGGCGGCCTTATAGGCCACAATCAGTCCACTAGTGCCCAACTTGATCCCTCCGAAATAACGGACCACAATAATCAGTATATCCGTCAGTTCGTTCGAGTTGATCTGTCCCAGAATCGGTTTGCCGGCAGTACCCGACGGCTCTCCGTTATCGTTGGCACGAAAATTCTTCCGCTCGTGTCCCAGCATATAGGCATAGCAGACGTGGCGGGCATCATAGTATTTCTTCTGGTACGCCTCCAGATGCACTTTAATCTCTTCCAAGGTACGAACCGGGAGAGCGATGGCAATAAATTTGCTTCGTTTCTCGGTATATGTTCCCTCCGAGACTTCAGTGATGGTCTTATAGGTGTCTTCTGTCATGATATCCGGAATCTTTTTTTTGATGGTTCAAGCTATACCCAGTAATTGTACCTCGAAAATCAAAGTTGAAAAAGCCGGAATCGGGCCACTGGTACGTGTGCCATAGCCCATATTATAAGGGATGTAGACGATCCAGTGATCTCCCACCCGCATCTTTTGCAGAGCAATCTGCCATCCTTCGATAACCTCGTTCAGACGAAAAGCTTCGGGACAGTTCCGCTTCCAGGAATTATCAAATTCACGTCCATTGATAAGAGTGCCCTTGTAATGAACCGACACCACACTGTTGGAACGGGGCGTGGCTGCGCCGGTACCTTCCTCCAAAACCTTATATAATATGCCGCATGGCAATTCGTGTACATCCGCTTCGGTGCGTAATGTCTGCATGAATTGTTCGTTCTGCAATTTGTATTCTTCTTTTCGTCCCATATCTGTTTCCTGATAATAATTACTTCGGCGGCAAAGATACGGAAAAACGTACATATTTGAATAGTCCGAAACACAAAACGAGTTCACCACAAATTACACGGATTAACACAGAACGGCATCAATTTACTGACAACCAATAATTTACCTGTATAAGTCCATGCAATTTGTGGTGAATAACGAGTTTGGGTACATCCCCTCCTCTGTTTTCCATACCCAAACACTCCTCAATCCGGTATCGGATCTCTTTTTATTCGAGCTCGTGTATCACCAGCCCGGAACGCAGTTTCGGTTCGAACCAGGTAGTCTTCGGAGGCATAATGTTTCCTGTATCGGCAATATCCATCAATTGCTTCATCGAAACAGGATAAAGTGCCAAAGCCACTTTCATTTCGCCGCTGTCAACCCGTCTGCTCAATTCGCCCAAGCCGCGAATTCCCCCTACAAAGTCAATCCGGCGATCCGAACGCAGATCCTTGATTCCCAGAATTTCGTCCAGAATCAGGTTGGAAGAGATGGTCACATCCAATACACCTATAGGATCATTGTCGTCATAAGTACCCGGTTTGGCTGTCAGGCTATACCATTTGCCATCCAGATAGAGCGCAAAGTTATGCAACGCATTGGGTTTATAAATCTCTTTACCTTTCTCTTCGATCTCAAAATTCTTTTCAAGGGCAGTCAGAAATTCGGCAGGCGTCAAGCCATTGAGATCTTTCACCACCCGGTTGTAGTCGATAATAGTCAACTGATTGGCGGGGAAACATACGGCCATGAAATAGTTGTATTCTTCGTCTCCGCGATGATTAGGATTCTGCTTTGCCTTTTCGGCCCCTACCAGAGCAGCGGCAGCCGAACGATGATGCCCGTCGGCGATATAAAGCGCCGGCATGGCAGCAAACTCCTTGGTGATGACAGCAATGTCTTCGCTGTTGTCGATCACCCAGAAAGTGTGTCCGAATCCGTCACCGGGAGCAATAAAATCGTATACCGGCTTTTGAGCCGTATACTTGCGGATAATGGCATCGAGCACCGCATTGTCGGGATAAGCAAAGAACACCGGTTCGATGTTGGCATTGTTCACACGGACATGCTTCATGCGGTCTTCTTCCTTGTCACGCCGGGTGAGTTCGTGCTTTTTGATGACACCGTTCATATAATCGGGCACGTAAGCACCCACCACCAGCCCATACTGTGTCTTGCCATTCATGGTCTGGGCATAGATATAATAATTCTCTTTGTCATCCTGCACCAGCCATCCTTTGTCACGGAACAGACGGAAATTCTCTGCCGCTTTCGCATACACCTTCTCATCATGTTCATCTGTCCCGACGGGAAAGTCTATTTCCGGTTTAATGATGTGGTACAATGATTTATCGTTCCCGGCAGCCTCTGCACGAGCCTCTTCTGAATTCAGCACGTCATACGGACGTGAAGCGACCTGTTCTACCAAGTCCTGCGGAGGACGGATGCCTTTAAATGGTTTTATTGTTGCCATAAGAACTGCAGATTACTTATTCACTCTAAACTTTTCACAACCCTCTTTCAGGAAACCCACAATCTGCCGTGCAGCTGCAATACCGGCATTGATATTCGCCTCGGCCGTCTGTGCTCCCATCTTCTTCGGAGTCGAGAAATAACGTCCGGCAAAGAGTTCGGCGAACTTCGTATTGGCCGCAGGCATGATGTCTGTGATGTATTTAAAGTCCGGCCGTTCCTCCATCAACTGGATCAATTCGTCTTCATTGATCACTTCTTTGCGGGCCGTATTAACCAGGATAGCCCCTTTCGGCATATTGGCCAGCAGATCATGATTGATGGAGTTTTTCGTTTCGGCTGTAGCGGGAATGTGCAGTGAGACGATGTTACAGGTCTTATAAAGCTCTTCGGCAGAGTCGACGGCTTTCACCCCATCTTTCTCTATCACATCTTTCGGGCAGAAAGCGTCATAAGCATAGAGTTCCATACCGAATCCCTTGGCAATACGCGCCACATTGCGTCCTACATTACCGTATGCGTGGATACCCAGTTTCTTTCCCATCAACTCCGTACCCGATGTTCCGTTATAGAAGTTACGGACAGCATAAACAAGCAGGCCAAACACCAACTCGGCTACAGCATTCGAGTTCTGTCCCGGAGTATTCATCACACATACACCGTGTGCAGTGGCTGCATTCAGGTCTACATTATCGTATCCGGCACCGGCACGAACTACTATTTTCAACTCTTTCGCTGCATCGAGCACCTCGGCGTCGATGATGTCACTACGGATAATAATGGCATTCGCATCTTTCACTGCGTCAAGCAGTTGGGCTTTATCTGTATATTTCTCAAGCAGAACCAATTCAAATCCGGCTCCTTCTATTTCTTTCTTGATGCCATCCACCGCAATCTTGGCAAATGGCTTTTCGGTTGCAACAAGTACTTTCATTTCTCTTATTCTATTTTGGGAGAATTCACCACAGAGGATACCGCAGACACCAAATGCCGTCATTCAAGAGAGCCCTGTATCCTTTCCGTATGCTCTGTGGTGAAATCACATTATTAATGAAGTTTCTCAAATTCCTGCATGCAGTCAATCAATGCCTGTACGCTCTCTTTCGGCATTGCATTGTAGCAAGATGCACGGAAGCCACCCACCGAGCGGTGCCCTTTGATGCCGGACATTCCTTTATCCGTAGCGAACTTCAGGAAATCGGCTTCCAGATCCTTATATTCCGGTGCCATCACAAAGCAGATATTCATACGCGAACGGTCCTCCTTAGCAGCTGTCCCTACAAACATCTTGTTGCGATCTATCTCGGCATACAGCATGTCTGCCTTCTCGGTAGCCCGGCGATCCATCTCTTTGACGCCACCCTGAGCCTTGATCCAGCGCAAAGTCTGCATGGCGGAATAGATAGGCAATACGGGAGGTGTGTTAAACATGGAACCGCCGTCGATATGGGTCTTATAATTCAGCATGCTCGGGATGTAACGTGACACCTTGCCTACCGCATCGTCTTTTACTATGACGAATGTAACGCCGGAGGGAGCCAGATTCTTCTGAGCACCGCCGTAGATACAAATATACTTCGAAACGTCCACCGGACGGGAGAAGATATCAGAAGACATGTCGGCTACCATCGGAACCGGTGAATCAAGATCTCCCTTCAATTCCGTACCATAAATCGTATTGTTGGTGGTCACATGGAAATAATCAGCATCAGCAGGTATGGTAAAGTCTTTAGGGATAAACGTATAGTTCGCATCAGCCGAAGAAGCTACCTCAACCACTTCGCCAAAGCCTTTCGCCTCTTTCATCGCTTTTTTAGCCCAAACACCGGTGTTCAGGTAAGCTGCCTTCTTCTCAAGGAAGTTGTAAGGCACCATGCAGAACTGCATACTGGCACCACCGCCCAGGAAAAGTACCGAATACCCTTCGGGGATGTTAAGTATTTCCTTAAACAAAGCAACGGCTTCATCCATAACTGCCTGAAAATCCTTGCCACGATGGCTGACTTCCAACACAGAAAGACCTGAACCGTTGAAATCGAGAATGGCTTTCGCTGTTTCTTCTATTACTTCGCGAGGGAGAATGGAAGGGCCTGCACTGAAATTATGCTTTTTCATTTGATGAGTGTTTTTGGTTATACAATTTCGTTATTTTATGTCTACTGACATGGCGAATTTACGAATTTATTTCCTCTCAACAAACGTTTCCCTGTAAAATTACAATCTTAGAGGGCATTTATCTTACTTTTTAATGGTTTATGCAGGATTTATGCACCATTTTGTTATCTATACATGCCAAGATGGTAGAAAAAGTTCAAACTGATATTATTACACGATATTCTATTCTGAAATGAAAGAGAGAATGACTAAAAAGTGAATATTTATAAGAAAGAAGGACTAAAGCCGGGAAGAGCCGGAAACCGGAAAGCTGTTTCACCACAGATTTCACAGATTAACACAGATTGATGATTGATCTTATCAGCAATAAAGTTGAAAGTGCCGTGCCAATCGGTGTAATCTGTGGTGAATCCGTTCCATGTCAATCTGTGCAACCCATGGTGAATTCGTCATGTGTCAATCGGTATAATCTGTGGTGTCAGTGCCCTGCCGCCTCTATCCGATAAATCCGGTTTAATCCGCCTCCTCGATCACCGTTTTCATCCCTTTGATCTTCTCGCCACGGATCAGCGTCAGCAATTGCTTCATCTTGGGGCGCCGCACGGCAACAAAGGCATAATGATCTTTCACGTCGATTGCTCCGACATCCTCACGTGCCAGATTTCCTTTTTTATAAAGGAAACCGGCTATGTCGATCTTGCTCAATTTGTCCTTCTTCCCTTTACCTATATAAATAGTCACCCACTGAGGTTTAGCCGGACGGGGTGCATTCTCCGGCAAGTCGAAGATCTCAAGCTCCGAAGGTATATAATCCGGCACATGTTCCTCCGGATTCAGTATCAGATAAGAAGTACCCGTCGCATCCCAACGGGCAGTACGGCCATTGCGGTGGGTAAAGGCTTCTTCGTTCACCGGCAAATGATAATGGATGATATGTTCCACCTCCGGGATATCAAGTCCGCGGGCAGCCAGGTCCGTAGACACCAGCACCGGACAGCTGCCATTACGGAACTTATACAGTGCCCGTTCCCGATCCGGTTGCTCCATACCTCCATGAAAGCGTTCATTGGAAACTCCTTTTTCCGTTAGTAAGGCACTCACACGGTCCACCGCATCCCTGTGGTTACAGAAAACAATACTCGAACTGCTTCCCAACGTACAAAGCAGCTTATACAGGGTCTCTATCTTATCTTTAGCAGGCGAAACCACCTTCATCAACCGCAAACGTGATTCCTCCACATCGTTTGTCAGGAAATCAAGCTTTATTGTACGGTTCAGTCCTGTAAATTGCGGAATCTCTTCCGCATCTGTTGCCGAAGTCAGAAAACGCCGTTTCAAGTCGGGCAACTGTCCGATAACCGTTGCCATCTCTTCCTGAAAACCAAACTCCAGGCATTTATCAAATTCATCGATCACCAACAGACTCACTGTGCTTGCATCGAAGTTCTGCTTGGAGAGATGGTCGTTCATACGGCCGGGCGTACCGATGATAACCGCCGGCTGCATTCCTTTCATCGTACGGTGCTCTTCCATCGCCGGACGTCCGCCATAGCAACTCATCGCCTTGAATTCCGTCCCCATCGCCTTGAACACCTGCTCTATCTGCAATGCCAACTCACGTGATGGCACCAGCACCACGGCCTGTACTCCTTTCACGTCGGCCTTCAAACTGCCGACCAGCGGCAACAGAAAGGCCAGGGTCTTGCCCGAACCTGTGGGCGAAAGTAATATCAAATCTTCGCCACCTTTATTAAATGCCTCAACAGACGCTTCCTGCATCGGATTGAGTTGTTCTATTTTCAACCTTTCGAGTATATCCTTCAAACCATTCATTGTTTTTTCCACATTTTTGAATAATGACACAAAGATAAAAAGAAACTGCTTCCGGACAACCCGAAAGCAGTTTCTTTTATGATGATCTCCGAAGGGTTATCCACCGAAGTTATCGAACATCAAGTTCTTAGACGGAACACCGAGATCGTCGAGCATCTTCTCGACAGCTTTACTCATCGGGCCGGGACCACACATGTAGTATTCGATGTCTTCCGGAGCTTCATGGTTCTTCAGATAAGTTTCGTAAATCACGTTGTGTACGAAACCTGCCGTATACTTCACACCGGCTGCGTCTGCAGCAGGGTCCGGACGGTCGAGTGCCAGGTGGAACTTGAAGTTCGGGAAGTCTTTCTCAATCTGCAGGAAGTCTTCCAGATAGAACACCTCGTTCAGTGCACGGGCACCGTAGAAGTAGTTCATCGTACGGTCAGTGATATGCAGCGTCTTGGTCAAGTGCATAATCTGGGCACGCAACGGAGCCATACCTGCACCACCACCGATCCACATCATTTCGTTCTTCGAATCCAGAATCGGGTGGAAGTCACCGTAAGGTCCACTCATGGTCACCTTGTCACCTGGCTTCAGCGTAAAGATGTAAGAAGAAGCGATACCCGGCATCACATCCATAAAGCCCGGTCCCTGATCTTTCGGTTTGAAAGGAGGAGTAGCGATACGTACAGTCAGCATGATGCGGTCACCCTCAGCCGGATAGTTGGCCATAGAATAAGCACGGATGGTCGGTTCGTCGTTGCGGCACTTCAGGCCGAGCAGACCGAATTTCTCCCATGCCGGAAGATATTCGTCACCGATCAGGCTCTTGTCGATGTCCTTATCATAATCCATCGAGAAGGTAGGAATCTTGATCTGGGCATACGAACCCGGCACAAAGTCCATGTGTTCGCCCGGAGGCAGAGCCACGATAAACTCTTTGATAAACGTAGCCACGTTCTTGTTCGAGATCACCTCGCACTCCCACTCTTTCACACCCAGGATAGACTCGTCGATCTTGATAGACATATCCTGTTTCACCTTCACCTGGCATCCGAGGCGCCAGTGATCGGCCTGTTCTTTACGAGAGAAGAAACCGGTTTCGGTAGGCAAAATCTCGCCACCACCTTCGAGCACCTGGCAACGGCACTGTCCGCATGAACCCTTACCACCACAAGCCGATGAAAGGAACACATTGTTGGCAGACAACGTACCCAGCAGAGTACCACCCTGAGATGTTTTCAGTTGTTGCTCTCCATTCATCGTAATCGTAACCTCGCCCGAAGGAGAAAGATAGCTCTTCGCAACGAGCAGTATAATGACAAGCAGGATGATCACCACAAGGAAGACTCCGATACTTGCTAATATTAAAGACGTCATTGTTTTATTCTTTTTACTTTAGTTATAATTTCAATCCAGAGAAACACATAAAGGCCATAGCCATCAGTCCTACTGTGATAAACGTAATGCCCAGACCTTTCAGCGGAGCGGGAACATCAGAGTAAGCCATCTTTTCGCGGATAGCGGCCAGACCGACGATAGCCAGCAACCAGCCAATACCGGAACCGAGTGCGTATACTACAGCACTGCCCACGCCGGTAATAGCCTGCGGGTTCGACGGATCCATCGTGATTCTCTGCTGCATGAACAGTGAAGCACCCATGATGGCACAGTTAACGGCGATCAGCGGAAGGAAGATACCCAGTGAAGCGTAGAGCGAAGGGCTGAAGCGTTCCACCACCATTTCTACCAACTGCACGATACCGGCAATAACGGCAATAAAGAGAATAAAACTCAGGAAGCTGAGGTCAACACCTTCAATGATCGCATTGGCAGCCAGCACCTTAGTTTGAAGCAAGTAGTTGACCGGCAACGTAACCACCAATACGAAAGTTACGGCGATACCCAGTCCTACAGCAGTTTTCACATTCTTCGACACAGCCAGATATGAACACATACCCAGGAAGAAGGCGAATATCATGTTGTCCACAAAGATGGAGCGGACAAATAAACTTAATAATTGTTCCATAATTTTTCTTTTACTTTCTTAGGTTGTATTACTTTTCCTGGAGTTCTTTGCAGCGGCTGCGCTGATACCAGATGATACATGCACAGATGATCAGTGCCATCGGCGGCATCAACATCAAACCATTGTTGATGTAACCCATCTTATAGAATGATTCAGGGATAATACGGAAGTTGAGCAATGTGCCCGATCCGAGCAACTCGCGGAAGAAAGCCACGATGATCAGGATCTTGGCATATCCCAGACCATTACCTACACCGTCGAGGAATGACTCCCACGGACCGTTTGCCATGGCAAACGCTTCGAGGCGTCCCATCAGGATACAGTTTGTAATGATCAGACCTACGTATACCGAAAGCTGTACGCTTACATCGTATGCAAACGCTTTCAGCACCTCACTTACTATAGTTACCAATGCGGCTACTACCACCAACTGTACGATGATACGGATACGGTTAGGAATCGTCTTACGCAGCAAAGAGATAACGACGTTTGAGAAAGCCGTAATCACAGTTACCGAAAGACCCATCACGATAGCCGGTTCCAGTTTGGCCGTTACAGCCAGTGCCGAACAGATACCGAGCACCTGCACGGTTACCGGGTTATTCAATCCCAGCGGAGTAGCGAATACTTCTTTATTCTTTTTAGAAAATAATTGGCTCATATTCTATCGTTCCTCCTTAATTATTAGTTAAAAATTTATCGTACTGGCTCAGACATGCTTTGATCATGGCGTCCACACCTTTCGAAGTGATTGTACCACCCGAAATACCGTCAACCTGATAAGCAGGGTCTGTCACCTTACCGTTTTTCTCTACAGCCAGTGCAACCTGTCCGTCTTTCAATACCTTCTTGCCAGAGAATTCATTCTGGAAAGCAGTTGTCGCAATCTCAGCACCCAAGCCCGGAGTTTCGCTGGCATGCGAGAAATAAACACCGTAAACAGTGTCTTTATCGGCATTCAAAGCCACATATCCCCAGATAGCGCCCCAAAGACCGGCACCGTAAACCGGTACCACGTATTTGGTTTCTCCGTCTACCTCACATACGAAAACGTGCAAACGATTGTTTTCCTTCGCTTCTTTTTCGTAGCTGATAGAGAAACCATCCGTATTTTCTGTCAGAGTGCCATCCACATTCATCAGCATGTCACCCTTTACATATTTATTATATTCAGCATCGGCATCTTTCACATCTCTGATGTTCAGTGCAGACAAAATTTGCTTCTTGGTGTCCAACTCCTGGTTTTTATTCTGAATGTCTTTCAGAGAAGAGCTGACAAATGCAAGCAGGAATGCCACGATAACAACCATTACCGAAGCATAAATGATAGTATAAGAGTTACTATTTGTATTCATCTTTCTTGTTCGGTTTAATTGTTAGACTTAATGGCGCGTTTTTCACGCAGTTTGATGTTGCTCTGAACCACACAATAGTCGATCAGCGGAGCGAAGATGTTCATCAGCAGGATAGCGAGCATCATACCTTCGGGATAACCCGGGTTCAACACGCGGATGATGATGGCCATCGCACCGATCAGGAATCCGAAGATGTACTTACCGGTTTCCGTACGTGCGGATGTCACAGGGTCGGTAGCCATAAACACAGCACCGAAGCAGAAACCACCCAGCACCAGGTGTTCGTACCAAGGCATGTGAGCCATGGCAGTGTCGGGACCTACAGTATTGAAGATCCATCCCATGAATGCACCGCCAACGAATACCGAAAGCATTGTTCTCCAGCTTGCGATACCTGTCCACAGCAGAATAACGGCACCAATCAGAATAGCAATCACACTGGTTTCACCGATAGAGCCCGGAATCAGACCGGTCACCATATCCCACGAGAAAGCCGGGAAGCCATTGGGATCGGTAGCAGTAGACGCCACACCCAGCGAAGTGGCCGCTGTCAGTCCGTCTACCGTGTTACCCAATCCGAAGATGCTGTCTTGTGCCACCCAAACGGCGTCACCCGACATCTTGGTAGGATAAGCGAAGAACAGGAATGCACGGGTCACAAGGGCAACGTTGAACACGTTCATACCTGTACCTCCGAACACTTCTTTCGCAAAAATAACAGCGAATGCAGTGGCTATGGCCAGAATCCACAACGGACAGTCTACCGGTACAATCATCGGGATCAGGATACCCGAAACGAGGAATCCTTCCTGAATCTCTTCCTTCTTCCATTGTGCCACCACGAACTCAATGCCCAGACCCACTACATAAGATACGATAATCTTAGGCAGAATGGCCAGGAAACCGTAAATGAACATTTCGATGAAGCCACCCTGAGCTCCAGTGTGAGTGAAATGCTGGTAACCTACGTTGTACATACCGAACAGCAAAGCCGGTATCAACGAAATAACCACAATCGACATGATACGTTTGCTATCAATCGAGTCGTGGATGTGCGCTCCCGATTTCGAAGTGGTGTTGGGCACGAACAGGAAAGTTTCGAAGCCATCGAACACCGAACGAAACGCGTGGAGTTTGCCGCCCTCTTCAAAGTTCGGCTTTATCTTATCGAGATAATTTCTTAACGCTTTCATTAATTATGAATTATAAATTATGTGTTATGAATTACATCATTTCAGCACGAAGCATATCGAGTCCGGCACGAACGATGCGTTGCAATTCCAGTTTCGAAGAGTCGACAAATTCGCACAAAGCAAAGTCTTCGGGCGCCACTTCGTAGATACCCAGAGCTTCCATGCGGTCGATGTCCCCGGCAATGATTGCTTTGATCAGGAATTCAGGCAGAATGTCCATCGGGAATACTTTGTCGTATTCGCCGGACATAATCATGTGGCGTTCGCCTCCCTTGATACGGGCATCGAGCACATACTCCTTCTTATTCCCCATCAACCAGCTGAAATACGAGCGGTTGACGCTGAACTGATTGAAACGGGGCATGATCCATCCCAGCATTTCGTGGATGTCGTCACCTTCGGGAATCACTGTGAGCTGGCTGTCGAAAGCACCCAGAAATCCGTTCGGCTTCACTTGTTTGCCTGTCAGCACATTGCCGCTGATATAACGCAACTCTTTGTCCTTCGTCACGTTTCCGGCAAACACATGAGTCAGCAGTGCGCCGACTTTCAGTTTGCAATAAGCAGGTTTCACCACTTCAGATCCTGTAACGGCTACGGTACGAGTCAGGTCCACCCGTCCGGTATTGAACAAACGTCCGATGAAGATTACGGCTTCCGCGCCGATAGTCCACACCGTCTCACCTTTCACTACGGGAGCTACGTGATTGATTTGTACCCCTACATTTCCGGCAGGGTTCGGTCCGTCAAATACGGTTACTGTGACATTTTTAGCCTGTGTCAGGGCTGTCGATTTTTGTTTGATGCTGATACCCAGATACGTTTTGGCTATTTTAGCCAGGGCATCCAGTCCTGTCTGGAAATTAGCTTCTTCCCCTTTCAGAACGTATTCGAAATCGGGTGCCAGCGGGTTGCTGTCGAAAGCAGAGATGAAGATAGCCCGCGGAGCGACTGTCGGATCGGCAATCACGTCATACGGACGCTGTTTCATAAATGCAAACATACCAGCTTCCAAGAGTGCAGCTTTCACAGCCTCGCCATCGAGTTTGGATACGTCCTTCTTGCCGAATTCTTCGTAATCCTGCTCTGCGGCAGCCTCCACCACGATGTTCAGCACCTTACGGCGTGCACCGCGCTCCACGCTTGTTACAACGCCGCTAACGGGCGAAACAAATTTCACTTCAGGATGATTCTTGTCGATAAACAAGGGTCCCCCGGCCATCACATATTCCTGCTCTTTCACCACCACCTTCGGAGTCACTCCTGGGAAATCATCGGGTACGAGTGCGTAGAATCCCGGTTCTTTCACCGTTGAGAGCTCTTCAGCAGCTTTTCCTTTCAGGTTGATGTCAAGGCCTTTACGTAACTTTATTACATTTGCCATGTGATTATATAAAATAATGGTTTCATAATTTGCCCGCAAAAGTAATAAATAATAATGTGAATAAAGAGGAAAAATGAAAGGAATTACGGAAATTTCTCCGTAATTCACCCTTTGAACAAACATCAATAGATAAAAAAGGCTAAAAAAACGAGGAAGGGTTTTGAACGATCGACGATGAACGGTTGTTGAACGATGGACCGTTAACGGTGATTAACTGTGAACTATTAACGGTGGTTAATTCTAAACGATCAGTGTTTGTGAACGAGGAACGATCAACAGGGACCGCTTTTAAACGAGGAACGGTTAACAATGGATAACGAAGGGATGCAGAGAGATGTAGCAGAAGAAGATGACGGAAGGAAGCAATCTCCGGCAGCACTGAGGGATAATTTTAAGAAAAAAGGGTGTAGCCATACGGGGCTGAAGGTGTAGCCTTAACACAAAAAGGGTGTAGCCCTCCTTCCCGTATGGCTACACCCTTTCATTTCTATGTTACCGATTACCGGCCCATCCATCGACGGTCAATCCGTATTTATTTCCGACCGTTGACCGTTCGCCGTTCAACAACCGTTCATCGCCGATCGTTCAAAAGCGTTCACTGTTCCGGTGCAAACATCGGGTCCCAAGCAGGCAAACGGATTGGTTTCTGCTTCAGGATTTCCAACACCTTGGGAGTTGCGAATTTCTTCTCCACTACCAGGCGGAACATGTATTCATCAAACCATTCATCCGTCATAATCAGATGTCCCTGATAGCCGTTGGTTGCCCCCCAACTGTTTTCGACCATCCATTTCACCGGTTTATTATCTTTGACATCTACCGCCATCAGAGTCATGGCATGGCTCGATCCACTGGCAAACGTCTGCACGCGTTGTTTTTTGTCCATCCCGAAGGTAGTTCCCATCAGCGATGCATAATCATAATTGTTCACGTCGAGCAATCCTCGCTCCGAGTTCAGGAATTTGCCCACATCGCACGAGAAATACATCATTGTGCTGTCCTTCAGTGATGCGATGGCCATCTCCTTGATTTCGTCAGCAGGCAGATTGACGTAGGTCCAGTTACGTCCGTCGTAGCGGTGGCGGTCAAAATCAATTTCGTAACATTTATAATATTCGCGACTCGGATCATTCATCAGCATCACGTAGTTATCCAGCAGGTTCTTGTCACCATATTTTTCCAGGAAAGACATCGGTGTATATTGTGCAGTCTCCACCGGATTTCCCTTCTCGTCCTTGCGTGTCCAGGTAAACTCGGTGGGAGGAACGCCCAGGTTGAGCACCAGCATACGGTATACGGTGCCCAGCATCTCCGTCTTGTCCTTCTCGAGCTCAGGCTGTTTGGCCCCCTTTGCGGCGCGGTCGCGCAGTTGCAGACCATACTCACGCAGTTTTTCGGCAATCAGCCCTGCCATGCGCGATGTATTCTCACTACTGTTCGTCTCGGGCATCACCTCTTTGGGTACCAGGCCATATTTAGAGACAATGTCGGCCACCCCGGTAAACGTGCCGCCATCACTCAGCGGATTGCGGAAGAGCCATTCCACCATTTTGTCATCCATCGGCTTTTCGCGGGTATCGATAACGCCCTGCAGGAAAAGATTGGCCTTCTCCAGCTGATCCCAGAAGAAGTTGTAGTTCTGCGAAAATTCAAAAGACCCCAGTCCATACCGGGCTATTGCTTTGGCACGCATCACGTTCAGCCCGGTGAACAGCCAGCAACGGCCCGACGACTTCTGATCTGTAATTCCTTTTGAGTCAACTTTGATGGAAAAGTGAGTATCCATCCCCTTCAGGTTGTCCTGATTCAGCGCCAGCTTGCGGATGTCATTGTTACCGATTGCATTGCGGATGGCTTTGTCGGTTGTCGTGCCTTGGTAGCTTTGTTTGATTTGGTTCAGCATTTCCGGACTGATACCTCCCTTGTCTTGCTGCGCGCATACGGTTAGGAATGCGGCACTTAGAGCAAAAACAGATAATATTCGTTTATTCATGTGGTAAAGTAATTTGGTTAATAAAGGAGTCTTCTCCTTTTTCTTTTGCAAAAATAGTATCCTTTTCCGGAACTTTTGTCACAGTATTTAGATTTATTATCTATTTGGATGAAAACTTATCCAAATAAAATAGTTTCCTTTGCACCAATATTCATACAAAGCAATGAAAAGATATATAATAGGTATATTGATGGCGATCATGCCTGCCGCATTCGTTACGGCCCAAGACAAAGGCATTTCAACAGTAAAAGACGGACAGACAGCCGTCGGCAACACATTCAACACGGACACAGCCAAGCAAGACAGCACCCCTGCCCTTTCGAAACGTGAACTGCGGCGTCAGCGGGTAGCCCGGCGCAACCTTCATTACAATATTCTCGGAGGGCCCAGCTACACCCCCGACTTCGGCCTGCTGATTGGCGGAAGTGCTTTGATGACTTTTCGTATGAACCCGAGCGACACCACCCAGCAACGCTCCGTGGTACCTGTAGCCATCGCACTGATGTTCAACGGCGGACTCAATTTGTTCTCCAAGCCGCAACTATTCTTTAAAGGCGACCGCTTCCGCATCTTCGGACAGTTCAGTTACAAAAATACACAAGAAAACTTTTACGGCATCGGTTACAGCACCAATAAAGATTATGTGCGCAGCGACACCACCAGCCAGTACCGATACAGTGGATTACAGATCAACCCCTGGTTCCTGTTCCGCCTGGGTGAAAGCAATTTCTTTGCCGGCCCGCAGGTCGACCTTAACTATGATCACATGTACGATCCGGCCAAATACCTTGTCGACCAGCCCTCTTACAAAGCTGCCGGCGGCACGGACAAAGGCTATAAGAACTTCAGTTCCGGTGTCGGCTTCCTGCTGACTTACGACACACGCGACGTGCCCGCCAATGCCTATCGGGGCATGTACCTCGACTTCCGTGGCATGATGTACCAGAAGTTCCTGGGAAGCGACAATAATTTCTACCGCCTGGAGATAGACTACCGCCAATACAAGACTCTGCGCAAACGTGGCGTGCTTGCCTGGACGGCACAAACGAAAAACGTGTTTGGCGACGTCCCTCTCAACAAATACGCTCTCAGCGGTACTCCGTTCGATCTCCGAGGTTACTACATGGGCCAATATCGTGATAAGTCGTCACATGTCGTCATGGCGGAATATCGTCAGATGATCAATACGGACAAAGGCAATTGGGTGAAGCGCATGCTCAACCATGTGGGCTATGTGGCTTGGGCGGGATGCGGATTCATGGGCCCTAACCCGGGAAAAATAGAAGGTGTCCTACCTAACATGGGTGTGGGTCTCCGCATTGAAGTGCAGCCCCGCATGAACGTCCGCCTCGACCTGGGACGCAACATGGTGAACAAGCAAAATCTGTTCTACTTCAACATGACAGAAGCATTCTGAGAACCTGTTTTATATTCTTCCTGAATAAATTCTCAATATAGGTTTGACCTGTTTTTGAGTTTCTTTTCAGTCTGTCTCCCCGTTTTTATGCGTCACATAGCCTGCTATGCTCCCACAAAGACGGGGAAATATCCTTGAAAACAAATCTTCCCTCCCGACAGAACTTAAACAGGCACTAAATAAAATATTACTGCATTCGATGCTTTATTTCTAAAAAAAGGGGTATATTTAGGGCATTAGTTGCAAATTTATCTTATATTTGCACGGATTTCACAAGCAAACAGACAATATATACAAATAAGTACATCGATATGAAAAGAGTTTTATTCATACTATGTAGTATACCCCTACTTCTATTTTCACCGGTTTCTTTCGCAAATGCCCAGGAAACCAGTGATTTCTCAAAACTAAACCCGGAAGATTACACCAACATTTCACTTCCTCCCCTCGATCTGTTATTCGAAAACGCCAAAGGAGGACCGATCTATGAACTTGCCAGTGTAAAAGAGCAGATCGAACGCAAACTGCTGGCAAAAGAAAGACGGTCGTTTCTACAGTTTTTCAGTGTACGGGGCAGCTACCAGTGGGGTCGTTTCGGAGTAGACAATACCTTTACGGACGTAGCGACTCCGATTATGTACAATTACAGCACTTCCAAACAGAAAATGTATACTGTAGGCGGGGCCATAAACATTCCGTTTAATGAATTATTTGATTTAGTCCCACGTGTAAGGCGCCAGAAATTAACTGTCAAAACAGCTGTTCTGGAACGGGAAGTTAAATTTGAAGAGATGAAGCGGGAAATCATAGAATTATATGCCACGGCAACCTCTCAGCTCAATGTGCTAAAATTGCGTGCAGAAGCCTTGGAATTGGCTAATATGCAATACGATATTGCAGAGAAGAACTTTGTTAACAATACGATCAATACAGGAGACCTTTCTGTGGAAAAAGAAAGGCAGTCCACCGCATTAGAAGCATTTGAGAAAAGCCGATTTGAAGTAACCAAAAGCCTGATGATTCTCGAGGTAGTCACCCGTACCCCCATTTTAAAAAAATAAAAGCTTTGCCCTATGGATTATGTACTCTATTTACTTCGCGCTCTATATCGAGTAAAATGGTGGATTCTATTGGGAACCGCCCTAATTACCGCAATCGTTTATTTCCGTACAGGAAATCTCAGAGGTGGTTATAATGTGGAGGCAACCTTATACACCGGTGTAGTGTCCGGCTATGGAGTTGAAGAAAGTACCAAAGTAGATTGGGCGCTGGCTCAGAACTCAATGGACAACCTTATTAACATCATCCAGGCCGAAAGCACCTTGAAGCGGGTATCTCTGCGCCTCTTCTCACGGATACTGGTAAAAGGGAGTCCGGACAAAGACAATGAAGGCATCACTGCTGCCAGCTATAATTACACCTATAACCATATGAAAAACAGTCCGGACGGGAAAGCTCTCATAGCCTTAATAGATCGGACCAGTGAAGACAAGACTATGGAGAACTTTCAAAAGTACGAACGTCAGGATAAGAACAACTATATATATGGGCTGTTTTACTTCCAGCATGTTTACTATAGCTATCAAGCCCTGAAGAACATCAAAGTAGAAAGGAAAGGAAGCAGTGACTTGCTGAAGGTAAGCTATCAATCTGGTGATCCGGGCATTGCTTATAACACAATTGAGATATTGATGAAAGAATTTGTCAACGAATACCAAGCTCTGCGATATGAGGGGACGGACAAGGTCATCGAATATTTCAAAGCTGAATTGAAGCGTATTGGAGGCGACCTGACCAAATATGAAGATGACTTGACACAGTATAATGTAGAGAATCGGATTATCAACTATTATGATGAAACCAAAGAAATAGCAGCTATCAATAAAGAGTTCGAACTACGCGAACAAAACGTGTTATTTGAATACAACAGCTCTAGGGCAATGCTCGAAGAATTGGAGAGGCAAATGGACGCTAATTCCAAACGGATAATCCACAATGTGGAACTGGTAGACAAGTTAAAGCAGGCCACCAACCTGACCGGTAAAATCATCGAGATGGAGACGATCTCAACAGCCGGAGATAGTACGGGAATGAAGCTCACAGAATACAAAAATCGCCTGATTCAGAGTCGGCGGGACCTCTCAACCATTGCCAATCAATACGTTGCCGGGCAGCAGACCAAAGAAGGCGTTGCCAAAGCCACCATCGTGGAGCAATGGCTTGACCAACTATTGCTCTTTGAAAAAGCCAAAGCAGAACTCAAGATCGTGCAGAGAAGCCGCAGCGACCTGAACGCCAAATACACCCATTTCGCTCCGGTGGGGACTACTATCAAGCGAAAAGAGCGTACGATAAGCTTCACTGAACAAAATTACCTGACAAACCTTAAAAGTTACAACGACGCATTGCTCCGGAAAAAGAACCTGGAAATGACCGCAGCCATTCTGAAGGTGCTTAATCCGCCCGCATATCCCATCAATGAAGAGGTGGCCAGTCGCAAGAAGATCGTAATGATGGCAGCAGCCGGCAGTTTTATCTTTTTGGTAGCCCTCTTCCTGCTTATCGAAGCCATCGACCGCACCCTGCGCGACTCCACCCGTACGCGCAAACAGACTGGCAGCATCGTATTGGGAGCTTATCCCGCCCCATTGAAACTGAGCCCTATCAGCAAACAGTGTGAAGAGATTGCCACGCGTTATATGAGTAGCGCCATCCTCCGGTTCTTCACCGAGCGGAAGGAAGGCATGCCTTTCATCCTCAACCTTCTCAGTACGGAGCAAGGTAGCGGCAAGACCTATCTGGCGGAACAATTACAGGGATATTGGGAAAGTATCGGGCTGAAAGTGCGCCGTCTCACGGATGGAACGGATTTCAATTCCAACTCATCCGCCTTTACCCTGGCTAAAAATTTGACAGACCTTTATACTCCCGGAACCGAAGATATCTTAATTGTGGAATATCCGAGCTTGGAGAAAGCCAACATCCCCACTCCGCTGTTGCAAGATGCCCAGCTCAACTTGTTAGTAGCATCAGCTGTCCATGGCTGGAAAGCGACAGACAAGGTCTTGTTACAGAAACTCAAGTCCCAGTTGGGCACATCTCCGTACCTATACCTGAACCGGGCACCCAAATACGAAGTGGAGACCTATACCGGCATGCTTCCCCCATATACATTTGTACATAAACAGATGTATCGTTTATCTCAACTTGCTTTGACGGAAAGCCTGTTTAACTGGAAAAAGAACAGTAGAAAGAAGCCGCAAGATATTGACGATGACGATGATGAATGATGAACTACAAAAGAAACGAGATCCGGATCAATCTGAGATAGCATTTTATCTCTTGTTTTCAGTCCAGTTGGTACTTATTGCCATCGGTATATTCGTTCCCATCCGAATGGGGGTAACTACATTGCCATTAGTTATAGCACTGAGTATGATCACGCTAATGCGATGCACCGGACAAGAAACCGATTGGAAACGGGGACAGAATGTCATGTTCGGACTATTCATGGTATGGGGTGCATATTGCCTTTTCGAGATAGGCAACCCCAACCATATTCAGGCAGCTTGGAACATCGCTATTACACATTATTGGGTTTATCCGTTGGTCTTTGCCTTCGTCGTCCCTTTGGCCATCCGCAATTATAAAGGGATAGAATGGCTACTGCTTATCTGGTCTGTCTTCATACTTATTGCTGCCTTCAAGGGATATTGGCAAAAAAGTCATGGTTTCAATGCCAAAGAGCTATATTTTCTATACACATTAGGAGGCTACCGTACACATCTTATCTGGTCGGGAATCAGATATTTCTCCTGTTTCCCCGATGCTGCAAACTTCGGGGTTCACTCTGCAATGGCTGTCACCACTTTCGGCATAGCCACGTTCTACGTACGAAAGAGATGGATGAAAGTTTATTTCGCCATCATTGCCATTTGTGCCATCTACGGCATGGGTATCTCCGGCACCCGGGCAGCAATGGCTGTACCATTTGGCGGAATCGCACTCTTCATCCTTGTGTCCAAAAGCTGGAAAAGCTTTGCTCTTAGTACCCTGGCATTTATTGCAGTGTTTTCTTTCTTCAACTTCACTACTATCGGAGATGGCAACCAATACATTCGTAAAATGCGTTCGGCCTTCCGGCCTTCCGAAGATGCCTCTTATCAGGTGCGGGTGGAAAACCGTAAAAAGATGAAGGGTCTTATGGACGAGAAGCCTATCGGATATGGTATCGGACTCTCCAAGGGAGCACAATACGGTCCTAAAGAGGTAATGCCCTATCCACCTGACTCGTGGCTGGTAGCCGTATGGGTGGAAACGGGCATCGTGGGACTAATGCTTTATTTACTTATCCACGGAGTGCTTTTCGCTTGGTGTTCGTGGTTGCTGATGTTCAGGATTATGAACCAACGTTTGAGAGGATTGCTGGCCGCATGGCTTTGCATGAATGCCGGATTCTTTGTCGCGGCTTATGCCAACGACGTCATGCAATACCCCAACTCCATCATTGTCTATACGGGCTTTGCTCTCTGCATAGCGGGACCTTACATCGATCCGGTGATGCAGAAAGAAGACGAAGAACTGGAAAGGGAGAGAAAAGAGAAGAAAAAAAGAGATTGATTATTAACGAAATAAAAAAGAATAAAGGGTTCATCACAGACATCCATGAAACAAATACCTCCTTTAATATCTTTTATCACCATCTGTTACAATGGGCTGGACGACACTTGCGTGTTGATAGAATCGCTACGCGACACAATCAGTTCCGTCAGTTATGAAATCATTGTGGTGGACAACGCGTCCCGCCAGGATGAAGCCTCCCTGATACAGGAACGGTATCCCTTTGTACGGACTCTCCGCAGCGAGAAAAATCTCGGATTCTCGGGAGGAAACAATCTCGGAATACAGATAGCACAAGGAAAATACCTGTTCCTGATCAATAACGACACCTACCTGACCGAAGACGGACTGCCCGCCCTGATAGAACGGTTGGAGAGCGATCCCCGCATCGGGGCTGTATCACCTAAAATCCGTTTTGCCTTTCCGCCGCAAAACATTCAATTTGCCGGATATACCAAGCTCAGCCGGTATACGATGCGCAATAAAGCATTGGGCATGGGATGTCCGGACGACGGGACTTTCGACACTCCACGCCCCAGTGCCTACCTTCATGGAGCTGCGCTGATGCTGAAACGGGAGGTCATCTGGAAAGCCGGACTGATGCCGGAGATCTATTTTCTCTATTACGAGGAGCTGGACTGGTGTACCAGCATGACGCGTGCCGGCTATCAGCTGTGGTACGAGCCGCGCTGCACCATCTTCCACAAAGAGAGCCAAAGTACCGGGCGGCAAAGCCCTCTCCGCACCTTTTATATGATGCGAAACCGAATGCTTTACGCCTGGCGCAACCTCCCGGGAATGGAACGTTGCTTGGCTATCGCTTACCAAATGCTGATCGTAGCTCCCAAAGACAGCCTGTGCTTCGTCCTGAAAGGAGAGCCCAAGCTGGCAAAAGCCGTCTGGCACGGAGTGAAGGGTTTCTGGAAGCTGTGTTGAGTGACAGTCCATCACAGATTACACAAATTAACACAGAGAGGAATCATTTTCTTGGGGGATATCCATAAACGAGAAAGTGAAATCCTGTGGAATTCTCTGAGATTCTATAGGATTCTGTAAGACTCTGCCGAAATGATCCTCTGTGTAATCTGTGGTGAACCACAGTTGAACCGATTTACACAAATATATCGACCCATAACCTACATTAAGACTTATGATACTCATACTAACCTTGATCGACTGGATCCTGTTCGTTCCGCTGGCACTTTGCGTAGCCTATCTGTTGGTGTACGCTATTGCGTCCAAATTCTATCGTGCGCCCCACTATCCGGAAGCGGACAAATTACACCGCATCGCCGTCTTCTTCCCGGCCTACCGGGAAGACAAAGTCATCATTGACTCCGTACGCTCTTTCCTCGAGCAGGACTACCCCGAAGAAATGTACGATGTATACGTCATCTCCGACCACATGCAGGACTCCACCAACAAAGCCCTAAGCCGACTCCCTATCCGCCTGCTGGTGGCTACCTACGAAGACAGTTCCAAGGCCAAAGCCCTCCTACTGGCCATCAGCACCATCGAGGAAGACGGAAAGGCGAAAGGACTGGGCAACCGCCAATTAGCCTTTATGTATGACATTGCCGTGGTGATGGATGCCGACAACGTGACCGTACCCGGATTCCTTTCCGAGGTGAACCGTGCCTACTCCGCCGGAGTACAGGCGATGCAGGCTCACCGCACAGGCAAAAACCTGAATACGGACATTGCCTTGCTCGACGGAGTGAGCGAGGAGATCAACAATGGATTTTTCAGGAGCGGACACAACGCCCTCGGATTGTCTGCCGGACTGGCAGGCTCGGGCATGGCTTTTGATTACTTCTGGTATTACGATGCCGTGCAAAGCCTGGAAACCGCAGGAGAGGACAAAGAGCTGGAACTTACGCTGCTTGAGTGCGGAATGCACACCGTCTATCTGGAACACCTACCTGTCTACGACGAGAAAACGCAAAAAAAAGAGAACATCAAGAATCAGCGCCGGCGCTGGATGGCGGCGCAATTCGGCATCTTGTGCGAGGGACTGTCCTTCATAAAAAGCGTCAAGCAGATGGAAGGATGGTGGCGGTGGTGGCCCTCTTTAGATCTGGTCGATAAAATCATCCAATGGATGCTCCCTCCGCGCCTGGTGCAACTGGTAGCCGTTTTCGGATTCACTCTGCTTGCCACACTGGTCTACCGTCCGGCAGCGTCTAAATGGTGGATATTGTCGGCAGCACAGGTTGCCGCCATGTTTATTCCTGTTCCAGCCCGCCTGCTCAACGGTAGGCTACTAAAAGCACTAACGCAGGTGCCTTCGCTGGCATTGGGGACCATAGCCAGCCTGTTCCACCTCAAAGGGGCCAACAAGAAATTTATACATACCGAACACGGTGAGTGATACGGTTTCACCACTGATTACAGAGATTTTCACAAATCAATAATTTCATTCATCGGGAATCAGATCAAAACATCTGTGACAATCCGTGATCGAATCTCACTGGACCTGTGGCTTCCTCTGTTCATCGTTGACTGTTCACCATTTAAGAAACATTCTTTTCCGAAGCACCGGACTCTTCCCTCCAAAGTACTGGGTTCCACCATTCGGGCAGCAGCACTTACAGCCTCTATCTCCCCGTGCATTCATTACATACCCCGTGGCACTAGGACGCGACGATGTCTCAGGTAGGATGCATCCCCATTATCTTCATCCAGAAACGGTTGGCTTGTATTTCGTCCACCAATGTCTCCCAACCCGCATACGGACGTAACGGAAGTAGCCCTTTCTCCTCCCGGAGGAGGGGGCGGCAGGAACAGCGAAGGCAGCGATGGGAGCATTGGCTATACCGGAAACTTCGGCCATACCAATGATAGCAGCAACAACAGCGGCAGGAACGTCCGCCGGTTTCCGTTTCTTTTCTATTGTTTCTGTTTTATCTTGTCCTTTCTTGTCTTGTATTGTATTATAGGTTTTTCCGAGTTTTTCTTCCTATCCCACAGAGAGTTACAGGCACTTCCGCACAGGGAGTTCCGTCCCCTGTTCCGGACGAGGGACGGACCGCTGTCCACACCGCTTGCATGCCCCTGCGAGCCCCCGAAGTTGAGCAGTACGTTACTGAAGAGCTCTACCGTGCCCCTGCTGCACTGTGCCAAGTGTTCCAGTGAGCTGCGCGTATAGCATGCCACATAGCCGGGCTGATGGCGCAGGTACATCAAGAACACCATATAGGTTTCTACCCCCTGGCCCCACAAGTGTCTATCAGATCTTATACCTGCTGTGAGATGAGAAAACTTTTCTCCAGAATAAAAAAATGATCTTTTTCCATAAAGTAATCTGTTTTATCTTAATTATTTTTCGTCAACTATCAGTTTGTGCCACAAAGGTGAAGTTTTATTTCTTCACAACTGTGTCCCGTCAGGACACAATTATTCAAAACATATACATAATATTTAATAGGAAGCATAACAGTAACGCCCAAACAATCATAGCACAGATGAAAAAGAAAATTACAAAAACACTTTTGATAGAACCCGAAGATGAAAAAATCGAAATGGTCAATAATGTGATACACCAATCCATTGAGGAGCTATTGGTACCCTACGAAAAAAGGCGAACTTATCTACCACGGAAGCCACCGAAATGATGGAAATAGACCGCAGCCTGCTGAGCAAGCCGGAACACGGCAAATACGTGTCAATCGACAAACTAGCGGAAATCATAACCTATAACATCTCCTTTATAAGGGGCAACTCGAAAGGAAGAATCAGTCAGCAAGAAATACTCAATGAAATCACCACGTAAACTTCATCTTTTTTCTAAGAGCGAGAACCGCTTCCTTCCATTTTTTTGTGTACCTTTGCTAACCAGAACTGACCCCTACAAACAAACGCCATGGAACAACCCAACAAGCACCCCAAAGTGAGTGTCATCATCCCCATATACAACACTTGCCATTACGTGCAGGAAGCCCTCGAAAGTATTTGCCGGCAAACATTGACCGAACTAGAGATAATCGCCATAGACGACGGTTCGACCGACAGCAGCCGGAAAGTGGTGGAACAGGTGGCAGCAACAGATATGCGAATCAGGGTATACAGTCAGGCCAACCAGGGGCAAAGCATCACCCGGAACAACGGGATGCAATATGTCCAGGGGAAGTACGTCTACTTTATGGACAGTGACGACCGGCTGGAAGCCGATACACTGGAGACCTGCTACTCCGCATGCGAAGCCGGACAGCTGGACTTTGTATGTTTCGATGCAGATATCTTAAACAAAGACCACCCCTGTGCCCGGCATTTCAATTACGACCGGAGCGCCTGTGCCCGACCGAAGCAAGTATACAAAGGAGTGGAACTACTGCAACGACAACTTTCCGCCCGTGTATTCAGCCCCTCGCCGTGCCTGAACCTGATCAGCACGAGCTATCTGAAAACCTCCGGACTGACCTTTTATCCCCGGATCATCCACGAAGACCAACTCTTCACGTCGCAACTGTATTTAAAGGCGGAAAAGGTAGGATACATTCCCCAGAAATTCTTTTTGCGACGCTTCAGAACCGACTCCACCATGACCCGGCAGTTCACCTGGAGAAACATGGAAGGCTATCTCACCGTGACCGACGAACTGCTGAAAGCGGCTCCCTCTTATCCGGAAAACGTCCGCAGGCTGATACGTCAGTTCTTATGTCAGATGCTCGACGCAGCCGTATGGCAAGCCCACACACTGCCCCTACGCCAACGCATCGGGCTTTTCCTACTCTGCCTGAGGCACTACAGGCCCTACGTCAGGATGCGTACCCTGATGGTACTGATGCTGAAAAAAAAGGAGGAGGGGAGATGAAAAGCGGCAGAGTTCGCTACGGACTTATACAGATCAATGTGGGGTTCACCACGGATCACGCGGATTTATAGCAACAAACACAGAACCTGCTAATATATAAGGATCGTGAGAGAAACGGCTTGCCTATGTGAATCCGTATAACCTGTGGTATCCCCCGGGCCCGCCCGGTCAAGGAAAAAAATAAAAAAATCAAGTTCAAAACCCGAAAGTAATGACTTCACTCAAACATCAACTCTTTTCCGGAGTATTCTATACCGCCCTTGCCAAGTATAGCGGCATAGGGGTATCACTCGTCGTAGCGGGTGTGCTGGCACGTCTGATTTCACCGGACGACTTCGGCGTGATGGCCGTAGCCACGGTAATCATCGCCTTTTTCAACTTGTTTACTGACGTGGGACTGTCTCCCGCCATCATCCAGCACAAGACACTGACCGGAGAAAATCTGTCTGGCCTCTTCTCCTTCACCGTCTGGACAGGCATTGGGCTGGCGCTGCTCTTTGCCGCTGCCTCGTGGCCCATAGCCGCCTATTACGACCGGGAGATTCTGCGCCCCCTGTGCCAGCTGCTGGCTGTCAACCTATTTTTTGCTTCCGCCACCATCGTTCCCAATGCGCTGTTCTACCGCAATAAAGAGTTTAAGTTCATCGCCCTGCGGAGTTTCGTCATACAGATAGCCACCGGAACGGCTGCCGTCGTGGCAGCCCTGTGCGGAGCCGGACTCTATGCGCTGATCATCGGCCCCATCCTGTCGGGCATCCTGATCTTCGCGGTCTCCATACGCCGCTATCCGCAACGCCTGAAGTTTACACTAGGACTGGACGTGCTTCGCCGTATCTTTTCCTACTCCGCCTACCAGTTCCTGTTCAACATCATCAACTACTTCAGCCGGAATCTGGACAAACTGCTAATAGGCAAATACATGGGCATGTCTCCCTTGGGCTACTACGAAAAGTCGTACCGCCTGATGATGCTGCCGTTACAGAACATTACGCAGGTGATCACCCCGGTGATGCACCCCATCTTCAGTGACTATCAGGATGACCTCGAGCGACTGGCTTCCGGCTACGAACGCATCGTCCGCTTCCTCGCCTTCATCGGGCTACCGTTGAGCGTGCTGCTCTACTTCACGGCTGGCGAAGTGACACTGATCATCTTCGGCGACCAATGGACGCCCTCCATCCCGGTATTCCGAATACTCACCCTGTCGGTAGGCGTGCAGATTATCCTCTCCTCTTCCGGCTCCATCTTTCAGGCGGCGGGCGACACGAAGAACTTATTTATGTGCGGACTGTTCTCGTCCATACTCAACGTCACTGGCATCCTACTGGGCATTTTTTGGTTCGGCACGCTCGAAGCTGTAGCCACATGCATCACGCTCACGTTTACCGTCAACTTCGCTCAGTGCTACTGGATGATGTACCGGATGACGCTGCACCGCAGCTTGCGCCATTTCGCCATCCAACTGATCTCGCCCCTGATGGTCAGCATCCTGTTGATAGCCGTACTCTATCCGCTCAGCCTAATGACAGAAGGAGGCAACATTTTTCTGACCCTGATTGTAAAAAGCATTATATTTTTCTGTATATTTGGGTGCTATATACAGTTGACCGGTGAATACGACATCACTGGCAAGGCAAAAAGCATCATAAACAAAAACAAACGATGAAAGCACTGTTTCTTATATTCCACGGATTTGAAGAAGCGAACGGCATCAGCAAGAAAATCCGCTATCAGGTAAAAGCGCTGAAAGAGTGCGGAATGGACGTGCACACGTGCTATCTGAACGAGGAAAATGGACACAAATGCCGGATGATAGACAATCACACGCTGCGGGACTACGGCAGCGGAATAAAAGGAAAACTCCGGAAAAGATTTGAGTTACAAAGCATCGTAAAATACATTCTGCAGGAAAATATCCGGTTGGTCTACATGCGTTCGTACCACAACGCCAACCCGTTCACCATCAGCATGGTGAAGCAGCTGAAACGACAGGGAGTGAAGGTGGTCATGGAAATTCCCACCTATCCGTACGACCAGGAATACATCACCCGCAGAATGAAACTGGATCTGCTTGTTGACCGATGCTTCCGCAGAAAACTGGCGGCACAGCTTGACGGTATCGTCACCTTCTCTGATGCGGAAACAATATTCGGAGGACATACGATACGCATCTCAAACGGAATAGACTTCGATGCCATACCGCAAAAGATAACCCGGAATGACACTTCCCGAGAACTGCACCTGATAGGTGTGGCAGAGGTACACTACTGGCACGGCTTCGACCGGATTATAAAGGGAATGGCAGACTACTACGCCACCCACCCCTCCTATAAGGTCTACTTCCACATCGTGGGTGCACTAACCGGCGAACGCGAGCGCAGAGAGATACTGCCTGTCATTGCACAGTATAAACTGGAACCTTTCGTCATACTACACGGACAGCAGCACGGAGAGCAACTCGACAAGATATTCGAACAGTCCGATTTCGGCATCGGAAGCCTGGCAAGGCACCGGAGCGGAATCACAACCATCAAGACACTCAAGAACCGGGAATATGCGGCCCGGGGACTACCTTTCATCTACTCCGAAACGGATACCGACTTTGACGACAAACCCTACGTACTGAAAGCACCGGCAAACGAAACTCCAGTGCGGATACAGGCGATAGTAGACTTCTACCAAACACAAACATGGGATCCTGCCGGAATCAGACAGTCTATCAGCCACCTGTCATGGCATGCACAGATGCAGAAAGTAATCGGAAAGTATCAAGTAGCCTCTGAAAAAAAGCTGAAAATAGCCTATTGCATTCCGTCAATCCACTGTCCGGGAGGTATGGAAAGAGTGATTAGCCTAAAGGTAAATTATTTCACTAAGAAATTCGGATACGACATACACCTTATCCTGACCGATGGCAAGGACAAGGCCCCCTACTATCCGCTGCATCCCAGCATCACGCTACATCAGTTGGACATCAATTACGATGAAATGGACGGTATGCCCGTTTTAAGGCACATCACGGGATACGTAAAGAAACAAAAACTATTCAAGAAAAGACTGGACGCATGCCTTAACGAGCTTAAACCCGACATTACCATCTCCACTCTACGAAGAGATATCAATATCATCAACAACATGACGGACGGCAGCATCAAACTCGGAGAGATCCATTTCAATAAGTCTAACTACAGAGAACTCAGCGACAAGCCCTTACCCGCATTTTTGAAAAAGTGGATACGAAGCTACTGGATGAAGCAATTGATAAGAAAACTGAGAAAGCTCAAAAGATTCATTGTATTAAGTTACGAAGACGCTGCCGAATGGACGGAACTGAATAATGTGACGGTAATCCACAATCCGCTTCCCTTCTTCCCGGACCGACAATCAGACGGAAGTCGGAAACAAGTGATCGCCGCCGGACGGTATGTACCCCAAAAGGGATTCGACATGCTGATAAAAGCTTGGAAAATAGTTTCGGAACAACACCCGGACTGGACACTGCGCATTTACGGCGACGGATTCAGAGAAGAACTTCAAAAACTGATAGATGGCTTGGGCATATCCCGGTCGTGCATCCTGGAGCACACCGTCAGTAATATAGTAGATAAATATTGTGAAAGCTCGATCTTCGCCCTCTCGTCCAGATATGAAGGTTTCGGCATGGTGCTCGTCGAAGCAATGGTATGCGGAGTTCCGCCAGTATCATTCGCATGCCCCTGTGGCCCGCGCGACATCATTGATGACGGCAACGACGGGCTGCTGGTACCCAAAGAAAACATCAACAAGCTAGCCGAGAAAATAGGATACCTGATCAGCCATGAGAATATCCGCAAAGAGATGGGACAACGGGCCCGCATCCATGTGGAACGGTTTAAAATAGACCATATCGCCTCACAATGGAAAGAACTTTTTAACAGCCTGATATCATGAACGGACTACAGATCATAAAAACACTTGCACTCAAAATACGCTATGCATCTATTGTAGAGTGGTACAACTTCTGGTCAATAGTATTGCAACACCATCAAAACATCGTTCCCACCGTAGCCTCCATTGACGAGACCATCCGACATATCACGGAGGGAAACCGTTCCATCAGCAGATTCGGAGACGGAGAGATGCTACTGACAAGCCCCTCCAAATCCATCGGCTTCCAGGAAGGCTCTCCGCTGCTTGCAAAGCGCCTGCGAGAAGTGCTGGTCAGCCACGAAGAAGGACATCTGGTGGCTATCCCCGATGTATTCAGCGGACTGAACCGTTACAGGCGCAAATGCCGTCGGTTTCAGCGAACTCACTTCTTCATTTACGGCAAATGGTGGGACCAGCTACTGATCCCCGGACGAAAATACGAAAACGCATTTCTCTCACGCCCTTATATGGACTATACATCCAAGGAACATTGCGCACGTTGGTTTCGGGAACTCAAGACCATTTGGGAAGGACGCGACATCGTGTTCATCGAAGGCGCAATGAGCCGACTTGGAGTAGGAAACGACCTTTTTGATAATGCCGGAAGTATCCGACGCATCCTCTGCCCGCCCCGGAACGCTTTCGAACGCTATGACCGCATCCTGAACGAGGCACTGAAAGTAGAAAAGGAAGTACTATTCCTGATAGCATTGGGGCCTACGGCCACGGTATTGGCATACGACCTCCACAAGGCTGGATACCAGGCGGTAGATATCGGACACATAGATGTGGAGTACGAATGGTGGCGGATGAAAGCACGGAGAAAGGTGAAACTGGAAAAGAAATACGTGAACGAAGCATTCGGAAACAAGCGGGTAACCGACGCAGGTGAAGGGTATCGGAAAGAGATTATCGCCCAAATAAGTTAATACAACAAAACAAACAACAAGCATGGAATGGTATACCAAATATTTATCAATTTTCGGACTGACCTTGTCCGAAATCCCCGGAGACACTCTGTCCGAAATCGGCACATTGTTACATGAAAAGCAGTCGGACACCCCTTTGGTATCCGTAGTAGTGATTGCGCACAACGAAGAGCCCCACATATTAAGCTGCCTCTGGTCTCTTGGCAACAACGAATACAGTTACCCCATCGAGATTTTAGTGGTCAACAATCATTCCACCGACCGGACGGAGCAGGCATTGCAAGCGGTAGGAGCCACCTACTTCAACGAACTTAAAAAGGGACCCGGATATGCCCGACAGTGTGGTCTGGACCATGCAAAAGGGAGATATCATATTTGCATTGACGCCGATACCATGTATCCGCCACACTATATCGACACCCATGTGCGGAACTTAATGAAGCCTGGCGTCGCTTGTACATTCAGCCTGTGGAGCTTCATTCCGGACAAGAGACATTCCCGTTTGGGGCTGTGGCTCTACGAGTGCTTGCGTGACTTACACCTGAGCATACAGGCCATCAAACGGCCGGAACTCTGCGTACGGGGAATGACATTCGGATTCAATACAGAACTCGGACGCCTTTTCGGATTCCGCACAGACATCCGGAGAGGAGAAGACGGTTCACTGGCACTTGCCATGAAGCCCTACGGAAGACTGATATTCATTACAAGTCGTAAAGCCCGGGCACTGACCAGCAATAGCACCATTGATGCCGACGGTTCATTGGCCAGGAGTTTCGGGGTCCGTCTGCTCAAGGCCTTAAAAGGCGCCACGGGGCTGCTTTACAAAAAAACAACCTATAAAGATAAAGACTCTAACCTATTATGAACAACACAATTACCACCTGGATCGAAATCCTTTTCTGGCTCTCCCTCTTCCTCGTATTCTATACCCACCTGGGATACGGAATACTGCTTTACATGCTGGTCAAACTGAAGGAACTCTTTGTGAAACCTGTCCGGCGACAGCTCCCCCCGGACAAGAGACTGCCGGACGTGACACTCTTCATCACAGCCTTTAACGAAGAAGAGGTGGTGGACGAGAAGATGCGTAACTGCCTCGGGCTGGACTACCCGGCGGACAAGCTGCACATCGTGTGGACCACCGATGGAAGCAACGACTCTACCAACCAGCGACTGGAAAACTGGCCGCAGGCCACCGTCCACTTCCAACCCCTGCGGCAAGGAAAAACGGCCGCCATGACACGGGGCATGATGCTGGTGGACACGCCGCTCGTAGTGTTTACCGATGCCAATACGATGCTCAACCGCGAAGCGATACGCGAAATAGTCCGGGCTTTTGAAGACCCGAAGGTGGGATGCGTTGCCGGTGAGAAAAGGATAGCCGTGCAAGAAAAAGACGGTGCGGCGGCCGGAGGAGAAGGCATATACTGGAAATATGAATCGACACTGAAAGCACTGGATGCACGCCTCTACTCCGCCGTGGGAGCCGCAGGCGAACTATTTGCCGTACGCCGGGAGCTCTTCACAGTGATGGAACCGGACACGCTGCTGGACGACTTCATCCTGTCGTTGCGCATCGCCATGCAGGGATACAAGATAGCATATTGCACGCAGGCGTATGCCATCGAAAGCGGATCGGCCGACATGCGCGAGGAGCAGAAGCGGAAAGTGCGTATCGCAGCCGGCGGACTGCAATCTATCTGGCGGCTGAGAGAACTACTCAATCCGTTCCGTTACGGAGTGCTGACGTTTCAATACGTATCGCATAGAGTGCTGAGGTGGTCTCTGGCACCGGTGCTGCTGTTCGCGCTGCTTCCACTCAACATCGCCATTCTACTGGTGGGGGGCTCCCCTGTCTGTTACGGCACCATCCTGGCACTCCAGCTCCTATTCTACATCATGGGAGGATGGGGCTACTACCTTTCTACCCGGCAAGTGAAAAACAAGCTGCTCTTCATCCCGTATTATTTCCTGTTTATGAACATTAACGTAATGAAAGGTGTTAACTACCTTCGTAAAAAGAAAGGAACAGGAGCATGGGAAAAAGCCAAAAGAACAAAAACGGAATCCTTAAACCAATAAATCGGACAAAGCATGGATAGAATATTGCATGACGTAGACAATGCCCACAAGATACTTCAACTGACATCCGACACACTGATCTTGGTGGACAAAAACGGCACGTGTCTGGACATCGACCCACACAGCGATTTGTGGTTCCTGCAAGAAGACAGACTCTTGGGGAAAAATCTGTTCAACTTGCTTCCCGACCATACCTTCCAGAAACTGCTACCGGACTTCAGGCGGGTGACCCAACAGGGGATAACGGTGAACCGTAACTACCGGCTGCCACTGGAAGGGGGCGAAACGTATTACTTCAAATGTATCATGCAGCCGTACGACGGTGACAAGGTGCTGTGCCAATATCGCGACATCACGGCGCGCAGCAACGTGAAACTGCAACTGGAACGCACCAACTACGAGCTGAAGGAGATACAAAAAGCGGCACAAATAGGGCAATGGAAATATTCATCGCGAGAGAGGACATTCTATTACCGGGGATACAACGGAATCGTATGCACGGAAGAAGAGCGGAGCATCAACTTTCAGGATTACTACGAAACCATCCTGAGCGAAGATCTGCCCGCCGTGAACACGTGGATGGAAGCCAACCGCCGCGAACTCTTAAAGGAATACATCGAATACCGCATCCTGCTGGAAGGACAGGTATACTATATGCGCCAGCAATGCTACCTGCGGAATGAAGAAGAAGATGGTAACATCGTCCTGGAAGGGTATATACAGAACATCACCGACATACAGCGGAAACGAAACGACATCAACACGCTGACGCATGCCATCAACAATGCCAAAGAAAGTGTGTACGCGGCACGCAGAGACGGCACGCTGATATTTGCCAACAGGCAGTTCAGGCTGAACCACCGGATCGCGGAACAGGCGGACTTGTCACTGATACGGGTGTTCGATGTCGTGGGCGATATGACCTGCATAGAGGACTGGGAGGAACGTTACCGCAGCATACGGGAAGGCCAGACCCTCAACTTCCTGGCCTACCAACCCCTGAAGCACGATAAAAACACACTGGCCTTTGAAGGCACCATGTACAGTGTGACAACGGATGATGGAGAAGAAACCTTTTGGTCGTTCACCCACGACATATCGGAACGCATCCGGTACGAATCGCAGATCAAACGCTTCAATCGTATCATGGATACCACGATGGAGAACATCCCGGCAGGTATCGTGGTAAAAGATATCGAGAACGATTTCAGGTACATCTACCGTAACCGGGAGTCGTACAACCGGGACATCAGCTCAGAAAACGCCATCGGAATGAACGACTTCGACTACTACCCGCCGGAAATGGCACAGCAGAAGCGAAAAGAGGATATGGAAATTGCCGCTACCGGAAAAGGGATGCACTGGATTATGGAGGGCAAGGACAAAAACGGAAATTTGCTGATTCTCGACAAGCAAAAAATCATGGTGGAAAGCGAGGACTTCTCTCCCATCATTGTCAGCATCGAATGGGACATCACCCAGCTGGAACTGATGCGCCGTGAACTGATAGAATCGAAAGAGAAAGCGGAAACATCGGACAAACTGAAGTCGGCTTTCCTTGCCAACATGAGCCACGAAATACGCACGCCCCTCAATGCCATCGTAGGATTCTCGCGCATCATCTCGGAGAGTGACAATGCGGAGGAAAGGAGGGAGTATTACGAGATTGTAGACGCCAACAACGAACGGCTGTTGCAACTGATCAACGAAATATTGGATCTTTCCAAAATAGAGTCGGGCATCGTAGAGTTCACTTACGGGCCGGTGAGGCTGCACACACTTTGCAAAGAGATTCATGATGCACACGTATTCCGCTGTCCGCAGGGAGTGGAACTGAGGTTCGACTCGCCGGACGAAGCGCTAAGCATCCACTCGGACAAGAACCGGATCTTCCAGGTATTCTCTAACCTGATAGGCAACGCGTTCAAATTTACCACAGAAGGCAGCGTAAGCTATGGTTACAAACAGGAAGGCGAGCGAGTTGTATTCTACGTCAAAGATACCGGACTGGGTATCGAGCCCGAAAAGTTGGGAAGGGTATTTCAACGGTTTGCCAAACTGAACAATTTTGCCCAGGGTACGGGTCTGGGATTGTCAATCTGTAAAACGATCATCGAACGGCTAGGCGGAGAGATTGCGGTCTCCTCGGAAGTGGGCACAGGAACCACATTCACCTTCTGGCTGCCTCTTGAGAATGTCATACAAGATACGGAAACGGGAACGAACAGCCACTTGCCCGGCGAAGCCGTCGGAACACAGCCGTCGGAAGTGCTCCCGGCCAAAGAGGATACGCCCCGCCCCAAAGAGGAAACGACGGAAAAGGAAGAGGACCTTCGGACAACCGCAGTCGAAACAGAGAAAGCCACCATACTGATAGCCGAAGACACAGACAGCAACTTCGACCTGCTGAACGCTATTCTGGGTAGAAAATACCGCTTAGTACGCGCCAAAGACGGCATGGAGGCCGTGACCATGTATGACGAGGTAAATCCGGATCTGATATTGATGGACATCAAGATGCCTAACTTAGACGGACTGGAAGCTACCAGAATTATCAGGCAACTGTCCGCGGAAGTACCCATCATTGCACAAAGCGCATACGCTTACGAACACGACCGGAATGCAGCCGAAGAAGCCGGATGCAATGACTTTATCTCAAAACCGATCGCTCAGGAAAAGCTAAAGGAAAAGATAAAGAAATGGCTGAAATAAACCAATTCACCACGGATTACACAGATTGACACGGATCTCCTCGGAGTCTGTCTGAATTCCGCTTGAGATCAACCGGATAAATAATCAATCTGTCTTAATCCGTGTAATCTGTGGTGAACTAAAATGCGAAATTCAAAACAATGGGAAAGAAAGCTGTATCCAAACTATTTTATTGTACGTCTATTGCACTGACTTTTGTCCTGGCCGGCATCACCATTGCCGGAGCATTCGCCGGACACATACCTCCCGAACACTCCACTCTGATGCCTTTCATCGGGCTGGCGCTGTCAGGACTGTTATTGATCAATCTTGCCGCCGCCATTTACTGGGGAATTCGCCGGAGGTTCTGGATCATCATTCCGTTGATAGCCATAGCTGCCAACTGGCAATATCTGAGTCGGATCTTCCAACCTCCTTTCACGGCCGGAGAAAAAGAGGCAAATACACTGAAAATAGCGACATACAACGTTGACAGTTTCGGTAACGAGCAGTCGGGATATTCGTGCAAGGAGCTTGCGGCTTATATGAAAGAGCACCGGGTGGACATTATCTGCTTTCAGGAGTTTGCCGGCAACCGGTACTTTACTCCAGACAGTATACGGAACGCATTTGCAGACTGGCAGTATGCCGTCATTCCGCAAGCTCCAGACAGTACACCTATCTTGCAGGTAGCTCTGTTCAGCAAATATCCGGTGAAGGACAGCAGACTGATCACTTACCCCGATTCAAGGAATTGCAGTATGTGGTGTGATCTGAACGTAGACGGACAAACGATTCGTGTTTTCAATAACCACCTGCAAACAACGGAGGTCAGCCAAAATAAGCGCAGACTGGAAAGGGAACTGGCTAAAAACGAACTGACAGGCAGAGAGGAAGCAGTGGCCAAGCAATTGTTGGAGGGACTCAACGAGAACTTCAGGAAACGTGCGGCACAGGCAAAGACTTTGGAACAATTAATCCGCACCACCCCCTACCCCGTGCTGGTGTGTGGTGACTTTAACTCTCTCCCATCGTCCTACACATACAGTACCGTGAAAGGTGACAATCTTCAAGATGGATTCCAGACTTGCGGACATGGGTACATGTATACGTTCCGGTACTTTAAACGCCTGCTGAGAATCGACTATATTTTCCATTCCAAAGAATTTAAAGGGGTAGATTACTATTCGCCTGACCTCGATTTGTGCAGTGATCATAATCCGGTAGTGATGGAGGTGAAGATGTAAACGGGAATGTATCTAAACGCCTTTTCACCCCCATAACTCTCTCGTTATAATATAAAAGAAGGCCGTCCTGATTACACAGAGCGGCCTTTCTTAATTATAAATGAATTAGTTTTCTTATTCTACTTTCTTCAAAGAGTCTGCAACATATTCAAACTGTCCTTTACCTGTCACTTTATACTTAATGGTATATTGTGCATCAGAACCATCGTAGATACCAAAATTAATCGTATAAATAACATCAACACCTTCCACAACATCGGCATCACCATAAAGTGACTGGAGTGCTGGCAAAAATGCTTCTGGTAAACGTTCAAACATAAGCTTTTTCAAATCATCATCAGACATAGTACCATAGGCAGCTGGGTTTTGTACTTTCCATTTATCTGGGCGGAAGTCGAAATTATTCTGATAAGCAGAACTACCATAATAATATTCATTATTTCCATATGAGGTTACATATTCAGAATAGTGCTCTTTCACCCAATCCACAATAGTCTGATAGAATGTAGAGGTTTCTGCATCACCTTTAGCCTTCAGCGTAATTACTGTGCTTGGGTCAAAGTTCCACTTGCCGTCAGACAATACAAACTGCTCTGTCTTATCGACAATACGTGTATTCAACTCCCATCTCGCTTTTTCGGCAGAATAAGTGTATTCATCACTATAGATCTTCAAATCAGTACCATTATAATATCTGTAGACTACTACACGTGCATCGCCATCAACAGGATATGCCACCATCTTAGACAAATAAGCAGGCAAATAGTTCACAGCCGGAACATCAGAAGTAAAGTAGCGTTTACTCTGTCCCATATCTCCGTAATCGGCATATGTCAGGACATATACGCTATTGCTCTTATTCTTCCAGTTCTTTCCATCGTATACTTTCACCGCGTAAGTAGGAGTAGAAAGACTGTTAGCCGGAATGGAGGTACCTACCATAATGTTATCGATCTGATAAGTAGTGGTTTTCTTATTGGCACCATCACCTTCGTACTTAAAGGCTACATACACCTTCTTGCCTGCATAAGCTGACAAAGGCACTTTACCTGCAGAAGCAAACGTACCGTAACCACTTGTCGGCTTGGTAGGAATGCTGAAATCTGAAGTCACATCAACCCAGTTGGCAGTACCGACATTTTCACCATCGAAATTCTCTGAAATCAGTACTGACAAGCAGCTAGCATTATAGTATCCCACGGTCACGTCAAAAGCGAGATAATCACCGGCAGTAACAGAAATAGCAGGGGTAACCATCCAGCCGACGCATGCCCCTTTCGTACCGTTTGCCGAATACTGAACATACTGGTTATCATCATAAGAAGTAACCTTCCACTGAGTGTCACCGGTAGAGCTGATAAACCAGCCTTTGAGCTCCTTCAAATCTCCGGTAGGAAGCGCCTCGAAGTTTTGCCACATCAACGGATTCTCCAACTGTCCCTCTCCCAACTTATAGTCAACGAAAACAGCTGTTCCCTTTTCGGCATCTTTGAACTTCTCGTTCAGGATCTTAGACATCTGACCTTCTGTCTTTTCATTCAGATAAGGCGCAAATGCATTCTCACCATAAACCAACTTGTATTCGGCATCCGTCGGTTTCAGATATTTCACCGAAGCATACTCCGACAGCAAAGAAGACATCGCTTCTTTGTACTTATACGTAATCTTTGCACTCGAACCCTTATCGGCAGTGTAATACTTATCAAGCAAGAAAGCAGGTATGTAATCCGCTCCCGTGATCTTCTCTGTCAGATACATGTTAGTCTTCACATTCTCAAGATCCTTAGACACACCGGCATCTGTAGCAATCTTCTTATTGGTCGAATTTGAGCTGATAGTTGCATAGTCAGCATCAGTCAGCGTATACTCTATCTTCATCAAATTCGTCGGTTGGGTCATATCGTCCAATCCTTCGAAGTTGTCATCGTTATATTTACAGCCGGACAGCAGAATCAACGACACCGCTACAGGCATTAATAGATTTCTATTCATAATTTAAACTTCCTGTTTTTAGATTAGAAATTAACTTTTAATCTCAAGCTATAAGTACGGCCGAATCCGTAGAACACATTGTAAGCGGTCTTCCAATCGTGATTGCTACCATCTGTCGCATCAGAAATATAAGTCTGGTCGAATAAATTGTTCACGTTACCTGACAGTACTGCATTCAGCTTACCAAAGTTGAATTTATAACTTGCGTTCAAATCGAAAGTACTTGCAGTCGGAATACGCCAAGGAGTAGAAAAGTCTTTCTCACTGTTCATCACCAGGTCGTTTGAATTCAATGACCAGTCAGCATAATTACGTGCGTATAAGTTCCAGTCGATACCCAGACGAAGGGCTTTGTCGATCTTGAAAGTAGCACCCAAAGCTGCGGTAGTCTGTGCAGATCCACCCACTTTCACATCTTTCAGGTTCAGTTTCATTGTACCCGGTTCCAGTCCGTTAGCTGCCGCATTTACAAGAACGGTCACATCCTTACCATCGCTTCCCTTGATAGATGCGCTGTTCACAAATTGACCTTCTACAGTGAAGCTACCCGAAGCATTGCTATCCCAACGCCAGTTACCGATAGAGAACATACCGCTCAAATCCAGCCATTGGAAAGGTTTTGCTACAAAATCAAGTTCGACACCCTGGTGCAAAGCATTCACACCCTGCATGTTGATAACAGACTTGGTAGAAACCAGCTTACTTGCATCGTAAGGCTCGCTAAGGCTGCCTTCATAGTAGTTTGTGATATCCTGTGAACGGGTAGTGGTTTTGTCCATCCAACGAGTGTGGTAGGCATTGATGTTCACAGTAAGGAAGCTCGAACGATAGCCGTATCCGATTTCGAAAGAGAACACTTTCTCGTTCACTGCATCGGGGTTTGTCGCATTGCTGACTGTTGAATTAAGGAAAGCACCTCCCGAGAAGAATGGAGCACGGCTGATATAACCGATATTGGCAAACACATTATGATTTTCGGTAAGGTTGTAGTTCAAACCTCCCTTTGCATTCCAACCGATGAAGTTGACAGTTTTTGATTTGGCGTGTGCCTTGTCATAGTAAAAACGGTCGTAACGCCAGTAACCGGTATTAGAAACCGAACCGGAAATGAAGGCACTCAACTTATCTCTGTTGTATTCACCTTGAGCAAATACTCCCTCAGACATCACATAGCCATCAAAGTCACGATAAACAATATCACCTACTTTCAATTTCTGGTTCACAAATGAAGAACCGGCAGCAGCGGCGGCATTGTTTGAAGCCAAAACACTTTTTCTTGAAGAAGAGTCTACATAAAAGTCACCACCATAGAGGTCAACCAATTCATTGGTGTGTGTACCTTTATAATAACGGTAGTCTATACCACCATAGAAATCGAAGTAATCACCGAACTTAGTAGTATAAGTAGAAAGCAGACCATACCAGTTATGGAAGTTCTTAGACTTCGACATTGCCATAACCGAACCATTCTCACTCGCTTCATTCAAAGCATATATTTCATCATACGCAAATGTACCGTCGGCTTTACGGAAAGTCATATTCAGGTTACCATTGTTACTGCCATACCAGTTACTGCGATCCGCACTGGTCAATCCCTGACCGGAATAGCCATATCCACGACCGATAGAAGCATACAGAGCTGTACTCAAACTTGACTTTTCATTAATCTGCCACAAATGGTTCAATGACAACTGAGGTTTATTATACACATTATATGCCGATGACTTTCTTTGTCCGTTCAGCCCGAATCCGTAGGTAGGGTTATAACGATAAGGCTTCTCACCATTCATATAATTCTTCGCAACTTCCTGCCATCCTTCAATGGTAAGTCCGTCTTTATTTCCACGCTGATTATGCCACTGGGGAGCAGCGAAAGCAGTAAATGACAACTGATGATTGTCATTGAAACGCTTTGTAATATTCACAAACCAGTTGTAGGCTTCGTAGTTGGTTCCCTGGATATAACCATCGGCCCAGGTCTTACCTCCCAAAAGGGTCATGGCCCAACCTGATTTGGTCAATCCGGTAGATACCTTGAACAGGATTTTGTTCAATCCGTCGTTACCCATACCATAAGATACGAAACCGCCTTTGTTGGCATCGATTGTATTAGTCACAATGTTGATAGAACCACCCACTGAAGGAGCCGCTACCTTTGATGCACCCAAGCCACGCTGTACCTGCATGCTACGAGTCACATCACTCAAACCGGCCCAGTTCGACCAATAGATGCCACCCCATTCCATATCATTCATCGGAACACCGTTAATCATCATAGCAGAGTTCTCAGTCTTAAAACCACGTATGTTCACTTTGGAGTCACCAAAACCACCACCTTGCTTAGTTGCATAGATACCCGGAGTAGACTTCAAAACTTCAGGAAACTCCTGTGTTCCGAGCTTCTCCTCGATAAAGACAGGGTCAACTGTCGATACAGCTACCGGTGTTTTACGCGAAACAGCAACAGAAGAAGTGATGATAACGTCATTCAGCACCATTGCATCGGCTGCCATTTTTATTACGCCCAAATCTTCAGTACCACCTTTCTGGGTGATCTTCTTGCTGAATTCCTTGTAACCAAGGTACTTGATAAGCAGCGTTGAACCGGAGGCAGCTTTTTGTGTGAACATACCATCCAAGTTAGTCACACTACCCTGGGTGGTACCGACAATCGTTACGGCTGCACCAATCAATGGCTCACCTGTTTCCGCATCCACAACTTGACCTTTCACTGTTATCTGGGCAATGGCCGTAGCGGCAGAACATACCGTCAGCACTGCAACCAGCAGGAAATGAATTAGATGTCTTCTCATAATTCTCTTTGTTAGTTAATAGAACTTGTTAATTAATAAATTGTAAATAAACGTTTTGGAATACAAAGGTAATTAATATTCTTTATATATACATTACAAAGATGCTACAATTTTTTAAGAGAGATAAACATATTATAGCTCTATGAAACAAAAAAGCCCCGCAAATTGATTGCGGGGCTTACATATTGTTAAAGATTAGTCAGCTATCAGCTTTCTATATCTCACACGCTTAGGTTCTTCGTTGCCAAGTCGTTTTAATTTATTCTCTTCGTACTCCGAATAAGAACCTTCAAAGTAGAACACATTCGAATCGCCTTCGAAAGCAAGAATATGCGTACAGATTCGATCGAGGAACCAACGGTCATGCGAAATGACAACAGCACAACCTGCAAAATCTTCCAGACCCTCTTCGAGTGCACGTAGAGTATTGACATCGATATCATTGGTCGGCTCGTCGAGCAACAACACGTTTCCTTCTTCCTTCAGTGCCATAGCCAGATGCAGACGATTCCGCTCTCCACCCGAAAGCACACCACAAAGTTTTTCCTGGTCGGCTCCGGAGAAATTGAAGCGCGAAAGGTATGCACGCGCATTGATATCGCGACCTCCCATACGGATCAAGTCATTACCACCGGAAATCACCTGATAAACACTCTTGTTCGGATCGATATCTTTATGCTGCTGGTCTACATAAGCCACTTTCACAGTCTCCCCTACTTCAAACTCACCTTTATCGACTGTTTCCAGTCCCATAATCAGACGAAAAAGAGTTGTTTTACCGGCACCATTCGGACCAATAACTCCCACAATACCATTTGGAGGAAGCATAAAGTTCAGATCGTCAAACAGTAGTTTATCACCATAAGCCTTCGCCACATGTTTTGCCTCGATCACCTTATTACCCAAGCGAGGACCATTCGGAATGAAGATTTCCAACTTCTCTTCTTTCTCCTTCACATCTTCGTTCAACAGCTTATCGTACGAGTTCAAACGAGCTTTACCCTTAGCCTGGCGGGCCTTGGGTGCCATACGTACCCACTCGAGCTCACGTTCCAGAGTTTTGCGACGCTTGCTGGCAGTCTTTTCTTCCATTTCCATTCGTTTGGTCTTCTGCTCCAACCAGCTGGAGTAGTTGCCCTTCCAGGGAATACCCTCACCACGGTCAAGTTCAAGGATCCATCCGGCAACATGATCGAGGAAGTAGCGGTCGTGCGTCACTGCAATTACCGTACCTTCGTACTGTTGCAAATGTTGCTCCAACCAGTCGATAGACTCAGCATCCAAGTGGTTCGTCGGTTCGTCGAGCAGCAAAATATCAGGCTTTTGCAATAACAGTCGGCAAAGAGCCACACGGCGGCGCTCACCACCGGACAGGTTAGCCACCGACTGATCTTCGGGCGGGCAACGAAGAGCATCCATTGCACGCTCCAATTTACTATCCAAATTCCAGGCATCCGTTGCATCGATAATGTCCTGCAACTCTCCCTGACGCGCAAAAAGTTGATCCATTTTGTCCTGATCTTCATAATATTCAGGTAAACCGAACTTCTGATTAATTTCTTCGTATTCGTTCAGTGCATCAACAATAGGTTGCACACCCTCCATTACGATTTCTTTCACAGTCTTTGTGTTATCCAGATAAGGTTCCTGTGCCAGATATCCCACTGAATACCCGGGAGAAAAGACCACTTCCCCCTGATAAGATTTCTCCAGACCGGCAATAATCTTCAGCAAAGTAGATTTACCCGAACCATTGAGACCGATAATACCAATCTTCGCTCCATAGAAGAAAGAAAGATAAATGTCTTTTAGTACATTCTTGTTAGGTTGGAAAGCTTTGCTTACTCCCACCATCGAGAAAATTATTTTTTTATCGTCAGCCATATATAAATAATGTGTATTGATATTTATGGCACAAAGATAACAAAAATGTTCGGAATTAATTTGCAATTATGAAAAATAGCTCTATCTTTGCACCCGCTTAACAGCAATAAAGGATTGATTCGCTAGCTCAGCAGGTAGAGCACAACACTTTTAATGTTGGGGTCCTGGGTTCGAGCCCCAGGCGGATCACTGAAAACAAAAGAAAAATCAAGCAAATCCCTGATAATCAGACATTATCAGGGATTTCTTTTTTTTCTGATAGGTAGCAGAAAATAGCCATTTCAAGTATATTATCGGTGGATAAATCGTGGGACTAAAATTTAATCGAAAAAAGTCCCACGAATTTGCATTTTTCTCACTGATTCATAGCATTTTGCATGGTTGTACTTTGGAAGAGAATACATAGTTTTGTAACTTTAAAAACGATGTAAAAATGGCTCGAAAATCATTTTCTGTATTGTTCTTCATCAAGAAAGGCAAATTATTAAAGAACGGAGAAGCACCCGTGTGCATGAGAATCACCGTAAACGGCTGTATGGTAGATATTTCTATCAAAAGAAGCTGTCCTGTAAATCTATGGAATCAGGCTAAAGAGAATTCAAAAGGCAAAGACCGTATGTCGGTGGAACTGAACCACTACTTAGAAATCACACGTTCACACGTACACCAAATTTATAGAGAATTGGAAACTTCCGGCAAAGTTATCACTGTTGATCTTGTGAGAAAGTTGTTTTATGGCGTGGACGAAGATAGCAAAACGCTGTTGCAGGTATTCAGAGAGCATAACGAACAAAGCCGTAAGCTGATCGGTAAAGACTTTGTAAGTAAGACCGTTCAACGGTATGAAACCACTACCCGATATTTGGAGGAATTCATTAAGAAAGAATATCAGCTATCGGATATTGCTCTAAACAACTTGGAAGCTAATTTTATTTCTAAGTTCGATGTTTTTTTGAAGATTGAAAAAGGTTGTGCGCAGAACTCTGCTATCACCCGATTGAAGAATTTGAAGAAGATTATCCGCATTGCTTTAGAAAACGACTGGATAAAGAAAGATCCGTTTGCTTATTACCGCTTCAAACCGGAAAAAACCGATCCTGAATTTCTGACAATGGACGAGATTAAAATCATTCTCGCTAAAGAGTTCACAATTAAACGAGTAGAACAGGTACGTGACGTTTTTGTCTTTTGCATTTTTACTGGCTTGGCGTTCAGCGATGTGAAAGATTTATCACCCGAACACTTGGTAAAAGACAACAAAGGGGAACTTTGGATAAGGAAGAACCGCCAAAAGACCAAAATCATGTGTAACATTCCTGTGTTACCTGTGGCAGCTTCCATACTTGATAAATATAAGGATGTGGCAGAGTGTACCGGAAAACTTTTACCTGTATTGTGTAATCAACGCATGAACAGTTATTTGAAGGAGATTGCCGATGTGTGCGGAATTCATAAAAATCTTAGCACACATACCGCCCGTCATAGCTATGCCACAAGCATTTGCCTTGCAAATGGCGTGAGTATGGAGAATGTTGCTAAGATGTTAGGTCATGCAGATACAAACGTAACAAAACACTATGCAAGGGTATTGGATCAGAATATTTTCAAGGATATGCAAAAAGTAAATAGCTGCCTGTCGGAATTGGCTATATAATAAAGATAGTAGCTAATATTGAAAAAGGATTGGGAAGAATGAATTTCATTTCCTCAATCCTTTTCTTTTATAGTAAGTTTTCCAGAACTCAATATGAAGCATTGACAAAGGTAAGTTCCGTATTTAGCCTGTTCAAGTCCGAGCCTTCGGTTTGAATAAAAATCTTCCTCTCCATTTCATTCCGAGCGTATTTTTATCCAAAGACTTGTACAGACTAAATACTTCACTGGAAAAGTCAATGATTCAAATTAAATTCCGAAAAACAATGTTTTGGGCTTGGCAGGTTACTCTTTCCAACTTTCAAAGTAGTGCTTTTGAAGCAGTTTATCAATATCGCTCTGGCGATAGATGATTTTACCTTTTATCTGGATAAAGGGGATTAGCCCTGTATCTCGCCACTCTTGCAGGGTTCGCAAACTGACATTCAGTTTCTTGGAAACTTCATTATTAGAAAGAAAGCGTTCCCCGTTCAGGTGGGGCTTGTAATACTTAACTATAGATTCAATACCGTTCAGCATCGAATCAAGCGAAGAAATAAACTCTTTAATTTGCAGGGTATCTTTATTTATTAGTTCCATGACTGAAAGATTGTTTTATTGAAATATTGATTTCAAGATTGCTATATGGCTGATTAGTTGCGCAGATAGTCACCAAGTGATGAAATGCTAAGTACATCTTTTGCCGGATCATAATCTACATAGAGTCGTTTGGATGCACTGGTAATAAAATACTGGCTACCATCTTGCTGTATCTCATAAGTAGCGGGTGAAGCTTGTTTAGTGGTTTCCGATACATATATAATAGAAAGAAGGTACTCTTTATCGCTCCGATAAATGATTATCGTAGGATTCAGATTAATGCTTTCCCATGTGCCTACAATGGAAAACAGATTGAAGGACGGATAATCTTCTTTAGTTCTTTTCATAAGGCGTGGTTTGTTTGGGTGATTGATTTTGTGTTTCACTGTCCGCAATAATTCTTTCAATATCGGAAGACTTATAATAAATCTTGTTGCCGATTTGAGAATAAGCCAGCCGTCCACTGCTTCGGTAATATTGCAGTGTTCGTTTGCTAAAACCTAACAACAAGCACACTTCCTGACTATCCAACCAGTTTTCTACTTTCTGGGTATGAGTGCTGCACAAACTTTCTATTCGTTTGGCAAACTCGGTGAACCGTTCGCAGACATACGAAAAGGTTCTCTTTTCAATGGTTACTACTTCCATGCTTTTAATTTTTAATGGTTTATAAAACGTGTTGATTCTATTTTCATCGGCAAATGAAAGAAGAATCAAGAGTCGTTTTCAAAACTGTCCAGAAGTGTCTGATAAAGGCATGATTAGGCATATTCTATGCTCTAAAATAGCCTAAATATGATATAATTAAAACCTCACATTTTTCCAATACAATATTATGCCTACTTTTGTAAAACTAATAAGGAATATCATGGACATAAAGAAATTGATAATAGAAGAAATTGGGTTATCAAATAGCTCTTATGAGAGATTAATAGAAGTAACTGAAAGATTTTCGTTAAAAAAGAAAGATTTTCTTTTGCAGCAGGGTAAAGTGTGCACTTTTATTGGTTTTGTTGAAAAGGGAACACTTCGCTCTTATATAGAAAAAGATGGTGAAGAATATACAAGTGATTTTTATACAGATGGCTCTTTTACAACTTCCTATAGAAGTTTTCTAACCAAAGAGCCAAGTATAGGAAGCATACAGGCATTAGAGAATTCTCTCATACTGAGTTTATCCAAATCCAACTACGAACTTTTGTTACAGGAATCTAATGAGTGGTATAAGCTAGGAAAGTATATTGCAGATACACTCTTTATCAGAAAGTGCGGTAAAGAGTCATCGCTACTAATGGATAGTGCATTGGATAGATATAAATTGCTTTTACGAACGTTCCCGCATATTGAACAACATGTATCACAATATCATATTGCATCTTATCTTGGTATTAAACCAGAATCTTTGAGCAGGCTTAAATCTCTTAACATAGGTCAATGACATAATTACCTCATTCACCCTAATTTTGCAGCAAAACAAAGAAATCATGAATAAAGTATTGATATTCGTTTTATTTTTATCACTAAATAGCTGCATTTGTATGAAAAAGAGTACAGTAACTAGAACTGATCTTCTGACAGTTCATTTACATGATAAACAGAGTTTATCAAAAGTCGAAATTAAGAAGATTGTAATACCTCAAAAGGGGAAAGCAGATTATCATCTTCACTCTTGCCCAGTTGTGGGTTATGTAGTTTCGGGAACTTTATTATTTCAAATAGAGGGACAAAGTTCGTATCTAATAAAAGCAGGTGAAGCTTTTTACGAGCCTAAAAATCAACCTATTTTACATTTTGATAATGCATCAGATTCAACCCCTCTAATATTTGTAGCTTATTACCTATTAGAAGGTGATGAAGATTTAATTACATTGCTACCACATGACGATTTATTATGATATGCAATACCCCTATGTTTATCAATACATTGAGACGATAACGCAGTATTGTGAGATGAATGACTTTTCTGTATCTTTAATTCAAGTAGATGCGTTGCAAAAAGCCAAGGAATTACCTTGTGTCTTCAATAATTTTGCTATGTTTTATAAAGGAGTTTTTGAGACAGTGAATTTGCTAAATATTGACTATCTAAAGAGGATACTCAGAAAATGAAAGTGATTTTTTTTCTGAAGTGTTGTGGAATAATAACTTTACGATATGATTTACTTTAAACAAATAATAGAAGGATGAAACAATATTTTGAAACCCAACGCCTCATCTTCCGTTCTTGGCAAGAGGAAGATATCTCGTATCTTGCCAGATTGAACAGTGATGATAAAGTCATGGAGTATTTTCTGAAAAAATTGTCTTATCAACAGACGATTGCTTTGTACAATCAAATACAAGAGGAATTTACTATATATGGATTTGGGGCATACTCTGTTGAGGAGAAAGAGACTGGCGTTTTTATTGGTTTTGTCGGATTGCACAATGTTACATTTGAAGTAGACTTTGCTCCGGCTGTTGAAATCTTATGGAGATTGTTACCCGAGTTTTGGGGCAAAGGGTATGCTACGGAAGCTGCTATTGCTTGTTTGAATTATGCAAAAGAGGAATTAAAGCTAAAAGAGATAGTCTCTTTTACCTCATTGCTTAATAAACGTTCAGAGCATGTGATGCAAAAAATAGGTATGACACGCATAAAAGAGTTCAATCATCCGTTAGTGGAGCCCGAACATCCTCTGTACAGACATATTTTGTATAAAATAGTATTGTGATTTTGCAACGTATCTTCTTTTCAGTAATTTCTTTTTTTGGGGGGCTTTGAGAATCTGTTTTGAAATGATTAGAAAAATCGCTTAAGGACAATTTGTATAAATGCTATCCCCACCATAGCTTCTGCCGTTTGGGTCAGGAACTCGCAGTCAATGGCAAGTCTCCTATAGTTTTCACGTATTGAGAAAGCTCTTTCCACAATCAGTCGATAATTTGATAAAATTAGTAGAAAATGAAAAATAATATTGAATTTAGTTATTCTACAACGAATGAAAGTCCAGGATATTTGCTTTGGACAGTTCATATGTTTTGGCAAAGAAAGATAAAAAATGAATTAGATAAGATTGGCTTAACTCACACTCAGTTTGTTCTTCTATCAGTTTTGGCAATGTTATCTAAATCAAAAAAGGTTATTACTCAAACAGATATTGCCAATCATAGTAAAACTGATAGGATGATGGTTTCTAAAGTGCTCAGAACTCTTGAGAAAAAACAATATATAAGTCGAACAGGAAGTATTCATGATACAAGAATAAGAATAATTTCATTGACAGAAAATGGTACAGAAATATCTCAAAAATCCATTAATATTGTTGAGGCAGTTGATACAAAGTTCTTTTCTATATTAAATAATGACTTGCAAATCTTTCTAAAATGTATGAATACACTATCTAATCAAGATGATTGATACATAGATTACTATGATGGAATGGGACTTAACTGAGAAACGAATATATCAATTATTAAAACATCCATATCAATTTGACAAATCCTTTGTTGAAGACATGTCTTCTGCCTATTTGGAATTTGTAGAGGAGTTGTTCGACTATCTTAATAGGGTAAATGATAACAAACTTCGTATTAGGCAACTGAATATGAATTTTGTTGATTTTGGAACTCTCAAAGCGTTGGAAGAATCATGTCCTACAGAAAACAGTAAACTAAAATTGGTTTTTATAGATAAACTACTTTCATTAATTACTATGGAGCAAGAGCTTATTTATCGTCAAATGGAATATCCTAAGTTCTTTATAAATATCGAATCTGAATGGAAATCACCATTCTATCTAAATAATGAAGTTATAAAACTGGTAGATATGATGGAACTGGTTTGTGGCATATTCTATATATCAGGGGGAATTGTTCGTATAGACCATAAAGAAATCTTCCTTAGTGATGTAGCACGTATATTCGAGAAGATGTTCAATGTGAATTTTGGGGACATCTACAAAAAGGAAATAGCCGTAATCAAACGCAAGCCGATTAAAATCACAGAATTTTTAGATAGGTTGAAAGCTGCCATTATTCAAAAAAGTAAGGATGAGGGCTATTATCAGCCGTAAGAAATACCGAAATATTATATTCTGTTTATCAGCAAGATAGCAGTTGTTTATGGGGGAGTACCAGTGGTATTCCCCCAACTTATTTGCATCCGTTTTCCGAACTTTGCTTCATCAATCGATTGAAAATATTAATGTTCAACTAAAAAATGAAGAAAAATGTATATAGACAACGAAAACTTTGATAAGTGGATGGAGAAACTATCGAAGAAACTCAACGAGATAGGGCAAAATCTACAATCCCTAATCAATACCGACACTGTATTAGATCCCAACGATAAATTGTTGGATAATCAAGACTTGGCGTTTCTATTGAAAGTATCATACCGAACACTCCAACGATATAGGGCAAGTGGTAAACTTCCCTACTTTATGATTAGCCATAAGACTTACTATCGAGCATCCGACATTCGGATATTTGTTCAAGAAAATGCAGATTGTAAGTCCTACGAACGGTTCAAAAAGGAAAATCAGCTTGATAAGCAAACCGATGCAAAACAAGGCGGATAATATTACCACCTAACGAAGTATCTCCACACCCAATTTAGCAGAAACCACCTCGCCTTATGGCTCGGCTCGTTTCGCTAAATTGAGCAAGAGGGAACTGGACAAGTCCTGTTCTTCCCTCTTGCCCTGCGGGGCAAAGCCTTCGGCTTTAGCGTGTTACAAGAACACGCTGTAATGACACCTGTAATAAGCATTTTCTTTGCAGTGCTTATTATCAGGTATTTATCTATTCATATTTCTATAAAAAAGTAATTACCATGCCAAATAGTAGTAGAAAAACGATATTCACTACCATTTCCATAGACAAGGAAACGGCAGCTTTAGTAGAGAAGATATGCAAACGCTATTCACTGAAAAAGAGTGAAGTTGTAAAACTGGCATTCGGGTATATAGACAAGGCACATATCAACCCAGCCGAAGCCCCTGAATCTGTAAAATCAGAACTGGCGAAAATAAATAAGAGACAGGATGATATTATCCGCTTCATCCGTCACTATGAGGAAGAACAACTAAATCCCATGATACGAGTTACAAATTCTATCGCTTTGCGTTTCGATGCAATCGGTAAAACTTTGGAAACTCTTATTCTCTCTCAACTGGAAGCCAGCCAAGAGAAACACACAGCCGTACTCAAAAAGTTAAGTGAACAGTTCTGTAATCATGCCGATGTAATAAACAACCAATCCAAACAGATAAATGCACTATACCAAATACACCAACGGGATAATAAGAAGTTGCTTCACTTGATACAACTCTATTCGGAACTTTCTGCTTGTGGTGTGATGGATAGTAAAAGGAAGGAGAATCTGAAAACAGAAATTACAAACCTGATAAATACATAAGCTGATGCACATAGACTTTGCTCCACCATCTAACGGTGCATATAATAATGCAGAAAGTTCCCGACAGTTAGCCAATTACATGGAACATGAAGATTTAGAACGGATGGAAAAGGGTATCTATACCGAAGGATTTTTCAACCTGACAGACGATAATATCTACAAATCAAAAGTTATTAAGGATATAGACACCAATATCGGGCAATTGCTGAAAACAGATGCAAAGTTTTTTGCTATCCACGTCAGCCCATCGGAAAGCGAACTTCGAGTAATGGGTAACACAGAACAAGAACAAGCCGAAGCAATGAAACGCTATATCCGTGAGGTGTTTATTTCTGAATATGCCAATAACTTCAATAAAGGACTATCCGAAGCAGATATAAAGTTCTATGGGAAGATTCATTTTAACCGTAGTCGTTCCGATAATAAGCTGAATATGCACTGTCATTTGATTGTAAGTCGTAAAGATCAAGTCAATAAAAAGAAACTGTCACCGCTTACCAACCATAAGAATACTAAGAAAGGCACTGTCACAGGAGGTTTTGACCGTGTGAACCTATTCAAACAAGCGGAACAGGGCTTTGATAAACTATTCAACTACAATCGTCAGCAAACAGAATCATTTGATTACTACAATACGATGAAGAACAGTTCTATCTCCGAACAACTTGAAATACAGAATCAAAACTTTACTGGCGAAAAGAAAAAAGAGAGATTTCAATCCTGTGAAAAAGAAAACAATATATCTTGCAATCTTGATAGCAAACAAGACAATAAATACTCTAACAATCAGCAAAATAATAGTGGCGGTGATTCTCTCTTATCAATCTTTTCATTAGATGATAACAACAACTACGATGTAACACTAGCAGAGGAATTACAAGTTCAAAAACGCAAAAAGAAAAAGCAGAGAGGAATAAGACGATAATTGATTACGAAGAACCGATATAGACTGTTACCTGATGGAGTGTTTTAAGTATTGCAAATCGCTTGTCTACCTGACTGTGAATAATATTATCGACACCCAAAGAAACAGCCGAGTAGATTTGCATCTGTTTATCAGAAAATTAAAAGTCAATTTCCACCTGATTGCCTGATTATTGCCCGATTTAGTTTTAGTAAAGAACAGATAGGATACGGAACTCGCTTTATCTGATTTCTGATAGAAGTAGCCTAGAAATACGATTTTAATAATATTTGCATAGAGTACGCCAATACTAAAAGTTGTGCATTTGCCAAGAAGTTAGTTTTTTACTCCATAGATGGTGAGAACTTCGCAATATCAACAGAGAATCTAATATCTTATTTTCCAATGGAATAAACTTAGTTGACTTTTTTCTCTGGCACAAAGGTATATTCCCTCAATCCGTTCTGTTAAATTTGTCATATCCTCATTAATTTTCGTTTTAGTGACCTCTGCCTAAATTTGTACTGTCTTGATATTAGTATGCCCCATCATTTGGCTACGTATCTATATCGGAACACCTTGTGTAAGGCAGATGTTCGTTGCGAAAGTATGAACGGAAAAGGTAATAATTAGCAAACAGACGTAAAGCGCAGATAATTATGTGTATTTGTCATCTATATTCTATAACCGTCTACCCTTAAAAAAGAAAAAAAGAGCGTATTCAAACAGTAGTAGTGGCAAAGAAATACGTATAAATACTATTTATATGATTATTATTTTTACCCCTATTGAAATCTTTAACATTTCAAAAAAACTTTTGCATTTTTTTCTTATTTCACTAAATTTAATTTTATTCCATATCCTGAACTTTATATTCTATTTCTTTTTTTCTTCTCAACAAAATGTGTTTATATGAATCTGCATTTTACAACAATCGGATATTCTTGTCTTGGTTCTTTGAATTCATCGCTAAGTATAATCGTTAGTAATATATCCAAGTTATCTATATTTATTTTAAGTCTTTCTTCTATTTTTCATGGACAAAACGGTCTGTCGAAATAAATGAACTATAGCTCCTGACAAAGCCTCTAAGCTTATTTACAACGAGGGATACCACTCCTACTTCTGTATAACTCTGAATCATTATAACCCCTAAATTACTATTATATGGCATCCAAATCTTAAAGTAGTAAGGCTGTACAGTAATTTCATCCTCTGTAATTGTATCTTCTTTATCTCGAGAGCTTGAGGTCTTATAAACTTCTTGCTCAATGCCAGTAAGTCCCCTATCATCATTCCGTCAATGATATTTATTTCAGGAATACAGTTTATAGACTTTATTGCAATGCCTTTTGTGTTGTTATTGACAAAACAAATTTCTCCTTAAAAGATTTTAAGAACCTATCTTTGTATATGTCAAACAATTTAGCCTTCTCCTTTTCTGTGCTTTCATAAATAGCTTGATGGAGCTTCTTGAAATTTGAGTCTTTCTTTTCTCCATCTCTTAAGACAATTGTATAAATCATTAATTTGAGTGTATGGCCAGCCATGTCTCTTTTTATTAGGATTATTAATCAATCTTGCAAATTTGTATTTTTTTAACTCATTCATCATTCTTTGAACTTATAATTTATCCCATTTCTCCATTTCCCGTTCTTTCACACTATCTACGATCTTAGCATATATCTGAGTCGTTTTAAGACTTGAGTGTCCTAATAGTTTACTTACAACTTCTATAGGTATACCAAGAATGATAGAAACTGTGGCAAAAGTATGTCTTGCGACATGACATGTCAACTTTTTAGGGATTCCGTAACGTTTACCTACTTGTTTTAGAACTCGGTTGGTCACCTTGTTGCAATAAACTCGAAAAACATAATCGGATTCTGAATTTATTTTATTCGGTAGAAGTTGTAATGCCTTTTGAGATAGCGGAATACTGACCAGACAGTTTGTTTTATGCATATTTATGTGTAGGATATTATTCTTTATTGATGATGTTTTTAACATTTTTAAGTCAGAGTAGCGCAACCCGGTATAGCAAGAAAACAAAAAATATTGAAGTACTTCTTTTTCTTGCTCGTCTATTATTTTATTTGAGATATAGGCATCGGACAATTTGCTCAACTCTTCTGCTGAAAGAAAATCCCGTTTCCCATCTACTTTCTTAATGGTAATATATTTGAATGGGTTAGTTTTAATAAGACCGTACCGCATGGCTATATTTATAAAGGTTCGTAAAGAGCGTAGGCTTTTGCTCACTGTATTTTCGTTATTATGAAGAGTGTACAGCATGTAATGTTGGTATTCATTGATGAACTTTTCTGTTAGATCTGCAAAGCTGATGTGTTTTCTGAATTTCAGCAGTTTAGTGATTTGAGATTTATAGCTCCACCACGATTCAGACCGCAAACGTGATTTATTTTCATTCAGATAATTGAGAATATAATCGGTGAAACTGTTTTCGGTTTGTCCAATAGACAGCATATAATCTTTAAATTGCCTTAAAGTCAAAGGAGTTTCTTCGTATACAAAGTTATCCAAAATGCATTTTAAGGCTTTCTTTTCGAAAGCTTCAAGAATCATATTATGCTTCTCGTTGAGCTTATTGCGCCGTTTCACACGTTGCTTGGTTTCCGACCAATCTCCTTCCACTATAGTTATCGAAGTGGCGATTTCTATTTTCTTCCCATGGAGAAAAGCTCTCATATAGACCGGATATAATCCTCTGCTATTAGCCTCTGCTTTCAGAACAAATTTATAAGATATTCTTGTATTCATATAGTATTGTGAAGTATTTATGAAGTGCAAAAATACGATATTTTCACATACGGGATCAATAACAAGCTTATTATGAGAAAATTAAAGTCATAATTACTTCTAATTCAGGTGTTGGGAAATCCATATCCTCTGAAACAGAATGCTGGGAAAAGTTTTATCGGTAGCTATGTTTTAGGAATGGGCTTTGTTTTGTCACCCGAAGAAGCTGAAGTATTGATTACCAAAGATCCACGGAATAAGGATGTGTTGTTTCCTTATTTGAATGGAGAAGATTTAAATAACGATCCGGAACAGAAACCATCCCGTTGGGTGATTAATTTCTTCGATTGGACGGAAGAAAAGGCCCGTACTTATCCGGATTGTTTTGAGATAGTAGAACGGTTGGTGAAGCCGGAGCGACAACGTTGGAAATTAGATGAGAATGGGAATGAGATTGTTGGAACTTATGCTTTAAGGAAACCATTACCTCAAAAGTGGTGGATATATGGAGAAAAACGACCAGCTCTATACGAGACCATTTCAAAGGTAGACCAGGTCATGGTAGTCCCTTTAGTGAGCAAATACACATCTTTTGATTTAGTCCCAACTAAGATCGTTTATATGCATAAATTGGCAGTAATATTATTTGAAAATTTCTCTGAATTCGGTGTTTTATCCAGTACTTTGCATAATATATGGTGTTGGAAGAATTCATCCACTTTAGGAGCTGGCACATTAAATTATTCAACGACAGATTGTTTTGAAACATTTCCATTCCCAATAACTCTTAATAATAAAGAATTAGAAACTGTAAGTAGGAAATATAATTCTCTTCGTAAGAAAATAATGTGTGATAATAGGTTAGGTATGACTAAACTTTACAATCAATTTCACAATGATCGTTTGTTGGAAATTTCTAATTTGGCCCATTTCCCATCGAATGGAAAGGAGTTTGAAAAGATATATGGAAAAGAAAATTTTTCATTTCTAAAGCATTTGTGTAAATATTCAAATAATACTTCAATAAAAGACGCTTGTAGAGATATACTCGAACTTAGAGAACTCTATTGTAAAATAGACATTTCTGTATTGAATGCTTATGGTTGGAGTGATATAAGTTTAAAACATGATTTCTATGAAGTTGACTACTTACCAGAGAATGACAGAGTTCGTTTCACCATTCATCCTAATGCAAGAAAAGAAATTCTTAGAAGGCTTTTATTGCTCAACCATGAGCAATACTCCAAAGAACAAGAATCTCTTCCTTCTAAACAAAATAGAAGGATTAAGATAAAAAATGATCAAAGTTTTATTGATTTGTTTTCTGATGTGTAATCAAAGATCAGAATAACATCTTATCTTTGCTGACATTATCTTTATTTCCTTTAGTTGATTCCTTTTGAGTACTATAAGGATTTGATATCTCCATCTTGTGCAATTGATGATTAAGTTTTAACAAACGATTTAGTATTTCCTCTCGAACGGCTGGGTGAACTGTAAAGCGGATCCTGTCGCTTTCTGGTAAATAACTAACTTCATAGAAGTTGTGTTCAAGCTTTATATCATTCCACCCATATATGCCTAAAATATAATTATCCATCTGGATGTGTAGAGTTCGTAACTTGTGGATACGCTCGACAATATTATTATAAGAAAAATTACACGATCTATTTGTTAAATGCTTTTTCAACCAGATAGATTCTTTTCCATATTTTTTTTCGAAAATCTTATCTTGGAGGTTCTCATCTTCTATAGATATGATGGTTAATTGGCTATTATGGAATTGATTATACAGTTTCGTCAGCCCAATTTTAACATCACTCATAAGTTTTTCGCGAAAATAAAAATATTCTCGTCCAGCTTCTTCAATAATATTAATCTCTTCATGCGATGTAGATTGAGGAAAGGGAAACGTTTCAAAACACACAGAAGGAGTATACCTTAAATCACTTTTCATAGATGATCCATTGAACCAAGCCCAAATATTATGTAAAGTTGATTGCAAATAAGAAAAATATAAAAATTGATCATAAGCAAAAACACCCAGAGAATGTGAATAAATCCATGTCGATGCTAATAATCCAATGGCAACAGTTTTACTTGTCAATGCAATAGCCATGACCTGGTCTACCTTTGAAATGGTCTCGTATAGAGCTGGTCGTTTTTCTCCATATATCCACCACTTTTGAGGTAATGGTTTCCTTAAAGCATAAGTTCCAACAATCTCATTCCCATTCTCATCTAATTTCCAACGTTGTCGCTCCGGCTTCACCAACCGTTCTACTATCTCAAAACAATCCGGATAAGTACGGGCCTTTTCTTCCGTCCAATCGAAGAAATTAATCACCCAACGGGATGGTTTCTGTTCCGGATCGTTATTTAAATCTTCTCCATTCAAATAAGGAAACAACACATCCTTATTCCGTGGATCTTTGGTAATCAATACTTCAGCTTCTTCGGGTGACAAAACAAAGCCCATTCCTAAAACATAGCTACCGATAAAACTTTTCCCAGCATTCTGTTTCAGAGGATATGGATTTCCCAACACCTCGGAATCATCCAAATAAGGAGTGATTCTTTCGACCTTCTTTTTATCTAAAACTATATCTTTACTCCACTCTCCTTTATGGATGGTAACAAGCGAAATCTCGACAGCCGCATCACCCGGCCAGCGCATAGAACGAACCGCATGGTTAATGACACCTTCTTTCGAACAAATGACATCTAATCCTCCTTCACGAGCGGAACCTTGAGATATAGTATTAGTAGATACTAATGATTGAAAACCATTTGGCCGTAGAATATTGAAAATCCGTCTGAAAAAATAAGTAACAAGATCAACTGCCCCGGCAGGCTTATAAGCATATTTTACAAACTTCAAAAAACTATTTCCAAAAGCTCCACTTAGCTTTTGTCCGCCAAGGAATGGCGGGTTCCCTATAATGCAATCAAATCCACCTTGTGTGAAGACTTCTGGGAACTCTAAAAACCAATGAAAGAATTGATATTTAGTAAATACCTCAATTATTCCACTCGCTAATTGCATTGGAATCTGACCTCCCCGGAGATATTCAAAATAATCTTTGTTTGTGACTAACTTATTTTTATTCTCATCCGTTTTGGGTACAAAGAATTGAGCAACCTGCATGTCTGCCAAAGTTCTCAATCTTTGCATAGCTGATTTATTCATCAACATCCGGTATTGCCTTTCTTTTTCTGCAACTTGTTCTGGCGTATTTTCCTGCATTTGATTCAGTGAATCAAACTGTTTAATAAGTTCTTCAAGAGAGTCACCAACTTTGTTCTCAAACAATCCTATTTGTTGAATCAAGCCGGCTCCTTTTTTATTCTCCGTTCGATAAAGCTTTGCAATCTCTTTATCGTCCTCCGGAAGCACTTTGAAAGCCTCATCCGGAATACCATTCATCAACTCGTCTTTATGACCTAACCCGACTATCGAATCTCCGCACTTGATGTGATGATCGAGGAAATTGAGCGGTTCGCCCGGATTGTGGGCTTCCAACCATAAAGCGACTTTACAAAGCTCGACGGCCAACGGATTCTTATCAACACCATAAATGCAATTCTTAATAACTATCCGCATGGCTTGCCTCATTGCCACCGGATTAGGCTGCTCTTCTCCTGTATATAAACGAGCCACTTCCAAAGCGATTCTCCGGGCAGCAGAAAGCAACAAATGCCCACTGCCACATGCTACGTCACAAACTTTAATTCCAAGCAATGCTCTTATGGCTGTTTCACGCTCCTGACCAATGATACGATGCAGGGGGATTGTTTTATCTATTTTCGATTGCAGTAACCTCTCTTCGAGAATATACTCTAAAGAATACTGAATAAGTGGTTTACATAATTCTTCTGGAGTATAATGCGAACCGGAATCGCTTCTGAATTTTCCCTCTTTGAGCTGAAAGTGAGGTGTTTCGTTCTTTAGATTGAAAGCAGGGCTATACTCTAATAATCCCTCATATACAGAGCCGAACTCTTCCACATCCAGATCCGAATAATTCACTCGTACGGTTTGTCCGGTCTGATTATTGACAAAAAAACATAAGCCAGCAATCGTATCTATCAATGTACAGTTGTCCAAACGGAGTGTCATCAATGTACGTAAAGCATCTGTTGCAAAAATGCCGGATGAAAGGGCTTGTATACCAAGTTTTTCCCCGTAATATTTGTTTTCGAACAACATGAATGTAGATTTCATTCCCTCCCACAGGTCGTCTTTACTATTATCGGCATATAGCAGTTTTCCGGCCAGTTTCCGGAGTCGCTCAATACTGTAATACCGGTAATAAATTTGCTTCTTCCGTAGGACTTCCTCATCTCTCGTTTCCGGATATACAAGGTCCCGTTCTTCAGTTACAATCAGAAAAAGAAAGCGGTATATCAATCGCAATAATTCGGCGTAAAACGTATCTGCAGCAATTCTTCCAGATGCTATTTGTTCTCTCAGTTCCAAATTATGCGGATTTTGTATAAATCCGTTGGCTAAACCTGTTTGTTTCTTGAAGTTTTGATTTTTAGCAGAAACGATTCCGTTTGGATACCCTACCAGAGCGTTAATAACAGCACTGCTCAGGCTACTTCGAAGCCGGGAACCGGATTCCAACGATTGCAAGTGGTACGTTTCAAAAATACATCCGTCAGGAAAATCATTTTTTTGTTTAAATCGCGAGGAGTGTAATGTGCGATACAGAATAGCGAAATCGGAGAACAGATCTTCTTCCATCATTTTTTCGAGGTTGAACTCGTAATAGCTGATTCGCACAATCCGGGATGAATCGCGAAGCAATCGCAGGAATATTCCATTACTAACCAACGCATAAGTATGCTCCACTTTATTCAGGTATTCCTGTACAAGTGCATGTGGGGACGATTTTCCGTTGACAGTGGCTTTGTCAAGGCTTTGTTTGAAGGAAACCAGATGTATAGGAAACCCGTCTAGTTCGTCATCCCTGTGGCTGATATCAAATCTTTTACCACTCTCAGCATGTTGGTAGACAAGTGCTTTGGTGGCAGTGAAGTTTAATTCGGCAAGGAAAGGCTCCATCCAAGATTTCCGGGTTTCGGTAGTACCGCTATCTTCATCTTTAACCCGTTCTTTTTTAGACTTAAATATGTTCCACAGTGCTTTGGCGTTAATCCATGCATTACCTATTTCCTCACGGAGGGAGTGATCTGTATCGAAATACGAAGGTCGTTGATAATATCCTTGTTCTTCCGAACGAATCTTCTCAATGATTTCACTCGAGATAATATTTCCTTGTATATTGACGGATGTATTGTTCATATTCTTTCAATCTTAAAATAATGGAGTTGCTACAGGTTTGAAAATATATACTCCCAGAATATCGGGTGGCAAAACGGGAATAACAGTTTCATAGCTTTTTCCGCCTACTAGTGAACGAAAACGCCCATGTGCTTCGACCAAGTGATCGGCCCGTTGTTGCGCCACTTCTTTAAAAGCCTCAGCTTTGGAAGAAAACCGTTGTTGCTCATAGTCAAATTCGTTCTCCTGTGATTCCTGCGACATATTTTCTTCTGATTCTACTTCAAAAAGTAGTTGTTTACTTTCATCTTCGGACAATATACGACTATCAGCATGACTTCCTTCGTATCCCCATAAGAATACTTCTTCTGCAATGACTTCTCGTTTACTGCCGATTTCACGAATTACGTTCCGCACGCGGAATTGAATAAGTGTTGTACGAGTTTTTACTTTCTGTGTGAGCACGACAGCGCTTCTGGCTACCCGTGGATAGGCTGAGTTCTTATTCATATCAATTGCTAATGATAGCATAAACTGGCACAGCTGCTCCACAAATTTATGATTTCGCCCGACATATACGAGCCCGGCAGGGGTAGGCGATTCGAAGCAGATGGTAATATTCTTACCATTTTTTGGCAGCATTGACTGCAAATGTGTCGGAAGATTGGTCAAATCGATTCTATATCCCTGTTTGTAGGATTGAATCCCATCTTCCCTGTTTGTTTTCCGGGCATAGATCGGAGTACAAGTCCCTCTCAAAGCAATAATAGAGGATGTTACAAAAGATTCTACGGAAGAAATATCTCCAATGGCATCGTCTACTTCTTTCAACTCGTTTTCAATTTCTTCCGCACTGACAGCTTCATGGGCAAAAATACTACGTATGTTTTCTGCTTTCCGCCGCATTTGTTCAATCACATTGGTGATGTGGTCGTCAGCAAAAAGACTCAGTTGCTTATTGCTGGCTTCTTCTTCCCCTGTAATCAGTTTTTTTATCAATCCTTCCATGACCGAACTGTCATCATCGCCGATGGATATGTTTACCCCGATACTATTCCGGATTTCATATATCTTTTTGATGAGTACATCCCAAACGATTTTATCTACATCGTTATTCTCTCCTAAGAGAATAAATGTTTTTATCCTAGGGCTTTCCTGACCAAAACGGTCGACACGCCCATCGCGTTGCTCAATACGGTTCGGGTTCCAGGGAAGATCATAATGCAAGACGGCATTGAATAACTCCTGCAGGTTGATACCTTCACTTAAACAGTCGGTGGCAACCAGTATCCGGGGTTTATCCGGATGGATAGAGTCTATCAGGTCACGACGTTGTTCGTCGGCCAGTTCGGACGTAGCCACCACTACCTGCACTTTATTTCCAAAATAGTCTTTCAGTTTCTCTCCAATATATTTGGCTGTTTGAATGTATTTGCAGAATACAATGGGGTGATATACAACCTTTTGTTTTACTCCATCGACTATTTCTTGTACCCCTTTTGTCCAGTCGGATAATACAGAAATTGCTTTGGATAATTTATTGTCAGAAGGGTAATTGCACAGTTCCTCTGCTCGTTGAGTCAATATTTCCAGAAAATCGTCGTTTTTTTCCTGTACCTCATATTCGTTAATCGCATTTGTTGTCAGAGAGTCATCCCGATTCAACTCTTTATCAAAAAGTGTACTTCTGAAATAGAAATCTTCCTCATCTTCCTGGATCTCTTCAGAAAGCTTGTTTTTCCGGTTCTTCAACATACTTAGTCCGGCTGCCGGACTTGACATGGCACCTCGTAGCAAAGCCAAGGCTGCCCAATACTTAATTGGAGAAGTATTTTTAATTTTCTTCCCGGTTTGTGTGCTCAACCCACGAGCAAAATCAAGGATTCCGTTGTAAAGGCTCAAATATTCTTCTGATAATGAATAACGAATTTCCTTTGAATCTCTTTCGGGAAAGGGATTCTGTTCTTCCGAATGTTTACGCCAGCGTTTCAGGTTTTCACGCTTTCGTTGAACGAAATGTCGGGCTAACTTTTTTCGCTTATTTTCATCCATCCCGGAGATGTTATATTCGGCGAATTCGGGGTTCAAAAGACCAATAAGCGATTGAAATTCTTCATCTTTTCCACTATGAGGTGTTGCGGTTAACAACACGATGTGTCTGTCGGGTCGGGAACTTACCTCTTTCAATAAATCATATCGCAGTTGGTCGCCTTTGCCCGCAGGGCGAGCACAGGTGTGAACCTCATCAACAATTACCAATTCAGGACAATCATTCATAAACATCTCTCTTCGCCCCAGTTTATCTTTCAACTTGATATAATCGATGGATATTACTTGATAGGGGTAATGCTTGAATACTGAAATATCACCTTGCAATTTTCGTTCCAAGGAAGCAATGGTGCTTGAACGGATTATTTCGGCATCGATATCCAATTTATCCTTCAATTCTTTTTGCCATTGTTCGCACAAGTGTGGCAAACAAATAATGGTAAAACGTTCTATTTCACCCCGCTCAATCAGTTCTTTCAGTATCATAAGGGCTTCGATGGTTTTCCCGACTCCTACATCGTCGGCGATAAGTAATCGTACAACCTTTTGTTTCAAGGCCATGACTAACGGAACTACCTGGTAGGAACGTGGACGAAAACTTAATTTGCCCATACAACGGAAAGGACCACAAGCATTTCTGAAAGATAATTTGGCGGCATTGTATAAAATTTTAGCCGATTGAAAATCTGCCAAATCTTTTTTCTCCGGATATTGGAACTCTGCCTTATACATGCTGTCGGAGGGCAATTGTAGCGGACGATATACTGCCGTCGCCTCTGCGTCTGAGCCCCCGATGGGTTTCAGCTGCACGATGTCTTTATCATTGGAAGGGAGTACTACCCACTGCCGATGTCGGAAGTAAACGAGCATTCCCGGTTTGATATCCTGATTGGTGATTGATTCTGTCATTTTACCTCACAACTTTGAATATATGTTTATTTCGCTTTACAAATTCCTCGATAGGCTCCGTATAATGCCATTCGACGACTTCGTATCCGGCGTCTCTACAGTTCTGACGCTTCATTTGATCCTCCTTTTTAATCTCGTATTGGTCGTGTACTGAACCGTCGCAAAATATCAAGGCAAATTGGTTGTCAGATATTTTATAAACGAAATCGGCATTTACATATAAGTTTTGAATGTTCATTTGAGCCTTATCAGGTAATTTAAGACCGTTCCGGTATAAATATTCAATTAGCGGTTTCTCAGTAGACGAATTGAGGTCGTAAGTTCGAAGCAGATAATTGTACTGTTCTTCTAATGTGCGACCACCTTGTTGATTGTCTATATTGCATCGCATCAATTTCTCTAACGCTTCTTTGACGCTGAAACGATCTAATTTTTCGTGATATTGCTGATTATAATAAGATAATAAATCGTCGTAAGAAGCTTTTGGAGTATCAGGACGTGTATCGATTAATGTTTCCGGATCGAATCCTAACAGATTATAAGCTTCTTTGAAAATAGCCTGAAGTTGAGCAGCATTATTCAGTAGATCTTTAAGTATTCCCAGACTACCTTCAGAGGATTCGTACAGAAGAATATTCTTGCTTTCATTTTTCCCCATTATCCAAACACCGATTTCGCTCTCTTCAACTTGGCAGACCTTTTCAATGGCCCGTTTTAAAGCATAAGCTAAGGTGCATACTCCTTCCTCTTTCAAATGCAACTCTTTAACAGGTTGGATATACAAAATATCTGAAGTAGTAGTGGTGTATATTCTTACCCCTGCAATAGGTTCATCAGGATTGGATTGTTCCGCCTCAATTCTGGATTTCCAGCGTCCAGAAATTGTTCCGATAGGAAATGAATCATCTTTTGTAATTTTCCACTTATTGTTGATTTGTAGTAACGTAGCCGACTGGTCATAAATAACCTGCAACAAATCATGTTCTGCCGCTTTAATTATTGCTTTTTGCGTATTGTCGATTCCTTTGGAAAAAGAAAAATAATGGTCGATATCATATCCCTGCGATGTACGGTATTCTTCATTGCAGGATATACGTTCTTCTATTCTAGCTTCGGATTCGTTTAATTCTACAACATTGGAAAACTTCTCAAAAGAATCAAAGTCTTTAAGCTCTTTTCTTGTAATAGGATCATTGCTTGCATTCTCTGCCTCTTTCCCTACAAACACATAACCAGTTTCTTTCGATATTTTTATGGTATGCATCTGTTCCCCATTTTGGTTGAGCTGCATTTTAACGACTTTATATTTACTCCCGTCATGATAAATAAGGTTGTTGGGACCAAATTCTTTAAGGGCGATAAAACGTGGGCGAGAGACATATTCTCCCTGCTCGGCAGATTTATTTCCGACAAAAGTACGTACAGGGAGACGTGTGAAATTATACCCCGGAAGAAAACCTTCTGATGCAAGATAACGAAACACATAAAATTCTGATTCATTTCCGGATGAAGAATTGCTTTTGTTAAGCAATAAATCTCTCTGTCTTAGCGCTATGGCTTGCATCCTCTTCGCATCACCAATTTTAGGGCTATTGGGGGTTGATATAACCGAGTGAGCCTCTTCCAGTGTTTTTTTGGTATTTGTATATAATATCCTCCACCGTTTGAATGCATTGTCAAACCTTTTATAAAAAAATTGTACTTGATCAATCAGCCAGTTCTTGTCACTATACCAACTTGTATCATCTATTTTATTGATATTTCGAAGTATGTTATCAAATTGTTTGGCCCATTGCAGGAATTGGTGTTTTTGTATTTCTTCTATTTTTAATCTGATATGCTCATAAACCGGCAGTTCCGGTTTATTGATATCGATGATTTCACTTATGGAAACTTTGATATCAATCCCCAGTTCCATCATGATAAAAGCATCTAGATGGCTCCTTATCAATTCCATGTTGGTGATATCCATCCTTGGCGGAATAACTGATCCATGAACCATTTTTGTCGGGTCCTTAAAGTAATTACGATCGTGAGGTGATTTTTGAGAACAGAAAGTAAATACCAATGCTGACTGTCCGCTTCGCCCAGCACGTCCGCTTCTTTGCGAATAATTGTCGGGACGTGGCGGGACATTCCGCATGTGAACAATATTCAATTGACTGATATCGATTCCCAATTCCATAGTAGGACTACAAAACAGGGCTGAGAGCTTGCCTTCACGAAAATCATCTTCCCGTTCGATACGTTTTGCATTTCCCAACTGTCCGGTATGTTCTTTTCCTTGTCTTTCGTAGGTTTTGAAGTCTTGCTTGTAAAAGTCCTGAAAATAAAGATTAGGGGTACTCTCGATATTTTTATATTTCATAAAGCGGACTTCATCTCTGAGCGTATGCACCTCATCTCCAGGTTTCCAAAGGATGTGGTCAACACGGATGCGGTAGCCATGCATCGTTCCCTCACTTGTTTTTACAGGTATTTGATTCAAATAATGCCCTTCTACCAGAATTTGGCAAATTGTATCTATTTCTTTTGATAAATCATCTTGCTTTAGAATTTGTCCGGTTCTATCCTTGACAAGCCTTTTTATATATTTCCCTAAATAACTCGCAGGGCCGATAGAAGCTGTATATTCTCTTGTTTTTGCCTTACCTTTTGAATAGGGAAGCAACACATAGGGGACATCTATTTTTTCTTCAAAATCCAAAGACCATGGTTTTTTTTCATCTAATAGGTTCTTTAGCTCAGTCTCAATTTCTTCTCTTTTTTGTACTAAGTAAATGTGGTCAAAGGCAAATGAGGTACGGAAGTAGTTCAGGATTTGTGTGAACGTATATTCCCGCTCCTCAGAAGACATATTTTTTAGCCAACTCAGGTGGGAAAAGAAACTATCTATTTTACAAAAATCATTCAGCTTTTTGTATCCTATTTGCACTAAAGCTGTTTGCTCCAGATTAGGAGTAGTATATCTCCACCCTAATTTCAAATCATATAAAATTCTTATGATAATGTATTTTTGAATAGCATTTATGTTCCCTTCATCAGGCCAATTCGGGTTTTTGGAAAGGTACTTTGCATATTCATCTTCGCGTAAATTGAGTTCTTTGAAAACTTCGATGCCAATTCGATTACTATCCAGCCCATCAAGGTTATTTCTAACGGATTTATAAATTGCAGAACGCAAACGGGCTATGGTAAAGAAATCATTGAAATGACCTGCTTGCAATGATGCATCTTGTCGATTATCTGTAAAACTCAAAAACTTTTGGTTCCTGAGTGGAATATTATTCTCAGATAAAGATTTTAATATGTTTGCTCCTAATATGGTTGTGGCAGAACTACGTCCTTCATTCCCTAATCGCGACAATTTAGTATTTTCATTCGTCTTTAAATCGAAAATAATACCTGACGTCGGGTCGAATAATAGATATGCAGGTATATACCAGGCTTTTAATGGCAATTTATTGTCATTCTTCCAGGAATAATTGCCATTTTTGTCAAAATGCAATAATTGAGGCAAGCGATACTCATAAAAGTTTTTTATTCTTCTACCATATTTCAATGTTTCTGTAAACCAGCTATCTGGGAGATAATCTTTGTCGTCTTCATTCCATACTTCATCTTCATCATCATCTTGCAAAATTAAATATCCATAAGGAAAATCTTCGATATTTAAGATACGTTTTTACCTCCCTGTTACTTTATCTGCTTTAATGTCCTCTTGTGTAATTTTTGGCGGCAAGTCATCCATATTATCTGGATCTCGTGGCATAATTTTATCATTAATGAGCTTTACGCATAGAAAATCTACACCCGAATAACGGCTGAATAACACCGGATACAATAGCGTTTCAGCACCGTTTATCTTTGTATAAAGTTCATCATTGAGTGTTATGTATCTGGCATCTCTTGAGTCAAGAGTTACTTGTACTGTACCAGTTTGAGAGATGAATTGGTGAATTTTGAATGGCAGATAGGATTTTCTTGGATTTTCATCAGCAGCTTTTATGTTTAGTTGCTCTATCCATCCTAATAATCCATCCATTGCATTTTTACAATCGTCCGAATTTTCTCCAGAATCTTTGGATAATTGTTGAATGATGGCAGATAGAGGTTGAGGTTTTCCCCGTTCAAAATATCCGTTCGTATCATCAAGTGCAATTTTGCGTTCAAGCCAAATAGCCAAAGGGTGAGATTTAAATTTGTCAGCACCATCATTTGAATCAATAGATTCATGGACAGATCGGCTTAACTGAGATGAAGAGGGAATCTGTTCAGCATAATCGGTAGATGTCTCCAATTGTTCTCCAATGATTTGATTGAGAGAATAACTTTCATCAAAAATTAGGTCGGCAACGGCTCCGACTGCTTTTTTCCTTTCATCTGCATTTCCTTCTGAACTCATGGTAGCAGAAGTTCCGATGCAAACAAGTTTATTGTTGCACAGATTTTTAATTCTCCGGATTAACATAGCTACATCCGCCCCTTGTCGACCTCTATATGTGTGTAATTCGTCGAAAGCCAAAAATTTCAGATATTTAGACATTGATTCTCTAAATACTCTTTCTTCATACCGGGTCATAATCAGTTCCAACATCATATAGTTGGTCAGAATAATATGTGGTTCTTCTTCCCGAATAATTTCTTTAGTTGTGGCATTTTCCTGTCCAGTATATTTAGCATAAGTCACAGGAAAAGTTCCTTTAGTCAGCGACTTGAGTTCCGTTATCTGCTCATCCAGTCCTTCGTTTTGTTGTTGCAAAGGAATATTTGGTCGAAGTAGTGACTTTAGATAGTTTATCTCATATTTTTTAATTTCTTCTTCTTGTGAATTGATCAGGGCATTCATCGGGTATACAATAATTGCTCTGATTCCTTTTCCCGGACTCTTCAGAACATCGTTAAATATAGTGGCAAGGAATGTCAGTGATTTACCTGAACCTGTTCCCGACGTGACTATAAATCCTTTATTTTCTATTCCTTTCTTAATGGCTTCCACTTGATGATGATAAAGGCTAAACTTTCCCAGGATATTTTTTAGTTCTGAGTGAGCCCCCGGGATATCATCCAAAGATAAACCTGTCTTATAGGAAGGGTTGAATTGAATAAGTGGTTCAGGAATATAGGAATCGCAACTCGAGTTCTCTTCAAATTTCTTCTCTACTTCTTCTTTTATCCGTCTATCAGAAATAGTGAAGAAACTTTTTAGAAATTTCTTGTAATCTTCAATGATTGACTGATGATTTTTAAATGCTTTCATGATTCACTTATTTTACTATTTTTGTGAAATTAATGAAGGTGTAAGTTCAACAAGAAAATTAACCTGCTTGAGATTGCAAAGCTGTAAGCTACTGGACAGTAGAAATGGGTCTCCTACCTTTAACATCACACCTGTTCCAACTGCCCTCATCCATCCGTTTCTCCTATACTATTGTTGAAGTTCATACGGATATCCTTTCGAAACAAGCCAAGAAGATAGTAACACAAGTTCTTTGGGATAGTCCTGCATCAAGTTGCTTATCTTTGATTGGTTTATTTTTTGCGCCTTCAGTCATTTTATTAATATTGTAATAGGAGCAAATATAAATAATGTTAGCCAGACCGCAAAGACTTCAGTTTATTATTTTTCCTACAACTATAATTTAATTTGAATACAGGATAAATTATAAATAGACAAAAAAGTGCGTATTTCAAGTAAAATAATGCTCTTAATTAGTGCGCATTGCAGGGTGTATGCAGGATATTATACTTGCGTATTACAGAAAACGTCATTAGATTTACGTATTTATGAGATGATAAGTATTGAATTACATGACATTTAAGCATAAATTGTAAGTCTATAAACAGTAGACAGCAAGCACTAAGACACTTCTGATAAGAGATGCTCAAGAAATAGACAAATCTATTCTTGTGCTTTAGGCAACACCTCATACTTTATCAGACAAAGACGAACAGGCTTGCCGATATGAAAATATGATACTTTATATTTCAGTTAGTTTACTCTGATGTACAGCTATTAGTTTATTCCGCAGCACAATCATTAGTTTATTCTACAAATACACAATAAATTCATCAGGATAACAATCTCTTGAATTTGCAAACTTGATAAGAAAGAGTTATCTTTACCCTCAGTATTCTCCATGAGCAAACTACCGCAAAAGCACGTAGCAAATTAGTGGGATAAATCATGGGATATGCTTGAAGCAAAAAATATAAAGTTTTAAATATCAGCGTGGTAACTCTGCAAGGAGAATCCCAGGCGGATCACATAAGAACAAAGCCAAACGGCGACAAAAAAGAGACAAGTCCTACAATATCAACGTATTGTAGAACTTTTTTTATGTTTCCGTCTTGCCTGAAAGACAAAAAAGGGGCACGAAAAGTCACACTTTAGTATCCAAATCGTACCCCCTTTTCCAAAAAACGATTAGGGGGTACGATTGTCGGAAAATGGCTTACTTTTAACGTGATTCTCCCATACTCTATTTAACTCATTTACAGTGATTAAAATTAGTTTTGCATCCCCTCAAAGTGAGATTATGAAAAATAAGGGCTCTTCTTCAATTTCTAGTTCTGCTTTCATTATTTCCTTTAGTTTATTTTTTTGTTGTTACATAGATTGCAAATAATAACAGGTGAAATAAAAAAGGAATCATCCACAACAGCACATGGGAATCGCATCCTTCCATATACTTTGTCGGTAGTGATGCTTGATGGCCATCACACTGTCTTTTTGTATCTCAACAAGCACCACAAATTGGGCGGAAGTGCTATTGCAACAAATATTGGAAAAAGAAAAATTACGATCTCCACTATCGGATGAAGATTTTCTATTAAATTCATTTTTTCCAAGATATCCTCAAGATATCCGTATAGTGAGGAGTACAAAAAGGTAGGAGCGGCAAGAAAACAAAACCTATCCAATACAATGTTATTAACTGATTTCCAGAACTTCTTATATATCTCTTATTATATCGCTCTCCCTGATAATAAAGGTAGTCGATAAAGTTGTACCTGTATTTTTGTGTTTGCTGGATTATCCGGTTACGTTCAAAATAATTATCTTTTTTTATGCCTTTCTTCATTTATACAAAACTCCTGATATTTTGATAAAGAACAACATTCACCACCAGCAGGCTACATTAGTTACCATTCGATTTTTGTCCACGGGCTTTTCTCACTTTTCAGTAAATCCTCTGCCATATACATCATGCCTGAATTGGATGCGCTTTTACCTCCCCATAGGGCACGCCCGATGACGTAGCTCATAGCAAAGTCATGCCATGAGGAAAAACGGCTGTGCACCATTTCGTAAGCGTGATTTATGTAATGCCACGCTTCGTCTTCAGAGATATATTTCATGTCATAGCAAGCACGTGCCATGAAGTTAAGACGTCCGGCATCCCAACCTGTTACACCGTAGCGCAGTAGGTCTTCCCGACAAGTGATAGTACCACACTCCAGCAATTCATCGTAGCAATCTTCGAGATTGTGCAATTGTTCCACGGCTTTGTCATAATCCTCCTGACTATCCATGTGTTGCTGGAAAATCCGGTCTTTCGCCTCCTCGTCATCCAACAGAAAAGCTTGATAAACATGGGGGAAGTAATAAGCAAATCCCTTTTTTCCGAGGTATTCCAAAGTCTGCTTGGCATCTTGGGCATTACAGATGCCCCACCAATCGGCAAGAATGGTGGGAAGCTTATCCTTGATGTCCAGTGTCAGAGAGTTAAGATAGGCTCCCTGCTGCAAGGCATAAAGTGAACCTACGGACAGCTTCTTGTACTCCGCTTCCGTCAAGTGAGAACGGGGATTGATGCGTATGCCCTGAAAAAGACGAATAAACTTGCGTACGGCAGGCCATACGTGACGATAAAGATAGTAAACGATGATGATTGGAGTTACTATCCAAAGCATCCAATTAAAGTCAGTCATAAATATTTTTATTGGTGGTTTGTTATTACCGTAAGAAATTTTTGCGGATGTTATTTAATACACATGCCTATTAACTTTTAGGGCTGTTTTTCACTCCTCCTCTTCTTTCTTTTTCGACAGCCCCAAAAGATTGAATATAAAATCTTTCAGATAACTCACCACACCGATAACCACTAATGCGGCAATACCGTAGAAAAGGATGCTACCACCCCATTGATCCCAAAATGTAGGCTTGGGAATAAGAGTGTCCAATTCTTCTACGTTCAAGTCCCTACAAATAACTTCTGCATATTCGTCCGAAATGTCGTAATAAGTATTAGGCTTGGACTCAGAGAATAGTACAAGGGTACGTTTGCCATCTTCTTCGATATAGCCTAAGTCTAAATGACTGCCCTCATCTGTTTTATAATAGGAACTGTCCGGAAGAGTGACTACTTTCGGGATGCTGTTGTCCACAGGGATTGTAAACCTCACACGTCGTGCTTCAACACTGCTTGCAAAAAAACAGGTAATTACCGTTAAAATAAACAAGAACTTTTTCATAATCATTCAAAATATAAAAAATTAGTAGTTGGCTTTTAGGTATTAGTCTGCCAAGACATTACATCATTAATTTGATGACGCGCCAAAGATATGAAACATTTTTTATAAAGTAAACGACCGTTTTCTTTTTAACTTTTTTTGCACTAGCTGTACGGATATAAAGAGGCCCGTGCAGCTACAAACAATAATCCCCCGTTAGACGTTATCCCACTTCATTATAAACTTATCTTATTCCTTTTAATTCTTTTTTCATTCTTCCTTTCAGATGAAAATAAGCCAGCACGCCAAGAGCGTTGAATAATGCGGTTTCATCTTGATTATGCCCTAACGCATTATAGAATTTTGCAACATTCCGATAAGCCTGAATTAGAAAGATTAAATAAACAACAGCCAAAATCCCTCCACTAAATACAAGCGTACAAATGCCTATCAATGAATTTCTATTGTATGCTTTATACTGTTTTTCAGCTTCATCATAATCATAGTTTGTTAAATAACCAAATTGTTGCAAATCTTCTCTGCTCCATCCTCTCTCTCCCAATAAGTTGATCGCATAATCACGAAGCTCATCATCATAACCATAGCGCTTATAATTTTTCACTACATCTATCAACTTGTCATTATCAAATTTATTAAGAATATCAATATCTCCCATACAACTTCGTTTTATTGTTTATAATGGTTAGAAAGGAGCATCGTCAGATGCTATCTTTCGTTGTTACTAACTTATTTATAAATCTCAATCCAGTGAATAAACACCCAATCCCAATAAGCGGATAGATCATACCGCATAAGACTGCAAGCATATTCAATCCTCGTTCATCTCCTGCGAAGCCGTCCAAACTGACTGCTTGCAATAATAGATTGGTTATTTGCCAATCCAATAGATGTTGGTCTAAACAGATAAAGACAAGCCACAAAAGAATAGAGCAACATTCCAAACCAAACAATAACATTATAGCTTTGGGCTGACGGAAATATAGCTTATAGACCTTGTAGATTACCAGCATATCTATAACCATAAGCATACCTAAAAAACTATCTTCCATAATACCATATATTCCGAATAGTCGCCCGAAACCTAAGCCACCCAAAAAGAATGTTATCACTATCAGTAAAAGGCTGACAGCAGTCAATGATAGTATAGACTGGACTGTTTTATTCATCGCACGATTGTTAGTAATGGTTCAGCAGGGAACGGCTTGCCGTTATCTTGCGTTATTAGTGATATTGTTACCTATATTCAATTTCCATATTATTATCTTTGTTATGCTCGCTGTTAGCAAGCATTGTCCAAAAGTAAAAATTCCCACAAAATAGAAAGACATAATGAAAATGCTAAAAAGATAGCTTAATACTTCCCACAGAGTTATAGGTTCTGTACTTATCACATGAACCCCACAACAAGATAAAAAGATAATTGGAATACTGCAACCAATAGTTAAGCCTGCATGAAACAAAAATGCAGTAAGCAAGCCACACAATAAATACTTTACATAAGAAAAAGGGTGTACCCAATGCCATGCAAACCAGCTTGCAAACAGCGCCGAACAGCTCACACATATATAAGAGCCTACAACTCCCAAAAGATGCTTATAAGTATCGATTGGAAATGCTATACTCATAAACACCCATGCAGTCAGCATTGTTAAACTTACATATATAATTTTTGCTATATCCATATATCATACAATTATCACTAATGGTTAGAAAGGATCATCGTTTAGGTGGTAACTTTCGTTGTTATTGATGAATTTTATTTCATTCTTATTTCTTTCAAGTTTATAAACGTCAATTTCTCCACCGATATATTTGATATCGTCTTTATCTCTCACGGTAACAGGCTTTAATATTTCCTCTTGTGTTTCAACATATACAATACGGGGGAACGTTAAATTGCCACTAATGAATAATCGTGTGTCTATGTTATCTTTTACATAGCGATAAGAGATAGACAAATAATCTGTTTGCTGATTACCGGAAACGAATATTATTTCTTTCTTCAACTCTCCGTTTGCACAACTAACAGCTTTCATTACCGCTAAAGGATATGCGGCCACTATTTGACTTGTTCCTGAAAGCAGGTAATATCTTTTATTCAATGCCTGAATGGAATAAATTGTATCATAACATATTCCCATATCATTATCCTCGTTTATATCGAAGAAATACAAGTGTTCTTTATCCTTATATTGAATATAAGAAGCAAACAATGGCATCGAACCACCGAAATAAGTATTTCGGGAAAATACCCTCATATCCTCGTCTACTGATACTGCCATAGTAAATTGCCGTTCTTTTTTCCTCAATTCTATAAAATCGTATTTCATTTCTTTATCGACTGCACAAAGTTCTTCCAGCAGGATAGAGAATCTATGTTGTAAAGAATCGCAGTAATTATCATCTGTATAGGGATAATTTTGCCGTAGTATAGATAGTGTATCTTGAATAAAACAAAGCTGTTTTTCCAAAGCAAACAAGTTATTGTCGCTTTGTGCCATTGTCGTTTTCATTGCCCAAAAACAAAAGACGATACAAAATATATATTTAATCTCCATTATTTTCATTTGCTATTATCAGTAATGGTTTGGTGAGGAACAGCGTTAAGCTGTTATCTCGACCTTGTTATAAACTCAATTTGTATTTGAAAATAGCTTACTGTATTCGTTCAAATAAAATAGCATCCTTACTTTCCCAAAACTTAGCTTCTGTTATTGCAAATCCCAGTTTTACACAATACGATAGTAGGATGTCTTTATTCACTCTATTTTTGACAAGCCTACGTTTATAATAGCTTTTATCTTCAAACCACTGGACAATACCATTTTCATAAAAAATCCATTTAGGGTCTTTCATAACATATACAGTCCTAACATCTATTCCATTTTGTATTAATTGAAAAGAGTTCATGCTATCAGGACTATCTATATTAGTGATTTGAAAATTGTAACAATCGCATTGCAATTTTGAAGATAAGCAACGAGCCAAAGTATTCCAGCCGTCCGAGTAGTTAGAATACATAACGCAGATATTTCTATTTGTTGCAGGCGCAAAGAAATATGCTTTTTCAAAATGTGCCCCACCTTTTAGGGGACTATTATCATACAAATCAAACACGAATGGTCTAAACGATAACTTTCGTTTACCATTCTCTAAGAAATCAGCACTTAAAGTTTTTACAATGTTCTCTAACGAGCATTGAAAACAACTAAAAGTGAAATATGAAAACTGTTCTATTAGCATAACAAACTCTATTATAACGAATTAAACTCTTTTCAACCATTGTTTATAATGTATTCAATAACCATACCTTATGGGGTAGTTCCTAATCTCTAATATCCACACCTCACGAATCATCTAGTGTATCAAGTGGATTGGGTATACTTGATTTATGGGCACTCGTTATATGAAGATATATATTTGTTGACTTAATGCCATTGTATCCCAACAACTCCTATATAGTTCTTAGATCAGTACCTTGTTCCAACAAATAGGTAGCGAAAGAGTGACGGAGCATGCGCACATGTACCCGATGTTTAATACCTGCACGTTCGACAGCTTCTTTTCAGTACTTTAACCAATGCGCTCGCCGAATATTGCTCACCGGGACTATCCCCCTCAAACAGCCATTTCTTCGGACGGTACTCTTTGTAATATGTTCGTAGCTCATTCAATACTTTTTCTGATAACAACGAATAACGGCACTTTTTCCTTTTACCCATTATGCGTACTAACATCCGTTCGCTGATGATGTCTTTCGGGATAAGGTTCAGTAGTTCGCTTCTTCTTAGTCCGACAGAATATATCAGCGAAATCATGCAATGATGTTTCAAGTTAGGCAAACAGGAGAGGATACGACTTATCTCATTACGGCTAAACACTTCGGGCAGTGTCTTGTACTCTTTGGCACCTGTGATTCCGCCGTAATATTGCCACTTGCCACCTTTCACTTTCTCGTAGTAGAACTTGATAGCGTTAATGCGCATATTCTGTTGTGACACGGAGATTTTTTTCTCATTTACCAAATAAAGTATATAGTGATTGATGTCCGCCACTTTCAGACGGTCGATGTTACGTCCTTTGTGATACTCCATGAAATCACTGAAATAAATCCTATAAGTCTTGATGGTCGAGGGGCTGTAACACTTCTGTTCCAGCAATTCCAAATAGCCTTTCGGCAGCACGTATTCACGCTGGAGGTTAGGATGACGGACATATACCCGGCTGTAATCAATATAAGCATGGGGAGAGTAACGGACGTAGAACTCCGGAAACGGGAAAGTGAATGCTTGTATGTATGCACTTCCGTTCCCGATTGTTTTAATTCCTTTGTCTTGCGAAAGTAGCAAGGCAATAGTCTGATTATCGGTATATTCTATCCGTATATAATCCTGACCGTCTATATTTTGTTTTGTCAGTACGATACTTCCCCGTTGTTTGCTTGCATCCATGTAGGGCTTGTTTTATAACATTACAACTCTCATTAATTAAATAATATTGCCAAAGTTATAAAACTATTCCAAACAAAGTAAACGAACGTTTCCTTTTTTATCTTTTTTTTGCACGGACAATCAGGTCAGCAAGCAATCAGCGTTAAATGGTGGACTGTTTAACGCTTTAATAAGGAGTAAACGGCATGTAGATGTTTGGCAAGCCGCTGGGTGTTCAATCCGCCCATAAATGCCATTTCAAACGAAAGTCCCATGTAAACCTGTCGGAACATGACTACCGCATCCTCTACATCCACATCCTCTCTTAGTTCTCCGGTAGCTATGGCACGTTGTATAGCAGCACGCCAGTAAGCATAATCAACCTCTACAAGATTACGGAGTTTTTCTTTTGCATCAGGATCGTATTGGAGCAGTTGAAACAGAAAATGAAAATATTGGGCGTGATATGTGAACTTTCCTTGTGCCACCTTTTCCCGCTCTGCACCTATCAGGTCGCCCAGCATATCCATTGTCCGTTGTACGCCACGCACATATTCGTCTATAAATTCGGCAAATGTACCGTTTGTTTCAGTGAATTTGTTTCGTGGATTTTGCGTGCTGAACCAAAATTTATCCACTACGGCAATAAATAGTTCCTGTTTGTTCTTGTAGTATTTGAATATTCCGGCTTTCGACATTCCAAGCATCTTTCCAAGTTCCGCAAAACTGGCTTTTTCATAGTTCACGGACATAAACAGCTTGAACGCGGCTATCAGTAATTCATCACGGGTAATTTTCATTTTACAGCAGTCTTTTATATTTTCCAATCCCGAAAATACTATTTTATTCCCATACAAACCATATTAAAGGCAATAGATTAACAAAAATAAATTTGCGAACTCTGTTGGCAAATCGAAGCAAGGTCATTTTGGGACAAGTCATTTTTAGGTGCAAGGTGCAAGCATATATATATATATGCTTGCACCTTGCACCTAAGTTGAAATATTAATAATCAAATACTTGCATAATTCAAAACGAATGCGTACTTTTGAATCCAAGATAATGGCAGACAGAAACCTATAAAAAAGTTAGTATCCAAATCGTACCCCCTCAAAAGGGTAAGGATAGATAAAATATTGATATTTAGGACTGTGAACCGGGTGGGTTAAAGACCCAGGCGGATCACTGAAAAGGGGTCTTCACTTTGAAGACCTTTTCTTTTATAAGTCATCATCAATCGCTGACATTCAATCAATTACCTATTCTTTCGAGGCGGTATATAAGGTGGTAACACCATCAAAAAAAACGAGAAAAAGCGACACACTTAGACACGAAAAGCCCCTTTTGGACGGGTTTTGTGTTACCATAGCTGTGTTACCAATCTCTCAAATGTGTTACCATTATGAGTAAGTACGTAAGACTATTCTTCAACCGGAAGAAAAAAGCCACTGAAACGGTGGCAGGAGCTATTGAAATTGTAGTATGCCTTCAGAGAGAACGCTGTTATTTCCATTCAGGACACAGTGTCACCCTCAATCAATGGGAAGAAGGAACAGTAGTTAATCATCCACGTGCCATTATCATTAACGAAGAAATCCAAAAGGAAGTTACCAAATTTGAGCATATCCTCATTGCCATGCAAGTGAATAAGGACGATATGACCATCGCCCAATTCAAAACGTATCTTGGCACAAGTAGCGGCAACCGCCGAAACTTTATGGCATGGCTCAGGGAGCGCATAGAAAACCGACCGCTCCGTGAAGGTACCCGGAAAGGGCATTTCACAACCTACAAGGCACTTGAACGCTTCGGCAAGTTCAAGACATTCGATGATGTGTCCCTCCAGCATATCCATGAGTTTGACCTTTTCATAAAAGAGGAACAAACCTGTACAACAAAAGGAAAGCCAATCGTCAGAAGTCAGGCTGCCATCCACAATTACCACAAGCGGTTTAAATCGTATGTATCCGAAGCATTTCGCATTGGACTTATCAAGGAAAACCCATACGAGCGTTTCCAAGACAAGCGCGGAGAAAAAAGTGACCGCCCCCACCTCACCGAAGCACAACTGAGAAAGCTAATCCGCATGCGGGATGAAAGCACGGATAACGTGATGAACAGATACCTTGACTTCTTCCTCTTTCAAACTTTTACAGGTATGGCATACAGCGATGCAAAATCATTCGACTATGCCCGGCATGTTGTCACCATCGATGGCAAGGATTACATTGACGGTCACCGCATAAAGACAGGGAGTGAATTCGTCACTCCAATCCTGCCTATCACACGAAAAATCTTGGAACGCAACAACTATAAAATGGAAATAACCTCCAACCAGAAGTATAATCAGTTTCTCAAAGGCATCGGGCTAGCTCTCAACAGTTCTTTTCCCCTGACCACACATATAGCGCGCCATACATTTGCCTGTACGGTGGCTCTTGGGCAAGGCATATCCAAAGAAGTGTTACAAATCATGATGGGACATACATCTATCAAGACCACCGAGATTTATGCAAAGCTACCCATACAATATGTATCACAGAATATCGGGGATAAGATGCTAAAAAACTGGAAGTAAAGACTGAATATCAAAGGGAAGATGGTGATTGGCATACGAGCTATCCCATCTTTCCTGATTACCCCATAGAGGATTTAAAAGGTGTATATGTGGATGCCTTATTATCAGATACTTACAGTTAATGCGATAGAAAAGTCCTTTTGGTTCAATAAATTTGGTATTGAAAGCAAAGATTTAACAACTTTAATATTTGCTTACATAAAAAATCAAAACAAATGATTCGAAACATACCTTTCATAGGAATTTACGGTAGCATAAAACACCCATGAGAAAGCGGTAAAGGAGTGAATGTTGCCACACCTTTACCATCCATCAAGCTATTCAATGACATCTTGAGCTACCTTTATAGCATCATGCTTAAACTCATCTTCGTCTTCCACAGCATCCAAAACTTTATCAGCTACCCATAGGGTGAGAAGTTCTTTCTCATCGACATTGAAATAGTTGGCGAGTTGAACCACTTGTGTACGTTTGGCTCTTCTGTCACCACGTTCAATTTTGCTGAACATGGGTGTGTCGATTTCAAGAAGTGCCGCAAGCTGGCGCTGTAGCACTCCGTTCTCGTCTCTCAATTCCTTTATTCTCTTACCTAATAACATTCCTATTCCTCTTTTATTTGTTTATAATTTCCCAATAGCCAGTCTTGTCAGAGCCAATACGTCCTATGATTCCTTGTTCTTGAAGTCGTTTCACCGTTTTGGCGACCCAACTGCGAGAATAGCCTGTAGCATTAGCTATGTCTGCATAAGTAGCCTTGGGATTGCCTTGTATTTGTTTTATGATTTCGAGTGTACTTTTGGGCGCATTTTCGAGTACACTTTGCAGTGTACTTTCGAGTGTACTTTCCAGTCCACTTTTGAGTACACCTCGTCTTGATGCTTTGAGAGAATCATCCTTGTAGGCAATGTCTGCAATGATATTTCCAACCGCCTCATGGCAAGGAATAGTGATACGGAAAAAAGTGCGATCTTCATCCGTCACGACCGTTGCACGAGGCGAACCGTTATTCTCCAAAACATTCTGGATAGTCGGAATGCCCGTACTGCGACCTTCGGTCATATCCAGTTCTTTTAGATATTCTCCGAGACGGCGATTGCGATAGCGTTTAGACACAAGAATCTCACAACGTGAAATGTCGGCGGCAGAAATACTGCGGTCGGGACCACCCACGTTCTGAATGGTGATACCATCCGGTTCGACCGTTATCACCACCGGCTCCCATTCCCGATAATCTCGGTGGTAAAGTGAGTTCGTAACACTTTCTTCTAATGCTTGGTAGGGATAAGTGTAGAACTTCTTGCTACGGTAATCATCCTTGAGCTTTATAATGGTCTGCATCACAAGCATTCGCTTCAAGTACTCTAACGTGCGGTCAATAATTTGTGGCACAGAACCTGTTATAACTGCACCCTCATAGAGATTGCTTGGATTGTTTAAGCGTCCTTCGGGGAAATACACAATCTCCACCTGTGTGCGTTTGAAGAATTTGCTTGGGTTTTCGCAGAACATCATGGCTACCACATTACGAAGCATCCGATTCTCCTTTGGTCCGACAAACAAATCCATCTGTTCCAAAATATCATGAAGTGGCTTGATATTGATGTCGCTTGCCAATTTGCTTTCCACCTTCACTAGATACTCACGCAAAAGTAGCGTGGAAATATCTTCCAACCGAATATCCGGATTACCCCGTTCATCAAAAGGTACACGGCTGGCGAGTTCACGCAACTCGTCCAACACTTCACCCTTGGCAATGATACTGCTCGTACCACTGCGAATGTAGAAGTATTCCTTACTACCGTTCTTGGCTGTTACATTTTCCGGTACAGAGTAGGGACGGTTGATACCGGCAGGACACCAAATCACAAGCACATACTTACCATCAACTTCCTCTACACTTGTGCGAGGCATATAGTAAGGCGCAATCTTGTTGTTGAAGCCCACCATATCTTGTAGAACACCATCAACATTTTCTGCCGGTATACCTACTACTGGATGAATGGCGACACCTGTCTTATCATCAGTATCTACGCCCACCACGATGTAACCGCCACCGAGGTCATCAAAATCATTGGCGAAAGCACACGCTATGGTATATGCTTGTCGGATTCCAGCCTTTCTTGAACTCTATTCGGTTGGATTCAATCTTCTGCTTGTTCAGCAGGTCGTTTATGTTTATTGCTAATGCCATTTTATATTAATACTTTATATTGACAAAAACATTAAGAAAAGAGTAGCCTACCTATGCTATCTTGATAATCAAGGATGTTTGTAACTTTACCCAATCCATGTTCAGGGTCAGGAACATATATACATTTATTCGCTTTCAATTTTTCAAGATACTTTCTCACTCGTATATCAAGAGTCGAGCAGTCGAAGATATATTTGTCTGCAATTATAATCGTATGCTCTTTGGCTCTACTTGTTGCCACATTAAACAGACGAGGTTCTAGTGTTCTAATATAAGAGTAATCCGGTACAACAAAAATAGTAACATCAGTGGTTAAGCCCTGCACTCTCGCTACAGTATCAACTACAAGATTTTTTCGGCTACTAACTTTTTGAGCGATGGTCATTTGAAGAGTACTGACTGTTTTCTTCATGCAAGTCAAAACCGCAACTTCTTTATCTTTTGCATCCTTAAAAATATTAGTCACGATAAATGAGACAATATACATCGCAAATGTTGGAGTACAATCCCCTATGGGCATATCTGTAAGAATTAGAGTTGGGCCTCCATCCTTACATAATATGTTAGACAAAGAAGGTAAATCATTGTACCTTTTAGATTCTTTTGCCACAAGTGAGTTATTGTAAAATATGCCAGTATAGTCTGCTGCTCTTTGGCCGAATCTATATGCAGTCGTTAGCTGGTATATCGGCGAAGAGCTATTATCAGCCAAAAGTTTAAGTCCTTCAATCATTGGCTTATAATTACACAACTTTACTAGTTCCTTATTAAGGAGCACTATTGGAGATAGCTGATTGATGTCACCTACCCATAAGTTTTTCTTCCCAATCTTTCTACTTGCTGCAAACATGGTGAGTATAGCTTGGCTTGCTTCGTCCATAATTACATAGTCAAAAGGCTGCTCTATCGATAATTCGGCTGCGAATCCACTAATGATAAAATACGTAGACAAAACCAAACAGCCTGGCATTGGGGCAACACATTTGATATTTTCAAGATTACGGATTTCTCGAATTTCATCTATTGATATATTGGTCTTGAAAATCTTATGTTCGTTGAGCAACGTCTCTACTGCCTGTTTTTCAGCAATTTCCATCAATGCACGATTTGTTAGTGCTGTAACAAGTACAGACTTTCCCTCCGCGCACAATTTTGCACAGAGTTCAGCTATCATATATGTTTTTCCTGTACCAGGAGGTCCCTCTAATAGCATTGTGTCTGTTAGAGACAACTGAGAATGGACAAATTCAGAAACATTATTCTGCTTTATTAAAGTCGGTTCCCAATCTTTGTGATGATAGCTGCTATCAAGTACACTTGCCACACCTTCGCTCCACTTGTCCTCCACAACTTTCTGTAAGTTAATAGCGTAGTCAATAGGTGGCCTTTGTGGTGCAAAAGTTAAGACAATATTAGGAGACTCTTTAATGTAATTCGCAAAATCTACACTAACCTTTGAAAAGCCAACTAATGAATATCGAGGGTCATTTGCAGGTGAATGCCAAATGCAGACACAATCTGTTGAGTTGTATCTAGCTTTATAGAGGTCACGATAAGTCTTATCTCCCCATGTTCGATAATCTTGCAATTGAGGAGGTAAAACCATGCATACTAGGAAATCACCTTTTCTTGGCAGAGGTCGAGATACGGAGAATTTCATAATCATTTCTCCGTCCTTGAACGACAAGAATTGCGCCACATGCATCCCCCCACTGTTTTTAAGCAGGGAGATTGCAGTGGTTAGATATATCTTTTTAAATTCCTCAGTTTCAGCTTTTAATTCATCTTCGAGGAATTGCCAATGTTTCTTACGATCGATATTCATAATTCATTTAATCAATGTATGTAGTACCAACTTCAGGAACTTTCAAATCATTTATAGGTGCCTCAAACTCATCCCTCATTTTTCCTGTCTCTTCATACTCTTTCAAAGCAACAGAATAGCCTTCTGTACTTCTAATCAATGGTATGTTTCTAGCTGAATTGTACATATTGGATATTTGGGGGATGTTTTGATCACATACCTCTTTAATAGACTGAACACACTCCTTTATTTCCTTTGGAACAAAATTAAATGGGAGCAGTTTATCAAAGCCATGTGGCATATTATTTCCGAAATCGAAACTAATGGATGAATATTCTTTGCTCACAGCAGCAAGCGTTAGTAATGCCGCTCTATTCATATCAGCCATTTCATTATCTATCTCAATGTTGACATTTCTAACAGGAAGTGCATACAGAGGAATACACTGAAGTCCTGTAGTGGTCAAAACGAACAAGAGAGAATTTTTGCATGAAAGTAATTGCCAGTCATACCAGTTAAGGTCAAAATATCTATATTGAGGGCCTTTGTAACTATGCACAACTATTGGTATCTCATTGCCATCTTTGTCTGAGATACCATACAATTGACTATAAGAGTGTTTGCATATTTTCTCAGAATCAAACTGATAGCCACTATCGTGTTTATCATTCAGCTCTCTGAAATATTTTACCACTCTATCCTTGGCTTCACTAACATATTTTTCTATTTCTTCAAGCGAAAGACCTGCATACTGAGCTTGATCAGCCTTCACATTTAGAATCTGACCTTCGAAATTTTCTACGTTTTCTATTTCATAAGTCTTCGGGACTAATACTAAATCCATCGAATCTTCACCTCCTATAGGTGTATCTTCATCTATAACAGTAGGCTCCTCACCAGAAATCTTGCTTATGAAGTCTTTGAGCTTTTCAATCTTGCCATCAGGACAACCCCTCAATATTTTACTTACTTCACAGAGGTCTTCAACAGTATTATTGTTCAGTATGTCATTAATAGCTTGGAGCTTTTCATCTCCATGCTGAATAATAGATCCAACCAAATCGAGAGTCTTACCTTCGCCAAGAGAGCCAACTATAAGAGCATTCTTCTTTTCTGAGTAATACTTCATTATTTTGCCCAATTCCTTGTGTGATGAGCATAATTTTCCTACAGCGAATATCAGAGCAGCAAAGTCTTTATCTTGTTTGTCACCTTCATATTTTTCAATCTTCTCATCAAGATATTCACCTACCTCTTCGATTGTAACAGGGTTCGTTTCGAGATATGATGTATACGCTGCATCCAAATTATACAGTTGTTCTTTATAGTCAAACGCAACATGCTTATTGTTCGCTACGAGTTCTATTAGCTCATTGGGAATATTTTCATCCTTCCTAATATCCTGAAAACGGCAGAAATCAGAATTTTGGTTCAACCATATACCATATCCGTTATCTGAATCAGTAATAATAGTCCAATATTTCTTACTTTTATAGGAATGAAGAAATTCGATTAGACTATCCACCCATTCTATCAAATCTTTGTCTGTATAATCAACAAAACCGTCTGAAAGTTCTTTCAATCCTGCCAGATTCACAGACTCAGCTATAGTTTTGCATAACTTTTTCAGATAATATTCTTGAGCAAACCCCCAGTTAAATCCCGTGCTTTGGTCTACATAAGCTATCTTTGGTATTGAATCTCCAAATACAGTCTTGACAAATCCGTAAAGTTTAGTTTCTTGAGACTCTGAATCTTCCGATCTCTTGATTATCGATATAGCATGTTTTGAAATGACATCTCTAATGTTGCCACTACTTTTGTCGAATACGTCCTCCTTAATGTATTTATAAACCTCATTGAGAGTGAGAGGGTTATGCTTTTCATAGCCACTAATAGAACGATGCAGAAGAACATGTCTGTATTTATCATTGGTGTTTTCAACATTCAAGGCATAATCAGCAAGATCTTTAAACACCTCCTCTATATCGTCATCATATCTCAAATAATTTAGACTCTTCAAATCAAGTTGTTGATTAGGGAAGATACATTTATCCTTAATCAAATCACCTTTCGAGTTATCTCTGTAAAACTGAATGTACTCATTCAGCCAATTCAATGTATCTTCTATACTTTTAGGTTCTTTGAAATAAGTCTTCGATAAGTTATCTACAGTTTTTTTATCTGCAATATATCTGTAATTGTCGTTAAACCAATATATATCAGCTTCTCGCCATAGATCTCGATTATCTACAGCTATAGGTGAAAATGGGTTATTTCTTCCATCTGCATTACTGAAATTATACAATTGTTTTCTATACGAAACGTATTCTGAATCATCAATACCTTTTGGATACAATTCTATAATATTGTAGGCCAAATAAAAATTCGCATAATAACTTTTTCCATCCGAAATGTAAGTATCTTTAGAAGTTATCTTTTTATTGAACCATTCAATAATATCCTTGAGTGCGAAAACTTTTAGAGAATTGCCAAATACCGCAGAATTTATTGAATAGTTGAGTATCTTACTGTTTATGGTTGATGGCATGACCTTGTTATATAGATCCATTAATTTTGAAGGTATTGGTTCGGAGTTGTCGGAACTCAATTCCTCTAACTTCATGAATGTACCTTCCATATTAGGGATGATAGAATATTTATCAAAGTCATTCAGACAATTCTGCTCTATTAAGAAGCTATAAACGTCATTCAGCCAATTGTATATTTCGGCTTCGCTTTTGTTCAGTTGTGAGCATAGCTGACTTACTGATTTAGCAGATTCTAAATCAGTAAGAAAATCATCTTTCTCATATTTTAAATCAGCATTCCATGTAGAATATTCAGGTCGTAATACATCGAGCCAACCTTGTAAATGCTCCTTTTTAGGCAATTGTCCACGACCTAAATAAAAACCATCAACCAAGTCGAAGAACTTTTCATTGGTGGATTTTGCATTTGATTCGCCATATCCGGCAAATGAAGGAACTGATATTTCACTGAGCTCATATACGCCGTTTTTCGTTTCAGTCAATGGCTGCGAAAGCAGCTGCCTTCTCCATTCAGATTGAAGATCTTTTATCCAAGGTAAAGCAACGCGTTCATCATATGCCACTTCAGGTTCGGGTCTTCTTGAAAAAGCGAGCAAATACCTATTGGTTGCATTATGTGCAATCAGCCATTCATTGAATTTAATTGCAGTATCTACAGCATGCTCAATTATTGTACGGTTATCCTTAGCTTCTTCATTGTCTTCTCCATTTAGTGGAATATTATCACGTTTTTCCGTAGGACATAATCTAAAGCCATTAAGTGTGAATGGAAAATAGAATTTTTCAGAACCAATCAATGGAAAATCACGATATAAGACTGGCTGTTTGCTATCTCTCTTTATCAATTCATACCCATCTTCTGTTTGCTTTATCTCAATAGTAAGGGCTACTTCTTCTGTGATGTATGACAAATACATTTTTACAGTATCATTGATGCTGATCTTTGAAAAAGTGACATTATCGTCTAACTCGACAGAGTTACACTTATATATAACATCAGATTTGCTTATTCTATCAATGACATGTACCTGTTTTATTTTCTTAGATTGTGTGACAAGGGTTATCGGTAGAGTGTTTACCAAGTCTTTTAATCCAGCTTGTGCAGATTCTAACTTTTCGACAGAAGTTAGATGATAAGTAAAAACTGTGTCATAATCACCCTCTTCACGATTTGCTTCATAATCTGTTATTTCATCAAAATGACGTTCAGGCTCATAAAAAACGCTTTCAACTTCTTTTATACGAGGCATCAATTCCTCAGAACTTCTACCGCTACGATCCAATGAAAGTGTAAACTTCCTATAAGTATCATAGTTTAGCACACCATCGACATCTATTACATCAGACAATAGATGAGTACAGATAAATCCTGTTCCGAACTTGCCTGTAGTCTCTTCATCACTATTTAGAGAGTCCTTCGAACTGACTTGTCTAATAAGACCAGTAATATTTTTAATACCAAATGGATTCCCGTTGTGTCTAAATTGTAACTCGTTTTCGGAGATTAGTTCAATTTCTACAGAAACTTTGCCGTACTTGTTTGGAATATCCTTTGCATTTTGCATAAGTTCCCATACCCAACGTTTTGCGGAAGACGCTGGGTTGTTGCGAATGGCAGATAGAATCTGTCTGATTTTATCTGCTGCTTGCTTGTAGGTAGCATTGTCAAATGCTTCTCTTGCTGATATTTTGTCGCTCATATTAATTCCTGTTGTACATATTCTAAATTGTCATTATTTGGCTACAAATATATAGAAAGATTCGCAGACTCACATGTAAAAGGTTGAGAATCTGCGAATGACAACTGATTATTAAACACTTGACAAGGTATACTTGTGCTTTATGCACACAGAGGATGTTTGTTTGGTAGAGTTTATCGTCTCTTTTTAACACCATAACCATTTCTTCTCTTTTCTCTCCACGGCAAATCCGATTGCGAGCCGCCTCCGCCAGTACCCACATGAGCCTGTGCCGGTCCACCGCTTGCCAACATAAAAGCAGCCCCAAGCAATTAATTGAGCTTGCGCTACACTCACTTGCTCTTGCGGTTCAAAAACCGCATTGACAAATTCCTCGTCCGTCAGTTCGCCACGCAAATGTCGTTGGGCTGTTTCGTATGATATGCCGTATTTCACATCATCAAAAAGTTCATTCCCGACTTTCGTCCAGATATGCAGGGAGGGATGAAGATAGTTCGGCACATGGATATGGGTAAGCTCTGCTCCCGAAGAGAGACGGTAACGCTGTGGATAAGCCAACCTGTCAAGACATGCGATTTGCCTATCCTTCTCTTCGGCTTCCTTGCGAAGATGAGCCATTTCCGATTGCAGCCTTTTGATGGTGGCTTCAAGGCTTGCCTGCCTTTCGGACGCTTGCCCTAACTGTGAGCGGTACTCCTGTTCCATCGCTTTTATCCTGCGCACCATATCTGCCAACCGCTTTTTTAGAGCGGCATTCTCCTTTTCCGTCTCTGCAAACTGCCCTTTTCCGGTCAGCCTGGCCAATCCCGACAGGATGGTATTGCCGTTCTCCCGGTTCGCCTTGTTCTGCTTCCGTGCAATCTCATTATCCAGTTCCGCACCGATTTTCTCACGGACCTGGTTCTCGTGGTCGAGGCTTTTCTTCCTGTTGTCGGCTTCTTCCACTTCCCGCTTCTGTTTGGCGATGATGAAATCCGTGCGTTCCAGATGAGCCTTGCCGGTTTCCTCCTTTCGGGTGCCGCGTTCCATTTCAAGGCATTCAGCCACCATGTCCTGCATCAGGCTCATGTCTGCCTTGCCGAGTTTGCAGGATTTGCCTGTCTCATGGTTCATCCAGTCCCACACGATATGGGCGTGGCAGTTCGGCTTCCATGTGGAACTGTTGCCCGGTATGCCGTAATGCCCCTCGTCCAAGTGTATAAAGATTTGCAGGGCGGTAATGCCCCAACGCTCGTGGCAGCGGTCGCAATACTTCCGAAGCTGGTCAATGGTCGTGTCGGCTTTGCACACCACCACACTTTCACGAAGCGGAGAACTGCCACTGACGACTTTTGTCTTGCCGGTTTTCTTGTTGGTGACTGTCCGCTCCCTGGTCTGCATCGCACGTCCAGTTTTCTCTTTTACCATCCGGGCGATTTCGTTATAATAGGCGGTCAGGTCTTTACCCTCCATGAGCGGTGAGACCCATGACGAGTTCTGTGGTGTAAGGTCGGTACGGATGTAGAATTTCTCCTTGCCGATGTGTTTGAGATATTCGCGTGTGCGCCTGTTGTGCGCCTCGCTGCTGCCTATGTTGCAAGGCTTGATATGGTCTGATGTCTGTGCCATTTTATTCGGTTTTGAGTGAAACGAATCGATAAGGTTCTTAGGACAGTTTCCTAAGCGGAGTTTCCAAAGAGAGGGTCACTCTTTGGTCGGGTTGCATAGGGCTGAAAGTCCTTGCCGGGTTCTCAGGGTAGCACCCTGAGTGGGTCATTAAGGCAAAGCCATAATCCCCTCGGGAGAGCCCACAACTACGAAAGCGGAGCGTGTAGTTATAGTGGGCTATATGAGCGGCAAGCCTTACAACCGGCCAGCCGGGTTTACCCGTCGTCCACGACCGGAACGAGACCGAAGGTGTCTATCAATGTTTGCAGGACGGGATTACGTTCCGTCATTTCCTGAATCATCCTCCGCACCCTTGCAAGCGGTGTGTCCTCATGGTATCGCCGGAGTGACTGCCATTCACGGAGAACCAAGCCCGCTATGTCTATTTTCGCCAGACGGTCGGCTTCCGTGGCGTTCTGCTCCAGCACGTCCGATACTTTGGCATTGCGGCAGAATGTGAAAGCCTTTACACATTCCGTCCATTCATGATAACCGTCCATATCGGGAAAGAATACCACGGTACGGTTGGCAAGCACTTTCATCTTGTCAACAGACAACTGGCTCTTTCCTCCTGTGGCAAGCCACACACAATCGGGATATTGTACGGAGCAGACGAGGGCGGTCTTCTCCGATTCCACCACAGCCACCACCTTGTCCTGATTTGCCGGTAGTGACAGCAGGTGTTCGCCAAACAGACATTGGGCAAGTGTCCAATCCTGATTGAACACACCCTGTTTTTTCAACAGGCTATGCACCCCAGTTCACGCCCTTGTCCTTGATGCGGTGTCCGCCCTCCTTGTTGTAGGGGATAATCTTTCCGCCACGCACACGGTTGTCCCTGTCAATCTGCCAGAAAATGGTCGCCCCGTTCCGGGTCGCTCCCATGCGGTAATCATCCAGCACACGTTTCAAGACAGCCTCATTGTCTTTTTGCAGGGAAAAGAGAAACTGTGCCAGATGGCTGTTGTCGCTCCGTGAACGTGTGACATATTCCATCGGTATGGTATCAATGGGGGTGTTGCTATGGTTGCCTTTTCTGATAGCCTTGCTCGGGAATGGCCGTGTTTCGGGCATATCCTTGTCAGGATGGTCCTTGAAATAGTCCTTTGGCGGATAATGATAGCCGCATCCGCTCTCATGGTCACACCTTCCCACAGACTTGTCAAGCGGATTTCCGTTCTCGTCCACATAGTAGGTGAAACATCTTGGCCGCCCGCATTTGGGGCAGGTATGACGGCTGCTGCGGTTCTTGTATTTTTCCAACTGATACATCATGTCACATTTCTTTATTCGTTATTGAACTTTGTTGTCCCTGTGTCCCACTTTTACACCCCGTGCCGGGTGGGATGGCTGGGACAGTGGGACACTGTGGGACAGCGCATGGATGCAAGATTTTACCAGATTTATTCAGTATCTCTATGATTGTTTCCACTCCTTTGGGGTTTACAGGGGGATTTTGACGAGTGTCCCATCTTGTCCCACCTGTCCCATGTGTCCTCAACCGTCCACGGTGTCCTGCCGTCTCATAGGGGAAAGGTGGGACACCGGGACACGGTAGCATCATTGCTTGCAATACCTCTCGACCGTGGTCTTGGAAATGCCGAGTTTCTCTCCGATTGCACGGTAGGACATCCCCTGCGAGTGAAGTGTACGGGCTTCATTCCTCATCCTGCCACGTTCCTCTTCCGTTATCTCCTTGAGGTGTGCGGATTCAGCGGCATGGCCGAGCGTGACGAACCGCAGAAAATCGTCCGCTTTCTCAATAGCACACACAATCACGTTGTTACTGCCATACTCGAAGTTGCCGTACCTCACCTTGAGCTGCTTGATATACCGCAGGTTCTCATCTTTCGCACTCTTGCCGATGGCAAACACGTTGTCAAAGAAGTTGTAGAGTTTCTTGCTTCCTGCAAGGTCGTTCTGCGTTATCGGCATATTCAGCTGTCTCTTGGGCGTGTGCGCCAGTATCAGGATTGAAAGTCCATACTTGCGTTTCAGTTCCATCAGCCTTGACATCAGCCTGCCGGCATCCTCGCCCTTTTCCGAAGTCATGCAGAGATAGGACAGATTGTCAATGATAAGGGTCTTGCACCCCATTTTCACGGACAACTGCTCGATTTCCATAATCAACGCGTTCTCGAAATCGTCCTGCGGACAGAGACAGTCCCTCGCAATCTCCACCCGGTACAGGTCATCCGGGAAACGGTGGCATTGTCCTGTGGCCTCATTGGTATAGCGCAACTGGAACTGCTTGTCCGAAAGTTCGAAATCAAAGTAGAGGACTTTACGCTCTTCCGCAATGGCAGCCGCAATCTGCACGGCATAGATGGACTTGCCGAGATTGCTATCCGCAAAAAGGCAGCACACTTCTCCTTGATACCACAACGTGAGCCACAGGGGGACAGGGTTCGGTCGGTTGGCTGCTTCTTGAATGGTCAAGTTGGCGGTCTTGACGGAAAACATACCGCTTTGTGCCGGTATGTTTTCCGCCTGTTGCCTTTGGCTATCCAGTTCCGCACCGATGGCGGCTATCACATTGAAAGGCCGCTCCCGGATGTTGTCATTCTTCTCTCCGGTTTCCATGGCTACCAGTTTCGGTTGTAGGGTTTACGCCTGTTGGAGGCAAGGACAGCCGCGTTTTCTTCCTCCACGGTCAGCGGTACGGGATTCTTGCGGTTGCACTCCAGCCATTTGTCCAGTTCATCCTGATAGAGTACATACCGTTTGCCGGGTTTTGTGGCCGGAATGGTGTCGTTGCCCAATTTCATATAAAGGGTGCGCAGCGGTATCTTCAGATACTCGGCAGCATCTTCCACCGACATCGGTCGGTGGGTGTTCTCCTTGCGCTGCCCGTTCTCTTTTTGCAGACTGGTGAGCATCTGCCTCATGCCGATTACCTCGTCCCGAAGCCCGGCCACGACTTGCGGAAGGTCGTTGAATGTAAGTCCGTTTTCCATATTCATAAAATTTTGATGCTGCAAAGGAATGTTATGATATGGTTGTGATTCAGACCATTGACGGTAATCGTCAGATAATCGTATTATCAAGGAATGACAGGCAATATAAGGGAGGAAAGACACTCTGGACAGTCTGCGGGCGACTGGTTATGGATGCCAATCATACATAATGGCATATAACGGTATAGGGAAGCCCGAGACGGACTTCCCTGTACGGATTGCCAAAAATGTATGTGGGATTTTCTATGAATGGAAGATATAGTTGTCTGTATGCAGGGGCTTGTCCAACTTGATGTGCCCCTTGTCCGGCTCGCTGGTCAGACTTCTGGCCAGTGACGTGAGTTCTATGTCGGCAAGTTCATTCGGAAACAGTCTCTTGATAAATCCGGCCTGTACCTGCACCGAATATCCGTTCTCAAACCCGAGCCGTGCGCCGATGTTCCACACGAAATGTTTGAAGTCAACAGTCCTCAGCCGGTCTTTCGGGTTGGAAACAGGTTTCAGTCTGATGGCTTTGGGGCTATGTAGAGGATTGTCGCACCATGTCCTGACCTCATTACAGAGCTGGGCAAGATTCTCTTCCGTGGTGAATGGTGCCATCTTCCTGTTGACATATCCCAATACGGATGTGGCAAGTTCTTCCCGGGCCTCCTGTTTTTGCCGTTCGAAATCCGCGCAATAGGACTGGTATTGCTCCTGACTTAAAACTGGGGTTGGAGTGGTTGGCTGTTCAGCAACCGTTTCGGACAAAGTCATACCGGCTTCGGGCTTCGCCTCCAATACCCCGACGGTGGCAGTCTTCTTCTTTGGGAGGCATATCGCCAGCAGATCTGCAAGCAGGTATTGGCACAATACGAGGTACAGCAGCCATAACAGGCCGTTGCAGCCCAAAAAGGAAACGGTCTTTACAAAGGTGTCCCCTCCGAAATCCGCACCAATTCGGGTAGACGCCATCAATGATACGGCAAGTATGACGATGCCGGGCAAGCCATAAAAGAGGCAGTTCTCAGTATTGACAATCGTGTTATGATTCTTCATTGTTCTACGGATTTTTGCGCCTTGTCAGCGGTTGTTTACTGCAAAATTATAATGAAACCTGCTATACCGCCCCCAAAAATTGCAGGTAAAGGCAAATATTTACGGAAAATTACGCTTATAGTATGATTTCATACTCAAAATCATACTATAAGCCGGTGAAAAGCCGTGTTTTTCATTCTGCGGCACGTTTCAAGGTAATCCGGTTGGCCGCTTCCTTCTTCCTGCTGTTCACACTGTCAAGATAACGTTGCGTGGTGGCGAGGTTCTTGTGCCCGACAAGTTCCTGCACGGTTCTGGAGTCCGTCCCGGCATCGAGTTGTAGCGAGCAGAAAGTGTGCCTTGCCCCGTGAAAGGTCAGTTTTTTGGTAATGCCTGCCGCCTTTATCCATTTCTTGAACGGGGCCTGTGTCATGCTGTCCTTGAACCCCGGAAATACCAGACCTTCCCTGCTGCCGTCTATCAGTTGCAGGGCTTCCTCGCCAATGGGGTTGTAGATTATCTGCTTGGTCTTCTGCATACGGGTGGTGATGTAGAGCGTCCCGTCCGCTTCCGGCTGTATCATTTCCCACGAGAAAGTCTTTACATCGCTCTTTCTCAACCCAGTCAGGCAGGAGAAAAGGAAGGCGGTCTTCAAAACAGGTATCTCACAAGGGGTTTCCGCGACCCTGGCAAGTTCCTCTGCGGAAAGCCCCACCTTGTCGGATGGGATGGTCTGCACCCGCTCCAGATACGGGCAGGGGTTCTCCTTTATCTTCCTGTCCCGGTGGGCGGTGTGAAGCGTTCCGAGGAATGCCGACCAATAACTGGCGATGGTATTGGTGTGCAGCTTGCGTTTCTGATGGATGGCCTGCGGTGTGCTGCGCAGGTATTCCAGAAACTTGTTGCACAGTTCCACGGTCACTTCCCCGAATGTGCATTTGCCTCCCACGAAGCGGTCAAAGTGCAGGAATGCCTGTTCGTAACGGGAGTTCTTCTTGCTTGCGTAGGTCTTGAAGTAATCGATGAAACTGCCGTTCAGCTTGTTCCTGTCAAAGAACTCGTAACGCTCGTTTACGATTTCCTCGTACCTGCGGCAGCGCAGGGCTTCCGCCTTTTCAGTCAGCCGTGCGTTGTAGTCCTTTTCCCGTTGTGTCTTCGGGTGGGCGTAGATGTAGATGCCGAGCGATTCGTGGCGCATCACCTTGTTGGTGGCCTCGTCCCGGTAGCCGGGATAATAGTCGAGGAAGTAGGACAGCATCTTGCCGCCCTTGATTTTCCGTGTGTATAGGTTCACGGTCTTGCAAATGTTTGCCATAATTTTTTCTTTCTTTTTGATGGATATTACTTGGTGGAGCTTTTCTCCACGGTGCAAAGGAACCGAATGATATGCCGTTGATGCCTGTCATTGACGGTAATTGACAGATAAACGTGCCGTCAATGGGAATTTGCCGACGGCTACAGCCTTTTGGCGGCTCTTTCCGCCATCGCACGTTCCACATCGCAACGGAGCAAGAAGTTTCTGATACCCACTTTCCGCTTTCCGATGCCGTGTACCTTGACGATGCGGTGGATGTTGGCCTTGGAAAGTCCGTATTTTTCCGACACGTCTTCCACGGTGCAATAGTTCTCGTCCTCTGTCAGGTCAATTCGGCGCAACTCGTCAAGGTGTGTCTTCGAATAATAAAGGATGCCGTATTCCTTTTTGGTGGGAATGCCATGTCTGTAGGCATAGGCATGGATGGCTTTCGATTTCATGCCGAACACCTCAAACACCTGTTCCGTGGTGAGCCAGTCCGTGATGGCGGCAATGTCCGTGGTCAGACCGAGACACTCCTCCACATGGCTTTTGCTGTAATAGTTCTTACCCGCAATTTTACAGATGGGGATTTGGTTGCGCTTAGCGGTGGTGTAAAGCCATGACTTCTTTACCTTATAAATGGAAAGGACTTCCTCACCGGAAATGTAGGAGAGGATTTCTTCGGAAGCCGGTACAGCGGCTTGTCTCTCCTTGCCGGACTTCTTTTGACCGGTGGCAGTGTCCAGCTTCGGACGGGTACCGGGCATCACCCTATTATAAGGGTTGTCCTCCAGCATCTTTTCGATGTCGGCCCTGCGTATGAACGCCATGCGGTTGCTGATGCGCGAGGCTCGCAGCCTGCCTTGTGCCACGAGCTTGTAAATGTACTGGCGTGAGCATCCCATGAGGATTGCCGCCTTTGAAAAGGTGAGATACTCCTGATACTGTATCTCTAAAACTGGTTCTACGGCATTGAGCAAATCCTGCTGCCGTTTCTTCTTCGCTTTCTTGGCTTCGTCAGCACAACGCACGGAGCAGTATTTCCGCATACCGCTGTTGGTTGTGAACGCTCTGCCGCAAAATACACATTTCTTGGTTGTCTTCATTCTTCCCTTTTTTGATATTTCACACTCTTTTCGTGTATTCTATCGGGAAGTGAACATAGGTCAACCGTTGTCGTCTGTTGTAAACCGGGTAAATATCTGTGGCAGTCTTCGCATTTTTCTCTGCCGTTTGTCGCCTTTGGTAAACGGTTGTAAACCGATGTCAACAGGCTTCGATTTTGTAGCAATAAAAAATCCCGTACATTCACCGCGATAGAAATACGTCACAAAAATATGCGGAAAATGGCGGAACAACAAATAAGGTGTGTGAAGTGTTAAATTTTAAATAGTATTGATATTTAATAGTTTAGTTGCAGGTAATTCTCGTTGTTTGCAGGTGGTTACGCATATCTAAATACATATTTTATATCATAATAAGGTACTACTATCCTTTATGGCAAATATTTTTTCAGCAAATTGTTTACATCAAGTGCTTTTGTCAATACCACAACATACAAATTACCATTATGTAGATTAAAAACTAATTCAGCGTCAACCCTATTGTTGTCTATACCAAGATTATAGGAAAGCCCTACCTCTGAACTATTGTTCAAAGCTATGTCTATTCGATTTGCTGATACTTCGTACTTAACGGTAGTTGTCGATTCACTAATTTTATTTTTAATCTGCCCTTTAATATATAATTTCACCTTATTTAGAGAACTATAGGGCATTGAGTAGACATTGTAAAAAGAAGTTATCTGAACACTCACGCTATAAGGTTCAGGAGCTATTAAATTTGGAAAAAAAGAATTAGGAAATGATATGGGAGTATTTGTAACTTCCACTATATCTTCCACATGGTGAAATAACGGATCAACACGCCCCAGATTTACCAAATCCAGACAAGAATCCTTATATACGCATTCATACTCTATAAAACTACCGTCGTTGTAGACTTCTGAATGCTCCGAAATAGAAGCACGCTCAATCGCAACAACTTTGGTTATATCAAAAGTTGGATTAACTACTCTATTTAATCTACCTTGTGCCATGTAGTTAAGAATAAAAAATGATATCATTGCTAATGCAATTGATAATCCGAGAATTTTTAGAATAATGCTTATCTTCATTGTATAGCACTTCTTTTGATGGAACAATAAGCGTCACACTTGCCGGTGCAAACACCTTAGTTGAGTTTCTTATTGATGATTCCTTGCTGTAACCCCCCTATTGTTAATGTATAGCCATATTGGGTATAACCATCATCATGCCTGCTAACACTGGTAATCCGTCAAAGTTATGTGACCTCATACCCATTTTATAGGAACAGTAAAATAAATAATCATACAGAATCATAACCCATTATTATTTCAATTTAAACGTTTACCTTACTTCTGTATTTCTCAAATTCCGGTATGTCCGGCAACTCCTCTTCTTCCATGTATAGTTGTATGAAACGTGCAAAACGCCTGGCCTTATCCAGATCACCGGGCATCAAGGAGACTCCACTTAACAGACTGGATGAATTGGCATTGGAAATTATTATATCCGCTGCAAGCCGTGAACTATGCCTATAATAACGAATCGTGAGTTCAGTCTGACTATAAGGTATCGTTTCTTTTTTATGCAACAGAAGTCGTCCCGGTATCGTTACGGTTTTGGAAACACGATCAAAAACAATCCGCCGCCACGGCTGTAGAATGGCACTTATTCCTGCTGTCAGGATAATCAAGTACAGCTCAAGAAGCAGTAATATACTTCCATAATCTTCAGTTGTAAGGTTTGAAGGAATTAAACCGGCGCAAACCGAAACTAAAAATACAAAAAGCCAGATCAGGAAAATCACCATTCTCATCGAGATGCCGTCATTATCAATAACAATCTGTTTGTCATCACACCGGCTTAAATATTCAGGCTCTACCGGAATCCCTGAAGAATCCGGTAACCATTGCGCGTTTCCCGTACTTTCGCCATTTTTCAAAGGTATCCAGACGGTCAGATTCCGGGCTTCTTTAAACAGCAAATACATGCACAGGCAAATCCACCCGTTAATGGTTATCAATCCAAGTATGATATTGGTGAAGGTGTTACGTATATCTGACCCCGTGACAAATACAAGTAATGGAAAGAAAGATATGAATATTCCCCACAATATGATATGGGATTTGCATATACGCCACCTTTCTTTTCTCCTTTCCTTTCTCCACTCGGCCTCTCTACGCTTGACATCGGCTATGATTTCACGCCTCGATTGCTTGTTGCTCTTTTTTTTCTGCTTTTTCATGTCACCTGTTTTTCTGTCATAGTCTGTTTATATTGATTTCTTCCTGTATTTGCCTGAAAGTTTCAAATTCGGGATAGTTTGATAAATCTTCTTCAGTCATATAAGCTTGAATCAAACGGGCAAAACAATACCCGTTTGTACGCCCGGCAAACTGCAAAGAAACTTCACCAACAAGATGCTGGTAATTGGCTATGACTACGCCATCAATTCCTCGGAGAGCATCCTGCCCAAAGGAAATCACCGCTTTTTGAAATGGTATCGTTTCTTCTTTATGGATTAGCCAACGGCGAGGAATAGTGATTGTCTTCTTTTCTCGGTCAAAGACAATTGTCCTTCGGGGGGATAAAAGCATCGGTATTCCCAATATCAATACAATCGTATAAGCGTAAACAATTAGAAAATTATCTACGAAATTATTATTTCCGTCTCTAAAGGGAAACATTTCCAATAGAGCAAGTAAAACAAAAGCCAAAAGACAAGTCAAAAACACTCCAACTTTATCATGATTACTTGCATCAATCACTATTCTTTTCTCATCGAATTGTTTAAATACATCAATATATTTATACACCCATTCATCTCGGAAATCAAAACAACCATAATGTCCAAATTCGTCATTGTTAATAAGAGGAATTTTTGGGAAAACTTTAGGAGCTACTTTGTAAAATATCAATACTAACCAAAAGCAAAATCCTAATATTGTAACACCTACAGATAAAGTCAAGTTGGTTATTGTTGCTATCTCACAGATAAAGCAAGCCGCAAAAAATGAACCACAGAATGATAGACTCGCACACAGAGCGAAAAAACAGCCTACAATTTTCCATTTTTTCGCATCATGTTGCACTGCTTTATTTAATGCCTGAATTTCATCAAGCCAGTGTTGATATTCATTTTTATATTCTTTATGGCTTTTCATTGTATTATTGCTTTTCAGCCTCTTTCCGTAGTTTGTTTATTCTCATTTCCTCTTGTATCTGTTTGAAAGCTTCAAATTCAGGATGATTTGATAAATCGTCTTCAGTCATATAAGCTTGAATCAAACGAGCAAAACAATACCCGTTTGTACGACCAGCAAACTGCAAAGAAACTCCCTTGACGAGGTGTTTGTAATTAGCTATTACTATTTCCTCATCTCCCTTAAATGATTTTTTATCTACTTTAGCACCAAATGTAATAACGGCATCATAAAACGGTATAGTTTCCGCTTTGTGTATCTTCCAACGCGGAGGAATGGTGATTGTTTTCTTTTCCCGGTCGAAGATAACTGTTCGTCGGGGGGATAAAACGGAAAGTAGTGCTAATAGAATAAAAATTGCATAAACAGATGCTAATGCCATATTGCTTGCAAACGAGAGTTTATTTATCATGACGTTATCATTATTTGTAATAATACACCTCGCTCATCCAGAATTCTGTGATAAACAGTATAAGCTTGAGTAGTCCCCCAGATATCTCCATCTAATAGGTTGTCATATACTTTAGGATAGAAATCAAATAATGCCAATGTTATCAAAATTGCAATATACAAAATTGCTGCACCATTTCGAGTCGGGGAGGTTGCATCTATGATGATTTTCTTGTCATCAAACTGCTTAAATACCTCTATATTTTCACTAACCCATTTATTTCCGAAATCGAAACAACCATAATACTTAAGTTGGACGTTATTGATAAGAGGAATTTTAGGATATATCTTGGGGATTATTAAATAAAGTATCATAATAAGCCAAACAGAAGTAATAACTAACATCATTACTACCGAAAGAGCAAGATTAGTGATTGTTGCCGTTTCAAAAAGAGAACAGGTGACAAAAAATACAGCACAAAATGATAAACTAACGCATAATGCCATAATGAAAAAAATCTTTTTCCATTTCCGTTCTTCCCTTTGTTCTGCCTCTTTTCCTACTTGAACCTCATCAGCCCATTGATGATACTTATTAAGAGAATGTTTATGACCTTTCATTGTTTTTTGTTCCATAATTTCCAATTTTTCTTTGTATGGTGAAATGAATTTATGAAAAAATAGTCGACACTCCTTCATATATTATCATCCATAGGATAAATATTATAAACCCGGAATATATAATGTTTAGGATTATACTACCGATTACTCCCCATAAATAGTCTTTACGTGCATCTTTGATTACTTCGTCCCAACGGATATAGGGCATTTCCTTTTTCTTCTTTTCTGTCAGATTTTCCTTCAGAGCGGTGTAATCATTAGCTTGAGTCTCATACATTACTATTGTACCAATACCGAGTAGCGGCATAGTAAAAATTACACAGAATGCATGCCAAAGAGAATGACATTGAATTACGAAAAGCAAAGTCATGATTGTTGCATTCGTATGGCTCCATATTTTTACCAACTTATATGCACTTTCTGGTTTCATATCATCTTATAACGTTGAATCATCTCATTCAGCTCTTCATTTGAGATAGTAATATCCGACTTTGATTTGCAAATTTCCTTTGTAATATTGCCTTTTCCGTCATATTCTAATGTAGTGACCGATTTATTTTCAGGCGAGACGGAAACACTTCTAACCTTTTTTCCTTTTATCTGATAGATGCTATCAACTGTAATAATTCCGTTTTTTACTGATTCTCTTACTTTAATATCAAAGCCATTGGCCGTATAATTGGTGATTTTATTCTGCGGCTTCTGATTTTCATCGAATGTAATCTCAATGGTTTTGCCATTATCTATGTATCGTTTTACAGCATATGAAGTATCTGTATTGATGCGGTAATAAATAATTGTCGTATCTGCAATAACTTCTTTAAGCCCATATGTTTCGACAACTTCACCGCTATTAAAATCCCTCTTTATTATTTTGATTAAATCACCTTTATCATCATAATAATAATTTGATTCTATATTTATGTTTTCCTCTTCATCAGTAATTGGGAATCCGGAAAGTGTATAGTTTTCTCTTTCCACCAGTGGCTTCGATTGTGTTGCATCCGTATAAGTACGCATACGAAACTTAATGGTATCATTATTTTTGAGTGTATAATACTTTTCAAAAGTTTTACCTTTGATTACTGTTGATATTTCATTGGGAGATAAATCATCAGTCTCTGTAATCATGTACGTATCATTATCCGGGTAGTTATATCTTTGAGTAATTTCAACAGCCCGTCCCGAAATATATGCTCCATTCTCCAGAAATTGTGATTGTTGTTTGATAAGAACCTCGGCCAAGCGTCCATCTTTACCATAACTGTTTGTATAGCTGTACGTTGTTATGGTATCAAATTTTTCTTGTACCTTAGATTGCCCACAGGTGCTAAAGAGTACAAGCATTCCATATAAAAGACTATATATCGTTTTCATTTCAGATATAGTTTATAGTTTGACTTCTGCTGTTACATTATCATTTATTCTTAGCTCGAATTGACACCCTCGATTTCCGTATTTTGCATAATGGCCGTCCCATTCGTTCCAACCTTTCCGGTTGAATGGGACAGCACGACGATGTGTACAACCCATTTGCACGCAGACAAATACTCCCATAACGATAAATGTTTTAAGTTTCATGTTACGTTGATTTATAGTTCTGTATTCCCATATCTCTTACTGTTTCTTCGTTGTTCTACATAATAAGGTACTATACTATCCTTTATGGCAAATATTTTTTCAGCAAATTGTTTACATCAAGTGCTTTTGTCAATACCACAACATACAACTTACCATTATGTAGATTAAAAACTAATTCAGCGTCAGTCCTATTGTTGTCTATACCAATATTATAGGAAAGCCCTACCTCTGGACTATTGTTCAAAGCTATGTCTATTCGATTTGCTGATACTTCGTACTTAACGGTAGTTGTCGACTCACTAATTTTATTTTTAATCTGCCCTTTAATATATAATTTTACCTTATTTAGAGAGCTATAGGGCATTGAGTAGACATTGTAAAAAGAAGTTATCTGAATACTCACGCTATAAGGTTCAGCAGCTATTAAATATGGAAAAAAAGAATTAGGAAATGGTATGGGAGTATTTGTAACTTCCACTATATCTTCCACATGATGAAATAACGAATCAACACGCCCCAGATTTACCAAATCCAGACAAGAATCCTTATATACGCATTCATACTCTATAAAACGACCGTCGTTGTAGACTTCTGAATGCTCCGAAATAGAAGCACGCTCAATAGCAACAACTTTGGTTATATCAAAAGTTGGATTAACTATTCTATTTAATCTACTTCGTGCCAGGTAGTTAAGAATAAAAAATGATATTATTGCTAATGCAATTGATAATCCGAGAATTTTTAGAATAATGCTTATCTTCATTATAGTACTTCTTTTGCTGGAACAATAAGCGTCACACTTGCCAATGCAAACACCTTAGTTGAGTTTCTTATTAATAATTCCTTGCTGTAAACCTTCTATTCTCTTGCTGTTTCATTCTCCATTCACATATTTTTCATATTCAGGGCCATCATAGGGAGGGTCACCAATACCACGTGAATTAATGGCGGCATTAAAACTTTCAATATCAGTGCCATCATTCGATTTTCTAATCATGTAAGTATAGTATTTTTCCTTTCGGTGAATAGGTGCTTTTGTATAGTCCCAGTCATACAAATCACAGAAATAAAGCAGTGGGAACGGGTCGTTACTAAATTTTAAATTCGTTTTTTTTAAGAATTGGTCAATATGCATCCCTCTACCCAAAACAGCACCATCGACAATGATTTTGCCCGTGAAATAATGACGGGGACAACGGTTTCTTAGCCATTTTATATTGTCTTCACTGATAGCTCCCCGCAACTCTATATTCCAATCGATAAGTATTCCGTTAACAGGAGAACTATCTTTTCCGCTTTCATCCAATGAAGTCATAGTAAGCCCTATAGAGTCCCAAATATAAATTCCGGGCTCTGCAAGACGTTCGTATTGTCCGAAAATCTCACACAGTTTTCCAATTGTCATTCCCGGCATAAACGATTTGCCATTGTAAGTCATGGTAGTATCCGTAAAAATAAACAAGTGCTTGGTGTTTACCCCTTCCTTCTCGTAATCAATAGGCGGTTGGGGTTTGGCAACGGCTTTATGTTCTTCCAGAAACCGGTCCACTTTACCTATCAGGTTATCAATTCCATTCAATAACTGATCATTGGTAGAAGCACAACTGTTGCACGAAGAAAGGGTGAACAGGGAACCAATACAGAACAATATTTTTATAGACTTCATCATTTCTATTTTTATATAATTAAAATTTCCATTTCCAATTATTATATCCTGCATATAAATTGAGAGAATAGATATAAAAAACAATTGTACCGTAACGATATTTTTTTAAAGTTTCATGTTATTATTGATTTAATAAAACGTCTTGTACATTATTTATCACATATTTTGCCGTCAGATCCGATTTGATAGCTACCTAATTTCTCTTTATAGACCTCTTCTTTAGTATTGTCCGTTTCATTGTATACTGTTTCTGCGCTGAATCTCTCAATATTGAACGCTGTATCTATACGGAATGAAACTCTACCGTTATCGTTTGATTCGCCTACCTCTAAATGGTCAATTATTTCACCTCGTTCGGCATCAACGGTCACGAGCAGATAGTAGTCGTTGTCTCCTAAGGACAGGCAAAGCAATACCGGAAGAATATTCTTATTCCTGAACGGAAGCGTATGGCACATATGAAATTCCATACCCTCGAATCCGAGTGTTTTTAAGAAAGAGATCAAACTATCGGCAGGTTGATATCCCGGATTTTCTTGTCCATAGTTATAATAGCCGAGGAATGAAACAGGCAAGGGTATTGCCACATTCTTCGCATCATCTGGTAATACCAGTAACTTATTCAGTGCAAGATACGGTGTACCGTCAATCTCTATCACGTTCAGTTTGTCCTGTGATGTCTTCTGACATGAAGGCAAGTTGGTTTCCGAACTGGTATTCCCGGTTCTTTGTTTGGACGCATTGTTACATCCCGTAAACGCACAAGCTGCCGATAAGGCTGCAATCATTATAATCTTGTTCATATTCTATAGGTTAAATTGTTATATAAAAATCTCCTGTTCACTCTTTGGCTCGCTCTTTGTATGTCGTTTTCGTTCCTGCAACTCATGGTAGTATCGCACGATTTCATCATCCTTATGCCTCTCATAAAAATTAGAATCTCTTTCGTCATATAAAATGTAATCCTTTGTTTTGCACCCGATATAATCGGCATCGGGCTCTGTCCCCAGATTATAACTTATGGAAATCTTCCATTTATCAGGACTTCCTTCCATGCTGCGGACAATGCCAATAGATCCTATATAGGTTTCATTACCGTTACATTCTACATGAACTTGATTCTCTAAATAAAATTACCGGGTAGCACAGGTGTTTTTCGAAAATCCCATATAGTAGAATGTTATATCTCCTTGCTTCTTTAAATCAACTAAAGACACGCCTGCTGTGTCGTAATAGTTTATCATCATCTTCATGCGCTCCAAAGTATCCTTAGGAGGATGTGCCACCAATATATCCTCGGTATAGATATAGATACTGTCTGTTCCTCTTGGGTTTACCAATCTTTTACCGTCATTTATGTGGATAAACGGAGGTTGCAATACGTTGGAATAAAAGAGTCCAATACTTCCAACAATGATTACGGATATCAGTATCAATCTGACAGTCTTTTTATATCTCATGCTTTTCTGCTTTTTAATCATTTACTCTTTGTTACCCTCCGAATCATATCTTTCAATAGTATTCCAACCTCCGCCCTTGCGCTCGGCAACCGATTTGAGCTTGCCGTTAGCGTAATACTCCTTGCGATAGACCTCGCTATCAGCTTCACAACAACCCTCCTCCCGCAACTCTCCGGTATCAAAGTAACGTTTATATGCTCCTTCACGTTGACCGTTCTTGAAAGTATATTCCGATTTGCATTTGCCTGATCCAAAATAGAATTCCTTTGTCACTCCGTTCAATTTGCCATTGAGGTAGTTTGACGACTTTTCAGGAGTGCCGTCAGTGAAATAAGTAATCTCTTCTCCGTTCTTTTCATCATTTTTGTAGGTGGTGGACTTTTCGGGCTTGCCGCCTTTACCATATCTAATCCAGACACCCTCTTTTTTGCCGTCTTTATAGCTACTTTTGCTACGGGGCTTGCCGTCTTTCCACGTTTCGATCCACTGACCGTCGGGCAAGCCGTTCTTATAGAAACTGATGCGGATCACATCACCTACGTTGCCCGACAAATGTTCAGTCCATTTGCCATCGCGTTTACCGTCTTTATAACATTCGTCGAGCGTCAGAGTGCCGTCGCTGCCGTATCGGCGGTCATAACCATCTTCAATTCCTAACTTATAGACTTTTTCTGTTTCAACTTTGCCGTTCGAGTGATATGTCCTGCTCACGCCATCCACTTTGCCGTCTATAAACGTTCGCTCACTTTGCACGGTCTGTCCGTCACCATAATAGTGCTTATATAATCCATCCCTGTTTCCCTCTTTGTAATGGCACTCTTCAAGTAGTTTGTTCTCTTTGAAATGTCAGTAATTGCCATGATACATGCCATCCTTAAAGTCAGCGAGAATGTACTCCGAGTGATAGCCGTCAATCAGGCGGTGAGAGCCGTTGAGCGGGGTCTTTTCTTCATTGTTCAGGCGAAAGAGCATTCGGCCATCCCCATAGTTGATAACGGTGATTTCTTCTATCTGGTAAACCTTTTCCTGTGCCGTACTCGTAAGTACAATTACTCCAGAAAGGAGTAGTAACATAATTTTCTTCATGCTTTTTTTGTTTTATTACTCAATCGACAAAAGTAGCATAAATAGATTATAAGAAATATATTTTGCTTATAAATATGATATACATTTTAATTATTATTAGGATTCGAACCAAATAAATTTACATGTATTTTGGATGGTTACACCATTAAAATATCCGTCAATCTATTGATTTATAATTGAATATTATTTTGCATAAATCCTTCTAAAAATGGAAATATGATTATTCCAATCGCATTGTGAGAAAAAAATATAGTCATATAAAATATGGCTATATAAAAAGTAGTGCCGTGGTTACTTTGAGAGCAACACTTTTAAGTCATTCTTGCTAATGCCCATGTATTTGCATATCTTTAGCTCGCTTATGCCGTCAGCCAGCATTTGCCGGACTGCATTTCTGTCTCTTTCATACGCTTCCAATCTATTGAAAATGGTATCAGTCAAGAAGTCTATTCCCTCTGAAAAGGCTTTTTCTCCTTCCGGGGTATTAAAGTCTATCGTGCAGATTTTGGCACACTCCTTATGAAGTATCAAATAGTAAATTCCTCCGATTAGGATTGCGGCGATGCTTTTAATATTGACTTTTGCAGGTTTAAACAGCGTTTCATAGTATGTAATCAAATTAAGGTTCATAATGTCCCGCGTTTCCGCCGTTCTTTTTGTGGTATCATTGACGACTGACATTTCGTAAAGCAACAGCTTTTGCATAACAGGATTATCAGACAAGTTCCTGAAGAGTGTCTTGAATGTTTCAGCGAAGAACTTTTTAGGTCCCAATACATTCAAGTTGGAAATATCGATGGCATTGTTCATCCAGAAGTCATATTGCTTGGCAAGTCTGTCATAGAGATTATCCATCGAACCGTATCTTCTATAGAATACGTTGGCTTCCATTCCTGCGGCCTTTGTCAAAGTACTTAGATTGACATTGCCGAAGCCCTGTTCCGCCACAAGTTTTTCGAGTTCGGACATCACATCCCTGTCTAATTGTTCATTGGTTCGTCTGTTTCGATTTTTTTCTCTTCCTGCTTCATTCTTATATCATATTTATACCGGCTATATCCGCTTTTCTATAGATGGTTTTGTTGCAAATATAGGTGTTTTACACTTTACAAGCAATATATTGGTGATAAAGATAATGCCAATAGTGGCTTGATATTTAGATAATAGACTAATTAATTTGCTTATTTATTCTTTCAATCATACTTGTATTATGGTATTTTAGATTTTTATCGGTTTGGCCTAACCGATTGAAGAATAAACTTTTAGCGAATTATTTGAGAAATAGAGGTAACGATTTAGCAACTGTGCGAATTTCAGCGTTTTGCGTTGCTATGCTGTTAAATAACTCTTTCATTTGCAAAAATGATAGTTTCCCCCGAAAGTACAAACTATCGCAATTTTATAAAATCGGCTGGCAAAAAAAGAAAATCATTCGTCCTATTCACAAGTTGGCATATCAAGAACGTTGTCCGCTTTGTCATTCTGTTACCGGGATTTGTCCGCATGGGTGCGGATCTGCCCCGGTCAGTAAGGCACTCAATATCATTTTGTCGTGACAAGCAGGTACTTTTTAGAGTGTAATGCTCCGATATAGCTTTCTTTTTGCTTTTTATATGTACAAAGGTCAGAAGCCCCCAGCGAAAACCCCGCCGGAGGCTTTTATTTATTGTTTACATTCAGTTTCTTTTGTGATGTCTTCTGAACCGGATTTCCAATCAATAAATTTATAACTGACCACTAAAGAGTCTTTACCGAATTTTATGAATAAGTCTTTTCCCTTGTAGGGGTCAATGTCGAGGAATTGATACTCAACGTCTATTTCGTAACGGATGCCGGGCATCGAATCCTCTTCATTCACAAAATACGATTCTCCCAACAGATTCAGTATTTCCCTGTAAGTCATCCCTACCTTCAGACGGTTATTTACCAAATCGTCAATCATGAACTATCTGGAATAATAATGGCCGTCCCATTCGTCCCAACTTTTCCGGTTGAATGGGATAGCACGACGATGTGTACAACCCATTTGCACGCAGACAAACAGGAATAACACAAATACAAAAACGGGAGTGCTTATATTTCCAGTTGGCATTATGCTCATGTTTTTCATACACTTGACAACTTGATTTATGTATAAATAAGTTTGCATTCAACGGGTAATTTCATTATCTGACTCCCATCGGAGTTTTTTTGTTTTCTTTATTATATTTCCTTGTTCATCATATTCTGAAATTTCAAGTGTTATGGTGCCATTATAGTCAGAATTATAAATGTGCTTAACTTTTTTGTTTCCTTCATAATAGATACTGTCGGTTGAGTAGCCTGTATTTCTTAAAGTATGATTGACGTTTACCCTCAGTCCGTTTTCTTCATACTCTGTTTCTTTATTGACTAAAGTCATACCATTGTCAAACTCTTCCTTAATTTTCTTTTTTCCGATCGTGTATTCCTTCATCACTCTATCAAGTACACCGTTTAAGGTAATCCGAGAGATTAAGGTATCATTGACAGTTTGTTTCAATGAACATTCGATGTTTTGTTTGTAATCGGAAGAAGGGACAAGATTAACAGCTTCCTTATAATCCGTATCATTAAATTTATAGGTTTCTTCTCTTTCCCCGGTGTTCAAGTCATGACGGATTTTCTTGGTTTTATTTCCATTATTGTCATAGTAGTAGTATTCCTCATATCTTGAGTCAGAAAAGGGGTCATCTCCTAATATTATAATACTTTTTTTATACTTAGGTTTATTCTTATCATAATAGAGGGAAAAAGAATAACTAAATGTATCCTTATTATTTTCCAATACAAGTTCTTCTATGCTATTTTCAGTATATCTCATTGTTTTTAGCAATGATCCTGACAAGGGCTCCTCTACGGTATAGCAGTAAGAATCATTATCATAACTATATGTCTTTGTAAAATTATTTGTCGCTGCCAAGATCCCTTTATCTTTATTGTCTCCAAAATAGAGATAGTCATATTCACTACCCTGTGCAGTTAGAATCCTGTTGTTTTCATCGTAAACATTAACATATTCGATAATATTAACAGAATTATAGCCTTCCGGCTGTTTACTATTCTTGCAGCCCGATAAAAGTAATACACTACCTAAAAAAAATAAAATTATTCTATCCATTACTTCAAAAAACAATTCCCAATTTGTATGATTGTTTACATCTTCTTTATAATGATAATCCATTATCTTGAAATGTTTATCCCTTTCTTTATCCTGTATAATTACAAATATATAAAAAGTGCGGTACACCACGAACGGCACACCGCACTTTTTTCGGTAAATCGGACGGGATTTAACATTTATAGCCCCCCCTGCCTTTCCTTCGTAGCTGCATGGGGTGGTGTATGCTCTGCCTTAGCTTGTCGAATTGCTCCTTGAACCACTAGGCAATGGGCTTTCGGTCGATGGCAAGAAGCAATTTAGTCCCGTCCGTCAGGGCTTTCAGCACTTGCCCTCACCTTTTCGGTCTTGAATTTCCGCTTGTGTTCCTCCGAATAGAGTTCCCCTGCGTATTCCAACGGTTTTCCCTTGACGAACGTTGCTGTCTGCCCATCGCTGAACCCGACAAGGCGGCAGAGGTTCTTGATACGGAGTATTTCACGAAAATAGGGAATTTCATAATATATATTCCCTATTTTTACAATCTGTTTTTAATTCATATATGCACAATATATATACAATATTCGCAAAATTTAGCGACATCCACAAGCTGTTTACAGGGAATTTGATCAATGGGCAAGGAAATTTACCTCAGTGTGGGGTCGTTCCCTGATTTTCTTATTTGGAAGTGGTTGCTCTCAACATGGCTTCCGGATCCATTGGTATTAACAGCGAATCCCTTTTATTTGTTAAGTTGAGAGAGTATCATTCAGAGATTCCTCATTTGATATCCCGTCGGCAATATAATGACAGATGAAAATTTACGGCATCTCTCTGTTCTACCATTCGTGAAAAGATGGCAGAATCCATTGTTCTTCCACGACGGTTATGCTCTTCGCTTCATCGTTGGCGCATTTTATCAAATCCGCAATTCTGTCTATCACTACCAGATGCCACCATATTGATAATGGTATTTGTCCAAACTCTGGATAATGGAAAGCAAGCACTCTTTCCGGCTCATTCCCGTAAGGTAATACGCCTTAAACCATTCCAGTATCGACTCACGTCTGCAACGACGCAGCAGGTTGATGATATTCTTATACAGCTGCACTTCGCTCTGCTCCATGTCATAGAACAGGACTGCCTTGTTCTTGCTGTTTTCGTGGAGCGTAACGCTCAGCGCATCCACATCCGTTCCGGAAGAACGGATAGCACCGACAATCAACGCCGCCACATAGTTACTTTTTCCCGTGCCTTCTCCGCCGGTGACACAAAGCAGATTGCCTTGAGTTCCGAGAGACATGCCCCCGCCGAGCCTTATGTCCACCGGATGCCCGATTTCCTTACCGACAGACAGCGCATCCCGCCCTAACTAAGCGAAATGCCCCAAAGCATCAGCATCAAAGAGGCAATGGATACACTCGACGGCAAGCTCGTCATCGGAGGTGTCCCCAAGCCCGGCAACAAGGACGATCCCGATTCTGATCAGCCCGAAAAGTCCAAACCCAAGCTGAAGTTATAGTCCCTATAAGCCATAAAATAACCCCACTCTGCCAACTTCCCACGAAGCGGCGAAGTGGGGTTTATATTATCATATAACCGAAATTTACTCCGTAACGTTAACGTACGGTAAA
>NZ_JH636044.1:1682425-2379289 GCF_000159855.2 Bacteroides sp. 3_2_5 | reverse complement strand
AAAGTTTACGACGGTAAAATTTCGGTTGCCATAAGGTTAAAAAAACATATATTATCCCTTATATATATCCAAACTCTTGTTTAGAACAAAAGGAATATCTATATTTGCAGTGTCATCGCTCGAAGAACGAAGGACTTGGTTGCCCGCATTACCGTAAATGCGGTTTTTTTATGTCCTCATTTTTCTCTGTTTATATATTTGTTTTGGTAATAAGGTTGATTATCACAATCAACACAGAATCCTGTAATTAATGCGTAATCCGGTTGTATATATTCAACTATGACAACATACTGTTTACCCCTATACCAATAATAGTCACGAAGAGTTCCGTCATCTTCAATGTACTGAAAATAAGTAATGCGCTTATCTTCTTTATTTTCTAAAATAGGCCTTATCCAATGTACCCTATTAGCTCTTTCTTCACGAAACTCTCGTATTTTACCAGAAGTTTTATACTTTCCACCTTTGATAGTACGAGTAACCACATGAACAAATTTCTCACAGTACCGTTCAAAATCAACGGGAAGATTATCTTTTTCGCTATTTTTATACAAATATGGTTTTACTTTTAAAGGAATACCATCAATAATTACGGTATTCTCAAAAAAGTCTCGATGAAAAATGCCATAAAGTTCATCCATTTTTTCCTGTTCCGTTTCCGCAACCCCGTCTGCAAAATACGGTTTTAAAGCTCCTAATTCATCTGCCACTGTCATTGCGCTTACGAGGTTGGTGATCAAAAATATTAAATTTAATTTCTCCTGGTTCTGTACCTTCATCCAAAACATAACCAGATTTCATTTCAATATAGTTGATCAGTTCTTTTTTTGCCAAACTTCCATCTTTCTTCAAATGAAGACCTCTCGCTTTATAAGCTACTGCACCTATGAAAAAATCTGCTAACTGTATAAATTGTGATTCATGGGAGCGTATATGCTGAAAAGAAAGAAAAGGCGATTTGCCATGAAACTTATTAAAGAAAATCTCTTGGATTTTATTAAGTTTAGCACATCCTTTCGTATCTTTTATATCCAAAAAAACGCGGTAATTATTCATTGTAGGAGGATTGGTATATGGATTGACAAGCAAGTAATAAATCATTTTATAATAAAAATTATCATGCTCGCCATTATTGAAAGACAGATTGTCTAAACGGTCTTTGTACTTAACAAGGATACATCTGAATTCCATATTTGAGTCGAAAAAGTAATCGATAAGTTCTTTATACATATCAATATGGGTGTTACTGATTGTATTCCATTTTATCTCATGTAAAATATTATATTCCCGTTTAATCGTTTTTATGCATTGCTTCATTTCTTCAGTCTGTTCCTTTGGCACCTTTATATAACCGATACACATGACAGGAAAATGATCATGCTCTAAATGACAGCTTTCATCTATATAGAATGTAAATTGTTCTTTGTTCATATCCAAAAAGTTAAATAAAAAAATATTTTACGCTTTTATTTTATCGAAATCTTGCCGAATCTCTTCTATAAATCGAATATTATATTTTATTAGTTCATACAAGGCTATAAATTGGTTCATGGTATTACTCTGGCGATATTGTAACTTTCCTGTATACTTTTTTATTACTGCTGAATAATAATCAATGGCCTTTTGATTTCCAAGTTTTATTTTGAAATTCCCTAAAATACTATCACTATAGTCTAATTCATTGCACTTTTGGAGAAAATTCAAACATGCAATTTCTATATTTTTCCAATAGGAAAGATCAATTTCCAATAATAGCCTTTCTATATTATGACACAATTTATTTTGAACTTCGTAATAATTATGTATAACAGTTTTTGTCGGATTGGATGCTAATTTTAAACTCTGATAATATAAGTCACTCATATCGTTAAAATGAAAATTTTCATTAATTATTATCTTAGCAAAATTTCGATTACTAAGAGGTGTAGTTATTTCATATATAGCAATTATAAATTCATTAATTATAGGCTCAATTAGTTTGTAATGTCTTAATAATTTCGCTCGTTCTTTTTCACGTATATTTTCTTCATGCTTTTTCTTCTCTTCTTCCGAAATTATCTTTGATTGCTGAAGAGAAAGTGCATTTAAAAATAAGCCTATAAATAAAACCCCACTTACCGTTTCTATTGCGACCAACAATCTTCCTAATGTAGTAATTGGAGCTATATCTCCAAAGCCTAATGTTGTTATAGTAACCATACTAAAATATAAACAATCCCACCAATTTTCTAAATCTGAATTTGCAGACCAAGTTTCTGTCGGCAAAAACAAGAAAACAGTAGCGAAAACAGGGATTATCAGAAAATATAATATTCCCCAAAAAAGAGGTGATTTATTATTTAAGTATCTCATAACCATTACACATTATTGAATAAGTGCAAAGATACAGTTTTTAATGATAAAATAAATAGAATAGCTTAATTTTCAAATTACTGAAATGATACCCCTCCGGACCGCTGTCCTTTGGAGCATCACCATTCAAACAAGAAAAGAAGCTTCATCCTGTTTCACAACTGTATGAAGCCATTGCTATGACAAACACCAATACGCAGTTTGGGATTTCCTGCCTCACGGTAGTAGTTTCACCGGTATAAAACAAAAACATGGACTTATTCTTTCGGCAGCGGATAGCTCTCGGACAGCTTGTCCTCACGTGCCTGCCGTTTTATCTCGTTCTCGTCGAAGTTGTTGCGGATGAACTCGTGCAAGTCCGACTCCTTGTAATATGTCTTGTGATATATCGAATAGAACTTCAGCACCCCGTTATTCCGGTATCGTTGCAGCGTGCGTTTGCTGATGCGCAGCAACAAGCATACTTCCTGATTGTCGTACAGACGCTCTCCGTTCAGATAGTTCAGGTATTTTTCCCTCGTTTCCGCCTTGTCCAGCTTCCGGGAGATACGGTACAACTCACCCATGATACGTTCCATCCATGCTTCAAATTCCGTTTTATCTACTAACATACGCTTTCCTCCTTAAAAGTTCCCGATAACATAATAGCTCTGGTTATCGGATGATTTTAGAATGATTTCTTTCTCACGCATGAACTTGATGTAGCTTTTCGCCGTGCGCTCCTTCACCTCCAGTATCGACTGGATTTCTTCCGCAAGCTCCACGTAAGTAACAAAGCGCCTCCGGCTGAATACCTCTTTGGCCACCGCTACAAGCTCGTCCTCTTTCCGCTTGTCCTTTTCCTCTTTCGGCTTTTCGCCCAGATAGACGTGCATGGCCTTTTTCTTATCCCACGAAAACTGCATGATAGGCACGTCCAGCGGACTTCCATCCCTTACTTTCAGAGCCTTCACCACCGATACAGCCGGATCGCTGTCCTTCTCAATGGAAAGGATCGCCGCAGCCTTCCGCTGCAACTCGCTTCCCAAGTGTCCCCTCAGCTTCAGCCCGTTAGGGATGAAATGCAGTACTGTAACGATACACGTCTTGTAGATACCGGCCAGCCGGTACAGTTCTTCCACGACGGCTATGCTCTCCGCTTCATCGTTGGCGCATTTTATCAAATCCGCAATCCCGTCTATCACCACCAGATGAACACCCCCATATTGATAATGGTATTTGTCCAAGCTCTGGATAATGGAAAGCAGGCGTTCTTTCCGGCTCATTCCCGTAAGGCGATACGCCTTGAACCATTCCGGCATCGCCTCACGTCCGCAGCGCCGCAGCAGGTTGCTGATATTCTTATAAAGCTGCACTTCGCTCTGTTCCGTGTCATAGAACAGGACCGCCTTGTTCTTGCTATTTTCGTGAAGCGTAACGCCCAGCGCATCCACATCCGTTCCGGAGGGACGGATAGCACCGGCAATCAACGCCGCCACATAGTTACTTTTTCCAGTGCCTTCTCCGCCGGTGACACAAAGCAGGTTGCCTTGAGTTCCGAGAGGCACGTCATTTACCGATACGATCATCTGTGCAATGGGAGGCGGGTTGTTGAAATCCACCTCGCAGGATTTTAATGCCGACATGGTTTCACTGTATAAGGTTTCCAGATAGTCCAGAAAAAGTTTTATCAAATCCTCACGGCTGTTTCCCAGTATAAAGTAGTCCGATACATCCTTCTCCGTCTTTGTACCGGCAAGCGGGAGCAACAACCGTTTAACCCCGTATTCTTTCAGTTCCTCTTCACGCTTCGCCGAGCTTTTCAGCCCGGTACTGTCCACATCATAGAGGAGGATGATATGTTTGAACCGAAACGAAAGCCGGTGTATGACAGCCGCAGGGATAAAAGCCGTTTCCGAATTGAAACAGATCGCATGGAAGCCGTGTGCCGCCAGGCTCATCACGTCCTTTTCTCCGCCTGTGATAAAGAGCAGATCACCTTTTGCCGGCAGTTGTTCCAGCCCGAAACAGTAGTTGTCGCCAAAATCACCGGCGTACAGGAACCGCATTTGCGAACATGGACGGTAAACCTTGATATGCTGTTTACCCATATATCCGAACATCGGTTCATCGACGCTTGTCATACAGGAAAAAGGCTTCCTTTCCTGGTTCTCACTGCTGAACTTCTTCAGCGATACCGTCCGGTACGCTTTCAGAATATTCTCCCCGATACCCGATTTACCCCAGAAAGCAAGTTCCGCAGCCGTAAAGGGCTTTTGCACGACAGTATAAGGCCTGACACTTTTCGCTTTCGGCTCTTCCGATACCACTTCATTCTTTTGGGATACTTTGCTATGGCTCACATGATATCCCTCATGTGCGGACAGCCCCAAATGCAGGTCACGGTTTATTATTTCCATGATCTCGACAAACTCTTTAGGCTCCTTGCTGTTAAGGCCGTTCAGCCTGCCCACCATCTCAAAGCAGTCCCCCGAATAATCCTCATTCCCGAAATCCTTCATTTTAAACACACCGGCCTTACGTTCGTAATAAATATTGCAAGAAGCCTTCGTATCCTTATAAAAAGGATTCAGGAAGTTCTTTCCCACCTTGAAGTCCACCGGCAGGTAATAGCGGAATACAGAAATACCCTTTTCCGTCATTTTCAGTATATCATCCTTTCTTATCATTACCGGTTCTCATTAGGTAGTTCTTGCGAAAATCCTCCAATGTTTGAGGCTTGCACCGAATGGTACGCTCTTCCAGACAACGTTCGACCTCCGACAGCTTGTACATACACCGTCCTCGCAGCATGGAGTAGCTGATCAGGTTTTCATCCCTCAGGCGTTGCAATGTGCGTGTACTGATGCCTAACGCTTCCGCCAGTTGATTGCTGTCCAGCCAAGCCTCCTTTTTTTCTTCCGAAGGCAACTGCGCTGCGGCTACATACTCTGCGATTTTTTCAATTTTCCCTACAAGCGCTTTATACGCTTCGCTTTCAAATGTAATAACTTCCATAACAAACTTAATTTTCTGTGTTTGCAGCAAAGGAATAACAATAAAAGGCAGCGCATGGGATACTATACGTGTACTACACCATGTTTTTTCGGTTCAGCGAAAAGGAAGGGGAACTGCCTCACATAAACGGCAGTATTGAGGTGGACGGCAATGCTGTAGGACTGATGCAGCATCCGCCCGGTGCAAGGGGCAAACCTATCTATATATAGGTTCGCCCCTTGCACTGGGAATCTTTTTTTTTAAAGATTTAATAATCAAATGTTTGGAAAATAAAAAGTAATATTCTATCTTTGCGACATCAGAGAACGGCTGACAAACGAATGCCTCACACTGACAACAAGCGTTCCTATAAATCGTTACTAATTCGTTACGGTACGATTTTTCAAGGTTTACAAGAGCTTAGAAATCAAAGAAATAGACTGCTGCGGTGAAAGCCCCAGGCGGATCACATAAGAACAAAGCCAAAACGGCAAAAAAAGGAGAAAAGTCCTACAATACGTTAATATTGTAGGACTTTTTTTATGTTTCAGTCTTGCCTGAAAGACAAAATTCCGATCCTCGGATAGAAGAATAGGTTAATAATATGGTTCTCTATTGGCATACATTAAAACCAGTTTGAATAATATTTCAATAGACTCTTGACTCCAATCGTTAGTAACATCTAATCCAACCAAATTCTTTGCTTTTTCTTCGGCTAGATCATTATCCAAAAGCGACTTCATCAAATCAAGATTCTCACTAAGTACTTCTTTTATCCAATGAAGTAATTCTGTATAGAATGTCCTTGTACCATCTTCTGTAGAATAATTACCCACAGAGTTTTCTTTGGATTGGATAACCATGTAAATCATTGGCTCATCGGAAGAATTCCTCATGCCCCTCGATGGAGCAGGAGAGACACATACAACCGAACCCTCACGAACCGGGAAACAATCATCATCAATTTGAAAATCATATAAACTATTAGTGAGAAAATTTGCACATTATCAATGCGAAATGATAGTATATTCAATAGCAATATGATTCCTTGATTCATTGCATTCTTATTACCAGCCAATTCATACTGAATAGCAAGGTGGCAAGAAAATAGGTTTAATATAACTTGTTTATATTTGAACCAACAGTTATTTTTGCCCTATCGAAGGTATGGCAGCTTTATAACAAGTTATATCTGAGATAAATGAAACGCTAATATAAGATAATACAATGCCATATATTACTATTGAAGGGGGGTCACTCACCCGTGAACAAAAAAGTGAATTAATCCGAAAAGTGACAGAAGTAGCTTCGGAAGTCATGCAAATCCCTATGGAATTCTTTTTATGTACGGTCAAAGAATTACCAGATGAAAATATAGGAATAGGAGGTCGGACCATTGACTTGATTAAATAAAACTATTTGCACGATAAAAAGAAATAAGATGAATTACATGCAGATACTCTCTTGCTGGCACAAATTAGAACATTTTTCTCCAGCTATTCTACCCAAAGATAAAAGTCTTAAACCACTGAAAGAACTTCCTTGGATGCGTCCATTAGAAGCTAAAGATCCGAAAAAGACAATTCAGTATACTATCTATTTAGGGGTGTTTTCCCAGATATCTGTTTCGGATTTTGTGAAAGATTTCTTCAAAGATGAACGTAATAATCCGAACGTAACGGATGCCAAAGTATGCTATGCTTCTCTTAAATTGGATAATCTGGGAGTATATATACAAAACACATTCGGATTTTCTACTATGCCGTGGGCCTTAAGACAGTTGGAGGCGGGCAAAGTGAACACCAATTCTTGGTCGGAAGATTTTGATAAATTGAGAAAGAACCTGTTAGAGCGATTGGGCGAGAATAGGAAGGAACTTGCGGAAGATTACTCAAGTTATTTGTCGGAGACCCAAACGTTAGAAAATCTTCAACAGATACAAGCTCTAATCATACAAGACTTAAAGTGGAGCACTTCGCCGGAAACTGAAATATATGTTCGAATAGAAGAAGTATACAAAAAAAACAATACTTCAGATAAGGAAGAAGCGAATGCAGACCTATTAAACAGTTTCTACATCGACGATTTGGAGCGAATAATTACTTCATCCGTAAAAGGAAGTTACAATACCGCTTTCCGTAATTATTTGAGTGCCTGTTTGAATAAAGACTTTGTTCATTTCGATTTGTCACTTCAACCAGAGATCTTGAAAGAATGTTTAGTCCCGGAGAATTATCCGGATGGTTGCTGGCCATCTCCCCATACGGCGAGTTTGATGCAGCAATTTGCCGTGAATACGGTCAGTAAAGAATTATCAGGGGAAAAGCAGGAGGGCATATTCTCGGTAAATGGACCTCCTGGAACAGGAAAGACTACTTTATTAAGAGATATCATCGCAGCTATTCTGGTGAAACGTGCCAAAAAGATGGTTAACTTTACTGAACCGGCAAAAGCGTTCCGTAAAATAGGTGAAGTGCAAGTGAGTGAGAAGTACACGCCATCCATTTATGAACCGGATTCATCAATTTGTGACGGAGGTATAGTTGTCGCTTCCTCCAATAACGGTGCTGTTGAAAATATTTCGAAAGAACTTCCTTTAAAAAAAGAGGCAAGAGGCTATTCGGATCAGGTTGGCTATTTTCGGCAAGTGAGTGAGGAATGCGTGGGCGAAGAAAGTTGGGGACTAATTGCCGCTGTGATGGGCAATAAAGAAAATCAACGAAAATTGATATACAGCATTTGGGATGGGGACTCGGAGGAGGAAAGTTATACTTTAAAACAGCAACTGAAGGACTATAAACCAACAGAAGAAGAATGGTTGAATATTGTCGTATCTTTTAAAAATAAACTTGAAGAGGTGGAAATTGAGAAATCTCGTCTAACCGGTTTTATGAAAGATGCGGAAAGCATAGAAAAACTTCGTATCCAGCTTGAGGATGCTGAAAGCCATTTATCTCATGTCGACAAGGAACTAGAGGGACTGCTTGAGGAAAAAAATTTATTGTCTACTGAGATAAAAAGAGGTAAACAACAAAAAGAAGATGCTATGACGGAATTGAAACTGTTACAATCTACCCGCCCCGGCTTCTTTATCTATTGGTTTAATAAAACGGTACGAACTCAATATAAAAAGGCCTTAACTGCTACTCTCACGAAATATAATCAATTATCCGAAGAAATAACCAAGCAGAAAACCTCGTTGCAAGCACTTGACTTACGTGTAGAAAAACAAAGAAAAATACAAGAACAAAGCCAAAAGGACTACGACAGGATAAATAGCGACTATGCTCGATTGTCGGAATTGACCGAAGCCGCCCGTCAGGAATTGAAAGGAGCCTATGCCGATGCTTCATTTTGGAAACAGATTGAATCAAAGGAGGTACAGGAAATCTCTCCTTGGTATTCGAAAAGACTTAAACAATTACAATCTGAATTGTTCATTGAAGCAATGAAAGTGAACGAGTTGTTTATACTACGAGCCAATGCCACATCGAGCCGCATAAAAACAACGCTGGATGTTTTCTTTAATTTTCTTAAAACGGGAGGAAACCTTACGGAAAGAGAAATACAGGCAATATGGAATACATTTTGGCTGATAGTCCCTGTCGTTTCTTCTACATTTGCGTCTATTCAACGCATGTTTAGCCAAATGAAAACAGGAACAATCCCCTGGCTATTTGTAGACGAGGCAGGGCAGGCAGTTCCACAAGCGGCGGCAGGAGCTATCTGGCGTTCCAAACGGGCTGTTATCGTAGGAGATCCTTTTCAAATAGAGCCCGTAGTTACGATTCCTGAGCAGCTTGTCAATAATATCAGTCATCATTTCGGATTGGATAAAACACAGATACAGACTTCTCTTTCCGTTCAGTCTATGGCCGATCGTGCCAATCCGTATGGTTGGATAACAAATGATACTTGGACCGGATCTCCGCTACGGGTGCATCGTCGTTGTGTTGACCCGATGTTTTCCATAGCAAATGAGATCGCGTATAATGGCATGATGTATAACTCCACTTTGGCTGAAAGTTCTCAACTGTTTATGCGGAATGGATTTTTGCAAGTAGAGGGGAAAGTGAGCGGACGACATTACGTACCAGAGCAAGGTGTCTTAATCAGGCAAATGATTATTGATGAGATACACCACTTACAGGACTTGCCCGATTTGTTCGTGATCTCTCCATTTTCAGAAATACCATCTATCTTGAAAAAAGAATTGCGTCAGCCTATTAAGCAAGCACTGGCTACCTATAAATCAATAGAAGACAACGAACTAAAAAAGTGGTTGGATGCCCATATCGGAACAGTCCATACGTTTCAAGGTAAGCAGGCAGCAGGTGTAATTTTATGTTTGGGGTTGGATGAGAAGTCAAAAGGGGCTGCTTCCTGGGCTTCATCCAAACCTAACTTATTAAATGTGGCTTTAACACGCGCTAAACAACGATTTGTTGCTGTGGGAGATGGAGATATTTGGTTGCGACAACCCTATTTTAGCAAATTGAAAGCATTAAATAGGTAGTTTTACGGCATTAAAACTACCTATTTTTTCTAGGATTTTCACCATACTACTTTTTTACCATCGTGAAAGTTTACCATGGTAAACTTTCACGAGATTTAAGTAATAGATCTATGTACTTACTCAAAATATTGTCAAGGCAATTTTGTGGAATTAAAGTCCAGGAGGGTATCCGAAACGTTTCGGACCCCCTCCTATTATTTGTATGAAAATATGCCGTTTTATCAGATAAGTCCGTATTTTTTTCCTATTTCATGGAAGGCGTTTATCAACCTGTCACAGTCTTCAAACGTATGTGACGACATCACGCCAATTCTAATTCGGCACATATTAGGAGGTACAACCGGAGGAAATATGGCATTGGTAAATATATCCCTGTCATAAAGTTCCTTTGTTATCTGAGTCAATATGTATTCATCTCCCACAATCACAGGTATAATAGGAGTCATCGAATTTAATGTATTGAAGCCCAATGCTTTCAATCCATTTCTTACATATTCGGCATTCCGCTTCAGTGCATTCTGAATGTCCGTATTACGCATCTCTTTGATTACTTCAAGGGATGCTGCACAAATACTCTGGGGTAAAGAGGTAGAATACATGTTGCTACGGGCATAAACCCTCAGGTAATCAATAATGTTTTGTTTGGCAGTTATAAAACCTCCTATCGATCCTATTGCTTTACTGAGCGTTCCTGTAACGATTATATTTTCGCGCTCTTTTATATCATAATAGCTTAGCGTTCCGGCTCCGTCTTCTCCAATCACTCCCGTCGCATGGGCATCGTCGATTAAAAGCAATGCATTATATTTCTTCGTAATCTCTAAGATAGCCGGAATATCGGCAATATCCCCATCCATACTAAATACTCCGTCAGTCACCACCATCATACCATCCTTGTATTGCCCGGCATTTTCTTTTAATATTTTTTCAAGTGCTTTAGGATCATTATGCTTATATCTTACCATTTTGGCACCGGACATTAGAGCCCCGTCAATTAAACTGGCGTGGTTGAGCCTGTCATATACCAGCAAGTTGTTAGGGCGTATCAATCCTACTATCACACCTATATTGGCAGTGAAGCCAGAAGAGAATAATATAGTGTCATCAAAACCGGTCAGCTTGGCTATCTCTTTTTCCAATTCATTTTGGAATATTGTCGTTCCGCTCAATAGTGGAACCCCGCCACTTCCTACTCCATAGTCAGTTATTACACGAACCGCCTTTTCCACTACTGATGGTATGCCGGTAGCATCCAAATAACTATTGGAACCGAACATCAGCATTTTCTTTACTTCATTAGTTTTTCTATCAACAACCTCGACTTCCCTACCGCAACCGGAAACCATTGGGGATTTGACGTAGATGTGTAGCGAGTTCTCTTCGTGTAGTTGGAGTTCTTTTTGGAAATTGGAGACTTTTTCCAAAATACTGCCACCGGGGCTATTCTTACATACCGAATAGTCAATTTTGAACCTAGATATGTTCTCTTTCATTTTAGTATTTATACGTTATAAATTTGTTTGCAAAGATAATGACTAAAATAAATTAAGCAAATTAAATCGTCTATAATTGAATTACTAAAACAGCCACATATTATATTTGAATTACTTATTTGTTGCTTGTAAGGCGTAAAATACCTATATTTGCAACATATCTCATTGTTTATACAAACAAACATGCGAAGGGAGAATCAAACTGTTGGATAAACAAGCATAAGCCTTCTTTGAACAACTCCAACTGATTCTTTAGGAATGAAATTTTATTGGAGGGAAAAACGAAAATACCTCCGGACTTCTGGTGATTAAATTTTTTATTATTTAATAAGTACTATATAATAATGATGGGACAGGGAGATAAAAAAATTCGAATAAGGAGAACCAATGAGCAGTTGGATAAGGAGGTAATATCTGAATTTGAAAAGCTTGTAGGTGAGTTTGGATTTGGAAATGTTAATTTGAGTGCATTAATGAAAGCTGCTGACTTAGAAGCTAATGTGTTTTATAGAAGATATGGTTCGATGGATAATCTTTATGACAGACTGGCCAAGCAATACGACTTCTGGATCAATAATACCATTGATATTTCCACACTTAATACATTAGGACCTAAAAAGTTTTTTGCAGAAACGTTCAAGACATTGTTCAGGAATCTGTCAGAGAACAGTGTGATGCAAAAGTTGCTGCTTTACGAAATGACAACTATTAATAGTACTACAAAGAGATCTGCGGAAACACGGGATGTTATGAACTTAAACTTAATAACATTTTACGAAAATCTCTTTGCACCGGCGAAAATCAATATTAAAAGTATTGCGTCAATCCTAATAGGGGGAATTTATTATTTGATATTACATAAAGAGTGTGCTAAAATCTGCACGATAGACTATAAGACTAAAGAAGGAGAAAATGCTTTTTCAGAAGGAATCGACTTTTTAACTGACATTATTTTTGATAGGTTGGAGATGTATGACAGGGATAAAAAGGCAATCCGGCAAATGATATCAGATGGCATAAGTGAATCCAAAATATGCAAGTATATGGGCATCAATAAGAATGACCTGAAAACATTGCTTTCGGAATAGTCACAGGAGACTATATGGACAGATGTTTAAGGAAATCCTGAAGTTCTACAGCCTTCCTAATTTAGCAATATATTTAATGGCAATACCCATACGTAAAGACGAAGGTATTGCCATTATTTTTTTCATATAATGCAATCTCAATAATCGCCTTCACGTTTTCAATAAGATTCTAAATAGGTATATATACGTCTTTTTATCAATCAGTTACACTTCTTTAATTATAAATTCTCTCAATAATAGATCCCATTATTTGTTTATGAATATATAATTATCAAAAAATATATTTTATTTTTTAAGCAAACTATTTTTCGTATATTATTTTTGTTATATATTTGCATGCTGAGGACTATATAGAAGCCATGCACTTTTATAATGAAATGAAATCGTAGTTTTCTTGTAGTCTGTATTAAACAAATTATTAACATTTAAACTCCTAAAACATGGCATTTAGAGCAACCTTAAGCTTTGCAGGAAAAGAGTTTGACGTGCTGGATTGCACGTACAGTCTCAAGCGAGATGTGGATTCCAAAGGACGCCCATCTTCAAACATTTATGGTGGACAAATTCGTCTGCATGTGGAATCGACTGATGATACTTCCATTCTGGAGAACATGACCAATCAGTTTAAACCTCATTCCGGCAGCATCGTCTTCAAAAAAGGAGATGAAGAAGCCAAGATGAAGGAACTTACCTGGGAAAACGGATACATTACCGAATTTACCGAAAATATCGACATTGTCGGCTCGCAGCCGATGACTATCACTTTTGTCGTATCGGCTCAGGTAATCAAGATTGGTGGCGCACAATTTGAACAGAATTGGCCGAAGTAATCATTTAGTATTCATGTAGGTAACAGAAGCCATCTGCTGTTTTTTTTAAAATGTGGATGGCTTCTGTAGCTTAAAAACAAAAAAGACAAATGGCAATACTTGAATATGGAATTGGTGGTAATGAAGTGAAAGTTGATACTTCCGAAGCCATCGCAAACATTCCGGAGAATCGCTCCCTCATAGTTGAACAGTTAACTGCTGACGAACCTGTAACTCCTGAAGCGGTCAAAGGCTTAAGCACTATCGAAGAGGTGTTTGCGCACTTCTTACCCAACATTGATGTTGAATTTGAAAATGAAGAAGGGCAACCGGTAAAAGAAAACTTTAGATTTAGCTCAGTGGCGGACTTCAGTGTGAAGAATATGACACAGAATAGTCCATTCCTCCATAAGTTGGATACGGAGAAAACATTCTACGAGGGGATGGTGACACAATTGCGTTCTAATAAAGTTCTACAACGGGTGTTGGAGAATCCGGAATCCAAAAAGGCGTTTATCAGCGCACTGGAAGCATTGAGTAACGAATTAAAGACCGAATAAAAGACAATAAGAACTATGGAAGATAATAAAAATAAGTCTGAAGTTCAGGCGCAAGAAACCGTTCAAGTTTCCTATAAAGAGAAAAACGGGGAATCCTCTCTGGCTTCGGCACTGGATGTGTTGTCCAGATTCGGCGGTTTCAATTTTCTGGAATCAACAGTAGATGGTGTTCAGAACCTGAACCCCGAGCGTAAGGCACGCAAAAAGATATTCTTAACCGATGAACAGAAGCAAGAAGAACGGGAAGTGCTGAAGAATAAGATAGATATGTGGATCGACCTGCTGAACTCATCATCGGCAGTGACGGAAATGATTGCCACTTCTAAAGCTAAATCGGAAGCTGCCGCATCGCATCTTGCCAAAAGCCAATTGGTGGCAGTGCAGAGTGTGAGGGATATGGAACAGGCATACCGTGGAGTGATGTTGTTCTATAAGAATACGGAAGCGGACAAAGTGAACAACGTGACGATAGTCAATGCTTCCAAAGAACAACTGACCGACCTCGACAATCCCCGCTTCATTGATTTCGTTGCCCGCGAACTGAAACAGAACTATGACAAGTTGGATTTACGTCAAAATTACTCACTGTTAGCCATTCCAGGCTATCTTGGTTCGAATAAGGTGCTTGAAAAATGGGCGAAAATCGCTTATGAGAATAAAGTGATGCTCTATACGGACTTTGCCGACCTTGATAAGCCGGAAGATGTGGTGGAACTGTTCTCTTCCTCCAATATGGCAAGTGGGGAGGCTTTCAAAAGCAATACCTGCATGACCTGCAACTGGCTGGTGGGACGTGCCGGATACCGGGAAATCGGTGAAGAGGAAGACCTCCATGTTTCTCCGTCTATTGCTTTGATGGGTAAAGTTTACACCACTCTGATGTCTCAGGTAACTGCCGGTAAGAAGTATGGCGGCATTAATGAAATAGATGCGGTGGTATTCCCGTTGAAGAAAAGCGAAATCTCACAACTGGAGAAAATGGGTTTAATTCCGATGGTTAATGAATATGGTAAAGTGATGGCGTTTTCCGCAAAGACATTGTTCAACGGTGACAATCTGGGATTGCAAACTTATTCTGTGGTACGTGTATTCGACTATATTACCAAGGTGTTGTTTGATTTCCTGAACCGCCGTTCGTTCGAGAACTGGAGCTCTAAAACCGAACGTGACCTGAGAGGGCAGATTGTACAGTATCTTGATAGTGTACAGGGAGCCGACCGCCTTATCGAAAAATTCAAGATAATCCGTTTCGAGCAAGACCAAAAGCAGAAGGACCGTATTTATCTGGATATTCACATGACTCCGTTCTTCCCTGCCAAGAGCTTTGTTATCAAGTTGGACGGCACGAAAGGTGATGATGGTACAAACTGGAATACAAATTACGAACAGGCGTAATAAGAATAAAATATGGATTTTTTGAACATCAATGAAACAGTTCAGAGCGTAATCCGAATATCAAAAGGTGTCGCCCGTGAGTATGGCAATGCCAGCTATGCTCCGGCACACCTTTTGTTTGCCTTGATGCACAAAGAGGTAGGTCTGCGTTCGTTTGTCGAATCGTTGGGTAAGGATGCGGATTACTTGCGCGAATGGGCGGAGGTAAGAATAGAGGAGTACCCCAAGGCTGCCGGTGCAGGTGAGATAATGCCCGATCCGAAAGTTGACGAACTGTTTGAGCAAGCCGATAATGTACGAATCAAGTGGGGACTGCTGGAAATCAACCCACTTTGCCTGTTGGCAGCAATAGCCACCCCCGAAGCAGGTTTCAGCACTGATGAGTTGCGCTCGTTCCCTATCCGGGAGCGTGAGATACACGACCTCTTCACGAGCGGAATGGGTAATATGAAAAAATCCGTAAGTACGCAGACTGACCTTCCGGGGAGTGAAGCCCCCCTATGGACAGCCGGGGCGGGCAATTTAGATAAGTACTGTACGGATAAGACTGCTCTTGCGGCAGACAAGAAAGTATATCCTATCGTGTGCCGTGACCGTGAGACACGCATGATGATGGAAATTCTGGGGCGGATGGGTAAGCCCAACGTGCTCATCATCGGCGATGCCGGTGTGGGTAAGACTGCTCTGGTAGATGGTTTGGCATGCAGCATCATTGAGGGTACAGTTCCCCAATATCTAAAGGACATGACTATCTATGAGCTTGACACAGGAACACTGATTGCGGGTGCTACCTACAAAGGCGAGATAGAAGAACGGCTGAAAGGAATCATCAAAGAATTGTCGGCTCACGGCAATGCGATTCTCTTCATTGATGAAATACATACGCTGATCGACCCCAAGTCGGGCAACAGCGGAGCGGCAAGCATCCTGAAACCGGAGCTTGCCAAAGGAAATATAACGGTAATCGGAGTCACTACGGTGGACGAATACCGTAAACTGATTGAACCGGACCATGCCCTTAACCGGCGTTTTGAAGTATTGCAAGTATCGGAACCTGACCTTGCATCCACCGTAAATATGATACAGGCAGCTTTGGAAAGATATGAAAGCTACCACGGTGTGGGGGTAGATGTAGATTCGTTGCCGGAATGCGTGGCACTCGCCAAGCGTTATGTCAAGGAACGCCGTTTGCCGGATGCCGCTATTGATTTGATAGACCGTACCCTCTCTGCGGTTAAGATGATTAACCAGAGCGGGGAAAAAGATATAAAGGGACTGGCAGAGCAGCTTGCCGCGATTGAAGCGGCGGAAGACCAGCCCGAAGCGGAGCGCACGGAGAAGTTGCGGTTAGTCAACTTCACCATGAAGAACCGGTTAAGCCCTATCCTTCTGGGAATGCTCTCCGATGGACAGAATGAACCGGAGTCATCAGACTACGGTGAATGGATGGATTATATTTTAGGTGTACTTGACCGATTGCGTGAATTGACCAAAGAGAAAATCGGGAAAATCACTTCCCATGAGGTAGCAGCCGTTGTTTCTTCTTCTACAGGTATCCCTATCGGCAAGATAGAATCCGGAGAGAAAGAAAAGTTACTCAACATGGAAGATATTCTGCGTCGTAGAGTGGTGGGACAGGACAATGCGCTGAAGGTATTGACAGATGCCATTGTCGAATCACGAAGTGGAATGAACAAACCGGGACAACCGATTGGCTCATTCTTCCTGCTGGGACCTACCGGAACCGGTAAGACCGAGTTGGCAAAAGCATTGGCAGAAGCACTTTTCAATGACGAAAAGGCGATGATTCGTTTTGATATGTCAGAGTTTAAGGAAGAACATTCGGCAGCCCTGCTATTGGGAGCGCCTCCGGGATACGTGGGCTACGAAGAAGGTGGCGTACTCGTGAACCGGATACGCCGTCAGCCTTACGCGGTGGTGCTTTTCGATGAGATAGAGAAAGCCCATTCTTCCGTTTATGACATCTTCCTGCAAATCATGGACGAAGGCAAGCTACACGACCGTTTGGGCAAAGAGGGTGATTTTTCCAATTCTATCGTACTGTTTACATCCAATGTAGGTAGCGAATGGCTTAGCAAGCAGATTAATGAGGGCAAGAATCCTTCTACCACTGACCTGATGGAAGTCATGGGCAGTTATTTCCGTCCGGAGTTTCTTGCCCGTTTGTCGGAAATCGTGCCTTTCTCTCCTATTAACGAAACAATGCTGGTTCGTATCTTTGAGATACAGTTAAAGGGAGTTATAGCATTGCTTGAGAAGCAACATATTGACATTGAGATTACGGAGAAGGCAAAGAACCTGCTCGCTACCCGTGGCTTCACTCCAAAATACGGAGCTCGGCAAGTGGCAGGTACGATACGTAACTATATCCGCCGTCCTATCTCAAAGATGATTGTTGCAGGGACATTGGCAGCAGGTAATACGGTTGTTGTCGATGTGGCGGATAATGGAGATATTGATTGGAATGTGAAATGATAAAATGAAGATACTATGTTTGGACATAAAAGTTTTTTGAGGATAGGTGCTTTGAGCGATTCCAGTATTTCGGGATTGTACAAAGACAGTTATGAGTTGGAGAGTTGCAGTTTCAACTTCTCACAAGGGGTAGATACCAACGGCAGTCCGCAGACAGAAGTTCGTGGTGGTACACTCTATCTCACCTATGGCGGGTTGCCCCAGGAAGATATGCTTCACTGGATGTTAGGTTCGACAAAATACGAAGATGGAGCCATTGTTGTGTGTGATGACAATAATGAGCCTTTAGAGAAAATTTTCTTTGAGCAGGCAGCTTGCGTTGGTTTGGAGATAGATTATGTCCAACAAGGAAAAGGATATATACAAACTAAGATAACATTACAGGCACGTAAAATCAAAGTGGGTGAAACTACCCTTGAAAATCGTTGGACAATAAATAAATAGGCGTTATGGAATTATTTAGTTTACCAAAAATAGACAGTGACCTGACCGCATGGTTCATCCTTGACGGCAAAGAGTATGAGATGAGCCAATTTAGCATAAGTTTCGGACAGTCGGTTGATCATAAAGGTCAACCGCAAGACGAAGTCCGTGGCGGTAGAATGCTTGTTGTTTTGACGCAGGCGCTGCCGGACAGTATGTATCGTTGGGCAATGACTTCATCTCCTAAAAACGGGGAGATTGTATTTCGTTCTAAAACCGCCAATTCACCTTTGCGAATAATGTTTAATAATGCGTATTGTGTGAGTTTTCAGCGTCAGGTTGGTAATGCTTCCGGTATGATTTCAAAACTATTAATTTCTCCTGATGAGATTTTGATGAATGGAATTAGCTTTGATAATCACTGGGGTTAAATAGGTGTAGATATGGCTTATAGAAATGAATATAAAACGCAAAGTGAATTTAATGTCATCCTGGAACGGGGGGATGACTATGAAGGATTTGTAGTTGGCTTGGGATATACTTGGATGAGTAGCAGGGTAATTCTACCGGTAAATCAAAACGGATGGAGTCCAATATCTCGGAATGTTTCGGTGGACGAGAGTTTTCATACGATAGTCTCAGAAAGGAAATACGATACCTCCCAATATGCCTATGAAAAAAGTCTGATGCAAGATCCAACAAAAGTTTCCGAAAAGGTCCGTGACTTAATAGTTAAAAACAAAGGTAATAATATCACTGAGATAAATTTAGGTCAAGGAAAGCAATATTTGCCCACGGATAATAGTGAGATAAGTATTTCAATTAATGACACTGGTAGTCGGTACGAAATTGTGATTAGTGCCACGGATAACTCAAATGGAAAGACTTATGAGGCAAAGTATGAGAGTTTGACGGACTTGGTGTCAGCGGTACGCGATTCTGGTAGCCCGCCTGCTGTTAATAAGGAAGGACCCAATCTGGAAGGACTGGCAGGGTTAGGATTCGGAATTGCTGAAACAGCCGGAAATTGGGCTGAGAAGATTATGGATAATCGAGGTGCGTACTTACCTAAGCAAATGCGTTTCTCACCCAAAACGCTTCCGCCGATTATAAGATCGCCTTTAGGGAACTATCAAGTCCCCGCTAAAGCTATGAGTAGAGTGCGTGGAGTAGGTAAAGCTTTGGGATGGGCAGGAATGGTGCTTACTGGCTATCAAGTCGTACGTGATGTGCAAAATGGTCGATTTGCCGTGGCAGGTACAAGAATTGCCGTAGCAGGTTTAGCTTATGGCGTTACTTTTATTCCCTATGTCGGTTGGGTATTAGCTATCGGTATCGGAGTGGCTGATTATACTTGGGGTGACGAGTTCTATGACTGGATAGACAATAGAGCTTCTGAATTGGAAATGTGGTGGGACGGTGTAAGATTAGCATTATGATTCTGTATGATTATTTATTTTACTGTTCCTACAAGATGGGTATGAGGTCGCATAACTTTGACGGATTACCTGTGTTAGCAGGCATGATGATGGTAACTCCTAATATGATGTTACATTTAGCTATATTGCAAGTTGTATTACAGACATTAGAAGTTCATTGGTTTGAAGAATTGTTAGCTCTAGGTTGGTGGGGACGTATTATCTATTTAGGATTTTTTGTCGGTGTCTATTGCTATTATTGGTATAATGGTAGATATAAAAGAATAATTGAGAAATATAATTTAGAAAAAAATACTTATTGGAAAAGGCATCCATTTGTGACAATCTTATTGTACGTAATCACAAATTTTGTGGCGTTTTTCATAGTTGTATGTATTAAAAAGGGATATATATTTTGATTAGTGCATATCATGCAGAAAAGAATTAGCATTATGATGTCTACGGTTGTTCATTTGATTGCTTGTACAAAATGGGAATTTTAATTAAAATATAGATTTATGCAAACGCACCTGTACCTTCATAAAGAAAACACCGACCTACCCCACGACGAGTATCGGGGGAAATATCCGCTGAAACACTTTGATTACGGATTGAGCCGTAATGTGGGGCGTAAAGGTGAAATCACTTCCGGCGTATGCGGCGGAGAAATACGGATCGTCATTGACGGATTTGCCGACGCTACCCTGCTAGGATGGCTCTTTGACACCTTCCGTAAAGAAGATGGGGCGATTGTTACACTGGATGAACACGAAACGACCTTTGCCAAACTGCAATTTTCGGGCGCATCGGTAAGGAGCTATCGTATGAACTACGATTCGCGGGTTAAAAAAGGTGTGGTGACTATCATTGTGATAGAAGCCAAAGAGATTGTAACGGACAATGACTTATTTTTTAAAAACAAATAACTATGGGCTTTTTCGACAGGCTGTTTAAAGGAAAAGAAGTGTTTGCGGACAGACGCAATCCGGATATGGTATGCGAGATAACGCTTTGCGGACAGTCGCACATCTTGTCCGAGTTTGATATTGCCTATGAGCCGGATAATTCCTCAAAAGAATATATGGAAGCATACGCCGTGTTCTTGGAGCCGGTAAATGCGGAGGCGGAGAACTGGATAATGCAATCGAACAGAAAAGAGAACGGAGTAGTCCGATTCTACCGCAACAGCGACGCGATGGACGAAGGTGCACTGTTCGAGATAAAATTCAGTGATGCAAGTTGCGTGCATTATCGCAATGTATCGCAGGGAGACACATCGGTAAAGACCATTGTGATGACTTTTCCGTCTGTCCGGATGGGAGGTGATGAATTTGAACTAAAACGATAATACTATGGCTATATACTCACTACATGAAATGGCAGGACTACTCAAAACGGGTCTTTGGCAAGGCGGTGAAGTCGAGAAGCTCGGATACATCGGGACGGCAGTTCCCCATGCTTCCCCTGCACCGGCTTGCGAGCTGACGGGAGTATATATCAGTTATGATACCATGTTGGAGAGATGCGAAGTCTCGATGCAAGGCGGCGGGTGTGAACTATTCATTTCACAATACCACCCCTATACCGGAACTTATATGACCTATGTTCTGGAAAGCAATCTTTCCGACAGGAGATTACTTTTGGCTAAGTTGGAGGAGATACTGGCAGACCGGAGGAATCCCTACCTATGGTCGCATAACTTGTACAAAAGAAATTCATTCGGCATCGAGCGCCGGTATGACACAGGACATAGTAGTATGTGGGGCGGTAGAATAGCCGTACCACGACAAAGTAAATTCTTTGGAAGATGAAACAGAAATACTATAAACTACCGGTACGTTTGGAAAAGCTCTTCGAAGGAGATATCCGGCAACTGGAAAGATGTTCCGAACTGGAATCCATCGACCAGCACATCGAACTGTTGCTGACCACCTGTCCGGGTGAGCACCGTTTCGACCCCAAATACGGTTGTCGGATTTGGGAGTTGGACTTTGAGCGCATTGTTTCTACCGAACAATGGAAAGAACTGTTTACCGGATACGTGATGCAGGCGATTTCCACTTATGAGAAACGCATTTCCGACATCACTCTCTCGGTAAACCTACAAGAAGTCGTCAGGGAAGAAGTTCTGGATAACCGGATGATACGTAAGCGGGTAGATATTACAGTACTCGCCACATTGAATTCCACCGGTGCTCCCTGCGGTTTCGGTTACAAATTATACATGGGACCTTTATCAAACGAATAATCAGGCAGTTGAAATATAAAATTAAAACGTATGGCAAATCTATTCACAAAAGAAAGCATTAAAGCCCGGATGTTCAAACAGGCGGCAACCCTATATGACATACGAAATATAGATGGCATAGACCCCCTTATCCGACTGCTGATTGAAGCCTTGTCGGGCGAAATTTTCAAGCTGTCCGGTGATATGCACGCCATTGAAAGCCGATTGTTGGAGAAAGTCGCTTCCGCCCTTACTCCACACACGGCATTGGTTGCCAAACCCGCCCATGCTATTGCTGCTGCCCGACCATATACACCGCAAGCTACTGTATCTCCCACAGACCTGTTTTCTTATAAAAGCACGGAGATAGTGAAGAAGTATAAGATGAAAAATCTCTTCTTTACTCCGCTGCATGAAACCCGCATAATCAATGCCGAACTGAAGTATCTCGTGACGGCGGATGAATTTTGCACCATCACTCCCGAAGGAGAACGTGACGCCACTGCCCGCTTTCGTTCCGATGTGCCGGTAATGGGTCGGAAAATCAGTATCGGGATGAAAATAGGCAACAATGTAACTACCCTCAACGACTTGCCGTTATATATAGATATACCGCTTGTAGCAGATAAAAGCAGTTATCTGAAATTACTGCCGTACTGCCATTGCACGATTGCCGGTATTCCTGTAGAAATTAAAGGGGGAATCGAGTACGACCCCACACGTTCGGTCAGTGAGAAATACGATCTTGGCAGGTTGATTACGGAAGAAATAACCAGCAAATATGCTTCCCATTACCTGACATTGAAAGCTCACGGATTAAAAGTCAAAGATTTGTCACGTAGCAGAGTGCCCGAAGAAATCTCTTTCCTGCTGCCAAGTGATTTCATTGCTGAATGTGATGCGGATACTGTTTGGATAGATATAGAATTTCCCACCGCTTTTTCAAAAGAAATACTGGAACAGATAAAGGTGCAGATGAACACTTTTATCGTAGTAAACAAATATCCGGCAAAGATTACCAGAAAGGTAGATTCCGTCTCGGCCATTCTCCCTTTGGAAAAGACGGAATTTGAATATTTCCTGTTTGTGGATTCGATTACCGATAACCACGGAGACCGGCTTAGGGAAATTTCCAGCACACAGGATGAAGGCAGAGCCGGCTGTTATTCGGTCAGAAGAGGCGGTTGCGAACGCTTCAATGCGATGGATGCCAAAGATTTTCTGAACCGCCTGACAGACCTGCTATATGACGAAAGTATGGCCTTCTCTTCGACAGACAAAGACGGAATGAAAGAGGTAATCGAGCAGATAGAAGAACGGGTAAGCCAATTAGGAGATAAAAATAAAGACGGAATCGGAGGACAGGAAATGTTGTCGTATGTAGTCATCGACCAACGTTATGACAAGGATACCCGGTTAACTGTGGATTATACTCTTACTAATGGCGAATTTGCCAATGACATCTATGCGGGAGAGCCATTAAATGACTGTGCTAATCCCGATATAGACAAAGATACACTGCGGTTTGTCACTTCCGCCCATGGAGGAGAGCCCTCCCCATCCGTAAAGCGCAGGATGGATATGTACCGATTCATGCTGTTGTCACACGGCAGTATATACACGAAAGAGGATATACGCAATTTCTGCATGGCAAGGTATGGCGACAGCATCCGCTCTGTGGAGGTAAAGCTGGGGTATGCAGCCGGTAAAAAAGAAAGCGAAGGTTTCATAAGGACGCTGGACGTGTATCTACGGTTATCGGAGGGGATGCAAGGATTAGACCGAGAAGAATTCGTCGTTGATTTGGACAGTGAGCTCAGGCGGTTGTCTCCGGAGACCTATAACTACCGTGTTTTTATTAACTCATAGTATTCACCCATAAAATATATTAACTATGGCATCGACAAACTTGGACGCTGTAAGCGTGGAGATAAAAGTAGCAGGAAAAGTCTGTGATTATGTAACAATGGAACTTTTTCAGTCGGTCAGTACACACCACCGTTTCAAAATCAAAGTAAACTATCGTCCGGACAAGCCAAGTGTCTGGGCTATCGGTCCCGATGTGATATTCAAGCAACTGGGTGAGAAGGTATCCATCATCATGACCCACCATGAGAGTGGAGAGAAAACGGAATTTCACGGACTGATTTCTGATATTCATGTGGAAGGCTTCGACGGTAATCAGGGATTTGTCATACTGGAAGGGGGAAGCCCTACCATCCTGCTGGACAGAGACCCCGCTATGGACTGCTATGTAGAGCAAAACCTGAATACGATAGTCAGTGACATACTTGATAAGAGCGGGGTGAAAATGAATGTGACCAACAATCCCAAACATACGGACATCATCCCTTATGTTGCCCGCTATAAAGAAACAAGCTACGGATTCCTATCCCGTCTGCTGCGCTCCTACGGCGAGTGGTTCTATTACAACGGGGAAACGCTACAGATAGGAAACCCTGAAATAGAGACGGAAAGCCGTGCAGGTTATGATGTTGATCTGACGGGAGTCAGCATCAATGCCACTATCCGTTCGCTGAATCACAGCACCTATGAGTTCGACCCCGTCAATGATAAGTTCTATTACGACTACAGCGGAACACCTAAAGGCGCTACCCTTGGTTCCCGTTCGGCTGAGAAATGCAGTGAACCTATCTTCCCTACCGAAGCGAAACTCCCCTCGATGAGACCTGCGTATAGCGCAATGGATTTGGAGCACTACGGTGATGCCGGATTTCACCGCAACTATTCCCAATTGTCTCAAATCAAGGCTTCAAGCCGTTACTGTGGCATACGACTGGGAGAATTGGTAGTCACCCGTGTACCTGAAAGTTTTCCGGGAGTTAAGATTACCGATTTGGGACGTTACCGTATTACTGAGATTACGCATACGGTAGATGGTCAGGGACGATATAGCAACACTTTCTGCGGTGTGCCCGGTGGTACGCCCGTCATGCCGTGGGGAGATGCCGTGATGCCGGTAGCCTATCCGGAGATGGCAAGAGTGGTGAGCAATGAAGACCCTAAAAATCAGGGACGTGTCAAAGTACAGTTCATGTGGCAGGAGGTAGATGGCGGCGAGAGCTACTGGATGCGGGTGCAAAGCCCGGATGCAGGCAAGAGCGACCAAGTTGCCAAAAACCGTGGTTTTGTGTTTATCCCCGAACCGGGTGATTTGGTAATGGTAGGTTTTGAGCAAGGCAATCCAGACCGTCCGTATGTAACAGGCAGCCTTTTCTATAAGGCAAATTCCCAGGGAGCGGCAACAGACAATACAGTCAAGAGCATACGCACCCGCAGTGGGCATACGCTGGAGTTCAATGATGATGAGGGGGGCGATTGGGGCATCACAATTAAGGATCGTAACGGATGTATGTTCCATTTTGATACCAAAGGGAAAAATATCGAAATAACCGCACCTGAAACAATGACATTAAATGCCCAAAATATCAATATCAATGCGGGTGAACAACTTAATACGTCCTCGGGAAAAGAAACGGTGATGCAAATAGGTACCGATTTTCAACAAGATGTTGGAGGAAATGCTGAAATTGCTATTGGAGAATCCCTAACGGAAAGTATCGCCAAAGATAGTACAAACAGTATAGCAGGAAATTTATCTGTAACAGTAGATGAGAATCTGATGTACGATGCTCAGGATATGACCTTAACAGCTCAGGGAGGTATGAAGTTACTGGCTAATGCAAAAATAGGATTGAAGAGTTCCGAAGGAGTGGATATTGCCCAATAATAAAGATGTATATGTATAAATTTCGCAACCTAAAAGGACAATACAGTATAAATGTGTCCACGACTTTTCCCGGCTCGCAAGCAAGTCTGTACAGTGCAATTATAGAAGTAATTGCATCTTATCAGAATGTAGATGATTATTTCATTTTTGAATTGCGTTCCCGGCAGGAGGTAAAGTTGAATGGTAATCCACCCTCTCAAATGGTGGATCTATTTATGCTTCGTCTTTCTAATACGTATTATCCGATGAAGTTGAAAGTTTCTACGTCGGGAAAGATTATGGAAGTTATTAATTTTACTGATATAAAGGAAAGATGGGAAGCGGAATGTGCGAAAATCGTGGAGGAAATACCTTGTATAGCCTATGAGCAATATATTGAATTGTCAAAGTCAAATATGGATACTGAAAATGTTTTTTTACAGGCTTTGCGCAAAGACTCCTTTATCCAGTTCTATTTTAAGGAATACTTGGATGATATAGATATTGTTTGTTATAATTTTCCACGACGTGGTGAAAGTACTTTTTATGATTTGGCTATTGATAGCGATGGCTCATTTCATAAGGATATCAAGACATTTCACGTCAAAGAGTATAACAGTAAACGATATTCGGGTAAATTAATCTGTGAGTATTCCGAAGAAAATGATATATTTTCTTTGATTGCGGAATTTTATTATAATACTTTGGATGGACAGTGTAAAAAGAAAGTCAGTATTTCAGTAGAAAACCGTTCGGTTCAAAAAGCCAATAAATTAAAGAGTTTTTTGTTTGACTAATACGCAGAAAGTTATGGCAGGAAAAGAATTTGTTGTTGACAAAGCTATGTGTATGTGCAAGTATGGGGCAGCACCCGGAAAACTGATGGTTACGGACAACCAGTTTTTTAGATTAAATGGGACCAAACTCTGTGCCAGTACGATGACATTAGGAAACGTCATCTATCCTCCCGGATTTGGGATTTGCAAAGTAAACCCCATGTTCCCTAAACCATGTGTACCCGCCATCACGCAATGGAACGGGCAGTTTAGTAAGATTACGATGATGGGAGGGAACCCGCTTACGGACAAAAGCAAAGGGACATGTAGTTGTGGAGGACCCGACTGTATAGAGTTTATGCAAACAGGACAGATTCCTGTGCCAGGAAGCAAACAGATGCAACAGGCAACAGGTGAGCATCAAGGAGAGTTGGATGCAATGGGAGATCCATCTGCATTGACAAAGCATCCAGTTGACACACCAACATCTCTGTTATTAAAAGAGGGCAATATTCTAGTTAAAGCAGTAAAAGGAGAGGCAGAGTCTTTCTCCGGGCAAACTTTGATTTATGAAGTTGAACATTATAATACGCCAATCGTAAGCGATGAAATCCGTTCGCATGTCAAATGGAAAGTGACTATAGGTGAAAAGGAAGAAACGGTTGACCAACCGGGGACAGATGTGCTTGAACTGTCGGTAAAAGAAGAATGGCAAGGGAAAAAACTTTGTGTGCAAGCTTATATCAACCAGCCTTCTGACAATGTCAAAGTAAATACCCAAATCAAAAAATGGGAGTTTCCTATCATTGTTGACCGGTATAAAATGCCGGGATTAAATGACACAGGAACAGATATAGCCGATGACATGGCATATGGATACGGTGTAAATACGAAAAAGTGTGTTTATAGCACTTTATTAATTAAACAATTGATTGAATCATACGAACAAAAACATGAAAATAAGAAGATAGACAATATCCTATCTAATTCGATTGATTATGATCCGGAGCCACCTATGTTTAGCACTTCTTCTTTGGATACCAAACAGAAAATGGAAAGGTATATCCGGGTTAAAAATGCAAAAGCAATCTATAGTAAGGAAGATTTCCCTAAAATTTCATCAAGAATTCAAGAGGGAGTACGATTTTTAAGAAAAGGGGGGGATGATTTTACAGACGAAGAACTGTTTGCTGATTTCGAAGCAATGGCAAAATTAGCATTTTCGTCATTAAATAGCGAAATGAGGGGAAATATCGTTCGTATGATTGCAAAATTTAGGCAGAACAATGGAGGTGTTTATGAAGACAGTGTATTGACGGATCATATCAAAAAGCATCCTTCTACAATACGTTATTGCAATCAATTAGAAACTTATATTAAAAAAGAATTACAAGATAGTAAAGGGGATGTTTCTACTCTGGAGGATATAAAAATTTTTTTTAAAGGAGAAAGGGATTTGCTTGAGGACATTTTAAAGAAAAGGGTGAATGATAAATATCATAAAAAAGATTTTAGTTTAACTCCTGTTTACGATGCTGGTTTTATCTCTTTTAAAAATATAGGAAGGAAAACGGAGCAAATAAAGAATGCCACACAAGGATACACAATTGCTTTAAATGATATTTGGTCAACCGAAGTTATAATTAAAAAATATGTATTAAATGGCAATAGTTACACAGTAGACTATAGGGTAACACTTTGGGATCATTTTGGCTTAGATGCTCCGGATCTTGAAGCCAACAAAGTAGCGGCCTACGGAGCTGGATTTCGAGCTTGGTTTATCCTTCAACATTTCCGGGGGTATAAACCATTTATCACCAAAATAACTTTTGACAAAACTTTTAAAGGAAAGATACAATGAAAAGCTGGTTTATAATAATCTTAATAACAGGTGTTTTTTTCTTGTTTTCCTGTAGAGACAGCAAGGTGAGTTTTATCATGTGCTCTAATCCCGATAATGAAGTATCTATAGATTGGAGAGGCGGAGGATCGTACACTAATAGAATTTTGGTAAAAAGTTGGCCAAAGGACAGTATCGGGCTTTATAAAATGATGATTAATTATTTGTATGACAATAAAACTGTTCTTGATACATTAACTCGAAATGAGAATATAGAAACCATATTTATCGATTTTTTCAAGTATAACCAGACAACAAAAAATGCGATCAGTACCAAAGAAGGCGATTATAAAGTTCTCAAAAATTATTTAGGAGGTGTTACTTATAGTCAAACTGCAGAATGCGATAAATGGACAATAAATGCAGACCGAAATCTTGGATATTCTCTTCAATTGGAAAATCCTACAGACTATCCTGCTTGCGCGAATATCAAATTGGACAACCAATGTGATACAGATTTTTATGAAAAGCATAAGGATGATGAAATAGTACGTTATTATCATGATTTATTTGGCAAGAATCAGGAAAAATGATATATAGCGTAATTATAGGAGAGACCCGTAGAGGTTACCAGTCAGATATGGTTTGTAAAAAAAGCATTGTTGTATTAGATAATAAAGAAATCGTTAACATATACATTACTAAAGCTCTGTGCAATGATGAGAATTACGACGATACGGAAGAAGGTGTGGTATATCTTTTCTATACAGAGAGGTGGCACAAAACAATCATGAATCCTAATCCATATAAAGCAGGAGAATTATGGTGATTTTAAAAATAATAATAATAGTATCCATACTTTTTTTTGTAGTAGTGGTAATATATATATTTAGCACTTATTGCAATCTGAATGTGAATACGCAACGCGGTACGGTAGTAGATAGTCTGAATAGTGTGTACGTTTATTATAATGGGGGAGTAAACCAAACTTCCGGACGAAATGTAGTCGATGGTTATAATATCGGCATGAAATACCAATGTGTAGAGTTCGTTAAGAGATATTACTATGAGTATTACCACCATAAAATGCCCGATAGCTATGGACATGCCAAAAGTTTTTTTGATAAGAAACTGTCAAATGGCGAAATGAATGTTTCCAGAGGACTTATACAATATAAAAATGGTGAAGGAATTTTGCCCCAAATTGGAGACATTGTAGTATTTGACGGTTATCTGTTTAATCCTTATGGCCACGTAGCTATTATTTCGGCAGTAGGTACCAATGAAGTAGAGTTAATACAACAGAACTCTGGATGTATGAATGTTTCACGGAAATGTTTAGGATTAACAAAAAACAATTCAGGCTGGGAGATTCAAAATAAACGGATTTTGGGCTGGCTGCACATAGCCGAATAAGAATAGATTCAAATAAAAAAAGATTATTATGTCAGATGATAAGAGTCAATTAACAATAAGCATTGATATAAAGGCCGAAGACCGGAAATATCAGATTGTAGAAAACTCTGTAACCTCTATTTTGTTTAAGGTGTCAGATACTACCACACGGTATGTGTATAATATACGTATGGGAGAGATGAGAAATGAATCTGAAACTACTCCAGAAGGTTTGAAAAATCTTAATCTTAAAAAGGAGTGTGATTTATCTGTCAAAATACGGACTGAAGCAGACCAAGCTTTTGTATTAAGTGAAAAGCATTGCGGAAATATAATGCTGGTCGAGTTTTTTAAATATGAGGGAATTCCTGTCCTTTGTGCATCGTGTGTGTTAATAGTAAAACCTTCCGATTTAAAAATAACTCAGGTCATTTTTAAAGATTCGACTGGCAAAGAAGTCGGCTGTGGTTCTGTGCAATATGAGGCGAATTTAAAATTTGCTCTCCGTGTGAAATACAATCGTCCATTGCTAAGGGGGGAAAAAGCTCCTAAACTCAAATGTAAAGGTTATTGCACTAATGCCGTCACAGGCGAGTATGAAGAAATATCCAAGTTCAGAGTTGATGAAAATGGAGCATATACCGATACTTTCTATTGTGATGACGGATTGCAGGAAAGCCATGCGGGTGCAGACTATGTATTTAGTTTTGGAATCAATAACCCTTATGGACCTCCTTTCATGATAGAGGATACGAACGTTCCGGTGCCTTCCATCCAAAAAATACACTTGATAGGACGTAATCTGAAAAAACCGCAGATTACATCAGTAATATGGAGCAGTAAAGAAATGATTAAGTTTGGGGAGGATTCTCCCCGACGCAAAAGCATTAATTATAACGAAGACGGTTTTCTCCATATTCATGCCCGTGGAATGTATGGTCAGAAAGTGCGAGTTGAACTTTTCGAAAAAGATTCTACCGGCATCAAGAAGCTATTGTTGGGTCTCAAAGACGATGTTACTATTTTGGATAACGTAGTTTGTGTTCCGGTAGAGATGAGTGGAGTTTATGCTAAAGCCGCCAAAGGAAGGCACGCTTTGGCAGAAGGGCTTTCTTTTGAAATTTTGGCAAAGGTCACCCCCTTGGATACCTCTATTGCGGCATTCGAACAGGATGACAAGAGTTTGATAGAACTACAGATATACGGAAAAGCTGATGAGGATAAAGCTGCTAAATCCACTGTCAATGGTACAATGAAGTTTATGATAGCGGATGTGGAAGAGGATGAAAAAGGGGAAGAAGAAAAAGCGATAGAAGAAGGCGTGTGTCCACTTTGTGGGAAGAAGCATATTGATTTGCGAAGCAAGATTGATTATCAAACGCAATTTGATTCTCGATTTGGAACAAAAAAAGAACAAAATGTAGCGTGTTATAAAGCTTGTAAGGTGATATTGACAAATGCTGGGCTTTCCCCTAATTCAGCTCCCAATGATAATACCGTGATTCAAATAGGGGTCGAAAAATCCTCAACTGATAATTCTTCTCACTCATCATCTTTAACGATTGATTTTGTAAAAGCATCGGAGGGTTTGAATTATATCAATCAACAACTTGAAACTGGTTATCCTATTTTAGTTGGAGTTGATTATAAGGCAGGATCCCCTAATAGCGATAAGACAACTGACCATTTTATTGTGATTGTTGGTAGAGGGTGTAAAAACAACGAAGTCTATTATCTTTTTTATGAAGTAGGTACGGGGCAACAAGAAAACGGTCAATACAAAGGGGCGCATGAAAATAATAAACTCTATTTAAAAAAGGATAACACTCTACAAGGAACTCCATACCACAATAGTAACAAAAAATATATAGTCGTACAAATCCGAAAAAATATTTTATCATGAAAATAACTATACTCTTATTTGCATTATTTTTATTTACAAGTTGTACAGAAACTGAATCAAGGCCATATGAGGCTATTTGGTTGGCAATCACAGATACTGATAGTGGATATGTAGTATATAATTATCCAAATTTTCAAGATGAAAAAATGATTGCACCAGAATATGTAGCTATTCGGAACGATTCTTTAATTTATGCAACTTGGCATGATTATCCTGAAAAATTCAGTTTGAAATACGCAAAAATAGAGAATGGCAATAATGAACAATATTCCTTTGTGACGGAATATCACTTTTCATTTATGTGGGTTGACAAAGAGAAACATATTGCCCGTTGGACAATATCTGATATTCAGAAGAAAAAAACAATAAGTAATTATTTATATATAGATAGTAGATATAATACATTTCCTTTAATAGACTATCAATGGGACGAGAACGAACCCCAATAGATGTAGAAGCAGAATATAAATTAAAGTATTAACTAAATACAGATGAATATGAATTCATTCTTCCAAACCCTCGCCTTCACCTACCTGCTCTACCCGATACTGGGATTGTTACTGGTAGGCTTAGGGATTTTCATAGCAAAGAAAAATGCCCTGCTGGGCAATAAGCGGCTGGTAGGCTATACCATCGGTGCAATTGTACTCCTGACGCTCCCTGCCTTACTGGGATTCCTTGATTACGGTTTCATGCCCTATGGTTACATTTTCCTTGCCATGCTGTATCTCCTTCTGGGCAGTTATAACATCCGAATGATTGCGTGGGTTTTTAAGGACGACTACAAGTACCGCCACGAAATCATTCTCACCGGTTTTATACTGGTAGTATCCATGTTGTTCTTCACCCTTGTCTTCAATCTCTGCAATGAACTGAAATATGGTCTGTGGGCATCCACCTGCCTGCTTCCATTCGTCATTGTCTCGGTATTTATCCGCACCTACCGTATCTTTATCGCCATTCCGATTCCCGTGTATGAAGTATGGAGATATACAGACGATACCGAGCAGGACGGATATTTTGACCCGGGCAGCCTGCAAGTCCTGCAAATAGAGCTATACAAACAAGAAAGTGACCGGGAACCGGTCAAGCTCAGTGTGAAAGCACCCGACGAAATGCAATTCGGCACATGGTTTCACCGGATGATTGACGACTATAATCTGAAGTCTCCACAAGCCCCGATAGACGACTATGCAGCAAAAGAGGGAGGATGGATTTTCTACCGGAAACCCACCTTGCTATCTCCCCGGCATTACATAGACTTCAACCTTACCGTAAAGGACAACCGCATCCGCAGCCGTGATGTAATTGTCGCTAAACGGGTGATGGAACAGAGTGAGAATTAAGAATATAAGAATAAAATTATATACTATATGGCAAAGAAAAATTTAGTGAACTGGTCGGACTGTATGCCGCTGTCAGCCGCCATCTTCAACCAACATGACGATTACTTTCTGAACAGCATTCGCGACAGCATAGAAGTACGAACCAACAGTTATAACTACGGGCTGTTGCCCGCACGGCAAAACAGGGATGGCGAAAACGGCATCCGTATCAGCCAGCACGTGACCGGACACATCGAAGTGCGGCTGAAATACTGCGATGCGGTCACCGCTTCGGGTATCCGCATCCAATTTGATGCCACCGAAACGGGAAGCGAATTAGTGAAGAACTATTCTGTAGAATCGGATACCCGTAAGAATATCACGCAATGGGACATTATCCTCTCCGTGGATCCGTTCCACCGGGTAGGCTCGGGTGACCCCAATCCGGAGGAAGTTCCACCCCGCCATCCGAACGCCTTGCCCTCCTATCGGCTGTTTGTGATGCCCAAAGGAGAAATCAATGTGAGTGAGCTGGGGGCGCATTACCTGACCATCGGACGTATCCGCAAGGATGCCGAACGATTCATGGTAGATGCCGACTTTATCCCGCCCTGTACGACGATGAAAAGCCACCCTGAACTGCAAGAGTATCATGCCAAGTTCGGAAATATGTTCCGCTCACTGGAGAATTACAGCAAAATCATCATAGCTAAAATACATAACAGGGATAATCGCGGCGAACTGGGTGCGCACATCTCTCTGATATGTCGGGAGATGCTCCGCTACCTCGCCACCCTGCAATTCACTTATACCAATAAAGGGCTGTACAATGCTCCTATTGATGTACTGGATTCCGTATCGAGTCTGGCGCATATCATGTATGTAAGTTTCAGCTACCTATCAGGGACGCAAAAGGAGGAAACGCAGAAATATTTCTACGAGTGGAGCGACGTAACGCCCGGTTCGTTCGACGAGCAACTCGCTGATACGTTGGAGATGCTGTACGAACATACGGATATCCGGGCTTCGATGGTTCGTGCCTATTCGTTTATGTACACACTTACCGAATTGTGGCAACGGCTCAGTACGCTGGAATATATCGGTCAGCATAAGGAGAATATTGTGGTATCGGAACGCACAACGGGAAACAATACTACGGGACAAAACAAAACATGGAGCATAATGGATTGATATGGAACATCGCTTACCCAAAGAGATAAAGGGGCTTCTTCCGCCCAATACAATGGACACCGACTTCAAGGCAGAGCTATACGGAGCCTTGCTGTCGGAAGCCGGGTTCGACACCGCTCAAATTATGATGGTGCGTGACGGTAATAACCTGAGCAATGTTTCGAAAGATATCCGATCGGTGAAGCATAGGAATCATGTCGGCATAGCGGAGGGGGCATACATAGAACTAAAGACCAACCGCCGGGGGATTTATGATTCGCTGCCGGAGGGATTGTTCCATGAGGCGCTCTTTCCCGGCAAGGTGAAAGATTTGGGACTTATTCTGGAAGAGATGCAGCAACATCGTAACGAAGAGTTCTTTATCCGACGTTTTTTCAGCCTGCTGGAGAGCGAAGTGGACAGAGAAGGGATACAGGCACAATTGCTCGAATTGCGGTATGATAAAAAGAACAAATATTCTGATTATGCGAAACTCTTTGCCGCTTGCTGGCCGGTCATTCATATTTTGTCCGGACAGGGGGCGTTGCTGTTCATCAAGTTCATGCCGCATATCCATTCGATCCGGGGCAGACTGGAAGAGGTAAGCGACGCACTGTCGCAGATTCTGGAAGCTCCGGTAAAGGTACGCCCCAAAATGGTGCAACGGACAATAAGGGCACAAAAACCGAACCGGCTGGGGAACATGAGACTGGGAGCAAACAGTGTGAATGTGGGGGTGCTTAATAGTGCTGAGGCTGATTTGCATATACACATAGGCGACCTGCCAACCCGGGAAGTCGAAAGGTTCCTGCCCGGCAACCGCTCCCGCAAAGCCCTTGAAATGCTGGCGGATATTTTTCTTGGCGCGTGGCAGGAGTTCGATGTGACGGTCAGCGTTAGCCCTGACGAACGCAAGACTTATTTAAAACCGACGGGTGACGCCAGTCCGTGTTACCTCGGGATAAACACTTATTTATAAGAATTATGAAAGCAAAGAACAGTGAGAAAATCATCCGTGGATATTTGGAGTTTGCCGGCGGACTGTTAATCAGTACGGCTTTGAGCATGGCACTGCTCACAGGCTTTATCCATACGAATGGAAGCGAATATAAGCTAATGGAATCCAAAACACAAGAATACGATAAGATTTACGCCAGACAGATTGCCCTGGTGGATAAGGTGGATTCGCTGTATAACTACCTGGTGCTGATGGGCAGTAACGACCGGCTGAATCAGGTGGTGCTCCAAAAAGTTATCAGTACACGCAAGATGGAACTTATCGAGGAACTGCAAATAATGGATAGCAAGGATGTACTTCTGTACAAAAAACTGGCTTCGCAAATCAACGTGTTTCTGGACACCAAAGAAGCCATACGTAAAGCGGTTATTGAAGAAAGCCTTGTGAGAAAAGACCTGATGCGGTGCATTCAGGACAATAAACAGGCTACCCGAAAGCTGACATTGGGAAACATTAGTGTAGAAAAGTAAAATAGGAAAGATATGAGCATAACCCCTAAAAATAAAAGCAGCAAAACCGTTAGCGAGCGTGAACGCTTTATCGGATTTGTATATGTGCTTACCCTGTTTATTGTTATCACAGGAGCCTGTGGATTTATTCTTTTCAAGTATGCAGGGACACGCCACATCTTCTCCAATAAAATAATGGTCATTAAAAAGATGGAGCGGCAAAAGGAATTTCAAAATATACAATCAGTACAGATTGTGAGCGCAGATACCCTATTTTCACGTATTGAACAGTTTGAGCCGGGCGTCAATGCCTCTTATGAGGAAAATGATATCAAGTTCCTGATAAACGACCTTGCCAAACAATGGGAAAGAAACAGTTTTGACAAGCGCAATAAGATGTTCTGGCATCTCGCTTCGGTATATGAAATGTGGTTTGCCGACAAGAAAGAACTATGGAGCAAGCAGGATAACATAATAAAATTCAAGAAAAATCTGGAGGAGTGCGAAGTCGGACTCCAGAAGAAGGAAGGCGAACTTAAAAATAAAGGAGGCAAGCCATGATGAATAAATTCCTAAATACGAAGGTTCTCTATATCTTTATCTCCGTTATCATACTTATTATGTTTTTTCTGCTGGTAATGAGAGCTTGCTCGCAGAAGCAGCCGATTCAGGCTACTGTAACTCCGTCTGACCCTGTCGTGGGGGAAGAAATATTTTTTTCCGATTCCACGTCGGGAGCGAGAATCTGGTACTGGGAGTTCGGAAACAACGAGACATCCACACAACGCAGCGGATACCATCGGTTCAAGCAAAAAGGGGTGTACAAAATACGACTGACCGTCAACGGAAATCTGGAACGCTACTTTGATGTGAGGGTAAAAGAGAAGACCAATGCGGAAGACCTGCATCTGGTTCATATCATAGCTCCCAAGGAAGCCATTCAGGGAGAAAATATCATCTTCCGTGGCGAAGGACACGACGAACAATGGCGCTGGGAGTTCGGAGAGACGGGGATGATTGATTCCCGTGAAAAAACGGCTCTTTATGCTTATACCGAACCCGGAGAGTACGAAGTATTGCTTAATACGGAGAATACCCGGTATCCCATCAGACACCGGATAAACATTCTGCCCTACTATTCGGAGAATGATTCTACCGATGTAATGGTGCTCATCGGTTTAGACATCAAAGAGAAGTTGCAGAACATTGCAGACGGTAAACCCTTTAATGTAAACTACAACTATGTCGTGGACAAGTATTTTAATAATAACCCGAACACGCTGGTTGTTATCAACAACAATAAATATAACGACTTTTATTCTTATTGCCAAGGACTGCACCATATCGGCAGAAAAGAAACGATTATCCAGAATGTCATCGTAGAGACGGAGGATGAAGAGAGCGGATATATTACCCAAATAACGGTTATGCAAATCGAAAAAAAGAAATGAAATGAGAAAGTTATTTGTCCTATTGATTTCTATCGTCGTTTTATCGGCTTGTGCTCCCGTACACCGCTTCACTCAACTGCGGAAGCTTCCTCGTGAATATTCTGAAAATTATTCCATAGAGGGGATAAAGGCACCCAGAAGCGCTGCCCACCGCAAACCGTGGATTGTCTATTCGGACAGGGTGGAGAATGCCGCCTATGTCAATCCGGGAGGCAGGGTAAAGTCTGCCGAGGTAGGATTACTGGATACGTTCTTAGTTATCAAGACCAAAGGAGATTATTTGCGGTTGATTAAATATAACCCCACAAATATCAAGCACAACCGTATGACCCAACGCAAAAAGGCGGAATATGTGGGCTGGATGCACCGCTCCCGACTGATACTTTCACCTTCTTCCATTACCGATGTACAGTCGGGACTGCATGACAAATTGTTGACTGCGATTACCGACACCACGGCAATCATGCAATCCGCAACTTATTTTACAACCGCCGATTCATTGAAAGTGTTCGGCGATCCGGAACTACAGAATCAAACCGGCGTGGTGGGTATCCACGCTATTATATACGCGCTCAAGTATTCTGTTGACAGACGCAGTGTACTGGTATCGAAAACTCCTTCTCTCTCTGCCGATAAAATCGGTGAGCAGGTTATCGGATGGATTCCCGCCGTCATGCTGCAAGAAATCGGACATCAGGTGTTCACAGGAACGGCGTTTTCCGGAGTGCCGGCTTTGCAAAAGACGCTGAAATATGCTCCTATGATATATCCTTACCATACCGATTCCACCTGCTCGTTCGTCAGCGGAACATTAGAACCGGTTATTGACAAGAAGGACAACCACGTGTTCAACATCAACGGAAAGAGAATCTCTTATACCCGTGGAAATCAAATCAAGCAAGAATTGAAGCGAATAAATATCCTGTTCGCAATGGAACAGTCTTCCCGGCTACCGGAACAATACCCGATGCTGTTGAATGCCATACAGAATCTGGGACCGTTTTTTGCCGGTTCCGGTGAATCGTTCTCCTATCAATTTGGAGCGGCGGTAGCTACCCACCGGGGCATGGAGACAATTCCCCTGACTGCTGATTACGAGATACTTATAGACCGATTGGTAAAAATAGCGTCACATGTAGCTGACACAGAAAATACTTCTTTGCCTGCATGGAAGGCAATGAGAAGTGCATTGGAACTTATCGGCAATACACCTGAAGCGGTTAATCTGATTATATCAGTCGGTGAAACGGGAGAACAGCAAGAGAATGCTCCCTCTTCCATTGTGAAAACCCTGAATGAAAAGAACTGTCGCCTGCTCGGTTGGCAACTGTACGCCTCGAACGACGATAAGTACAACAACTATGTGCTTCAACTTTCAAACATGATTGAACATTACGCCGAGTACCGCACTAAAAACAAGCGGAATATGATTCTGTATGCCGACCAGCTTTGCCGCAGCAACCTGCTGCGGGAAGCAGGCCCGAATTTTCTCATGCTCGACTATCCCTATGCTAGCATGACACAAGGCGGTTTCCTGTTTCCGGAGAAAGGTGAAACCCTGCCAATGGAATTGTTTGCCGGAGCGGTGGATTCCATCGTAACGCAGATAAAAGCGGATCACCAACTGCTCTCTGAAAGCATAGACCGTGCATTTGCCACGGTTGGCAATGGTAAAGACCGTTTAGACAGTCTTCTGATTGCAACCTATCATCTGCCTCAAGGGGTAAAACCGGATAAGGAGTTTAAAAAAATATTTGGTGATGTTGCTCCAGTATGGTATAGGAAAACAGGAAGAATTACCGTTCCGGACAGTTTGATGCGCTATTACCTGCTACTCTCCGACCCGGAACTGAAACAGACAATAGAACGCTTGGAAACACTCTGTGCCATAGAAGTGGATGTGAAGGACATGAATAAGCCAAAGAAAGGTAAAGTTAAACAGTTGTGCCGCTATTTAAGGGAAAGGGTACGCCCCGATAAGGTGGAAACTCTCGGCGCATCACCCGCAAATCCCGAAAGCAAAGTAGATATGGTGTATGTATCTACCGGAAAAATACGCCGCCACCTTTATCACTTTTATATGTCAGAACTGCGCAACTGCCGGATCTGCAAAAATAAGCGAAAGGAAATCAGGAGATATTCTCTTTCTTATGCACACAGTCAGATATTTGGAGTTCCGGCCAACAGCCCTGTGCTTGATGACATAACGGTGAAGGATCTCAAAAAGAAAAAACAGTTAACCGACAAAGAGTTGGACGGACTTATTCAATATTTTAAAGAGAGGAAAGAAAATATGGCTAAGAAATACGGAGAAGAAAAAATAACGATGGAAGGACAAAGCTATTACTACATAGCTTCAGAACTGTTACCGTAGGAGAAAAAGTATTTTCCAAAGAAAAATAGCGTAATAAATTGTGATACGAAAAAATCATAAGCCGGCGTTTTGTGATGAAAATCCAATAGATTGCCATTTTGATGTGAAAAGCTTTCCTGCCGGGACAACGGTGCATAGCGACGATACGAATATCATTTACTTGATATTCTGCATGAAAGGGCATGCACGGATTACCAGTACATTCTTCCACGATGAAATTTTGTGTGCGGGAGAGGTGATGTTCGTTCCTCGCGGGAGTGAATACAGCGGCGTGGCGTTAAGTGATGTTACGCTGCTGGTTCATAAATTCAATAACACAGTCTGCCAGACAGAAAACTGTATCCTTTCCTATCTTTATTCGCACAAGAATATTGATTCCAAAATTTATTGTTGCCAAAGAAGAACGTAAGAAACATGTATATAGTTTAGTTCTTGTCACAATACTGATTAAGTTTTATTGCAAATACAAAACTTAAGCAAAAAACAGCTACACAAACTTAGTAATCTTGTAATCCAACACCACTTTATTATACTAATTTTTCACGATTAAAATAGTCTAATTCGGCCATAATGTAACGTTAAACCACAAGATTACTTTTTATTATGATTATATTACTTTATCATACCGACCATGGCAGCCACCATTGCAGCGATAGAGGCAATAGAAGTATTCATTCCTGCAACGTCCCTCGGCACAGTCTTTTTCCTATTTTCTTTGCTTGGTACTATTATTTCACATCCTGGTTCAATTGCACAAACCGCACTCTTTCTCAGACGAGACACCATTCCGTTCATATATACTACATAAATATGTCGCTTCAGTGCCCGGTTTCCGAAGCCGCCGGCCTGTTCAATGTAATAGTCAAGATTACTCCCCTTTTGATAAAGTATTGTATTAGGATACATCACGGCCCCACTGATTGTTACCGTACTGACATATTTGGGAATAAATAGTACATCTCCTTCACGCAAGACCATATCTTCGTCAGAACCCGGATTTATTAACGCTTTCTCGAGTTCTATGCCTACCGGATAAGTAGAACCGGTTTCCAAAGCGACCGGAGATATAGAATTTTCTTCACTCCCCTTGACCAACAAACGTACTACATCCTGTTTCCGCCTTATCTCATCCGCTGTCATTCTACGTATCAGACGTGCTCCTCTCACATAAGCTTCTTTCGATAATCCTCCGGCTCTTGCTATCAGACTACTCAGCCTTTCATTGCTTTTGGTTAATGCGTAATTACCGGTGAAAGCCACTTCTCCTTCAACTGTTACATTGGCCTGTTTGCGATACCCCGGACTTCGACGAACGAAAACGATATCATAAGGTTCCAGTTCAAATCCTTTATCCTCCCCTATCAACAATCCGTTTGCAAGCTCAACCGTAAAACTCTTTCCAATAACATTGGAGGATAGTATACTTCCAGGATCTTTGATTCGACGCGACACATCGATCCGGACCATAGAAGCAGATTCCGGCAATCCTCCCGCTTTTACAATCAAATCCTGTATAGTCGTATTTTTAACATAAGGAAACTCACCCGGTACCCTTACATCACCATAAATGGACAAAGTTCCTTCTTTCTCAATATCTTTCACACTGGGAATGTAGAGGACATCATTCTTCTGCAAACATAGGTCGGCGGATGTGTCATCCATCATTTTTTTCAAATCGACAGGAATCATTTCATGTGTCAGATCTTCCTGTTGGCGTCTCAACAAAGCCCTGTTAAGAAAAGCATCTCCCCGAAGTCCTTCCGCTTTGCTAATCAACTGCCTGACAGTTCCTGTTACACTATCATCCAATTGATATATGCCCGCACGATATACAGCGCCACGAATTTCGACCTTGTTTGAGAAACGTTCCAATACCGCTTCAACGGATAATTTATCACCATCGGCCAGAAGATAAGACTGATAATCGTCCTGCGCCACATTGTATACCTGTTTTGCTTTTCCGCCCATACGAAACAAACGTATGGCACTCCGATAAGCATCTCCCGTAAAACCTCCCGCATAACTCAACAAAGTAGCTACGGTTTCCCCACTTTTCATTTCATACTTCATCGGACGTTTTACCTTTCCGGAAATACTTACCAGATTCTGATAAGGAGGAACTAAAATGACATCGCCTTCCGATAAACGGATATTATCCGTCAATTTACCTTTCATAATATAATCATATACATCGACACGGGCGATCTCCTTTCCATCTCTCACAACACGAATATCACGCAGGCTTCCGATATCACTGATTCCACCGGCACGATACAAAGCATGAAATACCGATGCAAATGCCGACAACCGATAAATACCGGGTACTTTTACTTCACCCATGACATTGATCATGATGGTACGGATTCTCCCCAACGATAACTCTATATGGACCGTTTTTTGAGGAATAGCAGCATAAATCTTACTAAACTCACGCCTCAAACTTCGTTCGGCATCCTGTATATTCATTCCACTCAGGAAAATGGGACCTATACCTGCCACATGAATAGTACCTTCAGGAGAAATTATTTCCCTGACTGTATTTTCAGAAGCGCCCCATACGTCTATTATCAATTCATCTCCAGAACCTAATACATAATTTTCAGGAGTAGGAATATCCAGGCTAGGCTCAAAAGATAAATTTCTGGCAGTAAATATATTACGTCCAAAAACAGCAACCTGCTTACCACGAATGACATGATCATCTTTCCTATGTTGTCTTGCTCTGCTGCCTCCTGCCAATAAAATAAACAGAGCAAATAACAATGCTCCCTTATCGTTTATTTTCTTTAATATCATGTCCTTCAGACAGCTCACTTTTTTTGCGACACAAGACACAAATCGCACAAATATTTCACTTTTCATAAGGGAGCAAAAATTTGAAACCTCTTCCCCGTAACATGACTTCCGACTCACGCACTTCTTCTACATACAGCCTATGTATACCTTCTGTTATCTGCGGTTTCAAGGATCCATGGCGAAGTATATTTAAATCGATAGAGTCACCCTGTACGGGATTCATGATAGGAGCTATTTTTATATAAGAACTATTATACATCACTCCCCCACCATAAGGGCGGGCACTGTTTACAATCCATGTACCTACTCCTTTTCTTTTGACTACCATGTTATTATTTTGGATCAGATAGTATGAACTTGAGTTGGTGCTATACCACCCCGGAATTTCCAGTTTTCCTTCCGGTCTCACTTTAACATGAATAACCTTCTTCTCTTTTGCGTCTTCTGAAATAGCGATAACCCGGGCTTCTCCCTCATATTTGGGATATATCTCCAGCATCCCCGTAGAACCGTCCCATTTCATATCCATAATATCTGCGGGATCGTCCTCTTCCAGCTTAGTCAATTCTCCTCCTCCGGAAATACTTATGAATTTACTTCTAAATCGGGGAAGAAGCTGCACTACGGAATGACTTATTCCGAGCTCCGGAAAGACTACGTTGATTTTCAACCTTATGCGCTTATCATGAGAAATGATGGTAGCAAACGTTTCACCTTCCAACCAACCTTTTACTTTAAGGGTATCCATACTTATATCAGCAGTGGCTATTTGTGCGTTCTCCACATTAACTATATATTTCCCGTTTCCACCTGACAAAAGAAGTCTTTTCTCTGTCTGTTTATTCAACGACAACTCATCAACGACTCCTTCTTTTCCTATACGGATATCGGGAAATTCTTCTTTTTGTTTTTCACATGCAAAAAAGCAAATAAGACAAAAAGCAATATACAATTGGGTTATTACAGTCTTTATCATTGGCTTGTTTCCTGTTTAATTCAATTTCTATTTTTCATTTCTTTTTACGCCCAAATGAGGATACAGAATCTCCCATTCACGACCTTCTCCCTCATCAATATAAACTTCCAGGCGAAATCGTTTATAAAATCCTTCGAACTCCGGAAACTCTAAAGTATTATCTTTGGGTTCAATAGTTACTCCGTCCAATTTATAAGATACCTTGGCGTTCGGATTGGCCAGTTCATTATAATAAAGTTTCAAAAAACGTCCCTCGCAACTCCCGTCAGGAAGGATGGTACGCAAATAAGGAATACGATCTTCGGAATTTTCCGCTTCACGCATTCTTTCTGTCGCACCTCTTCGTTCGGCATATGGCGAGAACTCCTTACCCTTTACCGCTCTTACTTTAATATGATGGGTACTTCCCGGTTTGAGCTTTGTCTTTACATATGAGTTTCCGGACGTGATTGTTTCGACTTGGTCATCAAACACGACTTCCCATTTAATGGTTTCGTCTGCTACCTTGTTCCAGGAAATCTCCATTTCATTCTGATATGCTTTCATTCTTAAATTATCGGGTGCTTCCGGAACGGGAGATATGTCCGGCCCGCTCTCTTTGAGTACCATTGACATATCATCGAACAGCATATAGCCCTGATAGCTCTGTGTCCTTATCCCCATCCCCATACTATGGATATTCTCCGGTATTGTTACAGTACTTTCCACTCTTCTCCACTCATCTTTAACCGTTCTTATCGAAAGTATTTTTTCTCTGCTTTTTATACTCCCGTTATCATACCAAAACAGAGTTACTACTATTTCACGATTTCCCACACTTCCTTTGTTCCAAAAAGAGAGTGTATATTGTTTTCCTGCTTTTACCGATACGGGTTGAGCCAAGAAAACAGATCCTCCGTTAAGCCATATTTTAAGTGCATACACACCTGTACTCTCCGGACGTCTTTCCTGTACCCGCTCCGGATTTAAGCTACTTACTATACGCCAACCGGTAGGCTGTCCCGTATCTTGCCACTTTTCAAACCCTCCGTTAGGAATCACATCGATACCTGCTGTACCTTGAGCTTTAACCTGAATTATTGCCATCATGAATATGATTGCCGGTAAAAGCAATTTATGTATCTTTCTCATCTCTTATTTTTTAATATCCTCCGGTGAAACATCAAACTTCTCTCCAATACGCACCGCCAGATTGTATAACGCTCCCTCGGTCTGCTCTCTCCCTAACAAGCGTTCTTTATCCCATAAACCATCCCCTTTCTCCAATTCATGCAACAAAATCCCGGTTTCTTCGTTTGTTAGAAATGATTTTCCTTGCATATTGCGTGCAAACTGTGCAGCATAGATCAAGCCGTAAGCCTGAGAAAGAAGACGGAACGCCCGCCTGGGGTTTTCCTTTAAGTTGGCCAATGTATTCGGACCGACCAACAGATGCATAGCCCTTACCGCAACTACACGTGACAGTTCTTGCCTGATGGTATCAGCTTGCAACCGCATTTCATCATATTGGGAAGTCGTCATCAAAGCGCGCCCTTTGACAAAGGAGCGGGAGATACGCAGATGACAATCTTTTAAGGCCGGTAAGCCATCGGACTGGGCCAATGTTTTCCAGAAGTCGTAATATCCATATGCCAGATCCCAATGATGTTCCAGCTCCGTATAGTTGTGACCGGGTAAGAGCTGGGTCAGATCATTCCGTACAAGTACCTCGTTATTTTCCAATATTTGCTCACTCAAATGTATGTTGAGTATCTTGTCCAGATATATTGCTCCCATAATAGCATATTTATAAACTTCAGCTACAGCGATCCCCCTTTCATCCACATAACAGATATCTTTGTCTCCTATGCCATTTCCTACATATCCTGTCAAGCCTTTCACGGCTTCCCTGTTTCTATGTTCGTAAGAAGGGATATTCGCTCCCAAGCCGGCAATACGTGCAGAAGTTTCAAACCAAGCATCAATATCTTTCAGAATCTTATCTCTATCCTTCAGATGTTTAGAAGAAGCAGAAACCTCTTTTTGTGGTTTTAACCCGAAGTTCCCTTCATGATAAATCCGGAGTGCCTCGTCATAATCCCTTTTTGTACTCATACGCGCTTCGTTCATGTATTCCGAAAAAATTCTATCGATAGGAGATTTCAAAAATCCACACTCAAGTACATTTACAGAACTCTCTCCGTTCCTAGAGAATTTATACGAAGGTTCCGGCAATACCGGGAGCTGATACGCACTTATCACTGTTTCATTTATCCCGTCGGTACATGCCACAACACTTATCAACAGACAGGACAAGAATAGACATTTCAATAAATAATTCATCTTTTTTCTATTTTTTCTTAAGGTAAAATCAAATATTCACAATATGGATACCTCAGTGGATTAATCCCCTCCTCATTTTGATATTGCTCTGTCTGCAGGCTGGGAATTTCGACCAGTCCATCAGTGGAGACAGCTGTGATACTTGCTCTTATATTGGATGATCTGGGTCCCTCACCGGAAACACTCAGATACAGAGGAAAACCCGAATGTACATTAAAAGAAATTTCCAACTTCTCGCCGTTAAACATTACATTGGGTCTTAATCCGTCAGCATCCTCTCCGGCATTTCCTATATTTCTCTTTCCACAACTGATCGTCACCAATTCTTTTTTTTCATTAATATATTTCACTTTGTACTGAGCACTGACATCTTTAGTAAGATTACCATCCCAGCGTTTTTCCTGAAACGAACACATCAGGGTTATTTTATATTGGTCAGCACCATTCGGAGTTTCGGTACCGGGATATTTATAGTTCTCCAATGCCTGATCGGGATCACACAATTGTACAAGCAACTCTCCGCGCTTGTTTTCAGGTTTCTCTATCTCTTTGGATGGAAACAACTTCTCATAATCTTCATTTACTACAAAATCTTCTCTTACCGTGTTGCAGCTGCATACGAACAGCAGACAACTTATTATCCATACATGTTTCATATTTATCCTGTTGTTTTCTAATTTAAATTTCATCCCGGATTTCAGCTATAACTCCACTCTCTTCGCCATAGGGAGCAAGATGCTTGCTGACCCAATGTATTTTTTTGCTGTAAGGGTCAACTACTTTCACTAGTTCGCAAACAAATCTCTCTCCTTCTCTACGAAAATCATAGAAGATATACGTTTCACTATAACGTATACCGGGCTTGAAAGTCAGACCGTCGGCTGTTCCCACATACCCCGAACCCAATCCTTTTACTTTATTTCCCAACCATCCCTGAGAAGCAAAATAATCTCTCGCAAGAAACAGACGATAACGCTGATATACTTCTGGAGGTTGCTTTCCATTCACACTTCCATCCCCTCCATAAGTGACATTCATCTGTACATCGCTATGGAAATAAACTCGTCCCGCCCTACGAATGATTAGCTGAGGATTTTTCATCTTCTCAAAGAACAATTTATTGTCATATGATTTTTGGATGTCCTCCTGCCAACTTTCATCATTCTTCAATTTTGTAAAAATGATATATTCCCTTGCAGGCTCTATATATGAAGATGTTTTAAATATCAGGTTGCCATCAACATCTTTTCCCGTATAAAGGAAATCCGAAGAACCGGTAAAGCGGTCATTCACCAAAGAATGCAGATAGGTATAAGTAGTAAAACTTAACTGCGTAAATGTGTTTTGACTCACTTCAAACTCACTTTGCAGCTTTTTCGTCAGGCTCTCCTCGTTATAGTCGGCCACCGTCTCTACGATCCCATTTTCGGAAAACTTCATTAAGAAATAGTGTCCACCATATCCAAATTTGTTCTTGTCTTCAAATATCCCTTTGGGAAGAGTTATCAATTCATTCACATTTGTAAACAATAGAGAATCCGTCCGAGGAAAATAGGTGGCAGCCCAGCCATAAGGAGCATTTACAAGTTCCTTTCTCAGTTCGCCGATATGGTTTGCATTGCGCTCTGAAGGAGACGAGTCGAAAACCTTTTCATCTTTACAGGAGAAGCAAAACACCATTAGGATAAGTATTTGAAATCCTAGTTTCATTCTTTCTTATTTTTTATTAATAAATTCCTTTACTTGCTTCATGCTTATTAATTGAAGGTAGTTAAGCGAAATCTTAATTTCTTTACTAAAGTAGTCTTCTACAAATGCTTGCTTTTCTACCAATTCTTTATATGCCTGAAGCGCTTGTTCATCATATTCTTTTTGAAGATCTTTATCCGATCCGGCATTGTAAGGAGTCTTGGCTCTGTCCAAAGCCTGAAGCAAATCCTTAGGTCCATATGTCAACTTCAAACTGATTATCTCCGCAAAATCTTTTTCAGGTGAAAGGAGAGAATGAAAGGTAAAGAAACCTTTCTTATTCGGATAACCAGCCAGAATAAACCCTCTGCGCCCTTGCGTCTCTCCTTTGAAAATCCATGCAATAGATTTAGTCGATTCGATATACTTGTTTCTGCTGATGGATAGGAATTTGCTTCTGTCATAGGGGAAAAGTTCCATAAGATGTCTGGCAAACTGGTGATGTACGCTTCGCATCAGAATGAAGACCTTATCCTCATCTTGGGGATTAAACTCGTTGACGTTATATAGAAACATCTCATTAGTCGTTGCTTCAAGATTATCTAATAGTTCCATTCCGTTTCCATCTACATTTCTTCCTCCATACATGTATATTTTAAGAGGATTTTTTCCCAACAGAAACTTATCTCCTCCCAATTCAGGAGCTGTATAGAGGTCAATCCATAGAGTTTTGATGGTATTGAGCACACTTTTTACATTGGCAACTTCCGGCGGGTAGATATAGCTTCCATTCTGCACTGCATTTTTGTCCCACCGATATTCCACCTCAATCCCGTAAGGACGGGTGAATGTATCCAGTATCCATTTATCCAACTCTGTCTTCTCACGCTCTGTCTCACCCGCCTCCACCACACTCCGGGCAGATAGGGATGCCTCCTCTTCACAGCCCGCCAATAGGAAAGAAATAACGAGCAAATACAGACTTCTTCGAAAAAAGTATCTGAAATTCACTTTTCTAATAATTGTTTTCATATGCTTGATTTTATTCTTGAATCATCTCCTATAATACTCTATCGGGGATTAGGAACCAGTCCCCGGTTAATGGCTTCTGCCGGTATTTGCAAAAGTTTTCTGGAATCTTCTTTTTCCAATGGTCTGTAGAATTTATACTTTGAAGTGCGTTTTACCGATATATAAAAGCGGCGTATATCAAACCATCTCAAACCCTCATGTAAGAACTCCTGTCTCCTGAAACCTAAAAGTATTTTCACCAACGCCAGTTGGTTGATACTCATTCCGTAAAATGGGGTATAGATTTGATAGTTTTCACTGCTTGTCTGCGTATAAGTCGAACGGCCGCAAGAGGGATACACTCCATATTTGACAGACAAGTAAACCAACAGATTATCTATTGCTTTATCATACTCTCCGAGCATTGTATACGCTTCCATCCGGTTGAGCATCACTTCGTCAGTGGAGAATAAAACATTGGTAACATATAACCCTCTGGGACGTATCCCCGTATAGCCGGATAATGAAAGCTCGTCAAATTTGGCTATATATTGCCCGTCATCTATACGTCCGTCGTTATAGTTAAACAGAAAGAATGACTGCATCTTCATTTTCCGGAAGTTAAAGCATCCGTCTATCCCGTGTTCATTATACACCTTTTCGGCACTTTGAATGGTCACTCCATATTTTTCCGAAGGAATATTACGTGCCACTCTTGACTCCGTAGTAGTCAATAAAAGGTTGGCAGGTTCATCAACACTTGCGTATCGAATATAGAGATATTTATGATTAGAATTAAATTCTTTTTTGTACTTCTGCCAGTTTCTTAAGACCGGCTTTGGGTCAACACCGAGCACATAATCGGAGTATGAGACCACCAGGTCCCATTCTCCCTTAATCAGGTAAAAACGCGAAGCAAAAGCGTAGGCCGCTTTTTTATTGAAATGAAATTTTGGTTTAACATAATAATCGTCATTCACCAACGAAAGACCCAGTTTCAGATCTTTTTCAATCTTTTCATACACTTCCTTCACCGTTCCTCGTTCATAGTCCACCAACGCATTTTTTTCGGGCCGGGTTAAATAAGGAATACCCGGGGCTGTTGCCGATTTGGTAGTTCCATAAGGCTCAGCCCAGATGTTTACCAACATGAAATGCAGATAAGCACGCAAGAGAAACGCTTCTCCATACAAAGCTTTTACCCGGTCACTTTTAGGGTATTTACTAAGTAACTCTAACGCCTGATTAGCCTGAGCGATTCCGGCATAACATGCATTCCAATAGTTTAGCGGAGTATCCAAATCTTCCTGATCGTAATCTTCCCAATAATACATAGCTTCATTCAGTCGCGAATGAATGCCGTTAGTCCTTTCTCCCACATTGTCCGTACGCGCTTCTAAAAAAGCAAAATAACTGGCCTCGGGATATGCTCCGGCAAGCAGTTCGGCAATTTTGTCCTCACTGTCTATTTGTACATCAAAAGTAGAGTCCGGATTTGTTTCCAGATAATCCTGACACGCTGTCAGCAATAAGATTATAGTACTTAAAAAGATTGTCTTTTTCATTTTTACCCAATTAAAATTCAACATTCAATGTCATCGTATATTGTTTGGGAGTAGGCAATGAAACCCCTCCTGATCTATAAAATTCCGGATCTTGCCCATTCAGTTTCCTGTCTGAATAGATAAGGAACGGATTCGTCACATTCACCTTTACGTTCATCTGTTTGATTTTAAGATGTGAAAGGAATCTTTGAGGTAAACGATATCCCAACGAGATATTTTTCATACGCACAAAACTACCGTCAGCCACCCTGTTTTGTGAATAGTTATAAGTGTTGTAGGCTTTTTCTATATTTTCTTTTCCGATATTGCGTATCAGATCTTGAGAAGGAATTACGGGAATATTGGTTTTCCGCTCGTCACCGGGATTCAACCAACGGTTGTAGTACTCCTTGGAAAATACATTAAGATCGGCAAATGCCGGATCAAAAGAAGGATTCATCCGAATTTTATTACCTGCCTGCATGGTAACAAAACACGAGAATTCCCAATTTTTATACTTAAAAGTATTGGATATACCTCCTATATATTGGGGTTCAATAGGGCCATGGTAAATAAGGTATGATTTTGAATATTGTGCATCCAAAAAGTCAGCTCCCGAAATCTCGCTATTTGCTCCTTTGTTGGAGGGGTACAGTCCGAAATCGAAGGTCGGCAGACCATTGCTTTTAAGTCCCTGAAAATTGAAGGAGAACAGAGATCCACGTGGAAAACCCACTATGTTACCACGCCCGGTTCCGGCCACCATATCAAAAGTGTTAGGGGTATTCAGTAACCGGGTTATTTTCTGCTTCATACCGCTGATAGTGACTGTGGTAGACCAACTGAATTTGTCAGTCAATATATTTTGTGTCTGTATGGCCAGTTCCACTCCACGCGTACGCATATCTCCGAAATTAGCGTATTTGTAATACTGACCTCCCACACCGGAGGTACGAATAAGGTCTATCAGATCAAACGAGTTTCGTTGGTACACATCGAATGTCGCACTGATACGATTGCCAAACAGTCCGAGCTCAAGACCGAAGTTCAGCTCATACATTTTTTCCCATGTCAGATCGCGATTTTCCAAATGTAAAATACGCAATGCATTCTCCCTATCTTTCAAAAGAGTACGGTTGACCATCACATGCTTGAAAACTGTGGTAGAGTTAACAGCTTGTTCATTCATTTTAGCGGTTAACCCGTAACTCGTACGCAAGGCGAGCCTTGAAATGGTAGTGTGTTTCCTCATAAACTTCTCCTGATCCAGATTCCATTTGGCTCCTATATTCCAGGTTGGCAGCCAGCGGGAACGGCTATACTTACCTGCAGTATTAGCCCCTTCGTAATTGAATACTCCATTGAAAATGTATTTCCCGGCATATCCGTATGTAGCGCTGCCCGATAATGTCACTCCCCTTTCATAACGTTCGGTTAAAGAAAAATAAGTATCTCCTTCATTGGCCAGCTTTTCAAAAACCAGGGGATTGGAAAAGACCTGATTACCTCTGTCGTATTGTATTCCATAGCCTTGAAAAGGATTCATGCTGCGATCGGCATATCGTATTTCAGTAAATCCGAAAGCGCGTATGTTATGTTCACTCAGTTGCCTGTTATAATCCAAAGCCAAACGTCCCAGATAGCTTCGCAAGGAAGTTTCCGTTTTATTGAATATCCCCCCATGTGTCAATGCTACCCCGGGCAGTTGCATCGGATCGTCTTTATTCTTCAATAGATAAATATTTTCTCTGGCTACGTAAGGAGTCTCATTGGCACGAAAAGCCTGTACCACATTGGATGCTTCAGCAATAAAATGTGAACTCTTGGTTACGGCGTGACGCACCATTGCCAAGCCTTTTACTTCAATATGATCATTGAGCCTGTATGAAAGTTCACCCTGTAATTTCAGATCCAGCACTTCTGTTTTCAGGTAATTGTTTTCATATTCATTCAGAATGTTAAACGGAGCCCAGTTATTCCGATAGAACTCTCGTTCTCCATCCGCATTATGGGGCCGTAAAGTGCGGCTTGTGCTTAAAGCGTAACTAAAAGGATTGATATCGAAATCACGTTCGAATGTTCCGATAACAGTATTTCTACGTTGAGGAATTGTTCCCGGCGAGTTCTGGTTACGTAGATTTCCTTGTGCGGATATAGTAGCCTTTATCTTATCTTCGTTCCAGTAAAAAGAGTTCTTGATGTTGGCCGTAATTCTTTTAACATGGTCGGCCAAAGTCCATCCTCTGTCATCATAAAAACCGATGGAAGCATACATTGCAGAGTTCTCCCCTCCCCCTGAAAAGGTCACAGTATGTGTATGGATAGGCCTATGTGTAAACAGTTCTTTAAACCAATTGGTGTTAGCATACTCTCTTTCACGCATGAATGCCCGTTTGACATCATCCGTATTCTCCAGATAATATTGACCGGTAGCCGGATCAATGGTATTAAGTGCCTTATACATCTGATAATATACTCCGCTGCGACGACCATATAGCGTATTTTGCAAAGAGAAATATCCCTTTCTGCCCATCTCTTGATAAACAGACATACTCTCTTGAGAATTAAGCAAATCGAAATTTGTATAAGAAGGAATAGATCGCATACTTAACTCATAAGAATAAGAAAATCTGTTCGGTGCATTTCTTTTACCGGACCGGGTGGTAATTACGATCACTCCGTTCAATGCCCGGGCACCATAGATGGAAGTTGCCGAGGCGTCTTTCAATACCTGAATATCTTCTATATCAGATGCATTCAGTCCGGCAACAGCCGAACTGATAAGGGTTACCGCATCACCGGAAGCCAATTGATCAAGTGTAAGTGAAACAAGATCCTCGTATACTGCCCCGTCTATGACCCACAACGGTTGTACATTTCCCATAATGGAAGCACCACCCCGGATATTAATCCGGGGCGCGGTACCAAAGCTACCTGTCACATTCTGTATGGAGAGACCTGCAATACGCCCTTCGAGCATACGCGACACATCCGACACACCGTTCAACTTGATTTCATCCAGCTTTACCGAAGCTGCCGCTCCCGTAAAGACCCTGTTTTTAATTTGTTGATAGCCGGTGACTACCACTCCCTCTATCTCCTGCACATTATCCTGAAGTATGATGTTCATAATGCCGGATGAGGCTTTAATCAGACGAGGTTTCATTCCTACGAAACTCACCTTCAGCATCTGTCCTTTTCGGGCCTTGAGAGTAAACCTCCCTTCTACATCTGTAATAACTCCTCGTGCAGTTCCTTCCACTATCACCGTAGCTCCCGGCAAACTTTCTCCGGTTACAGAGCGTACTGTACCTTTTATCTCTACTGCCACTTGTGCCGGACAAGTCTGAGAAAAAATTGCCATCAGCAAACTACTGATTACTATTCTTATCATTGATGAAGTATTCATTGTTTTATTCTCTATATTTCTTCGTTTTATGGTTTATCACAATTAAATTTTATAGTCAGAACTGTACATTAGCTCCTGCATAGATCCCAAAAGGATGTCCCGCTCTCAAACCCGCAGGATGGCGGGATGTAAGGTAAACCCTATTGGTCAGGTTGATTGCATTTAATCTTACTGTCAAGTATTTATTCACAAAAACATTGAGCGAAGCATCAAATATAAGGTTTGCCGGTACTTTTTCTCTCTCCGCAATCGTCCCCTGCCCGGGTGAAGTACGCATATCACTGTTATAGCGTGTACCGATATTGGCATAAAACCATTTACATTCTATACCCAACTGCATGTTCAGAGCATGCTTGAAGATGTAAGGTATTTCATCACCTCTAACCACATTACCCCATGAATGGCTTTCAAACGAATTTCTAATTTCAGTATCCGTATAAGTATAGGATACCTGCAACGGCAACCTCACATTACAGTTCTTCGGAAGAGGCTGATATTGTACCAGAAACTCCGCACCTTTTACCCGGGCCTCCCCTACATTAAACTGTTCAAGTGTTCCGGCCCCACCCGAAGCAGCCAGATCACTTCCCAGCATATTACTGTAATTATTGTAGAACCCGATTAGTTCCGCCCTAAAATTCCCGATAGCAACACGTGTACCCAGTTCCATATTCACACTGCTTTCAGGCTTTTGATATAATTCCGCGCTTGGAGGGGCAAAGCCTTTATGAATCCCGAAGAAAACAGAAGCAGCCGGCATCAATTGATAATGTAATCCTACCCCCGGAATCAATACACGCGCATGATTCGGAGTTTCAATACGTACCTTACCCGACCGTGCCAAATCTTCTTTCGTATAGTCTTTTTTCAGTAAGTCTACATCCTCATATCGCAGCCCGGCAGTGACAGTCCACGCGTCATATCTTAATTTAGCAAGCAGGTAACCGGCTAACGCGTTGGCAGAAGTAACACGGTTAGCATTCGTACCATGAATACCCTCCATAAACAGTACCATTTTCTTATTTTTCATGGAGTAAGAATCATCCCACTGAAAACGATCTTCCTCATCGGCATGATAACGAAGTCCGAACTCCAGATCGAAGAAAAACTCGTTCAGGTTGAAACGGTATTCGGCCCTGGTTTGTATACCTCTGGAACGGTAAGTTCTGTTATTGGCTCTTACCAACAGTGCTTCCTCTTCCCGATCTGTTTTCCCCGTCAAAATGTCGAAGTAACGGATATTCGTTTCCGGATCCACAAGTACATCGGCGATGGATCTCTTCTCTTTTGAAGTGATTCCTGCGCGCACATCATTCAGTTTGTACCAATTTCGGTGGAAATAGTTGTAATAGGCGTTGGTCGTTATTTTCAACTTGTTGGAAAAAGTCAGCAGATAAGTTGCTACCCACTGCCGATGATCGGTCTTAAGTTTATCCATTTGCGAACCTGCATACCTGAGAAAAGGAGTCTTCTTAAAATCATCTGCAGAGAGTCCCACATACGTTTCATCCGAATTTTCGTCTGCGTATCCGAATTTCAGTTCCAAAGCATGATTCACTCCTTTTACATGATCCGTTTTAACCCTTATTTTAGCTATAATATCATTTCTTTTAAATCCTTTGGCAGCATGATCTTCGTATTTCTTAAAACCATCTGACTGATAACGCAAATATTCTACCATATACCCGAAATGCTTCCAACTGCTTCCGACAGATGTATGCGACTTAAACGTATTTTTGCTTCCGTAAGAAATGTTCGCTTTACCGGAAAAACTGTTCGGAATAGGAGTCGATACCAAATTAATAGCTCCTCCCGTAGTGAACGGACCGTATTGTACCTGGCTACTTCCTTTCAGCACTTCGATGGCCTCCATCCGGGCTACATTGGGGAAATAATAAGCTGCCGGAGCGGAATAAGGAGCCGGTGCCGCCAGTACACCGTCCTCCATAATCGAGATGCGTTCACTTCGCTCGGCTTTCGTTCCTCTCAAACTAATGTTCGGGCGAAGACCGAAACCGTCTTCTTCATACATATTAACTCCGGGAACGGCCTTCAACATACGATTAATATCCGTATATCCCAACCTGCGAATTTCCTCAGGCGAAATATAATATGCCGATCCTGTGCGGTTTCTTGCTTTAAACTTACTCCCAAGTATCTGTTGGGACGATACCACTATCTCTTGCAATTGGTAGACAGAGTCTTTCTTCACCTGCTGTTCCTGTGAGTATATTCCTGAATATCCCAAAGAAAAGAGGATGATAAATAAAGGTTTTCTATTTGTCATATTAATATAATTGTAACATTGTCAGGGGGCTTCTATTCGATTTACCTCCACAAGAGATGCGCTTTACAGAAATCAAGCTACGGATAGCGGTATTACCTGCTTACTTAACACCCATATCGACTCTTTTTGAAAAGTTGTAGTGCCTGCATGGATAGGAAAAAAAGGAAAGCAAAACTCTAATGTTTTTAGGGTTATAGAAACTGTATTCCTTAAATCTGGTTTAGTTGTTTGTTTATTTACGGCGGCAAAGATAAAGACACTAAAATTAACCCACAATCACTATATTTAGGTATTTGTATAAATCAAAAGTTATATTAATATTGCATAAAAGCACTTGCTTATATAAAGAGTATAAGCATTATATGGCATTCAATTTATAGTGTTACGCTGGCAGTAGGATAATAGCCAATTAAGTAATATTTGTATGTTGCACCGGATCACATAAAATTGAACTTACAGTTCAAAAACGGCTTTTATCACTTAAAAAAACAGGATGACGGATGGCTCACTACAGAGATAAATCTTGTACCATTTCTCTCAGTAAAGTTCTTAACTGCACTCTTGTTTATACAGAAACTTTTCTACTTTCAGGAATTAATATTGTCGAATGGATGCAAAGCACTAAAAACTCAAAGCAATTAAGAGCATCATCAGATGGAACAAAAAAATGAAGGATCAGAGTTAGCAAGCCTCCCAACGAAAGCCCAATAGCCCCAATTAACTGTATAACAAAGCATTGCCAAGATAAAAAGCCGGAATAGGATAGCCCCCTAATCCGGCCTTTATATGATTCTTCGCTATAAATACGTATATCAGTACTCCAAATCAGGAGCAACCTTCTTACTTTCTGTTCTCAATTTGCTGGGAGTCATTCCAAATAATCTCTTACAGTAGGAAGTGAAATGAGCTTGCGAATTGAAATCAAAATCCATTGCGATCTCTTGAAAAGGAGTATCCGACTCACTTATTTTTTCTCTGATCAACTCCGCCTTCTTTTTTTGCATCCACTGATAAGGACTTTCTTTAAAACAATTTTGGAACTTACGATTAAAAGAGCGCTCAGAAGTACAATACAAACCGGCAAATTCCTTTACACTCTTTACTTTCCTATAATTATTCATTACAAAATCTTCAAAATGCCCTGTATTCCCCAATATAGAAGAAAAAAAAGTAAATAATTCTTTCTTCGTATAATATCCTCTCAAAACCAACAAAACCTCTTGTTGTTTGATAAGATGCATATGTTTACACTGCATCTTAGCATATAAATATGCGACAACGGAGTTTAAAACAGCTTGCAAAGGATCTCTTATAGGAAGCACACACATCTCTTTTTTTCTTTCCTTATAAGAAGAAAGAGAGTTCATATATACTTTGTCACACACCCTTATGTCTTTATTCCAAAATAGTAAAAGACATTTTGCATCATATATAACTTCAATTTTATTATCTACATGTTGCGGAATAAGAACCATTTTATCTTTCTCAATATGTACATTCTGATACTCACCACTATCAATAGACACCTCTCCATCAAGAAGGAAAAGAATACAAGGAGAAGCACTATTATCTATTTTACTTACACTATCTTTCTCTAAATTATAATAAACGAAACCTGTATTAACATTTATTTGATAGTTTATGCATGACAGATGTTCTTTAAAATAAAGTAATTTCATAACATCATTTTATTTAATATATAAAATTAAGCTATTAGAGGTTACTTATCATACAATAACCTTTTACATAAATTCGCCAATTATGTCTATAATTATTCATAAGATAATCTTCTTTAGCATTTCTTTTTCATAAAGTTCTAAAAGCTAGTTAGTTTTAGGCCAGATGATGATTAATCCTTCAACATTCTATTATTTCTTCAAATCATTTCATTCTATATCAAAACAACGGAACAAAAAAGGCAACAAAAACAGAATTGTTCTTGCCGCCTTTATGTTTTATACAAAATTAATGTAATACATTATTCTTCATTCGTTAACCAACCCCAATAATCTGAATTCGTCACTCTCTCAATGGACACCTTTCGATCACCCATCCTGACTTTATCCGGACCTGAAGCCGGCACCGAACTAGCATGATATCCGACTCCGCGCCATTTCAACATATGTTGAGGTACTTGTCGTTTCAGCAATGCACTATACACAGCTTTAGCGCGGCGTTTCGACAAATCTATGTTATAATTGTCGCTTCCTCTTGCATCTGTATACCCGGTTATCAAGAAATTGTTATCCGGATAACTTTTCAACAGATCTGCAATCTTATCCAAAGTGATTTCAGATTCGGAAGTAATCACATCCTTATCAAACGCAAAATGAATGTTATCGAATAAATCACAAACATGACTTTCCACCACAGCCGGCACTTCAATTCTCTTTTCAACAATTCGTTCTACAATCCTATCAACCGGACGGTCTATATATTGCACAACCGGCATAGGACGTTTTGTACTTCCACCCAAACGGAACATAATACGCATCGAAGCCTGAACAAAACGCGTTTGTTTTTTATCGACAGGCATGATGTATTCTCCCTGTAATCCTACTCCCCAATGATCGTTAAGCCAAGCTTGTACTCCGGCTCCGAAGGATAAGGGGAAATAGGATTGTTTAGATCCTATTTTCTCTTTGTTCCAAGGATTGGATGATGTCCATTCTGCTTCTCCTATAGGATCATTTTCAAACTTTCCTGCATTAATTGCATAAAAATCATGATGGAGGTAGTTAACACCTACGCGTAAATAAGGTTCTACATATTTTGATTTAAACAATGGGGTTAACCGGAATTGAAGTCCCGGACCGGCCATATACATGAAATCAAACTTACGCCCGCCTGTTTCAACTTGTTTTCTTGCCAGTCCCAATGTCCCCTGCAAATCAAGATAAAACCAAGGATTCAATTCACGAGCTGCATAGAGTTGGATACCGCCAAAAAGATGATCGATATTCATTCGATACAGATAGTTCCCATCGACCTGACGAAAATCCGAGAAAGTCACTCTGTCCCAGTTGATAAGAGCTCCACCTACCCCTATTTCCCAGGCTTTGGTTCTATGTGCTGTTTGTCTCTCCACTTTATCGTTTTGAGCATAAGTATAGAAGGGAAAGACAGTAAAAGCCAATGCTCCTATAAGAAGTCTATTTATTATTACACTGAAATTCATCTTGCTTATATTTTATTTATCTTTATAAGTTACACTAATTGCAGGCATATTTTTATATGTATTTTCAACATAATATGTACCATCATCTACTTTCTTCTTGAGAACTCCTAAAGATACACCACTGCCAGAGTTAGAGTAGATGAAAGCACTATTCGCCCCTACCGAATAGATTGTAGCTCCCAGATACGGACTAAGAGCAGCATACTCAGGTTTATTATAACTTGACTTATTATGCTCGCTTGTAGCTGTTTGCACTCCCAACGGAGAGGTATAAGTAAACTTAACATAACAAAGTAGAAGTCCCTTCGCTTCTTCCAGGGTATAATATTCAGGTTCAATGTAATCTATTCCGTTCTGTTTCACTGTTTTTACCAATTCACGCTTAGATATGATATTGAAATCAATAGTCGAAAAGTCAAATTCCCCCTGGGCTTTATTCAAGAATACATCATCTCCACTTTCAGCAGATGCCTTTGTTAAGGCTAGAGTTTTAAGTGTAGGAGGTATCTGATAAGGTGCCATCTTACATACTCCATTCCAATAAATCGTTTCTCCATAATAAGGGGTATCTTTTACTATCGAGAAATAGTTGTCTTTTCCATCCCAAAAGTCAGTTATTCCATTTTTTATACCGGCAGGGTTCTCTTTAACATATCTATTAGGATTAATAGACATTGATGTACTACTCATATTAGGTGTAGTACTTTCTATTTTTTTCGTTTTATCAAGAGATGTCGGGTCTTCCGGATTTGTAACCTGATATGCCGTAAATCCGGCATTGACATTAGGCAAATAGCTGGGCAATGTTTTCCATTCCGCACCAGGATCTGTCTTTCTCTCTACTCTAAACTGCAGGTTATGTTCATAATCAAGATATGGAGAGGTACCAATATAAATCATTCTAATCTGCATTCTGTTAGGGACATAAGTGTTTTCTGCAGATTCCTTTGTCACATTATTAATAGTTACCTCCTTAACTTTCCCCCATCGGGCATCTATATCGTCAATTTGAGGAAGATCTTCTTTCGGAATAATAAATTCTCCCTCTTCATTAGCTGTATAAGTTTTAGCCGGATCCAAACCGGGAATTCCCTTAACCACAGCCTTCGGAGCCTTATTGCCAGATTCGTCATACACACGATAAGCTACTCCTCCATCGGTTGTACGAACATACTCTCCAAATTCTTGTTGTGAATAAAGTGCAATCACGTTAGGTACTCCTTTGATAATAGTAACTTCAGCACCCGGTTTTCCCGGAACACCGGGTTTTCCATCCTTACCGTCCGCACCATCTTTACCATCCGCACCTCTCAAAAACTCCCAAAAATCACTTAAAGTTGTTTTACCACAATCCCAATCCAAAGATGGATTATGAGGATTTTTCACTTTAGGGCCAGTATTGTTACAACCCGCCTCAACACTCTCTACCCACAATTCATAGGCACTTTTCCCATTAGCACCATCTTTACCGTTAGCGCCGTCTTTTCCAGCAGCCCCGTCCTTACCGTTAATACCATCTTTTCCGTTGGCACCATCTTTACCGTTAATGCCATCCTTACCATTGGCACCATCTTTACCGTTAATGCCATCTTTACCATATGCACGAATACCGGTATCTTTCCCATTAATATACCAGTTCCCATTGGTACCGATTATTACCTCTGGCGATCTTCCATCTTTACCTATCGCAGCCTTTCCGGTATCTTTTCCATTGATTACCCAATTTCCATTTTCTCCAATTGTAACAGTAGGTGTTGTTCCTGCAACTCCTTCTTCACCTCTGGAAGGTTTTCCTGTATCTACTCCATCAATCAACCAATTACCATTATCCCCGATCGTAACTACCGGTGGAACAGCATCTTCTCCATTCTGTCCATCCCTACCCTGAGCACGTATTCCGGTATCCTTATTGCCAATCCACCAATTCATATTATTTCCAATATGAGGTGTTTGCCCATTCTCGCCACTCGCTCCTGTCAGATAATACCAAAAATCTCTAAGATTATTCTGGGATACAGGCCACATACTTCCCGGGCGGTGAGGATTATCCAGAGCACCAGTAGCTACTTCTTCCTTCCACAGTTCAAAAGCACTTTTTCCATCCAGACCGTCCTTACCTTTTAAATACTTAAAAAAATCAGTTATTTCAGTCTCTTTCTTAGGCCAAGAAATCACTCCATTCTCTACATTCTCTTTCCAAAATTCATAAGCTGACATTCCTCTATCACCTTTCGGTCCTTTGGGCATCGTAATATCCACTTCTGTACAAGACTGCCCTAAAATAATGGTTAAGATGTAAACCATTAAATGTAATAATTTAGCATTGTTCATTTTGTTATATCAATAAATTACACAAAAGAATTATACAAACAACAGTCTAGAACACATCTATAAGTCCAAAAAAAATCATATTCAGAACTGCGTTTGACAAGTACGTACTTTTCGATGCAAAGGTAATGCCCCACAAACACATATATTTACATAAAGAAGAATACTATTTATATGTATCAGACAATTTCAGAACACGAGTCCCTGCAGCCGGTTACATATCAAATAGACACAGACCGCTTCGAAAAAAGTCAAATAAAAGACTCCGCAAAAGAACAGTATAAATCAGTTACCAACCTCTACTTACCACGAAACGACAAAAACTGTATATGCACGTCAGTCCCGAACGTTAATACCCAAGAAGCCAAGCCTGGCAGATAAAATCCTAAGAAATGAGGATTGCCAACTCTAGGGACATGCCCTACCTTTGCCGCAAACCCTAAAATATGATAAAAAGATTATTTTTCCTCCTACCTTTCTCTACGATAGTCTCGGCCAATGAGCCCGATACAATACAGGTTAAGCGTATCGATCTGGATGAAGTTACAATAGTAGCTTTTAAACAAAACACACCTAATCGTGAGCCACTTTCTATCTCTACCTTAGATAATCGCTTCCTGAAAGAGAATGAAATATCGGGAGCTAAAGACTTAAGTTCCTTACTTCCTAATTTCTATATGCCCGATTATGGGTCCAAGCAGAATTCTCCGGTTTATATTCGGGGGATAGGAGCCAAAAAGGATGCTCCATCAGTAGGCTTTTACGTAGATGGCATTCCCTATTTTGAAACGTCCGCTTTCGATATTGACTTGTCGGATATAAGTAGTATAGAAGTACTTCGCGGACCGCAAGGCACACTCTACGGACGTAATTCTATTGGTGGAACCATCAATGTATATACCCATTCGCCCCTCGATTATCAAGGTACGTATTTCCGGTTGGGATATGGCAGTTACAATGATATGCGATTAATAGCTTCGAACTATACAAAGGTGAACGAGCAGTTAGGTTTATCCTTTAGCGGTAATTATCATCACAATGATGGCTTTTTTACCAATTTGCATACCCATAAAAAGGCAGATAAACTTGATAACGGAGCCGGACGAATCGGGCTCACATGGAAACCCGCAGCCCATTGGACTACCCGCTTCATAACCTCCTACGAATATTCCAATCAAGGAGGATATCCATACGGATTGTATAATGCCGACAAGGGAACAACAGAAGCCGTAAACTACAACAATGAAGGATTATACCGACGAAATCTGCTAACCTCCGGAATCAACATACGGTATAACGGCCCCCATATCAGCTTCAACAGCCAAACATCCTATCAATATATACAGGACAAGATGGGAATCGATCAAGATTTCTCGCCTCGCAATATATTCTATGGTCAAAATAAGATACGGCAACATATGTATTGCCAGGAATTTACGGTTAAATCGGTCAATAAGAGCCGCTATCATTGGATAACGGGTGCGTTTGTTTTCCGACAGACCATAAACAGGAAAGTTGACCTTAGTCGTTTTACAGATACCACCCGACACCTTACTAATAGTGGAATTCCCACACAAGGGATCGCATTTTATCATCAATCTACACTCGATCTGTTGCAAGGACTGTCTTGTTCTGTAGGGTTACGTTACGATTATGAACACGCCCGATGCGATTTTTCCAAAGTACAGCAGCCATTAAATGGAAATGGGGAAACAAAATCGCTTGAACAATTCAACCGATCGCTTCACTTCGGGCAGTTTACTCCTAGGTTCAGTATGCAGTACCTTTCTTCTCACAATCAATTGTTCTATGCCTCCGTATCCAAAGGATATAAAGCCGGAGGATTCAATGTCTCTTTCCTCAACAATGACGACTACCTTTATTCCCCCGAATATAACTGGAATTACGAAATAGGTACCAAACTATCATTCCTGAACAATCGGCTATCAGCTGATTTAAGCCTGTTCTATATAGATTGGCGCAATCAGCAGATAACCAATACTATTCCAACCGTAGGTAACGTAATCCGAAATGCCGGTCGCTCTCGTAATAAAGGCATCGAAGCCAGTTTTCAAGCTCGTCCGACGAAATCATGGATGATGTATATGAATTATGGATATACAGATGCACGATTTGTTCACTATCAAAAAGAAGAACGTGGTATCCTAAAAGATTATGGAGGTAACTATCTGCCTATGGTTCCCCGCCACACTTTCTCTTTGACAACCGGATATTCATTTTATGACATCTGTTCCTGGATCGACCGCCTTACCCTCAACGCCGGCGTATCGGTAACAGGTCCCATTTATTGGTATGAAGATAACCAAGCCAAACAAAGCCCGTATGCATTGGTCAATCTAAGAATTAGCATAAACAAAGGATGCTTTACATGGGAAGCCTGGAGCAAGAATCTCACAAATACCGACTACCTGAGCTACTACTTCGTAACCAGTAAAGCCTATGCTCAAAAGGGAAAACCCATTACCTTAGGTACATCAGTCAGCATCAGTCTCTAATCAAACGATATGAATCACATGCGTATAAACAAGCTTTCACCGCTTTCCCGGAAAACACTGAACCTCAGTACATTTTTTTGCTTATACATTGCACAAGCCATCCCGATGAGTTTCTTCTCTACAGCCATACAAGTACTAATGAGGCAAGCCGATTACTCTCTTTCTTCCATCGCTTTATTACAACTCATCAAACTCCCCTGGATATTGAAGTTTCTTTGGGCACCGCTTGTCGACCGGCATTGTATCACCCTAAAAGACTATAAACGCTGTATCATTACATCCGAAATCGTATATGCATTACTGATCCTGATGGTAGGCCTGCTCGATATCCAAACAGATCTCTACCTTATCATTGGATTAGTATTTCTATCATTGATAGCCTCAGCTACACAAGATATAGCTACAGACACACTTGCAGTACTCTCCTTTGGTAAGTCGGATAAAAGTTTGGTCAACAGCATGCAATCAATGGGTAGCTTCGGAGGTACATTGATAGGAACAGGTATATTACTCCTCGTTCTTCAGCACTATGGCTGGCATGTGGTGATACCATGCTTATGCATTTTTGTACTATTGGCAATTATTCCGTTATTGAAAAACAAACATATGAGAATAATACCCAAAGAACCTTCGAAACGGGCACAATTCACTGATTTTATCTGGTTCTTTGCCCGTCGTAACATCTGGAAACAAATAGGATTCCTACTACTATATTATGCCAGCATTATCGGAATTTTATCGGTGTTACGCTCTTATCTGGTCGATTTGGGTTATTCAATGAAAGAGATAGGCATTATGATAGGTATCGGAGGTACCGGAGCTGCCTTCGCATCATCTTTCCTGGCCGGATTACTGGTTCGTAAAATCGGGCGATATCATTCCAGAATACTATTTGCAATATTCATCCTGCTTACTACACTCTATTTTATGTGTATTTCATGCACAGTCCCTTCATTTTCAATGCTTTGTTTAGGGATCGTCCTGCTATGGAGTGCCTATGGAATGGCAACTATTGTAGTGTATACCACTTCTATGGATTGTGTACGCAAAGGATGTGAAGGAACCGACTTTACCATCCAAACAGTACTCACACACTTAAGCGGCTTACTAATAGCCTTTCTTAGCGGGGTGGTAGCCGATAGAACCGGTTACCACGGTCTCTTTATTTTCGAAGTTATATTGGCTTCCATATCACTGATCTATATATTTTATTTCTTCAGAAAAGAATCTCAACCCATTCATTCTTAACATATATGTATACTGAAATAATCAATAAATACAATGTACCGGTACCTCGATACACCAGTTATCCACCGGCCAATTATTTTGAGCCATTTACCAACGCCCGCTACCTGGAGGCTGTACAGCAGTCGAATCAGGCTTCAGAGCGCGCATTATCGTTTTACCTGCATATCCCGTTTTGTCGGCACTTATGCCACTATTGCGGATGCAATTCGTATCCCATGGCACGTCCCGAGATTATTGAGTCATATGTAGAAGCTTTGCATCAAGAGATAGATCTGATTCTTCCCCTGTTAGATAAGGATCGGCCGATCGCGCAGATACATTATGGTGGTGGAAGCCCCACAGCCATTCCCGTTGCTTTAATCAAAGAATTGAATGCTCACTTATTATCATCATTCCCAGTCATTGACCGCCCTGAAATAGCCATTGAATGTCACCCAGGCTATCTCTCAGAAAAAGACTGGCTGCAACTTACCGAATGCGGCTTTAACCGTCTCAGTATTGGTGTGCAGGACTTTAATATCGAGGTACTGAAAACAGTCAATCGCCGCCCTTCTTTATTACCGATGGAAGATATATTTATCCTACTACGCGAAAAGGGAATAAGTATCAACCTTGATTTTCTTTATGGTTTACCCAAACAAACTGTGGAGAACTTCACCCGCAACATAGAGCAGGCTATTCTTTTATCACCCGACAGACTGGTTATGTTCAGTTATGCCCACGTGCCTTGGATTAATAAGCGACAGTTGCTTCTGGAGAAATCAGGCCTACCCGACAACCATGAAAAACGGACAATGTTTGACACTGCTGCCGGACTATTGCATAAATCCGGTTATCAATCTATCGGAATGGATCATTTTGTACGCCCCAATGACGAGCTGAGCATCGCCATGCAAACTAAAAAATTACATCGTAATTTTCAAGGCTACTGCACCCGGCGTACTACCGCACAGGTATATGGTTTGGGCGTAACCGCTATCAGTCAGCTTGAATCGGCTTATGCTCAAAATACGAAAGATATTCCCCATTACATCAAGACTATCAGTAAAGGCGAACTAAGTATTACCAAAGGTTATGCCCTTTCTCCAACCGAACAACTCACCAGAGAGGTTATCGAAACCCTAATGTGCAATGGCTGTATCGATTGGAGAGATCTTTCAAAGCGCCTGCATGTATCGGTATCCACTTTAAAGGCTGCCACTGCCTACGATGAAAAAAAACTATCTGGCTTTGCCGATGACGGACTGATTTACTATACAGACGACTATCTTGAGATGACAACCGCAGGTTCGGCATTTGTACGCAACGTAGCGGCTTCACTTGACAAACTGATGCTCCACTCTCCACACTCATATTCAAAACCTTTATAACAATGAACCAGACAGTAACAGAAAATCATCGTTTGCGAGATACCATCATCATCGGTGCAGGTCTAACAGGTCTGACTACCGCCTATTGCCTTACCCGTAAGGGATGTGATATCGAGGTAATTGAACAGAGCCCCTGCGTAGGCGGCCAGATACGTACCTACCACGAAAATGGTTTTACGTTTGAAAGTGGGCCCAATACCGGTGTAATCTCCCACCCTGAAGTAGCCGAACTCTTGGCGGAACTATCCCCCACCTGCCGTTTAGAAACGGCCCGTGAAGCGTCCAGGCAACGCCTTATATGGAAAGGAGATCGCTTTCATCCTCTCCCCTCAGGACTGTTCAGTGCAATCACCACCCCATTATTCAGTACAAAAGATAAATTCAATATACTAGGTGAACCCTTCCGTTCAAAAGGAAACAATCCCGATGAAACGATTGGTGAACTGGTACAGCGGCGCCTGGGTATCTCTTATCTACATTATGCAGTAGACCCATTCATTTCCGGGGTTTATGCCGGTGACCCTATGCGATTGGTTACCCGTCATGCCCTGCCTAAACTTTATCAACTAGAACAAACTTATGGCAGTTTCATTCTCGGTGGTATTGCAAAATCATTTTCACATCGAAGTGAACGCGACCGGTTGGCTACACGAAAAATTTTCTCTACTTATGGGGGACTTAGTAACCTGACAAAAGCATTGGAACAGGCCATTGGAATCAAACGATTCTCCCTGGGAGCTACTTCCACTTCCCTAATGCCATGTGAACAAGGATGGGTAGTTTCTTTCACAGATTCCTGTGGAATAGTTAACCGAATCCACTGCCGAAAGGTGATAACCACCACACCTGCCTTTGTCCTCCCTTCACTTCTTCCTTTCGTCCCTGACAAGCAGATGAATCGGATAAGTAATCTTACCTATGCCCCTGTGATGCAAGTCTCCGTGGGATTGCGTAATACTTATGGAAAAGAGTTTCATGCCTTTGGCGGATTGGTTCCTTCCTGTGAACAAAAACCAGTTTTAGGTATTCTGTTTCCATCGGCCTGTTTCGATAACCGTTCCCCCGAAGGAGGTGCATTATATTCATACTTCTTAGGCGGGACGAGACACCCTGAACTTCTAGAGAAAAGTGACGACGAAATTATCAGGTTGATAACCACCGGCCTGAATGAAATGTTAGATTATCCTGCCGGAATAGTACCTGATCTTATACGTATCTTCCGGCATAAGAAAGCCATTCCCCAATACGAAAGCAGCAGTACCGACAGATTTGCTGCGATCAATGAACTGCAAAAACAGTATCCCGGATTGGTGGTAGCAGGAAATCTCAAAGGAGGAATCGGCATGGCCGACCGCATCAAACAGGCTTTTGAAATCGCCCGAGAAAGATGAACGCTCACTTTCATCGGACACCTACATCTATAACAGCCAGAAAGGATTCACTCCTCTCTTATAAGATTCTATCGTTTTCTTCGTAACATTTCATATTTGGATTCAGAGTGCTTTTACCATGTGGAAAGGTGCATCTTGATACAAGCCCGACTGATCTAATGCATTGTCTATATGTTCATATCCGTATTTTTCATACATACTAACAGCATTTCCAAACTGATGATAAGAAACAATATACATATACACATATCCGGCACTAACAGCACGCTGCTCTATGAATTGAAGTAAACGTTTTCCAATACCTCTCCCTCTAAGCTCCGGTCTAAAATGAAATTTCGATAACTCAGCATAACCATGTGGTAAACCTTTGGTCGGATAAAAGCCACCTCCGCCTAATATTACACCATTACTTTCCACTATCCAGTATTCTGCACCTTTAATATTAAAAGTCTGAAACATTCTATCCGTATGCGGATCATCATAAAAAGTACCGACCTTAGGAGCTCCATGCTCCTCTACTGACGCACGAAGCACCGATGCTATTGAAGCATTATCTGATTCTTCTATCGGTCGTATAACAATTGGCTCATTATTATCAACGGTAAGACCGGTCTCCACACTATTTATTATCTTATAAATAGAATCCATACAATGAACCAATCTTTGTAGTTGACGATCTTCTAAGTGTGAGAATATCCTTTCAATAGATTGATTTGCAGCAGTATTCAAGCGGTAATAAACCTCACATCCTTTTTCTGTGAGATTTACCAACCCCATACGATTATCCTTTTCCGTGCTTTTTCGAAATATATACTCTTTCTGTTCCAATTGTTTTAATAAGCGGGATAACAAGCCTTTATCCATGTTTAATTCATTGGATATATCTTTAGAACTCCTGTCAGGGTGTAAATAAACATCCTGAATAATACGCACCTCCGGAAGTCCCAATTCACTTCCTAAATAGTATTTGTTGAGTATACCTAATATTTTCGTATAATATCTGTTGAAAGACCTTATACGACTTATATATTCTTGCTTCATGGCACAAAGATAAGTCTTTTTGTTGACTTTATCAACAAAAAGACTGCATATCATAGAAGATTTTCTTTCGCATCAGGGGCATGCTGAAAAATAGCACCTACTATCTGACAATCATCCAGCTCCTTACAATCGCCACAGGTATTATATCCCTTCTCATTTACACATTTTCGAATTGGACAATAATCATTGCAATACGCAAATTTCGCTCCGTCCGTGCGACACCCCATACAATTTATGGTTGCCGGTGTAATTTCCGGTGCATTGTTCATTATGCTCCACTTTTGGGCGGTTTTCTCTCTTAATTCATTATCATCTCGGACAGTGGCTATACGGGCATCGCAATTTTCGCAATCTAATCCGCAACATGCAATTAATTGTTTCATCATTTCGGGTTTCATTATTCGACAAAAATAAGAATAAAAAACAAGAATATGAGCAGATAAGAGGCATTTGATTACCTTCTACTACGCATGATATAGATACGCACATGATCACCGCCACAATGGAAGGTAATGCTGCAGCACAGGACTTTCTCTCACATCTCCCTCTGAAAGCGACATTACCCTTTATACCCCGTGGAGTAGCGTTGCAATTTTCTGCTTTCCTTGCTCCTACGCATCTATCTTCCGAAAAGTTCGTTGCAGTCGTACTCATGACCAATTCCTTTGTTACGGTCTGCGAATGGCAGTAAACCGATAATACATAACAGCCCATCCATGACCGCCATGACCAGTATCAGCAGGGGGAGGTAAGTGATGCCTCGCAATACCATTTGTACAAAAGTATCTTGATGAAGAATCGGCACAAGCAATTCATAAGTAAACGGATTTTGGTTTATCAATTGACATGAAGTAAGCAATAGATAGATATCTCGATAAAAAAAGTTCTCAAAAGTCCTTTCTTGCTGACTCCACATTTTTACAAAAAATGCAAAACAGGGATCAATCAATTGTCTTTATGCAAAAATCATGTATATTTATAAGAAATAAAGTAGAAGGAGGCAATAGGAAGTTAATATCGTAGAGACAAGAAACGAACTCACTGACAAGAGATAATTAATATCCTGAAAGCAGGAAGTTAACTTCCTGCTTTCAGGATATTAATTTCACGGAACGAAACTACATTAAATTGAAAAACAGAGAAAGAATCCAATAAAAAAGAAAGCTTTTTCTTCTGGAGTTCATTTACACACGTTTATTCTTTAAATAGCATTTTGCAATCAAATCGATTCTTCGATTTAACTTGATTACAAAAAACAGTCTATATCCTTTCTTAAAGAACACAATCTTTAAAAAAAACAAAACGCACGAATCATGCTATTGCAAAATCCATGCGTTTTTATTCTATTCCAATCTTTCAGGCCGGAAAAAATCGTTTCTCCGCATTTTCAAAATACAAAATGACAAATCGATTACTTATCCGTTATTCCACTCATGATTTTCAATGCTGCATTCAATAAAGTTTCATTCGTATTGCCAAAAGGCAAATAAGTACTCAGATAAGAATCTTCATTGTATTCGTATGTAGGTTTGAAACCGGTGGCATAATCTGACTTTTCTTCTGCATTGTATACATTGCAAACAACCAGATTCAATATAAACCGATCCGTTGGATGAACAAAAGGCTTTGTAGCAACATATTCCCCCGCCGTTTTAGTACCTATCAATACAACCTTCATATAAGGATTAAGACAATTGATAACCATCTCCGCCGCCCCTCTGGTAGCATTGGTAGTCAGTACATAAACAGTAGACAGGTTAAGATTGGCACCGGATTGGATAAGCTCCGGATTGAATGTCAAATCCTGATTTGCTTCCACGCGTTTATCACTGTATCTCAATAGAGCCAACAATTGATTCATCTTATCAGCCGGAGCAAGCATCGTACAGAGCAACTGGGCACAATCTAAACTGCCTCCGGTGTTATAGCGTAAATCTAATACAAACTCATTTACCCCTCCTGTCTGGAAATCCCGGAAGGCCCTACGCAAATCATCATTATAAGCCTGACTGTCTGTCGTCGGCCCTGCCTTAAATTCATTATACATCAAATAGCCTACCTTTTTCCCATTCCATGGAATAATCTCAAAACGGTGAACAGGCTTATCCGCCAAAGAACGTGAAGCGGGCATTGTCGTCTCTCCTATCGGCACCACCCCACCGGTTACCTCACCATCTTCACCGACAACTTCTTTATAAACACCTATCTGAAGTTGACGGGTACTTCCCTGCAGTAATTCCGATTCAACCTTTTTAGTGATATAATCTCCATTCATCATCATAATCCAATGACCACGCTGCAATCCGGCTTCTTCGGCAGGCGATCCGGGCACCACATAAGAGATTAAAGCGTTATACGCTGTATCATTATCAAGCACTTTATATAAAGTATAATCAAAACCATAGCTCGGAATGGGTTCATCCAGCAAGGAGTCGATCTTACTAAAGCCATTATCCATGGAAGCGACGGCTTTTTTCAGAAACGCTTCCGGTTTCTGGAAATAGTCCGGAGCAGCAGGTGATGGCATATCTCTATACCACAGATACTCCTGACGCATCACACTGTCTATCCAAATATCGCGTCCCGTCTCCGGATAATATTCCGGCCAGCGGTCTACACCACAGGAAAAAAGACTTGTCAGTATAAGAGTTCCCAGTAAGGGAAGTATCAATCGTTTTCCTCTTTTCATAATTTATAGGCAATCTTAATCTGCGCAAATGTAGTGAATACTTAGCTTTCATACCACAATTACGATATAAAAAAGATAATGGTGAAGTGAGTTAAAATGGAAAAATGGTATGAGAATCTGTAATTCGGATACAGCACTTTCTCTGATACCCGGTACTTTTGCATATAATATCAATGTAATAATAGAAAAGAAATAAATATGACGATCAGAGAATTTAAAGAGCACGTAAAAACAAGGAAACTCCTTGATACAGAAGAAATCCATCAATTCATGGATATCATGAGTAACGAAGCGAGACGTATCACATTTCAACTCAACACGACATATCATACGCCCAACGAGGTACGAGAACTGCTTTCAGAACTGTTCGGTTATCGTGTTCCCTCTTCATTTCGTGTATTTCCTCCGTTTTACACGGATTTCGGTAAGAACATTACTATTGGCGAAGATGTGTTTATCAATGCCTGCTGCCACTTTCAAGATCATGGTGGGATTACAATCGGTGACGGTTGTCAGATCGGGCATAATGTAGTTTTCGCCACACTCAACCACGGACTGCTACCCGAAGAACGCAAGTCCACCCAACCCGCCCCAATCGTACTCGGCAAGAACGTGTGGGTAGGCTCCAATGCCACCATTCTTCAAGGAGTAAGCATCGGGAACAATGCCATTGTCGCAGCGGGAGCAGTAGTAACCAAAGATGTCCCGTCTGATGCCGTCGTCGGTGGAGTGCCGGCAAAGTTTATCAAAACAATCCGATAAAACAATCACTTCATTATAACATATATCATTATGAACAAAGTTTTTTTATTTTTATTATTCAGCTTTTTAACAATAACGAGTATGGCACAAGAAAAAATCAAACAGACAGCCGGGCGCGATCAACTTGGTGATTTTGCCCCTAAATTTGCGGAACTCAACGACGATGTCCTTTTCGGCGAAATCTGGAGCCGCACTGACAAACTCAGTCTGCGTGACCGTAGTTTGGTTACGATCACTTCACTCATTAGCCAAGGTATAACGGATAACTCACTGACGTTCCATCTCCAGTCGGCCAAGAATAACGGTATCAGTCGCACGGAGATATCCGAAATCATCACACATATAGGTTTTTATGCAGGATGGCCGAAAGCATGGGCCGCTTTTCGGCTTGCCAAGGAGGTATGGGCAAAAGATACAACCGAGGTAGATGCAAAGGCCGCTTTCCAGCGTGAAATGATATTCCCGATAGGAGAACCTAACACAGCCTATGCACAGTATTTCACCGGTAATAGCTACCTTGCACCCATATCGCATGAACAGGTTAATATCTCCAATGTCACGTTCGAACCCGGTTGCCGAAATAATTGGCACGTTCATCATGCGAAGAAAGGTGGCGGACAGATGTTGATCGGTATAGCAGGCCGCGGCTGGTATCAGGAAGAGGGTAAACCGGCGGTAGAGATTCTTCCCGGTACAGTCATACATATCCCTGCCAACGTGAAACACTGGCATGGTGCAACAGCCGAAAGTTGGTTCGCACACCTTGCATTCGAAATTCCCGGGGAAGACTCCTCTAACGAATGGCTGGAACCTGTGACTAATAAAGAATACAATAGACTCCCCCAATAATGACAGATCAATTATGTACAAAATTATATTCGTATTTCTGGCAATAATGGGCATAGCCACTGCATCATGTGCCCAACAAAAACAAGGCGCAAACAGAAAGCAGCCCAATAACAAAGTGCTTATAGCCTACTTCTCGGCGACAGGAACTACAGCAGGTGCTGCTGAAAAATTGTCTAAGGTTACAGGTGGAGAACTTTATGAAATTACTCCAGCCCAACCCTATACAAATGCTGACCTCAATTGGAATAACAAACAATCGCGCAGTTCGTTGGAAATGAATGATCCGAAGTCACGTCCGGCCATCCGGAAATCTTCCATAGATATCGCCGATTATGACGTGATTTTCGTCGGCTATCCTATCTGGTGGAATCTTGCTCCACGTATTATCAATACATTCATCGAGAGCTATCATTTGAAAAACAAGACAATCATCTTGTTCGCCACATCGGGAAGCAGTAGCATCACTAACAGTATGGCAACTCTGAAGAAAAGTTATCCCGACCTGATCTGGAAAGAGGGAAAACTACTGAATGGAATGAACGAAAACGATATCCGCGAATGGATCAGTAAATTGGACTATTGACCAATTGTGGTTTCGAAGTCGCCTGTATAAGGGCAACAAAAAAGATTGCGGTATCGGAGTGCTAAAGATGATCCCTGCCTCATGTACGAATCATTTAAAACTGTACAAAACAGTTTAGACAGATTCGCGCATGGGGCAGATGCAGATTCTCAGACGCAAGAAATGAAAGAATAAGAAGGACAAAGAAACGAATGGACAATAAACCACTCTTCCTATTTTGCATTTCAGAATTTTTACGTATCTTTGTTTGCAGGGAGTTGTTTGATAGCGCAATACTTCAAAGCCTCTTGAGAATTTATTTTTTGAGCCGGTATCCTTCCTGCTGATTTATTAAAAAATAAAACACCTTATTACTATGATCGTACAGGATTTAAATTTTGATCAAACAGTCGCCATGGCAAAAGCCAAAGCGGAAAGCATGATACAAAACGGACTTTATTCACGTTTCGGGTTATCCGAAAAAGAGAGACTGGACAAAGCCCTTCTAGGCTGTATCGGAGAGTTGGCATTCCAAAAACACCTGAAAAATCTGGGAATCCCATTCGAATTGGACCAGACAGATTTCCAATCCCATCACTCCGATGAATTTGACGTAAAAGTAAACGGTGCCAAAATTGATATCAAAGTAGCAAAGAAAACAACTGCCAACCCTCCAACCGACAATTGGACCTATGGTTATCCACAAGAGCAGCACCCCGAAACCAAAGATTACGTCGTTGTAGGTTGGGTAGACTTCAACAGAAAAGAAGTTGGCTTTTATGGTTGGATCAGAGGAAAGCAAATAGTGGAATTTAAAGTTGTCACCCAAAATTCTTATGCCAAGTATCCCTATCTGACACCTAACCATGAATTCAAATGGGGATGTCTCACCAAGGATTTGAATGAGATTTTGAAGTAAAACGATTAAATTATCCTTGAAAAAGACTCTTCATTGAAGTTTTTTCATTTTTCTTCAGAAATTCGTAGGGTATTCTCCGTTTGAACGATCTTATATACAGAAAGCAAACTATTATTCACCCTTTAAACTCTGAAAAAGATGAAAACGCAATGGATAAGATCAATCGGATGTATACTGGCAGTTTTGATTCTGTCGGGCATCATGCCACTGGCTGCACAGGACAATGCGGAAAGATACACCACGATCAGTGGAGTGGTCAAAGACAAACTCAACAAAAAGAAACTGGAGTATGTCAATGTATCGATACCGGGAAGCAGTGTCGGTACCGTCACCAACGCAGACGGTGAGTTTACTCTAAAGATTCCCGAGTCGGTTCAGGCCAAAGACATTGAAGCCTCACATGTAGGTTATCTCAATTCCCGTATCCCTTTAAAAGAAGAAAATCCCACAGAACGGATTGTCTGGCTCACTCCTTATGCCAACCTGCTTAGTGAAATCCTGGTAAGAGCCAGAGATCCACGCAGCATTGTGGAAGAAGCACTTCGCAAGATTCCGGCCAATTATAGTCCCCAGAGCAACATGCTCACAGGATTCTACAGGGAATTGGCTCAAAAAGGGCGTCGTTATATCAATATTTCAGAGGCTGTAATCGATATTTATAAAACGCCCTACAATGAAACTGCCGAACACGATCGGGTTCAGATTTACAGAGGACGCAGACTGTTGAGCCAAAAACAGAGTGACACACTGGCTGTAAAATTACTCGGAGGCCCCAATATGGCCATTTATATGGATATAGTAAAGAACCCGGACTGCTTGTTGGCTCAAGAAGACCTATTGTTCTACGAATTTCGAATGGAAGACCCGACCAGCATTGACGACCGATCCCAGTATGTCATCAGCTTCCGTCCAAGAGTAAAATTATCCTATCCCTTATGCTATGGTACACTCTACATCGATAAAGAGCGACTGTCATTCACACGCGCCGAGTTTAACCTCAGCATGGATGATAAGAATAAAGCCACTCAAGCTATCTTAAGAAAAAAACCTTTCGGACTGCGTTTCAAACCGGTAGAAGTATCATACCTGATATCATACAAAAACCTGGGAGGGATCACTTACCTGAGTTATATCCGGAACAATATCCGCTTTAAGTGTGACTGGAAGCGTAAACTGTTTTCTACCAACTATACCATCTTATCGGAAATGGTGGTTACGGACAGGAAAGAAAACAATATTACAGCTATTCCATATAAAGCAGCATTCAAACAAAATCATGTATTCTCAGACAAAGTGGATAACTTTACCAGTGACAACTTTTGGGGAGGCTATAATATCATAGAGCCTACAGAGTCATTGGAGCATGCAGTAAACAAATTAAAAAAACAGCAGAAGCAGTAATCACTTTTTATAGTATCTTTGACGAACTCTAACTCCCGATATATCCCCCAATATGCTGAACGACGTATTTATACTTACTCAAATAAAAGAAGGCAATATAAAGGCGTTTGAAACATTATTCCGCCAATATTATACTCCGCTTCGCCTATACGCCGCCAGCATAACGGGTGAACCGGACGTAGCCGAAGAAATCGTCGAAGAATTGTTCTATGTATTCTGGAAGGATCGGGAAAAACTTGAGATTTTTCATTCTGTCAAGAACTATCTCTATCGGTCTGTACGTAACCGCTCTATCCAATATTGCGAACATCAGGATGTCAAAAGGCGCTATCAGGATGCGATTTTATCCGTTCCGGTAAATATAGCTTCACCCGATCCGCAAGAGCAGATTGAGTATAAAGAACTGCAACAAATTATAAACCGAACCCTTGAGAAACTACCGGAGCGCCGTTTGCATATCTTCCGACTACACCACACAGAAGGAAAAAAGTATTCGGAAATAGCCTCTCTCCTCTCACTATCGGTAAAAACAGTAGAGAAAGAAATGACCCGTGCACTCCGGACTTTACGAAAAGAAATTGAGAATTATATCCAGATATCATGAATCGAATCGAAAAAAACAAGACCCAAACCGATCAGGCGTGGAATAAATTACACAATCGCCTGGAGACAGACGGACTGTTACCAACGGTGACAGAACATCGTTTTGCCACACGTCCGACCGCATGGATCGGCATAGCAGCCATTGCAGCTATTATAAGCCTATGTGTTTACCTGCCTACGGTGTTACGGACCGACCGCCATCTTTCCGGCGGTGAACTATTGGTCAAAGCAAACAAAGAAGAGAGCATACTGGTCACCACGCTTGAGGATGGTTCCGTTGTCTATCTGTCAGAGCAGACTTCACTGGAATATCCCAAACATTTTTCTAAAAAAAGAAGAGAAGTGAGTTTGAAAGGAAACGCCCTTTTTGACATAGCGGGCAATCGTGCACGTCCTTTCTTCATCGAAACCGGAAAAGTACAGATCGAGGTGATAGGTACCGCCTTTCATGTGAGAAACAGTGGCAACTCTCCATTCGAATTAGCAGTTCAGAGAGGTGAGGTAAAAGTTACTCAAAAGCAGAATGGCCAGGAAATACATGTCAAGGCCGGAGAGACCGCTACTTTATTGGGCGATGAATGGCAGTTGACTGTGACCGAGAATTCCGAACAGTTTACCCGATACATGCAAAATATGCGTTTCAAAGACGAACAGTTGGATCACATCCTGCATGCCATCAACCTTCGCCAGACGGAAATACATCTGCAAAGTTCCCCGGAACTGGGGAAACATGTACTGACGGTTTCGTTCTCAGAGGATTCTCCTGAGAAAATGGCCGAGCTAATCGGCCTTGCACTGAACCTGAAGTGCACACGCAATCAAAACATAATCACCCTCTCCGAGTAATCCCGGAATCAAAACCCCAAAACAATGAAAGCCTCGAAAAGTCTCTGCCTGCAATGCCTGTTCACCTGTCTGCTATTATTCATAGCAGCCCGGGTAAAGGCGGATGACTCCGGTATACTCGATCGTATCATCCGGTTACCGAAAAGTGAAATGACCGTTTATAAACTACTTTCTAAAATAACGGAAGAGACAGGATACCTGTTCATCTACGACAGCAAACTGGTTGACAATGAACGTACGGTAAAGTTGAAAGGTGGAAAACAGACCGTACGCCAAGCCATTTACAGTATAATTGGTAATGACAACCTTAAACTACGTTCGGTAGACAAACACATCATCATTTATCGACCGGAAACGGCATTAAGTATAAGTAAGGAAGAAGGTTTATGCAGAGACAGCACACTCTCATTCACTCTTGAAGGAACATTAATAGACCAACTATCCAGAGAGCCGATCCCCTATGCTACCGTAGGTGCCGAGGGTTCCTCCATCGGTAGTGTCACCAATCAAAACGGGAGTTTCAGGCTTCATCTGCCCGATTCCCTCCGAAACGGCCGGATTCGCTTTTCACATCTGGGCTACGTACCGCAAACCACGGATGCATCCCTACTTGCCGGACGAAACGGAACTTTTGCTCTGGAGCCTAAGGTAATTCCCCTGCAAGAGGTTATTGTACGCATTGTCAATCCGGTGCGTCTATTGAGAGAGATGCTGCAATTCAGAAAAAAGAATTATTCCAAAGTCCCTGTCTATCTGACCTCTTTCTATAGGGAGGGTATCGAGCAAAAGAACCGGTTTGTCAGCCTGACTGAGGGAATATTCAAGATATATAAGGCTTCGTCAAGTACCCCGGAAAAGACCGACCAGGTAAAGTTGTTGAAAATGCGCCGTATCACTAACCAAGCTGTAAAGGATACCTTAATTGCTAAAATGAAATCGGGTATTCATGCCAGCATCGAGTTAGACCTAATCAAAAGTTTGCCGGATTTTCTGCTTCCGGACTCCAAAGAATGTGTCTATGTCTACACTTCCAGCGACCTTGCTGTTATCGATAACCGGCTTGCCCATGTAGTCTCCTTTGAACAGCGTCCAAGTATCAAGTATCCCTATTATTGCGGTGAACTCTACATCGACTCGGAAAACAGCGCCCTGCTCCGGGCACGATTCGAGTTGACTCCGCGGTATATACATAAAGCAGCCAACATGCTGGTTGAGAAAAGAAGCCGCAACATCCGGATTATTCCCCAAAAGGTGGTTTATACCGTATCCTATAAACCTTGGAAACAGACATATTACATCCACCATGTACGCGGAGACTTACACTTTAAAATAAAACAAAAGAACAAATGGCTCAACAATACCAGCCTACATACATGGTTTGAAATGGTCACCTGCAAGACAGAAACGGATAATGTCAACCGTTTCGACCATAATGAGCGATTGTCCGTACATACCATCTTTGCGGAAACTCCATTTGTATACGACAAAAGCTTTTGGGAAGATTTCAATGTAATTCCTCCTGAAAAAGAGTTGAGTGAAGCCATAGAGAAAATTTCATCGAAAATCGAAGAGACAGAAAATTAAAGCAATTGCCGACACTGTTTATTTCTTCAAGTTCACTCCCCTTTCGGCAATATACACTCCGCTCAGAATCAGTGCCGATCCCAATAAAGCAACTATTGTGATGGTTTCGTCGATCACAATGGCAGAGGTCAGCAAAGTAATAAGGGGAACTACATAAATATAACTGGTGGCACAAACCACTCCCAATTGTTTCACTGCCGTATTCCACATAATATAGCACAGCATCGAGGCAATCACCCCCAGAAAAAGCAGATTTAGAGCGACAACGGGCCGGAACAGGATATGTATATCCGTCTGTAAAGGATACACTAAGAATAGGGGTAAAAGAGTCACCAAACCATAAAAGAAAACTTTCCGTGTAATGAACAATGTCGGATAATGAGTATTCATCCTCCTGAGAAGCAAGCAATAAAAAGCCCACATTAATGCAGCTATCAGGGTCAGAATATCACCGGCCGGACTAAGCTGCAAAATGAAACTACCATTAAACACAACCAGTCCCACTCCGATAAGCGCCATCAGAGAACCGCCTATCAGACGTGCTTTTAATTTATCACCCTTATAGAAAAAGGGTGCCAACAGTGCAGTCAGAATAGGAGTCGTACAGATAATTAACGATACATTGGAAGCAAGCGTCATACCCAATGCCGTATTTTCGGCTACAAAATAGAGCGAACCTCCACATAGTCCGAGTCCTACAAACCGCAGTTCGTCCTGCCAACTCTTAGCCAGCAACACACGAGGAGAGAAAAACCAAATGCAAATATATGCCAATAAAAAACGGTAGAATAAAATATCGACAGGTGACAGGCCATATTTTATTAAAACTTTAGTAGCAACGAAAGTTGTTCCCCATATCATTACTGTCACCGCTGCCATCACATGATACCATCCGGCCGTTCTCTGAGTTGTTTTCATATTCTTCTATAAATTTTCTCCGCAAAGATAAGGATTGCAGCCGGAAGAAAGTCGTATCTTTGCCACTCATTTCTTATTAAATAATATCATGCAAGGAATCAAGAATCTGACTCAAGGTCCTATCAATAAACAATTGTTTAACCTGGCGATGCCCATTATGGCCACCTCGTTTATCCAAATGGCATATAGCCTGACAGATATGGCTTGGGTAGGGCGTTTGGGGAGTGAAGCCGTCGCCGCCGTCGGTTCGGTAGGTATCCTGACCTGGATGTCGGGTTCCATTTCCTTACTGAACAAAGTAGGTTCCGAGGTCAGTGTAGGTCAGTCCATCGGAGCACAAAATCATGAAGATGCCCGTAATTTCGCCTCACACAACATTACTATCGCCCTTATTATTTCACTTTGCTGGGGTGGACTGCTTTTCCTGCTTGCACGTCCCATCATCGGTATCTACGAACTGGAAGCACATATCACCGAAAATGCAATCGCTTATCTGCGCATAATCTCTACCGGATTACCTTTCATTTTTCTTTCGGCAGCCTTTACCGGTATTTATAATGCCGCCGGAAGAAGTAAGATACCATTCTACATCAGTGGTACCGGATTGGTATTGAATATCCTCCTCGATCCCCTTTTCATCTTCGGTTTCGGGCTGGGTACCAACGGAGCAGCCTATGCTACTTGGATTTCGCAAGCAGCAGTATTCGGCATTTTTATCTATCAATTACGTTGCAGAGACGCTTTACTGGGACGATTCTCTTTCTTTACCCGGTTAAAGAAAAAATATACCCATCGTATCCTTAAATTAGGTTTACCGGTAGCTACCCTTAACACCTTGTTTGCTTTCGTCAATATGTTCCTTTGCCGTACAGCATCCGAACAAGGAGGGCACATCGGATTGATGACCTTTACCACCGGAGGGCAAATTGAGGCTATCACCTGGAATACATCACAAGGATTCTCTACTGCCTTAAGCGCATTCATTGCCCAGAACTATGCAGCCGGACGAACAGACCGTGTGATCAAATCGTGGCATATGACTTTGTTGATGACTTCAATTTTCGGTACGCTCTGCACCCTGCTTTTTGTATTTTTCGGAAACGAAATCTTTGCTCTCTTTGTACCCGAACAGGCCGCTTATGAAGCAGGAGGCGTGTTTCTCCGCATCGACGGTTATTCACAACTCTTTATGATGCTCGAGATCACGACACAAGGTGTATTCTACGGTATCGGACGCACCATTCCACCTGCCATTATCAGCATCACCTGCAACTACATGCGTATTCCGCTCGCCATTCTGTTTGTCCGCATGGGCATGGGAGTAGAAGGTATCTGGTGGGCTGTTTGCGTCACTACTGTTGCCAAAGGGCTTATTCTGGCCGGTTGGTTTGCATTGATTAAACGGAAAGTGTTGTCGCGCCCGATACTCTGAAAAGAAAAAGCATAGCTTAGACAACAAAAGCACATATCTTCTTGTTTTTTTTACAAGGTAAATGACAGGCAAAACAAATAATCTGTATATTTGCCACGTTTTTATAAAATGGAAGTATCCATTTAATTATTAACTATATAAAAAGAGCTTAATTATGAAGAAAATTAAATTTATGGCTTTGTTTCTAAGCATGGCGCTTGTTTTCGGAAGTTGTGGAAGCATGAATAATACAGCTAAGGGTGGTGTCATCGGCGGTGGTTCGGGAGCGGCCCTGGGAGCTATTATCGGTGGTATTGCCGGTAAAGGAAAAGGTGCTGCTATCGGTGCTGCAGTAGGTACTGCCGTAGGTGCCGGAGCAGGTGTTCTCATTGGTCGTAAGATGGACAAGAAAGCTGCTGAGGCTGCAAAGATCAAAGACGCACAAGTAGAACAAGTTACTGATAACAATGGTCTGGCTGCCGTAAAGGTAACTTTCCCCTCAGGTATACTTTTTGCATTCAACTCTTCTGCACTAAGTGCAGCATCTAAACAATCATTGGCTGAATTTGCCAATATCCTGAAAGAAGATCCGACAGTCGATGTAGCCATTATCGGTCATACCGATAAAGTAGGCAGCTACGAAGCTAACCAGAAAGTATCGGCCAACCGTGCATACGCCGTTGAAAATTATCTTCAGGCATGTGGCGTTAAACCTTACCAATTCAAAAAGGTGGAAGGTGTAGGCTACTCACAATACAACGAGTCGGAAACACCGGAACAAAACCGTCGTGTAGAAATATTTATGTACGCCAGTGAACAGATGATTAAAAACGCTGAAGCCGGTAAATAACGATTTCATAATACACCCCCAGGTGTTTTATGCCATGTGCCAATATACTGTTTACTCCTTCATACAAAAAGGATGGTAAGTCAGTATATTGGCACATTCGTATAACCAACAAGATCACACACAATGAAACTCCGGAAACCCTTTCGCATTCTGCGCAATCTGATCCTTTTTTTCTTTATCTCCTCGATCGGTGCCGTCATTTTCTATCGATTCGTGCCGGTATATGTCACTCCACTTATGATTATCCGCTCTGTCCAGCAACTCGTTTCGGGAGAAAAAGTGGTATGCAAGCATACGTGGGTACCATTTGATAAAATCTCTCCCAGCCTGCCCATGGCGGTGATTGCTTCGGAGGATAACCGCTTTGCCTCTCACAACGGATTCGACATGATAGAAATCAAAAAAGCGATGAAGGAAAACGAAACCCGGAAAAAGAAACGGGGTGCCAGTACCATCAGCCAGCAGACAGCGAAAAACGTCTTTCTTTGGCCACAATCTTCGTGGATACGAAAAGGATTTGAGGTCTACTTTACATTTCTGATTGAAACTTGCTGGTCGAAAGAACGGATTATGGAAGTATATCTAAACTCCATCGAGATGGGTAAAGGTATTTACGGTGCTCAGGCAACCGCTAAATATAAATTTAAAACGACAGCTGCCAAACTGACCCGGGGACAGTGTGCCCTGATCGCAGCAACTTTACCAAATCCAATACGATTCGACTCGGCACACCCCTCACCTTATATCAAACGACGCCAAGGACAAATTCTGCGACTGATGAATCTGGTTCCGAAGTTCCCTCCTGTTGATAAGGAAAAAGCGAAAGGACAAGATACAAAAAAACAAAAGAATAAGAAAAAGAAGAAATAACAACTTCGCCAAACCGCCCCGATAATGTGAGGATAATATAGAAAAAAGAGGCCACTTCTGCAAAAAGCAGAAGCAGCCCCGGAGATTTATGTAAAACAGAAAATTACTGTTGAGGACCTGTACCAAAAGCCGGTGCCTCTTTATCATACCAGACACGTTCTTTGCTTAACGTCACAGGTGAATTACTCATCTCACCTTCATACGTATAGCCCTGTGCCTGATAGGCTGCAATTGTAATGTCACGGAGCAAATCAGAATCAAGAGGTTTGCTTACCGGGAAACGTCGAGGAATGACGTACTGGTCACCCAATAACGGATCAAAATCCTGATATGGCAACAAGGTACTGTTCTTCATTGGCACTCCCGAACGACGGGCGGTAACAAACATGTCCATCGGAAGCATCAGATAGTGAATATATTGCTGAATATAAACTTTCTCAAGGTCTTTACTCAAATCACCTGTCAGATGGTATGCATCATGTGACAGCATTTCATCAATCATGCCTTCTTTCAGGCTGATTGTCTTATCGTGTACATCGCCTGTGTAGGTTTTATCATAATAAGGAATATGATTCTTAGCGGAAACAAAATCATAACCACGAACAGACATCTCGACACCTGCACTCAAATACTGTTGTGCGGTCATCGGCAGATTGGCACCCAATAATTTGAATTCCGCCAGCAGGAGGTTGGTTTCACCTGCAGAGAAGTACAGTCCGTACCAGCCGTATTCTTCTTTATCCTGTACGGGAGCTACATCGGGAACATCGGGGAATGTGTAAATCAACAGACCTTTAATATTTTCGGTATTCCGGTAGGCAATCGGAGTATAGGTCTTTTTCGCACCGTCTTTGCTCAGCAAATAGAACAACTCGTTATTGGGGTCGAAATAGTCTTTGTACTCTTCCTTTTTATTGATATCCACTTGACAAGGAACTCCATAATAGCGTACCCAAGGCTCTCCGGGAGCTTTCCAGCTCTCAAAGTGTTTCTTTCCGTCCGCATCGACCGTATAGTTCACATTGGCTTCTACATAAGACGGTAAAGCTCTTTTTTGATCAAAGAAACCTTGAACTACATTAGAGTTGTAATCGTTCTTCTGGAAAAAGTAAAACAAACGAGGGTCACGATTGCTCACCATAAAATCGATTAACTGCTTAGTTCCCGCACCAACGGAAATATCATTGTTCCAGTTATTGTCTCTTTTACCTTTATTGAAAACAAAATCATCGTCGAGAGTTAAAATAAGACCGGCCGGATTCTGGGCAGCCTCATTCACAATGGCAATTGCACGAGCCTTGTCTTTATTAATCAGGCGTGCAGCAATTCTGAGTTTCAATGAGTTTGCCAGTTTAGCCCATTTATCAAGTTTTCCTCTATAAATAAAATCCTGCGCACCAAGCACGTCTTGCGGATTGTTCTCTCTCAGATAGTTAATTGTCTCGTCAAGCTGTTTCAGCCAGAGTTCGAACAATTCTTCCTGCGTATCGTATTTCGGAGTCAGAGTCCCACCATAACGGGCCATTTCTGCCTCTGAATATTGACGGGATCCATACATATCCGAGTCTTCAAGTCCCAAGTACACCAGCATCGGATTACATAAATAAGCAATATATTCGTATTTTGCTTTTTCATCATCCGACATCAGACTGATCTGATGCTTTATTTCATTCGTATAACGAAGCACCTCGTTGACCTGATAGCCACAGCCGGTCTGAGTTACCATATTCAATTTGCTGGAGTTTCCACCTCCTGAGGCAGTTGCCTGCACCCAGGTAGACATTGCATCGAAACCAGCAAACCACTGAAGATAATCGGCCGGCTGAAAACTCATGGCACATTGAGTAAATAAATAGCGTACATTCGGTTTTGAGACTGTGGAGGGATTGGTATTCTGTCCGGCAAATTCGTCTTTACAAGACGACATCAGGAAGCCTGTACCTACAACAGCCACAGCTGCCATATATAGATATTTTTTCATCATTTGTTTCATACTAAATATCACATTAAAGGTTTAGAAATCTACATTAATAGTCATCATATAATTAGCTGTGTAAGGTTCATAACCACGGATACGGAACTCAGAAGCCGTATTACCACGAACACTCTCAGGATTCAGATGGTTAGGCAACGAGTTATACAGATATCCCAGATTACGTGCAGAGAAGCTCAATCCCAATCCCTGGGCACCAAACTTACTTGCCACTGATTTCGGGAAGCGATACGATAAGGTGATCTCGCGCAAAGCAATATAGTTCAACTCGTGTACCCAAGTGTCGAATATCGTATTCTGTCCCCAAGCCGCACGGTTTACATGATAAGTTCCGGCATGTGTGGGTTCCAGTTTCCCTTCTGCCACCAACTGTTTGTAGGACATACCGCTTACATCCATTTTCGTTCCGTCTACAAGTGTTGCGAACGTACCATTCTTAAATACTCCGTCGGGGATAACACCATCACCATAAGAGATTCCTTTACTGTCACCGTACTGGCTGGTCCAAGACAAACCACCATGTTCGGGATCACGCCATTTTAAAGAACTCTTGATCCATCCGGCCTGTGTACCATACAAGTTAGAGTAAGAAGCTACCAATCCTCCAAAACGCATGTCAGTAGCAATATGCAGGCTCAAATTTTTCCAAGACAGAGTAGTAGATAAAGAGCCTAAAAAGTCGGGAGTCATTTTACCCACTTCCTGTACTTTTCCGCTACGTGCTTCGTAAGCTCCCCGCCAACTGTCGTCCCACTCCAACAATGTTTCTCCTTTTTCATTTTTAGCCGGAAGAATGTCGGACATCAATAATCCGTAGTCGCCACCTACTTTGGCAACCGAACCGATATGGTAATCGTAATCATTAGCATAGCCGCTCAATGCGATGTAGTCTGCTACATTTTCATGTAATGAGATAATAGTATTTTTATTCTTTGTATATGTCATTGCGACATCCCACTGCCAGTCTTTATTTTTGTACGGAGTGGCGTTTACAGCAATTTCAATACCTTTATTCTGAATATTACCAGCATTTATCAACTGAGTGTTCACACCCGAAATAGCAGGAACTTCAATCGACATGATCTGGTCTCTCGTATTTTCTTTATAATAAGTAAAGTCAAAGTTCAAACGGCTGTCAAACAAACGTAAATCCAAACCAACTTCCCAGGCATTCTTACGCTCCGGTTTCAGCTTCAAACTCTTCATTGTCTTATCGAGAGTGTTCACATAAATATTGCCATCATACATTTCTTTAGTTTCAAAGCCATATACCGAGTTCACATAATAGGGATCGGTATCGTTACCGACCTGTGCCCACGATCCGCGTACTTTAGCAAATGTAATCCAATGCGGCAAATCGAATGTTTCATTGAGCAGCCATGAACCGGATACTGACGGGTAGAAGTAAGAATATGTACCCATCCCGTTTTGATATACCAGAGAAGACGACCAGTCATTACGTCCTGTTACATCTAAATAAACCTGATTTTTCCATCCCAGATTCAAAGCAAAGACAGCAGACATCATTCTCTTTGTATTTGAAATGCTCGCTTCCGACTTTTTAGGGTTCTTTGAGTTGTCGACAAACCATTGTCCCGGTACTACCATACCGCCATCTGTATATACTTTATATGCTTCCGAACGACTTGTATAGTATTCATATCGTGCGAAACCACCTACGCTAAAATCTTGTATCTGCTTATTGACAGTAAATGTTCCGCCAAAGGTAGCCTGCTCTTTTGTGGTTTGCCCCATAGTATACTTACCGCCTTCATTTGCATATCCACTACCCAGTTGTTTTTCTTCAAACTTAGTGTAATAGTAATTCATATTGGCATCGGCTTTAAATCTCAGCCAATCCAGAATCTGCACATTCACTTCCATTTGGGGACGAACCACAGTCTCTTTCTGGGAATAATCGTATTTATCGATCATAAAAAACAAATCACGTCCCGGAACTGAACCATACTTGTCACCATAACTTGTAGATGCCAGTCCACCATGCTCACCCAGATATTTATCGCGGAAATAATTCACATCCAGCATCGGAGTCATAATGGTTCCGTTCGGATTGACAAAACGCTCTCCTACTGTTCGCGGAGAATTCTTCGGATTTGAGTTGGTGAAACTCATAGCAGCCGAAACTTCCACCCGATCACTGATTTTATGCGAACCTTTCAATAAAAACGAATAACGCTCAAATGTATTCTTTTCGCTGGTAGATCTTGCTTTCTTATAAGAAAGAGAAGTGTAATACGATGTTTTATCATTGCCACCGCGAATAGCCACATTCGTATTGGAGTTCAGCCCCAATTGATACAAATCCAGCATGTTGTTTTTATGGGGCGAATAATTGGTCCAGGTACCATCATAGTTGCGGATCGGCTGACCATCGTATTTAGGTCCCCATCCATAACTGCCTGCGCCTATTAGTGTCCGGTCCCCTTTATCATCGAGTTTGAACTGAAAAGGATCCCATACAGAACCATTGTTGTCCGTGTCTTTCCAGCCAGGCATCAACCCCACCCCATATTCAGTCTGTATATCCGGTGTCCGGTAAGCATGATCGATACCAAATGTTTGTGATACAGAAACTCCGAAGCCTTTGAAACCTTTTCCCGATTTGGTGGTAATCACCACAGCTCCGTTCAGACCACGTGAACCGTAAAGGGCAGTCGCAGCAGCACCTTTCAGGACCGAAACTGTCTCAAAGTCATCCGGATTGAGGTTCTTCAGTTCATTACCATAGTCATTGGCATTATTGTTTCCGGCATCCCAGTCCATCGTGGTATTTCCCGAAGTCGAGTTATCGAGAATAACTCCGTCGATCACATAAATCGGCTGATTGTTTCCTTTCAAAGTAGAAGCACCGCGAATCTGAATCTTCGTCGCTCCGAACATACCTCCGTCTGACTGACGGATCTCGACACCCGCTACTTTTCCTTGTAAGGCGGCTACCGGAGAAATCGTATTGGCAGCTTTCAGGTCATCGCCTTTGACCTCGGTCACTGCATACCCCAAAGCTTTCTGTTCACGCTTCAACCCTAAGGCTGTCACCACTACTTCGTCCAGTATCTGGGTATCTTCTTGAAGCACAACATTAATAACAGTTTTACCGCTTACTTTTACATCCTGTTTCTTCATGCCGATGTAAGAAAACTCCAGAACTCCGTCTGCAGGAACATTAGATAAAGTGTAATTGCCATCAACATCTGTCACTGTACCGATCGATGAACCTTTAACAAGTACACTCCCTCCGATAATCGGTTCACCGGTTCCATCTTTTACAATTCCTTTCACTGTTATATTCTGCGCAAAAGCAGTAACAGACAAAAAAGATAGAACAAGCACTAACACCTTTTTCATCAATCTCACATTGATAATTTTCGAGTTATTCATTCATTTTTCTTTTTTAGTTAAACAATATGTGTTAATTTAGGTTATAATAATGGCTATAGTTCTCTTAGAACTTAGTTATTCTTGAAAAATGTAAATTATATACAATATTAAATACTTTATTACGCTGTAATTTTACATTTGTCAATCAGATTTAGTTGTATATTTTAAAATAAGGAGTTGCCAATCTTATTTCGCGGAGTAAAGATAGATATAAAGTATCAAAATACAATAAATATACTATAATATTTTTAAATGCTAATTTCTACTTTTTTTTCTTCGCTATTCACCACCTCTCAGAATCCCTTTAAAAGTGCTTGTAATGCGTTTTAGAACTGAGTTCTAAGAGAACTTGGTTGATCTGTTTATATATCCATTCCAAAGGGATTTGAAAGATATGTGTCATTTCTCAAATTAACTATATACACGAGGTTTGATCACTATTTACAAGTAAAAGTTCCATCCAGATTTAGAAAACCAGAAACAATTTCTTATCCTTTTCTGAATATAAAACCAATATTTATTTACTATCTACGAAAAAGAGTCGGTAGATTTCTACCGAAACAAGATATTACAAATGTCATATACAAACCAAGCCTTATATGATAACTGCGGTGGCAGTCGAAATAAAAAGAAAAGCAAATAAGACGGGGAACGAAGCACCGGGCTCCGGACATCGAAACACCGGGATAAAAATAGCGGAAAGCCGGGCTTCAGGAAGCAGAGAACCGGACTTTGGAATGGCGCTAAAAAACAAAGACCGCTCCGGTTTACACCGGAAACGGCCTTTATCCACTCTATAACAATACAACTTTTAAAACGTTATGCCGGTTCTTCACATCTTTCTACATAAGCCAAAGCATCACCTTTATTGACCAAAGCACCTTGCTTGGCACATACCTCAATGATGCGTCCACTAAAATTAGCCAATACTCTATCATAAGTGTTCCATGGAGTGGCAATATAACAAAATACATCATCCGGTTCATATTTATGCCCTACTTCCGGAGGCATGGAGGGCGATTCAACATCTATTTCCCAGATAATCCTACCCTTTTCCATCGCAGTGATTGGCTCTGCCTTGGCACGCTTCATCCTTTTCACATCTTCTTCTGAGAAACCTTGTTTGGCCAATGCCGCATCCTTGGCACGTTGCAGGTCTTCTTCAAACCTCTTCTTGGCTACTCCCGATTTATAATCACGATACTGCCTGTCATGCATGGCCAGTTCAAACAGTTCTTCATCATCGGGCCCGGACTCCCAACCATTCTCCTGCATCTCTTTACGATATTCATCAAGCTGGTCGGGATAGTTCTTCTGCGGATCTTCATCTGTAAATTCGTACCCCTTCTCTTTAGCCAATGCTACAATTTCCGGATCCAACGGACCGGGTAAACGACCGCTTTTACCCAGAATCATCCCCCAGGTATTATTGTCTATCATGCTCCAGCGTTCCTCACCTTTCACACGTGCCATTACATTCATTAATGCCACATTTTTCACATACTGGCTGAATGGAGTTACCAGTGGAGGATAACCTAACTTAGGCCATACGTATTCCACTTCATCGAACAACATCACAAGCAGATCGTCAATGCTGAGTTCAGGCTGATTATTACTCTTTAATATCATATTAATGCCGGCATGCACACCTTTCAAATCGGCCATCATAGACCCCATCATTCCTCCGGGCAAGCCACATTTCAGCAATAAAGAAGACATATGTTTGTTGGTCGGGTCCATAAAGTAACCAAGGAAATCATCGATGAACTCCTGTGTCATGGCACGCGCCTTCATATAGGCTTTCATATTAATATCAGGTACACGAAAACCGGCATCTTTCAACATGGCCTGTACAGAGATCACGTCCGGATGAACTTTTCCCCAGGACATAGGTTCCATGGCTACATCAATAATATCAGCACCATTCTCACAAACTTCAAGAATGGAAGCCATTGACAATCCGGGCCCGCTATGGCCATGATATTGAATCAACACTTCGGGATGACGTTCCTTAATGACTTTTGTCAATTGTCCTAACATGGCAGGACGTCCGACACCTGCCATATCCTTCAGACAAATCTCGGGAGCACCGGCCTCAATCAGCTTATCAGCAATAGCCGTATAATATTCTACTGTATGTACCGGTGAAAAGGTGATGCACAAAGTTGCCTGCGGAATCATTCCTCCTTCAAGTGCATAGTGTATGGAAGGAATAATATTCCTTACTTCATTCAGCCCACAAAAGATACGGGTGATATCTACTCCCTGGGCATGCTTGACTTTGTACATCAACCGACGGACATCGGCAGGAACGGGATACATCCGTAAACCATTCAGTCCCCGGTCAAGCATGTGGGTTTGTATTCCGGCATCATTGAAAGGTTTGGTAAAAGCCCGCACTGCTTTATTGGGGTTTTCACCATACAATAAATTGACTTGCTCGAACGCTCCGCCATTGGTCTCCACACGGGCAAAGCATCCCATTTCAATAATCAAAGGGGCAATTCGCACTAACTGGTCGACACGGGGTTGATACTTACCGGACGACTGCCACATATCCCGATATACGAGACTGAATTTAATTTCCTTTTTCATTGCCGTAAGTTATAAGTGATTTCACATTCATAGGTTAACTTGCTATATTACAAATATAGTGAGATATTTGACATAAAGACAAATCAGACCATCAAAAAGTTCCCATAAAAGATATGTTATATATCATATTGTCACAAAAGTAAAGGAGCAAGGAGGGGGTCCCTCACTTACTCCTTCTTTTGCACAACTAAAAAATTACACTAAATCACTACCTAAAATCAATCTTTTTATTAATGAAAAATACCTAATCAAACAAAGTCCTTCAGTTCCTGTTGCAATCTCTGACGGGTAAAAAAGATACGGCTCTTGACAGTGCCGAGTGGCAATTCTAATTTTTCGGCTATTTCACGGTATTTAAATCCGGAAACATGCATTGAAAATGGAACTTTATATTCTTTGGGCAACGCATTTACTACACGGTGCATTTCTTTCAGGTCATAGGCTCCTTCGGTACTTTCAAAACCGGAGTCCTGCGGAAGATTCAGATGGAAAAGATTATCGGTTTGGTCTACATAAGTTTGATCACGCACAATTTTACGGTAATTATTAATAAAGATGTTGCGCATGATAGTATACATCCAGCCCTTAAAATTAGTGTCTGGCATAAATTTATCTTCATTATCTAATGCTTTTAATGAGGTCTCTTGTAACAGGTCATTTGCTTCTTCGCGATTAGCAGTCAATTTATAAGCGAAGCGGAGCAACTCTTCTTGCACTCCTATTAAATCTTTTCTAAAACTTAAACTTTTCATACGTTGCGGTTTTTAAGCGGTTAATATTTCGTTTCTTTCTCGATATTGCAAGTTTAAGGCTTATTTTAGATTTCAGTAGGGTAATTTTCACCAATCTTTGGGGTAAAAACTATCAAATGATAGTTTTTGGGTGCTATTTGATAGTTTTTGGGTGTTATTTCTTAAAGAGTTAGACAGCTTTTGATAGGTTTGTTTGATAATTAATGTTTTTTATTATGTGCTTTTTGTAAATAGAGACTGAATCACATACCTTTGGATCAAGTTTAATAACGTTAAGAATCAAAAGAATTATGAACTTACTTATCATCCTGGGGATTATAATCATCCTCGTCATTATCATTGCTTCCATGTATAACTCATTGGTAAAATTGAGAAATAATCGCGAAAACGCATTTGCCGACATTGATGTACAACTGAAGCAGCGTCACGACCTTATTCCACAATTGGTAGATACAGTAAAAGGATATGCAGCTCACGAAAAAGAAACACTTGAGCGCGTCATCCAAGCCCGCAACGGAGCTGTCAGTGCCCGGACAATCGATGAAAAAATTACAGCTGAAAATCAACTTAGTTCCGCCCTCGCAGGATTGAAGATTACATTGGAAGCTTATCCGGACCTGAAGGCCAACCAAAACTTCCTTCAGCTACAGGAAGAGATTTCGGACGTAGAAAATAAGCTGGCTGCCGTACGCCGCTACTTTAATTCGGCCACAAAGGAACTGAACAATGCTGTACAGACATTCCCTTCTAACCTGATTGCCAACATGTTTGGCTTTCATAAAGAAATGATGTTCGACTTGGGCACAGAACAACGTGCCAATTTAGAAGAGGCTCCGAAAATAAAATTTTAATCCTCAGGAAAGTAAAGACACATGCAATACGTCGGAATACAGACACAACAGAGCCGGAACAATCTCCGTTCCGGTATCTTACTCATTCTCTTTCCATGCCTGGTGGCGGTATTGACTTACCTGTTCTGCTATCTGCTTATCACTTTTACCGTGGAAGACGATTATGGGCAGTACAATACACTGGCAATGACCAATCAAATGTTTATCAACCTGATTCCTTATATTATAGGAGGTGTTCTGGTTTGGTTTATCATAGCTTACTTTACCAATTCCAGTATTATCAAAGCTGCCACAGGCGCGCGTCCGCTTGAACGTAAAGAGAATAAACGTATCTACAATTTGGTAGAGAATCTCTGTATGTCGCAAGGTATGAAAATGCCCAAAATCAACATTATCGATGATGATTCACTAAACGCATACGCCAGTGGAATCAATGAACAGACCTATACAATTACCCTATCCAAAGGTATCATTGAAAAGCTTAACGATGAAGAACTCGAAGGAGTCATCGCACATGAACTGACACATATCCGCAATCATGATGTCCGGTTATTGATTATCTCGATTGTATTTGTCGGTATCTTCTCTATGCTGGCACAAATAGCATTGCGTTCCGTCTATTACTCTTCGTGGACACGCAGTAGAAATGATAAGAATAATGGAGCCATACTTATTCTGGTTTTGGCAATGATTGTAGCTGCCATCGGTTATTTCTTCGCCACTTTGATGCGTTTCGCCATCTCACGAAAACGTGAATATATGGCTGATGCAGGTGCAGCAGAAATGACAAAGAACCCGTTGGCGCTGGCCAGTGCTCTAAGAAAAATATCCGCAGATCCCGATATAGAAGCTGTAGAACGCGAGGATGTGGCACAGTTATTCATTCAGCATCCGGGCAAACAAGCCAAAAGTGCCCTGAGCGGATTAAGCGGATTATTCGCCACCCATCCTCCTATCGAAAAGCGAATAGCTATCCTGGAACAATTTTAATAGTGCATGGCCTTTGCTGTACAAGAAAGAACACCAAAGGCCTGTCACCGCAAAATACACAGGGCTACACTGCATCAAAAGTAAACAACCGACTATCTATAAAAATGAGTTGTATAAATCTGTGCAATCTATAGTAAAAAAGAGTTTTGAAACTCTCTCTTTTATTCTTTGTGAAATCTGCTCCGACAAACACGAAATAATATTAAATCATTTGTACGCTTTGTACATTTTATCTCTTCCGATCGTTATCTTTATGTAAATATTCTCCTAAATAATCATTGATATGAAAACAAATAGACGTATCATGCTTCTGATATTGTTCATTGCAGGAACAGGTATCTTCACACTTCAGGCTCAAAACCGGGAAGAAAGGAAAGAGCTGAAGGAACAGACTGTAAAAGAGAAGATTGAATCGGAAAACTATCGGATCGACATAAATACGGCATACCCGCGTAGGGGACGTATGATTCCATTGACATCAATCTATTCCGTAACAATTCGGAATGATTCTGTCTTTTCACAACTACCTTACTTCGGACGCGCTTACTCTATCCCTTACGGAGGAGGACAGGGATTGATGTTCAATGCCCCAATCGATCAATACACCATGGCCATGGGAAAACGCGGAGCTGCAAAAATCAACTTTACCGCCAAAAGTCCCGAAGATCAGTTCAGATTCAGGATAACAATCTATTCCAACGGTTCATCCAGCATAGATGTCGATATGCAAAACCGTGAATCGATCAGTTTTTCAGGTGACTTGATATTGCCGGAATAAAGTCGTACCGACTTTATTCCCCCTTCAAGATAGGCAGGCAAATTTGGTATTTTACAGCCAAAGCGCGTACTACAAAAATGCAGCAGCCACTAATGACCTGCGTCAAGGCGGCATCTACCCCCAAACGATCGAGCCCCCAATAAATGACTCCACCGATAACACATGCCATGGCATAAATCTCCTTACGAAAGATCAACGGAATCTCGTTGATAAATACATCACGGATAACTCCACCGGCCGCACCGGTCATGGTTCCCATAATAATGGCTACCCAAAAGGCATATCCCAAATCGATCGTCTTGCTGATACCAACTACTGTAAACAACGCAAGACCAATGCTATCGAAAATAAAAAACGTATTGTGCATGTGGATCAAATGCTTCCGAAAAAAGATAACCCACAGCAAGGCCAGCGCCGAGCAAATTAAATAAATAGGATTCGTCATCCAGAATGGAGTGACATCCAATAAAACATCACGTATGGTACCACCGCCAATGGCTACAGCCACACCGGCTACATAAGCGCCAAACCAATCGAATTGTTTGGCAGATGCAAGACGAATACCACTAATGGCAAAAGCGAATGTTCCGATAAACTCCAGAATCTGGATAAAAGTCGGAATCTGAAAGATAGTTGGCATATATTAAGTTTTTTGTGTGCAAAGAAACAAATAATTCCGCAAGAAAGTGTAAATTTGTTCCTTGAAAATTGTAAGAATACAAAGATGAAGATAACGATTGTTGCCGGGGCTCGCCCTAATTTTATGAAAATCGCCCCTATCACCCGGGCTATCGATGCCGCAAAGGCACAGGGTAAACGTATTTCTTATCGCCTGGTATACACGGGAGTAGAGAATGATAACAGTTTGGACGCCTCCTTATTTGCAGATCTGCACATGAAAGCTCCCGATGCCTATTTGGGAGTAAACGGCAATAACCCGACAGAACTGACTGCGGGAATCATGATCGCTTTCGAACGTGAATTGACAGAAAACCCTACGCATGTAGTCCTGGTGGTCGATGACCTCACAGCAACCATGAGTTGTGCCATCGTAGCCAAGAAACAAAACATAAAAGTAGCACATCTCGTAGCCGGTACCCGTTCATTCGACATGTCTATGCCCAAAGAGATCAACCGTATGATTACAGATGGCTTGTCCGACTACCTCTTCACAGCCGGCATGGTAGCCAACCGTAACCTAAACCAGACAGGTACGGAAAACGAAACAGTCTATTATGTAGGGAATATCCTGATCGATACGATACGTTATAATCGCAATCGACTGATAAAACCGGTATGGTTCTCTGTGCTGGGGCTGAAAGAACATGAATACATTCTGCTGACCCTCAATCGTCACGTACTGTTAAACAATAAGGAGAACTTACAGGAATTGATGGAAACATTGCTTAAAAAAGCAAATGGCATGCCCATTGTCGCACCGCTGCATACTTATGTACGCGACGCAATCAAAGCATTGGGGATCACCGCTCCCAACCTGCACATCATGCCTACACAGAGTTATCTCTCTTTCGGTTATCTGATGAATCAGGCAAAAGCCATCGTGACTGACTCGGGCAATGTAGCCGAAGAAGCCACTTTCCTGGGAATTCCCTGCATCACGCTCAATACGTTTGCCGAACATCCGGAGACCTGGCGAACAGGCACTAATGAACTGGTCGGTGAAGACCCGGCCGCATTGGGAGCCTGTATGGACAAACTGATGAACGGAGAGTGGAAACAAGGAACTTTACCCGAACGTTGGGACGGACGAACCGCAGAGCGAATTGTACAAATATTATTGGGGGAATAATACCATATTCCCCCTCCTTACAGGAGTCAAAAGATACACAAAAAAGGTTATATAGTCCTTTCAATCAAAAGGAATTTATTACCTTTGCAGTCTCACGATGAGATGAAGTGTGTATGAAACAACAATATTCTAAACTATTATTAGTAATCTTCCTTCTACTCTCTGCGCCACAGGCTTTCGCACAGTTAAAGGGAGTAATCACCGATTCTATTTCACATGAACCATTAATGTACATTTCCGTTTTCTATGAAGGGAAAGGAGTAGGTGGCATATCCAACGCTAACGGAGAATACAAGGTGGAAACCCGCAAAGGCTGGAATGAGCTGACTTTTTCTGCGGTGGGATATATCACCAAGAAAGTGAAGATTCCGGCGGGTGCCAAAGAACTCAATGTAGTACTCTCACCGGATGATGTAATGCTGGAAGAAGTGGTTGTAAAACCTAAAAAGGAGAAATATTCCCGAAAAAACAATCCGGCAGTAGAGTTTATGCGGAAGGTAATCGACCATAAAAAAGCTCAGAAGCTGGAAACCAATGACTATTACCAATACAGCAAATATCAGAAAATGAAGATGTCACTCAATGACGTGACACCCGAAAGTCTTGAGAAAGGGATCTATAAAAAGTTTTCTTTCCTAAAAGACCAGGTCGAGGTTTCGCCCGAGACTAACAAACTGATTTTGCCCATCTCCGTACAGGAAACATCTTCAAAAACCATCTACAGAAAAGATCCGGAAAGTAAAAAGACCATCATCGAAGGTATGAACTCAAATGGCGTAGAGGAATTCTTCTCTACCGGTGATATGTTGGGTACTATCCTTAACGATGTATTTGCCGATATCAATATCTACGATGACGATATCCGTCTGTTGCAACGCCGTTTTGTAAGTCCCATCGGAAGCGGGGCCATCTCTTTCTATAAATTCTACCTGATGGATACCGTGATGGTAGACAAAAACAAATGTGTACACCTCACGTTTGTTCCACAGAACCCTCAGGACTTCGGATTCACCGGACACCTGTATGTGCTGGATGATTCAACCTACGCTGTAAAAAAGTGCACCATGAATTTGCCTAAAAAAACAGGGGTAAACTTTGTGGAGAATCTGGATGTCGTGCAGCAGTACGAACAACTCCCCAATGGCAACTGGGTACTGACTGATGATGATATGACCGTAGATCTTTTAGTAATGAAAGCTATCCAGGGGATTCAGGTAAAGCGGACTACGAAATATAGCAACTATGTCTTCGAACCCATCGAGCCACGACTCTTCCGACTAAAAGGCAATGTTATCAAAGAAGCGGACATGCTCACCAAAAGTGACGAATACTGGGCCGGAGTGCGCCAAGTACCGTTAACAAAAACCGAGAGTAGCATGGATCTTTTCATGAACCGGCTGGAGCAAATTCCCGGATTCAAATATGTCATATTCGGCGCAAAAGCATTGATAGAAAATTATGTGGAAACCGGAACCAAAAAACATCCGAGCAAATTCGATTTCGGTCCGATCAATACCATGATATCGAGTAACTATGTGGACGGCACCCGATTCCGCCTCAGTGGTATGACTACAGCCAAACTGAATCCTCATTGGTTCTTTAATGGATATGGAGCCTACGGACTTAAAGACAAAAAATGGAAATATGAGGGCAATGTAACCTACTCTTTCCGTAAATGTGAATTCTTCCCCTGGGAGTTCCCGAAACACTATATCTCCGCTTCTTACCGTTATGATGTCATGTCACCGATGGATAAATTTCTCGACACGGATAAGGATAACGTATTCGTGGCCTGGAAAACCACTACTGTCGACCAGATGTCGTACGTACGGGATGCTACATTGAGATATGAAATGGAAACTCTTTCAGGCTTCTCGGTCGCAGCTATGGCACGACACCGGAAAGACACTCCGGCCGGTAAACTTCAATACATCCGTAACGATGCTGCCAAAACAATTGTTCCGGACATTACCACTGCCGAACTGGGATTGACCTTGCGTTATGCTCCGGGTGAGACTTTTGTAAACACGAAACAGCGTCGGCGTCCGGTGTCGCTGGATGCTCCCATCTTCACCCTTTCTCACACCACCGGATTCAAAGGTGTATTGGGAGGAGAGTATAATTTCAATTTGACGGAAGCAAGTATCTGGAAGCGCTTCTGGCTTTCGTCTTGGGGCAAAGTAGACGTCACCCTGAAAGGTGGGGCGCAATGGAATACCGTTCCATTCCCGTTACTCATTCTGCCGGCTGCCAACCTTTCATATATTACCCAAAAAGAAACTTTCAACCTGATCAACAATATGGAGTTCCTCAACGACCGCTATGCATCGTTGGCACTGACATATGACATGAATGGCAAACTTTTCAATCGTATTCCACTAATCAAAAAATTGAAGTGGAGAGAAGTGTTCCGTTTCCGTGCCCTGTATGGTAACCTGACCGAAAAGAATAACCCGTTTAAGAGCAATAATCCGGAACTGTTCGATTTTCCGCAACGAGACGGTAGTTACACCAGTTATGTAATGGACCCGAAAGTACCCTATCTGGAAGCCAGTGTAGGTATCTACAACATCTTTAAATTGTTACATATTGAATACGTACGCCGTCTGACCTATCTGAATCACCCCGGAATCAACAAGCAAGGTATCCGGTTTATGATTCAAGTGGTATTTTGATCTGATATCATTTACACAAATAAAAGCTAAATACGATGAATTTCACTTTACATACCCTCAATGGCATAAAGCTGTGGTTGGTACTTCTTTTACTTAGTGGCGCAATCAATGTTTGCCGGGCAGATTCTCCACGACAAACCATCAACTTTAACCGGGGATGGAAATATTGTCAGGGGGATTTCGATCATGCTGCCCGACCGGGGTTCGACGATTCAGAATGGGAGAAAATAGGACTTCCCCACTCTTTCAGTACTCCATATTTCATGTCGAAGGACTTTTATGTAGGCTACGGATGGTACCGTAAAGCTTTTCCGGTAAAAAAAGAGATTCTTGGCAAGAAAAGTTTTCTTGAATTCGATGGCGTATTTCAAGAAGCAGAGATTTTCGTCAACGGACACTTGGCAGGCACTCACAAAGGAGGATATACCGGATTTTCCATCGACATATCAGCTTACCTGAAAGAAGGGAAAAACCTGGTAGCCGTCCGGGTAAACAACTGTTGGCGCCCTGACCTTGCCCCGCGTGCAGGCGAACATGTATTTAGCGGAGGTATCTACCGGAACGTACGTCTGGTAATAAAGCCCCCCACTTACATCGATTGGTATGGCACCTGGATCACAACCCCGGACCTGGCAGAGAACAAAGGTAAATCGGGAAGCGTCCACATACGGACAGACGTATGTAATGCTTCAGGAAAAACAGACACTTACCGACTCCTGACCACCGTCGTCGATGCACAAGGCAAAGAAGTGTCTTCGGTTTCCACATCCCAAGTACTGCCGGACAATGCAACTTACACATTTGAACAACAAACCAAAGAAATTCAGGCACCTCAACTGTGGCATCCCAATCATCCGGCACTCTATAAAGTGATAAGCTCACTCTATCACGGACAAGAATTAATAGACCGTTACGAAACAGCATTCGGATTCCGCTGGTTTGAATGGACTGCAGACCGGGGATTTTTCCTGAATGGGGAGCACCTTTATTTTAAGGGAGCCAATGTTCACCAGGATCATGCCGGATGGGGAGACGCTGTAACCGAGACCGGAATGCGAAGAGATATCCGGTTAGTGAAAGAAGCCGGCTTCGATTTAATAAGAGGCTCGCACTACCCCCATTCACCGGCTTTTTCACAAGCATGCGATGAAATAGGAATGTTATTCTGGGCAGAAAACGCATTTTGGGGAATCGGAGGACACAAAGGAGACGGTTATTGGAATGCCAGTGCATACCCTGTAAACGAATCCGACAGGGCAGAATTCGAAAACAGCGTAAAAGCCCAACTGAAAGAGCTGATTCGCATCCACTGCAACCATCCTTCCATCATCGTATGGAGCATGAGTAACGAGCCTTTTTTCACAGCACCCGAGACAATCAATCCGATGCGTAAACTACTGGAAGAAACCGTCAAACTTTCCAAACAACTTGATCCTACCCGCCCGGCAGCTGTCGGTGGTGCGCAGCGTCCGCTGGGAGAGAAACGAATCGATAAGTTGGGCGACATAGCCGGATATAACGGTGACGGCAGCTACATTCCGGAGTTTCAGCAACCGGGCATGCCAACAGTAGTTTCGGAATATGGCAGTACTACAGCCGATCGTCCGGGAGAATATGATCCGGGATGGGGAGACCTGGCTAAGAATAATGCACAGAACGGTTTTCCATGGCGTAGCGGACAAGCCATCTGGTGCGCATTCGACCACGGAAGCATTGCCGGCAGTGCCCTTGGCAAAATGGGCATCATCGATTACTTCCGGATTCCCAAGCGTGCCTGGTACTGGTACCGGAATGCCTACAAAGGGATTACCCCTCCGGAATGGCCGCAAGAAGGAACACCTGCCCGCATCAGCCTGGTTGCCGACCGGACTGATAACATAAAAGCGGACGGAACGGACGATGTTATGTTATCAATAACCATCCTGGATGCAAGCGGAAAGCCGGTCAGCAATTCTCCGGCAGTTAAGCTCGACATTCTATCCGGCCCGGGAGAGTTTCCCACCGGAACCTCGATCCTGTTTGAAAAAGAGAGTGATATCCGCATACTCGACGGAAAAGCGGCTATTGAATTCCGGTCATATTATGCCGGAGAAACTGTTATCCGTGCTACTTCACCGGGACTGGAACCGGCCGAAGTAAAAATCCGATTCACCGGAAGCACTCCCTATACAGAGGCCTTCAAAGTAAAAGAACGTCCCTATACACGCTTCGAAACTCCGACAAAAACGGATAATCTGCAAACCTTCGGACCTAACAACCCGACTTTCTGCAGTTCGTCTGCCAACGGACATTCATCCGCTTTTGCAGCCGACGGAGACGAATCTACATACTGGCAAGCTTCAGAGAACGACCTGGAACGTTCCTGGACACTGGATACCGAAAAAGGATTGTCGATACGTCACATCCGAATCGCATTTCCGGATTTAGCCCCTTATCAATACAAAGTAGAGGTATCCATGGACAGAGAACACTGGTCGCTCATACCGGATCAAACCAATAATAAACAGAACGAGAACATTCGGATGATTCAGGTTGTTCCCGGTATACAAGGACGTTTCGTACGTATCAGTTTCACAGGAGAGAAAGCTGCTATTACAGACGTACAGGTCATCGGAACGGTAATTGACTAAAATAACAGATTTATTACAAATATATGCAACCATTAGCGGAAAGACTTCGCCCAAAGACATTGGATGATTATATCGGTCAGAAACACCTTGTGGGACCGGGTGCTATCCTGCGCAAAATGATTGACGCAGGGCGTATCTCTTCATTTATTCTTTGGGGACCTCCGGGAGTGGGTAAGACCACACTTGCCCAGATCATTGCCAATAAGCTGGAAACTCCCTTCTACACCTTGAGTGCTGTCACCTCCGGGGTGAAAGATGTGCGCGAAGTGATAGATCGCGCCAAGAGCAATAAGTTTTTCACTCAATCCAGCCCTATCCTGTTTATCGATGAAATACACAGGTTCAGCAAATCCCAACAAGATTCGCTACTGGGAGCCGTCGAACATGGCACAGTCACGCTGATAGGTGCCACCACCGAAAATCCGTCTTTCGAAGTTATCCGTCCGCTCCTTTCCCGCTGTCAGCTCTACACACTGAAATCTCTGGAAAAAGAAGATTTACTGGAATTGCTGCAACGTGCCATTACTACCGACGTAGTGCTGAAAGAACGGAAAATCGAATTGAAAGAGACCGGTGCCATGCTTCGCTTTTCGGGAGGCGATGCCCGCAAATTACTGAACATACTGGAACTCGTGGTAGAATCGGAAACAGAAGAAACCGTAATCATCACTGATGACCTGGTAACAGAACGCTTGCAGCAAAACCCGCTCGCATACGATAAGGACGGTGAAATGCATTATGACATTATTTCGGCGTTTATCAAATCGATACGGGGAAGTGACCCTGATGGTGCCATCTATTGGCTGGCCCGTATGGTAGAAGGGGGCGAAGATCCGGCATTCATCGCCAGGCGCTTGGTCATCTCTGCCGCAGAAGATATCGGCCTGGCCAATCCGAACGCATTGTTATTGGCTAATGCCTGTTTTGACACATTGATGAAAATCGGCTGGCCGGAAGGAAGAATTCCACTGGCAGAAACAACGATTTATCTGGCAACAAGCCCTAAAAGCAATTCGGCCTACAATGCCATCAACGATGCACTGGCACTGGTCCGCGAAACCGGTAATCTGCCTGTTCCCCTACACTTGCGCAACGCTCCCACCAAGCTGATGAAGCAGTTGGGATATGGTCAGGAGTACAAATATGCACATAATTACGAAGGCAATTTTGTAAAACAACAGTTCTTACCGGATGAAATCAAGGCCAAACAACTATGGCAACCCCAACACAATCCGGCAGAACAAAAACATGCCGAGCGAATGAAGCAACTATGGGGAAATGAAAAGAACTATTAACCATCTGCAATTGTTTTATCAGATAAAAAGTTATTCATTCAGTATTCAAGTATCTAAACTGAATACTTAACACCTAATAATTTATGAAGATAGTAGTTTTAGACGGTTATGCCGCCAACCCCGGAGATCTGAACTGGGACGAATTGAGAACTTTGGGTGAGTGTGAAATCTATGACCGCACGGCTCCCGACGAGGTACTTGAACGCTCGAAAGATGCAGAAGCGATTCTTACCAACAAGGTGGTGATCACGGCAGAACACATGGCATCCTTGCCCAACCTGAAGTATATTGGCGTAATAGCCACCGGATATAACATCATCGATGTTGCCGCAGCCAAAGAGCGTGGCATTACCGTAACCAATATCCCTGCCTACAGCACTCCCTCCGTCGGACAAATGGTTTTTGCCCATATCCTGAACATCACTCAGCGAGTACAGCATTATGCCGACGAGGTTCGTGAAGGACGCTGGACTCAGAGTCAGGATTTTTGTTACTGGGATACTCCGCTTATCGAGCTGTTGGGAAAGAAGATAGGTCTTATCGGCCTGGGACAAACCGGATACAACACAGCCCGTATCGCTATCGGATTTGGTATGAAAGTGTGGGCTTATACATCTAAATCACGTCTCCAACTGCCTCCTGAAATCCGAAAAGCAGAACTCGACCAGATTTTCCGCGAATGTGATATTGTCAGCCTGCATTGCCCACTGACGGAATCAACACGTGACCTGGTTAACACCCGTCGCCTGGAACTGATGAAGCCCAATGCCATTTTAATCAATACCAGCCGTGGTCCGCTGGTCAACGAGCATGACCTGGCAGAAGCTCTGAATAATTACAAAATCTATGCCGCCGGACTGGATGTGCTCTCCACCGAGCCACCCCGTGCCGACAATCCTTTGCTGACTGCCAGAAACTGCTTCATCACCCCACATATAGCCTGGGCTACTTCGGCTGCCCGCGAGCGCCTGATGGCTATCCTGGTCGACAACCTGAAAGCCTATATCGGCGGCAAGCCTGTGAACAACGTGGCCAAATAAAGTCAGATATCAAAAAATACAGGAATACTATCGGGGTTCAGAACATATCCCGATAGTTTCCTCAACTTTTCTTCCGCATCCATCACGGCACAAGAATAGCCGGCTACGGACATCATCGGCCAATCATGCATCGTATTGCCTACTACCAAAACCTCCCTAAGAGAAATCCCCAATCGAGCACACAGAGTAATCAGACCGTTCTTTTTACCGGCTTTACTGTCTACCACCGTCAGCAATCGTCCCTCCTGATACAATTGATACGCCTCTTCATCCAATTCGGTCAGCCACCGGACAGCTTCCCGGGTATTCGGTGCAAGCACAGCATATTTAAAGACTTTCCCCTCCCGGGTATAACGGGTCACCCTGCAACCCGGAAAACCGGCAGTCACAGGATTTGCAATCGGAACACATTCGATAGTTTCCCCGTAGCATAACAGACCTCCGTCCGCAAAAACTCCGCCCGAGAACAGGCCGAACACATTGCCAAGCCGTTTTTTAGCATGCGACACCGGTAAAGCAGTACTCAGATATAAAGGCAAACGCTTAGCCATATACTCCAATACCGAAACCGTACGGTCCGGAATCCGTCCCTGAGCATCCGTCAGCGTACCATCCACATCAAAGAAGACAGCTTCCACCTTCTTCCTTTCCGGTATGCGCCACAAAGCCCCATCCCCCATCATTCTCCTCAAGGGCGTATCGCACAAATTACTGAAAGCAATGTAACAATCACAAACTTTACGAAGGCAGAAGGGCTGAAAATCCGAAGTGGAGTCATCGTAAAAGTTTGCCATCCGTATCCCACTTCTCGGGCAAGCATACATATCCCCTTTCCGGTCGATAAAAAGTGTTTCCCTACCTCCCACACAGCCGTCCAAGCACGCCTTTGCATTTCTCCGGTCATAATCGAACAGATTGTCTATTTCACCAAAGAAACGGATATCCTCTTCCGACAGCGGCTTCCGCAATCCCTGCATGGCATTCACAAACAGGTAAACCGACGGATCCAGCAGCTGTCTCAGTTTCCGGATTTGTTCCTTTGCCGAAGGATCACCGACTGCCCCTGCACATACCCCGATGCCGGCCGCACGAAGCATCTCTACTTTGGATGCAAACTCCCCTACCCCAACCATCTCCGGGTGATAGCTCGCCCAAAACCTGAACTTAGACACATCTGCCTGCTCCGCCTCAGCCTCATCTAAAAAACGGGATACCGAAAAGGACAAATTGGTCTGGCAAGAGACTCCAATCACATGGGGCATAGCGGCCAGGCGCATGATGCCCTCTCTATAGTAGCGATGTATCATCGCTTCCCCATAAGGAATAATCAGGATACGTAATGAACCGTATTTCCACCCGCCGATACGGGAAATAAAGCGGTCCAATGCTTCCTGATCTTCTCTCGTATCGGCAGACACAGACTTTCTGCCGAACGGACAATACGAACACGTATAATTGCAATGCTCCAGACTACCTCTATAATAGATACTCCGGACAGTACTCAAAGAGGACATCATTCTATTCGGATCAGGGATATACATATTCGGACATCAGTTTCCTCACGACAGGTGAAATAAATGCCTGTCCGATGTAATCGGAATAAGCCATTCCTTCCTCCGTGAGACGCACTATCCGGCCAGTCTCTTCAATCCATCCACGATCTGTGAACTCCCGGAAAAGATTCCGGTCCGGCTTCTCACCAAAACGTTTTTCATACTCCGCCAAGTCCACTCCCCGGTGATACATCAGGTTCTTTATAATGAATCTGATTTGCATCTCTTCTGTGGAAAGCAAGAAACCATTAGCGGCAGTCATAAAATCGGTAGTCCGGATATAATGGTCTATTTCATCGGCTATTGCCTGCTGACGTACAGCATAGGGAGTGGCATAGTGTAAGTTTCCCAAATAACTCCGGCCTCCCGCCCCGCAGGAAAGCATCACTTCGTCACCACACGAAAATTCCGTTTCCGTTGTTTCGCGCCTGACAAAACGGCGCATGGACGTTTGTACAAATCCTTGCCCTACCAGTAACTCACGGGCAGATTTGTAGATAGCGTAACCTATGTCATCCGTCGAACGTACATTGATGCGTGTACCTGGCCGGACATAAAGAGGATAAATAAACAGCTCATTGGGCCGATAAGTAAGTGCAGTGTTCAGAGAGCGCATAAAGCTCTCTACCGTCTGTCCCTCGATACCATAAATCAGGTCGAGGTTAAACTGCGGAAAACCTGCCTCCACAATATTTTCGAGTGCACCGACTACTGTACCGAGTCCGGGTCTTCTTTTCAGTTTCTTCAACTCCGTCTCATTGAAACTCTGCACCCCCATGCTCAACCGCTCCACTCCCCTCGCCCGCAACTGCCTCAAAACACTCTTTTGCGTATATTCCGGTGAAGTCTCGACAGAAGTAAACACCCGGGAAGGATGCACACCGAACAGTTCGGCCAGGCAGAACAACTCTTCCAACTGTCCTTCATCCAGAATAAGCGGAGTACCTCCTCCGACGGCAAACGAAGTAAACTTCAGGCCTTGTGCCGCCACAGACAGCTGTTCGGCCTGGCGGCGCATCGTGTGGAGATACAATGAAATGCGCTCCGCATCGCAACACTGCTGTGAAAAAAGATTGCAATAGCCACACTTATGGGCACAGAAAGGTATGTGGAAATATAAACTAGCCTCCCTTCCTTCCAGCCGTTCAAGATAAGGAGAAAGAGAGACCGGAGGAGTCAACGTACGGTAAGCCGTCTTATGCGGATAACTGTACATATAGCTGACATATCGTGAAATCTGCTGTTGTTCGTTCATTTTCTGAGAATAAAGTGTTTATAAGGCACCGTATATACTTTTTCGTGAGAGATGCAATGATACTCGTAACCATCTTCACCGTAACAGGTCCCGTGATCGGACAGGGCAATAACCAACGTGTCCGAGCGCCTCCTGAAAGCCTCGAACAGGCGGGGCAGCTGACTGTCGACATACCGCAGGGCTGCCGCATGCGACTCTTTATCATCTTTCTTTTTCCCCTCCACGTAGTGGCAGTTCGGATAATGAATCGCCGAAAAATTGATATACATAAATACTTTCCGGTCCGCCGGATACTTTTCCAGTTTGTCGACGGCAAAGTCCACCTGATTGGCAGCACTGTTCTTATCCGTGCAACCGAAAGTCGGCAGCCAATAACTCTTATTGAAATAGCCGGGAAATACCCTTCCTATATCATTCCGCTTACTGAAAAAGTTGACTCCTCCGATGCAGATTGTTTCATAACCTACCTGAGCCAGACTCTGTACGAACGTAGCCTCTTTGAAAGCATAACTGCCTTTGGGAGGTATACGTCCCGTACCGGCTTGAAAGGGGAAAAAGAGCCACTTTCGGTTACGCAACATATGCGGCTCGGCGGGTGACGGCAAGAATCCTGCGAAAATAGCGAAGTGAGACGGATAAGTGAAATTACCGGGAGCATGCCGTTTCTCCCAACCGTTGCCACAGCTATTCAGTACAGGAGTCCCCCCGGAGGCTTCTTCGGCCACGCTGACGTCATAACGCAAAGTATCGAAACAGAGCATCAGTATATCATGCGTACCTACAATTTCATTCATATCTATGTCCGGCTTCTGATCCTGCGTGCCGGAGGGTAATTCATCTATTTCCATTGAAAAGTGATTCTATCGTTTTTATCTGATTGGCATATATCTTATTTTCCGTATACATATCCTGATAGATATGGTCTCCCTGCCCATTGACCTCTATAATATAAGGTGTGTCCGTATTCCGGGCTATCAGCACGTCTATGCCCGCATATCGCAGCCCCAAGGCCTTCATGGCAGTGATGCTCCGGCAGAAAAGCTCTTCACGAACGGAAGGAGCCAACGAAAGTTCTTCGAACAGCCTCGCTTTATTGTTCAGGTGAAGATTAGTTATGGCACCGTCACTGCAACGCACCACTACATAATCGACTTCACCCCCCCTGCAGACAACACGCAAGTCATAATTCTCACCTTCCAGCTTTTCCTTTGCCATCCATTCTTCAAGGACAGCCCCACACCGTATGACCTCTTCCGCCAATGTGGCAATCTCTTTCCGGTTCGTCAGCCTGCAGATACGTTTCGCATTACAAACGCGCCCTCCTTCCCAGGACATCGTCGTATAAGCCACCCATTCATCCCGGCGATGATTATACCTGACAGCCATAATCCCACCGGCCCCGGAACCATAACGGGGCTTCAGAAATCCTCCCCTCTTCTGCCGGCAAAGTATGGCGGCCAAATCATCAAATGTGCTAAGCGCATCCGAAAGCAACGGAGTTGTTTTCAGGCCGGCCCCGGTCAGTTTCCGCTGAGTATACACTTTATCGAGTGCACAAAGAATTGCAGCCGGTTCATTCAGAAAGTGTACACTTTCCGACTTATCCGTATCGGCCAGTCGGGACAACAGACTTCTATACTCCTCGCAGAGCAAATTGTATTTCCGAAAGTCCGCCTCCCGAAACACCGGAGGCTCCAGCTTTACAACCGTATCGCGACAATCGGGAAGAACGGCCGACAACTCGTCATAAGTGACAAAGCAGGTGTCCGCCCCGAGGCTTCTACCCGCTTTGATAAAATAGTCCGTACGCTTGGAAGTCGAGTTACTGGCAACAAGTATTCTCATCCGCTCACTCCGTAATCATCGGGTAACTGTAATCGTCATCGTATTCCTGTGAGTCGGAAACATCTATCTTCATGGGCAGCGATTTCTGCAACTCTTTCTTCATCTCGTCGCTCAGATAATTGTATTTCATATTGATAAACTTCAGATGCTTGATTTTATCCACATGATCCAGCAATAGCCGTGCCCCTTCATCCGTCAACACACCGGCGGAAATATCCATTGTTTCCAGTTGCGGCAGGATATCCGATTCAAGAAACATCTCTACAACCGCATTCTGCTCTTCGGCATCGACAATGCCCAGCCATTTCAGGTTAGGGAAACGGTCTTTAGAGAACAGAGGTCTGAATACATTCATATCGCCATCAAACCCATAATCCTCCACTCCTACATAGAGAACCAGCTTTTCAAGATTCGGCAGATCGGAACCCAGGATATCTTCCACCACCGAATCGGGCAGGCCGCCACTGATAATTTCAAGTGACTTCAAGTTCGGACGCGGTTTCTTACCAATGCTCAGATTATTCGTTCCTTTGATTTTAAGGTTATTCAGCAGAGGCATCGCATCCAGCACCGGGCTCAAATCGACTTGCTCAATCCAGGAAATCTCCTGTTCCTCAAAATCTATATCCCCCCAAAACAGACCTTCGAAATGGGCGAACTTCTCTTTATTCTCCACAATGCCATCGGCAATGTCCGAGCAGTCTTCCCCTTCATATCCCCAGCAGCCTATCGTGATCTGCTTGAGTGACGGCAGTTTTTTGTCTTTCAATATCTTGTCCATCAAGTTTACGCCCTCTTCCGCTTCGTCATAGCTCAACGCATACTTTTTGGCTTCCACTTTCATTTCTTTGGCAACCTCTTCCAAGGTCTCCACATATCCTTTTTTCGTTTTTTCCGCTATCAGCTTACCGGCAGCTTTTTCGGCTTCCCCTGCCGACGAAAAATTCTTCACCTGTGTTTGTCCATCCGTCCCCAACTTACCGTAATTCACTATTACGTCAGTGCCCCGGACATCGATGCTCCAAAATTTCTGGGACTTAAAGTCCTGAAATACAAATACTCGTTTCATAGTATGTCTGTTTAATTACTGATATAAAAAATGCTTATCTGCCTTTGTTTCTCCAAAAACAGATAAGCATTACTGCAAAAATAATAAAATTCTGATACCTTATACCTTTATCCGACAAGAATCTCAATAAGCATGTCCGCCTTCGTCCATTTCCTTGGCATCGATCTTCCGGTTGTCGATGCTGCGCCAAGCATAGAAAATGTAGGCGATGACAAACGGAACGAGGATAGAAACATAGGCCATGGTCTTGAGCGTGAACTGGCTGGAACAACTATTGGCAAGGGTCAGCGAACTTTGTATGTCCGTATTCGACGGATAATAAGCCGTATTGTTATATCCGGCTGTCAGCAGCAGTGCCAGAACAGTCAGCACCGTACCGATACCCACAAACCAGATTCCTTTATCAAACGTTTTTTTCAGCAGGGTTTTGCCAATGCCAAACAACACCAGCACGACTCCCACAAGGAACACGATAAGCACCACCGGCATTTCAATAAAATTATTGAAGTATTTATAAGGCTCCATGTAGATCTCTTTTGTTTCCGGATTGACGGCATATCCATCGGCCAGCAAAGTGCGAACCACGAATGCCAGGAAGAACACCAGGAACAGGACCGTATTGGCTATCAACGAACGACGACATTTGGCGACCAACTCTTTATCAGCGATATTATTGATAAAGTAAAGAGCTCCCAAAACACGCGCCAGGAAGAACACGGCCAATCCCAGAATCACATTCCAGATATTGGTCAGCGCATCCAGTCCGTGCCAACCGTTGCCCCAATGACTGATCACAGGCATCACTTCGTTCACCATATTCCCCTTATTGATATAGAAATCCGAACCGGTAAAGAAAGTGGCCACAGCGCCTCCCAAGAGCAAGGGTCCCACCACACCGTTAATCACCAGAAAAGTCTGGTAGGTCTTCTTTCCCAACAAGTTGCCCGCTTTACTCTGAAATTCATAACTGACAGCTTGCAACACAAAACTGAAAAGAATAATCATCCACAGCCAGTAGGCCCCCCCGAAACTGGTACTATAAAACAGAGGAAACGAAGCAAAGAAAGCGCCACCGAAAGTGACCAGCGTGGTAAATGTAAATTCCCATTTGCGTCCGGTAGAGTTTACCATCATCTTACGATGCTCTTCGGTTTTGCCCAAACAAAACAGCAGAGAGTTGCCACCCTGCACAAACAGTAAAAATACGAGTATGGCCCCGAGTAGTGAGACTACCAGCCACCAATATTGTTGTAGAAAAATGTATGTACCCATAGTTTAAATAATTATTGGTTCGTGACTAATGATTAACCGTCGGTCCTTTCTTGATCTCACGGACCATAATGCCAATTTCAGCAATCAACATCACGGTAAACAAAACGAGGAAAATAAAGAAAGTGGTCTGCACAGAGCCCACATCGAGCTTAGAGATAGACACAGACGTAGGAAGCATATCCCGTATCGCCCACGGCTGACGACCACATTCGGCCACCACCCAACCGGCTTGTCCGGCAATATAAGCCAACGGAATGGTCCACAGAGCAACGTACTGCATCCATCTTATCTTCGACAAATCTTTCTTATAGGCAAAGAAAAGCACCAGGATAAAAAACAGAATGAAATATCCGCCCAGGATCACCATCACGCGAAAAGCATAAAAGTTAAGCGGAACATTAGGTACCAACTGATTTACATCTTTAATATAGCCATAACCAAAATAAGGCACATTTTCCTGCAAAGTGGTATAAGCCTCCTTGGCGGCAGCTTCATCACCTTCTTTTTTTGCCGTACGATAAGTGGCCAGGGCAGCAATCGCTTTCTTGCCTTTTTCTATCTTCTCGGCAGCCGAAAGAGCTTTTGTACCGTCTTTCAGTTCATATCCTCCCTCAATAATATTTTTTATACCCGGCACAAAGGCATCCACCTTACGTTCGGCCAGCAACGAAAGCATTTTCGGAATCTCGATACGGAAGAGGAACGGGTCCTGACCGTCATCATAGGTTTTCTTCTCCGGGTTCAAAAGTCCGACAGCCACCAGTCCGGCACCATTTTGTCCTTCGTAATAGCCCTCCACAGCAGCCAGTTTCATCGGCTGTGTCTGTGCGATGGCATAACCGGAACCATCACCGGTCCACACCGTCAGCAAAGAAGCCACCAGCCCGAAGACTGCACCTATCTTGATGCTCGCCACCGCAAATTCCTTATCACGCTTCTTCAGCAGGAACCAGCAACTGATGCCAATCACAAAAACAGCTCCGAGCACCCAACTTGAAAGTACCGTATGAAAGAACTTATTAACAGCCACCGGCGAAAACGCAACAGCCATAAAGTCGACCATCTCGTTGCGTACGGTGTCAGGATTGAACTGCATGCCTACCGGATGCTGCATCCACGCATTGGCAACCAGAATCCACCAAGCAGAAATCGTAGCTCCCAAGCCCGTGAGCCAGGTTGAAATGAGGTGGAATCTCTTGCTCACCTTGTCCCATCCAAAGAACATGACAGCAATAAACGTGGCCTCCATAAAGAAAGCCAAAATACCTTCAATTGCAAGAGGTGCACCGAAAATATCGCCTACAAACCAGGAATAGTTACTCCAATTGGTTCCGAACTCAAACTCCAGGATCAGCCCGGTGGCCACTCCCACGGCAAAATTGATACCGAAAAGTTTCATCCAGAATTTAGCCGTTCGTTTCCAGAATTCATTGCCTGTTTTATAATAAAGGGTCTCCATAATGGCCATAACAACCGCCAAACCAAGCGTGAGAGGCACGAAGATCCAGTGATACATGGCTGTCAGAGCAAATTGGGCTCTCGACCAGTCAATCAGTGAAGTGTCAATACTTTCAATCATATCATTAGTAGTTAGAGTTAAACGTCAGTCGTCTATTGCCCGCGTTCTATAAGTTCGCCCGCAACGTATTCTCCCTTGTCCTTATCGGTGGGCTGGCTGCTCAGAAAGTTGGGGAAGAAAAACAGGCGGAGAATGAAGAACATGATAAAGAGTTTCACAAGTATAATGAGCCACAGGGTACGTCCCAGGGTCATGCTTCGAAAGCCTTCTACATAGAAATTCCAGATGTGGAGCAGTGTATTCTTCATAATACAGGGTTTATAACATCTCAAAATTAGCGTTTATGTAATAAATAACAAAGATAGTCTTAAAAATGTTGATGAAACGAATAAAATAAACTATTCTTATGCCCCCGAAGCTTGCTTACACCCTTTATACCTTATATATATAAATTAAAATATGAAACTGCCATAATACACTCTTTGCATAGGTATATTCACCAATCGGATTTTAAGTATGGGAAGGTGTAGCCACGGAGACCTTAGGGTGTAGCCTTAAGGAGCAAAGGGCGTAGCCATCCGGCCGGGATAGCTACACCCTATTTTCGTCCGATCGTTCAGTTCATAGGCAATATCGGCAACTCCACTTATCGACATAAAACCTGCCTTTAGCGACAAAACCTCCCCTCCCGTCTATCGCTTTTGCACATCTTTCTATTGCAGCGTACTTTTGTTTCTATAAAATAAAAAGAAGCAAGAGTATGACGAACGTAAAAAGAATCACCCTAATAACAGTCTGCCTGGCAGCTATCTTGCCCGGCAACGGATTGTGGGCACAACAGACGGAAGCTACCGGAACAACGCAAACCGCCGACTCGGTATCCATGCCCGCGCAATGGGATCTGCAGAGCTGCATCGACTATGCCTTGCAGCAAAACATCAGCATCCGTCGTAACCGGATCAATGCGCAGAGCACACAGGTGGACGTAAAGACAGCCAAAGCGGCCCTCTTCCCCAGCCTCTCGTTCTCCAGCAGCCAAAATCTGGTGAACCGTCCCTACCAAGAGTCCAGCAGCATTATCAGTGGCTCGGAAGTACTGAAGAGCAGCAACAAGACCACCTACAACGGAAACTACGGACTGAACGCGCAATGGACCGTATATAACGGCAGTAAACGCCTGAAAACAATCGAACAGGAGAAGCTGAACAACCGCGTGGCAGACCTCGATGTAGCCACTTCGGAAAATGATATCGAGCAATCGATCGCCCAGGTATATATTCAGATTCTCTATGCCGCCGAATCAGTCAAGGTGAACGAAAACACCCTGCAAGTATCCGAAGCCCAACGGGACCGTGGCAAACAACTGCTGGATGCGGGAAGCATTGCCCGGAGCGACTATGCCCAGTTGGAAGCCCAAGTCAGCACCGACCGTTATCAACTGGTGACCGCACAGGCCACACTTCAGGACTATAAGTTGCAACTGAAGCAACTCCTCGAACTGGACGGCGAACAGGAAATGCAGGTCTATCTGCCTGCATTGGGTGACGAAAATGTACTGTCGCCCCTCCCCACCAAAACGGATGTCTTTCGTTCCGCTGTGGCCCTCCGCCCGGAAATAGAGGCAAGCAAGCTCAGTGTAGAGGCATCGGAACTGGGGATCGGAATCGCCAAATCGGGATATCTGCCCAGCGTCAGCCTGACAGCCGGTATCGGTACCAACCATACCAGCGGAAGCGACTTCACCTTCGGCGAGCAAGTGAAAAACGGATGGAACAACTCCATCGGACTCAGCATCAGTGTCCCAATCTTTAACAACCGACAGACCAAAAGTGCCGTAGAAAAAGCCAAACTTCAGTATCAGACCAGTCAACTGACTCTGCTCGACGAACAGAAAACATTGTATAAAACCATCGAAGGACTATGGCTCGACGCCAACAGCGCCCAGCAGCGATATGCGGCAGCCATAGAGAAATTGCACAGCACACAGACCAGCTATGAACTGGTCAGCGAGCAATTTAATGCCGGAATGAAAAATACCGTGGAGCTTCTGACCGAAAAAAACAATCTGCTACAGGCACAGCAAGAGCTGTTACAGTCTAAGTACATGGCTATTCTGAATACACAATTGCTGAAGTTCTACCAGGGAGATAAGATAACACTGTAGACAATAAAGGAATAAAACATTTAACGTTATAACGATATGAAGAAGAAAAAGATCATTCTTATTGCCGTAAGCCTCGCCATACTGGCAGGCGGAGGGGTTTGGCTCTTTGGCGGTTCTACGGCCAAGCACAAAGTGACCTATGCCACGGCAACCGTAAGCAAAGGCGAGATATCGGAGTCGGTAACCGCCACAGGAACTATCGAACCGGTAACAGAAGTAGAAGTCGGTACACAGGTATCCGGAATTATCGACAAAATTTATGTGGACTATAACGCGGCAGTGACCAAGGGACAACTTATCGCTGAGATGGACCGTGTGACACTGCAAAGTGAACTCGCCTCTCAACGTGCCACCTACAGTGGTGCAAAGGCGGAATACGAATACCAAAAGAAGAACTATGAGCGCAACAAAGGGTTGCACGAAAAGGGGCTGATCAGCGATACCGATTACGAGCAATCGCTCTACAACTACGAGAAGGCCAAAAGCTCGTTCGAAAGCAGCCAGGCTTCACTGGCCAAGGCAGAACGCAACCTGTCCTATGCCACCATTACTTCTCCGATCGATGGCGTTGTCATCAGCCGGGATGTGGAAGAAGGACAAACGGTGGCTTCCGGATTCGAGACACCGACTTTGTTCACCATCGCAGCCGACCTGACCCAGATGCAGGTAGTGGCCGACGTAGATGAAGCCGATATAGGCGGCGTGGAAGAAGGACAACGGGCCACATTTACCGTAGATGCCTATCCGAACGATGTTTTCGAAGGAATAGTGACCCAAATCCGCCTGGGAGACGCAAGCAGTACCAGCACCAGCAGTTCGTCTACTACCGTAGTCACATACGAAGTAGTGATCTCCGCCCATAACCCGGACCTGAAACTGAAACCCCGCCTGACGGCTAATGTCACGATCTACACACTGGACAGAAAGGACGTGCTCTCTGTACCGGCACGTGCACTCCGCTTCACACCGGAGAAACCCCTGATCGGCGATAATGACATAGTGAAGGACTGTGAGGGCGAACATAAAATATGGACACGTGAAGGAAATACTTTCACGGCACACCCCGTGCAGATAGGGATCACTAACGGCATCAATACGGAAATCACCCAAGGTGCTTCCGAAGGCATGGTAGTTGTCACCGAAGCCACCATTGGAAATATGCCGGGCGGCAATGTATCGCCTGAAGGCGGACAGGAAGGCGGAGGAGAACAAAGTCCGTTTATGCCTAGCCATCCGGGCAGCAAGAAGAAAGGAAAATAAGTATGAACAAAACAGTCATCGAACTTCAGAATATCAAACGTAACTTCCAGGTGGGAGACGAAACCGTTCACGCATTGCGCGGGGTTTCGTTCACCATCACCGAAGGAGAGTTTGTCACCATTATGGGTACGTCCGGTTCGGGCAAATCAACGCTACTGAATACGCTGGGTTGCCTCGACACACCTACCAGCGGAGAATATCTGCTGGATGGAATCTCGGTACGTACCATGAGCAAACCTCAGCGTGCCATATTGCGCAACCGAAAGATAGGCTTTGTCTTCCAAAGTTACAATCTGCTGCCAAAGACGACTGCTGTGGAAAATGTAGAACTCCCGCTGATGTATAATTCGGGAGTCAGCGCTTCCGAACGGCGGCGGCGCGCCATTGAGGCGCTGCAAGCCGTAGGACTGGGCGAACGGTTGGAACACAAATCCAATCAGATGTCCGGCGGACAGATGCAACGTGTAGCCATCGCCCGTGCGTTGGTCAATAATCCGGCAGTCATCCTTGCGGACGAGGCAACCGGTAACCTGGATACACGCACTTCGTTCGAGATCCTGGTACTGTTTCAGAAACTGCATGCCGAAGGCCGCACAATCATATTTGTAACGCACAATCCGGAAATAGCCCAATACAGCAGCCGTAACATCGTGTTGCGCGACGGACAAGTCAAGGAAGACAGCACTAACCCGGACATTCTTTCCGCAGCCGAAGCACTGGCCGCTCTGCCGGTACAAGAAGAATAACAGACAGATTATTATGAACGGAACCAATTTATTTAAAATAGCTTTGCGCGCCTTGAATAACAACAAGTTGCGCGCGTTCCTTACGATGCTGGGGATCATCATCGGTGTGGCATCCGTCATCACCATGCTCGCCATCGGCCAGGGATCAAAGAAAAGTATCCAGGCACAAATCTCCGAGATGGGCTCCAATATGATTATGATTCATCCGGGAGCAGACATGCGCGGAGGTGTTCGCCAGGACCCCAGTGCCATGCAGACACTGAAACTGACCGACTACGAAACATTGCGGGATGAAACCAGCTTTCTGGCTGCGGTCAGTCCTAATGTTTCCAGCTCCGGGCAGTTGATTGCAGGCAACAACAACTATCCGTCATCCGTGAATGGCGTGGGAACGGAGTATCTGGAAATTCGACAGCTCTCGATAGACAATGGAGAGATGTTCAGCGAAGCCGATATCCAGTCGAGCGCCAAGGTATGCGTGATAGGAAAAACCATTGTAGACAATCTTTTCCCCGATGGAGAAGATCCTGTAGGACGCATTGTCCGGTTCAGCAAAATACCGTTCCGTGTAGTAGGCGTACTGAAATCCAAGGGATACAACTCTATGGGTATGGACCAGGACGACATCGTACTGGCACCCTACACCACCGTGATGAAGCGTCTGCTGGCACAGACCTATCTGCAAGGTATCTACGCTTCTGCCCTTTCGGAAGACATGACGGACAATGCTACGGAAGAGATTACCGAACTTCTCCGCCGCAATCACAAGCTGAAAGAGGCGGATGACGATGATTTCACCATCCGGAGCCAGCAGGAATTGAGCAGCATGCTCAACTCTACCACCGACCTGATGACCACACTGCTCGCCTGCATTGCCGGCATATCGCTCGTAGTAGGCGGCATCGGCATCATGAATATCATGTACGTCAGCGTCACAGAGCGTACCCGTGAGATCGGTCTGCGCATGTCGGTCGGTGCACGTGGCGTCGACATCCTGAGCCAATTCCTGATAGAAGCCATCCTGATCAGCATCACCGGAGGCCTTATCGGAGTAATCATCGGCTGCGGTGCCAGCTGGGTTGTGAAAAGTGTCGCCCATTGGCCCATCTTCATCCAACCCTGGAGCGTATTCCTGTCGTTTGCGGTTTGTACCGTCACCGGAGTATTCTTCGGATGGTATCCGGCCAAGAAAGCCGCCGACCTCGATCCGATCGAGGCAATCCGATACGAATAAGCCATCATCAGTTTACTTGTTCGCCACAGAGAGCACAGAGGCAGAAAGAATTCCTTGATGTATACCGGATAGGATGACAGAAACTCTGTCTCTGTGCCCCTGTGGTAAACTAAAATTATTATCTTTGTTCCCATGAAACAATCTCTGACATCAGCCCGCCGTCCTCTGGAAATCCTGATACACATCATCAGTTGGGGGATTGTGTTCGGTTTCCCGTTCTTCTTCATCGATCGTACAGGAGACAGTATCAATTGGCATGCCTATCTGCGTCATTCTGCCGTACCCCTCTCTTTTGTCACTGTATTCTATTTAAACTATTTCCTCCTCGTTCCTCATCTCCTCTTCCGGGAACAGAAGAATAAATACATCATCTACAACATCTTATTGGTCTGCCTCATCGGACTGCTGCTGCATATCTGGCAAAGCCTGAATGCCCCGGCTCCCACTCTTAAAAAACCGCACATGCCTCCCGGATGGATTTTTTTCGTAAGAGACATTCTAAGCCTCATCTTCACCATCGGACTGAGTGCGGCCATCCGCATGAGTGCCCGTTGGGGACAAGCTGAAGCCGCCCGTCGTGAAGCGGAGAAAAGTCGCACCGAAGCAGAGTTGAAGAACTTGCGAAACCAACTTAACCCGCATTTCCTGCTCAACACGCTGAATAATATTTATGCACTCATCGCCTTTGACAGCGACAAGGCGCAGCAGGCCGTGCAGGAGCTCAGCAAGTTGCTACGCTATGTGCTCTATGACAATCAGCAGAACTATGTACCCCTTTGTAAAGAGGTAGACTTCATTCGCAACTACATCGAACTGATGCGTATCCGTCTTTCGGGAAATGTAGAGGTCATTACACAATTCGACATACAGCCGGATAGCCGGACGGAGATTGCTCCACTGATCTTCATCTCACTGATAGAGAATGCCTTTAAACACGGCATCTCCCCCACCGAACTGAGTTTCATCCACATCCTCATCTCTGAAAACAAAGAGGAGATCCGGTGTGAGATACGCAATAGTTATCATCCCAAAACCAACACGGATAAAAGCGGATCGGGTATCGGGCTCGAACAGGTAAGGAAGCGCCTCGAACTCTCTTATCCCGGACGTTATCAATGGGATAAAGCCATCTCCCCGGATGGCAAAGAATACATATCGAAATTATTAATATTTAATCATCCATAGCCGTGAAATTACGTTGCGCCATAGTCGACGACGAACCTCTGGCACTCAGTCTGCTGGAGAGTTATGTCAACAAAACACCTTTTCTCGAACTGGCGGGAAAGTATTCCAGTGCCGTACAGGCCATGAAAGAACTTCCCGGGAACCAGATCGACCTGTTGTTCCTTGACATTCAGATGCCGGAACTCAACGGTCTGGAATTCTCTAAAATGGTATCCCCTCGTACCCGTATTGTGTTCACTACTGCTTTCGGTCAATACGCCATCGACGGATACCGGGTCAACGCACTCGACTACCTACTCAAACCCATCTCGTATGTTGACTTCCTGCAGGCAACCAACAAGGCGTTGCAATGGTTCGAACTGGTCCAGAAGCCCGAAGAAGTAGACAGTATTTTTGTCAAAAGTGACTATAAACTGGTGCAGGTAGAACTCAAAAAGATATTATATATAGAGGGTTTGAAGGATTACATCAAAATCTACACCGAAGATGCCCCCAAACCCATTTTGTCACTTATGAGCATGAAGTCCATGGAAGAGTTGCTTCCCCCCGCCCGCTTTATGCGTGTACATCGTTCTTTCATCGTCCAGAAAGACAAAATACGCATCATCGACCGCGGGCGTATCGTATTTGATAAGACCTATATCCCCGTCAGCGATAGCTACAAGCAGACTTTCCAAACATTCCTCGATGAGCGAAGTTGAAAGGATTTGTAGCTGATTTATCGGTAAAATGTGAGTATTTGTCGATTATTATTTATACATAAACAAAAAATATCTATCTTTGTAACAAACAGAACGGAAGTTGTGAAACTTCCAAGAATAGAATAGTTTAGTTAAGTCTAGTTTAGTTTTTGTGTTGAAGGGCTTCTACCTCAGAGGAGGATTTAGAAGCCCTTTCTATTTATCTGATCACCTCAAATGTGGATCAACTAACTTAGTTTTCCGTAAAACCGCTTCAGCCTTACAAGTCTTATTATTTAATAATATCTCATAACATTCATTATCTACTGTGATCATACCTGCAATGGTAAATATTCCCTTATCGGATTCATTTAAATACTTAAACATAACATCATCTTTTTCGTTAGCAACAGCAGGTTTGAAAATGGTAATCTCAGCTATTCTATCTCTATTATCATCAATAAATTGATTCCAATAATCAGCAGTACTATCAGAATCAGAGCTATGAATATGAAAAACAAAATAATCACTATTATACATTACTTTGGCTAGATAACAACCTGTAAACTGAAAACTAATAGCGTCTGCTCCTTTTGCTATTCTATAGTATGAGATATTTGACTGCCGCCAATAAACTCCATACAATCTTTGAGGAGCATATTCTACACCACAATTAATTAGTTTATATTTATTCTCATCCACAATAATGGACTGTGGAACTGAAGGAATCCCCCATGTTGGAATATCATCCCTCCTATTCAATAGGTCTAAAAAACGTAAATTAAAGTCTAATTCATTCATACTCATATAATAATATTTTATCCTACTCTCTTTTCTCGGCTTTTCGGAATCCGCCTATACATTATCTCTGTAAATTTATCTTATAAAGATACAAGTAAAGAGAGCTTAAAGCAATTATAAATTTTAGATGTGGAAATCGATCTTTCGGAAGCTGGAAAAATTCTCTTGAACACAAAAGCATAAATTCTTAAAAGCCATAGATATAAGTATTAATCAAGTTTAAAATCTCTCCATTTATTCACTATCTCACTTTTTTCGTAATCATAATCTTTTAGTGTAAATAATCAAAACTTAAATAGACATACCCCAATACAAACAGAATGCAAAAAGCTCCGAATCTTTCAACTCGGAGCCTTACACGTTTACAATAAAAAAATACGAAAAGGATTGAGTTGTTTTCTATTTATACAATATTTGAAACAACTCCTCTTTGTGCAAAAATCTCCTCCTTTGGCAGCAAATGAAAAGGACTATTCTTTAATCTAGATCATAGCTTAAAAGCATCAAATGTATACTTCTATATTATAGCCAGCGTTCTTTTCTAGAAAACTTGGCCAATGTACATCATGAATATCCAAGGTTTGATAAATCCCCTCTGCATCTTTTTTATTAAATACCTCGTTATTCTGATAAACGATAATATTATAATCATAATCAATAATAGCCTCAACCTGTCCAGAATTTACCTGCAAGTCAACATTTAAATGATCACGTACAGAGTGATATGTAGGATGTACATGAATCAACATTTGCTCACTCTTCTTTATAGTAACTGACCCGGCTTTCCCATGCTGTAAATCGGGTTTATTCCCTTTCTTTACATACAGTTTATCCTCACATGTATATATTGCAAATTCAGTATTATACAATTTAGTAAGACCAACCAAATCTTTCAGCATAAACCGTTTATTTGGAACCTCGAGTATGGTATGATACTTAAAATAATCCCCCAATCCACCAACTTTAATTACATTATTAGGGATCTCTTTATCAGAGATCTCCTTTTTATTATATACCGATTTACTATCTAAAAAATATATTTCCATACTGTTTTTAATATTTCTTCCTACTCTATTATGACTTTTCGAAACCCGTCATTATTCCGCAATTGATTCTACGATACGGCTATTATAATACCCGAAATCGTATATTGTCTATCACCGTATCTGTCCGAAATAAGTGTTATGTATTGAGTATTCAACTGTGCACTTCTTACTCCACATGCGGGATCATATACATTATAGCCATTTTCAGTCTTTTTAACAGCAATCCAATGCACACCATTTACTAACATTATCGCATAACGACTTTCCTGAAGAACTTCCTCTATCGATTTCCACGGTTTTATACATTGTGCACCAACAATACTTTTTTGCTCAGCTATCAATTCAGGGATATGTAGTTTTACACTTTCCAACTGCTGATCTAAATCCCTTCCAAGACCAATATCTAAAAGGAAATGAATCAATTGATCTATCGCCTCAATCAGCTTCTCATCATCAATAAATACGCAAACATTTCTTTTTGTCAATTCTACTGTTCCCACTACAACAGCTCCTGGTAAAGTCATGACCCCATCCACCCCTTCAATACATCCTGTAAGGCGATGGAGAATAGAACTCCACTCCCCTGTTACTGGATATTTTTGTAAAGAGCGATAAATTCCCTCTCCTTTACATATAGTTCCATCTCCGTTTAAATCACTCAGAATAGCGGCCAAAGCGAATCCTGCACAATAATTATCATGATCGCTTTGCCTTTCCTGATATTTAAAATCTTTATTAATTACTCTTACGCTCATTCTTTTATTTCTATTATTTAGTCAAATTTTGTTGCAACTTGAGCAATAGTATCTACCACTTGAATAATATATTTTTGCCACTTCTCTATTGCACGCCGTATTTGATTTTCATTTTCATTTTCCAATTTCGCAGGTACATCAGTATCTATAGAATTTTTAAACAAATCAATTACAATTGCTAATGCTTCCTCTCGATTGTATACCAAAGTTTTATTACCTAAATTATTCAAATAATCTCTGAAAGCAGTTAGAGACGTTGCATAATTATTAGAATTTACATCTAACTTTTTTCTATTTCCCATAGGAGCTGTCACAAATTTATCTCTCAAACCCGATAGTTCTCTAACATATTGTTCTCCTCTAAAAGCAATTATAAAACAATCGGGTATTCCTCCTTTGGTAAGTGCACTCGGTATATCGTTAAACAAATGATCCGGTCTTGATTGACTGTATGACGACATTACAAACACTGTTTTATCTCCTACTCTCTTTCAGGCTTTTCGGAATCCGCCTATAAATTAACTATCTCTGTAAGCTTACGATACAAAGATATAGAGACAGAGAGCCGACAACAATTATAAATTTTAGATAGGTTGATTGACCTTTCAGAAACGGAAAAATTTCTCTTAAATATCTTACCCTAAAAATTTAACGAATCAAATTTACCAAGCCTAAAAACAATTTATGAAGAAAACACCTAAAAAATCTAACCGAACGAATCAAATGCCGCAATGCTTTGTTAAGGTACAACTCAAATGAAATAGAATGATGAAAAGAAAACTTGAAATACATAAGATTGACGTATCCAGCAGTTTGCCGATCCCATACGCCGATGAAGGTATACGGGCCGGTTTCCCGTCACCGGCACAAGACTATATGGAGCAAGCCATAGATCTAAACAAAGAGCTAATCAAACATCCGGCCAGTACATTCTTTGGACGTGTAGTAGGCGATTCGATGCGGGATGAAGGCATAGAAGAAGGAGACATTCTGGTCATCGACAAATCACTGGAATTACAGGATGACGACCTTGCCGTGTGTTTTATTGATGGAGATTTTACTGTAAAGCGGGTACGAATTGAACCTAATGCCGTCTGGTTAATACCGGCGAATCCGAAATACTCCTTGATTAAAGTAACAAAGGAGAATGAATTTATCGTCTGGGGAATAGTGACCTATACCATCAAAAAGAACAGGAGAAAAAGATAATGTTTGGACTAATGGACTGCAATAACTTCTACGCAAGTTGCGAGAGAGTGTTCAATCCGGCTTTGAACGGTAAACCGATCGTTGTTTTAAGTAATAACGACGGATGTGTTATTGCCAGAAGTAACGAAGCGAAAGCATTGGGGATTAAAATGGGAGTTCCGGCTTATCAGATCAAAGATGATATTCAGAAATATGGCATATCTGTCTTTTCATCGAACTATACGCTATACGGCGACATGTCCGGACGAGTGATGTCCATACTGGCAGAACAAGTGCCGGAAATGGAAGTATACAGTATAGACGAAGCATTTCTTAACCTGGAAGGAATTCGGGATATTCAGTCACTCGGAACAGACATCATAAACAAAGTAATCCGCGGAACCGGCATACCTGTTAGTTTGGGTATCGCCCCAACCAAAACACTCGCAAAGGTCGCCAATAAATTTGCAAAGAAATATCCTGCTTACAATCGTTTATGTATCATCGATACGGAAGAAAAACGCATCAAGGCCCTGCAGCTTACTGAAATTGGAGACATCTGGGGGATCGGTCACCGGCAAGTTGCCAAGTTAGAAAAGCAGGGAGTCAAAACAGCCTATGACTTTACCGAGTTGCCCGAATCTTGGGTGCGTAAGAACATGACTGTAGTCGGAGAAAGGACCTGGAAAGAACTTCAAGGCATTTCCTGTATTGATATGGAAACCACACCACCGGCCAAAAAGCAGATATGTACAAGTCGGTCATTCGGCAAGATGGTGGAGGACATCGATACAATGTCGGAAGCAATCGCCACTCACGCTTCTACATGCGCAAAGAAACTCCGACAACAGAAAAGCTATGCAATGTCACTAATGGCATTCATCCATACGAATAACTTCCGTAAAGATTCGCCACAATATTGGAGGAATACAGTTATACATCTTCCGATACCAACCAATGACACATTAGAAATTGTACATTATGCACTGGCCGGGCTAAAAACGATTTTCATGCAAGGCTATCAATATAAGAAAACCGGAGTTATTATCACCGAAATAACCGATAGCACCCAATTGGGACTGTTTGATTCAGTAGATCGCGAGAAACGTGAACGTCTTCAACAAACAATAGATAAGATAAACGGTAAACACAGCCGACTCGTCAAATTAGCGATTCAAGGTACAGGGAGGAATTGGAAGCTTAAACAAAAACAGCTATCAGGGCATTATACCACTGACATCAATCAGATTATAAGCATTAATTGTACTTACCCAACTGCATGTCAACGAAAACAATATAGCTGAACTTTCGTAAGACGGAACAAGCACTTTAGATAGAATCCGATACATAACCTACCTGGAAAATTGTACTGTTCCGCATATAATTTGAGAGAAATATTGTGAAAGAAAAAGGCTGCTTAACGTATCGTCTCATCCATCCAAAAAGAAGAGTCATTCATGATATGAAAGAGTTTCCCTCTTTTCTGAAAATAGTCCGGATGCGACAATATCTTCTCTCTTAACTCATCAGCGCTATCCAAGCTTTCTATCTGATTATCAAAAAGCATATTAGCAGACACATAAGTTTTGACACAGAGATAATCCAACTCTTTTATTACGACACCAAAGAAAATTCCGGTCTTAGTATACCCGACAAAACCCTCATGTCCTTTATTAGAGCCTTCTCTGAAATCAAAAGTAAAGAGACCGCTATTTAAAAAGAAATATTTTATTTGTTCATCAAAAGAAATCCCTTCTAAGCCGTTGGGTATTAGCTGACGCTCCCGATACCTTTTCCAAAAATGAGGTTTAAAGTCAATTATAGACAGATTACTATATATATTTTTAGGATAAATAATTCCCATACCCCAATTTTCATATTTAAGGTAAGGGACAATACCGGGACATTTTCTCTCATTACGATAACGAGCCAACATTATCACATTCCACATATTACCCGATGACGATTTCCATGAAAACTGATGTATAACCGGAAATAGGACAGCTTTAATAAACTTTCGGTAGTTACTAGCCTTATTATCCAACATTTTTTCATAAAAAGCCGGATAGTCATTCTTTATTTCTTTACACACCTCTTCGGTGGTCATGGTTGGGACAAGCATCGCATACAAATTTGGACAAAGATAAAAATTAAAATTCGTTCTTATACATTTTTTCACATTTTTCTTATCACTTTTTTTAATCATAGCCACCCGTATGTTTTACCTTAAAAAAACACCAACAATAAAAAAGTAATAATAGTAAAGAAGATGAATTATAATCAGAAACAGACCTTTAATCATTATTCATGGTTATTACTTATTTAGACAACGGATTAGCTAAAAAATATTGGGTAACTTTACTTTTATTATAAAACTGCAGAATCTTATTATCATTCAGTTTATCAGGGTCAATTCCACCATCACGATATTTCGCGTTTTCCGGCTTATGAAAACCTAACAGATTCCGATCCGTATATGGCAGCCAATCATTCCCTCTCAAATAAGTATGTAGTTGCCACATGAACTCAGTCCATCCCACTCCACCGGAAGCATAAGTCATGTTACTAGAATGACCATATCCCATACAGTGCATAAATTCATGTGTAATTGATTCCCAACCGCTAAAAGAAGCATAATGACCATAATAATTCCAGTGAGTTACTCCCCACACGTTTCCTCCGCCCAAACCGCCAACAGAGGGTTTAGATCGTCCACAAACAAAGTTATGCGGTTGTTTGAAACGTTTTTCTTCTGATAAATACTTTTCCGGTGTGAACTTAACACGGTTATTATCATAAAGTTCTCCACCAAATATCTTACTAAAATTTCTCATGATAAAAGCATACTCGGGAGTAGTCATCATATAGGCATAATTTGTAATAATGACCACCCACTCACGTGCATAGATGGCACTCAACTCTCGCCATGAACCACTTTCATACCCCGGTTTCCAATCATAATTTGAAAAAGAAATATTCCACTCCGCATCTATTTTAGAAAGCATTTCAAAATGCTTATCATCGCTAAGTAAACGAAATTTCATTCTCTTTTCGTTCAGGCTCGAAAGGGACAGAGTATCCACACCGTTATCCTTTTTATATATGAAATTTCCATTGATCAACGATGGCTTAAACTCAAATTGTGAGAATCCCGGTATGGAGTCCAGATAAGCAATAGGAACATACTGGGAACCACCTTCTACATAGACTTCAAGTGTGAGATCATAAACCGTCTTGGCGGAATAGCTGGTAATTGAAAGCAATTGATCATTTGCTTTTCTAATTTGAAAAAGTTCATTCACTCTGAAAGAGCGCTTGCTCTTATCAGTTACAACTGAAGTAGGTTCTTCAAGAGACAATATTTTCCGGGCATATTCAGCCGGAATTTTATCGTACGTAACTGTATCGATCTTAAAACCGGGACCATCTGATGTCATCAGATTACGCGTAACGGAAGTTGGAGGACCTTGGTCAATATCCATTTCATCGCAAGAGAAGACAACACACAATAAACATAACGAGAAAAAACTAATAATACATTCAGAAAAATTTAAAATCATTTTCATACTCAATTGTTTTTAAAGATAAATATATAATTAAAGGTCTGTTTTTTTAAAATCCGAACATTCTTACACTTTTAATTCCTTTATACTATAAAAACATTTGAAGCAAGGGGCATACTAACCCAAAAGAGGTTAAATAAAAAGGTAAAAAAATAAATAATTTTATCAGTAGTTTTAAAATAAGATACAATCATGAAGTGGTTGTAAATCAGCATTATCTTACTACTGATAAAAATGAAATCTAATATATAATTGGATGGAAACCTTGTAATCTAAAGAATATTATAAAAAGAAAGGCGGCCTGATAAGCCGCCATATCCGTTTTACAACGGTACTAGAAACATCGATACCGCTATTATATCCTATTTAGCTTCTCAGGATTTACTTCTGAAAACACTGAACAGGCCCCCGGTAATCCATACGGAAAAGACAAATGGTGCCGTTAAAGTCACTATGCCCATATGCATACCCGTTAACTGCAGAACGATAGACAGTATGATAGAAAATATCGCTTTGACTACTCCTATGCCTGTCTTATCTCCCAAGGCTATGGCACAAAGTACTCCGTTATATCCTAATAATCCCAAATTCCATGCAGCAAGATCAGTATGTGGATATAAAATCATAAATAAAGGAAGTATTGCACCGGTCAGTGTATACAGAGCATTCATACGAGAATTAATCAGGATCCCTAAAAGAAAAAATAATCCCGAAAGTATATTTCCCTGAAACATCACCTGACCGATATTTAAGCAGAATGAACGGAAAATATCCATTGTTAGTTCAGGCTTTTCCAACGATGAAGATAACAGTAAAGAAGGGTATAGATAATGACACCCAACAAGCAGAAGCCATACAACAAAAATAAAGGGTGCTGTCAGTCCCGATACTCTGTTCTGATAACGAAAACAACGCGCAACCCATGTGGAGAAAGCAGAGCCTGAGATAAGCAATAATATAGATGTAACATTGGTTTCCATAAAGACTCCAATTGCAATACCAACCAATGTCCCATTAAAACCATACAATCCGTTACGAATATCCTCCTTATCATATCCGGATAATGAAGCTGTCAAAGTGCTAACGACTGTACCGAGTACAGATAAAACTGCGAGTTGCCATGAATTAAAAGCAATTCCTAATAACATCAACCCACCGGAGAGAGCATTATTCTGAAACATCACTTGCCCAATTCCACGACCTAATATTAAAATGTTTTTATACATATGTAATTGTTTTTATGCTGCAAATGTATATAATGTCAGCCGAAAAACAAAACAGGGATATTTATCACGGAAATAACATTTTAAGAATCAATATCTTACAAATAGAGGCAGCCTTATCGGGGCCGCCTCTGTTCATAAATACAAAGTACATTCGAATCTTTTATTCCGTCTTTAATCCTTTCTTGTCCAGATAGGCTTTAAACTGATGCAGATATTCGTCTGATGGTCCGTCAAAGAATGAAACACCGGATGCACCGTTATCAAATGCTTCATCCAATGCTTTCTCAAAATCGTTCTTTATATCGGGAAACATCAGTCCGGCATACACTTTCGCACGTCCGTCAACGGTTTTAACACTCTCTTGAACCGAACGCCCGATCCATTCCGGTCCTTCGTAATAAAAACCATTATAGATCATCGGGAAATAAGCATCCAGCGACCAGTTACCCCAATCCTGACGCACCATTTTCTTGGCCATAGAAGGACCGGGGAATACAGCAGCAGAAATTGCTTTCCCATCGGCTTTCACCGCTTTTGTAATTTGGTCGACAACACGACTGATCGCATCCAAGCGGAAATTGATCCATGACTGATCTTCCATCGGGTACTTTAACTCCAACGGATCACGCCCTGTTTGTTCTTTAAATTTAGTACGGCAAACATCACAATAGCAATAATCATATTCAGGATGTTCACTTGTCTGTTCTATTCCATAATTTTTCCACAAGCTGACAGGTAGAACTACATCCGGGAAACGAACATAGTCCAAATGTACTCCATCTACATAGGGTAAATGAGCTATCTTCACATAATCATCTGCCAAATATTGGGCCACTCCTTCATGGTTGGGACAAAGAAAACGGTAATAATCCACATAAGCAGGCTTATCATGCGTAGACTCCCCCTTACGATTCACCGCAAACCAATCGGGATGTACGTTGAGCAATTCGGCACGATTCATTGTCCACTTCCAGAAATGAGCTTCAAGACCGGCTTCCTTACACATGCGGTATAGGTTTTCATCATATCCTTCAAACATCACCCCGCTGATGCCGCACTCTTTAAGCAGGGCAAACCATTGGCGGTAATCCGCTTCACTTTTACTCTTATTTATACGTGTCCACACCCAGTTCTTCACTTGACGCGGAGCAACCTTTTCTGTCCAAAACCGTCCCTCATTATTAATGATGTAACGTCTGCCTTCACCCGGAACAGTAATGGCTATTTGATATGTATTCCGAGTGGCTTCAACCGAGATTTGCGCACCTTGCGGGAGACCCTTCAATTCGGCATCTGTCAGGAAGAAATCCTGTTCCGTACGCAGATAATTTTTCTCTTTCGCATACCTTTCCTGTTGTACATAGAACATAGCCCAAAGCAGTTTATACACAGAAGCATTATACGGTAATGCAAAAGTATGTTCGGGTGTTCCTACTTTCTCGTCAGCAAAAAACAAATATCCCCAACGATCCGGCATATGCATATCAACTTTTCCGGTAGGTGTCCAAACCCAATTTTCTTCAGGTCCTCCTGCCTTCAGCCATTGTACACGTGAAAAATTAATTCGCCAGCAATTACCAGCTTTCAATGGATTATTGAAATTCATAGTCAATGCTTTATGTGGAATAGCCATCTCCACACTCCAATATTTATCTTTGTCTTTCGACTTATTCAGCGTACCTTCGCGATGAATGGCCAACTTTAATCCCGGACAATCCCATTGTACCATAAAGTTTCCACCAGACCGATAAGGCCTGTCCAGCATTAGGTCGAATATGACCCCACGCGCGTTGGTTTCTATTTCAAAATAGTTGTGCCCGTCCCAGTCAGGATCTATGAAAACCTCAAAATCATTATCATAATAAATAATAGTATCCCGCTGTGTAAGACGTGCCTTGATATCATCCTCCTGCAACATCGCCCCTATATAAAGATATTCATCGTCCCACAGCATCTTGGCCGTAGTTTCATATTTAGGTGTAGGAAACCCCTCCCCGCTGATATCTACAAACGGAGCTGTCGGTTTTGCCTTCTGCCACGAAGCTTCATCCAGTTTGCCATCTATTTTCAGTTTACCATCCGTACGATAACACACATATGAACGAGGTTCAGTCAGGAAACGCCCGTATTTCTGAAAAATACTTTGTGCACCGACAGGCAAACTAAAAAAGAAGAAAATAAGAAAAGAAAACTTCATAGCTAAAAAAACAGGTTGTATTTGCTTCATTATTGATTAATTTTAGTTACAGTTTCAAAGATATGAATTATTCTGAAACCTATAAAGAATTCAACCTATAATTATAATTGCAATGAAGCGAATCATAAAACATAGAACACAATGCTTTTATTTCATAGCCAAAAGATTTCTCAAAAGCCGGAAAATTATAAAGAAATGTCCCTCGAACACATCTCCCTGGCTTTTTGTACTGATGAAACTAAAACGCCCCGGCTCTTTCGAGTCGGGGCCTGACATAAATTAAGTTGTGTGCTTTCTTCAAAGATTGGGAAACTATCTATTCAGTATATTCCCTCTTTCATTCAAGAATACAGCCTGTTCATGAAAATCACTCGACAATATAATCACTTTGTAGAGTTTACCCTCCGAACGACTATAAGCAATAAAAGCTTCTTTAATCAGTGCTCCTTCGCAGGATAACTCATCAATCACCGCTTCAGGAAGATTATTAACCTCAATAGGTGTAAAGTCTTCCCGCGAATCTCTTTGTTCCACTTTCGGGGACTTTTTCTTTAGAGGTTCATCTGCTTTTGCTACTGAAAATCCCAATCCCATTACTATTACCAATGCTACTAATACCTTTTTCATAATTCTTGAAAACTTAATTGTTCTAGATCTACTAACTATAACTAAACATCTGAATATTGTTATGCAATGCACATGCCAGACTTGTGTAGATCCGGATCAAATCCTCATTTTCAAAGAATTATATTATAACAGCCTTTATTGAAATAGTGGAATACGAAGAAATATTCCACATTTTCTGTAGAATTTTTCCACAGAAATCAAGTGGGTTACGTACTTTTGCGAAGTTACTTAGGCATCCCCGTACCTCATTTCTCCTCCAGCTTCTCCCTGATACGATAAAGACGAGTTATAGCCGGATTGTAGAAAGCATCGGGATAATGGGCCCTGATACACGATAAATCAGATTCTATACAAAGTTTTACATCAAAAATACGCTCCGCTTTACTCAGTTCCAGTTCCTGAGGCAACTGTGCAGTCTGTGCCCATTCCATTAATTCTTTCACACTCTGTTCGTCAAACTTATATTCCATCTTACTCTTGTTTTTCCGCAAATTTACAACTTAAAGGCCATAAAACAAAGCACCCTCCTCATTTCCTCCCGGTTCAATCCCTACTTATAGTGATTGCCTTCTTCACAATACCTAAATCGAGTGATTGCCCCGCAACACAGAACCAGCTATCTTTGCCAATACATTAATTAGTCATAATTATTACGTAAGTCACATTTAAGTGAGATAAGCCAATCCGGCCGAAGTGATTCTCCCGGATTCCATTTTGTTGAGTTGTTATTTTAATTATCATACTGTTTAATTGTTGTATGTAAATAACGTATTCAAATAGAACGAAAAACGTCCGGCCTGTGAAGGTCGGACGTTTTTTTTATTTCTTATCCGCGAATGACTTTTTCAGCAGCTGCATTATCCATAAATAGTTCCACGTTATCGGCATGATGCGCTATATAGGCGGCCGGTCCGGTATCTCCCGAATAAAAGATATCTTCTACAACCGGACTTTTCACCCTTCCTGTTATCAGGAAGATGATCCTTCGGGCATTCAAAATCGGAAGTCCTGTCAAAGCTATTCTCTTTTGACCGTTATTCGGATTAAAATTCGCCTCATATATATGATCAGTTGAAAGCAATTCCTCCTGTCCGGGAAAGATAGACGACGTATGTCCGTCATTACCTGCTCCCAGCAGCACTACGTCAAATACCGGGAACTCATTCTCCACCGGCACTTCTTTCATCACCAGCTTCGAATAGCGGGCAGCCTCCTTCTTCGGATTCTTCTCCCCCTGTATTCGAAACACATTCTCGTACGGAATAGGTACAATACTCAGCAACAACGACCGCATCATGCCATAATTACTGTCCGAATTTTCGGGAGGCACACAACGTTCATCTACCCAAAACACTTTCAGTCGTTCCCAAGGAGTGATATCCGTATATTCATTCGCCCATAAGTCAAACATCAGTGCCGGAGTGCTTCCACCACTAAACGCGATACAAAAGGTCCTGTCCGGTTCATCTAACATCAGTTTCACCAAATGTAATATCAGTGCACGTGCCGTCTCTATGGACGAAGGAAAAATGTAGGGTTTCATAGCTCGCAATATTGATCTGTGTTTGTTAAGTTCTTGCATGGATTGGTCCATTCGGCACCATGCTCATGCATCATAGCCTCACTCTCCAAAGGTCCCCAAGTTCCAGCAGGATAACCATACAACGGCGCCTCGGGATGTTCATTCCAATAACGCAGAATCGGATCGAAGAAATGCCAGGATGCTTCTACTGCATCACTCCGTGTAAAGAGGGTCTGGTCGCCCAGGATACAGTCTTCTATCAGACGGGCATAGGCATCTCCGCCGGGGACGCCCCCCAACTGATCATAACTGAAATCCATCGTTACCTGTTTGACCTCAAATCCGGGTCCCGGCACTTTCATGCCAAATTTCAACACAATACCTTCATTGGGCTGCAAACGCAATATCAGCTTATTGGCTCTCGGACAATTACCACCCGCGCAATGGAACATCTGATGAGGAGTTTCACGGAAATGCACCACTATCTCAGTCACTTTTGTCGGCATCTGTTTTCCGGTCCTGATATAAAAAGGTACTCCACTCCACCGCCAGTTACTGATACCCAGTTTCATTGCAATATAAGTCTCGGTACGTGAGTCGGGTGAAATATTCTTCTCTTCCCGATACCCCCTTTTATTTCCCCCTGCCGTATATTGCCCCCGGACAATATGTTCACTCAAATCCGTTTCGGTCAAAGGAGTCAGAGACTCGTATACCTTCACCACTTCATTACGGAAATTATCCGCATTAAACACAGCGGGAGGTTCCATAGCAGTCAATGCCACGAGCTGGATCAGATGATTCTGTACCATATCCCTCAGTGCACCCGTAGTATCATAAAAACCGCCGCGTTGCTCGATTCCGAGATTCTCCACGGCGGTCACTTCCACATAATCTATATAATTACGGTTCCATAAAGGCTCAAAAATACCATTGGCAAAACGAAAAGCTAACAGGTTCTGAGCCGTTTCTTTACCTAAGAAATGATCGATTCGGTAAATCTGATGTTCGTCGAATACAGAAGCATAAATTTTATTCAGTTTCTCAGCCGATTCCAGATCATACCCGAATGGCTTTTCAACGATAATTCGTGCACGGCCTTTATTCAGATGCACCGACTTCAGGTGCAACGGAATCACACCATACAATGATGGAGGCGTAGCGAGGTAAAACAGCAGGTCATCCGGCCGGCTATCTCCGCTCAGTTCTTCAATGCGTAGGCGAAGCTGTCCGTATCCGCTTTCCAATGCCGGGTCTATTGCCAGATAGTGAAGATGTCCAACGAAAGCGTCCATCTTCTCCTTATTCTGCTCTTCCGACTTCACAAATTTCTCCATCTCATTATAAATGTAAGTCCGATAGTCCGCATCTTCATAAACCGTACGTCCCACCCCGAGAATTTCAAATTCTTCCGGAAGACGCTTGGCTACATACAACGAATACAATGCCGGCATCAACTTACGCTTCGTCAAGTCACCCGAAGCACCAAAGATAGTCATTACAAATTTACTCATATTTCTTTTTTTGCTTATACATTATACGTACCCGACTTTGTATCTCCTCCGTGTCCTGTCCAGTTTTCATGGAAAAAGACTCCTCGTAACTCATCTTTCCGCTCAAATGTATGAGCACCGAAATAATCGCGCTGTGCCTGTACCAGATTGGCCGGAAGATCAGCCGACACTAACGAATAGAAATAATTCAAAGCCGAAGAGAAAGCCGGAACCGGCAGTTCCTCACGCATGGCTTGTGCCACCAGGTTCTTCCAGCCGGACAACAGACCTTTGATCTCTTCTTCAAAATAAGGGGCCAGCAGCAGATGTTTAGGCTTTTCTTTTGCCTCAAATGCCGCAGCAATATCATTCAGGAAAACACTGCGAATAATACAACCGCCTCTCCACATCCGTGCAATCGAAGCCAGATCGAGGTTCCATCCAAATGTATCGGAAGCACGTTGCAACACCGCAAACCCTTGAGCATACGAAACCAGTTTCGAAGCATACAATGCCGAGAAAATCTCTTTTTCCGTATCTTGTTTATTATATACAGCCATCGAGTGCCTGCATTGATATTGCCGGGCAGCAGCTTCACGCAGTTCCTTCCGGGCCGACAAACTGCGTTCAAAAACGGCCGTAGCAATCAATCCCAGTGGCATACCTAATTCCATGGCATTAATCACCGACCATTTGCCTGTCCCTTTCTGTCCGGCGGCATCCAGGATCTTATCAATCAGATAGGCCCCTGTCTTATCTTTATGGCGGAGTATATTACCTGTAATTTCTATCAGATAACTCCGTAGTTTACCTTCATTCCAACGGGTGAACACAGATGCCATCTCCTCGTTAGTCATATCCAGCAGCTCCTTCATCACCCAATAAGCTTCAGCAATCAACTGCATATCACCATACTCTATCCCGTTGTGTATCATTTTCACAAAATGTCCCGATCCGGCAGGTCCCACCCACTGGCAGCACGGAGTACCATCCGGCGCTTGGGCCGCAATGCTCTGCAAAATCGGTTTCACCTCTTCCCATGCTTTCTCCGAACCGCCCGGCATGATAGAAGCTCCGTTCAAAGCTCCCTCTTCTCCGCCCGAAACACCGGCACCGACGAACAGAAAACCTTTCGACTCTGCCAGTTTCACTCTTCGGTTCGTATCTTCATAATTCGAGTTACCACCGTCAATCAATATATCACCCGGAGAAAGATACGGGAAAAGTTGCTCCATCAGCTCATCCACCGGACTACCGGCACGTACCATCATCATTATCTTACGAGGCAAAGCGATCGATTCTACAAAAGCCTCTATATCCGTGAAGCCCTCTATGTGCTTGCCTTTAGCCCTTCCGTTGATGAAACGTTCCACCACGCCTTCTTCCACACCCGGTACCGTACGATTATACACCGATACGTTCCAACCTCTGCTTTCCATGTTCAGAGCTAAATTTTCTCCCATCACAGCTAAACCAATCAGGCCTATATCTGTTTTATTCTGAGTTGCCATAATTGTAATATGTATCTAAATTGGTTGATTTTTTGTTCTTTTTCTTATTATCTATAACACATATCGAAAATATTTGTTCGGATAGTTTCAGAAAAAAGTATTACTTTTGTAACAAACTGCTAAAACCTCGTAATGAAGAAAATACACATAGGACTTTTGCCACGTATCATCATAGCTATTATACTTGGTATCGCTATCGGAAATTTCCTGCCGACACCTTTGGTACGGCTGTTCGTGACCTTCAACTCCATCTTTGGAGAATTCCTCAATTTCTCCATACCTCTTATCATTCTCGGACTGGTTACCATTGCCATAGCCGATATTGGTAAAGGAGCCGGACGAATGCTACTTGTCACGGCACTCATTGCATATGGTGCCACTCTTTTCTCCGGATTTCTGTCCTACTTCACCGGAGCCGCCATTTTCCCTTCGCTCATTACTCCGGGAGCACCTCTCGACGAAGTGAGTGAGGCGCAAGGAATCCTACCCTATTTCTCTGTTGCCATTCCACCCTTGATGAATGTCATGACGGCACTGGTCCTTGCCTTTACCCTCGGCCTGGGATTGGCAAGCCTGCATAGTGACGCCCTGAAAAACGTAGCACGAGACTTTCAAGAGATCATCGTACGTATGATAAGCGCAGTCATCCTCCCGTTGCTGCCCATTTACATCTTTGGTATTTTCCTCAATATGACACACTCCGGACAAGTATTCTCCATCCTTATGGTGTTTATTAAAATTATCGGTGTCATTTTTATACTACATATTTTTTTGCTGGTTTTTCAATATTGCATTGCGGCATTGTTTGTCCGTAAAAACCCATTCCGCTTGTTGGGACGGATGCTGCCGGCTTATTTCACCGCTTTAGGCACTCAGTCATCAGCTGCCACCATCCCTGTCACACTCGAACAGACCAAGAAGAACGGTGTATCAGCCGATATAGCCGGATTTGTCATCCCGCTTTGCGCCACCATTCATTTATCCGGAAGCACCCTGAAGATTGTGGCCTGTGCTTTAGCCTTAATGATGATGCAGGGCATGCCTTTCGATTTTTCCCTGTTTGCAGGTTTCATTTTCATGCTCGGCATCACGATGATTGCCGCTCCCGGCGTTCCTGGAGGCGCTATTATGGCTTCTTTAGGCATCCTCCAGTCCATGCTCGGTTTCGATGAATCGGCCCAGGCATTGATGATCGCCCTCTACATTGCCATGGACAGTTTCGGTACAGCTTGTAACGTAACCGGTGATGGAGCTATCGCTCTGATTATAGACAAGATCATGGGGAAAAGAAAAACTCCCGAAAGCCTCTAATGGCTATCGGGAGTTCACCCTGTTTGGTTATTAATTCCGTTTTATAATGTCATAGCCTGCCCGCCTATTACACCGGCTACAGCACTTGCCACAGCAATAATCAACTTCAATATAATATTCCATCCCGTTTTCTTCATACTCTTTATCCTCCTTCCGTTGTCAATAATTATTATATCAGCAATAAATTTTATCAGGCTGTCGGATCATCCACAATATCTCCACTACCCGATCCGCCATTAATTGCTCCCCCTATCGCACTGACTTTCTGGAATTCCACTCCCTGAAGCAAAGCACGGGTAGTGCCGATAGCTGCGGGACGAGTATATTCCGGAGTAAACAGACAACGAAGAGCCGCCACCTGATTCGGACTCACCTCTTCCTCTTGATCCACTCCATGCCCTTGTGTACAAGCTTTCATCGTGAAAGTGCCTAATCCCTCCAAACGTACCGAACGGCTATTCAACAATTCTTTACGCATGGCAGTCATCAAGTTACGAATCACATTATGAACATCACCCGGTGTCAACGATGATTTTTCAGCTATTACTTCGGCCAACTGTTGTGAAGTTACCATTTTTCCAACTTTCACCAGAGTCAGGTGCCACTGTTTCTTTCCCTCTTTAGTTTTCAACTGCGATTGTCTCGCTCTATAAAATAAAGGCATAATTTTTCTCCTTCTTTACTAATGTTACTACTACGTTTCATTCATGTTTTGTTGATCAACACTGCAAAGATGAAGATTTACAAATTATCGGCAAAGAAAAAAACGGTCCGGAAAGCAGTTTTCTCAGAAAAACTTATAACACGCTTATTATCTGTATCATAATTCTAAGCTCTTCGTTCAAAACAGGTGCATACACATGTACCCAATATCAGTTAAGTTTTAGTTCATCCGACAAATGCATAGTTCCAGTACAGAAAGTCTCACAATAGTAGTAATATATAGATATTATTTTTAAATTTTGCAATTAAATAGTAATATTCCACCATATATAAGTAAAGAAGACTATATTACCAACCAAGAAATAATGCTACTTTTAGCGAAACGCATAAAGGAGTATAGGCTTGGCACGGATGAGCCAAAAGGAAATGGCGGAGAAATCCGGTGTGAGTCTTGCTACTATAAGCCATTTTGAACAAGGTGTCAATCAGAACATGACCCTGAATAATTTCATATCATTGTTGCGGATAATCGGCATGGAGCAACGTATAAATGATTTACTGCCTGAGTTGCCCATGCCACTAATGGCACTGAAACAACTAAATAAATTCATTCCCAAAAGAGTAAGGAGAAACAATAATGATACAAAATCTTGACGTGTTTTTATGGAATCGGAAAGTGGGTACATTGGTAGCCTATAAGGAGAAATACGTAGACAAGGTAATCAGTGTTGTCAGCAACTACCAGCGATATGCGCACATAGCAGGAGTTGATGCCTATTGGGGGCATCAAATAAAAGAGGAAATCAATGACCGTATTGGGATGTTATAAGCTAAATATAAAAAATGGGAATATCAATGCTATATTGAATATGAATCATTGTAATTACTAGTTACCATTTGTTTTGTAACTCTATTATTTTTCGACTGTAACTTCTTTTATTTTTTAGACTATATTAGATCTATGGTAGGAAGCATAATATTGACAATATCACTTCGCTTGATGCAAGCAAAAGAAACGCTTCATAAATAGAATATAGACCAAACTCAGCGCAATAATGGTACCCGACAAATACCCATATTCATTCCCCGGAAATAGAAAATACCCGACTATAACTACTGCCTGCACCAACATATACACCAACGAAACCACCATGTGAGGAATTTTCAGCTCATTTGCCATAATCTGGTACAAATGTTTCCGATGTGGCAAACCAATATTCTCATGCAACATCAACCGATGAATTATTGTCAGCACACTATCCACCCCATAGACTGCCAACAAGACAATCCAGCTGAAATTTTCCGTACGGATTATCAGCATACCGATCAGAAAGAGGATCACGAAAGCAATGCTAACCGAACCTACATCCCCCGCAAAACACTTTGCCTGTTTCCGGAAATTGAAGAAGTTAAAGACCAACACAGCACAAAGCATGGTATAAATCAAAGTCGGCTCTACAAATGGAACATATACCCCATTTATAAATGCTAATGCCGTCAGCACCACCAACGAGTATCCACCTGTAATGCCATTAATACCATCCATAAAATTATAGGCATTGATAATCCCTGTGCAAACAATCAAAGCAACCACAATGGTCCACCAAGGCAAACTGAACAACCCCCATTGATAGAACATCAAAGCCATCGCCGTAAAATGAAACACCAAACGTAACCCCTGAGAAGTAGAACGAATGTCGTCTACAAAACTGATAAAAGTAATCAATGTCAGAGCCAGCATAAACCAAGGATACTCAAACTGATTCGTCAGAAAGTAAGCTAATGCGCCAAAGAAGAAAATGATTCCTCCCCCTCTCAAAGTGATCCGGGTGTGCGAACTCCGCTCGTTCGGTTTATCGATGATATTGCATTTATCAGCAATACGGAAATAAAAAAGTTCTGCCAGAAATAGCAGAACCAGGATTATTAAATAGTACATAACTTATTTAGTTTCTTCAAATGAACGAATGGTTTTAATCAACCCCTCTTTAGCTGTCACAGGCATTTTATCAATCCCGAGAGCAGCTTTGATCTTAGCATTACTTACCACATAATTCTCTGTCAGTTTACGAAGCCTTTCCGTATTCAGTGGCAAATGGAGTAAAGTTCCCAGTCCGGCACATCCTTCCATAAAGCCCTTATTCATCTTCCAGATATGGGGCTGTTTTCCCATTGCCTCACACATGATGGCAATCAACTCATTTGTTGATAAAGCTTCATCATCCCCCATGTGATAAATGCCCGTAGGTACCTCTTTAGTCAATAATCCCTCAATCACATAGCATAGGTTATCAATTGAAGTAAACGAACGACGATTTTCGAAGTCACCCAATGGCCAGGGAATTCCTTTCTTCACCACATTATACAATAGATTCAGATTTCCTTTATTCCCCGGACCATGAATCATACAAGGTCTTAATATATAAACCTGTTTTTCTGTAACCGAAGTCATCTCCCGAAAAGGAGAACACTCGCAGGAGGAGACAGTGGGAAATGCAAAATGTTCCTTTATATACTCTTCAGCTCTTATTTTACTTTCCCCATAAGGACCAACAGGAGCCGGAATAACATCCTCAGTAAGCATATCTCCCACTACACTATCAGCCGCAGCTTTTACTGAACTAAAAAATATGAATTTCTTCGCAGAAGACTCCAAAAAGAAATCAAATATCTTTTGAGTCAGACCGGTATTAATATCAAAATAAGACTGAGCAGCTGATTGGTTTTTCGTATCATGAGCCTTTCCGGCAAGATGAATGATTGCATCAAATTGGGAGAGAATTTGTAATGGGAATGACTCTGGATCAATATCTTTCCAACAAAATGTTTTCAGTACACCTTCTCTTGTCGAACACACAATATCAAGTCCGTAAAGGTTGTGTTTAATTTTTAAATTATTAATCAGATTAGTGCCTACAAATCCATAAGCCCCTGTAATAAGAATATTCATTTAATTCCATTATTAAAATAAATCACTCAGATTGAAAAACTTCTATTAAATTATCAATTATCTTTTTCTTTGCAAAAAATAATTGATAATATTCCTTCCCGGCTCTCCCTTTTTCATACAGCATATTTTTATCCATTCGAGATAATCTTTTCACATTGTTTGCCAACGATTCAAAATCTCCGGCATTAGCTGTAAAGCCGCAGTTTGCCTCCTTTATTATTTCATTACCAATACCATTTATCATAGAAATAATAGGTTTCCCAAAAGCCATATAAGATTGTATCTTTGATGGAATAGTTAAAGAGAAAATATTCTGGTCTTTTAAAGAGACAAGCATTACATCTGCATGAATAAATAGATCCGGCATGTCTTCCAAAGGATAGCGTCCTAATAAAAAAACAGTATCACATAAATTCAACTCTTTAACTTGCTGCTCTACAAACTCTTTTTTTCGTCCATCGCCAACAATTACCCACTTAATATCTTTATACTCTTTGGTCCGAATAGCAGCTTTCAATATTGAATCAAAATCTTGGGCCTCTCCTATATTACCAGCAAACATTACAACAAATCCATCAGGGATCAACGACTTAAAATGTTCCTTATTAATCAAAGAATCATCAGTGAACAAATCTTCAGCCCAGTTAGGAATATAACTAATTTTATGCTTATAATCTCCTTTTTGCAGTATGGACTGACTAAAGGCTTCCGACTGTATACAAATCCCATCGACTTTTTGATAGATACTTTGTACCATCTTAGTTAACATCCGATATACTAAACCAGAATTCATCTTACCCGCAGCGGACACACTTTCAGGCCACAAATCCTGAACCCAAAGATAAGCACGGCTACCAAACAGCTTTTTGTGAAGTAGAGCTGCATACACCTGAGTAATAGGAGAAATTGCAAATGTTAAAGAAACATCAAACTTTCGCTTATGAAAAAGTATATATAAACAAGAAAACAATACAAAAGACAAATAATTCAATGCCAAACGCAACCCTGAACCTTTACCACGAGGTATTAACGGAACACGAATCAGTTCAATACCTTTATAATATTCTTTTTTATAGCCCCAAAAGCTATATCCCTTATAAATAGCCCCTTGAGGATAATTAGGTTTTCCTGTTAAGACTGTCACTTCGTTACCCCGTAATACAAGCTCTTGCGCCAAATCATTAACACGAAATGTCTCTGGCCAGAAGTATTGGGAAACCAATAATATTTTCATAAATATAGAGTTCGGTATAGCTCCTGTTTATTCTGCATCCAATCATATTGTTCCCGAAGCATCTCTTCATATCCGGGTACAACATAACTAAATCTTGCGGACTTTGCGATCGACTTATCAATTCCATTTCCATCAAATGGCAGGATCTCAACATCTCGTTTGTGCCATATACGGGAAAACAGATGTAACAAATCATATTTACTTATACCAAGGCCATTACTCAGTTGTATTAAACCGGTTACTCCCTGATCGATGGCCACATCAATGGCTTTCGCCAATTCCAGAGTGGTCACACCTCCCCAAATAGCAGTCTGGAAACCATTCACACAACCATGCTGATGCATAAACCAATGAAACAAGCCTTCGCCATTCTCCTTCAATTCAGGACCTATGATAGAAGTACGGATTGTCAGATCTTTGTCATTGATTATCTCACCGAGTGCTTTGCTACGACCATAAACATCGTCAGCATCCCGGATATCAGTTTCTGAATAGTTACCTTTTTTACCGGAGAAAACACAATCCGTACTGATATGAATCAACTTTGCTCCCACTTCATCCGACAGTTTCTTGAGCAAATGAGGGAACCATGCATTTATCAGAATAGCATTGTCCGGATGTTCTCTGGAACCTCTTATCAATACGCCAATACAATTCAGGATAAAATCAGGACGGACTTCACGAACGAGCTGACTGACAGCATCCCCATCCGTCACATCCACAACAATACTATCATCAGTCAATTGGGTACGATAAACTACATTCACAAGATCGTATTTCCCCGTACATTGCAGATAATAATAAGCCATATGCCCGGCCATACCTGTGGCGCCGAACAACAGAATCTTCTTTTTAACCATAAAAAATAAAAAACAGGAACTAGATTTCTTTATGCCAAACCGTACGGTTGATATAATCTGTATAGGAAAGAATGATACGGACTACTTTTTTAGATACATTATCCGAAGCATAATCAGGAATAGAGTGAATTACGTCTGCACCTTCTGCATACTGGGAAGTTACAATTTCGATAGACTCCAGAATACGGTCACTATTCAATCCGGTCATGATCAGCGTCCCTTCATCCATACCTTCAGGTCGCTCGTGTGCCTGACGGATAGTTATAGCCGGAAAATGAAGAATAGAAGATTCCTCCGTGATCGTACCACTGTCAGAAATAACACAAAAAGCATTCTGTTGAAGTTTGATATACTCCATGAAGCCAAAAGGTTTCATAAACTCAATCATCGGATTGGAATTAATAAAGCCAATAGATTCCAACTTTTTGCGGGTACGGGGGTGGGTGGAAACAATCACCTTTTTATGATATTTGTCTACAATGGCGTTCAGAGAAGAAAGCAGGTCGGAAAAGTTCTTCTCGGAATCCACATTTTCCTCACGATGCGTACTTACAATAAAGTAATCACCTTTTTTCAACCCCTCTTTTTCTAAAACATCATTCTCTTCTATTTCCGCCTTATGATAGATCAAAACCTCTGTCATTGGCGATCCTGTTTTGATCACGGTCTCCGGACGTAACCCTTCAGCCAGCAAGTATTTACGTGCATGCTCTGAAAGAGGCATATTGATATCACTCAAATGATCCACAATCTTACGATTGATCTCTTCAGGAACACGCTGGTCAAAACAGCGGTTACCAGCCTCCATATGAAAAATAGGAATCTTACGCCGTTTTGCGGAAATCACGGAAATACAGCTATTAGTATCACCATACAACAATAAAGCATCCGGTTTCACTTGGTCCATCAATTCATCCGATTTACGGATTACATTGGCTATCGTCTCTGCGGCATTCTTTCCGGCAGCATCCAGAAAATAGTCCGGCTTACGGATGCGAAGTTCCTGAAAAAAGATTTCATTCAGTTCATAATCGAAATTCTGACCGGTATGGACCATAATATGTTCAGTGTATTTGTCCAACTCAGCCATCACACGACTCAACTTTATGATCTCAGGACGAGTTCCGACAATCGTCATTACTTTAAGCATACATCCTCCTTTATCATATCAAGTTTCAATAACAACTGTTTCATACCGTCCACATCCAAACGATGGGTATTATGTGAATGGTAGTCCTCGAATTTAGAGACCTTCTCTTGGCCTTCCACAAAATATTTATCATAATTAAGATCACGGGCATCACAAGGTATCCGATAATAATTACCCATATCTTCCGCCTTGGCCATTTCCTCACGAGTCACTAATGATTCATAAAGTTTCTCACCATGGCGTGTACCGATAACACGTACGGGGGTATCTATTTTGTAAAGTTCCTTTAAAGAACGGGCTAAGGTATCAAGAGTAGCTGCAGGTGCTTTTTGGACAAACAAGTCGCCATTATGCCCATGCTGAAAAGCATAAATCACCAGATCAACTGCATCATCCAGTGTCATCATAAAACGGGTCATGTTCGGATCGGTTATTGTGATATCCTTGCCGGCCTTCATTTGCTCCACCCACAAAGGGATCACTGATCCGCGGCTTGCCATCACATTGCCATAACGGGTACAGCAGATGGTAGTTTGACCACCCTCTCCCATTTGACGTCCTTTAGCAATAGCGACCTTTTCCATCATGGCCTTACTGATCCCCATGGCATTGATAGGATAACAAGCCTTATCCGTCGAGAGCACAACTACATTCTTGACTCCATGCTCGATGGCTGAATCAAGCACATTCTCAGTACCTAATACATTTGTCCGAACAGCTTGAACAGGGAAAAACTCACAAGAGGGAACCTGTTTCAGTGCAGCAGCATGGAAAATATAGTCCACCCCATTCATCACTCCATCCACAGAACGTTTATCACGTACATCACCAATGTAGAATTTCACCTTCTTATTTTGAAGGTGATGGCGCATATCGTCTTGCTTCTTTTCATCACGGGAAAAGATACGGATCTCTTTGATATCGGAATCCAAAAATCTTTTCAATACAGCATTACCGAAAGAACCTGTTCCACCGGTAATTAAAAGGGTCTTGTCTTTAAAAAGGGACATAGTTTAAATTAATAAATCTACTAAACCTGATAAATTATTAGTTATTGTCAATTGAGATTTTTGTCCACATCCACGTTCATAATCAATAATAGCATTAACGACATTATCTACTTCAAATGAACTAAAAACAACAGAAGGTATACAAACAGAATGTATGTAAGGTAAATCTGGACCAATCACATCACATCCTGCAGTTAAAGCCTCTATGATTCCAAGTCCAAAACTCTCATTTAATGACGGATATATTGTAGCTTTAGAACAATTATATAACTTTTGAATATTACTTTTTTCCAATGATCCATGATTAATAATCTTCACTCCATTTTTTAGAGCCTTTTCTAGTTCTTGTTCTAAATCAATTGGATAATTTGATAAAGTTAAGTGCAAAGTTAAATTGAAGCCTAATTCATGTAACTTCTCCCATACTTTTATCAGTAAAAAATGCTGCTTAGTAGGAGTATAATTGGCTACATATACATAATCTCTTCGACAGAATGCTTCATTAATAGAAGTGCCGTAACTTTGCCAAAAAGGATAGAGGAATATCTTTGTCAATGGTTTATCAAACATACATTGCATATTTTTTTGCATATTTATTGTTTGAACCAACCAATAATCAGTATTCACACTACATAATCGAATAATTATTTGCTTTAACTTAGTTATAACACCTTCTTTTTTAGATAAATGTTTAAAAGGAATATTCAATAAATTAATATTATGAAAATAAGTATAAACTATTGCATTTACTTTTATTGGTGGTGGAACATTTCCAAAACACAATATCTTACTAAAGGTGTTTCTATGATGAAGATAAAAAGCAAACCGTTGTATCATAGATGGATCAGAAAATGAATATCTTCCTCTAACTATCTTACTATACAATGTTTTTTCACAACGACTATCTAATAAATAATGAACATCAATGTCCAAACTTTCAAGTTTTGAGATTAAAGTAAATAGCAATTCTAATCCACCGCTATTATTAATGTAAACAGCATCAATTAACAACATTATTTACAAGTTCTTTTTCTTATAGAAGAATAAAACAAAAGAATAAACAAAGTAGGAATTATCACTTGAGATAATTGCAAAAAAATTTCCGAAACCCAGATTTTAGGATCATTATATCCCCATGGTTTAAAAACTACCATTAAAAAGCACGGGGCTAATAAAGCAAACTGACGAAATAATTTTATTGATAAAAAAACATATATAGCAGGAATAATACTGAATAAAATAAGTCCAAAAATATGAAGTTCCCAATATGCATGGGCTGCAGTTGAGAATTCAACCATATTAGTATCTATATGCGTTATTTCAGCTTGAGTTTTATACATTCCCATAGAATACAAATCACCATCTACACTACATGGAACTGGTTTATCTTCCATTAAACTTCTTGGAATTGGTGAATATAAAGAATTCAATATAGGATTCCAACCTGCCATATAGCCACGATCAACCATCCGATAGAAACCTGTACTATAATGAGTTAGTGCACCAAATCTAAAATCAATTTCATCTAATAAGCTTCTTTCCCCATCATTTTTTGAATTATTTATTGACTGTATGATTTCTATTATATCGAGGCTCTTATTACTTCGGATAAATGTCATTCCACCTTGAAAAAGTCCTAGCGCTCCCAGTAAAATCACAGAAATCAATAACATTCTCTTTAAATTAGAACGATTCAAACTATAAGCACAAAAAAGTACCCAAAACACTGGCCAAAACAATTTACCTCTGATGCCACTCGCAAATCCAATAAGCAAATATACCAACGTAACCAAACAAGCTATAACAAAAAGTGTATTACCCCAATAACGGCTTCCAATAGCCACAATAAAAAAACAAGCAACAGATCCAATAACAGAAATCAATGGTTCAAACATCCATAACGAGTCACAAAAAGACAAAGAAATTATTTGAGTATTATTTAATAAAAAGCAAACATACAATAATAAAATCCCCAACATAATTTTTTTTAGAGTCTTATCAACTCGTATAATCAAAGATAAATCCTTCTTATTCCTTTTACAAAGAATATAAAATGTAATATAATAAATAAAATGTGAAAACACCTCTACCATGTATACAGTTGAAATCTCTGAAGGTAGAACTCTATCTATATTTTGATTCTTCCAATTTAAAAGTAAATGAGTTATAGTAGGCAATACATAATATAATATAATACGTAAACAAAAAAGTGAAAACAATAAATCAGCAAAAAAGGTATTAGAAGATGTTTTCAACACTAATTTACTACATACATTCCAAAAAAAAACGTTCATAAAAATAAGAACGGTAGAAGATGCTATCAAAACTACAGCACTCAAAAAATCTTCCATAAATAAAACAATAGAATATCTGTCCTATTCCTTAATACATATTATCAATACTCAACACATCATTTTTTAGGATACAATGATTTATTAATTCTCATTAAAAGCTAGCTATATACTGCAGTCGAAATCTTAATTCTCTTGTTTATAATGCTAGTATAATCCCTATGGATACATTTTTGACAGCATAATTTCCTCACAACTTCTTAGAATTCTTTTATATATAAATTTTAAATTACACGACACACAAGTAACATTTTATAACATCAAATTAATTTGTCACACATTTATATAAAATCTTCTCAATCTAAAATATATTTTCTTTAATAACATTGGCAACCTGTAATTATTATATAAATATGAGGTTAATTTATGAATTCTAGATTTAGGAATCCAACTATTATTACAGAAGTGCATTGCGACCGATTGTTTAGTCCAATAAATAGGATGTCCTGCAAAAACAGACGCTGGATAAATTGCGATATTTGGTTCTAAAAGCTGGAATTGGTTTATCCTTTTAAGGCCATATTTATCAGCATACATTGCAATAATATCAGGAGCAATAGGTTTTATAGATAAAGATCCATCTTCTTTAATAAAGTGACGATTTTCATAATACGACAAACAATCTTTAACAAAAGGATTATGTACCTCGGCTCCCATTATTGCAGCCTGAATACCAAAATCTAAATGACCTTCCAACCCTTGCTGAATATCAATTGAAGATACAAATCCATGATTTAGAAATGCATCAAAACGTTTGAAAACTCTCACATCAGAATCTAAATAAAACCCGCCATAATTATATAATGCAAATAATCTAATATAATCAGCAGCAAAAGCCCATTTTCTTTTTTCATACGCCTCTTTAGCAAAAGGTGACAAATTAAGATCAAATCTATTTACATCCCAACAAATGATTTGATAATCTGGCATAATCTTTCGCCAAGAACGAATACAACCTTGAATAAATGGAGATTGTTTCTCCTTACTCAGCCAACAATAATGTATAATTTTAGGTATCATTAGTTTACTATTTTAAAATAAGCTTTTTCAAAATAAAAAATCCAACTCTATAATGATTCATATAATAAATGCCTCTTAGTCCCAATACAACACTAGCACTATTCTATAATCAAGCCTCTTGCCTTCCATTTCTTTCCATGAATGCACTCTCCAAAAGATATAAGACACCTTCCTAGGAATATTAATTGCTCATCAAGCTATTTCTTCCAAAAGTTCAAATCATACGATACATCCTAATACTAATATAGAAATCGTTTTTAGTAGAACGTAGTTAATTGATAAACATCAAGTGTTTTTTATTTAACATATAAAAAGCCAAACACATTTTTTATGGAAATAACAAATTTTACAACAAAAATATTCAACGGTAGAAATTTAAATATAATTTTCAGGAAAGAAAACAACCGAATTTTCCTTTTAGATGACATGTGAGAGATGATTCTATTTTTAGGTAAATTTGTACTTATAAAATCATTTATTTCAATTATATCAATTTCTGAAATAATAGGTTTTATAAAATATGACTCTAATTTCCTCCCCAATTTTTTATTAAAGTTATCATCTAATGTGTGTGACAAAGAATCTTGCAATAATCTATATTTAATAAGTGGTTCTTTAAATATATAAAACTCCCCCATTAGCCTCATTCTATTCCAAAGAAAATAGTCTTCAGCTCTAAGTAAAGGTTGATATCCGCCAGCTTTTACATACGCATCTTTCTTCATCATTACAGTAGGGTGAGCTATTAAATAAACCTTCTCTTGTATAATTCTCTTATTTGTATAGGGAAAACTATAACCAACTATAGAATCATCCTCATTTATATAAATCACAGGGCTCGCAACTAAAATAAGGTTAGGTATAGAATGGAATATCTTTAATTGCTTCTCAAAACGTGTATTAATAGCAATATCATCAGAATCCATTCTAGCAATGAACTTACCAGAAGCAATTTGACAGCCTAATTGTAAAGCCGCTCCAATCCCACGACCCTCATCTTGAATAACCTTTATTCTTCTATCTTGCTTTTTGTATTCATCCAAAATATCTAAAGTGCCATCAGTAGAATTACCATCTACAATAATTAGCTCGAAATTAGAATAAGTCTGTTCTAATACACTGTCAATAGCTTTCTTTATATACTTTTTACTGTTATAAGATGGCATTATAACAGAAACTAATGGAGCTATATTCATTGCTAACACTTATTATTACTTAATATTTTCATCATACAATGGTCTAGCACCATATGAATATCTTCTGTTATTTGCATATCATTAACGGGGACATGTACACTATATTGGACTATTTTTTTCAATATTCCTCCATCATACCCAGTCAGTCCAACTGTAATCCCTCTATTGATATTTGCATATTCAATAGCTCTCAAAACATTTTTAGAATTTCCAGAACCCGAAATTCCTATAACAACATCATTAGGCTGAAAAAAATTTTTCAATTGTTCAATAAAAATATCTTCAAAAGATAAATCATTTGCATAGGCCATAAGAGAAGGTATATTATCATTCAAACATACAAATTTGAACTTCTTATTATGTTCAAAAGAAACTCCTTTATTAAAATCACAAACATAATGAGAGGCTGTAGCAGATGACCCTCCATTTCCCATGATAAATACAGTTCGTCCTGCATCCTTGGCTTCGACCAAAATATTCATCAACGCATTTAACTCTTCAAGAGAAATATTATCAATAGTTTTTTTTAGCTTGTTGAAATAAACTATTATATCATTTTTGTAATCCATATTATCTATCTCCTACATATATAATTTTTGATCCATAATTATCAAACCTAAAATCAATTTCTGTAAATTGAGACATTTTTTTTCGGAAATTTTCCTGTATACCTTTTGGACAGTAAAATAGAATAAAACCACCACCGCCAGCTCCTAGTAATTTCCCACCTAAAGCTCCTGACTTTAGACCTAAATCATAAATATCATCTACAAAAGAGTTAGAGATAGAGCCGGTTAAAGTTTTCTTAAGTAACCATCCTTCATGAAGATACTGCCCAAAATCATCGATATTATTATCTTCAAGAGATCTCTTAAGATCAAAAGCTAACTTTACCATAGCCTTTTGATTATTAAATTTATCCTTCTCTAAAATTTCTCTATTTTGTTCTTTTAGTATTGAATTTGCAGAACGTGTCCCTCCCGTATAAATCATAATAAGATTATCTTCTAATTCCTGCTTTTTATGAGGATCCATTATTATTTTCTCTACATTAACAGTTTCATCCGGATAAAATGAAATCAGATTTAAACCACCACAAGCCGCAGCATACTGATCCTGCTTACCAATAGGACTTTTCAATCGCTCAATCTCCACTTCACAAGCCAGCTTTGCAAGCATTTCATTTCCTACTGCCTTATATTTATAAGCATAGATCGCATTCAACAAGCCAACTGTAAATGCACTACTAGATCCTAATCCAGTCCCAGCAGGAATATCCGCTATAGAATTCAGATCTATTCCTGTTAAATCACTCATCTTTAATACTTCTTTAAAAATAGGATGCTGAATTTCGTCAAATGATGATACCAACTCTGTCTTTGAATATTTCAACTGAATTTTCCGGGAATCAAAAAAAGGATGAATGGCTATATACACATATTTATTTATTGATGTACTAAGCACAGCGCCCATTTGCTGACTATAAAAAGATGAAAGATCTGATCCACCACCTGCAAATGAGATTCGAAAAGGGGTACGAGATATAATCATAAATTATTTAATAAAATTGCGAAGAGCATTGAGAAGGGCAAAAGGTTTATTACGTTCAATCAATATAGAGGCACTCACTCCCGCATTTTGCCCAGCTATAATATCACTGTCACGATCTCCAATCATATAGGATTTCTTAAGGTTAATATTTAGATCTTGTGCAGCTTGTAACAACATACCTGGATTAGGTTTACGACAAGTACATTTTATTTTATATTCTTTACGTTCTTCAGGAAAGCCTTTATCTGGATGATGCGGACAATAATAAATAGCATCCAAATAGGAGTGTTCAAATCCTAATAGTGTCTCCATTTTTTTATGAATAAATTCCAATTCTTCTATTGAACACAAATTCCTAGCTATAACAGGCTGATTTGTGACAACTACAGCAAGATATCCACTTTCATTAATATAACGAATAGCATCAGCAGCTCCCTCTAACAACTCTAATTGCTCAGGCTTACAGAGTAAGTCTACTTCTTTTACAAGGACTCCATCTCGATCCAGAAAAACAGCAGCTTGAGCATATTTTTTATTTAATCTAGCTACTTTACCTGTCAATACATCATTACATACTTTCTTATATCGCTCAGGAGTACCCATATCTTTTATATACTCAGAAGAAACATATCCAATCAATCTTAAATTTTCTGTAAGTACTTTTGGAAATATATCTTTCCCAAAATCAGACTTAATTCCCTGAGGAATATGGAGTAGTAAACGAGGAGATAGAATGTACAAGGCTGCATTGACAAGATTACGATATAAAAAATTCTTAGGATGCGGTTTGGAATGAAAACCTATAATCACTCCTTTCTTATCTATTTCAACCAAATCAGAATCATAAGGATGATCATTAGGATGCAGGAATAAAGTCGCATCAGCCTGCTGTATTGTATGAAAAGCATACATCTTATCTAATGCAACATCCATTACAGTATCTCCATAAAATAGAAAAAAATCCTCTGTCAAGACATTCCTCAATTCCGCCAAAGCACCAGCAGTACCCAAAGGAGAATGCTCCTCAAAATATTTAATCTGCACTCCAAAAGATTCTCCATTTCCAAAATAGGAACGGATTTTATCTCCCAAATACCCTATTACCAGAAAAATATCAGTATGTCCATATCGTTTAGCTAATTCAATCTGATATTCTAAAACAGGTTTACCATTTATAGGAATCATAGCTTTAGGAATTTCACTATTAAGTGAAGCAATCCTAGTTCCTTTACCACCCGCAATTATTACAACTTTCATTTTCCTAAAGCTTTTTGAATGGCTATTCGAACCGAATCATTAGAGTTATAAGTCGCACTCCATCCAAGAGTATTTATCTTCGTTAAATCATATCTAAATTCAGGTACATCTCCTATCCAACCGCGAGTTCCTCCTGTATACTCTATACTTGCACTAAGCCCCATTTCATCGATGACCATCTGGGCAATTTCCTTTACCTTAGTTCTTGTTGTAGACCCCAAATTAAAAATATTAATTTCTTCATGAGAATTTTTACAGATAAATAAAATACCACCAATAAGATCTTTGACATAGAGATAAGGTTTAATTTGCTCACCATCGCCCAAAACAGTAAGTACATTAGGATTTTTTTGTAATTTATGAATAAAGTCATAAATCACCCCATGTGTAAAACGTTCACCCACCACATTAGGAAATCTAGCAATCCATGTCTGAATATTATACATAGAACTAAAAGCGGATATAAAAGCCTCACTAGCTAATTTGGCAGCACCATAATTTGACACAGGTAATAAAGGTCCATAATTTTCCTTTAGCCAATCACTTGTTTCTCCATAAATAGCAGAAGTTGAAGCAAAAAAGAATTTTTTCACCTTAAACTCCTTCATACATTGCAGAACGTTAAAAGTAGTATTAAAAGTAAGGTCATAATCAACAGTAGGATCTTGACTTCCCTTTTGGATATCAGAATTAGCAGCCAAATGATAAACCATATCAAAGTCCTCTTGGATAAAAATTTGGCGTAAACTAGATCTATTTAATAGATCTTCTTGAATAAAAGAAAAATGGCCATCATCTACAAGATGCATAATATTTTCTTTTCTACCACGTGACAAATTATCTAAAGCCACTACTTGATTGTCATTGCAAACTAATAAATCACATAAATGGGAGCCTATGAAGCCAGCTCCTCCTGTAACCAATATCTTCATATTAAATTAAATATTTGAAATTTTCACCCAATCATCAAAAATTATATCAATACATTCATCTTTTTTGAATATTGTTGGAGAAATAACTATTTTATCTTTATTTATATTCAAAACAGCTGCCCACCAGCTAAAGGTACTATTAGCTATTATATGATTTCTACATCTAGACATCAAATACATATCCCAATAGCTATATATAGGAGGAGTAACGATAATTTCCATATCAATATCGAACTTCTCCAAAAATAGCTTTGCCCATATACTATCATTTGAAAAAACATAAAATCTAGGGTTAAGAAAATGTTCTTTCATAAAAGAAATAGCTCTTTCATAATAAATTTCATTACATATCCCTTGATACGCTGGTATGCCCATATAATCTCCTCTACGAATATGAATAGAAACCGAATTTATTGAACTCAAAAAATCTCCTTTTTCAATAGTCATTTGAGGAATATTTCGAAATATGAATTGTGCGCGTAATTCCTCGATCACATAATTTACAATCTTTTTAGACTGCCAATAGCCCAAATAAAAACGTGCATAAGGAGGATCAAATTCATGATCACCGATTGGTATAACATCATCTTTACAACTTAATTTCCTTACAGGAGGTATCTTCATCAATAACTTTATAAAAATCAAATGTACTTTCAAAAAATAAGTTCTATAAATAGATTCTTTGATATCAAAAACTTTAATCAGTTCAAATCCATTATGCATTTTAAATTCACTATAAAGGCTATTATCAATAACAGCCTTTATTCCTTTCTTTTTTAAAAACAGATAAAATGCATATTGAAACATTTGATTTCCAAGACCTCCCGAAAAAATAACTTTTTTCATCTAAAACGCAAAATAAATTTAAAGCATGCTTGTCTAAAAGCCACTGATATTAAACATAGACATAATGTATAAAATAATGAAATAAAGAGGACTATCATCAAAAAGCTTATCCAATTAGTTGGAAAATAATCAATCACTAACAACACAATATACACAAAAGCACATACAAGTATTGTTTGAAAGATATTTTGATATATCTTTTTCACATCATCTTTACAATCAAAAATATTTATAATTTTTCTCCCATAATAAAAGTAAAATGCTAAGAATTCGATTCCAATTGACAATAATAAAATACCATTTATCTTAAAATATAAAGCTATTGGAATAATCAATGCAAAATACAATACAGCCTGAAAAAACAGCACTAAATTATTGATCTTAATATCACCCAAATTAAATATAATTAGAGAGATTGTTTTATTAACAGTAGATAACATCAACAAAACGATTATAAGAAAATTAGAAATTCCTCCACAATAATTATTAGCGCCAATCCATATCAATATAAATGATTCATTCAAAAAAAGAAAACCAACAAAAACTAATCCCAACAACCAAACCAATATTTGAGTTAGTAAAAAGATCATTGTTTTAAGCTGTTTCTTTTGATTAGCGCCATACAAATTACTGATAGAAGGAGCAAATGAAGACACAATTCTTAAAGCAACAGTTTTTCCCATATCTGGTACAGTTTGAGAAAACCTCAAATTAGCTGAGGCTATTGGGGAAATATACTTCGTACAAATAAAAGAATTCATATTTGACAATAGATTCTGCCCCAAACTTCCAAAGAAATTATAAAATGACAACTTAAAAAAGTCCTTCATTAACAAAAGATCAAATGAAAAACCAATTTTCTCATTAACGAAACGATAAGTTATATATAAAATACTTCCTAATATATAAATTATTGATCTTATCAAAGAAGCATAACCTATAGACAAAAGACCATATTCTAATCTAAAAAAAACAACAGTAAGAATTAAGCCTGATATATTTGCAAACAAATTGATAAATCCGATACATTTACTACTTAACATTCCATAAGCAATTGCACCAATAGAATAATAGATTATCATTAAAGAAGTACCTGTTAATGTATAATTAAATGCATTTATCAACTCCTCCTGATATTCATATGGAACATTCAAAAACAAACTTATTTTTTCACTTAATAATATACCTACAATAAAAACTAATAAAGCGATTATTACACTCAATAGAACTCCATTAAAACTATAACAACCAACAGAACGACAATCCATCTTACCATAATAATATGAAACTTTCTGAGTAACAACACCTCCTATCCCAGGATCAAGCAAACTTATTATTGTTAAGATATTCCCTGTAGCCAACCAATATCCATATAAATCTTTGGGAATATAAACTAGATATATAGGTACCAATATTATTCCGACCATCATAGTATAAATAAAATTCAAACTATAAAAGATTAAATTCCATTTTATGACTTTCCTATTTTCCCGCTTTTTACTCAATTTCTAAAGTTTCAAATTTAACAAATAAAAACAACCGTCATTTTTAGATATATAAATAATTTATTAAAGTTCGAAATATGGATATGGATTCTCTTCTAAAATCTTCAAACTCTCAAATACCTCTTTTTCATCATTTGAAAGCCTGCTATGGTCCCAGCCACTAATAATTAAATGCGCCTCTTTCGCCAACTCCTCTTCAAACACCTCACCATAACAATAAGTCAACAACTGGCATTTCAATAAAGTAGCAGGAAGTTGGTCAAGCACGTCCCAACAACGATTGAGAACAACTTGCTTTTTCTCCTCCTTGTCACCCTGATTATAGATGGTTGCATTGTAACCCATCAATAATGCCAGACAGATGTTTGCTTCCTCTTCGGGAGTAGCACCACGCTGAGGATACAACGCATCGGATTGTTCTAAAACTTCTTTGTTCAACTGACGGAAATGATCGGTATAAATAGGAGCACCATCCACACCTAAATAGAGTAACTCGTGCGCGAGACTCTGTAATTGTTCAATTTGAGAAGTGAGTGTATTCATAACTTAAATGACACGTAAATAACTTTTGGGAACTTTGACGCTGGCGCTCAATACACCGGCAATACGAATAACAACATAAGTTTTGTTGGCCTCGCTGGCAAGTTCGCCCTCGACACCACAGAAATCACCTTTAACTACCTGAACCCTGCTACCGACAGATAAATGGTCATTATCGAAACTGACGCCATTCGGATCTAAATCCATGACAAATATGAAGTCCTGCATCTGTTTATCAGGAACTATCAGCATAGCCCTGGTAAGCAGGTCTTTCATATAAAAAAGCTGGATATTGTATTTATTAGAAATATCACAAGCATCTTGCTTGGTAGCTTGGATGAAGATAAGATTCTTAATAACAGGGACTTCCACCCGTTTTCGACGATATTTCAACTGCCGGATGACAAACTGAGTGGGAAGATAGTAATTGAGATCAAGTTCAGTCTTCAATTTTTCAAGAGAGTCACGAATAGCAAACTCTTGTTTATCTCGTGTACGGGCGGCAAACCAATACTTCTGTTGTTCAGACATTTACGATTTATACTTGGGGAAATTTTCCTTTGTTTCGGGTGCGCTTCGCGGTTTGAACGAGACATCTTTTCTCTTTCAAACCGTCAAATTTTACGAAACATTTTTAGAAGTTGAGAACGAACGAATGTGTTTCAAAAAACGTTCGTCTTTTGAAACAGCATTTTTTGAGTTTTTTTCGATGAAAAAATGAATATTGTAAAGTTGCTGAGCAGAGAACTTTTTTTGCTCTATATGTGTTTGAAAATCAACAATATAAAATCTTTGATAAAATTTTATCCACTAAATATTTTGTACATTAAAACAGACTCCTTACCTTTGTTAAATCAAACGAACGTTTTTTGAAACAACACCTATATCTTAAGATAAATAACTAATAACAAGATCCTTACAGTTCAAGATTCTCCCTTTAAGCTAAAAAAACTCCGGTATTCTTTTATATTTATATTTTTTTATACAAACTTTGTCCTTTCATAAATTCATTTAATAACTAACATTATGGAAGAAAAAAAGTAGTTATCTCATTGAATGATAACTTAGTAACCATCGAAGTAAATGGAAAAGTAATCTTTGCGGGTAAAGCCGACTTGCAATTCAGCCTCAATCAAAAGGTTAGAGAACCACTACGCATCACAAAAGGCAAAGGAAAGCTAATGGAGGCACTTACCGAAAGCTTTATCAAAGGCGGAATCAACAGCATGGAAAACAGACCCATTGAAGAACTACAAGAAACAATAAAAGAATATCTCACCTTTGAATATCAGCGCAAAGGCATTGCTACAGAGCCCAATAAACGTTCTTTTCTATCAGAGCTGAAAAAATATGCCAGAGCATTCCGGAAAAAGCGAGATGAAAGCGAATAACCGATTGTTAAAATCCTGTAAAAGCCCCTTTCTAAAGTACTTTTACAGGATTAGTCTATTCAAAACTTATTACCGTACTTTGCCATGGGTAAAAATAAAAGCCCGACAATAACTCATTAATAAACTTAAAAAAATCAATTATGAAAAAGAACAGGAAAGCAGTATCGAAAAACGAAATGATGAAAGGAAAATGGAAAAGACAAATCATGCTCGAAAAGGACTACACTGAACAGTGTTCCGAATGGATGGCAGAACGACTGGAAGCCCTCATAGAATATATGCAATATGGACATGCAGCCGTAGCTTATATGAAACAGGACGGAACATTCAAACTGGTGAAAGGAACATTGGTGGGATACGAAAAAGATTTCGGAAAGCAGTATGATCCGATGGAAATAAAAAACACAGTGGTCTACCGGGATGTGGAGCAACAAAGGTGGATGACCTTCAAAATAGAGAATTTCATGGAATGGAGAGCGATCGTATAGGAGAATCTTTCAGTGACCAATTAATCAGCAACATAACAACTTAACAATTATGGCAACAACATACGATGGAATAAATTACTTTCCGATAGCTGTGAATTTTATGGAAGAGAACGCAATGGAGGTAATAGAAGCAAAATATGGCATGAAAGGACTCGCGATTGTACTGAAACTCCTATGCAAGATATATAAAGAAGGATATTATATTCCGTGGGGTGAGGAACAATGCCTTATTTTCGCCAACAAGACGGGAAAAGAGGCAGACGCAGAAGAGGTGCAGGGGATTATCGAGATAATGATCGAGAAAGGAATGATAGACAGGGGAAGCTATGCGGAACATAAAGTACTGACCTCTGAAGCAATACAAAAAGTATGGATAGAGGCAACCAAGCGAAGAAAGAGGAACTGGACAGCCATGCCTTATCTACTGATAAAACCGAAAGAGACATGTAATGAAGAAAAGACTGTCTGCACGCAAAATGTAGAGCAGGATGCAGGCTCTGATGCAAAAAATGCATGCAATACCGAACAAAGTAAAGTAAAGCAAAGTAGAGAATTTCCCCCCTCAGCTCCCCCAAGGGGGAAGGAAGAGGAAGTCAATGCTACGCCGGTCAGTATGCCCGGATACGCATTTAATACAATGACACACAACTACGTGGGATTAATGGGAAACCTGGAACGATTCGGAATAACAGACGAAAAAGAGATCGAAGCAATCCTGCGACTGTCGGATTACGGGAGAAAAGGAACCCCTGTATGGAAACTGATTTGCAGCACGAACTGGAGTAACATCGGAGCAAAAGGAAAATACATGATCGCAGCGTTGAACCGGGCAAAGAAAAGAAGCGGAACCTAAAAAAGAACTTTTCTGACAAACAGTACATTTTATATTCTGGAAAATGCTGTTTGCTTGCAATCAATTAAAGAACGCAGCTGTTTTCCTCCGGAAACGAGCACTGATTCTCAAGGGGTTGAAAAGCGATTCAAAAAGCACTAATACGAAGTTAAAATCGTGACTTCAGGAAGTTAACTTCCCGAAGATACGATTTTAACTTCGTAAAATTATGATATTAACTTCGTAAACAACAAGATGTTAACTTCGTAAACGGCATCATCCGGACATCAAAGCAATCAAAAAAGATTGTCAGACTATAGTATTTCAGGCAGTTGCCAGACTTGTATGTGACGAATCCCTTCTTTGGAGGGCAATGTGGTATCGTCCATAGAAACGACCCACTTTTCATAATTGTCTTGTATCATCTCCAGCGTGTTGTACATTTGCTCCACTTGAAAATCATCATTGAGTAGAGGTGCACATTGCAAATACACAATGCGATCTTTTTTCCTGCCAACAAAATCGACCAGTTTGCCTCCTCGAAGCACACCTACAAAAACGGTATATCCGGCACGCCGCAGTTCCAAATAAACTTGGTTCTCAAAGCAGGATTTTCGGGAACCGGCAAAAAAAGGATACAGATGGCGCATGAATGCCCAATCGTTAATATAGTATTTGCAGCTACCCAGAAGAATCTCTTTGCTGCGGATCTGATAACGTTCCACGCGATGAATCAGAGAGGTGTCTTCCAGATAACAGATATAATTGGCGACCGTATCATAACTCGTCTTCCGGTTCTGGGCAGCAAAGTGACTGACCAACTGACCGATGGTAATCAACTCAGCGAGATGGGTGCACAAATAGACGAACACATCTTCGAGCAGGCGAGCATCCTTAATCCGATATCGACGGATGATATCACGAAACAGAATCGTATCGCGGAGAGCGGAAATGGCTTTCCATCCGGCCTCCGCATCCGGAAGATTGAAAAGAATGGGTAGTGCCCCCTTATCCATATATTCCGCGTAATTTTTGCCGGTAGCCTCTACCCTCTCCAATATCCTGTGCTCGGAAAAGCTAAAGGGAAATATCTCAAAACTGACGTAATGTCTGGCCAAAAGCTTCTCGGCTTCACCCGAAAGCATATCCTGGTTGGAACCACTGATAAACAGCTCGCAAGTATCTACAAAGTCCTGTGAATGGGAATGGACAAAATGTTCCCAGCCCTCCACTTTTTGTATTTCTTCAATAAAAATATAGACTTTACCTACCGGATGGATTTTCTCACGATAGATAAAAAGCAAGTCGTCCAGATCACGATATCCGGAAAGTACGCCCGAATCTGTGAACTTCTTACTTATATATAGAATGTTCCGTGATGAAACACCATCGGCAATCAACTGATAGATGATCTGCCGCAACAGGCATCCTTTACCTACCCCTCTCTGTCCGGTCAGGACCTTTACAAGGCGGTTACCTACATACCCGAATATACGGTTTGTGTAACTTTTACGGGCAAATTCCACTTTCGGAAGTTTTCCATTCCAATAGTTGGATGATACCAATTCATCAAATATATCATTCATATACGAATTTATTTAAAATAAAATTCATTATATAAAATAGAATAGATATTTTAATATTAAAAAGCATAATATTCATTTCTATTTTAATAAATTACAGCAAAGATAAGTTTTTTCCGTTGAAAAAAGAAAATAATTCAGCAGATAGATTGCCCGTTCTTATGAAAATACCGAATATTGCATCGTCAAAAAGATTATAAACTCAAAACAATAGACATGAAAAAAGCTCTTATTTCAGGTATTACCGGACAGGATGGTTCATTCCTCGCCGAGTTTCTTCTTCAGAAAGGTTACGAAGTACACGGCATCCTGCGCCGTTCATCTTCTTTCAATACAGGCCGGATCGAACACTTGTACTTTGATGAATGGGTGCGCGATATGAAACAGAAACGTACAGTCAACCTGCACTACGGAGATATGACCGACTCAAGTTCACTGATCCGCATCATCCAGCAAGTACAACCCGACGAAATATACAACCTGGCGGCACAAAGCCACGTAAAAGTATCGTTCGACGTACCGGAATATACCGCCGAGGCGGATGCACTCGGTACATTGCGTATGCTTGAAGCTGTCCGCATCCTGGGACTGGAAAAACAGACACGCATCTACCAGGCTTCCACTTCCGAACTCTACGGAAAAGTACAGGAAGTGCCGCAAAGCGAAACGACTCCGTTCTATCCGCGTTCTCCGTATGGAGTAGCCAAGCAATACGGTTTCTGGATCACCAAGAACTATCGTGAAAGTTACGGAATGTTTGCCGTAAACGGTATCTTATTCAATCACGAGAGTGAACGCCGTGGCGAGACTTTCGTAACCCGTAAGATCACGCTGGCAGCAGCACGCATCGCACAAGGCGAACAGGATAAATTATATTTGGGTAACCTGGATGCCAAGCGTGACTGGGGCTATGCCAAAGATTATGTAGAATGTATGTGGCTGATCCTGCAACATGACGTACCCGAAGATTTCGTAATCGCTACCGGCGAAATGCATACCGTCCGCGAATTCTGTACACTGGCATTTGCCGAAATAGGCATCAACCTGCGTTGGGAAGGCGAAGGCGTTAATGAGAAAGGAATCGACACAGCCACCGGCAAAGTACTGGTAGAGGTCGACCCGAAATACTTCCGCCCTGCCGAAGTGGAACAATTGCTCGGTAACCCGACCAAAGCCAGAACCGTATTGGGATGGAATCCATGCAAAACACCATTCCCGGAACTGGTAAAAATCATGGTACGCCACGATATGGCCAAAGTGAAAAGAATGATTGCGACTAAACATGATTGACAGAATGGATAAAAACGCAAAAATTTATGTAGCCGGACACCACGGACTGGTGGGTTCGGCTATATGGAAAAACCTGCAGGAAAAGGGGTATACGAATCTGGTGGGACGCACACATAAGGAACTGGACTTATTGGACGGTGCGGCCGTAAAGCAGTTTTTTGATGAGGAAATGCCGGAGTACGTGTTTTTGGCTGCCGCTTTTGTCGGAGGGATCATGGCCAATAGTATCTACCGTGCGGACTTTATCTATAAGAACTTACAGATACAGCAGAACGTGATCGGAGAAAGTTTCCGCCATCAGGTGAAAAAACTACTCTTTCTGGGCAGTACCTGCATCTATCCGCGGGATGCCGAACAGCCGATGAAAGAGGACGTCTTGCTCACTTCTCCACTGGAATATACCAATGAACCTTATGCCATAGCCAAAATAGCCGGACTGAAAATGTGCGAAAGCTTCAACCTGCAATATGGAACGAACTACATCGCCGTGATGCCGACCAACCTGTATGGGCCGAACGATAACTTTGACTTGGAACGCAGTCATGTGCTGCCTGCCATGATCCGTAAAATTCACTTGGCACACTGCTTGAAAAAAGGAGATTGGGAGGCCGTGCGTAAAGATATGAACCTGCGTCCGGTAGAAGGCATCAGTGGTGCCAACTCCAACGAAGAAATCCTCCGGATTCTCCGGAAATACGGCATTACTGAAACGGAGGTGACACTTTGGGGAACAGGAATGCCTCTAAGGGAATTTCTTTGGAGTGAAGAAATGGCAGATGCCAGTGTCTTCGTAATGGAACATGTGGACTTCAAGGATACCTACAAAGCCGGTGCAAAAGACATCCGCAACTGCCACATCAATATAGGTACCGGCAAAGAAATTACAATCCGCGAACTAGCCGGACTGATTGTAAATACAGTCGGCTATCAGGGTAAACTGACTTTTGACAGCAGTAAACCGGACGGAACCATGCGAAAACTTACCGATCCGTCGAAATTGCACAACCTCGGATGGCATCATAAGATCGATATTGAAGAGGGGGTACAGAGAATGTACGAGTGGTATCTGGGATAATCATTCACCACAGAGGGCATAGGAGGATACAGAGTGATAAAATAGAAAAGAAAACAGAACTTCTATGTCCTCCGTGTACCCTGTAGTGAATACAGTGAAACCTGCAAAAGAAAAATTTAAATAGCTTCCAAGCTTTCAAATCTCAATTAAATAGCTATATTTGCACAATTTATCATCAAATGTGCAAAAAACAATGGAACAAAGTTTTATAGCTTACATTGAAAATAGTATTAAGAATAATTGGGATCTGGACGCCCTGACAGATTATAAAGGTGCCACCCTACAGTATAAAGACGTAGCCCGCAAAATAGAAAAGCTCCACATCATCTTTGAAGAAAGCGGAATCCGCAAAGGAGACAAAATAGCCGTTTGCGGAAGAAATAGTTCCCATTGGGGAGTTACTTTCCTCGCGACTCTCACTTATGGAGCGGTTATCGTCCCCATCTTACACGAATTCAAAGCTGATAACGTACACAACATCGTCAATCACTCGGAGGCCAAACTCCTGTTTGTAGGAGACGTGGTCTGGGAAAACCTCAATGAGTCTGCCATGCCGTTGCTTGAAGGTATCCTGATGATGAACGATTTTACGTTACTGGTATCACGTAGTGAACGACTGACTCACGCACGTGAACACCTCAACGAAATGTTCGGCAAGAAATTCCCCAAAAATTTCCGTAAGGAACATATCGAATATCATAAGGATCAGCCTGAAGAATTGGCTGTTATCAACTATACCTCGGGAACCACCAGCTATTCAAAAGGTGTAATGCTCCCCTATCGCAGCCTATGGTCGAATACGGCTTTCGCTTTCGAGGTCCTTCCACTGAAAGCAGGTGATAAGATCGTATCCATGCTGCCGATGGCACACATGTACGGACTGGCTTTCGAGTTCCTGTATGAATTTGCGGTAGGTTGCCAGATTTACTTCCTCACCCGCATGCCGAGCCCGAAGATTATCTTCCAGGCGTTTGCCGATGTGAAACCCAATCTGATCGTGGCTGTTCCGCTGATTATTGAAAAGATCATCAAGAAGAGCGTACTTCCGAAGTTGGAGACTCCTACCATGAAGCTGCTGCTTAAAGTGCCGATTATCAATGATAAGATTAAAGCAACGGTACGCGAAGAGATGATAAAAGGCTTTGGCGGCAACTTTGAAGCTGTCATTGTAGGTGGAGCCGCCTTCAACCAGGAGGTGGAACAATTCCTGAGAATGATCGACTTCCCTTATACAGTGGGCTATGGTATGACCGAGTGCGGTCCTATCATTTGTTATGAAGACTGGAAACGCTTCAAACCGGGATCATGTGGAAAAGCAGCACTCAACATGGAAGTGAAAGTCCTTTCACCCGATCCGGAAAACGTAGTAGGCGAAATTGTCTGCAAAGGTCCGAACGTAATGTTAGGCTACTATAAGAATGAAGAGGCTACCGCCCAGGTGATCGATAAAGACGGATGGTTACATACCGGTGACCTTGCCCTAGAAGATGCTGAAGGCAACATCACAATTAAGGGACGCAGCAAGAATATGTTATTGAGTGCCAGCGGACAAAATATCTATCCGGAAGAAATAGAAGATAAGCTGAACAATCTGCCGTACGTGGCCGAAAGTATTATCGTACAGCAGAATGACAAACTGGTGGGACTGGTTTATCCGGATTTTGACGAAGCCTTTGCGCATGGTCTGAAAAATGAAGACATGGAACGGGTGATGGAAGAAAACCGGATTACCTTGAACGAAATGCTTCCTGCCTACAGCCAGATTTCGAAAATGAAAATCTATCCGGAAGAGTTTGAAAAGACTCCGAAGAAGAGTATCAAACGCTTCTTATATCAAGAGGCAAAAGGATAAAAGCAGTCTCTATCTTTCTTAAAAAAACATCGATTACGCAGATTTGCATAGATTTTAATAGGATAATCCGTGCAAATCTGCGTAATTTGCGTTCTAAAAATTTAGCTTATGAAGAAAATAATTCTTGTAGCAGCTCTTCTTTCGGCTGCAGTCTGTCTGCCTGCACAGAATAAAGGCGGAAACAAAAGTGGGGGAATCAATCTTTCTTTATGGAAAAAAGCATGTACGCAACCACTTGACAGTACACAGACTACATATGTCAACCTGGGGCTTTTCTCGGCAATGCATAAGTTGCACGGTGTAGGCTTCAATGCCTTCGGAAGTATGGTACAGAACAATATGAACGGTGTGCAGATTTCCGGATTGGCCAACCTTGCGGGAGGAAGCATGCATGGAGTGCAGATTGGAGGTATCAGTAACGTAAACGGCAACAATCTGGCAGGATTGTCTGTTTCGGGACTTGTCAACATCACCGGAAACAAAGCAAAGGGTGTACTGATTACGGGTTTAAGCAACATTGCCGGAGACAATATGCGCGGACTGATGATGAGTGGTATCATGAATATCACAGGAGATAAAGCCGCAGGTGTACAATTGGCAGGCCTTGCCAACGTAACCGGTGAGGAATATGACGGACCTATGATGTCGGGATTGCTCAACGTGGTAGGAGAAGAAATGAACGGACTGCAACTTTCCGGACTTGCCAATGTAACCGGGGGACAAATGAACGGAGTGCAATTGGGACTGTTCAATTTTGCCTCTAAGGCAAAAGGTTTGCAGATCGGACTGTTCAACTATCATAAGGAGGATATGAAAGGACTTCAGCTGGGACTGGTCAATGCCAACCCGCAGACCAAGGTACAGTTAATGGTATTCGGAGGAAACAGTACCAAAATCAATGTAGGTGCACGTTTCAAGAATAAACTCTTCTACACTATCCTCGGTGGAGGCACACACTATCTTGATTTTGACGATAAATTTTCTGCGGCATTATTCTATCGGGCAGGCCTTGAACTTCCACTCTACAGAAACTTGTTTGTAAGCGGTGATTTAGGCTATCAGCACATCGAAACTTTCCGGAATAAAAAGGTGGAAGGCATTCCGGCACGTCTTTATGCCTTGCAGGCACGCCTCAACCTGGAGTATCGGTTTACAAATAAATTCGGTTTGTTCGTCACAGGCGGATACGGTGGCAGCCGTTACTATAACAAAGCCAGGACCTACGACAAAGGCGTGATTGCGGAAGCAGGAGTGGTTCTGTTCTAATTGATTCACAGCCAAACGACACAGCGTCTCACAGAGTTTATATTAAAATTATTCCTCTGTGAGACGCTGTGTTATTCTGTGGTGAACCTGATCAGACCTTCTCCTTTATCAAACCGATCCGGTATGCTACCAACAACTTCTTTAAATCCAGAATTTGCGTTACGAGCTCTTTTCCCTTATCGGTATCTTTCACCATCATTCGTTGTGAATTGAACTCGATGACGAAGGTAGTCGACTTAATGTCCTGTCCCTCTTCGATGGCTTTCTGTGTAGACTGGAAAGGGTCATGCTGCACCAACTGCAAACCATGTGAATGATATACCAGCGTATATCCGGCAATACCGGTCTCCGGCTGATAAGCTTTCGAAAAACCACCGTCGATGACCAACAATTTTCCACCGGCTTTCATCGGCTGCTCGCCTTTAATGGTCTTTACCGGCACATGACCGTTGATGATATGAGTATGCTGCCCTGTCACTCCGAATTCTTCAAGAATCCGGTCACAGATTTCTTCTTTGTTACGCAAAGCATAATAATATCCTTTCGTCTCTTTATGCAGGCTCTTATCCGCAATGAAATAACGTTCGAACGTAGCCATCTTGTCTTTGTCGAACGAAGGGGCATCCGGTCCGCACCACAGATACCAGATGTAATCCATGGCAAAGCGTTTCTCTTCTTCATCATCTTCATCAAAATAAGCCGTACGAATCAATTGGTCTATCTTGTCCAGCAAGTTCTTCCCCCAATACTCTTTACCGCAGATATTCACGTGCTTGAAACTTCCATCCTCGTTGAGAGGCACAGAGGCATGATAAAGCAAATTGGAATTGCACACCAGATACATACCTCCATAGGTAAAGAGGCAACGCATGTGTTTTTTGAGTTTCTCGCTGTTCATAAACGAGTAATGTATCTTTTCTATCAATTCCTGCTCTTCATCAGTCAGACGATAAGGATCTGCAGGATCTACCGTAGGGAAGTTGGTATCGCGCAACGGATATTCTTTGCCTTCATAGACAAATACTCCCCGTTCAAAGTCGATTTTCTCAAGCAACTTGCGACCACCCATTCCGAACTCCGGACGACGATTAATAATGTTTGCCTCCAGCTTAAACTGAATGATGGTAATAGCTTTATGCATCTGGGTTATCAGCCTCAAGGTCTTCTCGTTATAAGTAGAATCGGCAAAGTTGGTCTTAGGTGCAAAGATGGTACAGGGATCATCCGCATAAGTATCCATCGCAAAAGTGGCAAGAGGCAAAAGATTGATGCCATACCCATCTTCCAATGTCCCCAGATTGCCGTAACGCATCGAGAGACGGATCACGTTGGCCATACAAGCTTCATTACCCGATGCTGCACCCATCCAGAGGATATCGTGATTTCCCCATTGGATATCGAAATTGTGATAATCACACAAAGTATCCATTATGATATGGGCACCCGGACCACGATCGTAGATATCGCCCACGATATGGAGTGAATCGATCGTAAGACGCTGTATCAGATTACACATGGCAATGATAAAGTCGTCAGCGCGGCGAGTGGAAATAATGGTACTGATAATCACATTGATATAAGCATGTTTATTGGGCTCGATGGTCGATTCGTGAAGTAGCTCCTGGATGATATAGGAGAACTCGGCCGGCAATGATTTGCGAACCTTCGAACGGGTATATTTGGATGATACGTTCTGGCAGACCTTTACCAGCTGATTGAGAGTGATCAGGTACCAATCGTCAATATCGGTTTCGGTTGCCTTAATCAATTGGAGTTTCTCTTCCGGATAATAAATAAGCGTACAGAGTTCTTTCTTCTCGATCTCACGGAGAGTATGGCCGAATATTTCGTTCACTTTCCGCTTCACCGCTCCCGAAGCATTTTTCAATACATGCTGAAAAGCTTCATACTCGCCATGTATATCGGTCAGAAAATGTTCGGTCCCTTTCGGAAGATTCAGGATGGCTTCAAGATTGATAATCTCTGTACTGGCAGCGGCAATGGTAGGGAAACTACGTGAAAGCAGTTGCAGATAACGCAGATCGGCAACGATACTTTCGGGGGTTATATTACTTTGAGCAGTCATATGATTTACGATTTTACGATTTACAATTTATAAATTTCGCCCGAATGGCTATAGAAGAAACATGAGCAGCACCTGGGCTATAATGACGCGAAGGAACATACTCAACGGATAGACCGTAGCATAAGCTACCGACGGATTATCTCCGGGGATGGTATCATTGGCGTAATTCAATGCCATCGGATTGGCCATACTGCCACACAACATACCGGAAACGCTGCCAAAATCGATCTTCATAATCTTAAAAGCAAAGAACCCCACAAGCACCGTAGGCACGAGGGTCAGTCCAAAGCCCAGGCCGATCCATAAAAGTCCTTCGGGACGGAATACCGTATCGAAGAAATGGGCACCTGCATCCAACCCAAGGCAGGCAAGATAAAGGGACAGCCCCAAGGCACGGAGCATCAGATTGGCACTGCGAGTGGTATAGGTGATCATGTGCAAACGGGGTCCAAAGGTCCCGATCAGGATGCCTACAATAATGGGACCGCCTGCAAGTCCGAGCCGGACAGGAGTACTGATACCGGGAATTGAGAAAGGTACGGCTCCCAAGGCCAATCCCAGGATGATACCGACAAATACAGCCACAAGATTGGGTTCTTTCAAGCTTTTGATGGCATTTCCAAGTACCTTCTCCACATTCTGGATGGCAGCCGCTTCGCCGACCACTGTCAGACGGTCACCCAACTGCAAGGTAAGTTCGGGAGTAGCCAACAATTGCACCCCGGAACGATAGACACGGCTGATATTGATTCCGTAATGATTGCGCAGACGGAGAGCTCCCAACTTCTTCCCGTTCAATTCGGGACGGGTGACGACGATGCGTTGCGAAATCAATTGGCTGTCGATAGCATTCCAATCGATATCTTCCTTGTTCCAATCCGTATTCTCCTGTTCACCGAACAGTACGGTAAGGGCCAATGCGTCTTTTTCGGATGTAACAACCAATAAGCGGTCGCCTTCTTTTATAATCTTTTCGGAAGTGGGAATACTGACATTGCCGTCTCTCCACAAACGGGAAATGACGAATTTTGGATAACTCATATGAGCGATATCCTTAATGCTTTTATTAAAAATAGCAGGGTTGTGTACCTGAAAAGCGGCAATATAGGTTTTGTTGGCATCGTCTTTCTCCTGTACTTCAAGATCTTCCCGGCGTACCAGCAATTTACGGATCAACAGAACTGCCAGAATCACCCCGATCACTCCGAGAGGATAGGCCACGGCACATCCCAAAGCTGGTGTACTGCTTTCAAGCCCCATCTGTTTCAGCGTCTGCTGGGCTGCTCCCAAAGCCGGAGTGTTAGTGGTGGCACCACACAGAATGCCTACCATATTGGGTAACGAAACCCCGGTGGTATAGCTGCAAACAACCGCAAGAAACGTACCCAGAATCACTACTGCGATGGCAAGCATATTCAACGTAACCCCTCCCTTGCGAAATGAGCTGAAAAAGCCGGGACCAACCTGCAACCCCAAGGCATATACAAAGATAATGAGCCCGAAACTCTCGGCGTAATTCAGCATCTGCGGATCAATGGACAATCCGAAGTGCCCGGCCAGAATGCCGGCAAAAAAGACAAAGGTAACGCCAAGCGAAATGCCACAAACATGAATTTTGCCCAATCCGAGCCCAATGGCGGAAATCAGGGAAAGAACGACAACTGCCTGCAAAGCAGAATGTTCGATAAAGAGACTATATAACCACTCCATGTGAATAATTTACCAATGTATCCATAAGCCAATGTATCCGTTAAACGCATAAGGATGCATTAGCGTCGGCAAAGATAGCAACTATTTATGACCTCACAAAGCTTTTATTCACCCACTTCATCCCATACCAACGACGGACAAAGATAATTCCGCGAATGTTTTCATCGAGAGCAAAAGCAACCCACATGCCGCAAATGCCCCAAGCCCAATAAATTCCAAATAAATAACCTATGCCGACAGCCACACTCCACATCACAACCAATCCTACATAGAAAGGATAATTCACATCACCTGCCGCACGGAGGGCATTCGTCGCAAAAATATTAATGGGACGCCCTATCTCGAGCACCACATCGATCAGCAACACAATCACTCCCATACGGATGATCTCCGGATTGGAAGTCAGCCAACTCAGTATAGCATGCCCGGAAGCGGCAATAATACCGGAAAGAATCAGCGTAATCATTACGGATTTCTTCATGACGTACTTACCGAGCAGAAAAGCTGCATGGGGTTTCTTCTCCCCTATCAAATGTCCGATACAGATAGCTCCTCCCTGGGCCATGGAGATGCTGAATAAATAGACGAACATGATAATGTTGACACAATAAGTACGGGTAGCCAGCGCCTCGACTCCAAGCATATTGATAAAAAAAGTAATGACCACTTGCGATGAACTGTACGAGAGCTGCTCTCCGGCAGAAGGCAGACCGACCCGCATCAAATTCTTCAATTCGATAAAAGGAAACGGACGGAAGTAGGCCAACGGGAAACGATGAATGTGTTTGCGGAACAGAATGACAAACAGAATCACCATAGATACTCCACGGCTGAAGGCTGTAGAAATAGCCGCCCCTTCCACCCCGAGTTCGGGACAGCCGAACTTACCGAAAATCAGCGAATAATTACCGATAATATTAAGAATATTGACTACTACCGTCACCAACATCGGATATATGGCTTTATTGGCACTGCGCAATGAAGCGGAAAGAGTGAGAGAAATAGCCTGGAAAAAAGCGAATGCACCCACGATACGCATGTAATCCATACCGTCGGCCATCAGTTCCGGCCCCAAGCCCATCCATTGCAGAATGGTGCGGGCCATTGTAAACAGAATAAGGCTGATTATTCCACCAACCAACAAATTGACAAGCAACGACACCCCCACTACCTGCACCACCTTCTTTTCAAGCCTTGCGCCGAGGTACTGCGAGCAAAGTACGGATGTTCCCAGGTTGATCACCTCAAACACCAAAAAGGTCAGCATAATAATCTGGTTGACAACTCCGACAGCGGCTACACTATTGTCAGAGTGACGGCTCAACATAATGGTGTCCACCGCTCCCAGCATCATAATCAGTAATGTCTCAATAAAAATAGGAGCAGCCAGTTTTGCCAGACGTCTCTTTATGCTTTCCTGTTGAATTCTGTGTGTCATTTTACCTTATCCGTTTCGGGCTGCAAAGGTATCTAAAAACACTGAAAAGACGGATTGACATATATCAAGAATATATCAATCCGCCTGCAATTATCTATATAAAAGTTTAGGTTATCTCACTCCGGTAAAGTCAACATAATTATCGTGTCCATCCAGGTATCCGCTCAGCACATTCCCCCGAATCCAGACATCGTCGAGATAAGAGACATCACCGGGACCATATACCATCCGAAGGGAGTATTGCGAACGGTCCTCCCAATTCCAGGTAAAGGAGTACACCGATTCGGAATAACGTCCGTTGGGATATTCCACCCGGATATAATCTTCTCCATGACGATCGAGATAAAAATTCAGTTCCTGATAGCAATAGTTCCCGTCGGCATCATAAAACGTATCTGCCCAGGGACGACTGCAAAGATCAAGGGATTTATTATAGTACGAACCACCGATATTGTCATCATCATAAAAGTCATCTATCTCAATCTCACAAGAAGTAAGATTTATCATTGCCACTGCCAGCAGAAACAATTTTAAGTATTTAAAAGTTAAAGTCTTCATATCGTATAGTTTTTAGTTATATCAGTTTGATGTGAACAAAAGTAGGGAAAGAAATGATTTGCATGAAAAGAAAAAACCTACATCTGCAGAGGGAATCGCCTAAATAAAAGAGGGAAACAGGACAAAGAAGGCAGAAAGCTCTAAAAAGGACATATCAAATGTTAACAAGAAAAACAGATTTACTAAATAAGGTTACAAAATTACGATTTATACCCGGATAATTTGCCGATATTCTCCAAATCCGTATATTTGCAATGTGTTTTTCATAGTATTAGATTTAAGGTTAACAAAGATTGGTTGCTCGTGAGAGTAGCCTTTTTTTATGCCCTTTCCTCCGGATCAGCTTCAGACTATCCTGACCACCCTCTCCCTCCTTCTGTACACTACTGTTTCATAAGAATTTAAGAACATCTTCCTGCTAAAAGGTGCTTGTAGAAAGAAATCCCCATTTATACTTCTCCGAATGACGACAACGGGTATGGATGGAAAAGCGACTGTCATCTTACATAATTATGAAGATAAAAAGTATCCGGCCGTATTGCATGGTAACAGGCTGTGGTTACGGCCTTATGAAGCCATTGCCTGGAAGCTTACTTAGTGTAAATCTACTCTTGACGCCTCCCCTTGTTGTATTACAGGATTTCGTCAGGAACGGACCGTCAATTTATTCATGATCCTTGGGAACTGAACCGCAAAGATGACCGTACAACAAATGGCTGCCGCAGCATCCGATATTGCTTCGGCAGCATATACCCCCATCACTCCCATCAGGTATGGAAGCATAAGGGCCAGGGGAATCAACAGGATCACCTTACGAAGTAATGCAATAAAGATAGAAACCTTGGCCTGCCCCAATGCGACAAACATATTCTGACAAGCACGCTGCAACCCGAAAATAGTCATCCCCGCCAAAAAGACAGGCATCACCTGTACTACGGTTTCTATCAACTTTTCGTCAGAAGTAAAGGCCGAAGCAATCACAGAGGGAAACAAAATCATCAGCAGGATCAAAACGAGATTGAACAGAAACATAAAGGTCATCACTATTTTGAAGCATTCCTTCACTCTTTCTCGGTTTCCATGACCATAATTATAACTTACGATGGGTACGAATCCCAATGCGAAACCGGCAAGGGGAACACTGACAAAAAGCATGGCACTCTGCATGATTGTCAATGCACTCACATAGATATCACCGAATGTCTTCAATGAACCGTTCAGCACAAATCCTACCAAGCTTTCGGTACTTGCCATAATAAACGGTGAGGCTCCCAACGCCAATATAGCTCCAACAACCTTCCGGTCCAGCCTCATATAACGAGGCTCGAGCCGCAAAGAAGCACGCCGGGATGTCAGAAAGAACAATACCCAGCCAGCACTGCAAGCCTGTGAAATAATAGTGGCAAGCGCAGCTCCTTTCACTCCCCAATCAAAGACAAAAATAAACAGAGGATCGAGCAAGATATTAAGCAACGCTCCAATAACAATCGACAGCATAGCGATGCCGGGACGTCCCTGTGTATTAATAAAAGTATTCAACCCGACAGAGACTTCGACAAAAAGGGTACCGATAAGATAAATCGAAAGATAAGCCGTTGCGTACCCGAGCGTCTGTTCCGAAGCACCGGTAAACAAAAGAATCGGTTCCATAAACAGATAAGATAAGCCGGACGTCAGAAGTGTAAAAAACAGCAATAACACGAAGCCATTACCCAATATTTTTCCGGCATGGGTACGGTTGCCCTGCCCTAACGCTATGGCTGCAAGAGGCGCACCTCCCCCGGCCACAATAGCCGAAAAAGCTGAAATCAAAATAATCAGAGAACCTGCCACCCCGATACCTGCAAGTGCTTGAGTACCGATTCCCGGGATATGCCCGATATAGATGCGGTCCACAATATTATAGAGCAAATTTACGATTTGTGCAATTACCGCAGGAAGTGCCATCCTAAACACAAGTGGCAACATACGGTCCGTACCAAGCCTCTCTTCATATTTATCATTCATAACCAAGATGCAATAAAAAAGCCTTTTACGCTATCGTAAAAGGCTGATTATCATATAGTAGTGGGTACGAGAATCGAACTCGTATTACATGCGTGAGAGGCATGTGTCCTAACCGTTAGACGAACCCACCCGATTGAAAATTAGATTCAAAAAAGAGCTAAGCAATAAACTCAGCTCTTCTTTGTCATCTTAAAGTTGAGATTTGGTGCGGAAGCTGGGGGATTCGAACCCCCGGTACGGTTACCCGTACGTCAGTTTAGCAAACTGGTGGTTTCAGCCACTCACCCAAACTTCCTTTTTAACCGCATTTCCTCTCAAATGCGATGCAAAGATAGAGGTAACTTTTAAACTACGCAAATCTTTCTGCAACATTTTTTTCAAGGATTTTATGCGAAATAAGTTAACCAGCTAAGTTTCAAATGTTAAAGGAGAGAACTTTTTTTTCATACACTTCTTCCTCCGGCCGGACATCGGAGTAAAACGAATCTTTTTACTTTGAAAAATTGATTTATATCAACCGATTTTAGTACTTTTGCCCCGCAATCTATAATAACTTATCAATATATAACATAATGGAAAACCTGAAAGAGACAGTGGATATTGTTGTAAACTCCAGATATCCGGAGATGAACAGAGAGGGACGAGAACTACTGGCACAGGTCTTGATACGCAAAGAGCTGGAAAAGGGTGAAATGTTGTTGAACGAAGGACAAATAAGCCGCCACATGGTTTTTGTCGGTAAAGGGATGTTGCGGCAATTTTATTATAAAAACGGAAAAGATGTCACCGAGCACTTCTCATACGAAGGATGTATCCTGATGTGCATCGAAAGCCTGTTAAAACAAGAACCTACCCACCTGATGGCTGAAGCATTGGAACCGGCGGTAGTATATATGCTCCCTTATGACGTCCTGCAAAAGTTGCTGGAACAATCCAAAGAAATCAATGCTTTCTATCGTAAGGTACTGGAATACTCACTCATCGTATCGCAAATAAAGGCCGATTCATGGCGTTTCGAAACAGCACGCGAACGCTACAACCTACTCTTGCACCATCATCCGGAGATCATCAAACGAGCTCCGTTATCACACATTGCATCCTACCTGCTGATGACCCCGGAAACACTCAGTCGTGTTCGTTCGGGAGTACTGTAAAAAACATTTTTTGATTTATATCAAAACGTAATTCAACTACATGCTGTATTTTTGCAGCAGTTAATAAATAGGTTGTTTTTTATAGGAATAAAGATTAGTTTTTAGGTAACAATTAAAAAAACAGGCAGCGTCAACTATTTGACGCTGCCTGTTTTTTATCAGACACTTTCCATCATTCATATAGATCATGCTGTGCCATTTCTTCAAAAAGTCCGGCGAGTTTCTCTACGATCGGTTTCACATAACGCTCTCCTTTTTCCGCTGTTGCTTTTTTCGGGTTTCCTACACCACTGTCTACTGTTGCTTTATCCCAATGGCGAGGTGCCCAAGCTACTTTTTCGTTCAGCGAAGCAATGGCAAACGGTTTCGATTCGCCATCACCGGCCTCAGCCAGATTCACCAGTTCCGGATGATAGTGCATCATCACGGAAGTTTCCGATTCTCCGGCATGGTCGTCAATCTCCGCTTCAAAATAGCCTTTGGGCGACACCACCTCAAACCAGTTTGCGGCAGCAATCAGAAAGTCGGGATATTCAAAAGCAAGGTCACGAATCATCCCTTTAAAATTATTCCCTCCGTGTCCACTCAAAATCAACAGCTTACGAAATCCTTGTACATGAAGGGACGATACGATGTCTTCCAGAATAGCCTGCTGGGTGGCATATCGGGTATGGATACAGAACGGCAATTCACGCTGCCCGGGATTATGCGCTCCGAAAGGTACGGGCGGCATCACCATGCAACGGACACCCGAACGGCTAAGTGCCAGTTCGGCTGCCTCCACGGCAATATCATGGGGGAGAATGCAATCGGTGAGATACGGCAAATGTAAATTATGGGGTTCCGTAGCTCCCCACGGCAAAATAATAACATCATATTTCAGCTCTTTCACCTTACCAAGGCAGGATACTGAAAGATCTACTTCTTTATTCATGGTCTTCTGTTTTTAGAATTCAAATGTGATATCACAAAGATATGAATAAAATCAGAAACTTAGTTCATAATCTTTATCCCCACAAAATAAGTCCTCGGCTGAGTCGGTCCGTAGAAGTAACCTGCATCCCGGAATTCTCCCTTGTCCAGATCCTTCTGGAAGCTATTAAATATATTCTGTACTCCTCCGTTTACCTGCATTTTGATATGATCTTTCAGCACAAAAGTATAATTCAGTTTCAGGTTGAGATCCATGAATTGCGGAGTGTGCTCCATACGTGACTTCTCGATGTATCCGGCCATGTGCGGCACAATCATCTTACCGGTATAAGTACCCGAAAGCGAGAAATCGAAATTCTTTAATGGTGCCGACGTAAAAGTGAAATAACCGTAGTAGTCCGGCGTACGGGGCATGCGTTTCGTAGTCTGCTCTTCTTCTCCTTCACTGGTCCATACTTCCGCCCGGTTATATCTGCTGCGCTGCACCGTAAATCCCAACTGCAACTGCGCTTCGCGTCCGTGGGCTACCTTTGCATCCAGATTAACACCATATACTTTGGCCCCGCTGCCGTTCCGGCGCTCTTTTATCTTATCTCCATTTTGGTCCTCACCGATATCTTCGAGCACAAATACATGATGTAAATCCGTATAAAACCCTTCGAGAAGAATGTTTGACTGCCAGTGCCCCATCGGGAACGACCAATCCACCGAACCGCTGAAACTGTTGGAGCGCTCTTCACGAAGTCCGTCGGCCAACCGGATCTGTACTCCTTCACCCCCCACAGCCGTTACATGCAAGTCTTCATCGTATGCTTGTGGTGCCCGGAATCCGGTAGAGTATGTCAGACGTGCCTGCAAATTATCGCTCGGTTTATATAAGAAATTCACACGCGGGCTAAAAATCGGATGATCGATCAGGTTATGCTTGTCCAGACGTGCCCCTACAAGCATCGTCCAGCGATTCAACCGCCATTCGTTCTGTACAAAACCTCCGGCAATACGCACATCCTGCTGCATGTCGCGGTGATATCCCGTCATCACATCGTGTAGTGAGTTGCTCTGATACTCTACACCGCCGGTAAACGTAGCCGGAGCAAAAAGACAGCGGTCCATGTTGCCCACATACATACCTCCCACTACCCAAGTCAGATCGTTTGTCTTACCATAGGCATTCATGTCTTTCTGTGCTCCGTAATAGCTGTTGCGATCCGTATGCTGGATAGAACCGTATACGGACATTTTATGCTTCTCGCCCCAGTAACGATCGTAACTCACTCCTCCACTATTGATGATATGTTTCGTTTGTTCAGTAATATCCGCCTCGTGGGGTTGCAAATTGAACTTATTTCCTCCCCGCCGGAATTCGTTTGTCGTGTGATACTCCACATTGATACGGCTAAAATAGTTAGGACGATAATAAGCACGCATCCCGAATGTATTCATATTTAGCTTACCGAGTTCCGAAAAACCGTCTCCGTCGGCATCATAAGGATTCCGGTTACGATAGGTCTCGTACAAGGCGATACCGTACGAATTGTCTTTTGCCACCAAAGAAACGTTTCCTCCCATATATTGCTCCCACGACTTGCCATTCATATTAGACATCGTGCTTGCCACCTGGAAAGAATTATTAATCGGGTCTTTCGTGATAATATTGATCGTTCCTCCTACGGCATTGGCACCGAACAGCGCCGAACCACCACCGCGTACCACTTCCACACGTTCGATCATGTTTACCGGAATCTGTTCCAGTCCGTACACTCCCGAGAGAGCGCTGATGATAGGACGGCTGTTAATCAGGATTTGCGAGTAAGGACCTTCCAACCCATTGATACGCACCTGTGGGAAACCGCAATTCTGGCAATTGTTCTCCACCCGAAGACCCGACTGGAAGTTCAACGATTTAGCCAGATCGGTAGAGTTCACCGTCTCAAACAGTTTAGCGCTCATCACGTTTACGACCACCGGCGCCGCCTTTCGGCTCACCTCGTTCCGGTTGGCCGAAACCACCACTTCATCTGTCGTAAAACTTACTTCTTCCATTTGGAAATGAACCACGGACGTAGCCTCTGCACTGACCGTAATTGTTTTTTCCTGTGTTTTATACCCCATCACCTGTACACGGAGCGTATATTTACCGGCAGCCAGTTTACGGAATTCAAATTGTCCTTCCTCATTGGACACCGCACCGCGGTTGGTTCCCAGAATCATCACTGTTGCGAATGGGATACTTTCTTCAGTGCCCTTCACAATAACGTGTCCGGCAATCATATTACCTTCTTTAATCGGATTGACCGCATACGAACTCATGCTTACACAAGCAAGCACAAGCATAACTATATAATGTTTCATTCTTTTTTGTTAACCATAAAAGACGAATCAGCAGTAACACATGTAACACACTTACACGTAGTACCCACCTTTTGGAAGCATTACGTTCACTCCCAAATACTGATTCGCAGTTGTATATTTAAATGTAAATGAGTAAAAGAAAAGAGGAGAGCATAGCCCACCACCGATTATGTGGTGAATGCGAATTTTGACATATCCCCATTTTTAAGCTAACTCTGCCGGAGGGGCCCGCAGAGAAATCACCTGCAGATGTGTTCCGGCCGTCACCGGTATACTCTCCGGTATCTCTACGGTGAACAGAATCGGGCGTTCGGGTGTAAAATCATAATGCACATCGACTTCCAAAGAATGGAATGCGGCAAAATGTGCAATAACAATAATGTTGGAAGCAGTATGCGAGTGGGTACCTTTGTAGAGATGAGAGTGAGCTATCATCACACCGTTCACGTAATGCACATGAGTAAACATTGTAATGCTTACCTGGTACGTTACGAACAGCGTCAATAACAGAAACGATAATAGAATCTTTTTGATGTGTCCCACCTACTATACTCTTATTTTGAGGCGGCAAAGATAGTCATTATTTTGATAAATAGCCGCACATTTCTTCCAGATATTTCCGATCTGTTTCATCAAAGAAATTCAATAGATCGCTGTCTATGTCCAGCACTCCCCATACCTTACCGTCTTTTATCAGCGGAACCACTATTTCCGATCGGGATAACGAACTGCAAGCAATATGTCCCGGAAAAACTTCCACATCCGGCACCAACAGCGTGGCACCCTCCTGCCAGGCAGTACCGCAAACTCCTTTGCCTTTCCGGATACGTGTGCAAGCCACCGGACCTTGGAACGGGCCCAGTACCAACTGATCCTGCTTCACCAAATAAAAACCCACCCAGAAAAAGTCAAAAGCCTCCTTCAGGGCAGCAGCCACATTGGCCAAATTGGCCACTAAATCCACCTCGCCCTCTATCAGGGATCTCACCTGAGGTAGCAAAGAGAGATATTGCTCCTCTTTGCTACCCGATATAAATGTCAGTTCTTCAGCCATATTATTTTATTTTCCACCAAACAGATATTCATAATCTCTCTCTGCGGCAGGTTTCACCCACTCTTCCGGTACAAATTTCCATTGGTTCAGCGCACGCGGATCAAGCGTACCTTTCTTCTCGATATACTGCATCAGGTAGAAACGGAGGTCCTTGTCCGTAGAGAAGATAATACGCTCTTTCAGTTTCTCCTGCGGGATTCCCGATCCTTTTGTCAGCAGTTCTCCCCCGCCGTTGCCACGATAAGAGTTCAGCGCCACTTTGTAGATATGATCCATCTGGAACGGAGAACCGTCCGCCATACTGACAATAGTCACTTTTTCTCCCTTCGGTCGGGTCACATCCACTGTGTAGATAATTCCCGCAGCCGAATCGAAATTAAAACTAAAATTCTGGAACGAAGCCCGGTCTTCGGCACCTGCCCTACGTTTTTCTTTCAGCCACAACAAGTGGTCTTCGGGAGATTTCATCCGGTTCGTCCACATATAATAGGACTCTTCCAGGAAGTCTTTAATCTCTTTGCCCGACAACTTCATCACATAAAGCATATTTTCGTACTTATACAGATTGAACATGTCGCTCACACGAATATCTCCTTTCTTTATCTCTGCATCGAAAGATAACGGAGCGGCAAACGAAATATCCGCTCCCGAAATATCGAGTTGCAACGAATGGATAAAATCAATAAATGCCGACGAACCGAAATAGGCGGGACGGGTAGACATATCTTCTGTAAATACCCCGATCTTCTTAGATACAAACTTCTCAACCGCCCCGTATTGCAATGCGAAATGTCTCATAAAGGACTCGCTGACTCCGTATTCTTTTGTATCCGTCAGCACACCGTCTATCTGTTTGCTCACCACTTTACCGTCTTTCAACTTTAAAGTCACGTCAATGTCCGACACTACGATTCCGTTGCTTGCCGGATCGATTACCAGTACGGAGTCGCCTGCCACATTCACCACCTTCTTGCACTCCCGCGCATGGTCGTGCCCCATCAGCACCATATCAAATCCCGGTACATTCTTCGCCACATTCAGCGAAGCATTCTCGTTATACTTGCCTGACATCACAAAAGCATCTTGTCCGGCATGAAACAACCCGATCACCAGATCCGGATTTTCTTTCTCACGAATAACTTTCATCCACTTCCGTGCTGTCTCTTCCATATCGTCAAACCGCAGTCCCTGCCACAGATTCTCTGACAACCACGCGGGAATAGCCGGCGTAATCATTCCCAGCACCACAATCTTCACTCCGTCGCGCTCCAACACCCGATAAGGAGGAAGATGAGTCTCTCCCGTAGCCGTTTCAACGATGTTTGCCCCCAGCACCGGGAAATTGCACTCACCAATCCAGCGGTCGAATACAGCGCGTCCTGTTTCCACATCATGATTTCCCATGTTCCCGGCGTCATATCCCATAAAATTCATCATCTCGGCACATACGTGAGGCGCCACTGTATCTATATAATTATAATAGTATGCCGAAGGCTGTCCTTGCAGAATATCTCCGTTATCCAGCAATATAAGGTTTCCTTTATACACCTCCCGGTTCTTTTGCACCAACGCATATACACGTGCAAGACTTCCGCCCCACTCCTTTTGTGTAATGAAGTTATATGGAAAGTAATTACCATGTACATCACTGGTCTGCACAATTTTCAGTTTCACCTCTCTCTCTTGTGCCGGCAACACACATACCAGGCAGAGCAAGAAAGCATACATACAAATCAATCTTTTCATCATAATCATGTTTTAAATTTGATTCACCACCAAATAACACTGAGTCCCACCGGGAGAATTTAAATAGGGAATGAACTCTGTAAGACTCTGTGTGACCCTGTGGTAGTCTCTTTTTCTTATAACGGGTGCGAAACCACAAATCTCGCCCCACCTTCATAATCCGGGTCGATCCAGATATCACCACCCCATTTATCTACCGTGAGTTTACAGATTGAGAGTCCCAATCCGGTTCCCTGCGCATACTCGTTCAGCTTCTCGAACCGTTCGAACACCTGTTTCTGTTTCTCCTTCGGAATGCCGCATCCGGTATCCGCCACCGCAAACAACACCCGATTCTTCTCCTTCTCAACCTCAAACTGCAATGTGATCGTACCATTCTTGGTGAACTTCGCCGCATTGGTCAGCAGATTGATAAGCACTTGCTGTAAGCGTTGAATATCTGTCTGAAGAACAAAGGAGTCGGTCTTTGTCTCAAAAACAAACCGGTTACCCGATTCCCTGCGGGACATCTCCACCGACGATAATGCCTGCCTGCACAGTTGAACCACATCGCAGTCTTCCGGTGTCAGTATCACCTTGTTCGCCTCCAGCCTCGACAGATCGAGTATATCATTAATCAGTCGTAACAGCAGGTCGGAGTTCGACTGGATAATTCTGAAATAATTCCGCTGATCCTCTTCCGAGCTCCCACCCGAAGCCAGCACATCCGAGAATCCTACAATCGCATTCAGGGGTGTTCGTATCTCATGACTCATATTGGCAAGAAAAGCACTCTTCAGCCGGTTCGACTCCTCTGCCCGGTCCTTCGCTTCATACAAAGCAACTTGCGAACGCTCCAGATCGTCTTTCAGCCGCTTTGTCCGCAGATAGAAATAGATAGAAACCAGCAATCCTATCACCAGAATGCAGAGGACACCTACGCCCACCCAAATCTGATACCGGTACTGTTTATAGAAAGAGGGTGATTCATTGACCAACTTTACCTTCATCGGCAGAGCGGCCACGTCTATCTTCTGTTCCTTCACTTTCTTACTGTCCAGCAACGCTTCCGTACCCACTACTTCTACCCGCATATTCGGATCTTCAGGATTATCCAACAACTTGACCGCCTCCTCCGCCAATTCCTTACCGAACGTCCGGAAAACGGGAACCACTCCGCCTACGGCCCAATAACCCAGACCGATGGAAGTAGCCGTAAACGTCGGTACATCCGGAATCGCCTCCATCATCGAATACGTAGCATTGCGCATAAAATAGCCTTCGTTCTTGTCCACTCTCCAAGTGCCTAACAGAACGGCCGTATGCTTCGGCAATTTCCGAAGTTCATCCACAATAGTATAAATGGTATGTTCGCGCCCGTCCAGCAAAATCAGGTTCATATCCGGAAACTGTTTCATTTCCTTTCGCACATGAGCTTGCAAAGTGACGCCACCGTAAGTATTGTCGGATATAAAAGCAATGTTCTTCGTATCGGGATAGATTGCCCGGATCATGCGGATGTTCGACGCGATGTCGTATTCGTACAGAAAACCGCCGCATACCTGGTGCTTCAGACTGTCTTCATAAAAATCGGAAGATTCCGGCATCCAGTGTGCCAGATCTTTCCCGTCGTCCGGCAAAAGCACCACGTTCCTGCTGGTCAGTGCGCACATTACCGGCACTTCTCCTGTCACCGAGTCATTCAGCGACAGATAAGACGCCCACGCCTCCTGTCCGAACAGAATGATCAGCGCCGGTTCCTGGCTTCCCCGATATTTATCCAGAATATTCTCCATCACTCCCTTCCAGCGGGGAAAGTCTGAGAAACTCTTACAGTTCATGTTTTCAATGACCACTCCCCGTTTGCCCCCCAACCTCTGATATTCGTCCATAAAGTCGGATACATTGGCTGAAGTCGGATACGCTCCCGGATTGTACGAACAGATCATCAGTATGGGTTTCTCACCGGTAGCAGCATGTCCTGCCATGGGAGGACAGCAACCGATAACTAACAGAAGTAAATAAAGAATATATTTGAACGATACCGGCATATTCATCTGTTTTAGAGTGTGTGTATCCGTTTTTTTATGCCCGCAAAGATAGTAAAAGTTGATGGTTATAGCAGATTTATTGCGTACATTTGTCGCTCAATGTCCTAAAAATAGTTTATGGAAATTTTTCACAAAATGATTTCGGCAGCACTCAACCTGCCGGAAAAGCAGATCAGTAATACTCTCGGGCTGTTAGCCGAGGGAGCCACTATCCCTTTCATCAGCCGCTACCGTAAAGAAATCACCGGCGGACTCGACGAAGTGCAGATAGAATCTATCAAAACGCAGTACGATAAACTCTCAGAACTCGCCAAACGCAAAGAGACCATTCTCGGCACCATCGGCGAGCAAGGCAAACTGACGCCTGAGTTGCGGCAACGCATCGATGCCACCTGGGATGCCACCGCTCTTGAAGATATCTACCTGCCCTACAAGCCTAAACGCAAGACCCGCGCCGAAGCCGCCCGCCAGAAAGGACTCGAACCTCTGGCTCTGCTACTGATGATGCAGCGCGAGAACAACCTGGGCTCCCGTATTCCTGCGTTCGTCAAAGGCGATGTCAAAGACGCAGAGGATGCTCTGAAAGGTGCCCGCGACATTATCGCCGAGCAGGTGAGCGAAGACGAACGTGCCCGTAATGCAGTGCGTAATCTCTTTGCCCGCCAGGCTGTCATCAGCGCTAAAGTAGTGAAGGGTAAAGACGAAGAGGCCGCCAAATACCGGGACTATTTCGACTTCTCTTCTCCCTTGAAACGCTGCACCTCCCATCGCCTGCTGGCCATCCGCCGTGCCGAGGCCGAAGGTTTGCTGAAAGTCAGCATTACCCCCGACGATGACGAATGCCTCGAACGGCTCGACCGCCAGTTTGTCCGTAGCAATAACGAATGCGGCCGCCAGGTGGCAGAGGCCGTACAGGATGCCTACCGCCGTCTGCTGAAACCTTCCATCGAAACCGAATTTGCCTCCCTCAGTAAAGAACAGGCCGATGACGAAGCGATCCGGGTCTTTGCCGAAAACCTACGCCAACTGCTTCTTGCCCCACCCTTGGGACAAAAACGGGTAATGGGTATCGATCCCGGCTTTCGTACCGGTTGTAAGGTGGTCTGCCTCGATGCACAAGGCAATCTGGTACACAATGAAAACATCTATCCTCACCCGCCGGTAGACAAGAAAACCGAAGCGGCTTCGAAACTCCGCAAAATGATTGAAGCTTACAAGATAGAGGCCATCGCCATCGGTAACGGAACTGCCAGCCGCGAAACGGAAAACTTCGTCACGCACCAACAGTTCGACCGTCCCGTACAGGTGTTTGTTGTCAGCGAACAGGGTGCTTCTATCTACTCGGCCTCCAAAACGGCCCGTGACGAGTTTCCCGATTATGATGTCACCGTCCGTGGGGCCGTCTCCATCGCTCGCCGGCTGATGGATCCGCTGGCGGAACTGGTCAAGATCGATCCTAAGTCCATCGGTGTCGGCCAATACCAGCATGATGTAGACCAGACCAAATTGAAAAAATCACTCGACCAGACAGTGGAGAACTGTGTCAACCAGGTAGGTGTCAATCTCAACACAGCCAGCAGTCATCTGCTCACCTACATTTCCGGTCTGGGTCCGCAACTGGCACAGAACATTGTAGCCTACCGCGCTGCCAACGGCGCCTTTGCCTCACGTAAAGAGTTGATGAAAGTGCCCCGCATGGGAGCTAAAGCTTTTGAACAATGCGCCGGATTCCTCCGTATCGCCGGAGGAGAGAATCCGTTGGACAACACCGCTGTGCATCCCGAAAGTTATGGGATCGTGCAACAGATGGCCAAAGATCTGTCATGTACTGTTCCTCAACTGATTGCCGACAAATCGTTGCGTACCCGTATCGAAATGGAAAAGTATATCACCCCCACCGTAGGACTCCCTACCTTGAAGGATATTCTGCAAGAACTCGACAAACCGGGACGCGACCCACGCGATACCATTCAGGTATTTGAGTTCGACCGTAACGTGCGCACCATCAACGACCTCCGCGAAGGGATGACTCTACCCGGTATTGTCAGCAACATCACCAACTTCGGAGCTTTTGTCGATATAGGCATCAAGGAGAACGGGCTTGTCCATCTCTCCCAGCTTGCCAACCGATTCATCACCGATCCCACCGAAGTGGTCTCCATTCATCAGCACGTCACGGTGAAAGTACTGAGCATAGACCTCGAACGGAAACGGATACAGTTGACGATGAAGGAGGAGTAAACCGGTTTAAAATAATCAAAAGCCCCGGTCTCCCTTCCGGTGATTCCTGACAAGAATAAACGACAACCACTGTTGTACATACTTTTATCGGAAGAGAGTACCGGGGCAATCTGCAAACTTGTGTTATCTAATATCACTCTCCGGCCTGTGTCGCCAGATAGTCTATCAACTGTTCCATCGAAGTATCTTTGAGTATCACCCGTTTCCGCCCGTCAAGCAGATAGATAGTCGGCGTAGCGCGGATATCGTAAAGTTGCCGGGTTCGGATATCGCCTGCTTTGTTCCAGCCCACGATCCATCCCTGCGGCATATACACTGCCTTTGCCGCCCACTCTTCCCTGTTTTCGTCAGGATAGATAGCCAGCACCCGCAGTGTCCCGTTTTCCATCATCTCAACGAAAGCAGGTATTTCAGCAAATAACTTCTCAAACTTCCGGCAATTCGAACAGTCTGGATCGTAAAAGAACAACATCGTATATTTGGCTTTCAGCCTGCTCATCCGGCTATTGTCACCATGTACCGTGACATATGTAAAATCCGCCGCTTTCATTCCCGGGCGATTCTTGTGTGCCTGCTTCAATCGGTCTGCCGGACGGATCTTCTCCCATTCCTGCAATCTGTCCGATTGCAGCATCTGTTCCAGTACCGCGATGTAAAAGTCTTCGTTGCGCATCGGTGAATTCGGCTCGTTGAGATACTTTTCCCCCAGCAGGCCAAAGCGCCGGTATGCCGTACTGTCTGCCTCCATCCGTACCATCATGGTATGCAATGCCTTTCGCCCGGTCTCAGGTTCGACATACTTCAGCGCATCGATAAAGTCAACATACAACTGCTCCGTGTCTCCACTATTCACCCATGCCGTATCACCTGTCAGATAACCATCCCAATAATGTTTCACGTAGTAGACCGCACGTTCCGCAGGATCGGTCATTATCTGTGGTAAATCCGGCCGTGTATAATGCACCACATGCAGCGTGTCTGCCGCCACCTTCTCTTTCCATTCGCTCCCGTCTCCTCCCGCACAGGCTTTCACCATCCCCAGGCCCAGACAAATCACCATCAACGCTATTGAGGATACCGTCAATATAAATGCCATTAAATTCTTCTTCGCATTCATTTTGCTTATGTTTATTTCTGCACCGCAGAATTACTCGTTCCTTATCTTCTCCACCTTCCTCGTACCACCCACCGCATAGGCAGTACATACACCTTTTTTTCATCTCCTTTCAGTATCACCGCAGGACGATACTCACCCGGCTTCAACTCCGGTAAAGCCACAACCACCTTCCCCTCAGAGTACGTATACACAAGCCTGATATCGATCACCTGTTCCGGTTTGGCATGTGTCACCAGGCACAATCTGATATTCTCCAACGCATAACGGTTCAGATTGCAACCCGAAACTACAATCGGTGCCTGCGATGTAATAGTCCCGTCTCTTAGCCCGCTCAGCGGATCGTATACTCCGGTTATCTCCGGAATGTCGACACCTCCCCACACCTCCTCGATCTTTCTTATCTCTACCATATCTTTCAAAGTTTATCGTTAACCATTTGTCGTTCATCGTTGAAAATGCTTCTCACCGGAAACCCATATTTTTTCATATCGTGCATCAGATACATCTGCCGGCTGGGTTCCACGCAGAGCGAATAACCATATACCGGGCTTTGGCTACTCCCCGTCCAGTAGCGATGCCCATGCGGAATCACAATCCGGCAGCCGTTGATGTGACTCCGGTGTCCGCACAGCGGCAGATACACCGGTACTCCGTCGTCACTCAGAAGGCAGATATTCGTCCGGTCCTCCTCCCGTTGAAGCTCCATCGGAGCAGCGGGACTGTTCATCAGTGCCTCCATTTCGATACGCGATGGTAGCCGCCACCCCTCCGGCGAAGGGTCCAACTCATTAATCCGTGCAGGACTCTCTGCCGTACCATCGTACCAACTGCCGCGACAGGGCGTAAAGTTCTCCTCCCATCGATCAGTAGGACAGCCAAACTGAAAATACGTACCCTGATTAAGCGTGGTATCCACTTCCAACCCCAACGGGATGGCTACCTGTGCTAATTTCCCGCCTGCCGCCAGATTACGGTCCAGCCAATATTTACCCCGGATACGTACGTAACCACCTTGATAAATAAGGATATCGCGTACCACGCCCGTATCATTCACCAACGAGAGCACCGTGTGACGTGCTGCCGGAAATCCACCACGCACCCGGTATCCGGCATTAGAATGCACCTTCACCGTGAACCGTCCGTCATAATGTCCTTGCAACAGTTCGGGTTCACTCACCTCCACCCAGTCCGCCGCCTTGTCACTCACGATGCGCCATGACTGATTACTGTCCACACACACGATGTACGTCCTCACTCCCTCCTCCTCCCGATAGTCCGGTGGTGTCTCTATCACCCTGCTATGGCGTGCGCAAGGATCCTCCGGCGGATATTCTATATAATAGTCAAAGCAGACACCCTGCATCAATAGCAGATCAGTTGTCTGGCTGAAAGGATATGTCCCCGTCTCGAGTGTCAGTACCAGCGAGCGCGAACGCACACTGGCAGGTTTCGCTTCAAGGTGCACTTTCAAGTTCTGGCTTCCTTTTTGTTGCAGGCCTACGGGCGGATAGACCGAATACCAACATCCGCCGTCGTTAGCGTTGGCGCTCCTCACACACCAGCATGCCTGTTCGTTGTCGGGGATAACGGTTAGCGTCACCGCCTCGTTCTTCCGCCCGGTACTGACGTAGAGCCGGCGACTGACCGTCAACGTGGGATGAATGCCCATCACTTGCTGACGCACCTTGAGCAAATGTACTCCCTCACCGTTCCCTATTTCAATGGTTGCCTCCCGTTCCACGGCAGAAAAATTGGTACGAAACTGCATCAACAACCGGTCCCCCTCACGGCGCACGGCAAGCCAGTTGTCCGGTTCACCTTCTGCATAATGCACGCTTCCCGTATGCCATTGTTCGCTACACCCCTTCAACTCCACCGGAAGCTCCTTTGCCATTGCGTCCGTAATCACTTCTGTCGGAAGCAATGCATTCAGTGTGGCAGAATCGACCTTTTCATTTTCCTCGTCTGTTTCCGTACCGACCACTATCAACTCTAACGATGTGCCATGAATAATCTCCTGCAGTCCCGTTTCAGCAATACAGATGCCGGCATGACCGGCAAACAGGCGGGACACATCATCACGATGATGTATCCCGCTCAGGCAGAGCGCATGGGGTGTAAACAGCACACAGAAGTTCAACATTCCTTCTTGTACGGTACAACGCAACCGCCACCTTTTTCTCCGTTTCAGTACATCCGCCTCAGGGTACTTGCGCACCAGATATCCCCGTCGGTCAAAAACCAACAAGACCGCTCTCCGGCACTCTTCCGACAAATCATCCGTTCGCTTCAGAATCAGATGCACCGGCCATTCACGGGCGAGATGCACTTTTCGGTTCACCCGCCAATACTTCACGGCATTGTATGTCATCCCCGAAGCGATAAACGCCATTGTTGCTATTTCCGCTATATCCATAACTTTCGTCAGTTTGTGTTTTCCATTTTTATTTTCACCACAGTTTACACCGATTCTTTATTATCCTTTATTTAGCGAAACCACACGGAGAGAAAAAAACGAATCCATGTGAATCTGTGTATTCTGCAGTGAACCTTTACTTACTTTGCAGGAAGCGCAGTGCCCTTCCTGCCGGCACACTTCCTCCCGCCTGTGCCAGGCTCAGGTAGACTTCCGCCTTTCCCCGGTCACCTTCAAGCAGGCAAAGAATACCCATGTTACACCCGGCTTCAGGCAGGGTGGCAAAGCGTTGCAGATATTTCCGGGCACGCTCCGTATCGCGGCGCAACAAGGCTACTCCGGCAGCGTTGATGCATGCCACCGGACTATCCGGATAAAGACGTCCCGCCAAGTCCATCAAGTCATTGAATTCAGCCGAACCTACGGCATGTGCTTCTGCCAAACGGCAGAAGTCCGCCACCGAGAATGCTTCCTGTTTGCCCGAAGTAACAACCGACACCCCTTCTGTCATGCCTATCGACGGCTGTGTCGCGAAGCTTCCGTCCACGTAGGTTACCTCGTACTCAATGCGACGTAACCTCCCGAAAAAAGCCGACGACAAATAGTGGTAGGCAGTCCCACTGGCCAAATCCATCAACATTCGTTCACGACCATCCACTACATCCACTGTACGGATAATATCGAGTACGGACTCTTTGAATGCCATCTCCGACCCAACTATCAGATCGGTCAATCCTTTCCAATCCTCCGCTATCCAGTTCACCTCAAAAGGCACTGTGCCGAAGCTTTTTTCCCGCCGAATATAATCTTTCAATGCCAGTGCTCGTTGTAAACCCAGACGTTCGTTCGCCCGATAGTCACCGTCCGGAGCCGTATAACCTGTCAAACGAATACCTTCCAGACTCACACCCGGTGTTTCTCTAAGCGGACGTGTCACAGCCAAAAGTTTGTAAACAGCTTCTACAAAGTTACGCTCATCATACTTCGTCTTCTGCCCACGACTGTAATCCAGCACGATGCTGCCACTCACAGTCTGCCGCACCTCCTCAACCTTCGGTGCCTCCGTAGCCGAAGGCGACAAAAAGCCTACCCACGAGAGCAGCATGCTGTCCGTAGGCAGGTCAACTTTCACCTCGCATACGGACAAAGGGCGTACCGAGGTAGACTTTCGAGTACCCACCGGGGTTATTTTCTGTCGTACGTTTCGTTTGTTGTTCACTGCCGACGCCGCTTTTTTTTCCGGCGAGTCGGCACCGGTCCCCGCTCCTGCCATGCCCGGAAGCAACAGCAGACACAAGACCATGCTCAGTTCTCTTTTCATCTTATCTATCTAAAATCAATTTATTAAAAGGTGTGGATAGCCCGTATAAACCTCACACTTAGCGAGCCTCTCCTATCATTTATTATCAGTCATTTTAAACCACACTTGGAGTATTATTCTGAATGGGATTCTTCGGATCATCCCCCGACGTATACCCGTTGTCGGTTACACCCGCACTCGGAACAATCTGCACATCATTGATTGTCAATGTAACATGATAGTATCCTCCTGCATTCAATGTACCGCCAAACGCAGTAACCGTGACCGTACGGACTTCACCATCTACCGTTACCGAAATGGTCAATTTATTATCAGTCAAAGATTGCGGAGGAAGTAAATATTCATAAACTTGGTTCCCGGATGCAATTTCTACATTCGGATTGTGTACATATCCCTCCGCCGCAGGGGTCCCTTCGGTAATCGTGCCGGTAGTTATATCGACTTGCCGCTGAAGATAAAAATTGGTTGAATTATTCTTCAACACTATGTTTTCAATTTTGCATTTACGGCCTGACATCACATTCGTCCCCCGGACAAATGTAAGTTTCAATCGGGCATACGCATGTTTCATATCAATAAATCGCACTCCTTTATGATCATTATTTATCATGCCTGATCCATTTGCAGACGTAGCGCTACCGTAACACATATCTTTAGCTGCATCATAAATCCGGGCAACCAAAATCGCCTTCGTAGTGTTATCGGCAAATGATACAGACTGATAAGGATAATATGCGTACAGGCTCGCCGAACGGTGATCCACCAGTATTTCTGTAGTAGCCGTCCAACCGGCTACACCGTCGTAACTATAGGGAGCATCATACTGAGGTGGATATCCCTGAGCGTCCGTACGGAAAATACCCAATTTATAAATATCAGTATTGATGACTCCGCGTGTGGACACTCTCGTACTCAAAGAAGCTTCCATAACCCCGATAGGCACTTGTCTATCGGTTGGGATAGGTCCTTCTTCCTCCTTCCCGCAAGAGAAAAAGAGGAATAGACTTAATGAAAGCAAACAACATTCTAATACCTGTTTCATAGAATATACCATTTATCGTTTAACACATCTTATCGTTCTGCCATCAGGCCGCGCCCAACTGTTGTCTATACCGGCACTATTATTACCTTGCATAGCATTAAGCCCTTTGGCTGTTTTTCCGGAAGGAGTCCGGGACCAATAAAAAGCCCAAGCTCCGTTTTTCGATATAGTATTGTTTATTGTAGTAGAGGACTGATCCCGGCTTCCCAAAGCAAGCAGGAATACCCCATTGTTCCCTCCGAACCAAAAACCTTTAGGAGAGCCGCTATAGGTAACTCCCGCATTAATCAGATCTTGTAGTTGTCCATCAGAAGGTGTTTCCCAAGTACCGGGAGGGACTACTTGATAACAGGGGTCATTGGCCGTAGAGTAATTCCCACTATTATATTTACCTACACCGATATCAAGAGTATTCCATCCGATGAATCCTCCTTCTGTCGCACCACCATGATAATTTGACTGAGCAGCCTCAAAGTAAAAATTAGATCCGCTTTTATAAAGATTTCCCCTTGCCCATTTATAGCTCCTCACTGAAATATAATTTGGCACAATGCTAACCGTTATCTTATAATTACCGGCTGCACTGAATATACGGCTTGTAGCACTAACCGTAATAGCGTTATTCATTTGTCCGTTACCGATTTTTAAAGTAGTAAACTTTATCGTAAGCGTACGGCTCGTTTGAGGAAGTACCTTATACACATTACTATTCACCGTGGTTGTATTCGGATTAGTCCATGCCACGTTCAATGTCCCGCTTGTCCCCGTTACAGGAAGAGTTGTCTGGCTCGCATTCCAGGTCACAGGGCTGTTGCTAAGTCCCGAGATAGTTGCCGCACACTGCTGAACCGTATTATTATTAAACTCTTTAGCCACTACACACAACTGAAGTTGGGCACACTGCCTTGAAAAACTAATGCCGCTCAACAGGCATTGCCCGCTTGCATCGGCCTTTACATCTACCCCGGTCTTCTGACACAACATGAAATCCTGGTTATGCGTCACTGTCGTCGACCAATTACCGGACAAAGCAGCCGGAGCAGAATTGGTTCCGTATGAATAGAAGACAAACGCATACGTCCCGGGCCTTAACACCCACTGTCCGGAAACAGCTGCGGGAGTGGCTGTATTCGCTACAATCGAGGCAATACCGGAAGCATTGGTACTATAAACCGCTGTACCCGCATAATTAGCAGCCGTTATGGAATTGTTTTTATAGGCTACAACCCGAAACTGCATATTGGCCATATTGCCACGCGTCTGTACCGGATTAACGGGAAGTAAAGATTCAATTGTCGTTTCTACATCATAGCCCGAATCATAAGTACTGTCCAAAGGCTGCACTATCTTTGTCAAAATCTCTCCGGAACGGGTAACCGCACCACCCAGAAACTCATCTACCCCATCCACTTTTACGTTGATAGGCACCATCTCCCCATCTCCTTCTATCGGATCATGATGTCCCGAAGGAAATCTTTCATCTTCCTCCCTGTCACACCCTGTCACTGTAAGCAAAATCAAGAACAAAGAACATGAACAAGCCATTAGGCGAATCATACTTTTAAGTATTCCCGTTTGCGTCCTGTCAATTGTGCATCTCATATTTATAATCAAAATTAGTATTCCCTTGAGTCCCGTAATCATTCACTGTCAAAGCATTCGTAAGTACCATCTGTATATCTGTAATCGTCAGAGATACATTGTAGTACGCCCCGGCATCCAACGAACTGCCCAATCCCGCAATATTCAAAAAACGCACTTCGTCGTCCACCGTCACAAGAACTGTTAATGTATTGCCGGCAAGTGGCTGCGGAGGCAACAAGAAGTCATAGCTCGATTGCTCCCCAATCGCTATATTCACATTCGGATTATAAACATAACCTGTTGTCACGGCAGTTCCTTCGGTTGCACCGGCTGCCGTGGTGATATCCAAATGACGTTGCGGATAAAAATCGGTATTATTAGATTTTAAAGTAATATTCTTTATATTACATGCCTTACTCTTATCATAATTCGCTCCACGCAGCAATGTCAGTTTGAGCCGGGCATAAGCGTGTTTCATAGCTGTAAACTCCACTTCCGGAGCATCATTATTGATCATGCTTGCACTCCCCACAGGTAGCCCCTTCCCATAGCACATATCTTTGTCCGCACTGTAAAGTTGCGCATTCAGGACGGCTGTTGTCGTATTGTCTACAAAGGAAACGGATTGATAAGGATAATAAGCATACAAACTCACCTCTCGATGATCCACCTTCACTTCTGTAGAAGCCGTCCATCCGGTTGCTGTATACGTATAAGGCGCATCATACTGAGGAGGGTAACCTTTGTCACCGGTACGAAACAGTCCCAATTGATAAGTGGCGTTAGCAATCAGCCCACGTGTAGTCTCCGCACCGTATTCAGGAACGGCAACAGTCGATATTCCTATAGGAATCTGCCTGTCGGATAATACTTCGGATGAAGTGTCCGTTGTAATCTCTGCCCCGCATGATATACACAATCCGCACATGGCAATAAAAAACATACTATTAATTTTCATGACCAAAAACAGTTTAAAACAGAATTTGTATGTATAGTAGCCTCACCTATCAAGTCTCCCGAAGCAGTGGTTGGCGCAGGCCAGTCAATAGTAGAAACCCCATCCGGAGCAATGACGATTCCATGCGCTCCTTGTACGGTGATCTCAATCAAGTATTTTTTCCCGGCTTCCAATTGAGGTAATTTAGAACGCGGAATCCCCAATGTATATACGTCACCATCCACTGTAAGGTCTACTTTCATGCCACAGTCAGCTACTCCCAGAATGGTTCCGATCGATTCTAATGTGCAAGGTACGATAAGAAAGCCCACCTCTACATAATCAGTTTCCAGTTCCGGAATCGTTTCGTCCACTTTCTCAGCGATTCCCGGCTCCGGGGTGGATGCATTGCCGGCATAAGTTCCGTTTGTAATATCCAGTGTTGTATATGTCAATACATTAGACACTTTTACTTTAGACAACTTAGCCTCTTTGGTATACAAATGCCTGTTTATCCGAAAAACGACCCAGCTATAAGCATGATCCATATTTAAGAAAGAAATATCTACAGGAACTTTACTTCCTGCAGGCTGAGCAAAACTGGTCTCATCGGTTGCCCCGGTTCCCTTCCCATAGCACAAATCCTTTGCAGCCGAATACAGTCTTGACTTTAGAGGGATGGCTGTCCGATCCGTATAATCCAATCCGTTTTCCTTATCGGCATGATAAGGATAGATTGCCCATAGGTTTGCAAAAACTCCTTCGGCCAGTGACACTGTGTTTTCATCGTCAATCGGCGTCCACTTCCCTGTCACCTTGGTATATTTACAGTTATTCCTGTCCGAGTATTTTCGGGTACTACCAGCTCCATTCGCCGCCACATCATCCGTCAAAAAGACACCGATGGAATCCCCGTCTTCTATCGTAGCACGAGTATTGACCTTATGCGGTTCGATTACACTCACGCTATTGATGACACAAGGTACGGTGGCATAATCGGGTATACCATCCATATTGTCATCTTGGTTGCAGGCGACCAAAATCAGTAGCAAACACCAAATCCTGATCAGATCATTTAGATTATTCATTATTCTTTTTTTACGATATTAGACTTCACCATTTTCATAATTTTCATCTTTTGACGCATCTTATCGGGAATCCGTCCCAATACCAATAATAGTTATTCTTAACAGCATAGCTCTGATTAAACTCCAGATAATAGCAACGCTTACCACTGGCGCCCGTACTGCTTCTGTAATACCCCGTTTCAGTCCAATAGTTTACATTATTCTTACCTCTGTTTCCCATTGCGGGCAGAAAAACCTTATTACCGCCAAAATATCCTCCCCTCTTACCATCCAGATATCCAGACCTATATCCACTATTTCCCAAATTTTGTAACTGGTTGGCAGTCGGAGTACACCATGTGTGTTGGGGAGCAACTTTATCGCAAGGATCATTATCGGAAGAAAAGGAGCTTCCTCCATACGTGTTATTAGTGGAAGAGAGAGTATTCCAGCCGAAAAAAGATCCACCTTGTGTACCACTGTGATAACCACTTTGTGAGGACTCAAAATAAAAATTACTCCCACTCTTGTAAACATTCCCTTTTGCCCACGTAGCTCCTCCCACAGTAATACCGTTTCCTGTTATCTTAACAGTTATCTTATAATTACCTCCTGCCGCAAATTGACGCCCGGAGACATTCACCGTCACACGGTTATTATATTGTATATTACCAATTCGCAAAGTCGTGAGCTTAATGGTTAACGTACGGCTGTTCTGTGGCAGCACCTTATATACATTACTATTAACCGTAGCCGCATTCAAGCTGCTCCAGGAAAAGTTTACAGCTCCTCCTGTGCCGCCTGTTGAAAGGGCTGTCTGACCGGCATTCCAGGTTATGCTGTTACTATTCAGGTTGGATACAGTGGCTGCACATTGTTGAACCGTATTATTAGTAAAATCATTGGCCGTGACAGCCAGTTGGAGCAAAGCGCACTGACGCGTAAAGCTGATTCCTCCCAATGTAAACTCTCCTCTATCATCGGGAGCCACTACAACTCCTTCTTTCCGGCAAAGCATAAAATCCTGATTGTGCGAAACGGTTGCAGACCAATTACCGGATAACATAGTCGGTGCGCTATTCAGTCCATAAGAATAGCACACAAAAGTATATGTGCCCGGCCCCAATATCCATTGTCCGGCACTATTGACAGGAGTAGCTGTCTTGGCTACAATAGCTGCGACTCCCGAACCATTTGTCTTATAAACAGCTGTCCCCGCATAATGATCGGCAGACGAAGCATCTGTTCTGTAAGCCACCACACGAAACTGTACATTGCCCAAGTTGGCACGGGTCGACACAATATTCTCTAATGGAATTGATTCCACTGTTGTCTCCACATCATATCCGGTATCATAAGTAGAATCCAAAGGCTGTACCAGGCGGGCAACAGTTTCTCCTGAACGCGTCACTGCCCCTCCGTAAAATTGATCAACCCCGTCCACACTCAACTGTATCGGAATCATCCGGCTTTCATCCACGGAGGGATGTTCCTCCTCCGGAGACGATGGATAAAACGTATCACTGTCCTGAGTGCAACTCACTGCGAAAAGAGAAAATGCCAGGCTTAAACCAATCATTTCCATGTACCGTCTCGTTCCGCCATTTACTTTTAGTTTATCTTTCAGTTGTATCATCTTTATCCTCCGTTTATGTTATAATTCCGTATCTACCTGAGTATTTCCTTGTCCGTCAAAATCATTGACAGTAACAGCCGCCGATGACAGGATGATTCCCACATCCGTAAATGTCAGTGATACTCCATAATATTTCCCCGAATCCAAAGAACTGCCTAACGTTGAAATGTCACAACTCCGAGTTACCCCGTCGACAGTGACAAGAATAGTCAGTTTACTACCGGCCAGTGGTTGCGGAGGAAACATATACTCGTATGTCACACTTTTACCGGTGGCAATATTAACGTTAGGATTATGAACATATCCGGCAGCCACAGCGCTTCCTCCGGTAGCTCCGGCAGTGGAAGCGATATCGAGGCTACGTGTCAGATAAAAATTGGCATTATTCGATTTGAAAGTAATATTCTGTATATTACATTTTTTAGTCTTATCAAATTTTTCCCCGCGGGTCAGTGTCAACCTCAACCGGGCATACGCATGTTTCATATTCAGAAACTCAACAAACGGATTGTATACACTAACCGGACCTCCACCCGAGGCTTCACCTGCTCCATAGCAAATATCCTCTCCGGCATTGAATAGCTGTGCTTGCAGGGTCAAGGTAGTGCCACCTGCCAGTCCGGCATAATTTCCGGTCGCTGTATGATAAGGATAATAGGCAAAAAAAGAAGCATTCCGATAATCTACCTTGATTACATCATCGGCTCCCCACTCTCCTCCCGAATAAATATGCTTCACATTGTATAAAGGCGCATAAGTATTGGCAGTAGTCCGAAAGACCCCTAAAGCGTATGTATTATCGTTTATTATTCCACGTGTTGAGGGCCTATCGTCAGAAGAAGCGGACACTACAGCCAGTGTCTTTTCTCCGGATACCTTATCTTCTTGTTCACAAGAGACTAATGCAAATAGGATGCAAATAAAAAATAATAGGTTTGTCTTCATACGTTTAATATTAAATTATAGTGCTCCTGATCCATTTTCTGTAGGATCCGACGCCCAATCTTCTGTTCCCACTTTACCACCATCAATAATGATCTCTGTTGTATCTTTAATAGTAGTGGCATCACCACCATCAAGGCTTGTTGATTGCCACTCTTTCGTGGTAACCTCCACTATATTAATCGGTATTCCCCCTCTGATATCCAATCGGACTACGTGGCGTTTTCCTGCTATCAACTCGCCAAGATCCGTCTGTGGCACAATCACACTGAACTCACGTTCATCGATGGTCAAAGTCAGTTTCAACCCGGACGCGAGAGTCTGAGGAACAAACAGATAATTACAAGTGGTATCTCTCGCCGCTTCTCCTACCCCCAATCCCGTGTCATGCATAGGTCCGGAGGTTGGATATGAATAAGAAGTAACATCCGTTGTGTTTTGCAGGCTCCCGTCTTTTATATCGAATGTCCCCTGGTCAACCATCGATTCCCCGTTTTCCAATTCTATACGTACATTGGTTATTTTACATTGCAACGGATACCTTCCGTTACGAATCATCTCCAAAGAGAGCTGAGAATAAGGTTTCTCTAATAAAAATTCTATCTCAGGTGACAGATTAGTGACTGTGACAGCCGCATTGTCTTTAGCATACCACCAATCCGCATCCTCCGTGTAAGCTTGGTTTTTTAATGTAGTCCGTGTATCTGCAGAAAAAGTAACTTTACCAAACGGATAATACGCACACAGACCGGCTCTTGCCCCGCCCACCCAAACAGAGGTCTCTGACGTCCATTCGTCATCGGGCTGACAAGTGTATTTCACATTACTCTGAGGGGTATAGTTAGCATCCGCTATCAAAAAAACTCCGATACTGCTCCCTTCAGGCAATGGTTGAGCAGTAGCTCTTGTAGTCACATCCGCCTTGAACGAAGTGAATACGCTTAAAGGCACCCTGTCCGTTTTTTCTGTCGGAAATAAAGTCCTTTCCTGCGAACAGGCAACCAATAATAACATCATTGCATATATGGCAGCCACAGAAGTATTTATATTCATATTGAGTTTCATAATCATGCTGTTCATTTTTGTATAATCATTAAGATTGGGGAAGCGGTTCATAATCTACACCTTCATTCAGTATTTTCTCATCCCAGTCAGTAGTGGTTACGGTCACCGATTTAATTGCGATTCCTCTCAATTTCAAAGAGACAACGTATTTTTTACCACTCTCGAAATCAGAGAGATCGTCTATCGGAATGATCACCGTTGCCGGAAATCCACTTACATTCACTATGACGCTAAGCCCTTTAGTGGGTTCAAAAGGGTCAGGCAATAATTTTGTAGGAATCATAAGCAGATCAGCCTGGTATTTTTTATCAGGACTGTCTAAAAGATAAGGAAGGTCTTTTGTAATGTTATATCCACCCCTGAATTGTTTCTCCGTATCATCCGGATGGATGCCAACAGTACCACTCGTAATATCTATCACCGCTTTTCGAAACAATGAGTCGTTTGCCAAAGCCACTGAATTAATACTACACGTAGCCGGATAAGCATCTTCGACCCCTATATTCAATACTAAACGTGAATAAGCATGCTTAAAATGCATTTCTACAAAATATCTCTTAGCATCGACTTCCTGGTTAGCCACATAATACAGTTCTTTTGAAGGATCATAATCTTGCGTATCCATAGGAATGGTAGTACGGACATTATAAAGAGTATCAGCAGTCCCAACTGTCCCTTCCACATAGGGATAATACCCGCACACATCCGCCTTCTCGCTACCTAAATAAATGGTAGTCGCCTCCGACTCGGCTGTCCATTTACTATCACCGGAATTTAGCGTATATTTTCTGTTATTCACAGGCGTATAGCTCGTTTCGGCTGCCTGCCCGTGGCAAAACAAAGCAATGGAACTTCCGGGCGTAAAAGGTACATCTGCACGAGTCTGTGTATTGCCTTCCACAATGGAAGCAGACACTATTTCCAGCTCAGTACGGGCTGTTTTGTCTTTTTCCCCGTCCGGCAAGCCATCACTATCGCTGCACCCCAGCAATATGCAAACTAAAAAACTTATGTATAGTACTCCTTTCATAGCAGCTCAGTTTTAAATATGATTTTACTCAACAGGATATTTATTCCCGCCATTAACCTCTTCATCTTCCCATTCCAATGCTTTGACGGTAGGCACGATTTCTGTTCCTTTGATCTTTAATCCGATAACATACTTTTCTCCCTGCCCGAACTCCCCAAGTTCGGAATACGGGATCTCCACGAGCATCTGTTGACCATCTATCACAAGGCTGACAGACAGCCCGAATTCTCCTCCTTCCGCATCTGTCCGCTCAATTTTAAGCGGAACCGGAATCATCAGTACACAGCATACATAAGATTCGCCAACAGACAATGTATGAGGTGAAGCATCAGTTACTGTTGTCAAATCATAATTCCCTGTTTCCGAGGAGTGTATACTTCCGTCAACAGCAATGTTAATAGTGCCTTTTTTTATTAGATTGGAATTCTTCAAGGTTATTTTACTAATTTCACAAGGCATAAAGTAGTGATCACGGCTGATCTTCAGCTCCACCAAAGAATAAGCATGTACCATCTCAAAAGTAATCGCAGGAGTAAAACCATTTATCATCGTATTCAATGCATAATAGATATCTTCAGTTTCCACATAATCCTGTGATTGTAATGGAATGGCCGTCTTGTCCGTATACGAATCTTTATAAGGGTAGTAAGCGCAGACATCAGCATCGTTACCCACTAAATAAATTGTATCATTAGCCGTCGGAGGTCCCCAATGACCTTCGCTGTAAACGTATTTACGGTTGTCAATAACTTTATATCCGCTATCCTCTTGTCCGCTTTCAGGTTCTGTACCCGACAGAAAAATCCCTATGGCCCCTTCCGTCAAAGGTACCGGATCGGGAGCTAAACGTGTAACCACCTCCTGCTTAATGACTGCCGAAGATACCTCGAGCGGTACTCGAAGTGCAGATGCTTTCCATCTCCCGTCATCCATCTCACGGTCATCAGAACAGGCATTCAATAAAATACCTCCCACCAGGATCAATAATAAATGTTTCATAATCTTCATATTCTAATTAAAACTGGTATCATAATCACTGCCACTGCCTCCGGTCCCTGTCTGCACCTCTGTCCAATCCCTGTCAATCAGGATTTTGTCACTCATCAAAGTTAACTTTCCACCTTTGACAACCAATGACACAGTATATTTAGTACCTCTTACAAATGTGCTCAGTTTATCGACCGGAATAGTGACGGAATAATCCATGCCATCCACCGTAAGTGTCAGAATTACGCCTCCGGAAAAAGTTTGTTGGGGCAGCAGCCAGTCAAAACTCGTATCATCTGTGACCCCGATCTCAAATCCGTCTTTTAAACCGGTCGTCACAGTATGAGTATATTGAGGTGTTTGTGTTCCACTTCCTTCGGTTCCGGTACTGATGTCAACCGTATTGGCTGTGATTATATTTCCGGTAGAAGCCTTTATTTTTGCCTGCGTTATCTTACATGTGTTCGGATACGTGGCATCCCGTACCACAGACAATACCAAACGGGCATAAGCACGCTTCAATTCAAAATTTGCAGTAGGAGTCTTTTTCCAGACTTCATCTCCCCCACTGACAGCAAAACGCATATCTTTCTCCACCGCATAAGTCTGCATGGTCAGGCCGGCTTCTGTTTTCAACGAACTATTTTTAAACTCCACAGAATTATAGGGAGCATAAGCACACAGCCTGGCATAGGTACCGCCCACATAGATCACCGTGGAAACCGGATGCCAATTTCCCCCCGGCACACGGTCATAACGAATATTATCCAATGCCGTATAATCCGCTTCGGCTAAACGGAAAATTCCTAATGTCCCTTCGGTCATCTCTACAGCAGCGGGTGCACGGGTGTCAACCTCCGCGCCGGTTACAGCCCGTACTTCAAGAGGTGCCTCTCCATTCCCGCCTTCAATGGAGTCTGCAACCTCCGCTTGCGAACAGGAGCTCCAGGCTACCATTAAAAGGCACATCAGCCACAGACATCCTGCCAAACGAAAACCCGGATTATGCGTATAAATTCGTTTCATGATTCTTCCATTTTATGGTTCGGGATTATATTCACCATCCACCGGTTGATTATCCCACGGAGTATCTTTCACACTGATTTCAAGTGCAGTTCCTTTTAACTTCAAGCTGATCTGATGAATAACACCCGCAGTCAATGCCCCTAATTTATCATGCGCAATCGGAACTGTCATCAGCTTACCGTCCACCGTCAATTCAAGTGTTACCCCCGTACCTCCGGCATTCGCCAATGTGCAGGGAATCATCAATACATTACTTTTTACAGTCCCCGATTCAGGAACCGCAATACCATCTTCGTGTTTTGCCACATTTGTCCAATAACTGACCTTCTCCACTGTTACCGGTGTATAGCCTCCCGTTGCCAGATTCAACGTAGCAGTCTTAATAATATTTGCATTCTTTACAGTAATCTCAGTCACCTTGCATGTATTAGGATAATCCTCTCTGCTAAAGACAAATTCGATCTGCGAATAAGCATGCCCCATAGTAAATTCAACGCTCTTACGGGCAGAAGTACCGTTCACTGTTTGATTGGTTGCATATACCAAATCGATTTCAGCATCGTAAATCTGAGAGACCAAGGGAACAGCCTCTTTAGCGGATAAATCTAATTTCGTTGTTTTCTTATAAGCACATACATCGGCATCCTCCCCACCCAGGTAAATCGTTTCCGTTTTGGGTTTCCAGCCTACATTATAATCATACTGTATATTGTCTTTTTTGTCATAACCGGTTCCGGACCGGCCTTCCAAAAAAACTCCTATCGAACCTGATGTAAGCAATTCCGGCGTAACAGCACGCGTCTGCACATCTCCCGTTACAAACGCAGAAGTAATCTCCAGAGGGACTTTCGGTTCTTCTGCCGGAAAATCATCATTACCACAACCCACCAGCAAAGTCAGCGATAAAGCAGCTATTATAAATGGTTTCATATCAGACTTGGTTTTCATTACTATCCTTTTGTTACAATCAGTTATTAATCTAAAGTCGCATCGTTGTCACCTCCGGGTACAACAGAAGTATCCCACGGATATACTTTTACTCCCGAGACATCTACTCCCGTACCTTTGATCTCCAGAGAAATGGTAGATAAATATCCGGCTTTCAGAGCCTTCAAAACTTTATAGGGAATCGTCACGGAATATTCACTACCGTCAATGGTCAATATCAGCCGGGTATCATCCTCAAAATCTTGTGGAGGAAACAATTTGCTGATACTCTCATCCGTACTTCCTTGGGCGATACCCGTTGTCCCCACAGCAAGCGCAGATGTATCCAGACTCCAACCGGAAGCGGTACTCCCTCCCAACTGCCCCGCATCCGCAGCGGATTTACTGATATCCATGCTACGTTCCACATAAAATGTTTTTCCACTCGTTACAGGTTGCATCACTATTCTGGTCAACTTGCACTTCTTCAATGGATAAGTGGAATGGCAAGCAATACTGAACTTCAAACCGGCATAAGCATGCTTTAGCAAGAAGGAGGCAACCGGCGTACGGTTATTAACTGCCGTAAGAGGAGCATCAGCATAACAAAAATCATTATCCGCTGTATGATCTTTCACTGTCAGAGCAGTCACCGTACTATTAGCGCCGAAAGTGACCTTACCATAGGGATAATAGGCATGCAAAGAAGCATCCGTGCTCCCGACATATATCTTGCTTGCCAGGCTCCATGAAGTTCCGTCGTGAATGCACTCCACATCGTATTGTTGCGGAAACGTAGCGCTATAAGGTGCCGTACGGAATATTCCGATAGCGGCATTCGACAAAGTGACAGCACGTGTACCAATGCCGTTGTCCGTAACGGTTTCTACCCTGACGGGAACATACTCTTCTTCCCCGCCGGTATCCACCGGGTCCATCCCTCCGTTGCCACAGGCTGTCAGCAATATTCCCATCCCGATATTTGTCAGCATCTGTTTCATCTTTATCTGCTTTCTTAAAAACATAATTATTCCTTTCTGTCTTTTTATTGCGGCACAAACGGATCACCGGAGGGGTCTTTGACCACCTCCCCTATCCATTCTTCCACCTCCACAGTCCCTATCTCTACTTCAGTAGGACGAATAATGGCATTTATCTCATATTTTGTCCCTTCCGCCAATTTTCCACTCGTACCGCAAAGGTCCGAAGCGCTGATTTTACCTTTCATCTCCTTTCCGTCTACCATCAATGTAAAAGAAAGCTCCCCGGTAAAGTCAGAAGGTACCACCATATAATCCAGAACGGCAGGAGCCGCAGTGGTCCCGATACTGATCGGAACGTTATAATTGAACGTCACTTCCCGCGCTTCTCCTTCAACAGTTCCGGTAAACAGATCCAGAATTCCGGCAATCCGTAAGGTTGCCTTGAAGGTAAATGAGCTAATCTTCCCGTCCCCGGTATACTCTCCTTTGGCAGAAGTCGGAGTCCCATCTGCTATCCCCCTGATAAAATTGAATCTCAGCAGCGCATAGGCCCTGCGTAAATTCAGTGTAATGGGCCCGGTTGAATTTGAGGCCTTAAAAGGACAATAATAAATCTCTTTCGAAGCCACATAGAGCTCACTGCTCAGCCCTACGCTACTCGCCCCATCTTCTCTATAAGGATAATAAGCCGTCAGTTCCGCCGGTTCATCGATCAACACCACCTCTTCCCCGTCTGTCTCCCAAAGTGGAGTTCCATACGTATACTTTCTGTTATGAACGGGCTCATAACCCTTTCCGGTATCTTCTTTTCGAAATATACCGATAGCATCAGTCGCATCAGTCAGTTCGGCAGTCACCGAACGCGTAAGTACCTCTAACCGCCCCGTTGAAACACCGCCTATACCTAAAGAAGCGCGCTCCCCTTCTCCTGTTTTTCCGTTATCCGGAACAACGCAATCATATTGCGAACAGGAGAAGAGCGCCATACACAGAAGAATGCAGGATTTCTGAAAACAATCTATTTTACACTTCTTTATTTTCATCGTTCTGATTATTTTTTATGAAACCATTCAATTCACTTCTACATCCGGTGGAGTCACTATCCCGTCAGGAACTTTCCAATCCGTAGGAACAGTAACAGTTTGTATGCCTCCAAAGCTGCCGGCTCCGTAAGCATCATCGGGAGTATCAGCCCCCTGGCTCAAAATATCCTTAATAATTACTGTATAAACATTGTTACGCCGTAAATACTGGACATCATCTTTATCGATATTAATATTCACCCGATACCATCCACTAAAAGAAGGAGACTTTTCACATTCCAAGAGCAAACATACTGCCTGTGTCTGTTTCAGATAAGGAGTATGCAGGGTGCGCAATACTTCGGTAGCATACAAACCGCCTATGATGCTGAATTGCTCCTGTGCACTTTTCGTATTCGCGTATGTCAACGGAGTAAAAGCCGCATCTTGCGGATCATTAAACACAGGTATGTCCGGTGAAACGTTACGAAGTACAGCCGATTTCAGGAGAACCGTCCCCTTTTTATCCTCAACCACCCGTACATCTATGCGTACAGCGGCACGCAGCAATTGAACGCTCATATCTTTTCCCGCTTCTTTGAATGCGATTCCACTCATGGGCAAACAGTCGTCCGTAACCTTATAGGTCCTGTCCGTTGGTGAATGCAACGGCATCTCTCCCCGGAGTCGTACCCGTACCGCATTTTCTGTCTGTCCGGCACAATAGGCATCCCAATCCATTCCGGAAAAATAGACCGAAGCATTGGCAAGTACCAATACATCGTAATCCGTGTGATTGTCAATGCTTCCGCTTCCCGGTATAGTCACCGATATTTTTCCTGTTTTAGCCAGGTGATTGCCATCTACGGTTCCGTCTAACGAGCCGGCATACAAACCGTTACCATGCTCGTCATAAATGAAGAATAAAAGTTTCACATCCTTTATCGCACTTTCTTCCGGACGGGCCACAGATATTTTCCCTCCCGTATCGGACGCTCTGGTATCCGGTATTTCAGTATCGGGAATGGTATAGTTCAGCGTACAAATGGCAGGATCAGGAATTTGTATATCATGTCCCTCTTCACCTGAACAGGCTATGATCCCTATCAAGCAAAATACGCTTAAAAGCATACATCCTTGCCGCATATTTTTTTTCAATCGTTTCATGAGTCAACTAATCTATGTTTATTTTTACAGTTCATCTTCCTGAGTCCCGCCGTTTCCCCAATCATCGGGTGAACGATCCACTTGAGTCAGTTTAAAATGCACCGTCAAATTCTTTACTTTTATATAGAAATCGTCATCATAAGCCTGCCCGGCAGGAAGATCTCCGTAAGACTTTTTGGCCTTTACGGTAAGAGTATTCCCAGTAACGGTTATTTCATAACGGTCATTGGAGATCATAGCCGATGCAGCACCTTCAGCCACCGTTACAGGCACAACCGAAGCATTACCGTTAACCGTACTCGACGTGTTAAAACTTAATTGCCAGAAAGGACCGAATGTGACATCACTGTCTATGGAAACCGACTTTTGTGAATCTGCATAGCCGGACAAAACAATCTTCTTTGTAGCCGAAGAGAACCAGTTTTCACGGTCAAAATCAATTTCGGTATTTACATCGATCCAGTCAATCACTTTTACATAGATATTCATCGGAACCCCTACAGCCGCATCGTCAGGATTGTCATAGCCCGATCCCGAGACATTCATGATTTGAAAGGTATACTTATGATTACGTAATATTTCAACCAAATTTTTCGGATCGTCCGGATCTGTCAGGTCAATCCGGTAATAACTGACCTCCGTATCCTCTCCATACACTCCGCCTACCACCAGACGGGTAGTAGCCACTTGGGTATTGCCGGCAACAGATCCGGGCTGATCAAAACCGTTATCCGAATAATAAGTGTTTTCGTATAGATAGAGCGGTCCCGCAAGTGCCACGGGAGTCTCACTTTTCAGGAAAAGCTTATCCCCTATCGGACGGACACCCAATTTATCGGGTAAAGTTGTTTTAACGACGTTACGGGTCTTTTTCTCCTCTTCCGAACCGGCGACTGCCGTTTCATAAACCTCCTTCAACGGTGCCAGCCTACCGCTATCTGCCGGGAAATAAGCATAAAACTCACGCAACTTAAAAATCACTTTACCCTCGCTATCCAACAACTCACCCGGATTTCCCGTATGCGCTTCATCCACTTTCGCCTGGACAGCAGCTACGGAACGCAACACCGGTACGCTAAGCGTTTTACCCACCGATTCTTTCGCTACAGTGACACCTGACAAAAAGCCGTGCATCGGCAAACAGTCAGTTCCTGTCGAATTATTTTCTACCTTAGATATCATCTTTTCCAGTAAAGCGTCCATCTTCATGCCCAGTCCTTTATAGGCACCGCTACGCACCAACTCTTCATGGCAATTCGTAAATACATGTACCTCCAATCCTTCCCCCACAGGCATAGTCACCTGAAACGTATTCTTACCGGTAACCGGTGTTCCTTCGGATACCGATTTCAGAAACAATCCGCTCTGGGAGGCTGTTCCCGGAGCAAATACCAATACGTCAATGCCATTAATCACCGTCTCTTTACTATCTGTCTCATCAGCTCCGGAAGCATAAGTGCGGGGAACATTCACACGGAGGTACATATCCTTATCCGGGTTCTGAGGGATACTTTCGGAAGTATCATCCGAACACGAAACCAAAGCCACGGTCAGAAACACCATCAATCGACATATCAGAATTCTTTTCATGCTATACTCTCCTTTTATCAACTTGCCTACATATTACTTTCTATTGTCGCCACTTTCCAGCCATTGACACGAACTTGCATAACGGGCTTCACATAATGTCCGTCAATCACCAGATCAATGAAGTTGCCCGGAACAGAAGTCAACTCGATAGGTGCGCAATCGAATGAAGCGACCTGTTCATCACGAATAAACACATTCACTTTCAGATACTTTCCTTCTGAAGAAAAAGAACCGAACCAGGGTGTGAGCACATTTCCGGTACTTTCTTCGTAATAGCACTGGGGCTCAAGTACTACCTCATCCGCATTTGCTTTATTATTATAATCGACACCGCTACGCGTACCGTAAAGGTGGAATTTAAAATCTTCGGGTGAAGGAATAATGCTGCTTGCAGCACGCGTCGTTCCTCCTTCTTCAACGACCTGATCCTCTACTGTCTGAGGAATCATCGTTATACGTGTACGGCACACAGCACGTACAAACGGAATGGTTACAATATTGCGATTTTCGCGCAAACCGGCATCTATGGCAATGCGTCCGTACAACAGGTCGTCTACAGGTCGGCAGATTCCGCTGCCATCGGTAATTTCTTTTAATTTCACATACCCCTCTCCTATGGGAGTATCAGGAGTATCCACATAATCAATCGCCTCATCCTGTGTCCAAGCTATCAGTTCCAGGCTATCCGTATCATCAAAGTTTTTCAGGAAGCGATAAGGTTCGGTCAGTCCTATTTCATCCACGGCTATTTCCAACTCCCGATATTTATGCTTCTGTTTATAAAAATGAAGTTGCGTAGGAGTAGAAACCGTCTCAAAAAAGCGGTTGGCTCCACCATAAATATAGCTGAAATAGATGTGCATATATCCGGCACAAGCATCCATATCATCTTTAATACATGAATTCAGCAGTAGGGTAACCCCCAAAAGTATCGGTAGCAATTTCTTCATTTTAGTTTCGTATTCTTCTCTTTCCGACAAGAAAGAGATATCAACCGGAGCGGACTTTCCATCCGCCCCGGATTATATAAAAAAGAGGTTCTGATTACATATTTATATTGTTAACAACATATTTCCATGGCTTAACAACTACCTGTACAAGCATGTCGATATTATCCGAATTGATAGCATCTTCAATGCTCTTGGCACCCAGTGTAGTGATGGTACCAGTTATATGATAGAATGTGTTGCGTTCGGTAATCTTCATTGAAGTTGTTTCGTCATCGCTATAGTTGGCAACATCAGCACGATAGTAACGTTTATCATTTTTTTGAATCGTAATAGCGGCTCTTTGCTTAGCTATCTCTGTTTCACCTCTCAACGCAAGTTTATATGCCTCATCCGTATTCAGAAATGCAACCAATGCATCTACATTTTTCTCAGTATTCCAAAAATCAGCAGCCAATTTATCATACTTGGTAGTTCCGTCAGTAGAAGTAGCAGTTTTGAAAGCATCATTCTGCAAAGCCTTATCCAACATTTCCTCCGTAATAGTCGGTTCAAGCAGAGTATTAGCACCGATATAAGTAGCCTGAGTAACTACAACAGTAGCACAACCGGCATTGTCGGCATAGTTAGGAGTTACATAAAAATAAGGAGAATATAACTTGTCACTCTTAACGTATACAATCGAAGTTTCTTTAGGAGTACCTCCATCAGCCAATGCTTTTTCACCTACAACCCATGTCAGACGATATTCTTTCGCGTCTGCATTGCATTCTCCCTTATTCAATGCAGGAGTCGTTCCAGCAACTTCTGCAACAGTAGGTGCAGATTCTTTCTCACCTGCAAATGCTTTCAACCAATTTTCCACATTCCAGTCTTTAGCAGTTGCATCCGCACTCTGCGGGAAATACCAGTCACGAGCCTGTGCCTTGAACGGAGAAACACGTCTCGGAATACGTACTACGACAATACCATCGGGGTCTTCAGTAGTACCGTCCGGCTTCCACTCCGTATCCTCGATTGCCATCTTACCATAAGCCTCGTATACGGGGTTGGTAGTAACAGAGGCATTAAAGAATACTTTGGCTAATTCACGATTCAGAGGAATCGAAACTTTCACGGTAGATCCGTTCGGGATATTCGGGTTGGTAGGAATAGCCGATACACCTGCCATGATATACTTCCCCTTTTGCTTCCCGTCTATAGCAACGGTCAGATCATTCAGATAACTTTTAGACAGATTAGAGATATAAGCACGGATAGCGGCTTCCGACTTGTCACCCTGATGCGCCAATGTCTGAGCGGTAGCAAGGGTCATCTGAGGATCATTCACAACCACATAAACACTATCTCCCTGGCGTACACCGTTGAACGTACACATATTTTTCTTCGTCCCGGGAGTTGCCACATCGCCACCTGTGATTGCAGTTGTGACATCCTTATCTTCCGCATTAGCATCACCAGCTACACGCTTTACAGTCCAGTCACCCACTTTTGCACCTTCATGCAGGGGATCATTCTCTTTAGCAAAGAGATAGGCTACATATACATCATTTTCACTACCAGTTCCTTCTATCTCACCTTTGTCTGCACGGGTAGCAGGAGCTGAAGAACTGGTAAAAGCAATGCTGATAGCATCAATCAATTCACCTTTCTGACCACCTTTATCAATACCCGGTTCGTCATCATTACTACATGCAGCCATCGCAAGGGCTGCCAATGTAAACGTAAACAATTTGTTTAATTTCATGTTACTAAAAAATTTAATTATAGATATAAGTTCGAATAGTTTATACTTTTATCCGCTTTGGATATTCCTTTTTTCTCTTTCGAACTGTGAAAGGAAAAAAGCAGAGAGAAAAATGCGGATACTCCCTGTTCCATCGATCTGTCAACCGTCACTGTCTGTTTCGTTAATCAAATATTCCTTTCCATCAGTTTTTTTAATTTTATTATTACCATTCACTAATTAATTTGAACTATGTATACTATTGCATTAACTTCAGTTTCTTTCTTTCGGTCAATAATGTGGGAACAGTAGCATCGGGTATATACAACGTCATGCCACAATGTCCGTCAATGGTAAATCCCCCTACACTCTCCGGCATAAAGTTCTCCGTGGCCGCTTTATAAATGATAACTTGCTCCAGAGCCTCGTCAAAAGCAGCAGATTCTTCAACACTTCCAATCCGTTTTATATAGGCCGAAGCATCATAAAAGAGGTGCCGCCCGTCCGATAAGCGGTCAAAAGCCTGCAATCCGCTACAATCTATCCATTCCCAACGCTCCACACGACTCTCGGCCGCCCGAAGTTGAACTTTCAACATTTCCAGGCCGGACGTCTGAATCACACTGATGGTAGCCGAACGATTGTCTCCTTCCATACTGTTGTAATAATCGTAATAGGCAGCAGCCACTGCCGGAAGATCCGCTTCTTTTTTATAAAGCAACGGAAACATTTGTTGATAGACGGGAGTAAAACCCGGTGAAAGCATTTCGGCTGATGAACCCACAATATATTGCGTTTTATCTTTCAGTTCGTATGCCACCTCGAGTCCGGCCATAAAACACCCTTCAAAAAGGATAAAATTAAATTGCCCGTCCGGAATGGCTGAAGCAAAATCCTGTAAACTCATCTCGTAATGATTGTCCTTGATAACCGAGCGGGTAATACCGGCCGGAACCACTGCCGTCCCCGACGGTAACCATCCGCTGGTATGGGAGAATACGATCAATCCCGGATCAACGGAAGGATACCGGGCCATAGCCTCATTGACAACCCGTGCAAACACGGAGGCACCGGCTGAATTCTCCTGTTTATACTTAGCCAATATTTTTGTTACCTTTTCTCCCTGTTCATCCAAACAAACCTCTAACAAGCGGGTACTATCCGCTCCTTTTTTATCCTGATAAATCAATAGATGCCCCGGAAACCTGTCCCACGCCTCTGTTAACGCTGACAATTTTTCGTCGGTCTCGTCGGCTAAATCATTATCCCCTCCCATATAGACCAAAAGGGTACGATCAGACAGACGTTGCTCCAACAGACCGTCCGCTTTCTCACCGACTACACAACCGGCAAGCAACAAGCAGAGCATATATCCTATGTAATACATTCTTTTCATATTCTTATTTTACGTATCTAATACGGCATGACACCCGACGGAGTTTCGGAAAATACTCCCGAAGCAGAATTTCGAATGTTTTCCCCTTATTCAGTGCCTTCAGCCTACTCTTCCGTTGATTGCTATCACTCACAGTACGCAGGATTGAAAGAATTTCATTACGTTCCGGAAGGTCAGAAACCTCTATATCTTTCTCAAACTGTTTCCAATCCTCACCGACCCACTCGACTGCCACCTCCATACGTTCGCCATATTTATTTTCCAGGAACGCTTGAAGGGCCTTGGCACGTTTTTCAGCCAAACGTTCATTATTAGAAGTATATCCTTCGGGAGAAGAGTAACCGGTAACGGTAACTCCCGATATGGAATTCCGGTTATCCTGTTCAATAGAATCCACTTGGTTAACGAAATGCATCCATGAAGCACGGTTCAACTCATGATCGGGAAGAATACGCATTTCATTCGTAGGAAAATAAATATCAGCTTCATAACCGGCCTGAATACGGGTCACCTTCTTACGAAGGGGAATATCCGAAGCTACGGTCGACTGTCCGGATGCAACAGAAGCCAAGCGGATGGTGTCATGTATCACAATCGTATCCACCCGTTCCACAACCAACGGCGGTATATGCTCCGTATGCATGGCAAAAGGTACCAGACGGGCATCACAATTGCAATTCGTGTCGCGCATCCATACTTTAACATCGTCCATCCATGCCGCATAAGGCACCTCAGTCCGATAATGGATGCGAGGCAAAGCATGGTCTCCCTCACGCAGCACGGTGTAGGGAGTAATCTTCTCCAATCCCGAAGTTGTACCCAAAGCCCGACGCCGGCGATACATCAGATCGCTTTGGGGGCCGTTGAGCACAATGGGAGGAAGAGACAACGAATCACCGGTATTCTCCGAAGCAAGTAGCGGAAACAGATAGACCGTACAGTCCGGCGCCAGGTGTACCCCTGTCAGGTCGACAGCCAGATCGACCAGCAGAACGGAGTCAAGACGCTCCAAGCGATACACCTCAGTACGGACAGGCTGTGTAGGCCTATCTGCTGCTAACACTGTTAGAGAGATGAAAAATGAGATATTTATGAAAATTACCTGTTTGATATTCATAGCCTGTCCTCCCCTACTTTAACAGATAAATAATGGATACACCTACCTTGGTAGGCCCCAGATAATTGGTCCGGTAGTGATCGACACGTTCCCCACAAGTGGGACAATAGAATTTATCGTAATCAACATAGAGATATCCTAATCCGATATCGACGCCAATGTTGACCCGGTTGCTGATGATCCACTGGTAACCGTAGGTGAGTCCGCCACCATACAATTGCCCCTCGAGACGATAGTCTTTGAGGATACCCAAAGGGAGATTACCAAAATTAAAGATACCGCCCGTGGCATGCACACCCAGATAATGCCCCTTGAACACATCACTCAACCAATAACGATACTCCAACTGCCCGGCAAGATGTTTCATTTTCCGGTTTTTAGCGTAAGTAAACGGATTATATTGAACAAGTCCTGCTATGCTCATCTTTGAATGGAAGGCATATTCCACACCTATATTCGGAGTAGCTGTCGCCCAATAAAGACCATTGGCAGTCAATCCCCATTGCTGGGCGTCGGCCAAAGCAGGAAATGCTCCAAGGAAAGTAACGGTTAAGACCCATATGCATAGTATTTTTTTCATATTTGCCGTTTGTTTGATAATTATGCGGCTCTTTCTTATAATGAAAGGGAGAATGACTTCATAAATATTATAATCATTTATAATACAGCAAGTTACTTCATATCCCATCTGAAAATGTTTCTGAGTTTTTTTATTTTCAGAAACAAAGAAAAAGTGTATGGATGTAACACATTGATCAATAATACGTTACTTAATATTGACTCAGAAACGCTTTCAGAAACATAAAAGAAAAAGGTTGTTAAAGAGCATCACAAAACGAAATATACGATCTGTTATCAATTGATTATTAACAGATTATCATTATTGTGAATAGGTGACGGCATGTGTTTGCAGCAGTGGAGGCAGACAGATGAAAAACCGTTGAAAAAGAAACAGTAGACATACATCGTATGCTTTCTTGAAGAGGTCGGGAGACAGAAAGAAGGTGTACCAGGGAGTTTTTTATCTAAGTGAAAGAAGAAAAATAAATATTTTACATTAGAAATAAAAAAAATTAAAATAATACTTGTTTAATTAATAATTTAATGCGTATCTTTGCGACATGTATCTGAGATAAGAAGAATCTCTTGAGTAGCTCTTTCATTATAAGAAAGAGTTTTTTTTATCCCTCTTTTCCACCTCTTTACCGCAGACTATTAATCACCAACCGGTTGGCCCGGTCAAGCCGCTTAGTGTCTATGCGATCCAGATAAATGCGGGTAGTCTTCTCCGATGTGTGCCCCATACAATCGCTGATCACCGAGACGGGCACATCATTTTCGTGAGCGAGTGTCGCCCAAGAGTGGCGGGCCACATAAAATGTGAGTGGCATATCCAACTGTAACCGGTCGCCCAATTCACGAATCAGTTTATTAAGCCTCCGCTGCCTGCGCCGATAATCCTGATAACGGTCACCGTTTCGAAGCATTGGAAGCAGATAGTCCGACAAAGAGCTGGCGTATCTGTCGATTAACACACGCAAATCTTTTTCAATGCGTATCTGTAACTCCTGCCCTGTCTTCTGCCGTTTGTACCGAAGATAATTTCCCTGCAGGTTCTCCTTATTTAAATAGCACATATCTACAAAGGACATTCCGCGCGTATAGAAGCTAAACAGGAACAGGTCACGGGCAAGCTGCATATCAGCATGACAAGCAGTAAGGTCGACACATTCGATCTGCGCAATCTTCTCCCGGGAGATGGCGCGTTTGGATGTCACCTCCTCTTTGAGGTTCAGCCGTCGGAAAGGCTTTTGATCGGAAAAAACCACATGATCGGCGCAGGCACGATTGTAGATGGCACGCCACTGACGGAGATAGAACGAAACCGTATTGGGCCGGTTGCCCCGCTCACGGAGAAAGGTGACAAAGCGGTCCAGCACTTCGGGAGTTAACTCCTCAAACGAAAAAGGACTGCCATCCAAAAACATCTCAAACGCACGGCGGGCGCTACGATAATTGGCAGCCGTACCCTGACGTCCCTTATTCTCCAGCCCGGCAATCACCGAGTCGGCATATACCAACACCTGGCTCAGATCATTGTGGTAGTTATAAACGTTCACAATGTCGTCCACCGTATAAGCACTCCCCTTATCCGCTTCAAGCGATCCGCAAATAGCCTCCAACTCCTTCTTTATATATATAAGGTATTCATTGGCTTCGCGGACAATGAGCAGACGACGGCGATTGCCTCCGACGTTCTCCACCATTTCTAAACGGGTGTTAAACTCTGCCTCCCAGAAACGGTAAGGCGTATAAATCTCTCTCTTCTTTCGATGGCGAATAATTTGTATCACAAGCGGATAACTGCCATCACGCCCCTCGCGCGAGCGATTGAGCCGTGGTGTAATTGATGTCATCTTCTTCTTTACTTTTAACTGGTTTACAAAAGTAAAACAACACCTGCTATCACTATGTTGGCAGCTTCCCAATTTCACTATCTTAAATAATCTTATACATTTTGTTTGCATCTCCCTCCATAAAGGGTAGGACAAATGTAGCCTCCGCCCTGAAGATAACCTAAAAATCAGCGTTGCATTTTTGCAGCACCTCCCCTTTTCGGGGTGCTGCAAATGTGCAATACCGGTTTTTCACCGATGGAATGGACGATTCCTGAAGTATCACCTCTCTTTCTTTTTCTCCCGCCAAAGGTAAAAAACACCTTATCCGGCTTCCCCAGTAGGGCATGGAAACCACGGAATATCGCATAACCGGGTCTCTGAACAGCCCGGACAAGGTGAAAACGACATCTCACGCCCCATGTGACAGATAAGAAAAGTATATACATTATAGAAAGACATGAAACGAATGCGGACTTGTGCTTGCTTAGGAATATAAGAATACATCCCTGCTGCATCTTTAATCAAAAGAGATTGACTTATACTTTCGATAAACGGTCGGAGCAAGAATCTGACAATTGTCAAATTGTATATCTTACCTGCGATAGAATTTGTTTTTCCTGCCCGACTGACTGGGAAGCTGGAAAAAGCCCGTAAATCAGCATTAGAAAAATACAGAAAGAAACAAAAACAAAGTACATATTACAATAAAGACAGCAAAAAGCACATAACACAGAGACAACATTAAAGAGATCGACACAAAAGAGAAACATTTTCACAGATTTGCGCCAATCAAAATTGAGAAGTAACCAGAGAAAATCCGGTACTTTCAGCCGCTTTTCAAGGAGAAAAAAGACTACTGTCGATCATCTGCCGACTTGCCGCCGACAAGAAGTTAACTTCGTATAAACAAAGAATTAACTTTCTGCCGGCAAAGAACGAACTCTTTGCAACTACGTTATTCACTTCCTATGGGCAGAAAAGTGAATAACATATTATTCAGACTCTCAAAAACATTTTCCTTTTGCATATATATACAATAAACAACTTCTATCACAAAAGAAAAAAATAGGGTATGCGTCACAAAAAAGAAAGATTTTTGAGCAAATAGAAAGCAATATTAAGTAGAGACTATCGATCCAGACTAGACACACTTATCATCAAAAATAAGGTGTATTGCTATTTAATCTTAATATCTATAGTTGCAGTACTACTTTGATATATGAAAACATAGAGATTTGCAGATTTTCATGAATAGTAGAAACCGCATTCATAGTTTATTTTTATCTTTGCAGAGGATAAGAAAATTACTTGTATCTATCTGAATGTTAGATTGTAATTGAGAAGTAATAAGTTGTTGGTAACGATTTGGCAAAAGTAAAGCTGCATTGATAATCTGTGCTTTGCGTACCTTAAAACAACTTCGTTACAAAGTTAGAAAAGTTTTTGGAATAATAAAACCTCGCTTTGGTTTATATAGTCGAAGCGAGGTTTTATTTCAATGTAGATAGCTATATATCATAATCATTTCATTTAGCAAGTAAACCAAGAAATAACTGTCCACGTTCTGTTAGTCGAAACTTCTGAGCAGGATGGTTAGGTTTCTCAGGGATAGTTCTTTCAATCAGGTTGTTGGCAATCAGTTTTTGAATAACTTTATTTAATTGTCCCGATACTTTCTTTTGTCCCAATGCAAGGGATATATCTTGCCTTGATAAAGCATTACTTACTATACAACGCAATACCTCCGAATACAATGTCGCCTTTCGTAGCTCTTGCTGCAACTCTTGCTGCAACTCTTGCTGCAACTCTTGCTGTATATCCTTTATCCGCTCTGCGTTCAGCACATAATCCAGCCTCACAAACTGTACCTGAAACGACAAGCCCACCTCTCTCCAACGAAGTTCGATGTTTGGATACTCTTTCATTTCATCGGCAATCAACTTCAAGCCGTTGCCCCATTGGTCGATGATACCAAGACGTTTGAAAACAGGGGCTATTACTTTGTTGCGTGCATCGCTCTGACGGCTTTCCATTGCAGCATAGTCGATTGATGGTGGTAGAAGTCCCGGACTGGTTATCTCTACCATATCATCATAGATCGCAATCTTAACGTCTTTTCCTGTGAGAGAATAATCCCGATGAACCACCGCATAACGAATCGCCTCACGAATTGCCTTAACAGGATACTCCCAACGAGAGACTGTGTACACTCCCTCAACCGAAGCACCTTTATTGATATGGCGTAACACAAAGTTGTATGCTTCCTCTGCTTGTGTGGCAATATTGGTCGTAATACTCTTTTGGTCTATGAAATCATCGATACTAACACCTTTAAAACGAGCACACTCCACCTTTGCATAGTGAAACAACGAGTTACGCAACGGGTCGTCCGAGAATAGAATCAACGCATTGGTCGGATATTCTGCTCCTTGCATATCTTTAACCAAGTCTAATTTCCTTAATGCTTGGTCGGATAATTCTTCCCCCGTTTTCTCCTTGAATATAGCCTTAAAACCATCTATGTTCAAATCATTTACAGGCTTATCTGGTATAACTTCGCTATCAAAAGAGATGTTTCGTCTCCGACGTTCCAATTCCGAGATGATAGCTTCATCCGCAAGTCGATTGGCCGAGCCTACACGAATAAATGTCCCTTGTAACTTACCTTTCTCTTTGAGATAATAAGGTGGCGTGCTACCTCTGAAAACAGTCACCTGAATCAAGTGTTTGTTTTCTTCGCTTATAAATTTTATTTCCGGCAATATCGCAGGATAGCAACGGTCAAAAATAATATTACTTATTTTCTCCTCGATAGTCACCAATTTGTCCTCATCCAATCCTACCACTTCACGAGGATCATCTGCCACACCAATATACAGGTCGCCACCTGCATCATTGGCAAATGCCACAACCGTCTTAGCCAAATCGGAATGCTCCGGCAACTCTGCCTTAAATTCCAATCTACGCCCTTCGGATTGGTTTAGTATCTCTTTTATGTTCATACTTCTACTGTTCTGCTTTGTAATAAACTTGTGGCAAGTTATAGAAAATCTTTTAGATGACAAAGATCGCAAGCGAAAACATTCTTTTCGTTCTATTTTTAATGTTATTTTTTATTTAGTAAAAACCGGATGTCAATGGCGCATGCTTCCTTGCGACTTTGCTCTCTGGAATACAGTTTAGTATTATTATCGTAAATGGAGAAATGATACATGACCGGCACAAGCCCATTCTTTTTGGGAGCATTGCGCTTTAGATAAAATAAGACTTTAAATGTTGATCTCATACTCTACATTTTTTAAGTGACAAAATTATTACCTGTAGAGTTGTTTCTTGATATGCAAAACACTGCCAATCAGTGCAAAGAAATCTGATTTTCTTCTTTTTTCATGCTATCAAAAATCATCTACCAGCCAAAAGAAAGTAACGAGATAGTAATGTAGCTCTGTCCTCACTTGGCTTTTTGTTGGTTTCAGATGGCTTGCTGCTTTTTCCTTTTTATTATCTAAACCGCTATTCATCAGTCTTATTACTGCGTTCTGCCCTAAGTCTCAATTTTATTTTTTATCTTTGCATAAAGATACGAAGCATTTATATCGAAATTCTAAAATAAATTTCGATTTGATTGATAGAAAATAAGTGAACAGGACGAATCATTGTTTGCGGATGCTTTTAGAATTTTTGCTGAATTGTCGTGGGCTGATATTTATAATTTTGAAGGATTAGACTATAAGGAATATACTAATAAACAGAAAGATTCATTCGCCATCTTTCGGTCTAAAAAGATATTTAAGTTCAGGATTACTCAGAAATATCGTTGTTCTGGAAAAGTTGTAAATGGAGTATTTCATGTCTTGATGTTTGATTTAACACATAAGTTAAGTGATTGATCATCCGATAAAGCAGGTATATGGTGAGCCTTGATGACACGTATGACGAACTCAGTACATTTTTTCAAGATCTTCACCCTCCCCCCTTCTATTTTCATTCTTTTTTGTATTTATTATGGGATAAAAAAGCCATTTCGAAAGTCTGTCCGTCAGAATATATACGCCTACGTAGGCTCGTTATAAACATTACATATTGAACCTAAAAAAACATGAATTCAAAATACCTGTCTTTGCCAAAAACAAAAAAGTACATCCAAAAGAAATATCTACAGTTCAAAGAAATAAGAAATCCGAAGCGACAAACAATTTATTTCGTCTATTACGGTACAGTGGGCTGCTTTAGTATCGGAATCATCGCCGACCTTTGTGTCTACCTGATCAGAAAAGACCTGTTACTGGCTTTATGTAACATATTATCCCTGGGGTTATTCTTACTGTTCACTTACCTGCTGATTCGGAAAAAGAAACAGATAACTTTCTTGTTGAAATGCACCTTTTATACCATACAAAGCAATATCCTAATATCAATGTACTGCCGTATCTACCTCCCACCGGAAGAGACCGGCTTCTTTTTGTCGCAAGATCTGATGATCGGTATGGTTACTTGTGGTCTGGCTTCCATCTCTGTGAGTCGACACACCGTAATGATATTATCTTTCGCCCCGATTCTTTTGTATATGTTCATCGGGGTCTATACATCATCCGAACTTTATTTGATGAGTCTGCCCAGCCTGGCAGTGGCATATATCTTTCCTCCCATCATGTTGGCAAGATTACAGGAAATACTACGAACCATGCAACGACAAAAGGCAAGAATGACATCCGAGCTAAAACTATGGGCTGCTTTCAATGCTTTGCACCTGCAACCGAGTAGCAAAGAAATACAACTTTGCTGCTTGATACTGGAAAACAAAACAACCGAAGAAATAGCAGCACTCCAATACATAGCCACTTCAACCGTGAGAAGCAACCGGAGCCGGCTCCGGCAGAAATTACAACTGAACCAGGAAACCGACCTGCAAACCTTTTTATCAGAACTGATAAAAAAAGATTTTGATTATTTGGAAAGTCCCGATTAAAACCTCTATATTTGTCGGTGACAAGAATAAACGACAGCACGCTTTAGACAGAAGTGAGCGCGTTTATGAATACATTTAATTTAAAACTAGATTTCCCCAACTTGTTGTGGGAGATAGCCGGATATAATTTCCCGTCTCTATTCGGGAAACGGGCTATACTCTTTATTTTCATAGCAATATCTTTTCAAGTATCCGCCCAACGCATGGCCATCAAGACTAATACGCTGGAATGGTTGGCGGCATCCCCCAATCTGGGAGTGGAATTCCCATTAAACGATTGGATGACAGCTGAAATTTCGGCATCGGCTAATCCCTGGAAGATTACAGATAAACTTTTCTACCGCCATGGACGCGTACAAGCTGAAGCTAAATATTGGCTTCGGAACCTGCTGGCACGCCATTACATCGGTATCACAGGATTCTATTCCATGTTCGATGTGGGAATAAACCGCAGGGCATATTATGGAGATGCCGCGGCCGCGGGTGTCACGTATGGATACAACTGGATTCTGTCACGTCGCTGGAACCTTGAGGTATCAGGCGGTGTGGGTGTGGCACGCTACAGGTTGGTGCGCTACCAACCGGGAAGCACTCATGGTGAACCGAATGAATCGGGATGGGCCCCCATACCGGTTAAACTAAGTGTATCTTTTATTTATATAGCCAAATAAAATAACCCTAATGAATATCAAAAGATTTTTGCTATTGGGGATAATGGCCCTATACGCCATTATTCCGGCATGGGGACAAGCCCAGAAAGTAGAAATACGCGGAAGCGTAATCGATGACGAGGGAGAGCCTGCCATCTCTATCGTAATCAGAGATCAGAATGAAAAGGGAGATGTATACGGCATCACAGACCTCGACGGAAAGTTCAAGATCATGGCAGATCCCAATACGACCCTGCATTTCTCGGGATTTGCCTACGCATCAAAAACGGTAAAACTAAAAGGAAAGACAACGATAAACGTAGTGATCTCATACGAAGCATCGATGATTGACGAAGTGGTGATCACCGCCAAAAAAGTGGTGGACAAACTGCTACCGGAACCAACCGACATCGAAATCGTCGGAAATCAATACATCATCCACCCTAAAGTAAAAATTCCCAAAGAAATGTATAAGCCGAATACACGTATCGTAGTGCAACCGATGTTGGTGAATATTACCCGTAAAACACAGAGCCTGTTCCGCCCGGCAGTGGTGACCGGAAAGGAGTATGCCATCACATTGGAACGAATGATGGAATTCGACCTGAGCAGAGACCCGTTAGCAGCTTTTCAGGAGAAAACGCAAAAGATTGATAAGAATGAAGTGATTGCCTACGTAGACTCCCTCTATATGGATAACCCGGACGATGAATGCCGGTGTGACATCTACATGTATCTGGTAGAATATAAAAAACTGGCATACAAAGATACGGTAGTGATAGCCAAAGGTACGGTAAATCCGATGCGTTTCTTTACGTACCAAGCAGATGGCATGAAAATCAGAGATGAAAAATACATCCCTAAACCTCAAAAACAACAAAGAGGCGACAGAGGAGAAGTGAAGCTGAACTTCCTGATCAACTCGGCAACGATAGACGAAAAAGATCCGAACAACCAAAGAGAATTGGAGAAAATGCGCTTGCGCCTGCAGGAAATAGAAACCGATCCGAACTCGGAATTCCTGTCGTTTTCGGTCAAAGGGGTATCTTCGCCTGAAGGTCCGTATCAATCGAATCTGAAACTGGCACAAAAACGCACGGACAGTACGCTGAAACGTATCTTTGGTTTTCTGAACGGAGGTACTATAAACGCAATAAAAGACAGTACATATACAGAAGGAGTGGTGGCCTCATGGGAAGAGGTAGCAGAATTGATGGAACGCGACTCACTGCCTACAGACAAGTTACGGGAAATCATCAATTGCTATCCGGACAACATGGCCTCACAGTACAGCCGGATCCTACGACTACCGGAATATCGGAATGTCATTCTAACGACTTACTTACCACGGCTGCGCCGGGTGGAATATAGTTTCAACTATTCGGTGATGAGATTGCTGAACGATGAAGAAATACGCATAATGTATAAACAGGACTATAAAAAATTGGTACCCTATGAATTTTGGCGGATATACCTGGATGCCGATAATGACTCTACACGCGAAGTGATCTGCCGACAGGCACTGGAACAATATCCTAAATTTATGATTATGGCCAACGAATTGGCTGCGTTGCTGATAGAACAAAAGAAAGCAGACAGCAAATTGCTGGAACCGTTTGTCAGCAGATCGGCTCCCACAGAACTACTCTGTAATCAGGTAATCGCCTTAATGGACGAAAGAGCTTATAACCGGGCGGACTCGATTATAGACTTTCTGCCGGACAACGACATGACACAAGACGTAAGAGCCATCGTTGGAGCTTACAACGGGCATTTTGAGGATGCTTATGAACGGTTCGGAACGCAAGGCGGCATAAATGAAGTGGTATTATTAATGGCCATGAAGCAAAATGAAGAAGCATGGGAAAAGGCACAAGAACTACCGGATGAACCACTCAGCTATTATCTAAGGGCGGCATGTGCCAACAGGTTGGACAAAGTGAGCGAAGCATACGCTTTCATTAAACGGGCCCTGAACGAAGATCCGTCACTGAAAGAGATTGCACAGATAGACGGAGACGTAACCGACCTGCTGCAACAGTTGGAAGATGAAAAGAAAGAACTGAAGGAAAAAGCGGAGAAAACAAAAGAAAAAAACGAAACGGAAGACACCGAAACGGAAGAGAGCGGCTTGAATGAAGAAAAAACGATAAAGCAATGAAGAATATGGGAAAGAGCTATAAAAGAATCCTGCTGCTAGGAATCGGTTTCATCTTATGCGGAACTCTGGCAGCACAAGAGCAAAAGCAAGATTCAACAGAAGGAAAAAACAATATAAAGGCCTCAGAATATTTGATGCCCAAACGAAAGGGAGCAGAAAAGTTCCATTCGAAGAGAGGATCGGAACATCTGTTTTTCTCTGTCGGATCGGGTATCGGTTATCTGTTTAACGTAGGAGGCGGACAAACCGCCCACGGGCCACGGGCATCATTCATGGCAGGTAATTGGCTGACCCCCGTCATAGGACTACGGGCCGGAGGGGAATATACACAATGGAAACAGGGAAACAGGGAAATACGAATATGCATCTGGCAGGAGCCAATGTAGACTACTTGATCAATATCAGTGCATTTGCCGCCAGATACAACCCGAAGCGAGTATTCGAAGTGATCGGCGCTCTCGGACTCAGTTATCAGGCCACTATCGTAAAAGACCAAAAAACAATCCATTCATACGGATTGAGGGCAGGACTACAAGGGAAACTGAATGTATCGTCTGCTTTTAACCTGTTTATCGAGCCACAACTGGCACTTTATCCGGACCGGGTGGACAACCAGTCATCGTGGAAAAGATATAACCTGGCAGGATCACTAATGGCAGGTATTACTTACAAACCGGCAGGATACGCTACCCTGACTTTCCTTAAAGGAGGTTTTGCCTCGCTGGCAGCCGGTACCGGAAACACCGGAAATGTATTGTTCGACACGGAATTCGCTTTAGGTAAATGGTTCGACAAATTTAACGGGATGCGGATCAGTGCCGGTAGTAGTACCGCTTTTTTGGATAATGAAGACAGCGGTAGCAACCGCGATTTTAATATCAGCCTCAACATTGACTATCTGTGCAGCCTCACAAGGCTTTTTTCCGATCGGGACAGCCACGTGTTCAACCTGATCGTTGCAGGTGGCATCGGGAGCTATTTTCCCGGAGCGGAATCATCGTCTTCAATTATCTTGAACGGACGCATCGGACTACAGGGAGAAATCAGGCTATCGGCACATAGCGGACTCTGGCTGGAACCCCGGATCAATATATTCAAAGACAGAAGTTATCGGGCAGACCTTCAGGAACCCATACGGGGAACAGTAGGGTTAATGGTGGGAACGACGTATAAATTTTAGAATAAGATTCACCCCCACATACTTTATGCCCTCTGTTATGGAAAAATTAATATAAACATACATTGATGCAAGTGTTATAATGGCTGTTGTACAGCTTTTATTTTGTTTTGTTTGTGTTTAATAGTGCGCAACGAACTTACTGTGAAGTAAATGCGCTCTTGCTTTTCCACTCTAACTTACTGTGAAGTAAATGTGGTGTTTGTTTTATCAATGTCCCAAAGTTCAGCGGAACATGGGACATTTTTTTATTGTTCGAACCACCAGATAATGAATAGTGTAAAGAGTGTTGCCAATACGGTACAAACCAGCGAACCTTCAAAACCAAATACCCCTCCATTAATCAAATTATTTGCAGGCAGACGAAGTGAAAACAAGGTTTCACAGAAACGATTGCCACTGACTTCATAGCCAAGTACGGGCCCTTGAATCCAGTTCCAAAAGAAATGAAGCGAAATAGGAAACCAGAGATTACGGGTGTAAAGATAGGAAGCTCCCAGTAACAACCCTCCCAACACCAGATTGAGCATGGGTAAAAAAGCCACATTGGGATTCATCAGATGAAGCAACGCAAACAAAAGGGAAGAGATGAGAAGAGAAATAAATTTATTGAGACGCGTACGCAACAAACGTCCCAGAACATATCCGCGCATCATAGTTTCTTCGACAATGGCAACCATGGCGAAAAACAACCCGCTTAAGAGCAAATCGCTCCAATGCAAATGGACACCGAGGTGAGCGAAGACGAACGTGCCCGTAATGCAGTGCGTAATCTCTTTGCCCGCCAGGCTGTCATCAGCGCGGATGCCTACCGCCGTCTGCTGAAATCTTCCATCGAAACCGAATTTGCCTCCCTCAGTAAAAGAACAGGCCGATGACGAAGCGATCCGGGTCTTTGCCGAAAACCTGCGCCAACTGCTTCTTGCCCCACCCTTGGGACAAAAACGGGTAATGGGTATCGATCCCGGCTTTCGCACCGGTTGTAAGGTGGTCTGCCTCGATGCACAAGGCAATCTCGTACACAATGAAAACATCTATCCTCACCCGCCGGTAGACAAAAAAACTGAAGCGGCTTCGAAACTCCGCAAAATGATTGAAGCTTACAAGATAGAGGCCATCGCCATCGGTAACGGAACTGCCAGCCGCGAAACGGAAAACTTCGTCACGCACCAACAGTTCGACCGTCCCGTGCAGGTCTTTGTTGTCAGCGAACAGGGTGCTTCCATCTACTCGGCCTCCAAAACGGCCCGTGACGAGTTTCCCGATTATGATGTCACCGTCCGTGGGGCCGTCTCCATCGCTCGCCGGCTGATGGATCCGCTGGCGGAACTGGTCAAGATCGATCCTAAGCCCATCGGTGTCGGCCAATACCAGCATGATGTAGACCAGACCAAATTGAAAAAATCACTCGACCAGACAGTGGAGAACTGTGGAATGTCAGAAATAACAAAGGGATCTGTTATCAAAAAGCGGAAACTCGCTATCTTTTTGCGCCATTATTCTGCAAACGGATGACATTTGGCTGGTTCCCAAGGGGCAACTCCTTAGGAAGCATACACCATTGCTTCCGGTCTTTGCCAAGTAAACAATACCATTAAAAGTGGAACGGAGAGAATATTTACGCTTGCCCCTTTGTCATCTAAAAGATTTTCTATAACTTGCCACTGTTTATCAGTCAGGTCGATATGTAAGATCCCATTTTATTACTCTTTAAGTACGATTTCATCGTTATATTCAAAGACAAAAGGAGATAAGAAACGACCAACTGATAGGCTTCTAAACCAAATTAAAGCTATTTCTTTCATTTATTTTGATTTTACCAGATACCATGATTCGACTGATACTATTGACTGACTTTACAGAATCCTTTTCATACAATTTATTGAAAGGGGTTTTGGCATACTCAAAAAAACATGAACCATGGGTTGTATGCCGGATGCCACCTTCCTATAAACTTACTTATGGGATAGAAGGGGTTCTGAAATGGGCAAAAGCGTGGCAGGCAGACGCCATTATCGGTAGATTTGATAATGATGATAATGTAGAGTTGTTCCGTAAAAACGGAATTATCGCAATTGCGCAAGACTACGAATCAAGATTCAGCAATATTCCCAACATCACCGGCGACTACCACAAAACCGGCAGGATGGCAGCAGAGTTTTTTTTAAGCAAAGGATTCCGGAACTTCGCTTTCTATGGTTACCGTGATACCGTTTGGTCGCAGGAACGTTGCGAAGGCTTCTACGAGTGTATAGCCGAGCATGGTTTCGGCAATAATTTCTATTCCTATCAAGAGCAGTCACTTGATGATTCATGGTTTTATGAAGCTCCTCCTCTGCTTACATGGTTAAAATCATTGCCACAGCCCACGGCGCTTATGGCTTGTGATGACAACCAAGGTAACCGCATCACTGAAATCTGTAAGGTTAACAATATCAGAGTACCCGACAAAATAGCCATATTAGGTGTTGATAATGACGAAATAATATGCAATCTGTCTGATCCTCCCCTATCCAGTATCAGTCAAAATATTGTGAGAGGTGGATTCGAAGCTGCCGAACTTATAGAACATTTACTGAACGACGAAGAATGTTCTTACCAAGACGTGGTACTCCAACCAGTAAATATAGTAAATAGGCTTTCAACAGACTTTTACTCTACCACCAACACACATATTCACACAGCTTTGAAATATATCCACCGAAACTTAGCCAATGACATCACTGTATCGGACATTGTCAAGCAAGTGCCTTTATCACGCCGTCTGTTGGAGATACGTTTCAAAGAGGTCACCAAGCAATCCATTCACAAATATATCTTAAATCTCAGGATCGAGCGTTTTGCACAATTACTTCTGGCAAGCGACGCCCCGATTGCAGATGTGGCGGAACAAGTAGGAATAAATAATCTCAAAAACCTGTCCCGCCAATTTAAAACTTTAAAGAACGTCTCTCCCTATGAATACAGGAAAGAACACCGGATGATGTCCAATGATAACTATTGAAAGAATCGCTCTCTTAATTCGGTAAGAACAGCATTTCATCCTGCAGAGGAACTTCCGGAAAATCCAGTCCGGAGAATCCTACTTCCAATTCCTGCCCCATGTAATCCTCAAAATACAATAAATGCAACTCATGAAAACCTTTTTCAAGAGCAATTTTTCCTTCGGCGCGGCGGGCACTATGTCCACCGTCGTTATCAACAACCAATTTACCGTCAATATAAAGCATTGAACCGTCATCCGAGAATGTATAGAAACGGTATATTCCTTTTTCGGGAATCTGTATCAACGTATGGAAGTCATAGGCAAAGTGATCTGCAACGGCAGCCTCTTTGATCGAAATATTCTTCATAACCCCTTCTTTTACTTTAAGACAAGAAGCGATGCCGGCAACCCGCTTGCACTTTCCTTCATAATAGGTATATGCCACCCCTTGTTTGGGTGAAGATACATTCTTTACTGCCGGCAGGTAGTCCGCGGTCCGTTCTTCCTCTGAATTCAAGCCGGAAGGATAATAATAGGTCGCTTCACGTCCCGAAGGTGTAGTGATCCATGTATCAAACCTGAATTTGCCTTCGTACAGTTCGATGATGCGTGCTCCCCTCGTCAGTTCACCATAAGCATCCGCACCGGTTACACGTCCGTACCCAAGTACAATGCCTTTGTTAATTCCAAGGTAATCATTATCATGATCGTGACCCGCAAATACACCCATCACATCCTTCATATCAATAAATGAAGCGAACATGCCGGAATTGATATTCGCAGAAGCGACTTCACCTTCCCTGTTATTACCGAAAGTCTTTCCATCACCTGCTATCTCGTTGTATTCAAGCAAAGGGATATGGAAGAAAGCCAATGCGGGCACAGGGTTTCCATTGTTTTCTTTGGTAAAACGGGCACTTTGCTTGCGATACCATGCTATCTGGTCAAAGTGAATCCAGTCGTAAGGACCGTAAAGCTTGTCCGGCTGATAGTCATTAGAGTCCATACAATACAGCAATGCTTCTACTTTCTCTCTGTTTCTCGAGCCATAAACCGGTATCACACAATTGCCACATCCCATGATGCCTTCCGGTCCTTTTGCTCCCGCATAATAAGGAGACTCCAGAAGAAGATCATAGATATCGTCCTTTGCCATGTGTTCCGCATCGTGGTTTCCCATAGTAACGACAAAAGGAACCTTAGCTTCATCGAAGATACGAATCACAGACTTCCAACCATCAATGGCAGGATCTTCAGTTACTACATCTCCACTCAATATGGCAATATCAGGATGTTCCGCTTTCAAGACGGCGCAGATGGTCGCTTCTGTTTCAGTACACGCCAGAGATCGGGGTGTCCAATGCAAATCCGTAAATTGGGCAATTTTAAACTTCCCATCTTTAAAAGAGAATTGTTGCTGCGCAAAAACCACAGCCGGGACACAACCCGACAACACGAATAAAAAAATAATTAATTTTTTCATGATTCTTTGATATTAGTATATTTCTACTTCATCTCCATACTGAAAAAGGGCAAATGATACAGTAAGCAACCAATAAGCCATTTTCATAATGCTTGGGATAAAAGGCCGGGATACTCCCGGATTATCTTAAGGATAAGTTCACCGAACAATGTATTCGTCCAGGCAAACCAAGAGCGCGTGAAATCAGCGGCATTCTCCGAGTTGAAGGATTCGTGCATAAAACCTGTTCCGCCATCCGTATCACGCAATTGTTTCAGGCAACTGCGTATTTCCTCAGGGGCATCCGTCGTAAAAGCTTTCATAATGATACTCATCGGCCAAATGTAGTTCAACCCCACATGGGGGCCTCCCACACCTTCACCAGCTTTGCCTTTAAAAAAATAAGGATTGTTTTCACTCCATATCATTTTACGGGTATTCCGGTAGACGGCATCCTTAAACGAACAGTAGCCCAAATAAGGAGCCGCCAGTAAACAAGGAACATTGGCATCGTCCATACAAAGGGCATTACCGAAACCATCCACTTCGAAAGCATATATCCGCCCGCATACAGGATGATTGAATGTTCCATATCTACGGATAGCGGCATCCACTTCATCCGCCAATGCAGTACATTCTTCCGCAAAGGGAAGATTATCATAAACCTCACGTTCTATCTCTGCCAACTGCCGTAATGACACCACTGCAAACATATTGGAAGGAATAAGGAAGCCGTATTGAGTAGCATCGTCCGAAGGGCGGAAAGAGGAAACGATCAAACCCACCGGTTTTACCGGCGCACCCCATCCGTTATTAATTTGTGAATCAGTCGGGCGGTCACAATCACGCGTAAAACTGTATGGCCCCAAACCTTGTTTGCGTTGTTGCTCTTTAAAGGTCTGCACTACCAGCTTCATAGTCTCGTGCCAATCTGCATCAAATGCGGAAATATCTTTCGTCAACAACCAGTAGTGATAAGCCAGACGTATGGGGTAACATAAAGAATCTATTTCCCATTTGCGCTCATGCAGTTCTTTCACCATATGCTGTGTATGGTCAGTCTCCCAATAACTGCCCAACGGACCGTCATTGAATGCATTGGCATAAGGATCAATCCGAATACATTCCGCCTGCCTGTTAATAAGCCCCGCTATTAAAAGTTGCAGTTCCTTATCATCTTTCATCAATGGCAAATAAGGCCATACCTGCGCAGATGAATCACGGAGCCACATAGCGTCAATATCACCTGTTATGACGAATGTATCCGGCCGGCCGGCCTTCATTTTATACCTGACGGTGGTATCGAGCGTATTAGGGAAACAGTTCTCAAACATCCAACGCAACTTCTCATCTTTTATTTTTGGCCTGGTCTGCTCAATAGTTGCCTCTACCGCCTTCGATACAAAATGTCTTTTGCCCACAGGAGGACGCAGAGAAATGTACTTCTGCACCGGCATTTCGGAGGAGGCAAACGACAAAGGTGGGCACATAGCCATAGCAGCCAAAGCGAGTCCTCCTGTTTTCAAGAAATGACGCCGCGACATATTTCTTTTCATAGACAATCTTTTTTAATAGGTATGCTTACCGGGAGTTACATTCACCTTCTTTTCCTTACCACCATAAAGCACCAGCAACTCAAAACCGATATTCGTATCAACAGCGATACGTGGTTCATCATTTGCAGAACGACGTGCCTCAGCTTTCAGGTTTATGATTCCTTCCGAACCGAAAGGATAACGCTCTATTCCATTAGTTTCAGTCAAATTCATATCCCAGATTATCTGTTGATTGACATAATCTCCCCTAATGCCGATAATAAACTCTATCAGTTCGGCAATAGGAGGAAGCCCAGTCCAGCCCACAAATTCTTTTCTCGCCATAAATCCAGGCTCCGCTTTCTCCGGAGAATAGTATTCCCAAAATGTCCCTGTATTTTTATATACCTCCAGAACCTCGGCATAATGATTCAAAGCAATCTCCCGGGCCAATTTATGATATCCCTTCTTTACAAGTCCCTGCATCACCATATAGTTGGTACCCGGCCATATGCCACCTTGCCAATAACGCCCGTTCTCTTTATACTTAGGATGATCTGCCGACAAAGAGGGAATACGAAATTTCCGGTTAAACGTTGCCGGATTATCTAATTCTTTCACCATACGGTCAAGCTGTTTATCATCCAACACATCAGTGAGCAATGTCCAATAGGCACCTATTCCTTTTGTTTTGCAGAGTGTACCATCAGCATATTGGTCATACAGAAAACCGGTCTTTTCATCCCAAAGATTATCATGGATATACTTCCCTAACATCTTAGCCTCATCTTCGAATTCCTCTATTTCCTGCCAACGTTCGAGATAGAATCCCATCTCAAGTAACAAGTTGGCCGTAAACAGTTGTTGGAGATTGGTGTCCAGCCAAATCATATGTCCATGACTGTAAATAGGACTATAACCTTCGGGCACACGGGGCATATTATCCATACCGGTTCCCCATCCGCTTGACCAATAAGTTCCGTTACGCCACGTACGGTTGAGTTTCAACCACTTGTAATACGCACAAAGTACCGGGAATATCTTATGCAGGCGTTCCGTATCACCGAACTGGTAATAATAAACCATTTCACACCAAGGCATCAAGTTAGGACCAGTGCTGACCGGATCGTAACGCTCGAAGCAATCGGCTCCGTCGGCCTTTATTTCACGGCAGATAAAACCATCGGGATGCTGCTTGGCATAGAAATTGTCCAATGTACGCTGGAAAGGGAAGAAGCGTGTACCATATCGTGCAAACATTAGGATGAAAGAAGAATCCCACATAAAGATATTACCGTTGTAAGCCGTATCCAGATAACTTGATACGAAACCTGACCCCTGTTGAGGAGCACGGATATTGCCAACAGCTATTTCCCATGCTCTCCAATACATTTCAAGTTCCTTTTCGTGTCCGGCCCAAATAGGATTAGGAAGAATCTGCCGGGCTTCTTCGAAACTCTTCGGTTCAACGGTTTCGGGTTTGGCTATGCGGTACTCGTTCTCGGCTACCAAAGGTTCTTTTACATACGTGTTTTTATAAGGCAAATGATATTTTTCATCATTGCCACAGCCCTGAGCTTTCAGCAACGGAATTGCCGTAAAGAAAAAGAAGCATGTAAACAAAATGTGTTTCAGCATGGGAAATATTGTTTTAGTTTAAAGATCGAGTAATTTCTTTATCTTGTCAAAGATAGCAGTATTCTCATAAATTCCGGTAAATTCCTGTGCTCCGGGACCAAAAGCATATACCGGCACCATCACACCACTATGCCCGCCTGTAGAGAATTTACATACGATTTTACCCTCCTTTAAATCACCATCTACTAATGTAAGGCCACCAGTTTCATGGTCTGCAGTAACAACAACCAGTGTTTCACCATCCTTGGCTGCCCACTCATAAATAGCGCCAATAGTGCGGTCAAAGTCATGTGTCTCCTGCATCAGCAGATCAAGATCATTAAAATGCCCGTAATCATCCAATTGAGAACCTTCAATCATCATAAAGAAACCATTTTTGTTCTGATTCAGCAAATCAATTCCTTTCAATGAAGCACGTGCAAGGAGGTCACCACGTTCAGCAGGAAGCGGGGTGTCTACCGGATAAGGAACTGCGAATACTTTACCGCTCTTTATACCTGCCAGTTCATCCCAACTACGGGGAGTCCGGAAACCTTTTTCACGTAACTCCTTGAACAGATCACGTCCATCCTCGCGATTTTCAAAGAGTTTGGCACCCCCACCAAATACATAGTCCGCATTACAATTCACATAATCTGTCACAATCTCACTCTCAGCATCGCGGTCTTTATTATGGCAACAGAAATCAGCAGGAGTAGCATCCCAAAGACGGCAGGTTACTGCAATTCCCGTAGATTTGCCTTTGGCAGCAGCAAAATCAACCAATGATTTCAAAGGATGTCCCAAAGTATCTACACCTACATAGTGATAGTTTGTTTTCTGTCCGCTAGCAATAGCTGTCCCCCCCGCTCCTGAATCAGTAATCAGTTTATCTGCACAGTAAGTTTTCGACAAACCTACAGCCTGACAGTTGTCTAAGAAGAGTTTACCACGGTTGGCTGTCCATGCAGAATATACATGCATAAGACTCATGCCGTCTCCGATCATCAGAATGACATTTTTTATCTTCTTTCCTTGAGAAGGAGTTATCTTGGTTACTTCATACGGTTGTTCCAATACATACGTTTGCTCCTTGTCTCTACGATTTTGCGCCGACACATTGACGGGCAATAATGCAACTGCCCAAACTATGAATACGAAGTTTCTCAATATATTTTTCATTGTTATCATTACTTTAACTAAGTTGTCTCTTTCTTAAGTTTATACACTATTCAACCGTTACCAGTACAGGCGTATGGTCTGACAAAAAACCGTTGTTTTCCGTTTCAGCCAAAATACCATATCTCAAGACTTTAAGACCGTTGCGTACGAATACATAGTCAATCAACGGACGTTTGTTATAGGGAATCTTTCCGAAATCATGAAAGCTCCAGGAAGGCCCATAAACAATGGAAGATGCCTGGCGAGCATCCGTCAGATGTTCCGGATTGGCAGAATCTGTGACGTGTTTGATCACATCTGATTCCGGTTCTGAATTGAAATCTCCGGTCACAATTACCGGTAATCCATCACTTAACTCATTCACTCTATCCAGCATAAGGCTTATACCTTCACGACGTGCCATCCCCCCCACATGATCCAGATGGGTATTCAAGGCAAAATATTCTTTATCGGAAACCTTATCTTGCAGTTTGACCCATGAAGCGATACGCTCACAAGCACCGTCCCAACCTTTTGAACCGGCTACTTCGGGTGTTTCGCTCAACCAGAAATATCCTGAATCAAGCACGTTGAAACGATCCTTCTTATACCAAAGTGCACTGTATTCTCCTTTCTCTTTACCGTCTTCACGGCCTACTCCAACCACGCCGTATTCCGGCAAACGCAGCTTCAAGTCTTCCAACTGGTTATGAAGCACTTCTTGTGTACCCAATATATCCACGTCGTAGAAATGAATAGCATTTGCCACACGATCCTTTCTGTATCTCCAATTGTCCAGACTGTCTTCCGGATTATCATAGCGAATATTGAAAGACATGACGTTGACAGGCTCCGGTGCAGATGCCTGTTGTTTCACTAGGCCGCATGATGCAGCGAAAAATGGCAAAACTAATAAAATTATTTTTTCCATGGCATTATGTCATTAATTATTTTACAAACAAGGCTGAAGTAGGAATCGGTGCTAATTCCTTTGCAGAAGGAAGTTTCCAGAACCAGCTTAAATGCTCCCCTTCATAATCCTCAAAATAATAAAGTATATACGGATGGAATCCCTTTTCCAACGCAATATATCCTGTAGCAGGAATAGCGGCATGTGACCCATCGTTGTTCACCACCAATTCATTGCCTATATACAAAACGCTACCATCATCCGAACGAGTCTGGAAAATATAAACTCCATCTTCGGGAACATTAATCAGACCAGAGAATATATAACCGAAATGATCTTTCTGTTTTGCTTCCTTTATAGAGGGTTCCGGCAATACACCTACCTCTAACAATGGAGTTTTTTCAATATCAGCCACTTTTTGATAAGTTCCTTCAAAATATTTATAGGATGTACCGTTCCGTGAAGGATGTACCGGAAGCGACGCTTTCAATTCAGCTTTAGTAGCTGTAATAGACAAAGTTCTACTCGGGCGGAACCCCTCTTTAAATCCTTTTGCTTTAATCTGTGTAGTCATATCTACTTTAAATGGTTTATCGTAGAGCAAAGACTTTTCTGTAGGTTCGGTCCCATCCAGAGTGTATCTAAGCTCCGCGCCCTCGGTCGTTGTGGCAAGAGCTACTGTCACCTTATCCATAAACAAGTTCAGATCTCTATCTACATAAGGAATGGAAACCACTTTTTCTTTGGTATAAGAATAAGGAGAAGCCTCTTCCGAAATACCTCTGCTTTTGTCCGGCTTGTCTGATAGAGTAAAGCGAAGCTCTCCTCCTTCCATCAATTGAGCGTAAGTAATAAAGTTAGTATCTATCTGTTTTCCATTCAACTCTACTTTATGGATATAGATATTCTTCTTCGGATCATTGGCAAGCAAAGTCAGTCTCTTTCCATTTGCCAACTTAAGCACCGCTTTCTCGAACAGAGGGGTGGTCAATGCAAATTCATTGCTTCCCGGACAAACGGAATAAATGCCCAGACCGGACAAGATATACCATGCGGACATCTGTCCACAATCTTCATTGCCGCTGATACCTCCCGGAGTAGGTTGGTACATCTCATCAAGTAAGTGGCGTGTCATTTCCTGTGTCTTCCAGGGCTGCCCTACATAATCATACAAATAGGCGATATGATGACTGGGTTCATTACCATGAGCATACTGTCCTATCAACCCTGTAATATCCGCAAGATCACCATGCACATTTGGGTCTGCGATAAATATAGAATCGAGTGCAGTGATAAATTTTTCCTTGCCCCCAAACAATTGCACCATTCCGTTCACATCATAGGGTACGGAAAAGCGATACTGCCAGGCAGTAGCTTCCGTATAGGAACGTCCTACCTCGAATGGATTGAAAGAAGTCTCCCAATTGCCATCCATCCGCTTTCCACGGAAGAATTTGGTAGAACCGTCAAACACATTGATATAGTTCTGGGAACGTTCAATATATTTCCGATAAACATCTTCTTTTCCCATTTCTTGAGCCATACGCGCTATGCACCAATCATCATAAGCAAATTCCAGCAAGCAAGATATAGATTCTTTCTTTATGTTCGAAGGGATAAATCCATATTTTATATAGTAATCCGCTCCTTTTTTATTCTTTTCAGAGGAAACCTTCATTGCATCCAATGCCTTTTCCGCATCAAATCCTCTAATCCCCTTCAAATAAGCGTCAGCAATAACAGACACCGAATGGTATCCTATCATTGTTCCCGTCTCTGCGGCAGAAAGCGGCCAAATAGGAAGTTCTCCGGAAGCATCGTAAATATCCAGATAAGAGTTCACCATATTATTGACTAATGCAGTATCAATCAACGTCATCAAAGGATTCCATGCACGGAAAGTGTCCCAAAGAGAGAAAGTGGAGTATTGCATTTTCCCTTTTGGCAATTGTCCTATCTGCATATTATGCCGCCGATATTCACCGTTGACATCACTCACTACATTAGGAACAACCATAGCATGATAAATGGCAGTATAGAAATTTTTCAAATCGTCTGTACCGCCTCCCTCGACAGTAATAGATGAAAGCGCTTGTTCCCAGTCATTCCGGGCGGCAGCACACACAGCATCAAAATTGAAGTCTTTCACTTCCTCCGCCAAATTTTTACGCGCATTGTCCACGCTTACCAATGACAATCCTACTTTGGCGATTATAGGTTCTCCATCTTTGTCAGCGAATGTCAGAATCGCTTGCAAGTCAGTACCCACCTGTTTGGTTTCGGCGGAAACTATCTTCTTATCCTGTACAAACTCAACAGTTTGAAAAGGTTCTGAGAACTGGGCTGCAAAATAAACATATTGATTATCTGTCCAACCTCTGGTTCTACGCATTCCCACAATCTCATTAGATGTTGTCCGTTCCAATTCCGCTTCATAGATATATTCATTGTCAATATTCTTAACCATCTTAAAAATATACACTTAAATATTTTATAATCAATATATTATAAGAAAGGTAATTTTAATGGAGAAACAAATAAGGAACAAAAATAGGAATTAAAGTGATTTCTCATTTTTCTATTTGCACTCTGTTTCTTTCTTTTCGTTTGTTTGCTTTCAGAGTGCATTCTGAGCAATTTTATCTGCTCTCATCATTCGAAGAATTTGCTCCTAACTTTAACTAACAAATTATTTGCAGCTCATAAAGAGAATACAAATTATTATCTCTTGAAGTTGTATTGCTTGTAGCAAAGATAATCTTTTTTGTACAGGCAGCCAAAAATGCCTGCCTATATTTAGTTTAATTTAGTTTAGCATATATAAGGCTAACAAACTAAACCAAACTGGATTTTCATGTTACTTTTTGTGATTTTCCCATTCTACCCATACAGCCAAAAGAGAAGATAAGCTCTTGCCTCTTTTCTCTTTTCGCTGCGATACTCTTTTACTTCATAGCCACCTTTTACACACATCCGTACCGAGCAAACTCCCACATGCTCGCATATCAACTTTCGGTCTGCCCGATGGGAATTGTGTCGCAAAGGTATTTGCCATGTCTTTATTGTATGCAAGGTTGTAACCTGAAGGTTCACTACAAAATCTCCACGCTCCGCTTCGCAGAGGTAGTATTTTGTAGTGAAACCCTGCATACATAGCCATGCCACCTGTTGAAGCGACATAATTTCAATCAAGCCCGAAAGTAAGTGAAATGCTACAGGAGGGAAAGTAACAAACTTAAAACTTGGTATTTATGGCAAATTATGCAACCAACATTTTCCACGCAAGAACGGAAAATAAAACAGACCTCGACAAAATAGAGGCTTTCTTGGATGACACTTTCAGCGAATTTACCAATCGATATGGTGATAGTGTAGATGCAGAATTTTCCTCTCGTTGGGTGTATCCAGAAGAAGAAATCAAAAAATTGGTAGAATCGTTGGAGGACAAAGATAAAGTCTATATCAAGATTCTAACCTATGAATTTGAAGACGAGTACGTGAGCTTTAGAATATTCTCTCAGGGAGAATGGAAGGTCAAATTAATAACTGAATGAGTAGAAGAAGATAAAGTAAAATTATGGTCTATCCTACACTTTGCTTATTCTATAAGAGACACACGGATGGAACGATTGTCGGTGATTTCGACAACAAAATCACTGTTCGTTTCATCTGTGGCAAAGAGAGAGTATTAAATACTGTGATGAAGTAATTTTTACAATTTTACAACATAGAAACCATGACACAGATAGCAATGAAATTCGTCCAATGGGATGTGCCCGAATTGGAAAAACTGAAAGATAGCAAGGTTTACAAATTACGGGAACGTCTTGATAATGGCGACAAGTTGAGTCGGGAAGAAAAGAACTGGCTCACCCGCAATGTGAAAGAGTGCTGCCATTTCAAAAGAGGTATCGCTTTAATGGGCTACCGTTTTGACTTCTCCGATGTTCTCAAACGGTATTTCGTGAAACAACACGGACATATTGCCGAATATTATACCATTGACAAAACCGCACTACGTTCTGTCCTATATGGTCGAATTGAAGATATAATCGAAGTACAATAAAAATCAAAAGAAGCATGAAAGTAACAATTGAACACAGCTTTTGCCCCTATTGTGACGAGGTAACTGAACTTTATTTCCGAATCATTAACACGATTCTTTTTTCTGGCAATGAGGCGGAATTGCGTGAAAGCATGAGACAGTTGGAGAAAAAAACTCCACTTGATGAATATTTCACATACGGTTACGGTGCACGACACCTTTGGGTTTGCCAGCGACGTCCCAGCGACAAAACCAAAATATTCGAGCATCGTATTATGATGGTTGAATTTCAATGACACCTTGGACAAATATCATCGACTGGCTGGAATGGAATCACCCATTTCAGCCTTACTTCCATTTTCCTTTTATAACTTTTTCTTTTGGCTGCGCCACTCCCTTTTGTAGAAACCAGCCATTCGCACAAAGCGAATTGGAAACCACTTTGTGAAAAGTCTGGTTCTTCCTGCCGTTTTTCCTTCCAGTTCCATTTTTTTTTCGATGCGGATATCACTATCCTCCAAGGATGGGCTACCTACGCTTCTGTCCACTCTTGGCTGACACATTCCTTATGCAGTGGCCTTTTTTCTGATTGGATGGTATTCTGTTTGTTACAGTCTCAATTCAAGCCAGGCATGTCTCGCTTTGGCTTTGCTATTCTTCACTGACTTTCGGACGGATGTCTCGCCTTTGTGCCGACATTTGGATTTGCTCTTTTTCCTTATCATTACCGGTTTACTTGTTTCCCATTTTCCATAATCGCTTTTTATCGAAGCAATCATCATTTTTCCTCTGCAAAGATAGTATGCCGACGGGAACGACATGGTTGTCTTGACCAATGGCGTAGCCGCTTCAATCTTCCTTTATCGAGCCTTCGATTTTACCTGTGGCTAAAAATAAAGCGTATTGACGCGCTATCCTTGGTGCATCCCTTAAACGACATCTACTTTTTAGGCAGTGTAAAAATTGATTTAATAACTTCTAAAAGCAATTCAACATGAAAAAGATTGAAAACAATTTCACAGTAACCGGATTCTTAGGTAAAGACGCTGAAATCCGAGAGTTCACCAACAGCAGTGTCGCACGTTTCCCATTGGCCGTAAGCCGTCAGGAAAGGAATGCCGAGGAAACCAACCGCATTTCAGCCTTTATGAATATTGAGGCTTGGCGTAAAAACGAGAATACTGGGTCATTCGACCAACTGACCAAAGGTACGATGCTCACCATTGAAGGCTACTTTAAGCCTGAAGAGTGGACCGACAAGGTCGGTGTGAAGCACAATCGTGTTGTTATGGTGGCTGTCAAGTTTTATCCTCCTATCGAAAAGGAGGATGTTCCTGAAAAGCCGGTAAAGCCCGTGAAAAAAGGCAAAAAATAATTCTTGCCTTATCATGAACAAAGCGATCTTTTGGTCGCTTTTGTTTTGCTCATGACCGGATTAATACGCATCATACTTTTATAAGTGACTGTTGCGATGCCAAGCTCCAAATGAAATCTTCACCCGGTAATACTGTTATACTTAGCTCCACTTGATGAACAGGCAGATTACGATTTTCAATAGAAAAAAGAAGACTCTCTCAATTCCATACCTCTGAGCAGCTTTCCAGTCCCTCTTATAACCATATTTCTTCCCAAAAGTGAGGTTACGTCCGCCGTCCATTAATTTTACAGTGCGAAGTTAAGTCGGACGTGAACCTGCAAGGCGCGTTTCATTTGCAGTCAATGCCGTTCAAATGAAATCCTTCGGATTCCGCTTCCTCCTTGCATTGTTCCCTTCTTCCGCCTTGTGGTTTGCACGTAAAATCAAATCCCACCGGACGAGGTAAAAGCCTCTGAAGGGAAGGGAAAATAAAAAATTAGAATGTATGAAACAAATAATTTGGTCAAGTGATGCTCTATTGGATGAAACAGCAAGAGAGTATTATCAAAATTTCAAGCGAGAAGAACTGGACGATGATGCCTACAAGGTCAGCGATGAAGAGTGGTCGGACGAAGTGTATAATGAATTGGGGGATGAGCGGCAGAACCTAAACAAGGATGTCAATGGAGTCATTATTGCATTTGGAGATTTAGGATTGTGGAACGGACGCAAACAAGGCTATCAAATTTTGGGTGACAACATTGCCGGGATATTACAATCTACACAGTATGATGCAGAGTGGTACGGTGACGGCTACGATATACGAGGCCGTATGTCGCACCATGATGGCACGAATTATGTTTTGTACCGTGTCGCTGAAAATCGTGACGACGCAGAACGGATTGCCGCAAAAATCTACAACTATGAAATTGACGAGAATGGTTTTCGCCAAGTTACACGTTCCCTCCACCCCTATGTGGCCGCAGTGTATGGCTGGAAAACTCTACAGGACAACCTCGTTCAGGTAAAATAGCCTGTAACCTGTACTTAAACAAATGCCGTAACGCTTTCTCAAGAGGCTGTTACGGCACTTGTGTTTTATGCCGTATATATTCTGCATAAAATGTGGTGGGAAACTATTCCTTTTTACACATTTATGAATGTTCCCGCCCAACTGTTGTAGGTGGCCGCTTGTGCCAGTTTCCTTTTTTAGACTCCGGCCCTCCTTTATAGCCCCATCCAGCTACCCCCCTATATTTCTATCCCGCAAGCCTGGTTATTTCCCTGCAAAATTCGATTGCCGGCTGTCCGTCCTGTCAAGGACCGCTGACACTTGCTGCTGTAAAATCTTCCTCTCCGAAATATCGAAGAGTGTATTTTCCGCATCCTCCTTGCCCGTTCTGGCCGCCAATCCCGTGGGCAGAAAAATAATCAACCTTTCGGTACAGGAAGTATCGAAGGGAAATAAATAAAATATTAATCTTAAAATTTGAGGCATTATGACATTCAGAGAATTTATGTTAGAGAACGGTTATGAATTGCAAACAACCTTTTGGAATGATTTTTCCATTGCTGACCGATTTGGTCTTTCGGCGATACAGGACACTTTCAACCGTGCTTTTAAGGAGTGGAAAGAGAACTACAAGTATCTCACGGAACTGGTTTTAGTGCTTAACCATAAGATATGGCAGTATTATGAAACAAGGCCGGAAATTGCGACATTGTATAATACCCTTTGGGCACAAGCCAGTCAATATGCAATGGAGTATCTGAAAGATGACGAGCTAAGCTATTATTATGATGTAACGGATTAAATGTCCCAGCTCCTCCCACAGGAACAAAAGAAAGCCGGCTTTTGTCGGCTGCTCTTTGTGGTCATTCCCTTTTTTATCACTCCGTTTTACCCTTGTATAAAACGAAATTATTTCGTTTCAGGCTGCTACCAGTCAGGACTTGTTTTTTCCTGTGCAAAGGTATTGCCACGGAAAAACATTCAAGTACCGCTACGCTATTTGAACACAATTTTTCAGTAGCTTTCCCGATTTTCAATCGCTCAAATGTCGTATACGCTCCATACCGCAACTGTAAAAATTCTGTCCAAATTCCTTGCCTGCTTTTCCTTAAAGGCAATCTTGAATGCACGTAAAAATCAAATCCCGACTGGAGAAGCCTAAAGGCTTCCGAAAAAAGGGAAAAAAAGAACATGATGTTTAATAGCTAAATTTTAAAAGTATGGAAATTCAATTTGTGATTGTTCGTTCAGAAAATGCAGAGTATTTGTGTCACAATGTAAATGGAACGTATGTGGATGTCAGCGACCCATCAACAGAATTTGTTTCTGGAGAGGATGATTTTCGCTTGGTAGAGCCGGACAGCTCCCTAACGCGGAAAGAATACGAGTTTCGTGGAGAACGCTTTTATCTCATGCCTCAATTTTATGGCAATGGCTGGTTAGCACTTACTTTGCAAAGTGTGGAAGATGAAACAGAGTATATCGTGCTATCCGTCAATTTGGAGAGCATGGATGCACTCGATTTGCCAGACCGTACATTTATTGATGTGAATCATTATCCGGATGCAATGGAGTTTCTGGAGACAAATAATTTAGCGACCTATTCAGGTTACAAGCGTAGAAGCGGATTTGTGGAATATCCAATGGCGGTATTGAATCTTCCTTTGCTTTATCAGCACGCCCCGCAGATTTTCCAAGAGGCGAATATCGAATGTTTTTAAATGGTTTTCTGAAAGTATGGTACTGATGACTACCAAAGAGATACCGTATCGGTTAAATCCTATCGGTATGGTATCTTCTTTTGCCCGAAGACAGGTGGCATCCCCCTTTTTTACAGATTGCTCCGTGCCCACTTTTTTAATTTCCTTGTTTCCCTTTTATAGCAGCGTAACTGCCTGCTTCTCTTTTACAGCCCTTATGTAATGAATGTTGATGTTTCCTGTCGTTATCCAGACTTTCGCCCGGTCTTGTTTTCGTGTGCAAAATTACGGCGAACGAACGCTATCCAAGTATCGCTACGCTATCCGAAATGAAATTTGACGTAATCTTCCTAAATCATAGATTTCGGTATTCATAAAATTTCATTTCCGATTCCTTGCACTGCGTTCCTGCTTCGTCGTTTGGGACGCACATGAAAAACAACCCTTCCGGCAAAGTCGAAAGACTTGAAAAAAGGGAAAATAAAAAACTTAATTAAAAACGAAAACGAGTATGACAATAGAAGAAGTATTACAGCACGATTTAAAATTCAGGTATATGTTATTGGGGCGTTTGCAAGCCGACTGTGAATATTATCTTGGCTTTGGAAACAAAAGTTCTCGTCGTTTGTGGGCTGGTTCTGAAAAGGCACAAATTGAATACATGACGAAAATTCACGACAGCTTCCGAGAAAACGAAAAACCCGAATGGCTGACAATGGAGCAAATCAAAGAATACAGCAATGCTATGGAAGTAACACAAGAATAATTCAAAAAAAATACCGTAATAACCTTTAACGGAGGTGTTGCGGTATTACAGTATTACAAATAAGGGTCGGAGTTTGAGAACATACCCTCTTATAATTGAGAGGGTAATAATAGTCCCTCTTTTATAATTATATCATTCTATTCCTTTTTTATATTTCTGCAAAAGGAATAGCATTCTTCTTTTATATTAATTATTTTTCATTTTATCTCCCATCTATTCTTCATCCTATCACCGGTTTGGTTTTATCAAATGCAAAGGTCGGCTATCGCGCTTGATCCTGCTACTTGAAGTGTATTTCTTACAAAATTCTTCCTTCCTGCGCAAGAGTAATTTGGCAAGAAAAGTTGCCGTATGAAGCTGTATCGACATCCGTTTACCGCATCCATAAATCCCAAAACGGTTCAATCAGTAAAGAACCGACAATATGGGAAATAAAAGTTAATACTAACCAATTCTTTAAACATTAAAATCATGCCTAATTATGTAACAAACCGTTTAGAAATAAACGCAGACAGAGAAACAGTACAAAATGTGATGGATTTCTTAAAAGGAAAAACTGATGAAGACAGTACGCCTTGCTATATTGACTTCAACAACATTATCCCTATGCCAAAGGACTTACTGATAGAAGCGTCCACTTCTGGGGAATTTGGTATGCAGTATATCATAGCACAGCAACGTAAACCGTTCAATTCACAGGACGACCTGAAAGTCATTCAATGGATGGAAATTCAGGAGGAAAAAGTCAGGGAAGAAGCATTACAACTTGGAATGACATATCTGAGAAACTGGGGAAAATACGGTTATCCTACTTGGTATGAATGGTCTATTGCCAACTGGGGTACAAAATGGAATGCCTTTAATCAGAATTTTGAAGAACCGAACGTGCTTTGGTTTGATACGGCTTGGGAAGGTGTGCCTCTGCTTATCCAAACACTCTCCGAGATATTTCCGGACGTCGAGTTTCAATATGCCTATGCGGATGAAGACCTTGGTTCCAACGTGGGCAAAGGGACTATCCGAAATGGAGAAACCGACATGACATTCCCCGATAACGGAAGTAACGAAGCCTTTGAAATTGTCTTTTTCGTAAAACCGGGATTAGAGGAATACTTGGAACTGACAGACGAGGGGTATAGGTGGAAAGCCTAAACATCTCCGGACAGACAATATCTGACATGTATTCAGGGTATATCTCAACCGATATATCCTGGATTCCTGTTGCCGGAAGCTCCGTTTATATTTATTCCATTCCACTTCCTTTTTACAATTTCACGCCTCTTGAACCAGTCTTTTTTGACCGTATTTACCCATCCCTTGGCTGGCCTACTTATCATCTTTGAAGCTGCTTTTACTGAAACCGCCAAACACGCCCTTCAAGAGCTTGCCGACAACCCAGAATACCAGCAATACAATTATAATATCTCCCATAAGTCTTACTTTTATAGTTTTAACAATAATAAAAATACAAAATAATAACCGAAAAACAAATATACGATCCTGATTATCTGAAAATTCTATCAGGAGTTACCTTCATTTGTTCCGTCCTCTTTCGGGTTCTGTTTGACACGCGGACCGCTGGTTTGGCCACGATCAAGTTTTACGCCATATTTATTGAGTATGCGCCAAATAGAACTTTTGCTGCTAAAACCGCTTGCAGCCCAAATGTCATCGAAAGAATGCCCGTTGATATACATATCCACGATTGTCTTATCTCGTTCAGCTTTAGGTAATACCTTCGGCACAGCCGGGGCTTTGATATTCTGGCGTAACTTCTCGACATGAGCGGAATATTTTCGTAGTGCGGCAATTTCTTCCGGAAATGCCCCTATTATCCACAACACATCGGCTGCTGTCGTACCGGGGAATAATTCACCGCGAGTATCAACTCTGTCATGAATGGATATGACACGTACAATTTTGATACGGCATAGTTCGATGAACGCGGCCAGTTCTCTTAAACCGCGTGCAGCATTGCTGAATTTGGATATGACTATTTCATCGCCCCTTTGAAGATTCGCCATAAGCTGTTTCCACATAGGTCTCAATGTTTCATGTTCAACTGTTTCCTCTACGATTTGTACACAACCATATCGCTGCATCCATTCTCTCTCAGCATCAAAACTGTCATTATTTTCCTTGAATATATAGCCAACTTTTGCCATTTTAATATACACTGTTTTGATAACAAGTGCAAATATAGCACTTTCATTTTAATCTAAAATCATATCGTGGCAAAAATCTCGCTAAATCCTTTTTTTAGCTTTTTTTCTTGCACTTGTTTTCATTGATAATCATATTATTAATATGATACCAAAAATTATACTAAATGCGATATAAAAGGGCTTTTACAATAAAAATAATATATAGATTTGCATCGTTAAATATGAATTGTTAAATATGAAAATTTTAAAATCATACTACAAGACTCCATCATTTTTGACTGGAAGATGTATCGTTTCATTGGCCATATTGGGCCTGATATCATGCAGCGATAGAAATGGCAAATCATTGTCTGAAGCTACGAACGATCCTGCCGGAATATACAGGGAGTACTTGTACAATATACGACGTCAGAAAGATTCCTCATTTCAAGTATTGACCAAGCATATCCTACAATGGCAAACAGTAAAAGACTCTGTTTTTAGGTATCTCCGGAATGATACGCTCAGCCACCCCCATTCCAATCAGCGTGAAGAGTGTATCAGACTGCATGATTCTATCCGCACTGAGTTCTCACGCTTAGCCCTCTCAAAGACGCGTACTTATCAGGAACTTTTGGCTCTCAAAGGAGAGTTCTCACCTTATAACAATGATGAGGAACTGCATCATGCCGCTGGAGAAATCCGCCCGTTTTTCAACTCACTGGATAATCTTCCGCTTCATAAGGGTAACAAAGAGGAAATCCTTGCGGCTTACCGTATGTTACTGACCCGAACTATCCGTAACGGCATACATAGCCGCAATGAACTGATTACTTATATCACTAAAGAAGATGCTATATTCCGTGCGTTCCTCTCTCACTTGCACGATTTCGAAGGTGAGAGTATGGCTGACATCACACGTGGTACTGAACAGTGTTGTTCGCAGATATTCTTTGCCGCTGAGAGAAAGGAGATTACCTATCGGGAGGCTATGCTTTATTTGACAATGCGCACCAATCGTCGCCAAATACAAAATATGCAGATTTGTATAGAAGATGTTCGGAACAAAAAAATCAAGACTTCTTCGCAAGCACATGCTTATATATGGATGCTTATCCACCCTTATACTTCATTGGACGGATTCTCTATGACATTGCTTTCCGATAAAGAACGGAAACAACTTGACAGGATGGCGGCACAGACACCTGTGGCGTTCAAAACCTTGAGCCGAATCCTGCAATCGGAAAGTGGTCAACTGACTGAACTGCCAGGAATGCTTATGGATATTTTCATACAGACGCTCTAACAATATAAAAAATGAATATGTTACGACATTTTTTCAATGACTTTATGACATTTGTCCCTCTGCAACTACCGCAACTACTCGATGTGACGACAATGGAGGAAGCACAATTCTACGGTGACTACGCCCTACTGACCTTCCCGCTACGCGACCCTTACGATTTGGAGGAAGTGATGGATCTGTTTGAGGACGATATGGAGCTTATAACTCTCTACCACCACATCCCCACGCACGCTGACAAATTCGGGCATAGCACCTGTGCATACTCCAACCCGGCATTTGGACAGATGTTCAAGATGAATTGCAAGACAGATGCAGACGGTAAGGTAAATAGCATTCTTGTCACCATCTATGATTCTCTTGAGCAGATGTACGGCGAGCTGTGCCTTGATTTGGATCTTCATTCCAAAAGTGGCACATTCAAGTATAAGAAGAACAAAGACGATCTCTTGATGGATTTCCTTTAATGGTCATGTTATGCGGGACACACTATACCGACAAATGGTTTATTGGATTAGGGAATACCGGACATGGATAGAGGTTGTTGATGACAATTTCTATAAGGAGTATGCTTTGTCAAGAAACGGATATATCAATTACATTGTTTCCCGCACGTTGGTACTGCGGGCTTACAAAGACAAAGGCTCATACGCCAAAGGCATGACATGGACAATTCCGGAACATAAACTGGATAAGGCATTGGCAGCCTACCGTAAGCAGGAGCATACGTTCAAGCAACGTATTAAGAAAGCAGCGATATACCTTTCACCGAGGGACGCCGAAGTTATCATCCTATTGGCCACCCACAATATTGTCCAATTAGAGTTGATGATATCCCCCATTCAAATACGCGAGAAACCCTATTATTTATGATTTGGAATATACTACAACTTATCTTCTGTATAACGCTTTTCGTATTGCCATTAACATTGTACAAAAGCCACCGTTCTTTTATGGTAAGGTTCTACGATGCTATGATACACAGTGTAAAGGCTCGTAAACTATATGTACAGGTCGTATTGATTCTGCTATTGCTCTTCCACTATGTTTACATCAGCGGACATGTTGGCGAGTTCGGTGTTTTTCTTTCAACTGCTATCTGTGCCACTATATATTCATTTAGAAGAGCGGACAGATTGTTAAGAGGTTTATGTGACCGATCATGTATGTTTGTCATACTCTCATTGGTGGCTTTGGCCATCAGTTTTGTTCCACACTTGTACACAACGGCGGTAACTGCCGCCTATCTTCTTTTGGCTGCCCTGTTCTATCCCTCTGTTCGGGTTATGACCGAATTTCAGGACATAGGCATAATCTCTGAATGGATGAAATTCCCCAGACTATTAGCCGAAAGTTATTATGACCATCATCACGCGATATTGCCGCAAGATGCGGATAGCGGCAACACTGATATATCCGCACAATAGTAATAATTAAAAAATGAAATGAAAATGAAAACCAAGCAGAAAATAGCTGTCCCTATATTGGCAGACAGAGAAGTATTTGACTACCTCAAGGAGAAAGTCGGTGAACGAAAAACAAAGACAGAAGCCTTCTGTGATTTATTGGATAAATCTTTGGCAGGTTTTGTTTCTCCTTTTTTAAGGAACAAAGGCTACGAACTTCAACCCAACCAGTGCCACGTGACTGTTTCTGACCTTTCATCGGAATGGCATTGGCATAGGGCTACTGTCCGTTCTTTTTTGGATGTAATGGAAGAGTTCGGCTTGTTGAATCGCATCCGGCTTTCCAAAAGCGTCATCATTACCATGACTGTGCAAACCAGCCAATCCACGGAGTCTTGCAATGGACAGAAGAAGTTGAACCTTGCAGAACAGCTACGTGAGGCATTGTCCGATTGGATAATCGGCAAAGTGTCCCTTGACGAGATCGGAATCAAGTGTGAGCAACTTGTTCGTCGGGCAATGGATGAAGCTGGCATATGCGATAGCTGCCCATCTCCGGACAGTATCACTCGCATCAATCCGGCAGCGGATGATGATGAACGAGCTGTCAAGATTCGTATGGTAGCTTTGGAGTGCATTACATTTGCCGCTATACAACGGGCACTGCGTAAGTCGAGATTCGATGACAGTGCAGAGTTTATGGACTACTTCCGATTGGAATTGTATGGGGACTGGACAGGACTTATTGCAACTTCGAAAGGTATTGCCGGGCTTATTCTTGATGTAGATAGGGATGAAAATTCCGATTATGATGAAGATGACAGGGAGTTCCTTAAAACGCTTTTTAAGCCTTTTCTGGCATTTGCGGCAAAGGCACAGGAGGCAACGTATCAGATTGGAGGTTGAAAACAGAATGTATAACCGCAACAATCCACTTTTGTATCCAGTGAAGCCCCCCTGCCAGTTATAGAAGGCATCCGGGCTTGCCCGCCTGCCACGAACAAAGGGAAGGGGGAGCCTAATACCCCACCTGCCTGACGTTGGTGGGAAGGGTGTCCGAACAAGCAGCAAGCTGGGACACGGTAGATTGTCCGAAACAATATGAAAAACGTATGGCAAATCAAAAACAGGTACTCGACGTGCAGGTGTCGAAAGGGATTACCACCGCCCAAAGTAATGAACATCTGCGTGACCGTAGTGAAAAGGCAGAGAAGTACGCTATGAGTAAGGGAAATTATGATCCTACGCGTAAACGGCTGAACTTCGAGATTGCGCCCGGAGGTAAAATACATCCCATCGACACAAGCCGTAGCATTCCCAAACGGATGGCGGACATATTAAGTCACCGTGGAATCAAAGATCCTAATGAGGGGCTGCTCGAACCAAAATACCGCACGGTGGTAAATATCATCTTCGGCGGTTCACGGCAGCGAATGCAGGAACTTGCTTTCGGTACGCAACAGGTGGACTTTGAAAAAGGTGCGGACAATACCCGCATCGAACGGAAGCGTGACATTGAACGCTGGGCCAAGGATGTTTATTCATTCGTTTGTGGCAGATATGGTGAGCAGAACATCGCTGCATTCATTGTACATCTGGATGAATTGAACCCGCATATCCACTGTACGCTTCTGCCAATCAAGGATAGTCGCTTTGCGTACAAGGAAATCTTCGCCGGTAAGGATAAGTTTGAATATAGTGCAAGAATGAAACAACTTCATACGGACTTTTTCGCAGAAGTCAATACAAAGTGGGGAATGTCAAGAGGAACAAGCATATCCGAAACGGGTGCACGGCACAGAACGACTGAGGAATACCGCCGAATGTTGTCTGAAGAGTGTACAACAATCGAGGATAATATCAAACTCCATCAACAGGTATTGGGTGAACTTCAATCAGACATCCGGTTGGCAGAACGCAGAGTCAAAGGGCTTACGACAATGGTTAGCAATCTTGAAAAGCAGAAAACTGAAAAAGAAACCTTGTTATCGGCAGCCGAGTACAATTTAAAAGAAAACAAAGGCAATGCGGCAGAATTGGCAATCCAAATACAAATGTTGGAAAAAGAGCTGCAAGGAATCATCAGGCAACTGGCAGACAAGCAGGAAAAGTTGCAGACGGCTGACCGGCAACTCATCGAACTGAAAAAGGATATGGGAGCCATTGAAGAACGTACCGAAGAACTCAAAGAGGAGGCCTATCAATATTCCCGTGATGTACACTCCAAAGTGGATAGCTTGTTTAAAGACGTCCTACTGGAGAGTGTAATCAGCGAGTATCGTAACGCATCGGCACAAATGAATGTTTCAGAACGGCAGCTCTTTGACGGTTCACTGGTACAGTCTATCGCCGAGCGGGGTACGGAAATCATGCACTGTGCGACAATGCTATTTCTCGGAATGGTAGATGATGCCACTACATTTGCCGAATCACATGGTGGTGGAGGCGGAGGGAGTGACCTCAAATGGGGACGCGACGAGGACGAGGACAATCGAGCATGGGCACTTCGCTGTATGAGGATGGCGAGCCGCATGATGCGCTCGACTATCGGCAAGAAATCTAAACGGTAAATGGCATACGCCTTACACCAGATTAAAAGTATAACTAATGAAATCATTGGAATATGACGAAACAAATTATTTTCATCTTCGCTTTGCTCTGCACGTTGCAGGCACAAGCAAGTGTACAACCCGTACAGAAGGACACTGTACGACACACTATTCATTATGAAGTAGCGGAATTGCTTCAACCGATGCAGCCCGTCTATCTCAACGGGGTGCTACTTCCGGCATCTCGAACCGGCAACTGGTTTGTTAGCATATCCGGAGGTGCGACAGTTTTTCTTGGTACACCTCTCGGTTGTGAAGACCTTTTTGGACGAGTGAAACCTTCGTACAGCCTCGCCGTCGGCAAATGGTTTACTCCTTTGGTCGGCGCAAGGGTAAATTATAGTGGCTTGCAGTTTAAGGATGCACAATTATCTACGCAGGACTACCATTATATCCATGCAGATCTCCTGTGGAATCTCCTTGGACGCAGATATGCCCGACAGGAACAGGTACGTTGGAGGCTTGCACCCTTTATGGGTGTCGGTCTGCTACATAACGCCACCAACGGGAACAATCCCTTTGCGCTTTCTTACGGCATACTAACACAATACCGTATTTCCAAACGGGTTAGTGCTATGCTGGAACTCTCTAACACAACTACATTCCAGGATTTCGACGGATATGGCTATCCAAACCGTCTGGGCGATCACATGCTTTCGCTGACTGCCGGATTCACCTTTCATCTCGGTAAGGTCGGCTGGAAGCGCGCGGTGGATACGGCACCATACATCCATCGGAACGAACTGCTTGTCGATTATGGCAACTTCCTTTCGGAGGAGAACAGGCGTTATGTGGGACGTCACAATCAAGATAAGCGAACACTCGTGGAATTAAAGAAAATTCTGGAAATCGAAGGACTACTCGATACATATAGCCATATCTTTGACAACGACGATATAACCGGATGCAGATATCCTATAAATAATTATAGCGGTTTGAACTCGCTTCGTGCAAGATTGAAGCATAGCTATTGGGACGGGTCGTCACCTCTTGACACGACTATTCTTCAGACAGAGAATGGAAAGCCATCATATAATTACACGGCTTCCCGAAATGTGCAGTCCGCCCATCAGGACACCCTCGCTATGGATTCCACGGTTCTTTCATACGCTGATGGAGAGTGCATCGGTACACCCATCTATTTCTTTTTTGCTCTCAATACGACACATCTGACGGATACCTCACAGAGGCTTAATCTTGACGAACTGGCTCGTGTAGCTAAGAAATACAGTTTATCCGTGAGGGTAACTGGTGCTGCTGACAGTTCTACAGGAACATCAAGTATCAATGATTCTTTGAGTATATCGAGAGCCGGTTTTATTACCGCAGAACTGGAACAACGTGGAATACCAGCCAAGCGGATTATCAGAGTTAGCAAAGGTGGAATTGCCGACTATACGCCCGTGGAAGCCAACAGACATACGAAAGTGGAGTTGTTTTTTCCAAAAGCGAAATAGAAATTTCGCATAATTGATGTTTAACTTTGTCATAATCAATGAAGCCTCTCCGCTGTGAAGCGAAGAGGCTTTTTCGATATGGTACACGTGAAGTTCGCCATTTTCCTACTGTCAGAACCAGAATGAAAATTATTTCGATGCTTCAAGTGACTCTTTTCTGAACTGTTTGAGAAGTTTTTCAAGTTCAAGTGATACTTTGCGGGCACGAGTTCCGGCAGCTTTGTTGCCTTTCTCCATCTGGAGGTTGGCATCTTTTGAGAATTGATCGAACAATTCACAGATTTGTGTAAATGTTTTTTCCATTGTTATGTTCTTAATATTATATAATACGCTGGCAAAGATAGCAAAAATATTTTTTTAGGACTTATATTAGCTCTGTTATATATTTCGCCTATAATATGATACCCCTTTTTATGTTTTTCCATTCTGAGTATTCCCTTATCGCACCATCGGCAAATCTGGCCGAAGAGATTTTATATGCAAAGGTACAGTGTCCGGACGATTGTCAAGCACCGCTATGCTAACGGTTCCTGGATATTTTACGGCAGCCTTCCTCAAATCAAAGATTGACTTTCAGTCCCCTTCTCATTGCAAGGTATAAAAGGACAAGCCTGCTTCTGCTCTTACATTCGAAGGTTGGGTATTCCGTTCCATTCCATTTACTGTTTACTTGTCTTATCGCCCTTATTCCACTGTTAATCCTGCATAAAAATCAATCCCCGGCAAGAAGCCGAAAGAGCTTCAAGCAAAGGGAAATAATAAATCAAAGAATATGGGAAAATACGATTTTATCAAGTTGGGTAATCTTCTTTATTGGCATGACCCAGATAGTGGTCTGTCTAATGGGGTTTACCAAGTGGCTTCTATTCCGGAAAACATTGAAGAGGATAGCGTTATTTTGATTGCATCTGATACTTCGGAAGCGGAGGTTTTTCCTTCTGAATTATCACCGATACATACCGGTAGAAGTCATAAAGAAGACTTTTTGCGTTGGAAAACAGAACGTGAAGCTGAAGGTATTGAGTTTTACGACCACCTTTCCAAGGTGATGGATACGGAAAACGACTTGAGTGTGGGAGATATGGTGGCGTTTACAAACGATTATGGAGTGATATTTGGACCTTGTGAGGTCTTAGCTTTTGGGAATCTCTGTAATAGTGGCAGATGTGTATATATTGACAGTGATTCTTATTGGTTTCCTAACCGTCCCGACCAACTCACCATCATGAGAGGTGCGGAATGACAATAACATATCCACCTGTAGCCAAAGCGGGTGGATAGCATTTCCTTGTATTGTATATTCAGCCCGATTACTCTTATAGCCATGCTCCACCGAACTCCCACAACCGGTCCTATTCCTTTTTTACTCGTCGTACTCCGTTTCTAAACAGTATAACACATTTATTGGCCTGACATTCTTGAAATTCACAACGGAAACGGCTTGGTTTCCGTGTGATGAAACACTTGAACTGGTATGTGAGAAATTCCCAACACTATGTTATTTCTATCAATCGGAAGAGTCGGGTCTGGCGGAGTACTGGACAAATGACCAAGAGAGTAAATACTTTCCCGAAAAGTACATTGCAGACCTATGTACTCCAGACGACAAATGGTACAAGGAATATTTTGTCAACCAGACAGAAGTATTCAAGTGGTTTGAGGTGATAAGCGGTCAGTCTGTCGAATCAATAACAGAAATTCTTGCTATTGCCGAACAACGGAAAGATGAAAACGACAATTCTTTCTGTAACATCTATGAATATGCCGCAGGCTAAGACTAATCCGATGCAGAAAACGAAATGACGGTATGCTGACAGCGTGCAGCGAACTATCATTATCCGATAAGCTTCTCTGATTTCATGCAGATTGGAGACTTTGTCGCCTTCAGTCCTTTTATACAGTCTCAGAGTGCTTCTCCAGTCTTTTATAGATATTCTTTATATCGCACATCGGCAGTTCTTATCTGAGAGATTTTGTATGCAAAGATACAGCTTTAGAATGGTCGTCAAGTAACGCTGCGCTAACAGTTCCCGGATACTTGTGGCAGCCTTCCGCATATCGAAGATTTGGGTATTCCACTTCATTCCATTCACTGTTTACTTGCCTTATCCATCCTTTCCTTGCTGTCAATTTCGCATAAAAATCATTCCTGACAAGAAGCCGAAAGAGCTTCAAGTAAAGGGAATAAAGTTTAATCATTTAAATTTCAAAATTATGCACAGCCGAATTTTTCAGATTTCTAAAATGTGGATAGAAAAAGAAAACTATCTGAATGAAGACACTCTCCATCAAGGAGATGGCAGTTTCTATGACTATTGTGCGGAGATAGATGACGAAGAACGTAAGGAGGATATTCGTTATTTGGTCAATACTGCTCTACCAAAAGATATGTTCGAACTTGTAGGTGATGACACCATACGCTACATTGGTGGTGTGGAACAATGGAAAGAGAACTTTGTGACTAACATCCGTAAGAAAGCTGAAGCTATTACGACGGAAAATATGTTGGAGTTTGTAGGCCCTGTTTATCAACTTGAAAAGGCATTGGAAAATCCATTGGATATTGCGTATCATTTCTATTTGGACGGAGAGGGATACCAGTCATTTGCCGAAAAATCTTTTGCATTTATGGAGTTTGTCTGTACGCTTGAACCGGGAACGATACTCTATATCGGAGGAGTCATCGACTATCACTTCTGATACTCCATATAATTTTTTTAAAGCCACCCGCAACTCAAGCGGGTGGTTATCATCTTCCTATATAACAGTCCGGTTACTTTTATAGACCATGTTCTGCCGAACCTCTGTTACCAATTCACAGCCTCTTTTACCGATTCTATATTACCTGTTCTAATTGTATTACATTCTCACAGTCCCGACATGCACCATTGTTTGTTTCGTGCGCAAAGGTACGGTGGCAAACGATGTTCAAGTACCGCTGTTGCTACCTGAAATGAAATTTGACGTAACCTTCCGCAATCACAGATTCCGGTATTCATAAAATTTCATTCCGGTTACTTGCTCATAGTTCTTGCATCCACCGTTGAAAATGCACATGAAACAACCTCTTGGGTAAAGTCGGAAGGCTTCAAGAAGAGGGAAATAAAAAACAACTTAAAAAAATAAATGCAATGAGAACTAAAACACTCTACAGATGCGATGCACAGAAAATAGACATCAGTCGTTTCCCTAACTTTCACATAACAGGAAGTATAACCGGAATGAAGAAACTCTATTATGGCAAGAATGCTCTATTGGTACGTTGCGGAAGCTGGATTTACAACGTGTCAAGTGAACCCGAAGTTTATTATAATATAGCACATTAGTAGTATGAAAAAAGGTTATAAAAAAGATTTTCAGAGTTGGAAAGGTATAGTAACTCTAAAATTACTTTGCTGCAATATAGCAGCAGGTCGTTTTGATTGGAAGAAATATTGTACGCCACAGCCTTATTGTGGTCAGGAGATTTGCGTTATACCGCTACATTGTTCTTATGGACAGATAGGCTACACTGTGTATTTCCCTTATTCTGATATGCCGGAAGTGGAATACGATTGGGAAATGAACAAATTAACTATTGACAAAGAGAATTGGGAGAATTATTTACAGAATTAATATTAAAAATATGGCACAGAATTTTTATACCAAATGGCAGAACGCAATCCTTGCAGATGCAGGAGTCTATGTTTCAAAAAAATACCGCAGTTTCCAAACGGCCTTAGTACGTGAGATTTCCAAGTACGCAACAGCCGTTGGCGCAAAAGTAACATTCAACTTAAAGGGGCATTATAATACCTCTTGTTTCATAGAACGTAACGGTAAATTCGTTTACATCAGTCACTCTTCCGGTTTGTCCCGAATGGGTAGCGGTGTAAAAATAGAACTCGATTCTTTCTTAATCCGGACAGCCCAACACGCGAAAGATTACAGAGGGGGACATAATCAGTATTGCGATATAACAAATTTACAGTCTATGATAGATAATTTGTTAGAGTAATAAAATAAATTCAAGAAAAGGTACGGAGCAAACAGCTCCGCATCTTTTTCCGTTTTATCGGCGCATTCCGCCGCTGTACTCTGCTTCTTGTAGCTCTTCCCGGTATTCCTCCATATTATTCAGCTTTTCGTTCACGGTTTGCAGGTTGGCATCCAACGAAGCATTATGGTCGTATGGGAAACGATGTTGTGCGACAAGTCCCGCATTAGTAACCGGCCCGATATCTATCATGTCGGATTCTTTATTATAGCTGACATACAGCACATCACCATTCGGCATTTCAAATGCAGGAATCTTTTGTTGTGTCATGATAGCGAATTGTTCCGCAGCCATCTCCTTGGCTACCCCTTTTAATGTATCTCCAGCATGTTCGATACCATAACGCCTGATATGGTCGCATACTTCCTTTTCCGTGAATTTCAGCATCACTTCATAAGTTCCCCCGACACTCCCATTGTACACCACAGCAAAATCCTTGTCCTCAATCAAAAGATTGTCTCCTCGGTTCTGTATGGGAGAAGAATAAGTATATTCTTCGTTAATGCCGTTACCGTCATAATACTCCTTGGCGAGAGTCAGCAGTCCTTCGTAGTCCCCCTTATCCTTGAATGCGTCCAACCGCATCGTGTCATCGGTAAGCTGAAGATAGGCCACGGAAGAATAATACACTTTTTCTTTCGGTGCTACTGTTTGCTCTTCATCAATGTTCTGCTCCAATTCCAGTGCAATCTTATCCACCTTTTGGGTAATCAGAGAAGCCGCTCTTTTCACATCCAACAGAGTTGTCTTGATGAATTGTGGCGATTCCTTCAATTCGTCGAGCCATCCTTTGAGGTAGGCACAACTGTCCTCTTTTATATGTTTCGTCATGCCGTAACGTTGGGCAACCAATGCGCTGCCTAACTCGGCTACCAATTCTTCGCGCGCATACTCTGCCGAGCCGAAAGTTGTCGGCTTGATACGGTCGAGAACTCCTTCCGCACCGGTCGAGTGTGTCATCTCATGGAATAGTGTTCCATAGAACGCCTCTCCAGATTTGAACTGTTCCTTTTCCGGCACAACGATTTCATTTCTCGATATAGAGTAGTAAGCGTTATCCTGATGCTGTGGTTTGATCGGACAAATCCACAGATTGTCCTTTATCAGCGCATCGACGGGAGCGAAGCTGAAATACTCTCCGTTCTCAATCTTCGGTAGCGAATACTCCTTTTCGAGTTTTTGCCACAGCTCCGGTCTTGCCTCCTGCAAGTTGGTCTGTGCCACGTTAAAGACTCGGAATACCTGCATCTTAGGATAAACATTGTATTCCTTCTTCTCGTTATCAGATAGTTTTTTGTAGTCATCATACTTAATCTTCTCACCAGAATCCTTGTGTATGCAGGTGAATGTAGTCAGCATGATTGGGAATGATTTCTCTCCACGAAGTACAGAAACACGAGGTTTCTCCTGATTGTCCTTATCGGATTTGTTGAGCCGTTGTACACACTCAAAAGTGCAGAAGCGCGGAATCTTGTAACCTTCCTTTTCACAATGTATAAGCAACATAATGGCATTCATGCCATTATACTCGCGTCCGGAAAGATTGCAGGGCCATTGTAACGCTTCTTCTGTGAACCATGGCTTTCTCCAATCCTTACGGATACTCTCGATTTTCTCAATCATCATTTCAGCGAAGAGGTCTAATGCTTTATCTTCGCTGTTCGGCCCGTCCGTGTGCTGTTTTTTATATCCGGCCATATCCTTTACTGATTGGAATTAGACGAATCTGCTACATACTGTACAAGTTCTTCCACCTTGCATGAAACATTCAGCTTTCCGTTATATGCCGAAAGGGATATTTCACCTTTGGCATCCACTCGCACGCCCGGCTGTAACCATGCTTCGCGTTCTTTGCCAAAACAGAAAAAACGTACCCATTGGTATTCAAAGCCATCCTCTACTTTCTCCGTACTGAATGCCGAAAACATTGTGTAAGGCTGGTCTTTCTTATCCCTTTTTTCCTCGATATGCTGCCCGACCTTACCTCGAAATACTAATTCGCCCTTGACCGTATCTTTCGCATCTGCCGTAGCTGTACGAATTTCGTTAATAAAAAGATTGAAATAAAGTTTGTCACCACGGTGTTTGAGATACATTGTCCCCGAAACCTCGATGCGGGAACCATTTCGATATTTGGAAACCTCCTTTCCGGCAGTATCTTTGCTGACATCCACCTCAATAGGCATAGTCTTCCCGTCAGTGTCAGGGATCATTACTCGAAGAGGAAAAACCAGGAACGTTTTCCCTTCCTTATTGGTGCGTATCGACGCATCACGTCCGATAACGCCACATACCGTAACATTACATTTTATCATTTCTATTGTCTTTTAATGTGATACATAATCACCCGACAACTGTGTTGCCATGATTTGTTGTTGAACTGCTAAATCATTGCTCTTAATCGGGTGCTCGTATCATTGCCCAGATCAGCCATCCGGCAAGGAACAGTTGAACGCTCACGATAATGAGCGTTGCTACCCAGCCGAAGAGTTGGTAGCAGAGCAGGACATACAAGGCAAGGTAGGACAGTCCGAACAGACATCTGCATAGCTGTATCATCACGCATTTTACCATATCGCCACGCTTCTATCTTTTTAGGTTCTCTGTCTGTCCCTGCTGTTGGGACATCCCTTGTTCAAAATTCTGTGAAGCCGCTTCCGAGAGGATAACCGTATTCAGCATACCGGTTACACGTATCCTTTTGGCTTCTTCTGTGAGAGTATTGTTATTCAGTGTTGCCGACAGACGGCTTAACTCCGCAGTAGTCAACTCACGTGACATGCGCAGTTCTCCATTGTTCACTCGCAGAATAGCCTTTCCATTTTCACTGATTGCCAGTTCGCAGTTTTTCATGCCCGGTAATAATGATTTCAGATTGATGCGTCCACTATCCATTTGTTTGGATATGGCAGTCTTTTGCTCCTCCTCGTTCTTGTTGTCGATTTGTACGGCCAATAGCATAAGGGAACTAAAGGCTGTCATCGCCATCTCTACTATAGGGTCATTGCATCCTGACATTCCCACACCGCTATCCTCTGACGAAAGCAACTTCTTCATCCATCCGTCGGGCGAAAGGTTTTTGCCGGCGGCATTCTCTTCTGTTCCTTTATATCGGGTGAGCAGGCTGTTCCCGTTGTGCAACACTTCCAATTTGATATTACCTTTCTGTGCGATTTCAGTCAGATAAGCCGCAGGGTCGATGTCACGCTTTGTTCCGTCTGCATAGAAGTTTGTCACGCCGAAATGTAGATGTTCGCCCGTTGTACGTGTACCTGTGTTGCCCGATGTGCCGAGCTTCCCACCGGCTTGTACTACATCACCGACCTTTACAGTAACCTCCTTAAGGTGCATATAAGTACATTGTACCTTGCTGCCATCCGTTCTGGTATATTCCACAGTCAGCGATTTTCCACCGGGCGTGTTCTTATTCTGATTCACAGCCACCACCTTCCCGTTGTTCTCAGTAGCCAGTACCGCATCGCCATTGCAACGGATATCAATTCCCTTGTGCATCTGTTGTTTCGTGTTGTCCATCGGATCTTGCCGCATACCGAAAGGCGAGGTAACAAAAAGAAACTCTTCACGCTCTACCGGGAATGAGTACTTCGCACCATACTCTGAATTTTCAGACGTTCGGAGAGGATTATGTTCCGTACCGAACCGCTTACCCTGTGTCTCCATTTCCTGCATCACCAGTTTGTCATACTGCTGTAAGCCATTTTGCTCTATAATCCGTTGCAGACTCTCGGCATATTCTCCGCCTGTGGCATAACCGGCCTGTTCGATATTTTGTGTCCAACCCTTGTAATCGTCGGGCGAAAGTGCAAAACATTGGGCATAGCGGCTGTTTTCTTTTAAAAAACGGGAGTGGTGTTCGTATGAATCACCCACACTGTCATAACTGCAAAACTTCTCATTCGGCTTATCGTCAGTATATATACCATACCTTCCTCCTTCGGCAATCCATGCAGGCGTAGCCTTGATGCCAAAATGATTGTTCTCGTTTTGCGCCAAACGGCTTTGCCCGTTGGAACTTTCCAGTATGCCTTGTGCCAACGTCACGGATGCGGGGATTCCGTACCGGCGCATCTGCTCCATAGCATACTCTGCATATTTCATTGCGTATTGTTGGTTCTTGCTCATTTCCTTACTCCTTATCTATGAAAACCTCTGTGTGTTTCTTGTTCCTCCATGTCACTTATAGCAACCCGTGCCCCGGCACGGACGAGCTTAGACAGATAGTTGTCGAGCTGCTCCGTTGAAAATTCCGTTGAAGCCGTAATGTCCCCTTCCGGATACTCTTTTAGGGTTATGCCCAATATCTTTGCACCCTGTACCGCATCTTCGTTATAGAGCCGATAACCATCTTTCGTGCGAAGCAGTTGCAAGGCATCGGGATGATTCGCTTTAAGTTTGTCCCACAACTGCCGTTCCGGTGAAATACCCTTGTTGTCTGATTCCGTCCGTTCCTGCGCTACCGTTTCTATCGGCCACAACTCTGCTTCTTTCTGTTGTTTCTCTCCGGTGTGTGCCTCCTGCGATTGTCCTTTTTGTAGTACGTCTGCGAATAAGGTAGCTGCCAAATGACGTTTGTAGCTGTCACGCTCTTCCGCTATCCACATCCGCTGCCACTGTTGCGGAGTGACACTTCGGGCAGGCTGTTTCTGCCCATCAATAGTTGCGACGCATTGTATGCCGTCTTGTTTGGTTTTGAAAACCGAAACACGCTGGATACGGTTCAAGTCTATTTCCGGCATTTCGCTGCTGAACAAATCCACCTTCAGGTCAGGTTTGACCTCGGCCAGCGCATAATACTTGTGCGCCAGTTCCATCCGAACCTTACCGATGTTATCCATTGCTTGCTTGAGTGTTGAAAAGAAGCGGTTTATATCTTCTTTATCAGGATAGATGCTATATCCGCTCTTATTTTCGGGTTTGATATAAAGTGCCCATCGTTTCTTATCATCTTGAATCATCTCTACGTGGTCAAATCCGATCTCATTCGCCTGTTTGACCGCTGACGCCACGTCCAGTGTGGAGAGCTTCTCCATTGCCCAATTCTTCAGCCGGGCCAGCATAATTATCTTCTCGGCAAAATAACTGTCATCGGGTCGATAACCTAATGCACCATCCGTATTGTAGAAGCGTACCTGCTCGATTCCATCTTTCTGCAACGCTCGCATGATACGTCCCTTGTTCATTCCCGGTATCTCGTTATCTGCCTCTGTAGAAGCCCCTGCTGGAAGAATTACATCTGCGGTTTTTGCCTGTGGGTCAATAACAAGCACAATTTTTTTCGTTTCTTTATCCGGATGCTGCCGAATCTCGTTCGACACAAAATAATGTTTGGGCATTTGCTCCTGCATGGTTGAAGTGTCTCGCCGGTTGCGCATGGTGGCGTATTCGATTTTCTCGCCCCGTTCCGCTTTATTGATTACTTCGATGGCATTGTTTACGTCACTTTCGAGAGCGTCCATCAAGTTCGGGTTCTCTTTTAGCTCCCGGCACCAGTATTCCACTGTCTTCAGACTTTCTTCAGACAACCGTGCTGGCAACCCCAGTTCCAACATTTTAATCCCTGAAGCCAGTTCCACTACCAACCGTTCCTGTCTGACAGCATCCTCCGAAGGAGCCACACCGTTCTTCATCACCATACCTTCACGCGCTAATCGTTGTTGGTGTCCGGTAGCACTCACGATTTGCCGCAAGGCTTCCTGTATATAGTCGTGATAATGTCTGAACTCTCTTTGTCGCGGCATATAGACCGCATCCTTATCTGTTTCGTAGTGGGGTACACCGCTTCCATCCAAACGAACAGGCACAAGGTTGTCTCGCATCCTCAGTAGGAAGTCGTTGAATTGAATATGCAACCGTCGGTTGTCAGCTTCCGTATATCCTCTTTCCACTGCACTTCCATACCGCCGCAACGTCGTTTCGTATCGCTCCTTATCCACGTAGGGTAGTGTCGTCTGGTCAATGTTGAACAAAGTGCGAATTTCACGGTTATGTACACCTTTATATAATTTTTGTTCCTCTTCATACAGTTTCATGTAGTCATCACGACTGATAACCTGTTCTGGATTATTGCGGTGAACGTACTTGTTCCAATTATAAAACAAAAATGGAACGCCTTGCTCATTCTCACGCACCGAGGCTCCTTGTGCCTTGGCATCGCTGAATAGCGTGAACTGGTTGGTTTTGCATCCATTTTTATCAGAATGCAGCGTCATGAATAGTGCATTGAATGCGCTGACAGAAACACCCTTTGGATAGAAGCGCGGGTATCCCTTTCCTGATGCGTTGAGCCAGTGTCCACCGGCATTCGAGGCTTCACTCAAAGCCGTAGAAAGCAAGGTGATTTGTTTTTCCTCGGCTTTCTTTTCGATTTGCGATTTTTCTTTCATCGTTTATTTGATTATAGGATTATTGAATACCCCGTGGGCGCACGATGGTTTCCAGTTTTCCGTCCTCATAATTCCGTGCGGCAGCCTGGCGAAGCTGGTCGTTCTTGGCAAGGACAGCATTTGCCAGCGTGTTCAAAGGCAATGCCCCGGTACGGTAGGCTTCTGCTACAATCGGTGACAACTGGATGGTACACGGTACTCGGTCTATCGTGGCAATCAACGTACTATCTTGCAATACAGGGTTTACTATACGTGGGTTCAGAGTTTCATTTGTATAGCGTCGGTACTGCACATTGTTCTCATTTGTTACGTTCAGTTTTCCCTCTGTTCGTTCTTTCAAGGCTTCGTGTCCTGCCTTATTCAACAAGTTCATACCTCCCAGGCCTATCAGGAGCATTTTCAGCAACGGGTTACGCACAAACATACCCGCCACAATGCTCGCTATCGGTAACATATTGTCTTCCAAATGCAATGATTCTGTCTTGCCTGTGAATATTCCCAGTAGAACATCAGGGAGCATGGCCATTACATAACCGAGATTGCCTGTGATATTACCTATGCCATCCAGTCCCAGCATACCAAGCAGTCCGCCCCAACCGTTTCCCTGTGCTACTTGCGCACTTTGTATCGTTTGTACATGTTGTTCCGCATCATTGGCAGGAACAACAGTTTCATGCTTCTCTTCTTTCATAATTTCATCCTGTTCTGTCCTGACCATTTTCGCTTTGTCACATTGTTCCAAAGACTGCAAGTAGGCTTCTTCCTGTCCGGGAGCAACAACAATCGGCACATCCTTGTACCGTTCCTCATATTTCTGTTCTTCCTTGCTCTGTACATTCGGCCACAATAAACCGCTATTCTGGTTTTGTGTCCATTCCATGAAGCCAAAGTCCATGACAGGGATTTTCTTTTTCAGTTGCTTGTTGTCTGTACCAATCGCCGTGTTCTCTTTGATTTGTATTTGGGCTGCCTCTTTGCGAAAATCGTCGAATACGTTTCTGTCTCTGCCGAACACTCCTTTACTGATGCACTGTTCTACTGAAAGGGTATCAGGCTTCTTGCCTTCAAAATGATTGGTGATGGCTGCAATAGCCACATCTGCACCGGTAAACTTTGCCAGTGTCGTCCATGAACCAGTACCACCCATCATCAGGGTATCTGCGGCTGTGCCCAACATCCATCCCGTACCTTTTTCCCATCTGTTCGGGCGGTAAGCTGCTTCGCCTCGTGCCTCTATTTCATCGGTCAGCGGTGAACGGCTTAACGTCTGCGATAATCCCAGCAGACTCGATTCGGCAGCCTTTCGGATGATGTAGTCAGCGGAAGACTTGGGCATACGTTCTTTCACCAACCGGTCAATCATCAGTTCCTCTATTCGGTGGTCCATATAGGCATAGGCGAGGTCACAACCGAGCTGTTCTGACAACTCATTGTAACGTGCCCTTCCGATTTCCTGCACGACGGTATCCCGCCACTGCCCGGCCATATACGCAAGGTCTTGCTGCATTTCCTCGGAACCGGTAATCTCCGTCTTGCACATCTCGATATAGTCCTCTGTTGTTTTGGAGTTCCATTCGCCTGTGACCTTGAGTGCTTGATAGGGGTCGCTCATTGGTTGTGCCGAAGATGCCATCATACTGAGAATACCACCTAAAGAGGTGGAATATTCTTTCATTTCCTCTCCCTGATTCCGTATGAGGTCAGTCCGCGTTTTTGACATGATGGGTGCGATATGGCAGTTGAAATAGTCGTTCACGAGGCGTTCCATTTCTGCAAACCGTCCGCTATGCTTGATTCCGTCCATAGTGTATTATATGTTTATCCTATTCTATTCATTAATAATTGCTCTTTTGTCTGCTCGATGGCGTTGTGGTAAATTTCCATCTGTTTGGGATAAAACTCTTCCAGCCATACATCCTTCTCGATGTTGTCGTGAATGAAGCGTATCGCTTGTTCTCGCTCAATCTCCACCGATGCTTCGCCCTCTTCCCGGTTATTGAACCATGCTTTCGTCCACCAGCGCACACCGGCCCGGTCAGGATATACCGTGACTGCTCTCGGTATGTCAAAGCTCTGGATGTCTATGTCTAATTCTGCCAGTGGGTCAATGATACCACTATGGGTCAGGGCTTCGTCGTAGAGTTTTTTTTTACATCATCGCCCATCGTCGATAAGTACACGCCATGCCGTAGGGCAAGGTAATGCAGGAAGTCCGCAATGAGTAGGTTCTGCACCTTACAAGCAAGCGGCATTGCTTTATGTCCCAGTCCGAGTGGGTTGGATATACTTGGCATATTTTCATAGAAATATTCTTTGACTGCTCCCATTGTAAAGACATGGCGGAGTGACTGCTCCGTATGTGGAGGAAGTCGGTATGCACCACGCTGTAAGTCTTCCATGTAGTAGGGCAGGAAACGTAGCATCAATTCCTCTATTTCCTGTCTGTCCTGCTCGTAATCGGTGGTCAGTGCCATCTCCATGTTGGGAGATGTTGCCGCTTCGCCTCCATCAGCATGACACAATGCTTGGATATTCCCATACAGCATGGTTAGAAATTCCAGCGGATTCAGTTCCTCACCCTTGAAGCGTATCCCGATATGCAGCTTGTCACCGCTTAAAGCTACAGTCTGTCCGGCCTTGACACGCTGTCCGAACTGGGCGAAGACATTTGACAAATGCCCATAGGTCACTTCATACTCCCCATAGCGTATAGTTTGGCAGATGCCGAGTATAGGGTCATTGCCTATACCTGACACGATACCGCTGGCGACAGCCGCCAGTGTGTAACACCGTACATCGAAGTCGATGCCATGATGAAAATATGTTTTGCCCGTTGTCGGATCGGTTTGTTCGCCATAGCCGAGCGATAGTTTCACATCCTTGCCCTTCCGTTCTTCAAAAGGCATACAGTATCCACTTTCGGATTGCAGGATCATTTCTTCTGTATATTTCATTATGTGATTATATTTGATTCTTATTCTTATCTTTTCATCCCCCCGCTATTCGTCTGTTCTTCAACGGGAAGAGCGGGTGTCTGTATTCGTTGTATGCTTCTCGTATCAGGTGTGCGGAAAATACCGGCATTGTTACCGATAAGCATCATGCCGAGAAATGCACCGGCAATCTTGCCCAGCCAGCCGAAGCGTCCGAATATAAGAAATGCTGCTGCGACCAGTCCCGCTATACTCAATCCCGACACGTTACCCTGTCCGAGATTACGGAAAAAGTTACCGAACATATCGGAAACTCCGCCATTGGAGACTTGCCGTAGAAAATTCGATACTCCACCCAGTTTTGAGTCTATGCCGGCTACCGTACCGCTGACGGAACCGACTGCTTCTCCGGCTTTGCTTGTCAGTTCTCGCACACCGTCCGCTGCATCTGCAAGGGTATCCGTAGCCGATTTCCCTATGACCGCATCGCTTACGATATGTACCACGCTCTTATCTGTGGTTAGTTTCTCCCAACCCACATAACCGACTGCACCGCCGATGGCTGCGGTCTTGACGGCTTGTCCTGTGCCCCGTAAGGTTTGTGAAGGATGCAGTGCAGCATGTCCCATACTTCTTCCGGTAGCTTTTGCTGCTTTGCCGCCATATTTTAATATTGAATCCCAAATTCCCATATCATTACATTTTTAAGGTCTTACATTCTTTCCAATCTGTCGCCAACGTCGCTTGGCTGCGTCCACGATACTACGTTTATCAGCTTCGGGACGTGCACCCTCGTCGATTTCCCGCCAAATGTCGCCCATTGTCGTGTACTTTACCGCTTTGGTCAGTCGTTGCAGCTTTGTGTTCATAGTTTTGAGCTTTGGACGGATGCCAAAGACAATTTCCATACGCTCTTTTTCCGTCATCTTGTTCTCCGAAAGGCACGCTGTGCGTATATCGTTCACTATTTCCACGCTGTTCATCATCAGTTCCCTATAAATCTTGTTGCGCTGTGTGGATAGGGCTACGGCAAGCGTATTGGCTGGACTTCGCTTCAATTGTTTGGTGAAGTCGCCCATATTGTCTGTCAGCCTCGATACCTCATAATAGAACCCATAAGTTTGCGCCGCATAGCAGACTATTGACCGGAAAGAGTTTAGATAGTTATTAAACTCTCGTTGCAGGTCTGTTGTCGCCTGCACTTCTTCTTTTGTCCAAATATGTCCGGTGGTCTGCATCAGCATGACCTTTTCCTGATTCTTCAGCTCCTTCTCTGCCTTTTCGGTATATACTGCAATCATTCCGGCCAGTACAGGGTCATTCTGCGCTTGTACCTCACCGATACCGGTAAGACACAGCAGTAATATACTTATCCAAATTGTCCATTTCATAACTGATATATTTTATCGGACGAGAGCTGCCGCCCTGTGCCAATGGGACAGAGCCATACGAGCTGCCTCACCGTTGTCACGGTCAAGCATTCCTGCCGTTACGTTGTTCCACACATCATTGAAAGTATAGTACCGTATGCTCAAATAGAGCAGATGTAACTTCCGGCTAAAATCCGATAGTTGGTCGTTCAACGCCCATAGCGTCTTGCTGCGTTCTGCCCCCGTAAGCATGTTTTCGTTGCTACCTTTGGCCACAGCGTCATTCAGCAATGTAAAAACAGAGACAAGTTCCGTTGCTGTTTCTATATAGAGGTTGTTCATGTTCATACTGGCCACAATGCCCTGCGGATTGTTTTGGATGGCCTTGCCTAATTTCCCCAGCGTGAGGAAAATCCGCACACCGTCATTGTAGAGATGCGTACAGGCTTTCAGTGATGAAGCGTAACCGCTTGCTGTCTTGAGGTAACTGTTGTACTGCTTCTCCCACTTGTGGATTTGGTTGAACTCGGTAGCGATGCTGTTTTGGAGCAAGGCTGTTTGTGTCTGTCCCTTTATTTGTTTTTCAATCTGCCCGTTTATCAGTTCGTTACCTTCGGCCAATGCAGTCCATTCCAACGGATTGGAAGCCGCAATTTGGGCTTCTGCCACCTGTGGAAGCAGGCATACCAGCGAGGCAACCAGCCCCAGACTAATGATTCGTGATTTCATATATTCCCTTTTTTCGTTTGTTAGTTTCTACCCGTTCACGGATAATTGACACGAGGTCGTCCCTATGGAAGATACCGATCAGGTCAAGACGGGGCGTGTTTCTGTCCATTGAAAGGATACGTACGGTTTTCAGCCCACAAAATTGTTGCAGCAGGCTTTGGTGCTCTTGAAAATCCACGATACGATATAGCTCCATATAATCCACTTTGCGACGGATAATACCGTATTCACTGACAAGTTGTTCCGTGCCGATGCAATAACGGATTCGCCGCAGGTAGAGATAACGGTAGAGTAACAGTAACGAGAGTATCAAGGCAATTACTGTGGCAATAGCTGTCAATGGCAGCCCTTCCATGCCTCCGTACACCCATACAGTGCCGCACAGCACGAGAGTGGGCAGCTCGTTGATGACAAATTGCCCGGTATGTGGATGGATGACAATGGTTTTGTGACAAGTTCTCTGCATAGGTTTTATGGATTATCGGTGAAAACGGGAATGAAAGTCTTCTCTCATTCCGGAAAGAGAATTGGTTATATCCACTTCCAACCGGGCAAGTTCTTCCCGTATCTTGTACATTTCCTGAAAACCCTTATCTGACATTCCCTGGTCATTGGTTTCAAAGGAGAATATTACTCTGTCCGCACGTTCAAGACGCTTTCGCACAGCCTCATGGTCTGCTTCGTCGTATAATCCGTTTCGGATATGTTCCGGATTGACTTCGGGCAAATCGGACAAGGCATGATTCAGCGTGGCTTTACCGCTGATCTCCCAATCGTCAAGGTTGTCCTTCTCTGGTTTTATCCGTTTGCCGAGTAGCTGGTCGTTCCAATCCTTATAACCCTCTGCGGCAGATTCATACAAGATGCATCCTGTAGCTTCCGGACCGGAAATGGAAGCATCAATCGCTTTTTCGATGGCTTCCAGATTGCTTCTCATTTTCTCTAATTCTTCCTCACTGGCAGAACCTTCGTCACGAGCCATGTCGTACTCATCCATACAAACCATTCTCATTTCCTGTAGATAGCCGTCACCAATTCCCATGTCGTCACGCTCCCCATTCTTCAAATTTTGTTTTGCATCATTTATACCCAGAATGGCTGTAATCTTTTCAAAATTGAATGGTTCAAGTTCTATTTCATACTGTGAATAGTCTTCGCTGTTGTTCTGTACAATCAGTCTGCCGGTTTGTGACAGACAGGTGGAGAAGTTCCAGCCTGCATGAGTGAGAGCAAAGTGGATAGCATAGACTTGTCCGGCACGGTCATGATCGAAGCAAAGATGATGTGAGGCATGGGGAGTTGCTTTTATCGCTCCTTTGAATTGCTGCTGGCTCGGTGCCCCTCCGGTAGAGATGAATACCGCCTTTCGCAGATCCTTGTTCTGTGCCTGATGAAGTTGGTAATATGCCATCGCATCATAAGCACTTTCGAACCAATAGATATGTTTGGCGGAGGTGAGAGAAGTGCGGGCAGGGCTGGCAATCCACAGTCCCTCGCTTGAATTGCTCCCTGCGGCTTTGCCTTTGTAGCTGCCGCTCCCGTCCATACGGGCACGTCCTCGTTCTTCAAGTCCCACAATCGCTCCGTCGCCTTTGGGCAGGGTTAGTGGAAAGGACAGGTTCGTGTAGGTCGCACCGTCCTCCCGATGTTTCGTAGCCAGATAAAAATGCCGATGGAAGGCATATTGTGTATAAAGGTCGATACCTCGGCTTTTAAAATAAGGATAAAATTTTTTCTGCGTTTCCCGATTCTGCGGATTGAACTTATGAATGTCGTAATCCGCTATGTCAAATGGCTTTACATCTCGTTTAGGGTTCACTATTCGGGTTTTCCGTTCAGTGACAGGAATGTTCAGTAATCTGTTACAGACAAGATTCACCAGTCTGTCTGGAGACATACCCGCATGGTACTCCGTGAAAAAGTGCGGATGCTCCTTGATGAAGGAAATGATGTTATAAACTTTCTGTTGTTGTGCGTGGAAACAGCATTTTCCTTGTTGTGTCACAATAAATTTGTCACCACGGATACGTCTGCCGTCGCTGTCCAAACGAACATACGAGGGATAGCGCAGACCGTCACGACGGTTCAGGTGATACCCTGCGTCAATCAATACGTCCTGGATGTTTAGTCGTTGCAGAAAGTCATCGTATGTAAGGTCTCCGTCTCTCATAGGTTTACCTCCCTCTTCTCATTTCATTAATATCTTGATTCATCTGTGCCTCGAAATTACGGATGGCCACATCTCTCGGTGTATCTACGCCGGGCTTGAAGTATGGATGTGGCGGTCCGCTGAAACGTTCGCCATAGAACTCCGGAGAGTGGTGGTGATGGAAGCCATGTGCGACTTCCGATGCCACCACAGCACCGGCGGTAAGGGCAGCGAATATCTTCACGCCAAGCCCCTTGTTCGCTTCAGGACGTGTCTTCATATCCACCTCGTTGAAAATCTTCGAAAAAAGTTTCATCCGGTGGTAATCATCCACAGCAAGAAACTTGTCGTAGTCTTTCTGGCTGATTTCGTGGCTGATGACCTGTCCGTCAATAACAGCGGACATCTTGTATTTACCCTCCGTCTGTGCCGGTTGCACGGCAATGTCACTGACCTCTACTTCCCGGCCATGTTTCTCCTCACGATACCAGCCTTTGCTTTCGTTGAGTAGTTGCAGGTCACGACCGTCCACGGCTGCACCGATACTGCCCTGTATGTATTCCTGCCGCATCGGAGTTTCTTGCTGCATGAATAATTCTTGTTCCTGCCGCTGCCGTTCTTCCAGTTCATGCCGCACTTCGGGATGCAGGCCGATACTGATGCGTTGTTCGCTGTTGAGTTGTTCCATCGTTACTTTATCGGCAAAGTCCGCTCCGATAATGCCGTTCAGCAGATCCAGCCGTTTCTCCACAGGTTGTTCCTCGATGGATGCGGTAGCCAGTTTTTTCACTTCTTCTTCCGTCAGGTCATAGACCATATCGGCATTGACACTTTCCGATTGTACGGTCAGTGTCCTCCGTTCCATATCCACGATAAGACCGTGCGAAGTAAGGCACTCCGACCATTTCTCGTTGGAAAAATAGACTGGTGAAGCAATCAACTCCTTGTATGCTTGTGCCGGTTCCTTGCTGCGCGGACGGCTGACAAGCGGTGTAATGACCTCCTGCAAGTTCTTCAATACATCTTGCTGTACAATGGGTTGCTCCTGTTGACCGCCTTTGTAGTAAAAGCCGTAGCCACCCGATTGCAGTTCGCCGGGCTTCATGCGCCCGTCTGGGCGTTCGGGTACGATGGATGGCCCCGGAAAGAAAAGCTGCCCACCAACTCTGCGTAGGTGGAAACCCCACTGTTCGCGTGGTGTCCAACCAAGGAATGGAGGGGGCATACCCAGTCGCCCCATGTGTCCGTACTCACCGATACCGATGCGGTAGCCATGTAGCCCCATCGCCACGCGACCGTTGGCATTGCGGGCATGGACGAAATTTTTCGGCATATAGAAATCTTTTCCTATGATACTCGTGAGTATGTTGTAGGCTTTCTTGTTGGCCGTATTCGTTCCCCAGTCCGTCAGAGCCAACATCTGTCGTTCTGTTATAGGATAGACCAATAACGGTGAATCATGCCCTTGCACAATCAGCCGGTAGCCGCCTCCGTCAAATGCGACATGGGCTTGAAGTCCGTTACGCATCAGTAGATTGCGCATTTCGGGTTGCAAGTCCATCTGCCGAGGATTAGTGTTTGTTCGTATCGTCATAGTCTGATGTTATGATGGTTACTTGTTATGCGTTGCCGTATTTCATAGCCGCTTCCAATTGTTCGTCTTTGAAACGGACAAACCCGGCGGCAGAATCTTCGCAGACCGTGAGTCCTTTTTCCTCACAGTAATGGGCGTACTCCTCCTGCCACTCGGCAGAAAAATGATTGATGTAATCGAGCCAGCCGTATTCGCCGCTCTGCATCTTCTCGACGAGAATCTCTTCGGGATAATATTTCTGTTGTGCCATACGCTTATATTAAATAGGTTTTATTTGTGAATACCTGCCATTCGGTTACGCTCACCGCTTTTCTTCTGTTCGTTCCACAGTTCTTCGGTGTATTCCTCCTCTGGAACGTAGTCGAGATTGCCGTCATCATTCATCACCCAGCAACCGTAGCAACCGAAGGTGTACTTATCCCATTCACGCTTGGGTTGCTCTTTCCATTTCTGCGCGTCACCTGCGCAGAAACGGATGCCTGTCTTGTTGTGAAGGTCGATGCCTACCGTGACAGGTTCGCCATCCACTGCCACCGTCAGAGGCTCACCATGCTGCATTCCGTTTACTTCTACTGTACCTAAGTGCATTACCTCTGCCAGCACTTTCAGGTTACGGGCGATGATGGGTGTCGGAACATACATCACCTGTTTTGTCTCCTCGTCGATTTGCACGAAAGCTTTACTGCGTCGTCCGTCCGCCATAGCCACGTCTGCAATGATGGATTTGCCGTCAAGCAACTGTTTTTGCTGCTCCTCGTTGTAGCATTCCAGTGGTGACGACTTTAGTGTGGGATAAAAGACCACATCCACCTCGCCGCTATCCATACGGATAAAGGCAAACCGACTGCGACTCTCGATTACTTCGCCATTCTCGTTAGTGACACGCATGGGCAGTACCGGCGAGTAGCCGCCTTTCCCGATTTCTTTCAGGATACACAGGGGCAAATCTTCAATCATTTCTTGGGTAAGCCCAAAGCGGGCCAATGTCGGATAAGGCAGTTCGTTGAACTCAAATTGTTCTTTTTTCATATTCTGAACGATGTTATAAAATTATACTCAGCAAATATAGAGCGATTTCTTATCTGATGACTAAAACATTTCTTTATAAGTGATTATAAAGTGGTATTTTTAATGTTTTGAATATGATTTTTCGCAAATAATCATATTCAAAATTGATTAAATAGTTATATTTGGAGAGAAAACAGTCGGCAATGGACAGACCATAAGAAGAGCGTGCTAACTTTGCTGCCATGAGAAAGATTTTATTATTGATGATGACGGGTGTCTCATTATGTATCACGCCAGCCAAAGCACAATTCAATACCGTTGCCGTTACCCCAACACGCTACAAGATGGAGGTATTGGATATGGGGTTAGACCAAGCGGAACCGGCATCCGAAAGCGAGATTTCCGTACAGGAAGTTTCAACAGGTATCCCGGTATCCGCAGATATGGATAAGAAAAAGTGGATGGATCGTTACTTGAGTGTAAGTTACCCGTTACGTTATATCAAGGTCACTTCGCCTTATGGCTACCGTAAGGACCCGTTTACGGGAAAGAGTAAATTTCATGGCGGACTGGACTTGCGCGCACGTGGCGACAAGGTGATGGCCATGATGGAGGGTGTGGTCGTGAAGGTCGGACAGGACAAGACTTCCGGCAAGTATGTAACCTTGCGGCATGGTAGGTACACCGTCAGTTATTGTCATCTCTCTAAAATTCTTATCGTCAAAGGGGCAATAGTTCATCCTCGTGATGTGGTTGGCATTACCGGCTCCACAGGACGCAGCACCGGCGAACACCTGCATATCACCTGCAAACTCAATGGCAGGAGTATCAGCCCCTCGCTTATATTCGATTATATCCAATCCATCCGGCAGGAGTGTATATCAGCATTGGCAGGTTTGTAAAAGAGAAGTGAAAAGGGCTGAAAACGTTCCGGTTACTTTGTCATCCGTTCAATAATATGGGCAATATGGTTGCCCCAGACGTGTATTTGTACAAGGAGCATCGAAGGCATGGAGAGCGTCTTGCCATAGAAAATAGCCGCCACTACTTTGCCACCGCACCGTTCTATCTCTTCCTTGTAATCCACCACGCTTTGCCCGGTTGTCAGCACATCATCTATGATGATAATCTCTTTCCCTTTGATTTTTCCGGTAATGAGGTAGTTTCGTTCGAGGATACGCTTCTCTCCACCTTTGGCCTCATGCAGGCTTTCTCGTGCATCGCAAATATCAACGTCGTACAGTCCTGAAGTTAAATCCTGTCGGTGCTTTCCGATGTACCAGTCGAGCCGTTTGAACCGTTGACCGTATTTTATCCAGTTGCTACACGGCATGAACATTATATGGTAAGGTCTCTTTTTCAGTTGCAAGGCATTCATACACGTTTTAAAGAACTCGATTCCGTGTATATCTCCTTGTTTGAACTGGTAGATGGAATGGCAGAAAGCCCTCTGTTCATCATTGAGCAGCGCATTGTATCGTGACGGATAGTAATATCCGTAAAAGGAGATTCGGATGCCTCGTAACTTGAACGGCTTATGGGGAGAATGGCCATCAAACCGTTCGGGATGCAAGAGACAGAACATACGGCAGGCTTCCCGATGACCGGCCATTACCGCCAGACGACAGTAACGTTCACGTTCCTCGCTCTTTTCGGTCAACCGTGCGGCGGCGAATGCCGCTTCTCCTGCTTTTCGTCGCCAGTAGCCGATAATATACCACAATGCCCCAATTGTGAAAAGCAGGAGTATGAACAATAGTCTTGCATTCATCGTATTTTTATTTGAATGAAGCGGCCCGTTTCAATCCGGTTATTTACAACATTACGGTGTATTTCGACATAATCGGATATGGGAATTATGGCTTCATTACTTATATCAAATTCGTTTTCACTCACTTGCAAAGTTAGCAAAATCGTGGCACTAATCTAAAATAGCACCGATAATTTATAAGCCATATCACTTTTATATCATAAAGTCTTGCCCATACAATTTCCTCTTTTAATTGTACATGCTCAACTTTTATAGAAGATGTTCGCCCTGACCGGTACACGGCAAATGGCATACAAGTCTGCTATATGCTGTGTACCAGTCTTTGGGATAAAGCAAGGACGATGGCACATTTGCCACAAGTGTCAATCAAGCCAATCTGTTGTCCTTGCAGCGACCTCTGCTATCTGTTCTTTTGTAACCGGCAATGCCGTCTGTTTGTTTTTATAGCTTCGCCCCACACCATCAGCGGAGCGTCACAGGACTTGTCCGCAAGAGACATTCACTCACCTTATGGCAGCAGAGCTGCTATGGGGTGAGTGAAAGACTCTTTACGGAAGCCAAACATGAAAAGACCGTACACCTCGGTCACAAACTGCCAAGGCTTACGCTTCGCCAGATTTGAGACTAAGTTGTATGGTCACTTCATCGGGAAGTTTGGACCGGCAAGCCACAGACGTTCCACTGCCCACCCATTCCTTTTATAAATCTTGCACCTATTCTACATGTCTATATGACAACCGCCTGTAGTAAGAAAGCATATTCTGTTTGTCGGTTAGCTCTGCTGTAGTCATATTTTCCGCAAAGTAAGCCGCCTTTTACCAAACATCAAATCGCCACTATCGCTGGAACGAAAAATCTTCCTCTGACACGTCAGAGCGTATTTCTTGTCGCCGTTTTGTCTTATCGGTATTCTTGGGCGGCAGTTGATGGCAGAAAATATCCCTCAGCAGGCTGAACAGCCTTCAAAAAGAGGGAAAAAGAAAAATTATCAGAGTTATGGCAAAGACGATAGACATAGAACTTCAAAAACAGTTGGACAAGCCACAGGCATGGTTCTGCAAGTATTTTCCTGCACGCATACGCAATGTGAGTGAGCGTGAGATAGCAGACCGCAAGTTAGTCTTTGATTTCAAGGATGGACGGGCATACGAAGAGGTTGCTCAACGCACGGCAGCCAACATGACCGAACGTTATGGAACATCATGTACTAACATTGTATTTTCTCCCGTACCGGCATCCACCGATAAGAAGAACGAGATACGTTACAAAGCATTCTGCCAAAGAGTATGCGAACTGACGGGAGCTATCAATGGTTATGACCATGTATCAGTGAGTGGTGAGAGGCTAACCATTCACGAAAACCGTAAGGCAGAGAAAGAAATCCGTAAGGTAAACGTCATTGAGTTTGATTCGGCTTTTTTCAACGGCAGGTCTGTGGTAGTCTTTGATGATGTGATAACCAAAGGGCTGAGTTATGCTACCTATGCCAATCAGCTTGAAAGCCTTGGTGCTAATGTACTCGGAGGTATATTCCTCGCAAGAACCCATTACAAAGTGAAATAATATGACCCAGACAAAGTATGATAAGGCAGTGTCCGTTTGCTTCAGTGGACACCGCAATATTCCATTCCTATACAGGAAGCAACTGAAGCTGCAATTAAAGGCAGCGATAACCAAGGCATACGCTGGAGGTTATCGTCATTTTTACTGTGGTTGTGCCATGGGGTTTGATATGCTGGCGGCAGAAGTTGCTCTTGCGTTGCAGTCCGAATTGTCAGGTCTGCAAGTTATTGCCGTAGTACCGTATCGCGGACAATCCGAGCGGTGGAACGATGCGATGAAAGCCCGGTATGATACTATTCTCTGTAACTCGGATGATGTTATCATCCTGAGCGAACACTACTACCATGGCTGTTTGCTTCGACGCAACGACTATATGGTTTTTCACAGTTCGTCTCTTATTGCCTGGTATGACGGCAACCCCAAGGGTGGTACGTTTTATACTTATCGTAAGGCTACAGCGAATGGACTAAAAGTTCTAAATCTCTATGGCAGCTCAATCGTATAACAGCCATCTTGTTTTCGCATATTCCGAGCCGTAGCGGTGACTCCTTTGCCATTCATGTAAAGGCTGTTTTGTCAGCCATAGCGTGATATGGCAAAGTACGCTATTAGTTCTGATGTATTGCCCGGCTTTACCTATGTGCCGGTTTAGTTGGTGTTGCTGTATTTTTATATCTTCGGAGGCTCCATCCTCCTTATATCTTTCTCTACCTTTTTTAGTATTCGGCTTAAAAAGTAATATACTTGCCTTACTTTTCGCCTATTTAGCATGTTTAAGGCACGTCTTTTTATAAATAAGTGCAGCAATTGGTTGCTGCACTTTTGCTATAATATCTATTTGTCATATTAGACCTTCCCGTACACCGTCCTCATTTTTCCGTCCACCAGCACCTTATTTGACCGCACAATCCAAGCTCTGCCGTCATTCAATCCGCATTCCAATGCCTTTTCGCCGCCGCCGATTAGTACCGGAACGGTTGTCACTGTGATTTCGTCCGCCAGCCCGTTATCCAAGAGTAAAGCCCCGATTTCCTCACCGTAAGCCACCACCATACCGTCGCCGTCTTCCTTCATCTGTCTCAGTTCTGCCACTGCATCTCCTTGGATGAACTTCACTCGTTCATTCTCCGTCAGGTCGATGCCGCCGTTCGTCACAACCAAAGTCTCTTTCGCCGTAATCGGCCAACCCAAATGGTTCATATAAATACGCAGGTAAGTTTCTTCGTCAATCAGCACACAACTGGAGGCATCCACAGCCGCATCAAAATGCTTGTCCGAAGGAGCCGGACAACCGTCGATGGACTGATACACGTGCAAGGAAATCTGTTTCATATTCAATGTGTTTTTAAGAATTATGTCCACCTTGCACCCTAAAGAACAGCATGAACCCACGCTATTCCGGAATAGAGGTACTGCCATACCTAAAAGGCAGATAAGCAAACCCTTGCTGTATAAACATACAGTATGAATATTTTGCTATACATCTTGTCTTTTTGATAAGTGTCAGTTTTCTATTCCAAGACGTTCAGTGAACGTATAATATGTATATCAATCTCCGCCTGTTTCCAAGCCGAGTATGAATCTTCCATGTCACGACAATGACCGTACCCGAAAGTACCGTCTGCTGTCTTCATTTTGACAAAGATAACGAAAGATTGGCGGATAAGCAAACAAAAAACATTGTTTTTCAGGTTGCCTGTTCCGAACTGCATTCTGCCTTATCAAAAAGACTTACTCATTCCCCATGATTTAATACAGTCGTCATTCTGCAATTATCAAGAGATGGGCCAATCCATCCGATTCCACCTCCCTTTATAGTTCACCTTCCTCCGATATAATACGGGCAATCCATTCCGATTGTCCGTTACCCTGTTTTACAGTTTTATTCATCCCTTTCTATTTGATTGTCATTTATTATCGTTTTGCTGCTGCCGTGCGACCTCTCGTGGACTTATTTTCCCGCAAAGGTAATAGGCTGCTCCAATCTTGCCAATGCCGGCGTTCCGCCGCGAGTGAGCCGCAAAAATCTTCCTCTCCGTCTGTCAAGCGTATTTTTCCGCATCAGCCTTGTCAGATTGTTTCCGCCACCTTTTGGAGGCAGAAAAATAAATCCCAAAGGTCGCAAACAGGTTGAACAAAGGGAAATAGTAACAATAAAAAAATAACATTATGAAAACAGAGATTAGGCAGAATGGCAAAGTGATACTATCGAGTACAGACGATATATCCATTCCGATGATTTTCAAAAACTTATGTGGTAAGAACTTTTCTGGAAACGACTATCAAAACTATCTCAGAACAGTTTGTCAGGATATTGGTGTTACTACGGGGGCGATTGAGTATTATGCCGACAACGTTTTGATTGAGAAAGCAACTATTCCTGATTTTTAAAAACTATATACAATGAAAAGGAAAGAGAAAGCAGCAGTAGATGAATTTGTTGCCCTTGTAGGAGGCAAGACATGGGAACCTGTACGCCATAAATGTATGGGTAAATGGAGTGGTATGACCGATTACGGTTTTGTCATAGACGGACGGATAACGCTCTTTGTTTCCAATAGTATGGCATACTTTAAGAAACGGATTCGTGAGTGGATTAAGTCGATACATACTTTTGAAGCGAAGAAAGATTGCTATCTCCGCTTGCTACGTGAACAAATTGAAAAGGACAACGACAAGGCAAAGGACGAAAAGTTAAATCCTGTCAGACTGATAGACATCGGTATCTTATCCCCCGAAAGCAATAGCCCGTTTGATTTTTTTGCCCCTTATGTGTTAGTCGAAATAAACGGCAGGCGGTTCAAGCATCAAACAGCGGAGTTAAGTTGCGCTATTATGGTGGATAGTTTGGCAGGATACCTTGAAGAATGCAACTGCAAGGATATATACACGGCAAGGGCAGTGCGTACACCTGACTACATTTTTTGCGGTGTGCGGTTTGACTCCCGTGATAATATGTATAAGATTGGAAAGTAGAGATTAATGATGTCTGAAGAAGTTATTACTTACAACGATAACTCCAGTCGTTTTATAGGACGGCATCAGCATTTGACCTACTAAATACATAAGTTCCCAATTTACGATTGGAAACTTATGTATTTTTCTGTATGGAAAACTAATCAAATAATCGCTGACTTATCATCCAGTCATTAAGCACGTCCGGATCTACACGATTTGTAAGATTCACATTTTTACTCAAACAACCGATTTTCTCACCTCTTAAATAAATAACTGGTGGGGTTAATGTATTCGGATTGTATGGACTTAACGATGAACTGGGACTTCCATATATGGAATACCGATTCTTGAAAGATATACTTGAAAAGTGACTACCGTATATATTCTCGTTGTTGGATATGGAATCAGGAGTAGATGTGTTCAACGACAATCTGCCTAAATACAAACCGTCATTTGCCAATAGAAACGATTCTTTCCTTGAAATTCTGGTATCTAAACCTATTCTATCCATTCCCTATGATTTAACGCCATTATTTAATAATGCCATAACGTCTTTTAGTTGCATTATCGAACACCTCTGTCTCTCTTAGAAACTGCATTACCCGTTCCCTGTCTTCGGAAATCAGGCAACCTTTCAGTTTACCGTTCTTTTCCGTGATTTTTAATTTTGAAAGTTCGAATATATCGGAACAATCCAGCCAACTGTCATAGTCCAGAATATCACGATAGTTCCGAACCATCAAAGGATATTGGCAGTCCAGTAGCTCTTCCGACCTCTTGGAAGAATCTATTTCCGAATTTATCAGTAAGGCACCGATAGCGACACCTTCCGGAGTAAAGCCGATAATAACAATATATTTATTGCGGTCTTTATATCCGTCTTTTAGTATCAGTCCGTCCTCTTCGTCCAAGGGGACATAAATAATATCACCAATTTTGACTGATGACATATCTACTTGCTCAGCTTTGGCCATTATAGCTTTCAGCTTTTCCAATGCACCGGTTTTGTCGTCCATTTGATTTAAGATAAAGCGTTCTTGACAATCTGCTTTTCTCGGATATAATCTACCATGTCCTTGGTAGCTTTTCCTGCCCGGGCTATATCTATAATGGTAATGAAGTTTTTTTGAGGATCATCCTGAATGCGTGTCATCGCTTCTTCCCATGCCGAGTCATGCGACAAATCGGACAAGTCATAAGGGTCTGTATCCTTATATTTAGCGATAGCAGCGTCAAGACAACGTTTGTTGGCACCTGATATATAGTCCATATCGGGTACGGCAGAAGTATATACCTTCTTGTCACGAACCTCTATGTCTGAAAGGAACTCGTCAAAATTCCCATCCAAGGGTTTGCCTTCTGCAATTTGCAGTGCCTTGTAGGTATAGGCTGGCACCGGGCCATGCTTCAATGCTCTGAAAGAGTCTTCGACAATCACTTTGCCATATTTGACAAGATGGTCCTGTTGGGCAAAATAAAGTATTTTAAATAACTTTATATAGTCCACTCCTTGAGTGAAACTCTGCATGATGTAGAGTACCACTGCTCTTATTTTAGCAATCTGTATAGCTGTTTTCATTTCAAAAAAATCTATGCGATTACAAAGATACAACTAATTTGCTGAATAATACGCTCATGATACAAAAAAAATAGTCCGTTGCATTTTTTTTACGACATTTAATATAGTCGTCATTCTGAGAGTAATAGTCTGCAATTATCAAGAGATGGGCCAATCCACCCGATTCCACCTCCCTTTATAGTTCACCTTCCTCCGATTATAGTACGGGCAATCCGTTCCGATTGTCCATTACCCTGTTTTAACACCCCTGTTTTACAGTTTTATTCATCCCTTTCTATTTGATTGTCATTTATTATCGTTTTGCTGCTGCCGTGCGACCTCTCGTGGACTTATTTTCCCGCAAAGGTAATAGGCTGCTCCAATCTTGCCAATGCCGGCGTTCCGCTGCGAGTGAGCCGTAAAAATCTTCCTCTCCGTCTGTCGAGCGTATTTTTCCGCATCAGCCTTGTCAGATTGTTTCCGCCACCTTTTGGAGGCAGAAAAATAAATCCCAAAGGTCGCAAACAGGCCGAAAAAAGGGAAAAAAAGAAAGGTTAAATTATGAGTTACAACAAATTGAAATCATTGGTAGCGAACGTGGAAGCCATAGAAACGGCAATGAAAATCCAAGTTCAAGGCAGGCAGGCCACTGCGGAAGAAAAAGAAATTTTATCCCGATATTCTGGTTTCGGGGGTATCAAAGAAGTGTTGAATATAGGTACGGACAAGCCCATAGGTGGTGATATGCAAGAACCGATACAAAGATTGCAGGAGTTAATCAATGCTTACCCTCATTTCACAGAACCCATGCGACACAATGTCATAGAGGGTATCAAAGCATCTGTACTGACAGCATTTTACACTCCTAAATTCCTTGTTGATGCAGTGGTGCGGCAGATACACGCCACGTTCAGCGAAAACGGCCTCAAAATGCGTTCATTTCTCGAACCGAGTGCAGGTATAGGCGGTTTTCTGCCCATAGCCATGTCCGGCACGTATGACTATGCCATTGAGAAAGATCTCATTTCGGGGATGATACTTTCCCTGCTCCATGAGAACACGCTAACACGGACGGCTGCATTTGAAACCATTGGAGAACAAGGTTTTGAGCATACAACTTTCGATGTCATAGCCTCCAACATCCCGTTTGGCAATTTCCGGGTATTCGATGCGGAGCTGTGGAAGAAAGGCGGTATGTACGAACAGGCCACCAAGACCATACACAACTACTTTTTTGTCAAAGCGATGGAGTTGTTGAATGAGGGTGGATTATTGGCTTTCATCACATCGAGGGGCATAGCCGACACGCCCGGTAACAAGTTCGTGCGTGAATATCTTGTAAATCATGCAGACCTGATAAGTGCAATCCGTCTGCCCGATATGCTTTTCATGCAGACAAGCGGTATAGAGGTAGGCAGTGACCTGCTGATATTCCAAAAGCACACGCACAAGACGGTACTCTCACAACGGGAACAACTGTTTTTACAAGTAGGCAGGGAAAAGGCGGACGCCATAGGCACAATGACCGAATACGCCAACAAATTGTTTACCATGCCGAAAACTACCCTTGCAACAGGTAGCCGCATTGTACAGAACCAATACGGAAAATATGTGCGCAAATACCAATGGCAGGGAAATGAAAATGCCATGTCGCAATATCTCGCCGCACTGCTGAAACTCGACTTTGGTCGATATTTCCGCAAAAGTCTTTTCACAGGGAACGGACAGGGCAGCGAACATATGCAAATGTCCCTTTTCGGGAATGTAGCGATGAAACAAGTAGAAAAAGGTAAACGAGCCTACACGGATGGGGTGGAAGCATGGATGAAAGACGGCGCAATGGTACTGTTTGAGGGCCAGGTGGGTACTATCCAATATCGAAAATCAAGTCTTTATCAAGAGGTAGCCATTGATTTTGTGCCGGTGGACGAGGGTAAGGTCAATACAGATAGGGCGAAAGATTATTTTCCTATACGCAAAGCATACTTTGAACTGTCAATCAAAGAAAGGGAAGAACAAAAAGAGGATAACGGATTGCGTAGAGAGCTGAACGCCCGATACGATGCCTTTGTTGCCAAATGGGGCTGTTTCCACGAGAACGACAACAAGGAGTTTATCATGCTTGACAGCCTCGGTGTGGAAGTCTTTACAATAGAAATGCAGCTTGGAAAAGATTTAGTCAAGTCCGACATCATGCGTGAACCTGTGGCGTTCAAGAAGATAGACCCGAACAAACGGCTGACACCGATTGAAGCGTTGGCAAGCAGCTTGAATTTCTACGGCAAGGTTGATATGGACTACCTGATGCAGTCCACAGACAGTGCCGAGGAAGAAATCATCGGCGACCTCAAAGGTGAAATATTTTACAATCCCGCTATCGGGGAGTGGGAGCATAAAGGCAAGTTCCTTTCAGGCAATGTCATAGCCAAATGCAAGGAGATAGGTTCTTACTTGTCCGAACTCACGGACAGGGAAAAAGATTGGACGGAAACTGCTGTAAGGGCTTTGGCGGATGCGACACCCGAAGCGATACCCTACGAGGAACTCGATATTAACATGGGCGAGCGTTGGATTGACACAAAGTTATACGCCGATTTTGCAACTGAACTTTTCAAGGTAGAGACAAGTGTAATGTATTTCGATGTGAACGACACCTACATGGTACGTCTGCAAAGTTACTCTCCGGTGGCTTACAACACCTATTTCGTCCGCAACTATAACGGTGAGGATTTGTTTGTTCATGCCCTGCATGATACTGTACCCGAAATTACGAAAAAGATATACCGCAATGGTGATAAGGTGCGTGTGCCGGACGAGGAAGCCATACAAGAGGCAGCCACCAAGATACAGGAGATTAGAGACCGTTTCAACTGCTGGCTTGACAGGCAGCCGATAGAGGTTCGGGACGAGCTGGTAAGGGTATATAACGAGCGTTTCAACTGCTATGTTAGGCCGCACTATGACGGTTCGGCACAAACCTTTCCGCAGCTCTCTTTCGGGCAATTTCCATACGATAGCCTCTATCCCTCACAGAAAGATGCTATCTGGATGATTAAGCAGAACGGAGGCGGTATCTGTTGGCATGAGGTAGGCACAGGCAAGACGATGATAATGTGTGTTACCGCTTACGAAATGAAACGTCTCGGACTGGTACACAAGCCGCTTATTATCGGACTGAAAGCGAATGTGCACGAAATTGCTGATACGTTCCGCAAGGCATACCCTACGGCCAAAGTTCTCTATCCGGGCAAGGAAGATTTTACCCTTGCCAACAGGCAAGAGGTCTTTTCAAAAATCAAGAACAACAACTGGGACTGCATCATACTGACCCACGACCAGTTCGCCAAGATACCGCAGTCAGAAGAGACCATGATAGATATATTCACGGAAGAGCTTGCCGATGTGGAACGTAACCTTGAATTTTTGGAGCAGTCCACCATGCGTTACCGTAGCGGAAAGATGCAGGAGGGATTAGAAAAGCGCAAACAGAACCTTGGGGCTAAATTACAAGAACTGCGTATGAAAATCAATAATCGGAAAGACGATGCTGTGGACTTCCACACAATGGGAATAGACCATATTTTTGTAGATGAGTGCCATATTTTCAAGAACTTAATGTTTCAGACACGCCATAACCGTGTGGCAGGTATCGGCAACACCAAAGGCTCTCAAAGGGCAATGAACCTCTTGTTCGCCATTCGTGACATCCAACTTCGTACAGGTCGTGACCTTGGGGCTACGTTTCTGTCGGGTACGGTGGTCGTGAACGCCCTTACCGAACTATATGTGATGTTCAAGTATTTGCGTCCGCAGGAGCTTCAACGGCAACGGATTAGCTGTTTCGATGCGTGGGCAGCCATATTCACAAAGAAAACGGCAGATTATGAGTTGAATGTGACAGGCTCGGTGAAGCGCAAAGAGCGTTTCCGTACTTACATCAAAGTACCGGAGCTGGCAATGTTCCTGCGTGAGATTACGGATTACTGTACAGCCGACATGATAAATCTTGACGTGCCTGAGAAGAACGTGCGTTTCCTCTCTTATCCCCCGACAATCGAGCAGGAGGAAATGATAGGACGCTTGGTATCTTTTGCCGGTAGCGGCCAGTGGGAGGACTTGGGGCTTGACGTTCCGCAACCCGACAACCTCGACAAGGCTAAAATGTTGGTTGCGACCAATGTAGCCCGAAAAATGGCTCTTGATATGCGCTTGTTGGGTTGCAAGTTCAAGGATGATGCCGATAACAAGGCTTCTATCTGTGCGAGGACAATCTATGACTACTATATACGCTCGAATGACAATCGGGGTACACAGTTCATCTTCAGCGATCTTGGTACATACAAACCGAACGAATGGAACATATATGCCGACATCAAAGAAAAGTTGGTACAACTCGGTATTCCTGCTGATGAAATACAGTTTATCCAATGCGCCACTACCGAGAGGGCAAGAAAAAAGCTGTTTGAAGAAATGAACAACGGCAAGGTGCGAGTTCTTTTTGGAAGTACGACCATGTTAGGCACAGGTGTGAACGCCCAGCAAAGGGCTGTGGCAGTGCATCACCTTGAAATACCTTGGCGACCTGCTGACATGGAGCAACGAAACGGCAGGGCGGTACGCAAAGGCAACACTGTAAAGCTGTGGGGTGGCAATGTGGTAGATATTGTAATTTACGGCACGGAAAAGACCCTTGACGCCTACAAGTTCAATCTGTTGAGAAACAAGCAGATGTTTATCAATCAAATTAACAACGGCACAATCGCCGTGCGTCGTATTGACGAGGGAGGCATGGATGAGGACAGCGGTATGAACTTCGCCGAGTTCGTGGCTATTCTGTCAGGCAATAACGACTTGCTGAACAAGACGAAGCTCGACAACAAGATTATGCAGCTTGAAAAGGAACAGGCTATTTTCAAGAAAGAACGCATCCGTGCCGAGCGTAAAATAGCTGCCGGTCAGGGAGAAATCGAAAAGGCAAAGCGTACTGAGGCCGATTTCAAGAGGGATTTGGAATACATCAACTCGTATAATGGGGCAAAGGCAACCCTGCTTTTGAACTTGCCGCAAGCCAGTACCGAGGAAGTTGGCCGGGAGTTGCACCGTATCGCCAAGACCTACCGCAACGGAGCGTATGGTACAGTTGGCACATATGCAGGGCTAAACTTGTTGGTGCATAGCGAGTATAATATGGACGGTACGTTTGACCGCAATACATTCTTTGTAGAGGGTATAAGTGGATTGAAATACCGATGCGGTCTGAGCGGTGCGCTGCCGCTTGGTTTTGTTGAGTCGGCACAATATCCGCATGGAGCATTAAGCAAATTGCCCTCTCTTATCGAGAAGCAACAAAAGGCGGTAGAGCGGATAGAAAGCGAAATTCCCACATTGCAGGACATCATTTGCCGTCAGTGGAGCAAAGCCGATGAACTGTCAAGGCTCAAACAGGAATGTAAGGAACTCCAGCACAGGATTGATGAAAGCCTGAAAGAGGCCGAACAACCGCAGGCTGCCAAACACGAAGCTATTGCCGAAGCTGCTTGACATAATCATAATTCAACCGTTCCCTCTGCATGGTCGCGATGACTGGGCAGAGGGATTTTTTTGCGCTCCGGTCTGCCGACGGCTCTACTCTTTTATGGCATCCTTTCTCCCTTTATAACCTCCCGATTCCCCGCCACCACCCATTCTCATTTATAGCTATTAATATCTTCTGTTTTTAGTCAAATAGAGATAATATTCTTTCATCGCATATCCGTTTTTTGCGATACGCCATTTTTAGCTTCTACATTGGTGGCAATGTATCACTTTTGCCTTCACACCTCCTAATAGCTTCAATCAAGGCATCTTTTAATCTTATGAAGGCAAGTTTATCCACTCCTTTTGATATACTGATTTCATTACCGACCAAATCTTTCAACTTGAGTAAACAAGGAACATCTGCCTTATATCTGTCTCCCACATCTTGTAAATCATAGTCAAAATTATAATGATAAGCAAGAAATTGCGTAAAAGTATTTCTGCTTTTATTGCTTAGTTTGCAGATAGCATCAAAAAGAGCATTGGCATCTTCATATGCAAATATAGCACGAAGTTCGTATGTACAACTTTTATCTGGATAAGGCAATCTGTCTATGATTATAAGTTGTTCTACTGTTCCTTCAGTCAAATTACGCAGTGCTTTTTGCATTTGATCCGGCAACTCATTTATCTTTGATTTCATCTTCTGCAAGAAATAGTCCACAATATCATCCGTTATTGGGGTTTTGGAATCTGTGGTTACATAATTACATCCACTAATAAAAAGCCCTCTTAGCTGATAAAGTTCCTCTAAACAGGTTTGGCTATCAATCATTTCTGCTATTCTTACTTTTATTAAAGAGACATAAGCCTGTATAAAATAGAAAATGCCAATAGCGTGAAAGTATGATAGATACGCAATACTATAACCAAGTTGATAAGCATCTTTTATCTCTCTATCCAATATGGATGTTATAGTATCTTGACAAATTCTTTCAAGTTTTTGCTGCTCCATATCGAAAAAGCCGGATAGCATTTCCCAAGGTTTCAATTCTTTTTGCTTATCCCTTATCTCCGTAACAATAAATTCTACAAGTGGAGCACCTGTGATAATATATTGTATAATAGCCGTAACATACTCCGGATTTAAGACATTATAAATTAACTCCTTGTTCAAAGAGTGATATTTTTCCCTTAGATGATGTATCCTTTGCTTATCTTCATTATTATCTTGGAGTAGTGAAATCCGACAATCTCTACTCCAATTACAAATTACCTCTTTGTTCTCACTATTATTATACTCTGCATACACTGCAATAAATGACCCAAGAATATTTTTAAGAAAGATATTATCCTTTTCAACCAGCTCGGGAGGAAGTTTGTTTAAGTGGCTTTTAAAATCATATAAACATTGTCTCAAAACCCGTAAGTTATCGGATTTTGTGCACATAAAACAGGCAATAATGAAATCACGCATTTCTTTCAAATAATCGGATACCGGTACTTCGCCAAGGAAGTATTCGATGGCTTCTTCTATGTCAGGTTGTATTTCAAATTCCCTGCCTATGGTCTTTTCCTTAAACTCATCCCATACAGCCTTGGGAAGTTTTTCAAGGTGGTTCTCATCTCCAATTACGACAACATGACAATTACAATGCTCTACAAAATAGTTGATAAAGCCTAACAATTCCTTCATCTCTATCAGGCACCTTTCGATGTCATCGAATATCAGAAACTTTACACCTTTTATACTGTCGTCTTTCACTTGTAGTAACGACAACGAATCCAGTGTTGCGGAAAATGAACCATCCTCTTTAGAGTCTTCATTAAAATCCATACTCGTCTTGAAGACTACCTTACCGGCTAATTTCAAAACTCCCTTTATGAAACGCCCCGTTTTCGAATAGAAGAAAGGATTTAATTCCCTATCTATAGCTGTCTTGATGTCATTCACGCTATCCATTCCATAGGTCGAAATATAAATGGGCTTTAGCGTAATTTCCTCGTCGGTATCTGCGGTTCCATCAAACTTCTTCTTCCATTCTTTTATAAGATGAGTTTTGCCACATCCCCATTTTCCTTTCAGCATCACGGCATACTGAGGATTAGTATTATCAGCATAGCTGTTTAAAAAATCAAGAATCAAAGTATTCATACCTTTGTTATTAACATAATTCTATTTTAACTCCATTGAAAAACAAAAATGTAGCAATAAGAACATTAAATATTGAAATAGTAAACGACGCTGCAAATCCATTATCGCCACATCCACAATGAACAAAGTTAGTGATATTTCTTAATACAATAATATCCAAACAACTAAATTTCATGTTTCTTCTTTGAAAGATCCAATAAAGGCTTGCAGGAATCGTCAGTCTTACCATTGATTGCTTAAATATGCGTCTCCTATCATAATAATATCCGCAGAAAATGTGATGGTGGAATACATTTGGCGTTTTCTGTCAACATTGTAAACCTCTTTGTAATATACGATATACGCGTATTTGAACTCCACGACACGAAAGATTGAATTATCCTTAGTGTTGTAATAAATCACCTTGCCGCTTATCGCTTTGAAAGGACTGTTTACCATTGCTTCAAGAATAGTAGTTTCTCTGGTAGATTCAACGGTAATGGTAATACGTCCGCCAATAACATTTGTCACTGGCCTTCCTTTATTATCTGTCTTGCGGTTAAATTCAATGTGTGATGAAATCACTTCTATATCCTTCCCTTGCAAGCACACGGTTGCCTTTAATTCTGCCATGCTGATCTTATTATTTATTATAAAACCAAGACATTTCGCCTTGGTTAAAGCAGTCAGACCGCTTTCAAGACAAGAAGGAGGATATCATATTTCGCAAATATAGAATTTTCCTTTGAACATAACAAACAATCAATTAAATTTATTAACCAGCAAAATAGAAGAAACTCTATTTACAGGCTATCCTCCCTTCTAAGTATTATTTATACAAAGTAGAGAAATACTTGCAAGTTCAAGATATACCACGAGATTAAGACTTGATGTAATTTTTTCAAGCTGAGAGCCGAGTTATCCGTGTAATAGCTCGGCTTGTTTTTTTTTAAATGAGGGAAAGGTTACTTAGGTAGATGATATTTGTCCTTTATATGCTCGGCCACGTGTTCGACTTCCGGGAACAACGTTGATTTGTCTATGCCGAGGGCTTCAAGCTGCTTCCTAATCTTCCGCTTCTGCGCTTTATTGATGATGTACACTTTGTAGCTGAAGTTGAGTGATGCTGGTTGGCTTTTATTGCCATTGATACCATAAAGGAAAAATGCCCCGGACTGCCGGATTATGCGAGGATTGTCAAACATCGGTTTTACACAAAAGACTCTCTCGATATCCTTTGAGTCAATCACATTCTGAAAATGGGGTTTCTCGTACTTAATTTCATGCAGAAGATATTGGATTTCCTCTTCGGAGTTGAACTCCTTCCTATCCAGTTCTCTCAAATCTTCGATACTGAAATCTATTGGGCGTTTGGCGATATTAGAAACGACACTGACAGCATCGCTATCAAAATATTTAATATCTGACGTTTGAACTTCGAATCGGAACAGTTTTCCGTCAACGGCATCATTCTCGCACGCAAAATACAGAGCTACCAAAGGATTTGTAGTAATATCCAAGAGGCGTGTCGGCAAAGAGTAATGCTGCATCTTGACCAACTTCTCAAAGGTAGATGTACACCCTTTGAAATCAGCCGGACTTTGAGCGATAATATCTCTGAAAATTCTATTTTCATTCTGGATTAAGAATTTCTCTCGATAGATGGAGGGAATCAATCCAAAACTCTTATCTGACTGTCCTCGATAAAAGATATGGTAATCCATATCGTCCTCTAATTCATCTTCAAGTTTCTCGAATAGAGTCCGGATGCTACCAATACTTGATGAATCACTCTCCGGTGTATAATTATATGCCTCGTATGAAATCTCCCACGGACGTTTCCCAAGAGTCTTGACTATTTTTTCTGACAACTCATTATATGATGCAAAACTATCATAAGTGTAGCCCAGTTTTTTACTTCTTAGATACGATGAAGTGTTGGAGTCCAAAGGAACATATCTTTCCGGATTAGCGTAGAACAGAACAATGCTGAGTTTTCCCTTTCCGACACTTTTAATGTTCAATGCAGTTTGAAAAAGTCGTTCATCTACTTTCCCTCCTTTTACTTGTCCGAACAATTCCCATAATACATTTATATCATTGTTGCCCCTGATTGTCTTCCATGGGAATAGATGTACTTTCATGGGATGTGTTGTCGGGATGCCTGATACATCTGTTGGTTCTGGACAACTAAAATTTAGCTTACGCCTTAAATCCTGTAGGATTTCTACTCTTCTTTCATCGGAGTGAAACTTGTTGAGATACGAAAAGAATGTAAATGGGTCGATCTCTTCCAAAACAATCTCTTTGCCTCCTTCTGAACCATCACGAAAACCGGAAATGCCGATTTCTTTTAGCGTAGATATAAGTTCCGGTTGGCTATTCTGTTTTCCAAGTAGCCAGTCGGATAGTTCTTTGTAGAATGGTATCCATGTAAAATCACAATTCATATTGTTTATTTATTATTTCAATTCGCACTTCAATAATGAAACACTATATTTATGCCTTAAATTGTATTTTTATTCCGTTACATTTAAAGCCTTGTTTTAATATGAATAGAATTGAGGATTTTGCACTATCCTTCATATAGGTGTTTAAATCTAAATATTTGTCATATGCCGGTTCAAGTGAATAAAATAGGGATTCAGTTATTTGACTATAAAAGCTTGTATCCACCTGTGCTATTCCGTAAATAGCCTTCCTTTTATCTGGTATTGGTATAGAGATTGAGATTTCATATTCTTTGTCTGAAGAAAATCTTTTAAGACGTTTAAATATTCCTATCTTATCTGTATTTCGATAGTTTATAGAGACTAAAAGTTTCCATTCTCCCAAATCATGAAGATTAATATGTGATGCTAAAATAGCAATGTGTTGATTTAATTCAAAATATAATCTTCTAAGATCTACAATTTCATTTAATTGTGGTATTTCTGATGATATTAAAACTCTTATTTTAGCTACAATATTCATTTGACTACTTATTATATGATGGTAAATGATAACGATGGTCTCTTTCCCTATTATATGGTAAATTATGTCCTTCACTTCGCAATTGTCGAACCTTTGCGGCCTCTATTTCTTTCATGGCTCCTTTGGTAATATTTGTATGTGTAGATAATATTTGGAATGTTGCATTAGAAAAATTTGGGTCTTGTCGGACTTTTCGGGCACTTGTATAGGCTCGTCTATTACTATTATCCGCCATTACATCTTCTGCTTTACCAATGCCAACTTTTGCATACTCTCCTGTGCTATTATCATATACGAGATAAAGTACCCAATCCCCAACAGTATCATTACTGTTTTTGTGAAGCCCAAGAATATCACTCCACGCATTTGTGTCATCGACATACCCATATAGATTGAGTATTCCCCCAGCCAGCCCAATCGGATCTTGCGAGACATACATGCCCATCTGTGGCGAGTAATACCTGAACCTGTTGTACGCCAGCCCTGTCTCCCGGTCATAGTACTGTCCCTGAAACAGGAACGGTACCATCCCCTTGTTACCTGTCTCCTCGATGACGTTCCCGTCCATGTCAAGCACCCGGCTCCACACCTCGTTGCCCTCGGCATCGTATGCCTCCGTCGGCGTTCCGAGCTGGTCGGTCAGTATCGAGTAGGACCTGCCTTCCTTGAGCATGGCCACCGGTACGAAGGACTCCTCGTCGAAGAGCCATACCGTCATGTTGCGGCGTTCCGTGTCCGTATTCCACCTGTCCTCCATGACGGAGTATTCCCTATGCTGCTTCCACTGGTGCAGCGGCACGTTGCCGTTCCACACCCACCGCGTCACCGTCGTGCCGAAGCTCTTGGAGAGCCTGCGCCCGAGCGCGTCGTATGTGAACTCCACCTCCCTCTTGTCGGGCCGCACCACCTTTGCCAGAGAGCCGTCGGCGTTCCACCGGTATCTCCAGCGGTCCTTCTTGCCGTCAAGCCACCTTCCCGTGCCGAGGTAGCGTTCCGTCAGGTTGCCGTCCGCATCGTACTCGCAGTGCCATTCGCCGTCCTGCTCCAGCCGTCCGCCACCGAGGTAGCGGCGCAACTTCATGTCCGGGTCGGGATACAGGTTTCCCGTCTGGTCGCTCTTCCTCCACTGCACCCTGCCGTCGGGGTATTCCGCCCTTTCGAGCTGCCCCGTCGGGGTATAGGAGTAGCGTGTCTCGCCACGCCTGCTGTCCTCCACGGACAACAGCCTGTCGGCGACGCCCCAGCGGTAACGGCGCATATGCCGTGTGCGCGAGTCCTTGCGTGTGCGGGCATCCACCAGACGGCCTATGTCATCATAGGCGAACGAGCGGACAATGCCTCCCGGAAGGATGCGCTCCACCTCGAAGCCCAGCGTATCGTGGCGGTGTGCCGATTCCCACGAGCCCGCGCCGTCGGCGTCGCTGCCGCCGGTGGCCGTGAACCCCTCAAGCTCCCCGTAGCCGTTGCGGGTGTAGCGCAGCGAGGCCCCCGCCGTGCTGTCGAGCGTGAGTATCCTGCCGGTATGGTCGTAGGTGCGGAGTATGGTGTTGCCGTCAGCCGTCTCCCGGACCGGAAGCCCCAGGGAGTTGTATGCGAACTCCACCGTGCTTTCCCCCCTCGATGCCTGCACCAGCCTGCCGGACAGCCCGTAGGCGTAGGTCTGGTCGGGGTCGCCTGCCGTGGGGTATGAGACGCACGTCACGCGCGAGCAGGCGTCATAGCCGTATTCCCTTTCCGTTCCCGATGGCAGCGTCTCCCTGACGACGCGTCCGCCCCTGTCACGCAGGTAACGACGGACGGCCCCGTCGAAGCCTTTCTCGGCGGTGACGTTGCCCACAGCGTCGAGGGTGAACTCGTAGCTCTGGAGCCTCTCGTTTGTCACACGGCGCAGGCGTTCCTCCCGGTCATAACGGAAGCTCACCACGCCCCGGTGGTCGCGGCGCCTTGTCAGCTTCCACATGCCGGAGTAGCCGTACTCCACGTGCTGGACGTTGTCATGGTATTCCGTGAGGTTGTCTATCCCGTCGTAGGACAGGCGTATGTCGTTGCCGTCGAAGTCGAGCACGCGCACCACGCGGCCCACGGGGTCGTATTCCCTTTTCTGTACCGCACCCTTAGGGTTGGTGACGCTCACGCACCTGCCCAGCAGGTCGTAGCCGTACAGCGAGGTGTTCCCCCGGCTGTCGGAGGCTTCCGTGAGGTTATGGAAACGGTCATAGGCGAGCCTCGTCACCACGCCGTAGGGGTCTTTCACCGATGCCACCGCACCGTTGCGGTAGGTCATCCTCGTGACGGCACCTTCGGGGTTGGTGCGGCTCACCAGATTGCCCGAGCGGTCATAGCCGAACTCCCACGTGCCGCCGTCCGGCGTGGTAACGGATACGGGACGGTTGCGCAGGTTCCCCTTGGCAGGATACACGGCGGACACGCTGCCGCCGCACGGGTCGGAGCTGTCGGTGCAGTTCCCCCAGCGGTCATACCTGTACAGGGTGCTGTTACCGAGCGGGTCCGTCTGTGCGAGAAGCCGGCGGCTGTCGTCGTAACGCCACAGGTGTTCCCCGCCGTTGGCATCGACCTTCTTCCACACAAGGCCGCCGCGGTGGTGGTACACCGTCAGTTCTCCGTGGCTGTCGAGCACCTCGGTCACTCCCTCCCGGAACGTGAGCCTGTGGTCGTATATGCCGCCGTCGCCCCACGTGTGTACGCAGCGCGAACCCACGCCCGTACCGTCGTACTCGAAGTACCACGCAAGGCCGTTGCGCCATGTCTCCTTCACGATGAGCCTTCCGGCATATTCGTATGTCATCACGTCGCCCGCCGCGTTGCGCTGGAGGGTCATGTTGCCGTCGGCGTCGTACTCGTAGGAGGCGAGGGTAATCTCTTTCTCCGGATCTTCCGGATGCGGGCCGCATATCTCAAGGATGCGTCCGCTTCTCGTGTCGTGCTCCACCCTCAGGCGGCGGCCCGCGCTGTCGGTGATGGAGCGCAGCAGGCCCTCTTTCGTGTAGTCGAAGCGGATGCCCAGGCCGTTGCAGTCGGTCACGCTCTCAAGCAGGCGCACGGAATCGTACTCCTTGCGCGTGAAGCGGTAGTAGAGGTCCTCGGCCATGTCCCACACGCAGTAGCCGCCGTCCTGTTCCAGACGGGCCTCCTTGCGTTCGGAGAGGATGAACGAGGGTTCCTCCGCTGTAGGCAGCGGGAAGGCCACCGGGATGCCGTCACTCATGCGGAGCGTCAGCGTGCCCTCTTCCGTGTCCGCGACGACGCCCATGTCGTAGGCGTGGTGCCACCCGTTGCCCAGAGGACCCCGGTAGTCGCTGCGGCTGTACCACGTGCGCTCCCATGACAGGGGCACCGGGCCGTCGAGCCAGAAGTCCTCCTCGTCGGTGAAGAACGTGCCGCTGGCCACGTCCACCGGGTGGCCCGTGACCGTACAGATGGCCTTGTGGAGCATGTTCTTCAGGGATTCGCTCTTTATCGTCCTGTTGACCTTGCTGTGCAGCCTGTCCGCCAGCTTCCTGGTCTTTTCTTGTAGAAACGCCCGAACGCCCCCGTGCATTTGCGGGCGAGTGCCGCCATGGGGTTGAGGGGGACGGGGACCGGGCTGGTGAGTATCTGTCTGGCGGGAGGTATCGGGTTGATGACACCCGTGGGCAGGAACATGCCCGGAACCTTGTGCACGCTCGGTATGCCCACGTCGTTGCAGTCAAGGTGCAGGTGCGCGCCGCCGCCCGAGAAGGGCATCCCGTCGGCAAGTACCGTCAGGCTGCCCATGAAGGCGTGGCCGTTGTTCTTGGGTATCGCCGCTGAAGGGGCCGCCCAGCCTGCGCCCATGGGGATGTGCGGGATGCTCCGCGTGGGGGTGGATGCAACCGCGCGGGGGATGAAGCCGCCTATCTTGACGGTGGCGCCCAGCATCCCGACGGCCATCGTCAGCACGGTGTGGCCCACCTCGGCGAGCTTCGCGCTGTCGGCGTCGCCCGTCTGTTCCGCTGTCGGTGGCGGGGGGATGAACGAGGAGACCGCCGCCGCGATGAAGTCCTGCGGACGGAGGAGAACCCCGACATAAGGGTGAGGCATCGGCACGACGGGGGACGGGGGTATCGTCACGAGGTGGATGTCCACGCCGATGACAGGGTCGAGCTGCTTGGAGATAGGCAGGCAGGCCATGCCCTTCATGCCCATGGCACCCAGTACGGGGAGCATCGCGGCTTCGCTCAGGCCGTCGGCAAGGCCGCCGATGGCGGCTGCCGCCTTGACGCCCGTGTCGAGGGCATTGACGGACGGTGACACACCGGCCTCGGAGTTCGCCTTGACGCCTTCCGAGATACCCTTGACCTGCGCGCCTACGCCGGTCTTTAGGTTAGCACTTACGCTGTCGAAATAACCTGTGTCCGCCATAACTGTCAGTCTTTATCGTTATTTAACTCGAAAATACAAATAGGCAGATGCAACAATGGCAATCACAATAATTACACCGAGCCAAAATCGGAATCCGGTTGGACCCAATAAGTCAAGAAAGAAATTTCCTCCCCAGCTTCCGGGTCTGGCGTATGTCCATTTCCAGTCGAATATCAGTCCGACAAGCCAAACCAATAGCAGAAAGATTACTACTAAGTACCCCACTTTAGGGTTCGCATAGGCATATTCGGTTGCATTAGTGAACAGCCCTTCAAGATTTCGCAATATGTTGGTCAGCCATTCCATTGTATTTTCCTAAATTTCTTTTATACTCATACAAATAATTCTCCCAGTTATCTCCTAACACTTTGGTCAGAACTTCATTTATTTCATCGTCACTGACCAGCTTGGAGCGTGCCGAACTGTTTAGCAGGCTTAATAACAGGAGAGGATAAGAGGAGTTCTTTATCAGGTCTATGGAAAGTTTGTCTGAAAGTCTGAAACCTTCCACATAACATTCCGCAGCTAACGATTTCTCATAATTATTTTCCCGGCACCAACCACACAGCCTCAATGCTTCACTTTGCATTAGGTAATCGTTGCATCTGGAGTATGCTTCAGCACCGCGATAGTACGTCTCTGCCGCTTCTTTCCAAAGCGACTCTCGTACATAGATGGAGGCTTTCCCCAATAAGGTGTTTCCGAGCAATCGGCAAGCTAAAGAGGGATCTAATTTTTCTTCCCCGATTTCAGCGGCTTCTACGGCTTTGTCGGCAAAGTACATGGCCGTCTTGTGGTCCTTACGGGAAATCTGGTCTGTATATAGAATTGTATATACGGTTACAAATTGACTGATCCAGTTAATGTCTTTCTTCACATTTTCGAGAGCAATATCGAGGCATTTCTTCGCAAATTCCTCTGTTTGCGCTGCGTTCCCTTTTTTCACACTGTTCATCAGTTTGATTAATGCCAGCCTGAAATTCGAGGCTGCCGGGTCGCTCTTATCTTCATTCGCCGCTTGTTCCGCGAGTTGCTCCATTGCACCGTCTAAATCTATTGGCGGATAAATAGACACCGCGTCATTGGAGTGTTTGGCCATTAGTTTGCCAAACTGTTCATAGTCTTTTATGTCGGATATCCCCCATACCATTTGCTTGTGGAATGGCAGAGCAAGAGCCTTTTCAAACCATTCACGACATCCGTCATAGTCGTATGTGTTCTTTAGGTTAAAGACAAAACTGCATTTCATATCAGTCCCTTTTACAAGGGATTCTGTCAGCTTGTTGAAGTTGGCAACTGCGACGGAGGCATCGTTTTCCGCTTCTTCCGACTTATAATCAGCTATCCAATCAACACGTTCAAAGACAATATCTTCGGGTTTCTTTGAGTTATTCCAGTATTCTACTTGTTGTGCAATATACCCTACAACATCTTTTGAGAAATCGGTTCTGGAACTGAACGGAAGTTCTATGAGGAACACCATATCTTCCTCTTCGCTATCAAGGGCAAGCATATAGTCATAGAAAGCATCAAGCATACTTTCGTCTCCCGGATTGATGACGATACGGATTAACTTGACCGGTTTCCTGACTGCATCTTCCCATTGGTAGAGCATCTTGTCTGCTATTTGTTGTATGGCGTTGCTCATATGCTGTTAATTCAATTTGACAATAGTTCCGGCTACGGCTGTGGTTCCGGAAGAATCTATCGTAGCCTTTGTTGTACCGCTGACCGTGGCACTGCTGCTGCCGGTTGCTGTAAAATCAGTACTGGAGATATTATAATTGCTGCCTGCTGTACAATCAATATTTTCTGCCGATTGCGCAATATTGGCACCCGCGGACTCTGTTATGTCCTTTTCCGCATTAGATGATATATTGCCTTCGCTATCAATCATTATTTTGTTTTCTCCAACACATAAGGTGATGCTTTTAGAGGCAGATATTGTGATATTTCCTTCTCCGTCTGCCGTATAGCTGTTGCCTTCCTTATCTTTCATCATAACGCTTCCTTTTTCATCATCAAGCGTTATGGTACAACCGCTGCGGGTAGTCAGGCTTTTTGTTTTGTTTGAACTGCCGCCACCGGTGCCTGACTTTCCATGGAATAAGCTGCCAAGTACAAACGGACGGTTCGGGTCATCATATCTGAATGCCACCATGACTTGGTCTCCCTTTTCGGGTATGAATACAAATCCTCTGTTTGTGGCCACTTTGTCGCTTGTACCTGCGTCGGGAGTGAGCACCCGTATCCACGAGGTTTGCATCGGACCGGTCTGCCAGTTCATCTTGACTTGGACGCGGCCTAACTTTTTCGGGTCCTCGTTGCTGACAACCACGGCCTGCTGTGTATGAGCGACAGGCAGAGGTACATCCGGGCATGGAAGGGTGGGAATAGAGGACGGAAGTGCGGTGAAATAGTTCTGGTAACTGTCACCCATACCGGCTACGTGGGTTATTTCCGTAATGATATAGGTGCCGATGCTATTTTTTACGTGGATACCTATTCCTGTATGGATAGCGGTATGAACATCTATGATACTGCCCACCGTGAGGATGCGGCAATCGCTTTCCCCGGTGATGAAACTGGATGCGGCGCTGTCGCTTTGCTGCCTGCGTTGGAAATAGGCGTCAAGTTCACCCTTATTGGTTATGCGCGGCTCCGCCCGTTGGACAGCGGGAGCGGTAAACAAAGCCAATGACGAGTCAAAGGCCGCTTGTCCCAATGTGTTTTGTCCGGCTGCGGTATCGGGGGATTGGCCGTTATAGGTCTGGTCGTTCACCGAATGGTAAGAACTTCCCTTTATTGGTCGGGCAAGTGTCTGCGAGCAGACATCGAGCACGGATAGTTCCTCGCCGTATGTCAGCTTGGTCGTCGAGCCGGCCTGTGGCTTCCCGAATACAAGGTTCTGTCCGTCGTAGTAGAGCCATTCCTGATATTGGCGGGCAAGCCGTTGTATGAATCTGAAGTTGGTTTCCTCGTACTGGCATTCGTATTCCAACTTCGATTTCGTTTCTGGATTGACAAGAGCTTGCACTCCCGCCTTGTCTGTAAGTTCCTTAACGATGTCAGACAAGGATTTGTTGCACCATGAGGCACAAGTGTGGTCTGACTCCAATAGGAATGTTGACGAATATCCCGTCACTTTTATATTTCCGTGTGTTCCACCGGAACGATGAAGTCCCACCATGGTGGCCACGCCGACAAAAATAGTGCCGCCGAAGTCCATGATTACTTTTTTCCCAACCCAGTCTTTTGACGCCTCCGGGATTTCCACACCATAGGCTTCTATGGCTTGGATATCCAGCGTTATCTCAAAGTAGTGATGCTCATTGATGCTCTGTTTGAGCATCAACTGCACAAACGACGGCATGGGTATGCCGGCTATTTCCAATGTGACTTTTTTTTGTTCCAGCATGGCGGCATTATATTTGACGGTTTATATCCAAATTGCCAAAGCCGCCCGGCGGAAGTCCGTCGGACGGCCTGACAAATGTTTTGATTTAGGATTTACCTATGTACGCCGATTTATTTCTTCGGCCAACGGTTGTCAAGAGCTGCGCTGCCGACGATGATTTCTTCAGCGGAGAACGTAATGGTGATTGTCATAGGCACATCGTTGTTCGCGTCCAGAGTTTCCGAGTAGTGAACGATGTATGCGTTCTTGAACTGGATCTCCTTCATCTTGGCATCTTCCTCCGTTTTTTTGTAGATAATCTTTCCTTCTACAGGTTTGAAAGGGCTGTTCAACATCGCTTCGATGACAGAAGTGTCTTCTGTTGATTCGATGGTTGCTTTTACTCTACCACCCAATACGCTTGAAGAGGGCATACCTTTAGGGTCTGTGTTACGACTAAACTCATAGTTTGAATAAAGGACGTCAAATTCCTTGTTGTTAAGTTCCAATGATGCTCTAAATGCCATAATACTTGGATTTAATGGGTTAAACTTAATTATTTTACTTCGGTTTCTCCGTCCTTGCGCCCTAACCGGTATAGATGCAAAAAAGAGAAAACCTCAAAAACGATTTTTTGAAATTTCCTCTCAGCCTCCGGATGACTCAGTTTTATTGTGGGAAAAAGAGAAGAAAATAAAACATCATCTTTGATGTGAGCAAATATAAGTGCTTATATTCATTTTTCCAAATTTTTTAGCGCGTTTTTTTGCTGTTATTTTCATTTTAACACGTTTTAAACTAATGTTCGTGTATAAAGCCACTGTCCTATATGATTAGAAACACGCCCCGTTGATGATGTGTCGCTATTAAATTGATTCCTGGCATTGTACAATAACACTTGTAGAAGAAGTTTCATCAAGAACGGACGAAACCGCCGGAAAGTAAACTGCTGCCGGAATGCATAAAAACGATATCCACCGCATGAAAGTGGCAGATACCGTTAGCAGATTGACTATGTAGTCTGAATGTTTGCGTATGTCCTAATTCTTACGCCCGTATCGGCAGATGAGCAATGAACTTAATACCAGGAGTGCAAGGGCAATCATCCATGTGTAGATCTTCCGTTCCTTTTCCAAATGTTCGATGTCCGCCGCTTGTTGTTTGGAGCAAGTTGTCAGTATATTAATCTGGGATTGTTGTGCCTTGCAGATATCCATAAGTTCAGAATTAATCCGTTGCTGTGTCTCCAGCGAAGTTTGGATGTTCTTGAAGTTGCGGTTGGTCGTATATGCGTCACGGATATATCCGGGCGTGCTAACCTGTAACGAGGGAACCTGTATGCTGTCCGGAAGGTATGTCAGTTCTGCATTATTGCGCCGTTCCGTTGCGAAGCTGTTGAACAGGAGTATGCCAACAAGTGTGCCGCTGATCAGAAAGGCTATTAATGCTATGATGGCAAACATTGTGTTTGATGATTTTGCGACAGGTTGTTGGTACTCTCGTTCAAGCCATGGATGATGGTTCATCGTGTGAGGCGGAATGGATGTTCCATACTCTACAGTCCGGACTTCGGCATTTTCTTCGGTCTCTTTTTTCTCAAGAGCCTTACGTCTTGATATATCCATAAATTCGCGCTTGGCAATCTGGTATTTATCCGCTTGATAAATTACAAGGTCGTTTTTTACCAGCCAGTCAAGAACGTCCTTGACACTCCGTTCTGATACCTTGAGGTTGCTGATGCTCCAAAATATTTCTGCACAAGATACCCATATTGGCTTCTGGAGGCACTTCTGATATAGGATTTCAAGAATCTCTGCCTGTAGTTGTTCTCTTGTTGGTTCCATTTTATTTACAGTATTAATTGTTTCGGAATAAAATAATATTTCTTGCCGGTGATGAATACAGGTCTGAAAAGGTTGCGTTGATATATGTCTTCCAGTCTCTTCATCTTTGAAATCAAGGTTGTATAGCCACTATTAAAGTCCGTCAGTTCAACCTTTCTTTTCTTTAGTTTCTTCACCTTTGTTGAATTTAAAAGGCTGTCATTGGCCATGACTCCCGTCTTACAATAGAAGATTTGAGCCAAATATGGATTTCTGGGCAATACTTTTCGATAGAAACTTCTGTTTATGCTTTTCTTTTGCCGGTTAAATTGCTTGCGAAGCACTCTTAGCTCCTTTTTCCCTATGTTATCTGAGAACTCCGGGAGCAGTCCCCTGTAGCTTTGCAGCAGTTCCATCACTTCCTTGTCATCGAGTAGATATCCATATTCGTACCCGTCCATTATACTGTCCGCTACGGAGGCCTTTATATAGTAGGTGTCATTCACGCTGTTTCTATCTATATCGTCAAGGCTCATACTGTCAGGATTTTCCGTATGATGGAATATATGCGTCAGTTCGGATGTGGGACGGCTTCTTAGGACACCTATATTTCGCTCATAATCTTTAAGTGAGTGCAACAGTAGGCTGTCCGTCTCGAAAGATTGCCATAATACGGAATCCAAGGCTGTTTCCAAAGCGTTGCTTTCCAGTCTGTTTCTACCTTTAGGGAATAAGATTCCTCCTACCGTAAGGCTGTTGTATGGAGCATCATACAGGTATAAGTTGGCATCCGTAGCTTCTATGTTCTTGAACAGCTCCGTCTTTACCAGTCTGCTGTCTGCGATATAATTGGATATATGGTCTATGTATTTCGTAGAATGGCTGTCCAGAATAGATTTGGCCTGCAATAGGAAGTCCTGATAAGAAGTGCCTGATGCTCTGTCTATCTGGGCAAACAGAAGCCTTGCCGGTTGGGTTGCCAGCCACGAGAGTTGTTGCTCGTGCAAGGATAAAGTTTGCTTTGACCCTAAAATGACAAATACATTGTTGCTGAAACGGCTTTCGTTATCATAACGGGAGATTTGTTTGATAGCCCCGCCAAAACCGTAAAACGATGATTGTTCCTCTTGTTCGTTTTTCCGCTTGGAAGAAATGGATTGTTTGATATAGTCGAGCCAGGCTGAAAAGTCCTTGGTTGGAGCCAAATGTCTGTTTTCTCCGTTGGAGGATATGCAAGTTGCTGAGAAAGTGTAGTCATATTCGGGCTTCATTTTCAGCTTTAGGTTCTGTAGCACATTGATATATGGGGATAGATAAGGTAGGTCGGCATCATTGAACAGTACATGTATGTTCACGTTTTTGGTTTCCGCTTCCATCTTTCGGACATCGGAAACCATGATGTCTCCGCCTTTGATATTGATAATCTTATTCCAGTTCTTGTCCCAGACGGACAGAGGATAGTTCAGCCGGATATTCCCATTCGTCATAGGCCCTGCCGGGTTTCCATCCAGGTTGAACAACATCGTACCCTGAATATTCGCATTATGTAATGCCAACGTATCGGGATACATTAGGTTGACAGCACACAACAAAGAATCACGGTATCGTGAATAATCAATATGATACACCTCATTTTGGCCGACTTCTGCAAGAAGGTCAGCGGGAACCCACCCTAAAAAGCGTTTGGTACTGTCTGATAATGCGGGAACATTGGAAATCAATGCGGATTTGCCGCTCTTGTCTAACTTGTATAGGTAAACAACCTCTCCGCTGACAACTACCGCATCCGTTGTTGTTTTCAAAAACGGCTCTCCGTATATTTTCAGGGTATCTCCATTGAAGAATTGATGGATATCGAACAGCTTGTTAATGCTGTTTATGCCTATACGGTACCTTATCGGCTGGTTGTTGCGGGGATTGATACGGGCATGGTCGTACATCAGTACATTTTCCGATGGTATCCATCCGGCATAATTGACTTTACGGGGTTCCTTAAAGTGTCTCTTGCTGTTATACAGGAAACCTATTATCGACTTGGGCTTGCCTGTAATGTCTGGGTCAGCCTGAACGAGCTTGTAGGTTCCGTTCTTTTCACCTACTATGTAATAGGGTGTGCCAATCCCGTGTGAAGACCGCTTACGCTGGAAATACGGGTCTTCATAACTTTGATTTCCAGTCCTGTCCGAATAGACAATTCTGTTTGTCTTGCTTTTCTTTGTTTTGACAGGAGCTTCTGTTAATTCCGGATAATTGAATATATCCCTATCCATTATTTGTATTCTGTCGCGGATGGACACTTGGGCAGATACGTTGCACGCAAGAGTAATCATCACGGCCACAGAAAACAGATTTCGTATGAGATTCAGTTGTTTCATTTTTCAATATAACTTTGTGTCACATGGATGGACTTGACGCAATTCAAATCGTCAATTTTTACATCATCAATACTCACACGCTTTTTCCTGTTGCTTTCAAGAAAATGCAGTCCTTGACAATAGCCGTTGAAGTCATTGTATTTTTCATCATTGATGACGACCACTACCTGGTCTGCATCAATGCAAAAATATTTGTTACGGATATAATTCGTATGTTCGTAATAGACCGACTTTTGTGAGACTTTGGCGTCAGCTATGGCTTGCAAGTGTTTTTTTATATCATTCTGTACCAGTACCAACGAATCCACCGTGACCAGTTCCTCTGCTTTTTCAAAGCGTGGGAGAATGGTTATACGGTGCTTCACCGGATATTTCGTCGTATTGGTTTGTAATGAGATGGTGTATTCTCCCGGAATATCATACGAATACACGACTTGCTGCTCGTATGCGTCCACAGTACCGCTTTCTCCAAATTCCCATAGCCATGTGTCCATACCATAGCCTTCTGCCGAAAAGACCAGCTCTTCACCTTGATAACCCTCTGACACTCCATTTATACGGGGTATGGAATCAATGGCCTCATGCTCCAGCCCTGAGATAACTTTGATATACTTGTTTACGGAGTGTTTTCCGTCTATTTTCAAAGTAATAAGATATTTGCCGGCCTTACGGTAAGTGTATGACACATCCGTATTTCTCATCAGTGTATCACCGTTTCCCATTTCCCAAATGAGCCGCTTGCCTTTAATCGCTGCCGTATCGTTGACTAATAGCTCCAACCGCTCATTGACCTCATAATGAAAATTATCATTGGTGTCATACACATAAAAGTCAATATTGGCAAGGTGCGACTTCGAAGGCAGGAACAAAAACAAAAGGATACCTGCCATGGCAACCAGTCCCAATATGATGATTGTTATAGTTTTCTTATTATCCATTGCGAATGTTTTATAAATTGGCTTTACATTCTTCCAAATCCCGTTCAATCAGTGCATTGTTATGTACCAGACTGTTCAATTCCTCTTTTATGTCGAATTGGCATTTAAGCATTCTGGAGGACAACACGCCGAAAAGGAATTTCGTATTCATATTGTTTTCCTTGTATATATGCTGCAATTGGTAAATCCCATCCTTCACCTCGTCCATCTTTTGTACTTGATGAATGTTGAAGTCCAGAGAGTCAATCTCATTCCAGATGTTCTGCGCTTGCTGCATATGTGTATGCTGGATTTCAAAAATGCGTTCGGAATGGTTGATTTCGTTTATCAACTCCGAACTGTCCTCTGTCGGTACGTTGAGTATATACCGGCAAAGTATGATATAAATTGCGGCTACTGAGAAAATCAGCAGCAGGAGGAAACGGATGTTTCCCCATAGCATTTCGTCTTTTGTCATGGCTTCGTCAGTTTATTCTTGGTTAATTCCTGATATTTGATTCTACACTTTTCAAGTTGCTCCATGTTGCTTTCACGCTTTTTGCTTTCGCGGTCAAGGTCATCCATTGATGATTGGATGACACGGATCTGTTCAAGCATAGCTTTATACACTTCGTACTTGCTTTTATCGGCCTGCATTGCAATGTCATTTTCCATTAATAACCGTTTTTTGGTTATCAATTTTTGCATGTGCTTGTGTTCACTCGAATTTCGCCGCTTGGTCTTCAGATTGTTCAAGTCCCGGAACAATTCTTCTATCTGGAAGTTAAGTTCTGCCTGTTTCTTGAACACATTGTCATATTCGGCCTTCTTGCTTTCAAGAAGGGATATTCCTTTTTGTGCAGTCACAATCGTTACGATACCTCCGGTTGTGGTCACAATCAGTGCGATAGCGAATACCAAAGTAAATCGGAGCTTCGCTTTCAAACGAGCTTTTTTGTTTTCTGCTTCCATACTTGCTATGATTTAATCGCTCAACCTATAAACGACCATGATCGTTTCTTTTGAGCCTCTATTGTTTCGTGACTTTCGTCTCCTACTATAATATTCTCACGAACCATTCCGATGTATTCCAGTTCACTCATTTTGTGGAACATATTGCTGAGCAGTGTCACAAATGCCCCTGCCGTCTGCAATGATTGGTTTATATTGGTATGGTCATACATAAGCTTGGTTAGGCTCTCTATCTTCGTGATAAATTCAGAGGGTGTGACATTGGTCCACTCATAGAAGTATTGGAGCAATTGTTCTCTTTCCGTTTCGGAAAGACTTTGAAGAGCGGAGTTCAGACCGTTTGCAAGCTCATTCACGGCCTGCACAAGATATATCGGCGGTTGCTCTAAGGCGATTTGTTCGATAAAGAAGATTCTTGAGTTGTAAAAGGCCGAGAAAGCCTTACACAGCTCAAATGTATTATTGGCAAGCGTATCTCTACGCTTGTCAGCAACATTCCTGCTGTAAATGAGTTTCACGTCTTCTTTTATCGACTGTAGGGTACGTGCCAATTGGGAAATGAATGTTTTAATCCCATCGTGGCAAGCGGAATGTTGTACCGGTGGAATATATTGATGATTGATTTTATAGGTATTCCCTTGTCTGCATACCTCTGCCACCAGCAAAAAATTCTGGCTGTAGAAAGATTTGTTGACTTGGTTTTTGGGAACGATATGGAGTTTTATGCTCGGCAAGACATACGGGTGATGCAAAGGCACCTCTTCCGGGTCCGGTTCACCGACAGGTATCAAGTGATACGGATCTACGGATATTAGTACCATATACTCGCTGTCCTCGGCTTGCAGACCGGATTCTGAAATGGTTGCACAGGGTTTCTCATCCCCGTATAAACCGTCGTAATAAACGATGGGCAGACCGCCTTTGGTGATAGCGTTGCAGCTTTTCAGGCGGACACAGAGAGTGGACATGGTATCACCTGAAATCTCTATTTCAAGATTGTCACCTATCCCTTCAAGGACCTCTCCAAGACCATAGTTATAACTGGTCAGACTCCTTCCTGCTTCGCGGTTGAGAGCTTCCGTTTGGCAATATTGGTTTGCAAAGAAATGCTGACTGGTCAGCTTCAGACCATTGACCCAGTTTACAGGCAAATATGTTAGTGTTTTCATATATTATGATGTTTTTGTTTCTACTTGTACACGCCGGATATATATCGTTTGATTATTCTTAATCTTATTGCTCTCACTCGTCAGAGTGGGGTCAAGTATTCTTATGAACAACGGGAAGTTAAACCATTTTGAGGTATAGAACATCCATCCGATTTGCATATCTTCCTTCTCTGTTTCAATCTTGTTTTGGGGGAAACGCCTGTTTTGGTCTTCGATAACCCAATTGAACCAATTCCCAAGAGATATTTCATTGGGCAGGCGGACAACCAACGAAGCGTATGTCGGGTCTTTTATATTCCGTTTGATTTTGACTTTGACCGTTCGGAAGCCGAAGTTGTCTATGTTGTCCCAATATTTCCGGTCAAAGGTACCATAGCTCAATTCCCATGGGGTATATATCGGGTGCGGGATGTCCAGGAACAGGGTTCTGCTGTACATAATCAGATATGGGATTGCAAACCATAGGATATTTGTTGTGTTCCATAGCGAATAAGGTAGCTTGCTTATCAGTTCAAACAGCAGATAGTAGCACCATCCGCCTAAAGCGCATATTGTGGTTAGAGTGAGAATGACCGCTGTTCGGGAACTGCCAATACCGATTGCTCCGAACAAATCGGAGGTTGACAGTTTGCAGAACAATGCTCCAAGGAGGATATAGGACAATATCGTGAATGTCAAGCCTCCCCAGACGTATTCGTTTTTTAGGAAACCGAACAGGCTGGGTAAAGCGACGGCAATGGAAGCCAGAAGAATGAATATGATTAATTTCTTCAGGCTAAGTTTGCTCTTGATCGTTTTTATTCCGGTCAAGACAAATATCATCACGGCTACAAATAATGGAGCCAATAAATAACGTGCAAAGAAATATAGCAATATCTTCATATTATTAGATTTTTCATAAGTTCATATTATATCCTAATCGGTTTTCTCCGAGTATAAAATCCGTTTCTCCACGTACCAGATAATCAACTTCGATATTTCTTGTTGAAAGGATGAAAAATTCAAGTATCCGGCGGACATTGGATAGATGCGTTTTTACCTCCTCATAGTCATCTGTCGGAGTATCAAGGATGATTGTCGCCGTCAAATCATCGGTTTCGCTTATCATTAGACCATTAAGGCCTAATGTCTGTCCGACACATCCGGAACCGACGGAAAGGTAAACCGTTTCATCAATCTCATGGACTTCCAGTCGCAGTTTCACCTTCAATCCCAAAACGATAAGAAGCAGTTGCTCGATAGCAGGCAGGTTCTCTTTATACCGTTCTGCATTGCAGAGGAATAGGAACAGCTTATATTTCTGATGGGAAGTAATGGATAGTTCGACATTTTCCATAACTTCAATCATCTTGATGAAGTTCTTCTTGGAGTCCGGGTCTGAAAAGAAATTCAGATGGCGGTTATTGATACGGACCTTTTCTTTGAAAAACTCTGTATCAAAGGGTGCAAAGAATTGTATAAGCTCTTTATCCTGTTTTTCATTGGCTCGGATGGCTTCAACTATCTCCTTGTTGCTCATGCCCGGTGTGCTAAGCACCAATGGATGAAATAGTAATTCCGGCAATTGATGATAGATGCTGTTTCTTGCCAGATTCAGCAATATATATTCTTTGTCGGCATTTGTCGCCGCGATATGCTGTACCGAAACACTTAATACATCTCTGGATTTCACACGACTGTTCATACCATGGCAATTAACCATAGTATGGTCCAACAGCCGCCGGTCAAGAATAAATTGAAGTTCATCATAAAAGATTTCTGCGACAAAATTTATTGCCTGACTGCGTTGGATGCTTTCCAAGGGTTTCTTTTGCGCTAACATTGTTCCCATATCAGTTCACCGTTTCGATAGTTTATGACGATGTTGTCACCCGACTTGATTTGCTCAGAGACAATCAGACGAGATACGGACTTCTTGATATAAGTTCTTATGACTCCTGCTATCGGACGTGCGCCGTATTTGGGAGAATACCCTTTGTTTGCCAGATGTTGCAATGCTTCATCCGACAAATTCAACTGGATGTTTTTCTGTTTCATCAGTTGTTCTTGCAATCTTCCAAAATGGAGGTTGAATATCTGTTTGGCGACATTTTCATCTATTGGCGCAAACGGAACCACCTCGGTGAGACGTCCCAAAAATTCAGGTCGGAAATACTGTGCCATAACCTCGATGAGCTTTCCGGAATCAGGAGTATGTCCGGATTGTATTTGTTCCACAATCCACTGGCTTCCGATATTGGAGGTGAAAATGATTATGGAATTTGAAAAATCTCCTTCCCGGCCCAGTTTATCATGTATCTTGCCTTCATCCATCATTTGCAGGAAAACATCATAAACGCTGCTATGGGCTTTCTCAATCTCATCGAATAACACTACCGAATAAGGTTTCTGTCTGATTTGAGTGACCAGTAAACCACCTTCCTCATATCCTACATATCCCGGAGGTGCACCATACAGCAATGCAGCCGAATGTTCTTCCTTGAACTCGGACATGTCAAATCTGATCATGGCTGATTCGTCATCAAACAGTAACTCGGCCAGTGATTTTGTGAGTTCTGTTTTTCCCGTTCCGGTAGGGCCAAGGAAGAAGAATGAACCTATAGGCTTCTTGGGGTCACTCAGTCCGCTGCGTGATTCTATAATGGCATCTGATAAAGTCGTAATGGCCCGGTTCTGTCCTTTGACCCGTTCTTGCAATTTGCTCTCGATGCTCAAAAGTCGATCCTTCTCGCGGGCTTGTATTTTTCCGATAGGTATATTGGTGCACTCCGCTACAATCGCCTCTATTTCCGAAGAGCGTATCTCTTCAATAGACTGGTCGGATAGTGCCTTTAATTCTTTGATGATGCCCGACAAACGTCCTGCTTTTATCGCGATGTCATCTTCTTTATCCCATACATAGTTGTCTGACAGTTTGGTGGTCAATACGACACTGATTTTGCTGAATACAGAACGGTATAGTAAGTAAAGCGGCCCTTCAGATATTTTTTCGTCGAGACTCTTTATTTCCTCAAAATCCGCTTCCAAATCAGATACACTGGCTCGTGCATTCTTATTGCATAGCCGGACGGCAGCAGCGGTTCTGTCAAGCAGGTCGATGGCGGCATATGGCAGGCTGCGTTCCTTAAAATATCGTTTGGAGAGTGCGATTGAATCTTTAATACACGCATCTGAAATTCTCAGCTCGTAATAGTTTTCAATCCTTTTTTTATGTAATTGTATGGCACTTTCAAGTGTAGCCGTATCCAGTTCTTCAATCTTTATGATATCAAGACGCCCTTCTATCGGATGCTTTTCGATGTTCTTCCGGTAAGAATCGTTCGTGAGTGTGAGAACAAGATTTGCGGCTCCCTCGCTGATTTGCGCACTTAATATGTTGATAAGTGTGGATGCTTTGCCTGATACGCTGTTCTCCAAAAGGACCTGTAAATCATCAATCACCAGCACAGCTTGTTCCAATTGGTTGAGCTTGTGCATCAGATTGACAACTTTTTGTGCTATCTCCGTTTCAGACGAGGTTGATGCGAGCAGTTTTGCCGTATTGAGTCCGACAATAGATATTTGCTTTAACATCTCGTCTTCATTCTCACAGATATCTTTGACAAAGGCGTTAATGATGGAACTCTTCCCGATACCGGATTCACCGACAATCAGTATGCCCTTGTTCTCTGAGCGTTCGAGGCATTCTAAAATAGTACGGACCTCTTTTTCCCTACCGACGACAAAGCCACCGGCATTGATGGTTTCTTGCTTTTTTAGGTTGTCGGCATAAGGAACGCTTGCTGTTATCTGCATTTCCTCTCCTTGATAAGAATGCAACGGGGTAAGGGCATTGTAGTGGGACAATATGTCATCTTCCGAAACATCCAGCATCTCTATCTGCTGATGCGAATACACGACACCTTCACGCAATATGGCGGTAAACACACAGATGGAGTCTATGGAATCCGCTCCTAATTTAATTTTAGACCGTTCGGATTCATCCAAAACCTTTGACAGTTCTTCATCAGGTTCCACTTCTTCTGTGGAAGTACCACTGGACCTATACATTTCGCGGTGGGTGTCAAACCATTCCATTATGTAGCCGACATCCTTCTGCATCGAGGATAAAATTTCCTTTAGACCCGTGTTTTCTGCAAACATGGCCATGACAAGATGTGACACGCCGAACGTGTTATGCTTGTCTTGAAGTGCCATTCCTCTTGCTATCTTAAGGGCAGACACCAAACTTGGGCTATAATTGCTATCATTCATACGAATTTGATTTTATAGTTTGAATTACATACAGAGCGTTCAGTCAAATCTTTTTCAAGATAATGGGCCAATTCTTCCAGATTGGGAATTTCATCTTTATCAAATTGTCCAAACTTTATCTTGACCTCTGTCACTCTGATTAATCCTTTTTTGCTGTCAGGAGATATAGTCACGCCATTACCGACTTCGACTGATTCAACATGTTTTCCCAGCTTGTGCAACAAGTAGCTTTTGATGTCTTCTTTAGATATAATCCGTTCCCGGGACAACAGACCATACCTTAAACTATTAATAAGTTCCTGTTCGCTATCATGCGTTGTTCCTCCTTGCATACAAGTGCGCAACATGATGCCTGAAGCGTCATATTTTTCTATGTTGAATTGTTGTATCAGTGTGCGTTCATTGAAACCGTTCGCCAAAGATCCGGAAGTCACCCAATATTTTATCTCGGCATTGGTCGCATCCTTTTGGGGGACACTTAAAACAAAGGCCTTTATTTTGTTATCTCCTTTTAGCGTGGCCTCCAATCCTTTCTCTATATCATTTATCTTGTTGAACAACTCTTTGAGCTGCGTCGAAAGTGCATCCGGATTCATTGAAGCAAAAGCACTCCCGTCTTCTTTCATTAATTGTAACACTTTTGAAATTAATGAGCGGGCACTGTCCGAATCAAATCGTTCAAGGTCGCCAAAATACAGGCTGAATATACCTGTCGGATTTTCCTCATACTGGTTCAGTCGGTTTACATATTCCCGGCCTGTGTTGTCTTGAAACGAGCGTATGTTCAAGAATTGTGTACGGCCCGGACATTTCAGGGGTATAATTCGTCCGGTGGAACGGAAATTATGCTGTTTGTAAACGATTTGTCTGTTTACAACCGGAAATGTGTTCAAATATACTTCCAGATTTTCAAGACTTTCTTTCGTGAATATTTCCGGAAAGACTATCTTGACCCAAAAGAGATTCTCAGAGTCATCTGGGACCTCGCAGTCGGCCACATAACCGGGAAACATTTCTCGGTAGGTATGTTTCTCTTTGGAAGCATCTTTTATACTCACATTAAAATATAGGTCACTATAAAAATCGCGGATTTCATCAAAGTAGTGCGCATTACTATATGGATCTTCAACATGAAGGCCTGTTTTTGCATTCAATCGGTTTCCTGTGCAGTCATAGAAGAAAGCCATATTCATAAACGGAAGTAACCCCATATCGGAAGGCTTGATACAAAACATTACAGAGTCCATGTTTTGCAGGACTTCTTTAGACACATCCAGCCCGACCCAGACGCAATAATCCGCTATCCGGTTTTTAGGGCCAAGGAAGCGTGTTGGAGTGCTAAAGCTATCGGTTGAATGCCTTATACTATCGTTGTATGCGATTGCTTTGACTTTTGCATCAACCAGTTTATAGGAAAACAAAGGGGTTATAAAGACTTGAATATCCCCTTTGCCAAATATGTTTTTCTCTGCATAAAAGTGATCTTCGGCATCAAGTTCGCAACATTCCCCATGATTGGGGGTAATAGTCATAAGCGCATGGGCCGGCTTTGGCAGCGACCATTTGTTTCCTATGAGTATTCTGGACAGGCGGTGAAGTATCCGTGAATCGGACTGATCTATTTCTTGATGCAGCTTGTTGGACTCATGGGCAAAAACTTCAAGCAGCAAATCTATCACGGGGTCCATATCGCGTATATCGGATACACCCCAAAACTCCATAGCCTGCTTTAATATTCGTTCCTTTATTGCAATTTGTTTCTTGTCTGACATAGTTCGATTATTGTGATAAAGGGCTTATATATAATGAGGTGTTAAAACTGAATTTCTCGTTGGTTCTATCCATTATTCCGGTCACCGTTATTTGTGCCTTTCTTCGGATATGAGATACTTTATCTATATTTTCTTCTTCTATTTCCAAAAGGGTAACGTTCACATCTACATTCCGTAGTCTCTTTTCATATTTCTCTATCGTTTTTATTAAGGAGTTTTTTACTCCTTCCTCCCAATCGCTGATTTTCACAAGTTGGTTGAACTCAAGGTCCCATATCATGGAACCAAAGTCTTCTCGGCCGATAACTTCCCCATGGTGAGAAAGAATCAGTAGCATGATGTGTTGGGCTATCGATTCCTGATAGGAACACCTTTGCAATTTCTTGGCAACAGCCGATTGCAATTGTAATGGCATTTTCAGGTAAGTCATACTATTCTTTTATTTTATTCTATTTCGCAAATATACTCTTTTCCTTGTTAGATGCCAATAAAATGCTCCTAAAAATTTGATGGTTTCAGAAATAATTCATATATTGCGCACGGTCACAAAACCAAAAGAGAGCTATAAAAAAAGTATGATATTAAAAAGTAAATTCTATGGCAATCTACAATTATGGAATTGGAGGCAACGAAGTAAAAGTCGATGCGAACGAATCCATCGCGGAAATCCCCTCCAACCGAACTTTGATAGTTCAAAAACTGACAGATGAAGCTCCTGCGGCTCCGGAAAGCGTGTATGGTTTGGAAACCATTGAAGATGTGTTCCAACGTTTTGAACCAACAGTTGACTTATGCCACGTGGATGCGGAAGGTAATGAAATCAAGGAAATCATGACATTCACCGGACTTGGAGACTTCGGAGCCAAGAAGATTAAAGAGAAGAGTGATTTCTTGAGTAAACTTGACATTGAGAAAGAGCAGGGTGTCAGAATAACTCGCCAGCTTACTTCCAACCGCGCTTTACAGAAAGCACTTGAAAATCCGGAAGTCAAAAATGCCATTATGGACGTGATTGAATCATCAATCGAGGAGATTCTGGCAAATCAAAAGAAAGTAGAACTTTAATCTTTTACTAAGATGAAGCAGGAAACTCAACAACAGACAGCCAGTACGACAACCTCACAGAAAGTCGTATCACAACAGGCGCAAAAGTCATCTGCATCGGCAATAGACAAACTCAAAGAATTTGGTGGCTTCGCTTTTCTTGAAAATATCATAGATGGGTATTCCAATCTTAATCCGGCACGAAAGGCCCGTCGCAACATCTTCCTCACGGATGAACAGTGGGAAAATGAACGTAAGGCCTTGGTTAATCGCTTAAGCGTATGGCTCAAACTCTTACGTGAGAATGACACTGCCGAACAAATGCGGGACAAGGCCAAAGAAACCGCAGAAAACGCCGAGAACCTTCTTAATCATAACTTGAAGAATGCTCTTGCCAGGACACGGGAACTTGAAAGCGCATATCGCACTATTGCGTTCTTTTACAAGAACACGGAAAGTGATAAGGTGAAGAATGTCACCATTGTCAATGCGACCATGGAGCAGCTTCAGGATTTGGACAATACCATTTTCGCTGACCACATTAGCAACGAACTCAAACAGAATTTTGACCGTCTTGACCTGCGTCGCAACTACTCCTTGCTTGTCGTTCCTGGATATATAGGCTCAAATGCCATTTTGGATAAGTGGTCTAAAATGGCATACGAGAACAAGGTTTTTCTTGTTACAGACTTCCAAGACCTCGAAACTCCGGACGATGTAGTAGATATATTCTTCAATGCCAATCATACGAGTGGAGATGTGTTCAAATCGAATACTATTATGACCTGTAACTGGTTGCTTGGTCGTCAAAGAGAGGAAAGCGTTGGAGAAGAAGAAAATCTTTATATTCCGCCATCTTCTTCACTTGCCGGAAAAATATACAACACCTTAATGTCTCAGGTAGTAGCCGGAAAGAAATTTGGTGGACTTAATGAAGTAGAAAGTGTACGCTTCGACCTTCGCAAGAGCGAGATTTCCGAGCTTGAACGTATGGGTCTTGTGCCGATGGTGAACGAGTACAGCAAGGTTATGGCTTTCTCCGCCAAGACATTATTTAATGGAGATAATCTTGGCTTGCAGACCTACTCCGTAGTTCGTGTATTCGACTATATAACGAAGGTACTGATTGACTTCCTGAACCGTCGGGCATTTGAAAATTGGACTACTCGCACGGAAGCAGATTTACGTGGTCAGGTTGTGAAATTCCTCGATAGTGTAATGGGACCGAACAAACTCATCGAACGCTTCAAGGTTATGAAGATTGAACAAGACCCGAATCAGAAAGACCGTGTGCTTCTTGACATCCACATCACACCGTATTTCCCGGCAAAAAGCTTCGTGATACAGCTTGCCGGTCATAAAGGCGATAATCCGGAAGATGCTATTTGGGAAAGCGAATATCATCAAGAATAGTATTGAATAATTTTAAATTTACAGATGGGCATAGTTATGCCCATCTGTAAATCATTTATCAGGGTCATGTGTTGCTGAAATTATATGTCTTATTATTGAAATCTTTACTTATATGAAACTCCGAGATGTGGATATTATTATTTCTGGTACAAAAACTGGGGATACCTATTATGCAAAATCTTATCCATGCAGTGATATGGATAAGAATAGCAAAATAGAGCTCTATGGAGTCCCTGTATATTATGTCTATATCAAAGGTACTGATGATAAAGGTCAAAGTGTAAAATATACATGGAAAGCATTACGCTTCATGCCGTATTATAACCCACCAAATTTTAGTTCTTATAAAACAATTGGATGGGTTAATAGTGGCTTGCATAAGCTCAATAGGCAGCCTGCACCAGAATATAAAAAAGCCTATGAGGTACATAATACATATTCTCAACATAATGGTGCAATAGTTCTAAAAGGAACTTTTTACATTCACGCTGGTCCTGAAGATCTTACTCATATTGGATGGGGAGCAGCAGGGTGCGTTGAAATAATAGGAAGTTTTAGTGAGTTTAAAGATCAAGTAAAAGAATTATCGGGGTCAACTCAAGTTGATGCGGATAGTGCAATTTCTGAATTAGTTTTTTATAAAAAACTTTATATAGAAATTGAATATGCTACTCCACCCAATATTAAAGCGAATTTTTATAAAGAAGTTAGTATAAAAAGGAGATAAGATTTATGTGTAACATAAAATATATACTATGTACTATATTTTGTATGTGTGCATATCTTCATGCTGCTGCAATCTGTAGCGATAGTATATCTGATAAGTTTTCATATAAGGTACTTGAAAATTTCAATTATTGTTGGGATAATAATATTGTCTATGAGGATACTAATTCCAAAGATACTGCTTTATTTGTCTCGTCTCATAAATACATAATCTCTCCTATTTTAAACGCTTTTTGTAATAATGTGAACGAACAGACAGAGTTGGCTAAGATCGGATATTGTTGTAAGCATTATCTCATTAAAGTCCCAAATAAATCAAAGAAAAATATACAATATTACTCTATAGAAATCAATATTCTATCTAATATAAAGAGTCATGCCCCCATAACCTCAAAAATAGAAGAATTAAAAAAACAGGACTATGCGATTATTGATATTATATCAGAGGCTCCTGTTATGTGTCTTGTTTTTGTGGAAGCTGATTATTTAGTAGCCGTAACTTATAATATGTTCTATGATTTTGATGATGTATTATCCTTTTCGAAATTCTTTGTAAAAGAACACTTCTCAACAAAATAATAAGATGTCATTACACAGTGAATATAAAACGTAATACATCCTCTTTCAAAGAAAAAATAGAGTTTCATTTTTCGATATATAATGCTTCTTCATTCTTATAATTCTCACATGAATAATCCAACATGAAGTTTTCTTTATATGAAATCATTAGGGTCTCATTTAAATTGACTTCTCTTATCGCAACCGGAAACTATCAGGGATTTAATGTAGATGTGCAGCAAGTTTTCTTCGTGTAGTGAGTGTTCTTTTTTCAAATTGGAGATTTTCCTATAATATAGCAATAAATAAGTAAATTAATACGTCTATTATTGAAATGCAAATTTATTGGTAAACGTAGTTTTTATATTCTGTCTATTGTTTGTAAAGCATAAAAATGTATATTTGCAACAGACCCAATTGCTCTATATCAAAACAAATGAAAAGAGAATGGAATAGCTGTATAAATACTTACAGCCTACCTTGGGATATTATCGTCAATTCAGAAAAGAAGAAGTTTATCGAAAGCTAAAATAAAAATATTTCCTTTTACTGATTTTTGCAGATTTATTTTTATAACATACTATATAATAGTGAAACAGAAAGAAAAGAAAGCTCGAAATAGGAGGACAAATGAACAAATAGACAAGGAGGTAATATCCGAACTTGAAAAGCTTGTAGCTGAATATGGTTTTGGTAATGTCAATTTGAGTGCATTGATGAAAGCTGCAAACATAGAAGCTAATGTGTTTTATAGAAGATACGGCTCAATGGAAAACCTTTACGACAGGCTTGCCAAGCAGTATGATTTCTGGATCAATGATACTATTGACGTTTCCAGCCTGAACATATTGGGACCTAAAAAGTTTTTTGCGGAAACATTCAAGACCCTTTATAGGAACTTGTCTGATAACACTGTAATGCAAAAGTTGTTACTTTATGAAATGTCGGTTATTAATGAAACGACAAAGAGAACAGCAGAAACACGGGATATTATGAATCTAAATTTGATTGCGTTTTATGACAATCTGTTTAAACCGGCGAAAATCAATATTAAAGCTATTATGGCGAATCTGATTGGAGGAATTTATTATCTGATACTTCATAGGAGGTGTGCGAAAACCTGTACAATAGATTTTAGTACTCAAGAAGGGGAAAAGGTCTTTTTCGAATGGATAGATTTTCTAACAGATGCCATTTTTGACAAACTGGAAGCGTATGAAAGGAATAGAAAAGCAGCTCAAGAAATGTTATCAGACGGCATAAGTGAGTTTAAAATATGTAAATACATGGGCATCAATAAAAATGACTTAAAAATGTTACTTTCAAATAGCCATAGAAATTCACGAGAACTTTCAAAGGAAAGCTAAAAATTTTATTTATAGTACATATCATATTGATAAGTAGAATACCATAAAATATTCGCAAAGCTCCATTGCTGCGTAAATCCCTATCCGGATACTTTGTATTAATAGCGGTCATTATCTGTATGGCCGTCGTGTGTATCCATGAACATATAAGTGATTATGGACTTAATAGTCTAATCAGGTCATTGGAGCAAGGGGTATTTGACGTTAGCTATTGTCGGTTACTTTTATAATTTTTTTCTATATCCCTTTGTATAAGGACTGATAGCCTGCTACAAGAAAAATCTGACACGCTTTGTGTAGCGCGTTACATAAAGTGCGTCAAGTTATTTTTCAAAGGGTACACGAACAGACTTGAAATTGCGGAATGATATAACTATATCACTATTCACAGTTTCAAGGTAGTCTTTGGATCTTAGTCCTGCATGTCCGTTCTCCTGTTTTATTATTCCCTGCTTTAGCGTTTTCTATTCCTTTTTTATATACTTCTATTTATCGCTTTTCTGCTGCCGTGCAACCTGCCGTGGATTGAATTTTTCCGCAAAGGTAATCGCCAGTCCCAGTCATGTCAATGCCGGCATTCAGCCGCAAGTGAAGCGCAAAAATCTTCCTCTCCGCTGGTGAGCGTATTTTTCCTCTTCAGCCTTGCCAGATTGTTCCTGCCGCCTTTGGATGCAGAAAAAATCATCCCGGAGGTCGCAAACAGGCCAAACAGAGGGAAATAAAGAATATTTATAAACTAAGGTAACGGTAGGATTAACCACCTGCCACAAAAAGAATTTATTATGTTATACGTTCACACAATTGGTCGCATTGGCAAGGATTGCCAGGTTATTACTGGAGCACACGGTTCATTCATTGCATTTGATATTGCGGTAGATGACTATTCACATGGAAACAGCATCACTACTTGGGTAAGGGTACGGAGTAAGAAAGAGAACCATATTCGACTATCCGAATATCTTACCAAAGGACGGTTACTGCTCATTGAAGGGACACTTTCGGCTTCACTGTGGAAGGATAAGGATGAAAACTGTCAGATTCAACTATCCATTACGGCAGACGCATTGGAGTTCATCAATACCGGAAAGCGTGAGGGTACAACTTCAGAAGCAGAGAGTCCGACGGATGCCGCAAGCAATGCACCTGTACCACCGGTAGCTATGCCGCAAGAGGACAAGGAAGACTTGCCGTTCTGATGATGTGCATATAGTATTGAACAACAACAAATACTAAATGTAGTATTTACTAATTATAGTAAAGTAGGAAGTTAGTAAGTTAGCTATTACTGAAAGTAGTACTTACTACATTTAGTTTATTAGTATTTTAGTATAGTAGTAAATACTAAAATACTTTTTTAGTAAAATAGTATATACTAATTATAGTATTTACTAAGAATAGTATTATCTTTGTATCGCATATAAAGACATCAAATTATGACAAAAATTATAGCTGTTTTGAATCATAAGGGTGGGGTTGGCAAGACAACTACCACCATCAATCTTGCCGCTGCTTTGCGACAGAAGAAAAAGCGTGTACTGGCTATCGACATGGACGGGCAGGCAAATCTTACAGAATCGTGTGGTCTCTCCATTGAGGAAGAACAAACGGTGTATGGGGCAATGAGAGGTGAATATCCCTTACCGGTTATCGAACTGGAGAACGGACTTGCTGTTGTGCCGTCCTGTCTCGACCTGTCGGCGGCAGAATCCGAACTGATAAACGAGCCGGGACGTGAGTTGATACTGAAAGGCCTGATTGCGAAATTGCTTGACAGTCGGAAGTTTGACTACATCCTGATTGACTGTCCACCTTCACTGGGCTTGCTGACACTCAATGCCCTTACCACAGCGGACTTTCTGATTATTCCGGTGCAGGCACAATTCCTCGCCATGCGCGGAATGGCGAAGATTACAAGCGTAATTGAGATTGTCAAGGAACGCCTGAACCCGAACCTGAGTATTGGTGGCATTGTTATTACCCAGTTTGACAAGCGCAAGACACTCAACAAGAGCGTAGCTGAAATTATCAATGACTCTTTCTGTGACAAAGTGTTCAAAACGATTGTACGGGACAATGTGGCACTGGCCGAAGCTCCTATAAAGGGAAAGAACGTCTTTGAGTACAATAAGAACTGCAATGGAGCCAAAGATTATATGGCTTTAGCACAAGAGGTTTTGAAATTAAAATAAGACAATATGGGCAAGAGTGATTTATTGAAAGACAGTATGAAAAGCGGACTGGACGGATTGCTGTCATCCACGAAGAAATCTCCGCAAAAGAAGGAAGCCACACCACTTAAAACTGAAAAAGAGCCTGCGGTACATTGCAATTTCGTTATCGACAAGAGTGTTCATACGCGTATGAAATTCCTTGCTATTGAGAAGAATATGTCATTGAGAGACATTGTAAATGAGGCGATGAAGGAGTATTTGGAAAAAAACGGTAAGTGAGGGTATGTCCCTCGCTTCCCGTTCTTTTAAATCTGTGACTTCTGTTAGTACGTTATGCCGATATGTATTGCTACATATCAGTCATTGACAACCCTTTGTATGACAGGGAATAACCTTTGAACTCTCCCGTTGCACGCATGAAAGCGGCTGCTTTCGCTTCCAGTTTTTCCATGTCGATATTTTCGGCCTTGCGTTTGACTTCGAAAAATGTCGCCGTATCGTCCAGTTCGTTTTCAGCTACTATGTCTATTTCGTTCTCACCCTTGCGGTCCCACCAGCCTCCGATACGCGTATAGACTTGCCGTTCTATCAGTACACGTTTAAAGTAACGTTCAAGCATCAGACCGCTGAAAGTTTCATAATCCCGACCTATAATCATCTTCACACTTCCATAGTTCTCTATCTCCAGCATATAGCTGTACTTGTAGATGAAGCGGAACCAGAACGTGAAAAAATTATCCTCGATGACATACCGGACATTCTTGGCGGAACTCTTCTCGAACAGCGGTTGCTTCTTCGATATGATTTCGTATTCTTTCTCCAGCTTGGTAAGATAACCGCCGATTTCCTTGCCTACCACGTTTTCAATTTCCGAACGGGATGTTTTTCCTCGTGCAATGGCCGATAGTATGGAGAAATAGATTCCGTAATCCTTGCCGAACTCTTCGATAAGAATCGCTTTACCCTCGCCCAAAAATATGGAGTCGGCCTTTATAATCTGGTCGAGCATAGTCGTTTTGGCTGTTGCTCCTGCATCCACGAGTAGTTGTACATACTTCGCCACACCGCCCGTGAAAGCGTACAAGGCCAGCAGATCTTCCGTCGTGTAGCCGGGGTTGTATTCCGAAAGAATATCTTTCAGAACAGTTGGGGTAAACGGACGCACAGTCATAAAGCGCGACTGCCGGTTATACAACGGCTCTTTCTTATCCTTGAATATCTTTGTCATCATGGAATAAATCGAACCACAGACAATCAGGTTAATACGGGACTTCGGGCTGTATAGATCCCAGATGCGCTGCATATCGCTGAACACCGATTTGTTCACACGGAAAAACTCCTGGAACTCGTCGATAAAGAGTGTGATGGGACGTTCTGCCGAAAGTTTCATCAGGTACTCGAACACATCAGTGAAGTGTTCGGCCCGCCCCATGGTTGGGACCCCCAACTTGTTCTCTATTTCAAGCCGGTAGTCCTCACACAAATCGCCTTCGGCTTTCCGGGCAACAAAGAAATAGAGAATCGGTTCGTCCTCGTATGCCTTCCACACGAGTGATGTCTTACCGATACGGCGACGTCCCGTTACCACTGTAAACTGAGCATTGTTTTTGGCCATTTCGCGAATCTTGCGAAGAGAGGCTATTTCTTCTGTCCTGTCAAAAAATCTCATATCCTTATCCTTTTTTATTGCTATTTCCGAAACGGCTGTTTCCGAAACGGCTGTTTCGTTACTGCAAAAATAATGCAAATTTCTGGTAAAACAGGCAATTGATACAGATTTATTTAGCGAAATGGCTCAAAGGATTTTTATCTGGTAAGTTCCATTCCTGTTTTACACCGTCTGGTCTTACGTCCTTCCGCTTGTCCCGTTGTATCGTTAATCATCCCTTTATAGTTCCATCCGTTTTACCATCCGCCTTTCAGCGTATTCTTCCTTTTCTATATTCTTTTAATGCCACTCATCCGGTCCATCCCTGCCATCGCCGGTTGGTTTTCCAGACGCAAAGGTGGACTGCCGCGCTTGATTCCGTCGCTTTGAAGTGCATTTCCTATAAAATTCTTCCTTTCTGCGAAAGAGTAATTTTCCGGAAAAAGCGTCGGAAATCGCTTATTCGTCAGTCCTTGTAAAGCATCTGTAAATCCCAAGCGGTTCAGGCAGAAAAGAGAACCGAACAAAGGGAAAATAAAAAATTAAATATTAAAACCAATTAAATTTTTATGATTATGGAAGCAACAGCAATTCAATCAGTAGAGAAAAACATCACAATGGTAGCATTGGCAAACGTGCAGCCGAGCAATTACAACCCACGTAAGAATTTTGACGAAGCGAGCCTTGCAGAACTTTCCGAGAGTATTCGTCAGCAGGGTGTGTTACAGCCTATTGGAGTACGCCCAATAGAAGACAACCGCTTTGAGATTGTTTTTGGAGAACGCCGATATCGTGCCTCCCTCATGGCAGGATTGGAAGACATTCCGGCTGTCGTTATGGAAATTTCAGACGAAGTTGCCGAAGAAATGGCGGTAACTGAAAACCTCCAGCGCAAGGATGTTACCCCGATAGAGGAAGCAAATGCCTACCAAAAGCTCATTGATAGTGGTCGCCACGATGTGCAGTCTTTGGCGGTGCAGTTCGGTAAAAACGAAAGCTATATCCGCACACGCCTTAAATTCGTTTCCTTAATGCCCGAAATCGCACAGCTTTTGGAACAGGACGAAATCACAATCAGCGTAGCGAGCGAAATTTGCCGTTATGGGGAAGATATTCAGAAAGAGGTGTACAACAAGCATCTTAAAGAGGGGGTGCAGTACAATAGTTGGCGAGGAATGAAAGCCTCTGATGTTGCACGGAACATCGAACGGCAATATACCACCGACTTGGAGCGATACGCATTTGACAAGACCCTCTGTCTGTCGTGTCCTCACAATACAAATAATATGATGTTATTTTGCGAGGGTGGTTGCGGAAATTGCGCCAATCGTACTTGCCTTGCTGAAATGAATGCAGCATATCTCACGGAGAAAGCCGTGCGCCTTATGGAAGAACGCCCTGAGGTATCCCTCTGCTATGAAAGTTTCAACAGCAATGAAGCCGTAGTAGAACGTCTTACCGCCATGGGTTACGAAGTGGAAAGCCTTAACTATTATGCAAAGGCATATCCCGAACAGCCCGAAGCACCCCGAAAAGATGAGTACGACACCACCGAAGAATACGAACAGGCACAGAGCGAGTTCGAACAGGATTTGAACGATTACACGGAAGAATGCGAAGAAATCCGTACCCGAAGTGAAGCAGGTGAAATCATCCTTTATTTCCGTATTGAGAGCAAGGACATCGTACTCTGTTATGTTCCGAAAGTTACCTGTACTACCAATGACACAAAACAGGAGCAGACGCTTTCACCGGTAGAGAAGTTGGAAAAGCAAGACAAACGCAACAAGGAAATTGCCCTTGAAAAGACTGTAGAGGACACAAAAAAACAGATTTTGGAGGTTGATATGTCCGATTGCAAGTTTGGGCAAGACGAGGACAAGATGATTTATTTCTTCTTGCTATCATCCCTCCGCAAAGAGCATTTCGAAGCGGTAGGTATCGAGGAAAAAAAGCCTTATTCCTACCTTACAGATGAAGAAAAGATAAACATCATTGCCAACCTCACGAGCAAGCAGAAAGCGATTATTCGCAGGGATTTTCTAATTGCTAATTTCAAGAACGCATACGGCAACAATGCCATTGCATCCCTCTTGCTTGACTTCGCACAAAAACATATGCCCGACCTGTTGGCAGACATCAAGAACGGACATAATGAAGTGTATGAGAAGCGTCACCAACGTATCGAAGAGAAAAAAGCCGTTCTTTTGGTGCAGGAACAAGCAAAGCAGGAAGCGGAGCAATCTGACAAACAGCAATCCGAAGTAGGGATGCAGACCGAAGAACAGCCACAAGAGGAAGATATTGCAGCTTAACCATAATCAGTAACCAACGAATAGAGGGTGGAGTAATCTGTCCTCTATTCGTTCCTAATTTGTAATTAGATTAAGGTGAAGATGTTCACGGACAACTGCTCCAAACCGTTGTCGGGCGGCGCGTCTGCCGGGCAAACCCGCCATCCGCGCGATTATGCCTTTTCTATCCCATTTATAGCTACCTCCCGATACCCCGCCGCCACCCGTCTTCATTTATACCTATCAGTTTCCTCCTTTTTATCTTTTCCATCTTATTCCTTCTCCGGTTCCTTCCTGTCCTCGCCGGTTGGTTTTCCAGACGCGAAGGTGGACTGCCGCGCTTGATTCCATCGCTTTGAAGTGCATTTTTATAAAATTCTTCCTTTCTGTGAAAGAGTAATTTTCCAAAAAAAGCGTTGGAAGTAGCTTGTTCGTCAGTCCTGTAAAGCATCTGTAAATCCCAAGCGGTTCAGACAGAATATAGAACCGAACAGAGGGAAGAAAAATAAATCATTAAAATTTCATGACAATGGACAACATCAAAGAAAGCAAAGAGTACAAACTTGCCAAAGAATGGGAAATGGCAGTGAATAGTTTTAGTTTCAATCCCAAGCGTTTTGCAGCCGCTATACCTGATATGCACCCCACACTGCAACAGAGCCTCTATAGATTGTTTAAGGAGTGCATCATTGTGATGGCCGGATGAGACACGTCGCTATGATGACCGCAATCGTGCGTCACATGAAGAAGCAAAGTGTCTTATGGAATACCTCAAGACAAATGGAAAGCATATCCCATTAAAATAACAAGCGTATGAAAACACAAGAAGTACAATTTGGCGGCAATAACTATCCTTGCCGTGTGGTGGAATCCAACGAGGGTGAAGAACTCCTTATCGGCTCGATTACCTTGCTTGATGCCCTTCAGCCCGGTAGTTTCAACGATGAAAACGAAGGCTTCGCAAGCAAGGAAGCCGAAAGAATCTATGACGAGGTTTTCTTCTTTACCGACATGGCAAACCTGCGACTGACAGACGTAGAATTGGTTGCCGAACTGAAAAAGGACAACCCGGAATGGTTCGAATAAAAAAACAATAATCATCTTAAAAATAGCATAGTTATGGAAAAAGAGTATGTAATACAAATAGCACAGACCATTCAAGAGCAGTTGATAGGACTTACCCCTATGCCCGTCCTCATGTCATGGGGTATCGCAGAGTTTGCAGCCACCATCTTCAAAGACCTGCCTGCACTTCGTATCAAAGTAAACGGACTGTTACACACCGGATACGTCATTATTGCACTTAATGGGTCGGACTATTATGAGGTATATCTGTTGAAAGGCAAAGATGCAGAGTGTGTCAATGAAGAAGTTTGTTACAACGAGTTAGGGGATGTCATTGACAGGGCAATTGAATGCGGTACTGACAAAGAGGAATACGAAAAAATTGCCATCAGCAACTCACCCAATTATTAAGCAGGTAGCTCACCTGATAAACCAGAAGAAGAGATTAGTTAGTAGTAAACCGCCAGTACGATTGTACTGACGGTTTTTGTTGTTTTTATTTACATTATATGTCAGACAGCCGGATTTTTATTTCGCGTTGCGCTTATTTTGAACGTCTTTTATCATCTCTTTCACATCTTGCCCCACTTGTACGAAGTTTTTATATAGGATGCGCTCCCGTTCCTCTCTCGACTTGAAAGTGTAGAACTTCGGCAGCGGCACATACGCCGCTTCTTCTTTCTTGATTTCTGCCATATCAAAATCTGTTTTGCAGAAGAACTTTGTAGTCTTGAACTCTTCCGATTCTTGAATATTCATTGAACCGCCCATACCTGTTTTCGTCTTCACAAAGTCCCGTGCCGTCTGACCGCATATCCATCCGGTTGCCATATCCGAGATTTTCGAGGCAGGCACAAGGTTATCCATATTCTCATTGAGATTGATACTTGTTTTGTCCCGGTCAATAGTCACGCCTTTTTTGACCTGGACCACCTTGCCGAAGATGTCATTGGACAACCATTCCAGCGTTTCTTTGGCACGTGCCGAGCCGCTTACCACATTACCTACCGTCGTAATGATCTTTTGCATACCTACCTTACCATAATCGGCTTCCAGTTGCGGTAGTTCCTGAAAGCCGAGCGTTACACTCACCTTATTGCTTCGCGCTGTACCTATCAGACGGTCTATTTTGTGAAAGTAGAGTGTCGGTAACTCGTCCACTATAATACTCACAGGAATATTTTTCCCCTGCCCGGTATTCACACGGGTAACGAGACGGTTTAGGATAAGAGCGTTCAATGCACCGATGATGGATTCCATTTCCGGGTCATTTGCAATCAGCAGGTAACTCGGATTCTTCGGGTCACTCACCTTCAGGTCGAAGTCATCGCCATCCCGGTGGAATATCCAGTAGCTCTCTTTGGTTGCCAGACGCGAGGTATAAACACGTAACGTGCCAATCATACCCTCCAATTGTTCCATTGCCTTATTTTTGAAAGCTGTCTGGAATGGACCAAGCAGCGGAGCAACCTCATTGTCAGTTTCCAGTACCTCGAAAATCGTCTGATAACTTTCATTCAAGAATGACAGAATATGTGGCATGTCCGAATACTTTCCCAGCCAGTAGGCAGGTTCCACGATATTGCCGCCTTCACGGTCGCGCACGATACCTGTCGGTTTCCAGAATTTGGTCTGCGGATCTTGCTGTCTTTCCGCATATAGAGGCTTGCCGTTGGCATCGTAGGGTTCACGTTCATAATTCACGAAGAAGTAGATACAAGCGGCAAGGAAGTTTACCGCCGAGGTTTGGAAGAACTGGTCGCTTCCGCCGCCTCCCTCTTTCTTACCCTTTTGTAGGCTTTCCAATAATGTTTCCGCCGTTTCGCTGGCCGCCGCAAGATTGTTGATGTACTTTGCCTGAATTGGATTCACCCGACGGCTATACTCCACATCCACAAAATTAATCATGTTGAACTTGCACCCTTGGGGTACTCTGCCCAGTTTCTCGTTCTTCTTGTAATGGTAGTAGAGCTTGGTCGCCAATGTAGGAAACTTGTAGTCATACACCACCATGGCGAAACCTTTGGCCGAATGCTGTCGGATAAACGGCTCTATGATACTGAAAGTCTTACCCGATCCCGGTGTTCCAACTACCCATGTTCCTCGAAAGCAGTTGCTTACAGAAATCCACCCCTTACGGAATTTACCCTTATAGTAGTATCGCATGGGGATATTTACGCTGTATTCATTCTCGACTTTTTCTTCACATTGTTCAAAACTTTCATTCTCGAAGTTGAAACGGTCTTTCATCAATCCCTCCTTGATGAACTTTGAAATGTTGTCTAATGCGATATGTACCAGTACTACGCCAGCAATGGAGGCAATCATATAGAGAATGATATTCAGAGGTAAGGTATAAAGCCTTGTTTCCATCGTATGGCCGAACAGCCATACGGAGAGTACGAGCAGCAATAACCCACTCGTCAATGGATACACCACCTGCCGGCGTGCGTTGAACTCCAGATGCTTCTTGTTCCGCGTTCCGACACAAGTGATGCAGATAAGCAGTACCGTTGCGATTTTGCTGTACACAAGATTGCCGTCGTGGTAAATCATCCATTGTTTGATGCGTCCGTGAATGTCGGTCAGTATGCCGCCCCAGTGGTCGAGCATTGCAGGGTCAATGGCATATTCAAAGAACTCCAGCAGCACGGACACATATACCACTGTGCGGAATATTTTATAGAACCCTTGCAATTCCTTACTTTCTTCCATAAGTCAGTCTGTTATTAGTCCTTGTTTTCTACGATACCAATGATTACCTACTCTGATTACATCCATACCGAACCATGCACCATTCTCGTTCAGTTTTGTTTTTATCTTATCAAGTGTTACCGGACCGATACCCCAGATTTCCATGAGATATTGCTCGTTAAGATGAATCAGGTCTCCGATATATAATATTCCATGAGATTCAAGATGGCTTTTGATGGATGGGGTAATACCCAAACTGAATACCGGTTCCGAGAGATAGTGTACTTCTTCTGCCTGAATGTTATTCAGGGCTATTTCAAGCCCCACTTTGATTCTTTTGAGAGAATCAAGGCGTTCTTGCATCTTTTGGATGACAAGCTCGTCTTGCTGTATCTCATTGCGTAATTGGGTTGCTCTCTTTACAAGTTCGGCATTACTTCTTTTCAACTCTCCGTTAATATCCGCCATTGACAGATTACTTGTTTCAAGCTCGTTTCGTGTGCGGTCTAATTGCGTGACAAGTTCCTCCAGTCTGTCGGCATGACGCTTCAAGATTGAATTTTTTTCATTATCGGCAGTCATTTCGTCCAAAAGGTAGCCGAACCTTTTAATTTGAAAATTAATATCTTCTTTATCCGATGCTATGGAATCTGCGAGTTTTGCCAGTATTTGTCGGCATGAATTACCTTTCATGGACTTATACATGAGGACAATTCCCAATATCATCAATGCTATGCTGAAAAATATATCCGTATCTTTCATATCTTTCTATCTTTTATTCGTTTATGGTAATTATAGGGCGTACTTTGTGCGCCTGTACTTTAGGTGTTTCCTGCATTGCGCCGCTCCCCATGGAATAGAGCCATGCCTTGGCTGTCTGTTGCTTTTCGACTTCTGTGGATGTCCAGTACCAACAGTCGTTTTCATCCAGTGGTAACGGCTCACCGCCACATTGTTCGATGACAGGGTTGATTATCTTTCGCATGGTGTAGAGCAGCCGCATCTCTGCCACGGACGGTACATAGGCACTCTGCCCGTACCGCCATAGGTCGAAAACCGCTTCTGCCATTGGCGAAGCGGTTTCTTGTGTATCATACAGTGCGAATGTATTCTCATTGCCATCATAAGCCATGATGTCAGCCGATGTGCCTTGTGCGATGCCGAGGCTGTCGGCGAATGCCTGTGGAGCAATGTCCCACAGGTAAACTGCATAACCGTCCCCCTCCGTATCTCCGCGTTTTTCGGTATCGAAGACAACCGCTATCGCTTTTTTCCCCGATTGTTCATATTGTGCGTAAGGCAAGGCTGTTCCATCCTCGCAGAGGATATGTCCTGGACGAACTGCTGTATCGGGTACGTCTATATGCGTGTCACAGGCAGCGCAAAGCACGGCAGCCGTTGCCGCTGCCACCAAATGTATCTTTCGTATCATATTGCTTTCTTTTTTGTTTCCCTATTTTATAGGTAGTTTCACACCCAGCACGACACCTGCTCGCAGCACGTCCGCACCTTTTATCATCACATCGCTTTTCACTTGCCAATACAGTGTCCATCCGGCCCGTAGCACATAGTTGTGTTCGTAACCGAAGTGCAGGCCACCGAGGAACTTATTCATGTCGCTTCCGGCTGAAGCTCCGATACGCAGACTGCCATAGTGGTTGCGTCCTCGCGTCATGCACGGCTTGTAGGCCACGCCAAAACCGTAGCTGCGGTAGTTTCGCCAAAATGATTCCGGGCAGATATGCCCGCACGAAGCGCACTCTGCCCATTGTAGATAGCCGTTGACGAAGAACTCCCACGTATGGCGATAGTTCATTTCGTGTTCGTAGGCGAGCGTTATATCCATGCCGTTCTTGTAGAGTAGCCCTGTGCCAAGCGAGAGGCGTCCGCTACCTTGTTGTGCATTTGCACTTGCAGCGATACACACGCAGGTAATTATCACGATGATTGTCTTTTTCATAGTCATTCCTCCTCCAATAAATCTGCATGGAACGAATCTGCCGCCAGTATATCCTCATAGTCGATGTTCAGACTGATGTTACGGCCACTAATCTGTTTCTCCGTCATTTCGATGGTCAGTAGCTTGTCATTGGGAAAGGTCATCTTTTTCACGACAATCACATTCCGATAGCCGTGTCTGAATGTCTTGCCCGATTCCAGAACCAGGGCAGGTGTCAGTTCGATAGTCTGTGCGTTGGTTGCCTTGGCGAGTTTCTTGTCTGTCAGCTTTATCCGTATCTCATCAATGTCAAAACGAATGTTCGTCTTGTTCTCGATGGAAAAGTCTATGAAGAAGTAGTCACCCACCGAGTAGATATTGTTCAGACGCATCACCATGCGGTGTGCTTTGGTAGCTACGTTGCGGATTTTTGCAGGTGAGTTCCAGATGCGCCGTGCATGATGTGTCATGTCGGCAGCGGACATTGAGACTGCCGGATTGTTGTACGCATTACGCTCTTGCAGCAATATCTCCTTATCCGTTACTGCCTCTTTCATCCTTGTGGTATAAATCAGTGCGTATTGTGTGCGGTATCGTTCCGTCACAATGGTGACGATGGCGAGTATTTCACCATCCTCGTGTCCGCTTTCCTTGGGCTTTAGGCGAATGATGTTGTCAATGGGCTGATCGCCCGCCACCTTGTCAGTGGAAATATCCACGAAACGCACCGGTTCCGATGCCGTGATGACAGTTGTTATCTGTTCGTTCACCGTCAGTTGTTCCATTTCTTCGTAGGTAGTTTGTGCGTTAGCTTTCGGTAAAATGGAAATACCTGATAGAAGCATAATGCCAAATAAATTCCTTTTCATTGAAATACAGAGTTATAATTGAAAATTCATGATTGCTTTATTCTCTTGCGGATTGATATTTGCCTTATCTGGGATGTCATCCTGCATACAACTTGGAGATTTGTCCGTAACATCTATCTGTTCGAATATGATTTGTTTCGGAAGTATTTTATGGCAGAAATAGCTGCTGTTGAACGGTACGTTTTTCCCTTTTCCGAACTGAATACGTTTATCGAACATGAGTAATTCCAGATCAGTATTCTGGAAAAGTCGGCAGGGTGTTACGTTGTTCAGCCAATAGTTGGACATCAGCAAGGCGAATGGTTTTCCGAGTTTCAGACAGCGTTCGAAGACTTCCACTTTCCGGCTGAAAGGAGGATTGGATACGAGTATATCCCATTGGGACGGTTCATAGTTGAAAAAATCCTGTCCGTTATAGATATGGGAATACACGACATGGAAACCGGCATCCTTGAATTTCTGCACAAACTCACTGTGCTTCGTATCGAAAGGACACCAGACTATCTTGCCTTCAGGTATATATTTGATAATGGGTAATACACCATATCCCGGTGTATATTTTTCATCTGTCGGATTCCCGTATATTTTTTTTAAGTAGTTTGAAGATTTCATAGGCACATGATTAAAAATATTTATATTGATTTCTTTTCCCTATTTCGCTTCATTTCTTTATCTGCCTGGCACGCGCCCAAGTACAACGTCTCGTCCGGGTCATTTGGATTTCACATTGCCAAAGAGTGCCCTTCTCCACTGTTTTGAAATTAACATTCCCGTATCTTGGTCCGTAAAAACCGGTATGTTTTTGAAAAGCGAATAAGGCAATCCTCCGTCTGTCTTCTGTTCGGAAGTTGCATATTAGGGCAAACTGCCCTCTGTGATGCCACCATTCGGTACTCACAAGTTTTCCGATAAATGTTTCGGCTTTATTTGGGGCTATATAGTCCGCATAATAAAGCCCATCCGTACCTTTGTGATATTCTGATAAATCTGTTTCCATGTCATCATCGTTTTAATTCCTTTTTTCCTGTCCGTTCACTAAATACACGAAAGTTCCGTATTTCAACTTGACTTTGTTTTTCTTGATAGCTTTGCTAATGGCATTGCTTGTTTTCTGGTAGGCATTGTTCACCGCCTGCATCCCCCATTGTGCAAGGCTGTTTCCTGTTGTACTTCCCATACTCATGTTCATATTGCCCGACATTGCCCCGCTTGCTACATCCTTGCTCGTTTCCCGGAATTGGCTGTTGGGCACATACAGCCCCTCCATGCCATCTGTATCATAGAGTGAGAGACTCACTTTCACCAATTCGTCATTCACGAGGATGCTGCTGATATTACCTTTCACGCGCCCGGATGAGAATCCGCTTACCGTAGCGTACAGGTATGTTCCCCTTGCTATCACACACTCGCCAATCTCCACATCGTCAAGCAGGCGCAACCTCACGCGCGAGCCGTCCACCGCTTTGATGTTCTCGTCAATGATGGCTTGGATGAGTTTCGGTTCACGGACATTCTTCGACAGTGTGTTAAAGTAGTCCGAGGTTGTCTTCACCTTGCGTACCACCTCGCTGGGCGGTTCGTCCGCTGATGGCGTTTTCACAGCCCGGCTCTCTTCGTTGATGGTTCCGGAGGCTGCTGCTCCTTGTGGTGGAGCAATGTTGGCCGTGTCCGTTTCTGCCGGGGGTACAGCCGCGTTTTGCCCTCTCAGTCTCGCCTCTGCGAGTGCTTTCTCCAGTTCGGCAAGTGCTTCCTGTTCTCGTGTCTTGGCAGAGGCAATTTCCGCTGCCGCAGCTTTTTCCTGTTGTTCTTCCGTGAGCAGGTCGATGTCGTCCTGCGTGTATTTCGATTCATACTCTTCCTTGTTTTTATCGGGTTCTTCCCGGTCTATGTTATCTACAGCGGAGTAGTCTTGTATCTTACCCCATGATTTCGCCATATTCTCGTATTTGCTGCCTATGCCATCGTCCTTGATCTGTGCCCCCGGCAATTCGGGGTTTAGGAACTCCGTCGTCTGCAACGCCTTGTCTTGTATTTCTATCGTTTCTGTCTGAAACAGGTCGAAGATGAAATAAGACGTGCCGAGCAGGGGGAAATAAAGGATGGCGGGAAGCATATATTTCGGCTGGCGAAAATTGATTTTCTCCAATATCTTCATTATACATCTTTTAATTGAGTTGTACATATTTGCCTTCAATGGCACAATTTCTCAGTATCTCTGCGTTGTCTTCTCCGAAAGCTAATAGGATGCTACCGCGACTGGGAGAGTCACCTCGTGCTCCGCCTGGTCGGTAGAATCGGATGCGGTGGCGTAGGAATTTCATTCCCGTCGCTTTTGGAAAGATGACGTCCTGAAACATTTTGGAATCGCAACGGTTGAATAATAATGCAATGCCGTTGCCATGTTCTGCCAATTTCCGGACGAATAGCTCGATAAGAGGACGCGAATAGGGAGGATTGAGCCACACACGCCCTTCCCATATCTGGGACAACCCATCTATGTTCTGGTCATACATGACCTCGGCAGTCGGCCACAACGGATGGATGGGAGCGCAAGGGTCAAGGTCGAATTTGCCCAATGCGTCCAGTATCTCCTTTGGCGTGTACCATTCGTCTGACGAACGGACTGATTTTTCAAGCCGTGTATTCATAAGTACTCTTTTTACTATGGTTTGTCCCCTCTGTTTTTATGTTCCCTTATTTCGACTTCCTGCAACAGCTTGTGCCGTTCCCGAAGCACTGAATCCTGCTTTTCCGTCGCCGTGCGACTTACCGGACTGTGTCTGTACACAGTTACCAAGCGGTAGGCGTTCCATACGAAAGCTCCGATGACGAATGTAAAGACGATGACCAGAAACAGCGTCCGGTGTGCGTTGGCAAAGCCCTGCACCTTGGCCGCCGCTTGGTCGATGCGTGTCGCCTTGGCGAATTTATGCCCGGCCTGCACCTCTCGCTCGTAGCGTTCCTTGTACTGCGGGTCATCTTTGTCCGGCATCTTCTCGCCGAACAACATCCGTTTGAATCCTTTGATATTCATATCTTTGGTGATTTAATAGTTACTCTTTGTTTTTTGCTCGATATCTTTGTTCAGCAATGTGCGCCAGTTTACTATGAGCAGTCCATGCGGATTATTGTCCGTTCTCGGCACACGTTTAAGTTGCCCTGCCGTAACCAGTTCGCGCATCAGGATATTACTCCGGCGCTCGATTCGCTGCCGACCATAGTAGGTGAACTCCATATTCTTTTTGTCAAAGGAGATACTGTCACAGAATATCGAGAACACCGCGCTCGTACCCAATATATTGGAGTAAAATCCCTTTTCCTTGAGGGTATTGTACTGTGCCAGTCCCGTCTCATCGACCAGGTACATCGCTTTTTCCATCGTATAGCGGATGTATTTGTCGTCCGGTGCGAGAGTAAAAAAGTAATGGTGGAACATTTCTACGTGGCTCTTGGCCTCCACGTCCAGTGTTTCGTCCATCGTCGTGCGGGTTACGAGTATAGGTACATTTCCGTCCAGCACATACACCTTTTTCTGCGCGTCCGTCACCATTGTCCGGGCAGTCCAGATACTTGATACGCTGATGATGATACACCCTGCAAGAAAAGCAGTGCAGATGATGCCCACCAGTCGGATTTTATTCTCCAAATGTTTGATGACCATATACCTTTATTTTTTCTTGTTAGACAATCGTGTGTATTCGTCATGTAACATTGTCATGACTGTATCATGCAACTCCGTCAGAAATTTTTCGAACTTCCCGTCAAAAAGCTGTGTGTAATCTTCCCGCATGATTACATGCACGAATATCCACCAGACACGGCGGTTTCGATTCTTGGCATTTTTCTGCAATTTGACCAGTTGCAGACGATAGGTAAGGTAAGTCATCATAGGGACAATATATCGGTTGTCCCATGTAATGGCTTCGTCCAGTTCTTCATATTCCGGATCAATTCGGTGGTTAGGTGCATAAACGAGTTCTTCGCTTATGCGTTCATTTGCATAGTGCACGAAACGCTCGTTCCTGCACCATTTCTCAATTTTCTGTTGTACATTCATCTTTTGGATATTTAATATTAGGTTTATCATTATCTCATCATCGAGCCGATACCGCCCGTAGCCGTCATTTTGGCCTGCTGCGCCACACCTTCTCCAAAGTTCCGTGTAGAGAAGGCCGTGTCGCCTTCAGGTATCATCCATGCTGCCAAGTCCGGCACGAGGTTTAGGCATTTCAGTGCCACGATACTTGCCGCCATCAAGTAGCCGGCGGAGAAGAAGCTGTTTTGCAAGTAGGCCGCCATTGTCTGTTCGCTTGCTGTGATTGCCGTCAGGTTTTCTACCTGTATGCACAGTACAATGTCGAATAACAGTAGCACATAGAAGCCGACGAAGTAGAGCATTGCACCATAGAAATGTACTGTCAGATACCTTATAAGCCACTTCGCCCATGCACCTTCCCATTTGGGCAACAGCGAGAACGCCCATTGTATAGGTCCGAATATTGTTAACATGCCCAGTAGGATTTGCTGGCAATAGATGGTTGCCCACCATCCGATACGATACACAATCAGAGCGATAAGCATGATGATTTTGTCGATACCTACGATGACTCCTGCCGTCAGTGAGGTAAACCACAGTTCGGCTGCGTCTTTCTCCATCTTCGTCACTTCGTCCACTCCGGTTTGTTCCATGGTCGCTTCTACCAGGTTCGGGTCGGAGGTACCCGTGTGAGCGACATCTGCCTGTGCTTGCAAGCTTTGGTACATCGTGTCACGTACATGGATAAGTTGCTGCACTTCCTCGAATTTGTCCGCTATTTGGGTGGCTTCTGCCTCGTACAGGTCATGCGTGTACGAGCCGATGCAGTTCGGGATGTAAGACAGGAAGTCAAGGAAACACCAACTGCTCCCACTGCCAGCCATACCCGTGTCTGCTGGCGGATACCACCAACAGAGGATGATTGAAACAGCCAAAGGACGGAACAGCTTCAGCACATCCAGTGGCTCATGTTTCACCATCATCTTGTACGCCATTCCCGCTGCCATCACAATAGCGAACAGGGCAGCCAGTGCCATGCACATTTGTAGTATCCACCAGAACGGTCCCTGCGAGCCGGTAAAAGTCGCATCAGTCAGGAACTCGTTCGTTTGAAAAATCACATCGTCAATTTCTTCTTCAAGGATATTAATACCGAAATCCGAGAGTATATTTCCGTCTGCCATACGTTTTTGTTTTTTCAGTTCCCTTTGTTTACTGTTTCATCTCCGTCGCCGTTGCCACCCGTGTTATTGCCTGATTGCGGGCCGCGCACGGCAAAGCGCGATTCGTGCCATCGGTTCACCGCATCGCGGACAATACTCTCCTTATCCAGAGTACGGTCAGCGGTAGCATTCAGTAGCGTACTTGTTATCGTAGTATTCTGCCGTTTGGCAAGGTAGCCGACAAGGATTTCGTTCTGTCGAGTTATATCCTCGTAGATGCGCAGATACTCTTTCTTCCGCTGTGCGTTGGGCATATAGGCATCTTTCGTTGCATCAATGGCGCACTGGTAGATATGGTAATATTCCGTCCATCTGTCTTTATCCTCCGGTGTCCCCCCGACAGGCAAGATGCGGTCTATGTTTCGTTTGAACCGTACCATCTGTCCGTTGACCTTATCGCCTTCAGCGACCCATGCGATGTCCGCTTGACGGTCAGCCACGTTCAAGGCTTCTATCTTTGCCCGGCTCACCAATGCCGAGTCGATGGCTTCAGCTTCGTCCGTTTGGTTGTATAGGTTGACGCCCGCCAGTGTGCGGAATGACAGTTTGTTCTTGACTGCTGCCGACTTCTTATACTTGTTGTGCAGTATGGAATAGTAGAGGTCGGGCGAGAGTGCTCCCGTACCGGTTTCCATTACTGTTACTTGGTTTTGTTTCGGCGAATCGTGGTTATAGGTCACGGATTGTGCCTTTGCCGCCGTGGTTGCAATTATTGTAACCGTCACGAGTAAGAGTATTCTGTCCATATTTACTTTCGGTTATTTGTTATTAATCTTTTAATACTCAATGTGTTTCAATCAGTTAATCACCAGGATTATTCCACATTTCTTTTTATATTATATTCATTTCTAATCCTTTCCTCTCCCCGCAAGAAGTGCATATCATCCTTTTCAATACAAATACATTTTCTATTCGTATGAATACAGGCGATTGCAGTGCTCATGCTTCCAGAGGCAAAATCAAGGACTGTGTCACCCTCTTTCGTGTATGTTTTTATCAGATATTTCAACAATGCGACTGGTTTTTGATTAACATGAATCGTTTTGCCCTCTGATTCCGCAGTTTTAAAATATTTCACACTTCGTGGGTATCTCGTTCCTTTGTTTTCATTTCTGAATGTAGGATTTGGTACCTTGTTTACTCCTGTCCAGTTACTTCCTCTCTTTGTACGATTCTCATAAGGCTCACCTTCCTCCATGATTGGATAATAAGGAGTTCTGCCGTTACAAAAGATACTGATTAGCTCATGCGCTTTTAGAGGTTGCTTTTTAGCAAGAAGGAAATTGCTTGCTTTTGACTTTTCCCATACCCAGTCATATTTAAATTCGGCTAAATTGCCACAGCGTAAAAGGCTGCTGAACGGTTCGCTGCCAAATAAAGCCGTAGGCGCATTATCCTTTCTCACTCTTCTAATCTCCTCCCACATTTTCGAGAATGGTATTATCTTATCCCATTGCGAGGCTGTAATTCCAAAAGGTGGGTCGCATAGAACTAAATCAATACTTGATTCTGGGAGAAGAGGCATTACTTCAAGGCAATCGGCTTTATATAGCGTAATGTCTTTTTCAAAAACGATCTTTTTCATTACATCTTTTATTAATGTCCATTTGCCTCTTGGTTATAGGCCAGATAGACTTGTTTGTACTTAAAGTTTCTTTCTCTGTTTGTACTTCTCCGAACATTCAGGACGAAACGCTTTTCCTGCGTTTTAAGATATTCCTTATCAATTTTGGTACATAGAAGTCATAATCTAACTTGTGGCATTATTTACCTCCTTCCTCTTTTACCGTCAATAATCCAGTCGCCCCGCATTGCGCCATCGTCCGAAAGCACCGTCAATAATTTCCCGTTTGGTACGTTCCCGGTAAATCTTCGATTTCCAGTAGCCGATACGTACCTGTATGTATCTCCATGTCTCGATGTATGCCCGGTTCAAGTGTTGCTCAATGCTGTCCAGCGACTTGTTCACGGACTCCAGTACCATAAGCAGGTCGCTGGTCGAGCAGGCCGCTGCGCCCGTGGCATACAGTACGAGGTCGCTCACCGACTTATAGAGGTGTTCGCCCTCGTTGGCGATGTCCCGTATTGCTTTTTCATTGATAGTCAGTATCAGTGCGTCTGACGGCTCGATGTTCCCATGTTTCAGGATTTTCTCATGGAAAGCCTCCAGCATGGTCTTATAGTCACCGATACGGTCACTTACCGAGCTGTAGGTATCCTTCACGTTCAGCACCGTCCGCAGGGATTGGTACATCACGTCGATGACATCAAAGGCACGGGTATAGCGGTCAAGGTCGATATTTACTTCCTTGTATTTGCCCGTCTCCTCACGGCTGTACTCATGCAGCAGTTGGTTGCTGTATTCCAGCGTGCTTCGGGCCAGCAACAGGCTGCGTTGTTTTTTGTGGTCATTTATGTACGCTTCCACCGACACGATATCGAATGTCCATTGGCCCTTGGCGACATCGGGTAGTAGCGCAAGCAACGTAATGGCTATCAGTATAGTGCGTTTCATGGCCGTACCTCCTTTCTGCCACTTCGGGATGTCCGTGCGTTTTCTACCCAGCGGTCATGGCACTCTTCCACGAGTGTCAGCCTACGACCCTCGTCCGTATCGAGTCCCGGTAGCACATCCTTCAGTACGTCGATGATGTTCCGCTTGTAGTGCATCATCTTCTCCAAGGATACGAGGTCGGCGTATATTTTCGTGATACGTGAATCCACTTCTCGTGCGATTTCGAGGCGGTCACTTGACCAAAGCAGGTGGTACACGTCGCTGTTCGGTACTTCTTCCATAGGTTCTGTACGGGCATACTCGGTAGTGATTTTACAGTTGGGATATTCCCGTGCGATTTCCGATATGCGATTATTCACGATTTTAGTCTTTTCCTCGTTCGGCAGGTTCGGATCGAGTGTCAGTACATCGGCAACGTGCGTGTCTGTGTATGCCGAAGTCAATTCCCAACTGATTTGGATAATGGCACGGTGAATCTTGATACCCAGAAAGTATTTCGGCTTCCGTGCGATAGAAATAGTCGCACGGAACGTAATGATACCATTGATGTTCGGCATCGTCGCCTTACGGACGAACGTATAGCCGCTCCATGTACCTCCGTCCTGCCAAGTGAGGCTATAGGCTGTCTTGCAATCCTGCATGATAGCCGGTAGGCGGTAGTAATCATCTGTCGGCACATCGTTCTCTGCTTCCGCTTCCTGCTTCGCATCTGCGTACTCCTTCTGTTTTTGTTGCCACTCGGCAAGTTCGCTTTTCAGTTCCTCGATACGTGTCCGGTTGGAGTTATATTGTTGCCGATAAGCTGCTGCGTCTTCCACGCTCGCCTCGGCAATTTTTTTCAGAAGGTCGGCGTTTTCCTTTTCCAAGGCACTAATCTGAGATTGAAGAACGGCGACTTGATTGTCCGCTTCCCGTATCAGTGCGTCCAGTTCTGAAAGATCCAGTTCGTTCTCCGTTACCGAGGTCTGCATGACGCACTCTTTGGAATGGGCGTCCAGTGAGCCGCCACACTTGCGACACTTGTATTGTGTCGAGCCTTGTCCCAGCGTCGCCCCGTCTGAACAGGTTACACTGATGGTCACGCTTTCGCATCCCTGCAATTTTGCAGCGTCCGTCGCCTGATAATAGTTCCGTGCATCGGATGCTATGTAATAGACATAGCCTTCCTCGTTGTCATTGAACTCCGAGAGGCGGGCATTGAGTTGCGCTTTGAACGTATTCAAATCCATCGAATAGGAGTCGAAGACATCCTCATAGACCACCTCCGTCCGATTCCAACTCTGTGTCACGTGTATCTCGTAGGCGTATGCCTTCTTTGTCTGTTTGTTACCCTTACTGATGATATAGGCCTGTTGTCGGGTATTGATAGTATAGGTGTAGCCATCGTTGCTATTGTTGAGCTGTTGTACTCGACTTCTTGACCATCCGGCATACCGTTCTGAATTGGCGAGGGCCTGCTCCCGTTGCGAAGCGTTCGGATAAAATCCCGGATCACTCGTGTTAAAGCGTGTCCATGCACCCCCGTTCAATATGCTGTTGTCGTCTGTCGGTGGGTAGTAGTCGCATAGAGAAATGCTTCCTTGATCACGCCGTGCGATATACCACCGTTGCGTGTAATAGTTCCCGACAGCATTGTCCATATAGTCGGTCATCCACGATGTGAGGTCGTAATTGCTGAAATTGAACAATGCGGCCACGCTATCCTGACCGCCCACCATGTCGATTAGCAGACTGCCGATGTCATGTTCCGCCTGCTCGAAGAGAGTACTGTAGTGTTCATACAGGTTGCCGATTTCATTGACTTTGCCACCCAACAGGTCATGGAACGCACTACTTTGCAGTAGAGCGTCACCGAGGTTCTCCATACCTGATGTTGCCAGCCCTACGCCCATGTTATAAAGGTTGTCAATGTCGCCCTTTAAGTTCTCAATCGTGAAATTGCCCGGCACTTTGGTAAAGTTGTCCAACATCCGTTGCCAATCGGTACCGCCCAGTTCTGCGAGGTTCAGCAAGGTGGCAATGTCGCGGTCAATTTCCAGAAAAGCGATGTCCGAGAACGACAGCGTGCTGTTTGTCACCACACTTTCGAACTGCATACACAGGCTCTTCGTATCGTCGCACACTTTCATCAGGTAGCTGCCCCAGTGGATTGCTGTTTGTGGTGAGCGCAGCATCAGCTTCGCCACCACCCATATTTTCGGCATGATTTTTTCTGCCACCATGTGGTAAATTCGACGATAGTAGTAATTTTCCGTGCTGCTGCACCAGATGCCAAGGTCGGACAGAGCCTTGTGTTCCAAAAATTTGGAAGAAAATATCCCTGCTGCCGCCACTTCTGCCGCCGTATAGTGTTTCAGAATATCATCCACCTGCTCGCGGTAGTAGCTTTCGGCTACTGCCTCCGTGCCGAATGCTGCGGCCATGGCCGCCACGGTACGAGCGTCATAGTTCACGCTGTAATATTGTGCGTGAACATGCTGTGTCAGGGCAGGCAATAGGATAACCCAAAAGATAAACAGCCGTTTCATCGTTTCAGACCTCTTTTATGTATTCCGGTTCCTTGTGATTGAAATACCACCGTTCAGATTCGATACAATTCTCCGTGACAAGTCGGCAGAACATATCATGTATGATGGTAGTATCCTTGATGGCCCTTTTGATCCGGGCTTCTTGGGAGCCGAACCATCTCAAAAAGAAAGGCTGGTTTAGATAAGTTTCGCGCACGGTCTGATAACGTAGCCATCCCAAGTCACTTAGTCTTTTTTCACTCATCGGACTACTGTTCAGTTCCCTGAATAGTTCTTCTCGAAACCTGTTTTCATCGAAGACAGGTTTGCTGTTACATAGCCTGTCGCACATATCGTAAAACTCCTTTTCTTTGGGGTTTTCTTCATAATACCGGTTCAAATACGCTTCCAGTTCTACATCGGACATACCCAACCGAAGGGAATACTCTGCCAACAACCGTTCGATGGCGGCTACTTTGTCCGGTGTCATGTCATCCATGCGGAGCAGGTTCTCCTTGGACAGCATACAAAACTCCCGGAGGGACAAAACAGTGAGTTCCGGATTGCTGACAGAGATTTGTTCGCGCGTCAAGCTGCTTTCAAACCCCATCATATTTATCCCGTAGCCCAGTGACAGGGTGATTAAAATCCTTTTCGTTTTCATTATGATGTTATTTTAGTGGTTAAGTTCAGTACACATCCCGCTTCATTAACTTTCTGCGCAAACGGCAATGCCTTGCCGATACCGCTGGTATTCCAGTCGCGGCAATATGCCTCGATAGCCTCTTGGTGGCTGCATTGTAACTCGCGCTTGTAAAGCTTCAGAGCCTCTTTCTCCGCTCGTTCGGTCGTGTAAGTCATGTAGCACTCGCGCGGTTCTTCCACGCCATAAACACCGCTGGTCGTGCCCCGACGGATAAACACCTCGCGGAAGAAGCTGCGTCCTTCCTTGTTTTCAAGGCGGTTAATGGTGAAAATTTTCTTACAGTCCACGTCCGTTAGGCCAAGAATCGTCTTGATGGTGTCGAAACGTTCCTTGAATTTGCTCTGGTCAAGCAGCATCACCACATCCGAGTTATTGATGATGGCCTCTTTCACGATTTCGCTGCCGATGATGTCTTGTATTTCCTGTGTCACCACGCCCACACTGGCCCAGAATTTACGCGCTGTTTTGTACATAAATTTAATGTACTCCGCCATCAGCGGGCTGGCGATGGCTTTCCATGCTTCCTCGATGACAAGGACTTTGCGGTTCTTCTTGATGCGCATTTTTTGCAAGAAAACATCCATGATAATCAGCGTGACCAAAGGAAAAAGCAGCGGGTCATCTTTTATGCTGTCGATTTCGAAGACCACGAACGTCTCGTCGAACAGCGAGCTGTCCATGTTCTCGTTCAGCGTTTTTTCGTGGTTGCCGCCCAAATAGAAGTCCTTCATCATATAGCGGTATGTCGAGAGGTCGATGCCCGTGATACGGTTCTCCTCACAGATATCTGGGATGCGCTGCACGGAATATTCATAGAAAGAGTTGAATGACAGTTCCTCCACTTTCAGTTCCTTGCGTCGGCCCTCTATCTCGTCAATGATACCCTCGATGCGGACCGCGCGTTCCCGTTCGCTTTCGTGCCGCTTCTCACTGCTGTTGCGGTCATCAATAACGAGGCTCTTACGCAAGTCCTCACGCTGTTGGGGTGTGAAGCCCTCGAAACCATTGAAGTAGGCGTCGTAATATTCCGTGATGACGTGCTCTATCAGACGGTCTTCCGTCTTTGTGACCGTTCCCTGCGTACCTTTCCAGATAAGCAAGACGAGGTTTTTCAAGAATCCCGTTTTTTCTACGTTCATCTCTTCCCGATTGATGCGGAACGGATTCATCGTGATGGGCCGTTCCTCGGTATAGCTGATATACTTGCCGCCGAAATACTCGCATAGCCCCTCGTATGAGTTACCCGTATCGACCATTACCACGTCCGTCCCCTGTTCATGCAACTGGCGCACGACGGAGTTCATGTGGAAACTCTTTCCGCTGCCCGAAGGCCCCAGGCAGAAAAAATTCGAGTTGTCGGTCAGCTTGTTCTTTCCCTCTTTTCCCGTGATGTCGATAGCTACCGGAACACCTTGACGGTCAGTATAATAAATTTTTATCGGCGTTTCCTCACTATGCTGCACCCGTTCCTTGTACATCAGGCATACCGCAGCGTCGGAGAGGGTCAGAAAACGGTCATATTCCTCGTTCAGGCTGTAACAGTTGCCCGGAAATGAACTGACGAACAGTTCCAGTTGGTTGTATGCACGCTTACTGATATGTATGCCCATGCGCCCAAAAGCGTTTTCCAAGTGATTCGTGCATTTTTGAAGGTCGGTGTCGGCAGGCACGCCCACCACCATGTTGAAGTGCGTGTACACGAGCAGTTTGCTTTCACGGGCTATTACGTCCTGTACCTGCTTGATGTCCTCTACGGCCATTTGGTTACTCGGATTGGGGATGCTTGCGTGCCGGTTCTTCTTTTTGTCGAGTAATGCCAGTTCACGCTTCTGACTGGGCAGGAAAATAATTTGGTTGTACACCACCGTTTCTGCGTTCGGAATATTATCCACCACCGAGACAAGATCCACTGGCATCTCGGTATTATTCACCTCGATATTGGTATAGGGACGTATCAGCGAGGGGAGTGCGGCGCAGTCCACGTCCACGAGGCTGTACACCTTACAGCGTTTATCACCCATAGATACCGTTTCGTCGTCAGACTTGACATTCGTCATCGAGACCGTACGGTCTTTGAAGTTCATCGCAAAGTAACGGTCCACATATTCGCTTGCCTCGGCTTTGTTCAGGAATTTCACTTGTACACCGCTGTCGCGTAGTAGGTCTCGAACCTTATAAATCTTCACGAGGAAATCGCGCCATTTCTTGCTATCGTAAGAGAAAAGACGGCTCTTCTTGGCTTCCTGTGTGATAGCCAGATAGCAAAGGCTGTCCGTGTACGGACGCCCATTAAAATAACGGAAGTACGATGCCGAAAGAAATTCTTGATTATGCTCCGGCTCCTTCGCGAACTGTTTTCTCACGAAGATGTCCTGTTTGTGTAAGGCATATCCTTCGCCCAGTGTTTGCGCAAGGGCAGAGAATAGATGCGTGAAATCGTAATAGCTGTCAATGTCCGCCGAATACTTCTGTACCGGATTTTCGATTTTTAAGACGGCGGAATATTCACCCGTCTTGGTGTACAGCACACCCACACCATCTGTATCTTCCACAGAGAAATAGATATTCTGAAAGATGTGCTTGCGCTTGCCGCCCGTACCGAACGTATAGACTGACAAGGCCATACCCGTACATAGGGCGATGAAAAATAAAATGATATATAGGGTCATTCCGATATGCGTTCATTAAATAGGGGCAGGTCTGCCTCGGCTGGAGGCGAACCCGCCCGCGTTCAACAATCAATCAGCCACACACATTGCCGTGATGGTTTTTCTTATAGTCATACTTTGTGCGAATAGGCATACACATACACTCCACGTTTTACATTTTTGCTGTGCAGCCCTTTTCGCTGTTTGAGGATGATAAGCACGATTCCCGCAGATAAGACAGTTGCCAATACGACCAGTCCGGCCACAAAGCCCATAAGACAGTAGGCGGCGATAAAGCCCACAATGGCTCCACCAGCCACGCCTGCCGCCCAATAGATGTAGCGACCTTGTAATCCCATCAGCTCCAAAGGCCGTTGTAACCCCTTGAACAGCGGATAATCCGGATAACGTCCGTCATTAATCATTTCTTGACTGTTTATGCGTTAATTCCGAAGAACAGAGGTAATGCTTGGGCTGCCGCAATCAAGAAAAGGCACGCCCCAACTACCATCATAATCTTCTTCTTGACATCCTGTTCCTCGTTGTTCATGGCGATATACACCGAAATGGCTCCGATGATGGCCACGACACCAGCAATGGCATAGCAGAGTTTGACCATGACAGGAACGTATTTCACAATTTCCTCCGCTACGGTTGATAGAGCTGTCGTACCGGCCGAGTAATCGCCTGCCGTACTTTGAGCCATAGCAGGTATGCCTCCCAACAGGGCAATGATTAACATTCTTACTTTGGTGGAAACTTGCATGATAGTTTTCTTTGCCTTTCGGCACATTCTTTTAAATTTCTGAAACATATTTATTACATTTTTGTGGTACTCTTGTTTTTGAATTTATTTTACACTTCTATCAGCCACCTATATGCGGTAGCCGAAGAAAGCAGGGAACACGATTGAAGCTCCAATGATGAAGAGGCACGCACCGACAAGTGATACGATAGACTTCACCACGCCGTCCTCGCCTGTGTTCATTTTGATATAGATCTGGAGCGCGGCAACGACTACGAAAACCGAGGCGACAGCGTAGCAGATGTACAGCACGTACAGCATCATCGTCACCACGAAGTCGTGCATCGTTGCCAGTGCGTCTGCACCCCAACTGTAGTTTACGCTGCCACTTTTGGCGAATGCCGCATAAGGGACAAAGCACAATGCACATAATATTTTTTTTGCTTTCGACATTTTACAATCGGTCTTTGAGAGGTTTCCACACCAGTTCCGGACGGTTGCCCGTCTTTCCTTTGGCAAGCATCGCTTTGTACAGTTCGTCTGCCGTGTATGCGTCCGACAGGTAGGTCTCGGTTTCTTCCATCTGTTCCTCCGCTTGGGCTTTCAGGCGTTTTAGCTTCTCCGCCACGGCTATCTCGCCATTATTGTCTGCGGTTTCCGTCTCCTGTGGTGCAGGCGAAGCGGTAGGGGCAACATCTGTTTCATATTTCTCATTACCCACATTGAATCCCGTATCGCTCTCCGTCACGTACACACTCTGTTCATCTTCTGGCGCACCGAGGTCAAATACCTCTTCTTCCGGCTTGCCATTTCCTTTTTTTCCATAAAGGTCCTGCACGATGATAACTGCATAATAGACGAGATAGGCAACCGTCAGGACAATGGTGAAAATAAAATATGATTTCATATATTTTTGTATAATATGATTTTTATATTTGGTTGTGTGTGCAAAATAAGAATGGATAATTTGAAAGATAAAATTATTGATTATAAAACGTATCGTTTCAATATAATATTTTTTCAAAATCTAAAAATCATATTTCAAAATCATATTCAAATATGATTTTGGATAAGAAAACAGGAAAAGTCGGGATATAAAAAAAAACCCTCCGTGATGAAGGAGGGCTTAGGGAGCGGTTTTTTCATTGTTTCTTCCCACGTAAGTAGTCGTTCAGGTCTTTGTAACCGGCATAACAGTTTGATTCGTTATAGACGCATCTGCCATACATCCCGGCTATGGTTTCCACTGTCTTTTGTCCGGCAAGGTCATTGTCAAGGTAACAGTGAATATACGTGTATTTTTGCAAATACGTCAATGTCCTTTTCAGATTACTGACCGAGTTCATAACAAGGTAGTCACAGGGGGCATTAATGCAAATGGCACTATCGTCCGTCTGTTTTAGGGTTAGATAGGACAGAAAGTCCATGAATCCTTCAAATAGGCAGACACGGCTCTGTGCCTCACCACGCGATTGGGGTATCAAGGAAATGTCCTTGTTCTTGATACATCCTTTGTAATAAGGGTTTCGTACCTCGTATCCACCGGATATATTGCCAAAGGCCAGTGCAAAGTAACGTCTCTGGCGCAGTTCGTAATGGACTTCCTTGCAGAACATTCGTCCGATATCCGAATCAATCATACGTGAATGGAGATATGAGAGCAGTGCGTGGTGTCGCAGCGGCACGATAATCAAATTCTTCATGTCGGCTTCCACTGGTCGAGAGGTTGCGGGCAACGCCCGGGTTTTCGGCAGCGACACACCATTGACATACCGTTTGATGTATGCTAATGCTTCACTCACACTTTTAGTTCCGCAAAGGTACTTACCCAGTTCCACAAGGTCGCCTCCGGTGGCCTCACCAAAATCATACCATTCATTCAGCCGGTCATTGACTTTGAACGATGGCGTCACCTCTTTCCTGAGAGGCGAAAGATACCAATATTGCTCTGATTTCATATACTGCGCACGGTGGCCGAGCTGGGCCAAAAAGTCCACGATACGCACTCGTTTTGCTTCGTCTATGGTCATATTAAATTTCTTTTCACTTGTTTGTACAAAAGCGGTTTAGTTTAGTTTGCGCCCCTATATATATAAATACTAAATTAAACTGAATTATATAGGCCCGCGCCCGCTCTCATTCTTCATCGAAAAGCATGGTTTCTGCCTGTGTCATGTCATAATAAAAAAGTTTATCTCGTTTGATAACCAGTTTTAAGGTGTCAGTCAAATATTGCAGCAGTTTGACCATTACGTTTCTCCCACGCTTAAATCCGATTGCCTCGTAAGCAGTCATCATGGCTTGCAGCATATTTTCAAACCCACGGATAGGTTTGTCTCCAAACGCAGCGGAAAGGGCTTCACGGTGCTGTTCGATGCTTAGTTCCATAAAACCCGTCCGTTGTTTCGGTTTCTGATGTGGGGCATTCTCAAACAAATGCCCTTCTGCGAGAACCGGGAGCCCACCCTCATTGACAGTGAAAGCAAAAGGTTTAAACTCTTTCTCACGGATATGTAACGCATGGACCTCGCTGATGTTGGGACAATCATTGTTTTTGCTGATGACCAGTACGGTTTCCGCTTTGTTGCTCATTTCCGTACCGATATGCCCGCGTACATTGTTATCTCCTTTATTCAAGTGTAGCACACAGTGGATATGCAGGTCATACTTTGATGACCATTCCATCATCTTGTTAATGACTTCCACAGACTCACCGGTACTGTTTATATCAAGCATCAGGTCACGGATACCATCGATAATTACAAGTCCGTATCCTTTTCTTTGGCGTAAGGCGTAGTCGATGACCCCAATGCGTATGGCCGGAGAGTATTCGCGCAAGCAAATAAAGTCGAGGTTTTCACTGTCGGTTGTAGTGGGCAGTCCGGCAAGCCGCAAGATGCGTTCCAGTACATTATGACAATGGAAGCGGCTCTGCTCCGTGTCCACGTACAGAATCTTGCGTTTACCTTCCGGGAGGTGCGCCCGGTAGTTCAGCACTTGTTTCCCTGCCAGCGATGCAGCGACAATGGCCGAAACGTTAAATGTTTTTTTTGATTTCGCCTTGCCGGTTGATGCGCTGAAGTTGCCGAGCGTAGCAATGGTCGAGTTGTCTATCCAGATAATCTGTGGCGGCGTTTCATAGGTATCCGTCGCCCGAATCTGCGAGGCGGAGAGGATATCCGATAAGAAATCCTCCTCCGGCCTCATATCCACATTATATTCAGTTCTTCTTTCGTTTTCCATGGCGTCTTTGATTAAAGAAAGGTTGTGTGGCAGCGGCCTCGTTTGCCATACGTGCTGCTTCATCTACGGTTGGTTCATAATTCTGCAAAAGCCATTCGTCCAGATCTTCTTTGGCGAAATATATCATTTTGCCACGTGGCTTGTAGTGCGGAATCTCCTTGCCTGATGTTAGCTTGTACAGCATACTCTCGGATATTCCGATATACATACAAGCCTCTTGGAAGGTAAACACCTGTTTGGTGGTATATATATTTTTTTCCAGCAATGCGATGCGTTCCAACAGACTTTCTATCGGATCTAATTTCTTTAGGATGGCTTCGACGCTTGTAAGCCGTTCACTCAGCCGTTCCATGAATGTCAATCTATTATTTTGCATAAATGAGTTATTATAAATTTAGACAATGAAGTATATCCTCCGTTATGTAGCGCGCTAACGGAGGTCAAAGATAGGGCAACCCAAAAGGTCAGCGTGAGTTTGTACCGTGATAGTAACCACGTATCACGGCAACTGTCACGCTTTTACCTTTCACATACTTCGCTTATTGGCACTTCTTACCACTCTCTCAGTTCATCAATGGCTCGTCTGATACCGTAACCTGTTGATGTCATGTTGTTACGCAAGGCAGACAGAGCGGATGAAAGGCTTGAAGCTGAAACGAATCCTTTTCCATCCTTGGTTTGCAAGAACCGCCCACTACTAAGAACGGACTGCCATTTGGCTTGGATAAACGAGTGCTCAAGGAGTGTATCAAACAGGATGGCCACATGGCGGATATTGTTTACACGAATACAGAATCCTTCTTTACAGGAAAGCAGGGCTTCCATATCTTCAACGTGTAGGGTAGAAACGCAAAACAGATGATAAGCATTGGCACAAGCTGTAATACCTATCATCTGTTTACGAGTGAGATTGCATCCAAAAGAAAGAGGATAAATTCTTGTCGGTCCATCTTTGCAGCACGTGACGGACTGTGATGGTGGCACAAACGTATCATACGTTCGTTTCAGTTCCATACACTTCTCGAACGAGAAGTCTGCTTCGGTAAAAAATGCTCGGATAAGATGGGAGCAATCGTTTAATAGCCCCTTGACGATATGAATGTTCATTTCATGGCAGTTCCGGCAGACCGCATGGTCACAGTCGATATACCGGTGGCTGTTTACGAAATCCTCCACGTAACGGTAGTACTGCTTATTGCCCGTCACGACATCACGGAGATACATTGTTTTTGCTTCAACGAGCAATGCGAATAATTCTTTCGTTACATCCTGTTCTGCAACAAAATGGTGCAGATGTTTTTTCCCTCCAAAAAGAGAGAGGGCCATTGTTAGGTCTTTTCATGATGAAATATTTTAAATTGGATTTATATGATATATTATAAGAGTGTTGCTCCCGAAAGAGAATCCTGTCGGAACAACACCCTTATAAGTGGTTACATATCTGATGTTCATTGCATTGTCAATCGAATAAACCGTTGGTCAGATTTACTGCATCGTCTTTTTTCTTATTGACGATTTTGGCATACACTTGGGTCATCTTTACAGATGTATGACCGAGCAATTTAGATACAGTGTACAAATCGGCCCCCAATGTCAGCATCATTGTGGCGAACGTGTGGCGGGCGGTATGAAAGGTGAATCGCTTGGAAATTCCGGCTGCTTTGGCCCATGGTTTGATAAGCTGGTTGATACCAGAAGGCAAATCGAACACATGGTCGTCTGCTGTCTTGTCCCCACGTTCCGGCATCCACTTCAACGCTTCATTGGAGAGCGGAAGGTAAATCGGTTCTTTCGTCTTCTGCATGGCTACTGCCAAGCGGTATTGGCCGTTGTCAATAAACACATCTTTCCATTGCAATCCGATAATGTCACTGATACGTAGTCCACAGAAGCAGGAGAACAAGTAGGCACTTTTTACCCCTTCGTTCTGCATTGGTGTAGCGATTAATGATCTCACTTCTTCAATAGTCATATACGAACGCACACTTTCCGGCATCTTGGGCTTCTCCGATTTTTCCATTTCGTTGAATGGATTCTTTAAGATCCGTTTCGCACGGACAGCGGCATTTAACGCACCGTTGAAAATCTGGTAATAGGTATTACGCGTAGAAGCCGAGATGGGTTTTCCTTTGGGACGGTAGTTTGTCAGCATATAGTCGATATAGCCGTGGCAAAAAGTGAGGTCAATCTGATTTAATGTGAATCTTTCTCCTGCATACTCTTTCAAGATACCGGTAACAGATTTTATCTGGCCTATGTTTTTCTTACCACGTTTCTTCTGTTCCTCTTTATAGAGTTGCATCCAGTCCAGCAGATAAACCTTATCCTTGTGATTCATGATACCGGCTTCACCACTTGTCAACTCTATGATACGCTTCGATTTGATTGCATTTGCGGCAGCCATTGTCGTTTCGTTCTGTTGGCGGGCATTACGATCCGTTTCCGGAATAAGATACATTTTCAGATACTCGTATGTCCGCTTACCATTTCGGTATATATCCAGATACAAACTCTTGCTGCCATTGGCCAACTCCTTCGTCCGAAGACGAATCGGCTCCTTTACTTTTATTGGCTTTCTGGTCCTTGGCATATTTGTGTCCTTTTATTCGTTATTTCCTATCACAAAGGTACAAATAAAAACGAAATGAAGAAACAAACAAGAAACAAAAATGTACCTAAAAAGAGCAAAGCAACTGAAAACGTAGAAAACAACTGAAAATAAAAACTCGTATATAAATTATTGATATATAGATGATTTATCTATATTTATTTGGAACTTGTTTTCATTTTATATATGTCTTTATGATTATTGTAAAGTAAATGAGCCAAATCGACAATAATAGTAACGGGTTTTCCGGAAGGGAATGTATAACGGTGCATGCCGGTATGAGTTGTTGCGGTCAATTCCGCTTTTATCCCTTCATCTTTCAATATCACCGAATAATACCCCGCCGACGCCCTTTCATCTTTATGTGAGAAATTAGCCGGTCGGCAAATGCTTTCGGCGGTCAGATCCGGTTTTAGAGTTGTAGGACGAAACAAAATGTCACCCAAATCAATACATCCGGTTCCGCTTAGATGTGTATGCGAAAAGCCTTTTAGAGTTGTATCATCATAGTGATATCCCGCACAGGCATCCCAATTTCCCGCACGGGTATCAGGACTCAATTGTACCGCACCGAAAGGAACAGTTGCCCCCGGATACGTATGACCGTGAAAACCTGTACCAATAAAGGGATCTACATAGTCAACAGGAGAATATTTACCGGATGTACAAGAGCTACAAACAAAAAACGCAATAGCTGCATATATAAAAGTATTCTGTTTCATCAAGTTAGATGTTTCAAATTAGCTAATAACCGTCATTTTGTATCAACTTACCGTTTGATTTAGTAATTTGTTCAGCCGGATAAGGAAATACCATCATATAATCTTGATAAGGAGTCTTATTCAGATAGTCGGCATATGGCTCTATTGTAAAAGTTGACTCCGGATTAGAACGGTCCGCATACTTACGGATACGAGGATGGGCATTCAATTCTTTTGCAGCCAATTCTTTGATTACAACATTTGACGAGCGATGCCAACGTTTCAAATCAAACAGATGGTCAGTATATTCAAAAGCCAACTCACAACGTCGTTCATGATATAAATCCGCCATAGTAGGCATATCTATTAACTCTTTCAAATTAGAGCGTCTGCGGATACGATTCAAATCTTCTTTCGCTTTACCAGGTTGATCTGTCATTAAATAGGCTTCGGCACGGAACAGCAGCATTTCCGCAAAACGAATCAATGGGAAATTTACACGAGCAGTGGGCCAGTTGCCATTTGTGTTAACGTATCCTTTAGTATCGGCATCCTTATGTTTGAACGGGTCCATATATTTATTAATCTGGAAACCTACATCCAAGTTTGTATCAGTATAGAATTTACGTTTCTCACCAAAAAATTCGAACTCTTGATTATATTCCAAAATAGAACGCACCAGACGATCATTACCAGCACCGTCTTTTGCCATTTCTTCATAAATATCGTAAGAAGGCTTTATGTGGCCCCAGCCATTATACACACCCCAAGCTTTATCTTCCAAAATCACTCCGGGGAATTCAACACCGCCGCCTGTAGAGCCACCATTGGAAGGAATAGACCAAATATATTCCTTATTCCAAAAATCCGTAAACTCCGAAGAGAACACTTCGGCAAAAGTATCAGCCAAACCACGTCCATAATCAGTTTCCAGAGAATTAACCATAGCAATTACATTGTTCCATTGAGTTTCATCCCATGTAGCCCAATAGGCATATACCTTAGCTTTATAGGCTACAGCGGCAGCTTTGTGAGCACGTCCCTTATCAGCATCTGAATATTCTTCGAATTTCGGCAAATAAGAAATGGCATTATCCATATCCTCTATAATAAACTTATAATTGTCTATTACAGAAGCCTGCTGTGGAGGTATGGAATTATCATAATCGCCCTCAAAATCTTCATAGCGCACAAAAGGTACACCTTGGGCTTTCGTTCCATAACGGTAAGCAATCCAAAAATGAGCCATGCCACGCATAAAGAAAGCTTCACCCAAACTCCGATGTTCTACATCGCTTAATCCACCTTTTTTTTCTTTGGCAAGCAACTGCTTGATAATCCAGTTGGAACGAGCCATATTCTGATAGAATAAATCAAATCCACCACTGATAGGACTTTCATCACCGTTATAGTTAAAGGTGGCCAATGAGTTGAAGCCACGTGATTTAGCCCATACTATATCACAAGCAGCACCTTGTTCCCAAAACAACTCACGTCCAAAGCCTTTTTCCTGATGAATAGGAGCATAAAGTCCGTCAATGGCATCAATCGCTTGTTCATCATTCAAAAAATAGGATGTAGTGGTAGGATTACCTTCCGGCTGCACATTTAAAAAGCCAGAGCAAGAGCAAAAGGTTAGTGCCGATAACGCCAATAATGGTATATATTTTTTCATAACTGTTTTTATTAATAAGTTAGTTTAACACCAAAAGAAAATACTCTGGATACAGGATACTTCATAGCATCCCATCCTCCGCACTCCGGATCCATACCGGAATAATCAGTAATCGTAAAAAGGTTCTCACCACTGAAATAAACAGACATACGACTGTTACGTTCCCTTAGATGTGACCATTTTTGAAGAACATCGGTCAAATCATAAGATAAAGTCAAATTCTTAAGACGCAAGTAAGAAGCACTTTCCAGATACCAGTCAGAAGCCGTAGAGAAATTGGAGTTCGGGTCATTCATCGAAAGTCTGGGAATATTAGAAGATGTATTAGTAGGACTCCACGCATTCAAAATATCTTTTACGCGGTTGAAATTACCATCCGCATCACTCAGAATTACAGATTTAGCAGCGTAAAATGCCTGAGCACCCCCTACTCCCTGGAACATAGCACTAAAAGAGAATTTCTTGTAAGTAGCGCCAAATGAAAATGAATACGTTGTTTTTGGAGTAGCGCTTCCACAATATTGGCGGTCCTTATCGTCAATCTTACCATCGTTATTATAGTCAATAAACTTCAAATCACCAGCTACGGCATTCGGTTGGATACGTTTTCCATTCTTATCCACATAAGCGGCCGCTTCCGCATCACTTTGAAAGATACCGTCAGTCTTAATCAGATAGTAAGAGTTCAAAGGCTCTCCCTCGGCAGTCTGGCGAGTATAAGGTATGTTACGGAATTTAGAATCACTATCTGTCCATACGCCGGGGCTACCATCAGCATTCTTTACGCCAATATCCGAAACCCAATTCTTCAGATATGAAAAATTACCCGACACGAAGTAGGAAAAATCCTTATTAACGCGATCGTTCCAGTTAGCCTGTATTTCAATACCACGATTACGAATCTCACCTTGATTAATCAACAACGGGTCCAATCCGATAGAACTTGGCCAATTCATTGTTTGCTTCTGAATCAAGTTAAAGGTACGTTTATCAAAGTAATCAAACGACAATGCCAAACGTTTTTTGAACAGCTCAACATCTAAACCTAAATCCCACTGTTCAGAAGTCTCCCATGTCAAGTTCCTATTCATTGCACTGGAATTATATACAAAATTATTCCAGGTTGCATTATTTATCACACCATATTGAGCTTGTTCTTGCCAGTATGATGTTCCCAATAAGAGTGACTTGTAATTATAGTCAATAGAACCCAAATTACCTACACGCCCCCAAGAAGCGCGCAACTTCAACATACCTATGAAATCACTCTTTTTAAAGAACCTTTCATTAGAAATCTTCCAAGCTAAGGTAGCTGCGGGGAAATCACCAAAGTTATTCTCTTTCGGTAAACGACCGGCATAGTCACGCCGCCAAGATGCCGTCACAAAATAACGATCATCATAAGAGTAAGCGAGACGAGCTACTAATGAAACGTTGGCATCAGGCCCTGTCAAATAATCTGTAGCAGAAGTAGTTCCTGCATATGCCAGATACTGCAGATACGGACTTTCATCAGCAAAATTCTTACCATTTACTTTCAGTCCGCGTACATTATAATGGTCGGCTGTAGTAGAGAATAAGGCACCAACTGTATGGTTTCCGAAACTATTATCATAAGTTAGAGTATTCTCCGTTTTCCAAGCATCTGTACGGTAGTTGGTTACATCCAGGCTATTTGAATTATTAGGTTTACCCGGTTCATCTTGAATGGGACGGAAGTTCTTATAATTATTGGTTTTCAGATTATAAGTAAAACGGCTGGTAAACTTCAAGCCCTGTATTATATTGGCTATCTGCAAACTGGTAGTGCTCCACACATCGCTGGTTCTATTAAAACGGTTTTCAGCTCTCAGTAAACGTACCGGATTGACCGCATCACCATGAGCACCGGCGAAATTGCTTCCATATTTAGCTATGTATTCAGGATCCTCCGTAGTAGTACCTCCCCAAGTACCATCCAACGGATTATAGACAGTAGCACTTGCCGGCATATAAATTGCAGATAAAACAGGACCTGTATAAGCGTCGTTTGTATCTTTTGAACGATTCTCAGTATTCTTCCATACCAAATCCTCACTAATAGATACCCACTTATTCAAATCAAACTTGCCATTATAACGAATTGCATAATTCTTATTATAAGTATTAATCAATACACCTTCATCGTTATCAAATGAAAAAGATAAGCGACTGGAATAGTTGTCGGTACCTACATTTAAAGCAATATTATGACGCTGATAGAAAGCTGTACGAAAAATCTCATCCATCCAGTCTGTACGGGTAGTACCGATCCATGGATTCTTTTCTATATTCCAACCGTCAGGTAAAGTCACATTCGCGTTGGCATAAGAGCGTTTACGCATCTCCAACTCTTCCTCGGCATTTAACGGTTCCGGCAAATTTGTAGCCTGGCGAATGCCGTAAGTACCTTCATAGCTAAGAGTAGGAATACCCGCTTTAGCTTTTTTGGTAGTAACCAGGATAACGCCGCCCGCACCTGATTGCGCACCATAAATAGCAGCAGACGCGGCATCTTTCAATACGACAATAGATTCAATATCACTCATTGAAGCAATAGGAGCACCCGGAACGCCGTCAACTACCCAAAGTACGTTGTCACCATTTTGAGAACCTTGTCCACGAATAACAATAGAAGGAGTGGATGTAGGATCACCGCCATTAGATTGTACCGTAACACCCGCTAACTGACCTTGCAATAAACTTTCCGTAGAGCTAACCGGACGCACCGTCAAGTCATCCGTGTTACTCAATACACCCACAGCCGCTGACAAGTCTTGTTTCCGGGCATTCGCGCCATATCCCAAAACAACCACCTCGTCCAGAAGTCCGGTATCTTCTTTCAAAGTTACCATCAAATCTTTTCCCGTTACCGGGATTTCCTGACTCATAAAACCGACAAAACTGATAATCAAGATATCATTTTTGGCAGCCGACAATGCAAACTTACCATCTATGTCTGTAATAACTCCATTAGAAGTTCCTTTCACGAGAACATTGGCACCGATCACAGGTTCCCCCATCAGATCTTTTACTATTCCCCTCACAGAGATCTGCTGTGCGTAAGCACCTGCCGAAAGAAACAGTCCTACTAATAAAGTCAGAATAGTTTGATAGATTCTAAGATTTACTTGTTTCATGCATTCAAAATTTAAAGTTTATAATATAAAAAATTATAATTCTGTTGCAAAGGTCTCAAAACAGAATTACGCAGGTATTGCAAAGCGGTTATTTTTCTTACATTCTTATATAGAAGTAAATATAATAAGTCTATAACTTATGATATTTTTAATTGTTTATAATAGATATTGGTAAATATTGTTTCTCAAACAAAGCGGAAGCTCCTAATAAGCTAGCATCCTTCAAATATGAAGTAATTATTTTCACATTGTCCAATAGTATTTTATAAGGGAAATCTTGCATAGCGTCCTTCATAGTATCCTTAAAAAAGTGAAAAGCCGATACTATACTTCCGCCCAAAATAATAGCTTGAGGAGCATAAGAAAAGAGAATTACTTTCATCAAATTACCCAGATGCGTCCCAAATTCCCTCCAGATTTCCAGCGCAGCCCCATCTCCCCGTTCTGCTTTTTCGGCTACCACTACACCTGTCGTGTCATGTCGCTTAAAGAAAGAACTACTGCAATAATGTTCAAAATCAGAATCCAGATAAGGAAGCGAGCCTATTTCACCGGCCCCCATATATTGACCACAATACAACCGATGATTAATGATAACACCCGCACCTATACCTGTCCCAATAGTAACTCCCACCATATGGGCATAAGGCTTCCCCTCGCCGAACATACTTTCGCCTAAAGTGAAACAATTAGAGTCATTGTTAATAGCAACCGGCACCATAAATCGCTTTTCCAATATATCTTTCAAATGTATTTTTTTCCAAGAAGATATATTCGCCACATTATACACGATACCTTTTTCCACATCTACAATTGAAGGGACACCGATACCAATACCATCCACCTGGACGTTCATCATACCCGTAATAAGTTGAAAAAGCTGATCAAGTACCGCTGAAGCATCTTGTTGCGCAAGACAAGGTACAGACATCTTGTTCAAACAGATACCATTCTCCACTTGGGCAATTCGAACATTTGTTCCTCCTAAATCAATTGACAGTTTCATAGCATATCCATTTAAAGGTTTTTAATATATACAAACTACAAATAGCAATTTTCTATCATGTTACTATTCGCGCATTTTAATCTTCATTTTACGCAAATATGCATAGTAACTAATAAAAGAAAACTTATTATCTGATTCTAACTGATAATGTCAGGAGAATAGCATCAATAGATATTACCTCCAATGAGATATTCCACTAATTTTTGTCCTCCCGAACTTTCTATAAAATCAATGAATACAATGCCACAATTTCGTTTACGGTTCTCCTTCAGATAATCCGCCACTGGTTTATTAACCTTATTCGCGAAAACCAGCGGTATTCCCGAATGCAGTCCGGTAGCACTCACAAAAGAGATCCCCCACCGGCGTGAAAAAGTTTGTTCTTCACATATTCTATCAAAATTACGAATACAAGCCGCAATCTTTTTACCCGCTTCTTTGCCCGAGTTGTATTGGTATTCATCCTGAAGAAAAACAGTAGCTTCTTTACCATCTTTATTACGAAGGGTCAACAGGCAAGTAGTATTATCATCCCAACCGATGCAGGCGGCTCCCGGGTAATTATCCATCGCATGATCTCTATGCAAAAAAAGTATCTTACCACGGCAACTTTTCAATGTCAGTTCCGGATGGAAATCCGCAATAAAATAACGCTGATATGCAGGCGTATTCAAAGACGCAGATAATAAAGAGGCATAATCCTTTATCTCCCCTCCCTCTTTTTTCAGTGACACAATTAAAGTCTCAGAAGGATGCGCTTGCAAGAAACTGATGAAAGCCAACAATACATCTTCTTCCCAATATATATCCTGAAAAGCATGACTATGGAATACTCCTAATTTACCATTCTTCTCCTTCAAACGGATGTCAAATGCCCGAATCCCTTTCTGTAACTGAGCGGGAATATCCGCAGTTTGCGTCTTCAGCATACATCCTCCCTTGGTAGAACCACTATCATGCGTGCCGGGAATAGATATCTTACAGACAGGAAGCGTATCTTGAAGTACCTTCATCCACTCAACTTTTTCTACACCGGAAACAAGATTTGCAGATTTATGTCCTGTCTGCATTACAAGTCTATTGCCATAGCTCATATTGGCACCGGCAGTTTTAATATTATTATCTCCAGAAAAAGCAGGAAAGAACAATGCCGATATAATCAAGGCCAATACATAAAAGGATTGCAAATACTTCCGTCCCATAGTAGATTATTCTAAAAGTTTGATATGGCAAAAATAAAGGATTCAAATTCCTTTTTTATCCTTAATTACGCATTTAGTTCTTCATTTTGCGCAAATATGCAATAACTCTTTCAAAATATCATTTGCCGATGCCAATCCGTACAAGACAGAGAGCTGAAATTTAACAATTGTCATTTCGTATTTCCAAATGCGGAAAAAGAAAAGTATCCAAGCAATAACCTTAATACCTCCGCATCCCCTGTGATGAATGTTCGAACCACCAGATAATGAATAGTGTAAAGAGTGTTGCCAATACGGTACAAACCAACGAACCTTCAAAACCAAATGCCCCTCCATTAATCAGATTATTTGCAGGCAGGCGAAGTGAAAACAAGGTTTCACAGAAACGATTGCCACTGACTTCATAGCCAAGTACGGGCCCTTGAATCCAGTTCCAAAAGAAATGAAGCGAAATAGGAAACCAGAGATTACGGGTGTAAAGATAGGAAGCTCCCAGTAACAACCCTCCCAACACCAGATTGAGCATGGGTAAAAAAGCCACATTGGGATTCATCAGATGAAGCAACGCAAACAAAAGGGAAGAGATGAGAAGAGAAATGAATTTATTGAGACGCGTACGCAACAAACGCCCCAGAACATATCCGCGCATCATAGTTTCTTCGACAATGGCAACCATGGCGAAAAACAACCCGCTTAAGAGCAAATCGCTCCAATGCAAATGGACACCGACAACCTCAATCTGCCCGGTCAGCAGGCAAACACCAAAACCAATGGCATAAATGAGCACTGCCATCAGGAAACCGTAGAGAATATCTTTGCCACGCCCTTTCAGGCTGAATCCTAAATCGGAGAAGGGACGGCGATCCAGAAATCGCATCATCAGAAAGGTTACAATAAATACGCTCAACAACATAATCCCCTCTCCAATAAAGAAATAACCCATTCCGTACCCTCTTACTACAGAAAAAAGATTCAGAACGGAATGGAATAGGGACATGACGATAAAGAAGCTTACCAAAAAGATAATAATACTTGCAAATGCCGGAATCCCTTTCGGAGAAAAGAATGATTCGTGATCCTGTTGTTCCATTTTGTTAATTTATTGGTTGAAGGACAAAAATAACTATATTTTTCTAAAACTCTGGACGAGATAAAGTATGATTCGCTATATTTGTCTAAACATTTATCATAAATATGAAAATAAAACATCTGTTTATAGGAATAGCCCTTACTGCCAATCTATTTGCAGCTACGGCACAAGAAGTTAAGAAAACGTATTTCGTCAGCAAACCGGGAACATTGATTTCGATGATGACGGAAGAGGAAGCGAACCAGGTCACCCACCTGACCCTGACCGGAAAGATCAATGCAGTGGACTTCAGACATCTGCGCGATGAATTTAAAAACTTACAAGTGCTCGACATAGCTAATGCGAGCATCAGCATGTACTCGGGTAAAGAAGGTACCTATCCGGATAAGTTCTATATTTATATGCCGAACTTTGTTCCGGCATACGCTTTCTGTAAGATGGAAAACGGCACTGCCAAAGGAAAATCAACTCTGAAAAAGATCATTCTTTCGGAAAAGATCAAAAACATTGAAGATGCGGCTTTTATGGGCTGCGAAAATCTGAATATATGCCAGATTAAAAAGAAAACTCCTCCTAACCTACTGCCGGAAGCATTGGCAGACAGCATCACTGCTATCTTTGTACCACTGGGAGCAAGTGATGAATACCGGCTGAAAAACCGTTGGGATAACTTTGCATTCATCGAAGGCGAACCACTGGAAGCTAAAATAGAGGTAGGAGCACTAAGCACGCTGGAAAATGAAATTCAGAAAGCAGGACTACAGCCGAAAGAAATCAACTTCCTGACCATCGAAGGCAAGCTGGATGCAGCCGACTTCAAGCTGATACGGGATTATATGCCGAATCTGGTAGCTGTAGACATTGAAAAAACCAATGCAACGGCCATCCCCGACTTTACTTTCTCACAAAAAAAATATCTGCTCCGCATCCGTCTGCCACATGGACTAAAAAGCATCGGACAACGGGCTTTCAGCAATTGCGGCCGTCTCTGTGGAACGGTAGAACTACCGGAAAGCATTACTGCTATCGAATATGGAGCTTTCATGGGATGCGACAGGTTGCGGTACGTAGTTGCTCATGGAGACAAAATCACAACGATAGGAGATAACCTTTTTGGAGAAGGAAAAAATAAGTTGATTTATAAACGATAAAAACAAGAGCTGTCAGAACTCACCACAGAGCACACAGAGTAGTAACACAGAGTGAATTTAAATCATGGATGACCACATGAATAATCTGTGAAGAACTGCGTAATCTGTAGTGAGTTCTGACATTATCTCACTCCTCTCCTATTCATCGCTTTTTTATCCAAAAGCCTATTCCCAAAAGAATCAGTACACCGGTAAGAATAAAGGCCCAGACATTGGGTACCCGTGATCGGGCCGTCAAGGAATATTCACCCGCCAAAAGACGGTAAGCATCCACTTTCCAAACCAGATATTCGCGATCTCTGAAAGTTGTATTGGCTGAGATCATTTGTCCGGGCATTTTAAGTTCATATTGAATCACGGCTCCGAACAATTCAATCGGACGTGTCTCTTCGTCAAAGCGTTTATCTACTTCCTGTTGCTTTTCCTTATAAAGCAGAGAAAAACAGTCGGTATGATAATGCGTATCGAGCAATTGGCAAATGAGTTCCGGATCAGGATCCGGATCATCATCTTTAGGTTGATAGCCGAGATACAATGAATCCTTAACTTCATCCAGACGGGACATATACTTCCCCCGATCTATCTCAGCGATAAAAGGCCGGATAACTTCGAAACTTAATTCATAAAGACTTCGGTTGTACCAGTCGTAAAATTTCTTTTCCAACCGATCGAGCAATTCTTTCATCTCCAATCCGTTCATTCCGCGATAGGCTGTGTCGTCACCCTGGAACCAAAGCTTCTGTTCCGATTCATTCAGGTAGTTCTTTAGAGGTACGGGGCCTTTATCTGCCAATTCCGGATAGATGCCAGTATAGGTATAATAGGTGTAGAACCAACGAAAATGTTTGGTCAGTGTCTCCTGAGGAGTCACCAAAGGACGGTACATCGGATCTTTAGGATGAACCTGCTCCGCAAACATGCTGACAGAAGGCTCTTCCCTGCCGGCACATACGTTAATCTTCCCCTCTTCTCCAAAATAATTGTGAGTACGGACAGAATCGAAACGTGTCACTACCCAACCGGAATCCAAAGAAAACATAAAGGGGTTTTTCATCGGATCTCCGGCCATGAATGCAGAATCGGCAAAAGCATATACTTCCCTATGGGCCGAACCGTCAGGATGAATCCGGGTTTTCACCTGATAATAAGTGGTGCAAGACACCATTGAAACCGCCAGCAGCAATATCGATAAAAGTTTATTCGTTTTCATATGCATCTGTTTTTATAGGTTATTCATTCTTCATTATCTGTTCGTACCGGGTATAAAGCCGTTCCCGTTTAAGCATCTCCTTTTTCCGACTTCGGGACGCGGAAAAGAAGATCTCCCGCTTCTCTCCTGTCATCAATCTCTCATAGCTTCGCTCATCGGTGAGTGTTTGCTCTTGATAGGGTTTCGGTATACGAGTCACCTCTGAGGATAGAATCGGATCGACAGCAACTGCCTCTGCCACCCATAAACCGAGAAGCAGGGTTGCAGCAATAGCAGAACACCAGGCAGCAAAGTTCAATCTGCGGACGGGCCTGTTCCTGAAAGGCGCTGCTTTGACAGCACGCATAATATCCTCGGTCAGTGCGTCCGGATTTTCTAAAACAGGTGGAGTCTTCTTTAATTGCTCCAACCATTTTTCGTAATTCATTTCTTCCTTTTTCATCTTTCTTTATTTATTTCGTTCAACTTCTTACGGATACTTTTTCGTGCAAGATAGAGATTGGCCTTGATCTGGACAGATGTAAATCCGGTGATCTTCTCAATTTCCTTGATTTCCAACTCCTCGATATCCCGCAATGTAAATACAAGCTTTTGCTTAGGGGTCAGTTGTTGCATGAAGTACAGGATATGGGCTTTCAGCTCCCGGTTGACTAACGTGGCTTCAATATTATCATCGGAACAAACAGGTAGTTCGGCAAATGTAATATCAGAGAGCGCACCGGCCGGAGAATGCTGCAAAGCCCGCAGACGATCATAACAGATATTACATGCTACCCTGTAAAGCCAGGTGGAAAAACGGAACTCCGGCCGGTACTTATCCAATGAAAGCCAGACACGTAAAAAAGTCTCCTGCACCATATCCCGGGCTTCTTCTTCATCGCACAATAGACGGAAAGCCAAGCGAAAAACGAAAGTCTGATACTCCGCCACAAGCAAAGCAAATGCACTTGCATCTTGCCTCCTGCTCTTTTCAACCAATACCTGTATCTCATTCTGTTCCATAGCTCACACTGTATATGTTGTTTATATATGATACGCAATAAATGAAGAAAGGTAAAATAACGATGGATGATAAACTACAGTAAATGCAAACAAAAAAACGATGAACAGGCACCCATTTATGTGCAGCCTGTTCATCGTTTATCGTTCAAAAAACGTTCATCGTTACTTATACATCTTGGCTCTCAGCTCTTTGATGTGGTCGGAAGTAATGTATTCGTCATATTCCATCATCTTGTCGATGATACCATTCGGAGTCAATTCAATCACACGATTAGCAACGGTCTGAATAAATTCGTGGTCATGCGAAGAGAAGAGGATATTACCTTTGTAAGTCTTCAGATTGTTATTGAATGCCTGAATAGACTCCAAGTCGAGATGATTGGTCGGAGTATCGAGAATCAGACAGTTGGCATTGCGCAACTGCATACGGGCAATCATACAACGCATCTTCTCTCCTCCCGAAAGAACACTAACTTTTTTCAGTACTTCCTCACCGGAGAAAAGCATACGCCCCAGAAAACCTTTCATATACACCTCGTTGCCTTCGCCATATTGGCTCAGCCAGTCGACTAGATTCAGATCGGTATTGAAATATTCGGTATTGTCCAAAGGAAGATAAGCGGTAGTAATCGTCACTCCCCAGTTGAAATGTCCGGCATCGGGTTTCATATGCCCGTTGATGATCTCAAAGAAAGCGGTCATCGCACGCGGATTACGTGAAATAAATACAATCTTATCTCCTTTCTCCACGTTGAAGTTCACGTCGTTGAACAGCACAACTCCATCTTCGGTCTTCTTACTCAAACCGGAAACTTCCAGAATCTGATTGCCCGGCTCACGTTCCGGAGTAAAAATGATACCCGGATATTTGCGGGATGATGGTTTGATTTCCTCGACATTCAACTTTTCGAGCATCTTCTTACGGCTGGTAGTCTGCTTACTCTTGGCAACATTGGCACTGAAACGACGGATGAACTCTTCCAACTCTTTCTTTTTCTCTTCAGCTTTGGCCTTCTGGTTCTGCTGTTGACGAAGAGCCAACTGGCTGGATTCGTACCAGAAACTGTAATTACCGGCAAAAAGATTGATTTTTCCGTAATCTATATCGACGGTATGTGTACATACAGAATCGAGGAAGTGACGGTCGTGGCTCACAACTAACACGGTATGTTCGAAGTTGGAGAGATACTCCTCCAACCAGGTAACGGTCTCCATATCCAAGTCATTGGTAGGCTCGTCGAGCAGCAGGTTATCGGGATTTCCGTATAATGCCTGTGCCAACATCACACGCACTTTCTCTTTACCGCTCAATTCACCCATCAATGTATAATGTTTGTCTTCTTTCACACCTAAACCGCTCAGCAACATCGCCGCATCGCTTTCGGCATTCCATCCGTCGAGTTCGGCAAACTTCTCTTCCAGTTCGGAAACTTTCAAACCGTCTTCGTCCGTAAAATCTTCTTTAGCATAAAGGGCTTCGCGCTGTTTCATGATGTCCCACAACACTGTGTGCCCCATCATTACGGTATCCATAACCGTAAAAGCGTCCCATTTAAAGTGGTCCTGACTCAACACTGAAAGGCGTTCGCCCGGACCTAATGTAATGTTTCCGGTTGTAGGATCGAGGTCACCGTAAATCGTGCGCAGAAAAGTAGATTTACCGGCACCGTTAGCACCGATGATACCATAACAATTTCCACTTGTAAACTTCAGATTTACATCATTAAACAAAACTCTTTTACCAAACTGTACCGAAACGTTAGAAACTGTAATCATTCTATTATTATTCCTTAATTTATTTATTATCAAAATAACGCGGTGACAAAGGTAGACATTTTTAGTGAATAACGAACTATCAGGAATGTGTCAATCTGACATAAAAGTATTACCTTTGCTGCGTTTTTTGGCAAAACAGACAAACTGGCAAAGTTTTTGCTGCAAAGCCAGTACATCAAAATGCCGTATTGACATGAAACTAAATCCGTTTAACAAGAATAAAAACAGAATAGATATGGATCCGAAAGAAAAGAAAACCAAGCAAGAAGAAGAGTTGAAAGTAGACGATATTCAGGATACCGTTGAAGGACAGTCGCAAAACGAAGAAGCAACTGAAGCAACCGAACCGCTGACCGCAGAGGAAAAGTTGGAAAAAGAGCTAAAAGAAGCTCTGGCTCAAATCGAAGATCAAAAAGACAAATACCTCCGGCTCTCGGCTGAATTTGACAACTACCGCAAACGTACCGTCAAAGAAAAAGCCGAATTGATTCTGAATGGTGGTGAGAAGAGTATCAAAAGCATTCTGCCGGTAATCGATGATATGGAACGTGCGCTGACAACTATGGAAACAGCCACAGACGTAAATGCCGTGAAAGAAGGTGTTGAGCTGATATACAATAAATTCCTGTCTATCCTGTCACAGGATGGAGTGAAGGTGATTGAAACCAAAGACCAGCCGTTGGATACAGACTATCACGAAGCCATTGCTGTGATTCCTGCCCCGACAGAAGAACAGAAAGGTAAAATATTGGATTGTGTACAAACCGGATATACACTGAACGGTAAAGTAATCCGCCATGCAAAAGTAGTTGTGGGAGAATAACCGGAACATGAACGAACTTGCTAACATAACTAAAATCAACGAAACTAAAATATGGCAGAAAAAAGAGATTATTACGAAGTGCTGGAAGTCACGAAAGAGTCAACAGTCGAAGAAATAAAGAAAGCATACCGGAAAAAAGCCATCCAATATCATCCGGACAAAAATCCGGGTGACAAGGAAGCGGAAGAAAAGTTTAAAGAAGCAGCCGAAGCCTACGACGTACTGAGCAACCCGGATAAGCGTGCCCGCTACGACCAGTTTGGTCATGCAGGAATGAGCGGAGCAGCCGGAAACGGTGGACCGTTCGGCGGATTTAGCGGCGGAATGTCTATGGACGACATTTTCTCTATGTTCGGTGATATTTTTGGCGGCCATAGCGGCGGCGGATTCGGTGGTGGTTTCGGAGGCTTTGGCGGATTTGGAGGCGGAGGTTCTCAACAGAGAAAATTCCGTGGCTCGGACCTCAGAGTGAAAGTAAAGCTGAATTTGAAAGAAATCTCTACAGGAGTTGAAAAGAAATTTAAGCTGAAAAAATATGTGCCTTGTTCGCATTGCCATGGAACCGGGGCGGAAGGAAACAGCGGTTCTGAGACTTGCCCGACCTGCAAAGGAAGCGGATCGGTCATCCGCAACCAACAGACGATCTTGGGAACTATGCAGACGCGTACCACATGTCCGACTTGTAATGGTGAAGGTAAGATCATTAAAGACAAGTGTAAGGTTTGTGGAGGAGAAGGCATCGAATATGGCGAAGAAGTAGTAACCGTAAAGATTCCTGCCGGAGTAGCAGAAGGTATGCAACTCTCTATGGGGGGTAAAGGAAATGCCGGAAAGCACAACGGTATACCGGGTGATCTGCTGATTCTGGTAGAAGAAGAACCACATCCGGAACTGATCCGTGATGAAAATGACCTGGTGTACAACCTATTGCTAAGCTTCCCCACAGCAGCTATCGGAGGTGCGGTAGAAATACCGACCATTGACGGCAAAGTAAAAGTGAAAATAGAAGCAGGTACACAACCGGGTAAAGTGCTCCGCCTGCGTGGCAAAGGTCTGCCAAGCGTAAACGGCTACGGTACAGGAGATTTATTGGTCAACGTTAGTGTATATGTGCCCGAAACGTTGAGCAAAGAGGAAAAAAGCACTCTGGAGAAACTGGAGGAATCAAAGAACTTTAAACCGAGTACTTCAATCAAAGAAAAGATATTCAAGAAGTTCAGAAGCCTCTTTGACTAATCGGCTCCGTTACCAATTACTCTGATTTAAACAGAGAGTACCCTATAAAATGTTGCCCGGACTTACATCTCCTGATGTTGCCCGGGCAATTTTATATCTGAACAAAAGAACTATTTACCTGATAAATAGACTTTTCTGCTATAATGATGGATATCTTACGATTTAGAGATAGCCGCTTCCAACTTCCCGTCCTTGTTAGCTCAATACCCCGGATTCTGTGTCAGATTGGGGTTCATTAACCGAACCTTTTCCGGAATGGGAAATACCGTAGTATAACCATTCTTCTCACCCGAAAGTTGAGGTCTGCCCGTATAAGTGCGGGTATATTGACGAAACCGGATCAAATCTTGCCTGCGCCACCCTTCCCATGCAAACTCCAACTGACGTTCGGCCAATAGATTAGCTAATGTAGCCGTCCGGAAAGGAGCATTCACACGAGAGCGGACAAGGTTCAATTCTTCATCTCCATTTTCTCCATTACGCACCTTGGCTTCGCTTTTCATGAGTAATACATCGGCATAACGATAGAGTACAATATCATTTTCCATCAGTTTACCGTCTTTGGTGGCAGTTTCATCAATCGCATACTTTTTCATCCGCGCTCCGGCAGTCTTTTCATAAGGAGTATTAGATATATCGACATCCACCTTCCAGGGGAAATATTCCAGCTGGGTACCGTCATCGAGTGTGACGACTTTTCCTTTGAGGTCATATACAATACCGGCAAAATAACATTTGTCAAAACGAGGATCGACTGCCTCTGTATCGTATCCAAACGTACGAAGGACTTCCACAGTAGCACTTGAACCATTCTCTCCTCCCAACCCATAGGCCTTGGCATGATTGTAGTGATGGGAGCGAAAAAGATATTGCATCTGATTGGTATACAGAGTCTTGCTCATCGGGATGGTGAAGATATTCTCAACAGAAGATTCATTGTAAACAGCAAAGTTCGCTTCATAATTATCTTCCAGCCGATATCCCATTGCAGTGATGGCATCACAATAAGCCTCTACCGTCTGCCAGGCATTGAGCCGCTCGCCATCCACTTCAAAATAAATATCTTTTCCATCGGGAAATTGACCGTCGGTCCAATTATTATCCGTATATATTTCAGCATTCAAGGCAAGTTTAGCAAGTAAAAAACAGGCTACGGGACGTGTAATGCGTCCGTAATAATTGCCGGAACGATTGCTATATGCCATTTCCAGCAAGGGTTCAGACTCCTGCAGCTCTTTCACTACAAAATCGAAAACTTCTTTGCGACTGTTCTGCTTCACTTCTTTCAAAGGAGTGGATGATGAAAGAACCAAAGGGACACGGGCAAACAAATCCATTAAATGATAATAATACAAAGCACGGAAAGCGCGGACCTCCGCCCGATAGACAGGCAGTTCTTCATCGTTATGGGTCTGCTGGTACGTATCGATCCGTTCGAGTGACTGATTGCAAAGACTGACCACCTTATATAAATATTCCCACGTGGCTTGAATGGCATCATTATCCACTCCCCACCGATGCAGGAAAAGTCCTTGCCAGAACCCGCCATCGTACCAGTCACCGCCACGTGTAGGCATAATAGCCTCATCAGTGGTAAAAGTATTCAGATCGTAAATTCCTCTGCCGGTCCCCTGCAAACCCTGGCTATCACTGTAACCTCCGATGTTATTGTACAAAGAGGCCACTGCATTATAATATAAATCTGTTAGATTCTTATAAGCATCTTCCTCAGGAATCTTATCTTTAGGATTCTCATTCAGAAAACCATCACATGAAAACAGAAAACCGAGTCCCCAAAGACAGGCGAACATACATATATAACGACTTTTCATAACTCATCCTCCCATTAAAAATTAATACTTAAACCGAGAGTATAGGTACGCGCCAAAGGATAAGCCCGTTTATCATCCACACCCAAGGTAGAATTGACTGTAGAACTGTTGATCATGGGTGACAGACCGGAGTAGCCTGTGATAGTAGCCAGATTGTTGACAGTGAACGCGAGACGGAAAGATTGCACATACTTTTTCCACTTCGTTACCGGAACATTCCATCCGACAGTAACGTAATCAAAATTGATGTAGTCTCCCTTTTCCAGCCAGTAGTCTGTAGCAGTCTGATCTTTGATATTGCGTCCGGGAGCTTTCTTCATCACATTGTAATCGGGAAAAATATTCATATTCATATAGGTCAGTGAAGTGCCGTTATAGATTTTATGACCGAATGCGCCGTTCACCTGTACCGACAGATCGAAACGCTTATAGCGGAAACTGATATTGGAACCGAGTAAAGTTTTAGGGACAGCCTGTCCTGCTACATAACGATCCTCACCATCTTCAAGACTTACCCCTCCCCCATTCAGGTCGGCAATGTCATAGGTATATCCGCCATTTCCATCGGCAATAAGTCCCTTGCAATGGGGCAGATAGAAAACACCTAAAGGTTGACCTACCATTTGATAGACAATATGGTTGTATCCACCATGAAATCCGGCTCCGTCGAGACTTGCCAAACTTTTGTATTCAGGCGCCGAGATATTTTCTCCACCGTACATCCCACTTAAAGAGAGTAACTTGTTTTGCTGAAAAGTAACATTGACATTAACATTCAGTTCCATATCCTGAGTCTTCAGGGGGGTGAGGCCGACAGCTATCTCCGTACCACTATTACGCATGGAACCAATATTGGCCAAAAGAGTGTTATAGGTGAAAGGCGGTACACTGACGTTGTACAGATAGAGCATATCAGAGGTTTTGGAATTATAATAATTAAGAGAGAAAAGAAGCCGGTTGCCAAACATACCAAGATCTACTCCCGCATTGAAAGTGCGTTTTACTTCCCACTTCAAATCGGGATTGGTATTACGCATATTACCCAAAGTCACCACTTGTGAACTACCGACAGGTACCACTCCATTGGGTTTCACCAAATTAAGTGTCGTATAGGAGTCAATGCCACTCTGATTGCCGGCTAAACCGTAGCCAATGCGAAGTTTCAAATTATCAACCAACGGAATACGCTTCATGAACTTTTCCTCACTGACAACCCAGGCGCCCGATACGGATGGAAAAAATCCCCATTTATGATTGGCACCAAATTTAGAAGAAGCATCGGTACGTGCATTCACCGTGAAGATATACCGGTCGGCAAACGTATAGTTGAAACGTCCGAGAAAAGATGCCAGTCGGGGCTGTTCAAAATAAGAATTTGTTCCTTCCCAAAGCCGTATGGCACCTGCCTGAAGATTATTGTAACCAAACTGATCGGTATTGAAATTGGTCACAGTAGTATAAAAGCCGCTATAAGTTTCTTTTTGCAGTTCGGCCAGTGCCAGTACATCAAAATAATGCTTGCTCCATTTCTTTTTGTAAGTCAGCATCAGATTGCCAAGCAGTGACTCCATTTTCCTGGTCCCCTTGTATGCCTGTCCATGAGCCCACACAGCCGTAGGCAGATATTGGGAGTTTTCTACAATATTATAGGTATAAGAACCGAAAAGAATCAGTTTCAGTTCACGAAATAAATTAAAAGTCAGCCGGGCATGGGTACTGATATGTGATGTAGCATCATGATCTTTCACTTCCATCCAAGCCAGTGGATTAGTGATCTGGCTGGCATTGGTAATCTGATCCCAGGAATCAGTCTCCGGATTTCGGTGATTGGGATAAGTAGGATTAAAAGTAGCAGCCGAATAGAACGTTTTTTGAAGGTCAAACAAATTATGATTCTTTTGAATAGAGCCAAACATACCCAGTTCACAGACTAAAAAATCATCAAACACATGTTGGGTCATGTTCATATTCGAAGTGAAGTTTTTCATATCTTCATTCAGAATGATACCTTGACGATCCATAAAGCCCAACGAAACACGATAACTGGAAGCATCCGTCCCGCCATAAAATGCAACATGATGATTCTGCTGCAAACCAGTCTGTTCTATCTCTTTCAGAAAATCCGTTTCATTTCCTTTGTCGAGTATAGCAACACCTTGCTGCCGGGCCAGATTACGAAATTCATTTCCGGAGAGCATTTCCAGATTTTTGTAGACAGAAGAGATACCAAAACTCCCATTGTAGCTAACCCTGGTTTTACCCCGGATTCCTTTCTTTGTCGTAATTTCAATAACACCGGAAGCACCGCGGGAGCCATATTGAGCTGTCTCGGAAGCATCTTTGAGAATGGTGAAACTCTCTATATCGGTAGGATAAATAGAAGTGAGCATACTGAGGTCACCAAATACACCATCGACAATGATCAAAGGGTCGTTACCACTGGTCAATGAAGTAGTTCCCCGCAAACGTACGGCATCCAAAGCTGCCGGTCCGTTGGTTCCTTTTTGTATGGTAAGTCCGGGAACACGTCCGCGAATCGCCTCCAGCGGATTGGTTATCTGATCTTTATTCATGCCCAACTCCGTAATTTTTTCTACTGAACCGGAAATGTTTTTCTTATTTCCGGTAGCATATCCTACTGTTATAAGTGAATCAATGGGAAAAACAGGCTTATCCTGCGCCTGCAAGATAGAGGGAGTAAACATCAGAAGCAGGGCAAAAGTCAATGTCGGTATACAGATGATCCGGTGTTGTTTCATACTATTAACATTTGAAGGGTTCGCATATAAAATATAACAAAAAAAGAGAGCATCTGGTTGCCCGGATGCCCTCCTTTCTTACTCTATCTGAACAGATTATTTGCTTTCGATCAGCAATGTACCTTTTTTCAGACCTTTTCCTGTTGCTTCAAGTGTGATCTTTCCTGCTTTTTCAGTAGACTGCACAATCGCTGTCATCATACCGCTGAATACTTTCATCTTCGGGGTCTGGAATGACTCAAGAGAAGCCGGATTACCATTGGCTCCTGCACGATAAGTACCTGCTCCCTTCACCTTGAAACTGATCTCATTGTCTGCCAGCGGACAAAGATTACCCTCTTTATCGACTACCTTCACTGTCACAAATGAGAGATCTTTACCATTGGCGTCAATCACGCTACGGTCTGCCACCAACTCAATGTGATCGGGCTTTCCGGCTGTATGAATTTCCTTCTCAGCAACGGCTTTGCCATCTTTATCGTAAGCAACCACTTTTACAGTACCCGGCTCGTATTTCGTATCCATCCACATCAGGCGATAACGTTGCTGACGTTTGAAGTTGGCCACAGAAGTAGAGTCACCGCTATTGTTTACCGTAACGGAGAGATCCTTTGTACGCTTGCCCTGACTTTTGCCGTTAATAAACAGTTCAGCCGAAGGATAATTGGTATATACAAATACCGGGGTAACTTCACCCTCACGTCCTTCCCAATTCCAGTGAGGCAAGATATGCAGCGTTTCCTTATCTTTATTCCAATGACTGCGATAGAGATAATAACGGTCTTTCGGAAGTCCGGCAAGGTCTATAATTCCAAACAACGAAGAGTGGCTGGGCCAATCGGTATAGTACGGAGTCGGTTCGCCTAAATAATCGAATCCGGTCCATACGAACTCACCAATACAATAAGGCAAATCCTCATGCTGGATAAAATCGTCTTCCGGAAGATTGGACCAACCGCAATGCTCTACATCATATGATGAAGACTGATGATCGTCATACTTCTGCATCGCACGACGGACAACAGGGAATTTATAAACGCCACGTGAACTAACGGTAGAAGCTGTCTCGCTACCCAGGATGATCTGTTGCGGAAGTTTCTTGTAGTTTTCCTGATATTTGTGAGGACGGTAATTAAAACCGGCTACGTCCATCACAGCCGCCATATTATTATTGACTACTGCATCGGGAGCATCCATCCCCTGAGTAACAGGACGTGTAGGATCTTCACGATGGCAGATATCCTGCAAGAAGCGTGACAGTTTCGGTCCACGGTCACCGTTCCACTGGTCGGGCACCTCATTACCGATACACCACATAACCACGCTCGGATTATTGCGATACTGATGAATCAGATTCACCAGATCTTTCTCTACCCATTCATCAAACACTTTGTGATAACCATTCTGTACTTTGGCTGCTTTCCACTCGTCAAATGACTCGGCCATTATCATCATGCCCATTTCATCACAAGCTTTAATCAATTCGGGAGCAGGCATGTTATGTGAAGTACGGATGGCATTGCAGCCCATGTCTTTCAGGATACGAATCTGACGGCGAATACCGGCATCATTGGCAATACCTCCCAACGGTCCGAGATCATGGTGATTGCACACACCTTTGAACATGGTTTTCTTTCCATTCAGGAAGAAACCTTTATTCGGAATAATCTCAATGGAACGAATACCGAATGAAGTAGTATATTCATCCTTCAGAGTATTCCCCTCATATACTTTAGAAACGGCACTATAAAGATGCGGAGTATCCGGAGTCCACAAAGCCGGAGAAGTCACTACGAAATCTTGTTCGAAAACATTGTCATCGAACGGACCTCCCTTCTTTTCGTTGGCTGCCACCACTTTACCATCCTTATCCTTCAGTTCGGTAACAATACGATATCCTTCGAATGCTTTTCCGGCTGGTACATCGAGTTTGGTTTTCAGGTTTACCTTTGCAAATTCATCTTTCACTACAGGAGTAGTCAACTGAGTACCCCAAGTAGGAATATGGGCATCTTCGTTCACTACCAGATGTACATTGCGATATAATCCGGCACCCGGATACCAACGTGAAGATTCGTTCTCGTTTTCAAGCCGAACCGCCAATGTATTCTTTTCACCCGGTTTCAAATAAGGAGTGGCATCCACATAAAAACTATTGTAACCGTAAGGCCAATAACCGGCCTCTTGTCCGTTGATATAGACATGTGCGTGGCTCATGGCTCCATCGAAAACCAGAGTAGCCTTTTTGCCCTTACTGAATGAAGGAGCATCAAAATTGAGCCTATACCATCCCACACCGACAAAAGGAAGTCCCCCGGTACGTCCGGCATGCTCCATCGCCTCTTTCTGTCCATCCTGAGAAATGGCTACGTTCTGTTTATCATTATTAATACTGAATGGTCCGTAAATAGCCCAATCATGCGGAACGGTCACAGATTGCCACTTCGCATCATCATACGTAGAGTTACTAAAGTCTTTACTATCCTCACGAGTGAACTTCCATCCCTTCTCAAAGGTTTGTTCCGTACGGACTTGCGCACACGCCAACAGCGGCACAGCGAGCATCGAAGCAAATGCAATTTTGATTTTCTTGTTCATGATTGATTTGTTTTTATTTTAATATAAATTCTATCTTCCCGGCATGTACCAACTCCTCATGACTGATACGATAACCTGCATGTTTCTTTCCATTCAATTTTACCTCCTTAATCAGATCGGCATTATCTCCCGGACGGACAGCAGTAATGACCAGCTCTTTTTCTTTATAATATTTCGGATCCAACTGAATGGTTACTTTGTCAAACGTAGGTGTAGTCAGCGTATAATCAGGCATTCCCGGACAATCAGGATACAAACCGATCATACTGAAAATAGCCCATGCTGACATCGTACCGGTATCATCATTACCGGGAATACCGTCAGGCCGGTCAGTGAAATATTCGGCAAGCAAACGCTTCACCTGTTTCTGGGTACGCCATTCTTCTCCTTTGAAGTAACTGAATAAATAAGGATAGGCAATATCCGGTTCGTTGGCAGGATCATACAAGCCTTCATCAAATACTTTCTGCAGTTTATCCACAAACTTCTTCTTACCTCCCATCAATCGGGTCAAGCCTGCAATATCATGGGGAACATAAAATGTATAATTCCAGGAGTTCCCCTCATGAAAACCGGGACTCGGAGCAAAATTGGCTCCTTCCATCGGATCGAATGGAGAGTAGAATGTTCCGTCGGGTAAAATGGGACGTAATGTACCGAACTCCTTGCAGTAGTAATGTTTATATCCCAGCGAACGGTCGTAGAATAACTTCGCATCTTCTTTCTTTCCCAGCGCCTGGGCAAAACGTGAGAGCGCATAATCGGCTATATAGTATTCCAGTGCATGCGATACAGAATTATCATACTGCTCTGTCAGGGGCACATATCCTTTCGCAATGTAATCATCTATGTCGGGACGCATTAAATTATCTTTGCCAGGTGTCGTAGCAGACTTATACATAGCTTCATAGGCTGCTTGTACATCAAAGTCACGCAACCCTTTCATCCAGGTATCCACGATAACGGGAATACTCGGATCACCCTCCATGGTAAGTGTCTCACGCCCGTAAAGCTCCCATTTGGGTAACCATCCGTGCTCCTTGTACATATCTACCATTGTACGAACCATATCCAACTGCCGATCGGGGAAAAGCAGTGTCATCAACTGATGTACATTACGGTAGGTATCCCAAAGCGAGAATACAGTATAACGGTTGCCTTTTGTCGTAAGAATCTCGCTACCTTCCATAGCCGGATATTGTCCGTTCACGTCCTGCAAAATATTCGGATGAATCAACAAATGATACATGGCGGTATAGAATACTCTTTTCTGCTCTTCGGTACCACCTTCTACAAGAATCCGTGAAAGATCATTCTGCCACATGGCACGCGCTTCGGCACGAATCTGATCAAATCCCTTTCCGGCCTGCTCTTTCTCTAAATTCAGACGGGCATTGGCTATGCTGACAAACGACACTCCCATACTGACTTCGATCGTTTCACCTTCGTCGGTATCAAACGTAAACCAAGTACCGATATCATCGCCACTCATCTCTTTGGTATAAGCAGTATACAGCTTATTTTTACCGGAAGTATTATCCCACTGCGCTTCCACCGTCATCGGACGCATCTTCTTCCAATAGCCACGTGCACGAGGAGTTTTGTTAATACGCATCACAAAATAAATGGGAAATACGGCCTGCGGATTATAACAGAATGTACCGAGCAGCTTACTCCCCTCTATTTCGGTGTCACTGACAAAACGAACGGTAGCCCCGGTTTCATTGGTCAATCCTTCGCCCAGATTCAAAAGGATATTACTTTCTCCTTTGGGAAAAGTAAAACGACTGATTCCGGTACGCAAAGTAGCCGAAACCTCATTCTTAATCCCATATTTAGTCAGAACATTTGAGTAATAACCCGGAGTGGCTTTCTCGTCTTTATAGGCACTTCCGTATTGTAAATAATCAACGTTCAATTTTCCGGTTGTGGGCATCAAAAGTAAGGAGCCCAGCTCCGGACATCCTACTCCACTCAGATTAACATGTGAGAATCCGGTGAAATAGGTATTGGTATGTTCATAAGGTGTAGACCACCACTGGCTGTCTTTATCTATTTTATTACCAACGGATTTGTCCCCCATCACATTAAAAGGAACAACCGACATCATTCCCTGCGGACAGATAGCTCCGGGATTCGTTGTTCCGTAATTCGTCGTTCCGACGAACGGATTTACATAATCTACCGGATTCTCTTGCGCAGAAGCCACTGCTATAAATAGCCAGGCAGCTGCAAATGATACAAAATAAGGTAGTTTCTTCATTCTTTCAATACTATTATTTATTAATATATACGTTTGGTTTCACCCGCTCTGTGAGGAAGGTTATTCTACAACGATTTCGTCGGTAAACACCCAGCCTCCAAACTCTTCTCCGGCACGAGCCTGATAGCGGATGTATCGTCCTTTGGCTTCCCCATTCCATGCGTAGTTTTTAAAGACCACAGCATCCGACTTCACTACTTTATGTGTCTGACGACTCAATTCGGTGAAGTTCTTGCCATCCTCCGAAACAGAAATTATCACTTCGGTAGGCAAAAAGACTTCCGGACCTACTACCTGCATAAAATCTGCGCCAATCGAATGCAAAACAGTCGACTCACCCATATCGATAGTTACATCCAAACGATCACGGGAAATAAAGCCCTGCCATACCCCATCACTGTAAGTCCAGCTACCCCGGATTCCGTCAGTCAGGGTTTTATCGCCTTGCGCCGGATAAGACGCATTGTAAGGAGCATTATATTTAACCGTTTTGCCCAAGGCAAGATGCTGAACCGGTTTTGACGCTTCAGGCCGATTACCGATCTCCTTTTTCAAATCAAACGGATGATATCCCTTGGATTGTAGATATGCTACGGCTTTTAGAGCACGCGGGCGAAAATCAGTCCATGATTTTCGTTCGGGAGCAGACCAAGCCACTTCGGCCAACGCAAGAATACGAGGATAAATCATGTATTCACAATGCTCGTCAGTCTGGATGTATTCCGCCCAAAGATTGGCTTGGACACCATAAATCAGCTTCGCTTCATCAGGTGTAAGTGAGGCAGGGATCGGATTATAAGAGTATACCTTTTCCAAGGGCAGATATCCGCCAATAGCCTCAGGTTGGGAATAAGGTGCATCTTGATAACCATCTATATAACAATGTGACCCGGGAGTCATAATCGCCTGATGACCGGATTTTACGGCATCGATACCTCCTTGTTCACCACGCCATGACATCACAGTAGCATTGGGCGCCAGTCCTCCTTGCAAAATCTCATCCCATCCTAACAGTTTACGTCCATGAGCATTGAGAAATACTTCTACGCGATGGATCAGGTAACTCTGTAATTCATCCACATTAGCCAAATGCTCATCCTGCATGCGCTTTTGGCATTTAGGACAGGTTTTCCAAGCTACCTTACCGGCTTCGTCGCCTCCAACATGAATATATTGAGAAGGGAAAAGCTCCATGACCTCCGTCAACACATCCTCAAGAAACGTAAAGGTTTTCTCGTTTCCGACACAAAAGTCGGCATCCTTGTAAGGCTCTCCCGAACAGGACAGTTCCGGATAAGCGGTCAGAACCTCTTCTGAATGAGCCGGCATTTCGATCTCAGGAATAATGGTAACATGGCGCTCGCGTGCATAATTGACCAATTCACGAATATCATCCTGTGTATAATAGCCGCCTGAAGCCCCCGGAGCATCGAAACGACAATATTTACGTCCACCTTCATTCCACCATTTTTTCCAGTTAGCTTCCGGACGCCAGGCGGCAAATTCTGTCAATAAAGGATATTTCTTAATCTCGATACGCCACCCCGCAGCATCTGTTAGGTGTAAATGTAAACGATTGAGTTTATAATAAGCTAATGCATCTATCTGCTTTTTTACAAACTCCTTGGAGCGAAAATGCCTTGAAACATCGAGCATCAGCCCCCGGTATTCAAATCGTGGTGAATCTTGAATCGTCGTAGCCTGAACTGACCAAGTATCTCCCATTGCAGGCTGTGCCATTTGCAAAAGGGTCTGTACGCCATAGAATAATCCGGCTCCGGAAGTAGCCTGCACTGTTATTTTACGGGGAGTAACTTCTAAGGTATAGCTCTCGGGAGAGGGTAACTGAGAGTTATCCTTTGTTATCAGCAATGAGACTACATTCTCTTTGGCTTGTTTTTTGGAACTTTTAAAGTGAATGGGTAATGTCTCCAGATAATCCATCATCATTTTCTTCTCCTTACCCTTCAGATTGGTATACAACAGGGTTTCACCGGAAAACTGAAAAGTTCCGCTTCCTTGTTCCATCCGGAGAGGTATGGGAATGACAGACTGCGCTTTCATACCAGCTGTTGCTATCATCAAACCGGCTGCAAGCAAGAAAGTACAAATTCTCATTGTAGGTTTTATCATGATATGATTGGTTTTAGTTTTTTGTTTTCAATGCACAAATATAAGTAAAATGTCAGATTATCTGCAATTAGTCAATCATTATCTTAGCTATTTCCGGAGTACGGATCCCCGGCTTCAACTCACCATTGATGTTAAAGAAGGTCTGTCCCTGTCCTGTCAATGCAGCACCGGCACGAGCGACATCTTGGCTCCGAACAGCCTCTTCCCATTTATCCCGACGTGTGTTGTAAATCAGGATACGGTCATTGAAACGATACCATTCAGCCGGATGCAACATATATGTTTTTGCTTCAGATTTCAAACTGTCTACAGCTGCCTGATTACCGCCGGTCACTGCTGCTTTCATCATCTCCTCGCGTTGCAGGGCAGACAAGAAAATATCTTTATTAACCCCACCGGTGCAAAGTATCAGACTGTCTGTCAGAGCTATACCTGCACCTCCACCTAAAGCTACAGGCACAGAATCACTCCCTATCGGAGTAGAGACGGGTTGCCATTGTTGCAAAGAGGGGGAATAACAGTATCCGTCAGTAGAAAGAGTTGCAGACCGCCCATCGAATGCCCCGGAAAAACCTCCCCACAGATATAAAAGTGTCTCATTCTCTTTACGCTGCCCCACACATACAGGCTGTACACGGGGAGCACCCGGAAAATCGGGAAGTTGTTGCCAGCCGGTCTCAGGGTTGCCCAGATTGAGGCAATAAAGCCCATTCGAAGGCTTGCCATTCACATTGCCTCCGGCTACAAAAAGGGTATAATCAACAACCGAACCACTCATGTTATCCATCGTACAAGGTAAAGATGGCAGCGTATCTACAATCACAGCTTGTTTATCATCACTCAAAGAAAGGCGGTAAACGGCAGATAAGGATCCATTTTCATTCGATCCACCCACACACACTATCCCTCGAGGAGTCGATACTGAGACTCCATAAGCAGCAGCAACGGGCAGCTGACCTACTTTTCGCCACACGAAAACTGAATCTGCAGAAGCGTCAGCAGCATAAATACCTTGGTAGAATTTCTTCTTCCCTCCTTCAGCTGCCGGAGTTTCCGGAAAATTACATCCGCCGGCAATCAATAATTCTCCCTGATAGATGCCGGCATAACATGCCGATACACCCAAAGAAAAACCGGGTTCTCCTTCGGGGAATCCGGTCATTTTCTGCACGCTAATCCCTTCTTCATTAGGCGCAACTTGCCGGGAGCTGCACGAAGCAGCCATCCCGGCAAGTAAACATCCAATGATAGAAAGAAAACGAATCGTTTTAATTTCTGTCATTTCTATTTTTTCAATTCAACGTAATTTCATCTACAAATAAGAAGCCCGGATTACCTTTACCACCATGCCATGCCGGAATCGAGTGTTCCGATGTTGCAATCACTTTCACATAACGGGTTTTTACCGGATCAAAAGTCAATTTGTGCTCGTAAAGGCCATTACGATCTGTCTCTTTCATTTCAGGATATGCTTCAGAAGCTACCTTTGTAAAAGTCTTATCGTCATCTGATACTTCAATTGAGAAAGAACGTGCATCAAATACCCAGTCGCCCTTTTCAACACAAGTAGTGATAGCTACACTGGAGATCTCGGTAGGTTGTTGCAAGTCAATCGTTACATCCATATCATTTTTATAAAAAGCGATCCAACGACCTGTTTTATAATTGCCATTTCCTTTCAGTCCGTCTACTAATGTAGAAACACCACCAAATTCATATTGCTTGTTTACAGGCTGATTGGCTTTAATAGGTTTTGAAGTAGATTTACTGAAAGCAATCTGTTCAGTCAGCATTTTGCTGTTTCCGGTAGGACGGACAGCAACCGCTTTCAGAGTACAACTTTCCTTGATTGTAAGAATACTATCACACACAGGAGAAGCTGCCGTAGGCTCAGTTCCATCTAATGTATAATGAATGGGAGCACCGTCAATAGTAGTCATCACTACGTCTACTGCTCCTGTGGCCGAATTAGCTACAAACTCAGATTTCACATCAAATACATGTTTGGCATAATTATATCCTTCAGCATCATAAATATTAATCAACTGCGGCAAACGGCTCAGGAAGTTTTCATAATTCTTCTTTTCAGGATTAGACCATTGAACCTCTGCTAAAGCAGCCCAACGCGGCAACACCATATACTGAGCCTGAGAGAAAGTAGGAATGTATTCCGTCCAAAGATTAGCCTGTACGCCAATAATATGTTTTTGTTCTTCCGGTGTCAATGAAGAAGGCATCGGTTCGTAACCATAAACTCTTTCCAAAGGCACATAACCACCGATAGCCAAAGGTTCATTCTCTGTATCCTTGGTCTGATAGTAGTCAAAGTAAAGATAAGTGTTCGGGGTCATGATAACATCATGTTTCTGCTTGGCAGCTTCGATACCGCCACCTTCGCCGCGCCATGACATCACTGTAGCATTCGGAGCCAGTCCACCTTCCAGGATTTCGTCCCAGCCAATAATCTGACGTCCATGTTCGTTCAGGAATTTTTCTGCATGATTGATAACAAAACTCTGCAAATATTCTTCTTTTGAATGTTTAGCGTCACTCTTGATTCCCAAGGCCTTGATACGAGCCTGGCACTTCGGACATTTCGCCCATTCAGTCTTCGGACATTCGTCACCTCCGACATGGATATATTCAGAAGGGAAGATATCCATTACTTCTGTCAGGACATCATCAATAAAAGTCAGTACACTGTCGTTTCCGGCACAAAGCACCTGATCAGATACTCCCCATATTTTCCAAACCTCATACGGTCCACCTGTACATCCCAAATGCGGATAAGCGGCCAATGCTCCCTGCATATGTCCCGGAAGGTCAATTTCAGGAATAACAGTGATATAACGATCTGCAGCATACGCTACGATTTCTCTGGCTTCTTCCTGAGTATAGAAACCACCGTAAGGTTTTCCGTCATATTCACCGGAATTACGTCCGATTACAGTTTCCGATCTTTTTGAACCGATCTCAGTCAGTTTAGGATACTTCTTGATTTCAAGTCTCCATCCCTGATCTTCGGTTAAGTGCCAGTGTAAACGGTTCATGTTATGCAAAGCCATCATATCGATGTATGTCTTTACTTCGTCTACTGTGAAGAAATGGCGACCTACATCAAAATGGGCACCACGATAACTAAAACGAGGATAGTCGCTAATCTCGACAGCCGGCAATGAAGGAGTTGTACCGATAGCTACCGGAATAGACTTACGTAAAGTCTGGATACCATAGAATACACCAGCTTCAGTAGGAGCAGCAATAGTTACACCATCTGCGTTCACACTCAACTGATAAGCTTCGGGGTTTTCTGATTCCATACCCAACTTAAGCAGAATAGCACCTTTGCCCTCAGTACCTGCTTCAACGGCATAATCCTTACCTGTGGCTTTCTTCAGATAATCAGCCAGGAATTGGGCATTGCGTTGCATCTTTTCATTTCCTTCCGGATAGATGATTTTTACACTACCATTTAATGTAAATGGTTGGCTTTGAGCAGTCGTAATTTCCTGAGGTAAAGGAATTACCTGGTAATTAGCTGTAGTTTCTTTGTCGTTACACGAAGAAATAAATCCCGTGAGCGCCAGTAAACCGGCAATTTTAAAAAGATTTCTCATACAAATTATTTAATAGGTGTTAGTTATAGGTATCTCGTACATGTTTCACTGTGATATTCAAGCTTTCTCCCTTCTTAATCTCCGGAGACGTTATCGTTATTTTTTTGTTTTCACCCGGCAACAGATCGAAGAAATTATCAGTGAAACGGGCTCCTTGAACAGGAATCTGGACAAAGACATCTTTTGCCAGTTTAGGAGATGACAAGGTCAGTTCACACTTCCCATCGAGTTGTTTCACTTTCATGGAAATAGCTGTCTGAGGCAGCTCCAAATTCTTGGTTTTATCAAAGAAATAAACTTCTTCAGCCACTTTCCTACCCGATTTATCTTTCAGGCTAAGTAGTAGAAAACTGCTCTTTCGCTGTTCCGGATTCACCCAAGTGTCCAACGGTTTACGCACGATACAAGAAGAAGTATTCATCGCTACCTCAACTGCCTTGATGACTTCTTTGTCTAATGTCTTGCCATTAAAATCAATGACTTTCATTTCAAGTGTAAGCTGACTCTGCTTTTCCAACATATCGGATATCAGATAAATATTCAAGCTATCGCCTTCCTGTATTACATTGACCAGTAACGGCGCAAAAGCACGCTTTGCCTGATAATGCAACGCTTTCCAATTGCCATAATAGTCTATACTGGACCAGGAAACTACCGGCCAGCTATCATTAAGCTGCCAATATAATGTCCCCATACAATAAGGGCGGTTACGACGATGTGCTTCCATCCCATGACGCATGCCGTGTCCCTGAAGCACAAGTCCGATATACACAAAGTCTTCAAATTTCTCAGGAACGATATAATCACGTTCCATATAGGTACGTATCAAGTCATTACCAATACTGCTTTTCTGATGCCCATTCATCACTTCCGATTCAATCTGATAGTCTTCCGGAGCAGCAAATGTAGCAATCGTCTTCATTTCCGGGAACGACTGGAAACCAAATTCACTCATAAATCGCGGTAAATCCGTGTCTAATGATTCGAATGTTTTTTTGCCGTACCACACTCCCCAATTATGACTGTCACCTATGCCCCATGACTCCGGACGTCCCCAATTTGCAAAATAAGGAGAAGAATGCTTGTAAAAACGACCTTCATCGAGTTCCTGTACTTTGGCAGGAAGTAATCCCCGGAACAACTTATCATACCCCCGGAACATATTTTCATACACTTCCGGAGTATAGTTTTTCTGCCATCCCCAATATTTCAATCCTTCCAGAATCTCATTATTTCCACACCACATGGCCAATGAAGCATGGTTGCGCAGACGTTTGATATTATATTCAGCCTCTTCTTCTACCCGCTTCAAGAAAGTAGGATCGCTGGGATAAGCAGTACAGGCAAACATAAAATCCTGCCAAACAAGAATACCATTTTCATCTGCCAGATCATAGAAACGATCATCCTCATAAGTTCCTCCCCCCCATATACGTACCATATTCATATTGGCCTCTTTCATGTCCCGGAACAGAGTCTTATAACGCTCAGTGGTTATACAGGGAAGCAATGCATCATCAGGGATATAATTGGCTCCTTTGGCAAACATCGGGATACCATTCACTTCAAAATAAAAAGATTCTCCCTCTTTATCTTTTTCGTTTACCACCCGTATCGTACGAAGTCCGATGCGATGCTGGCGCGAGGCAATTGTTTTACCGTCACATATCACTTGTGCTGAGAAATCATATAAATGAGGTTCTCCCCATCCATTGGGCATCCAACGCACAGGGTTCTGAATATCCAACGGAATATGAATCTTATTTAAACCCGGTTTTAACGTCACGTTCTCCTTTACTGTTACTTCTTTCCCTCCTTGCAATGAATAAGAGATCAAAACCTCAGCAGATTTTTCCTTCTCTGAAATGCTATTAATTTCCAATTCATTAGAAAGTTTTGCGACTTGATCTGTCAGGCTCAACTGTTTCACATGATAATCGGCAATAGTGGCAACATCATAAAAACGAAGAGTCACAGGACGCCAGATACCGCTTGTAACCATGCGGATTCCCCAGTCCCATCCATAACTATAAGGTGCTTTTCTAGTAAATACACTAAGACGCTTTTCGTGGTGATCATTATCAGCCGGATAATTAAATCCATTGGATGACCATTGTGGAAGAGTTTGTTTTATAGGAGAATGAAAATAGACATGCAGCAAATTCTCACCTTTACGTAACACCTGTTTTACAGGAACCGCATAACCCACAAACATATTATCTGATTTCAAAACCAAAGAACCGTTCAGATAAACGTCAGCATAGGTATCCAATCCCTCGAAGAAAAGCTGGGCGGCATCTCTCTTTAATTGTTCCTCTGTAACGACAAAACAAGTTTTATATTCCCAATCTTCGTCCTCCACCCACTGAATCTTTTTTTCATTGGTCCCATAGAACGGATCAGGTAGCAGTTTATGATGAATCAAATCCTGATGAACTGTGCCCGGAACAGTAGCTGGCAGCCATTTTTCTGTTCCTACCTGTGAAAACGACCAATCGTCATTCAGCATTAACACATCCGAAGTGTCTTGGTTTTGCCCATAGGCTAAACTGCAACAACATACAAGTCCATACAATAACTTTTTCATCATAAACTGCTCACTTTTTCAAGTTTATTTTCCCCAGTCCGTACGGAACGTAGACGCCGGTAAACCGTCACCGTTGACTAGATTGGCACGGGTAAAAGGTTGCCAACCGTAACGCACGTGAAGAGGATTTTTCACTTCTTTACTATATACTTTAATTTGATTTCCTACGATTTCGGCTGTGGCCGGATAATAAATATCCTCTGTTTCTGCCACTTCGAATGTCTGTAACGGCTTTCCGTCCGATGCATGCATCCCCTCGGCACAATCGAATGATACATAAGCAGCGCCATCACGAAACTCTACATTACGGAACATTGGTCCCGAAGGTGTAACATTCTTCTTTCCATAAGTTTGATTCAAAGCCCAATGAGCCAAACGCTCGCCTACCGGCTGCTTATGTTTGGGATGCACATCAAGTGAATCGCCCAGGTCACTCGATACCGCCATACCCGTATGAGGTATTTCATACATCATTCTACGCTGGCTATCACGGAACCAAGGCCATGACGGACGGTTGATACTTGACAACTGTACATAATAAAAAGGTAAATTCTCATTTTCCCAGTTTTTACGCCAGCTCTCAACCAAGAGCTTAAACAATTTCTCGTGTGCCTCACGATTATGTGCATTCGATTCACCCTGATACCAGATGATGCCTTTAATAGGATATTGCTCCAAAGGACGAATACCTGCCTCATATAAATAACAAGGTTCGTAAGGATGACGTTGCTGCTTATTAACAGCCTTTTTCACATTAAGAGCAGCGCGACCGCGCACCCAATCCTGAATAAAGTCATTTTGAGTCCAGTTACGTAATATAGCAGGGAACTTATACTCCAATGTACTGCGATCAACCCATGCTTCAGTAGGCGAACCACCAATCGCATTACAAATCAATCCTACAGGCACTTTCAGGCTATCCTGCAGCATTTTGCCAAAATAATAGGCCACAGCAGAAAAAGAACCTGCTGTTGCAGGTGAACAAACCGTCCATTCGGTATCTTTATAATACTGCAAATGATTCAACGAATCCAATACGGATGCATCCCACTCCACTGCGTCCGTACGCCAGCGTGCCTTCATATCGAACAAACGAATCTGATCATTAGCAGCCTGCGGAATATCTCTTTTAGCCGTTTTACTCCAACTCAAATAAAATTCCATGTTAGATTGTCCGGAACAAAGCCACACTTCTCCGGCCAAAACATTATTGAATGTTTGTTTCTGTTTTCCGGCAGAGACAGTCAGTGTATATGGACCACCGGCCTTTAACGGCTGAATGGTGACAGTCCAGTCTCCATTGGAAGCAGCCTTTGCAGTCAACTTCTGTTTAGCTATTGAAACAGTCACTTTTTCACCCGCATTTGCTTTGCCTCGGATAGCCAACGGCTCTCCGTGTTGAAGTACCATGTTATCAGTATACAACTCAGATAGATGTAACCCTCCAAAATCTCCTGTAATCGCCGAATATACCGTTTTTGCAAGAATACCGGCTCCCTCTACGTTAGGATGTACAGCATCCGGAAGAAGATAGGGGTAAGGATAAAGCGGTTCATGGAAATCCATTAACTGAACTCCTGCATATTTAGCTATCGTCTCAATACTTTGTTGAATTTCTCCATGCCAATCACGGGTACCTGACTCAAAACGAGGATGACGGTCAGCGATCGGTGTCAAACGGGCAATAATAATATGACATTTAGGATTAGCAACTCTGAAAGAATCAATCAACGCCAGATAATCTTTCACGAAACTGTCACGATAGTTCGGCCAATCACGTGGATCCGTATCATTAATACCCAAATGGATAACAACAATATCACCGGCAAAAGCAATTGCCTTTTTAAATTCTTCTTGCTGCATGTAAGGACGATGTCCCTTATTCAATAAGGTAGCTCCTGATTTCCCGAAATTTCCAACTTCGTAAGTCTCCCCTAGGAGTTGTTGCAACTGTGATGGGTAAGAGTCCGTTGCAGGATTCGGAAGAGTATATCCGTATGTAATACTATTCCCTACACAAGCCACTTTCACCCGCTTCTGTGCGGATAAAATGGTGCATACCATCAAGAACAGAGATAAGAATAGTATCTTTTTCATTTCTTATTTATATAAGGTTTAACAATATCAACCCATTTTAAGTAGCCTTTTCCCAGTAAATGTAAACCATCATTAGTATACTCAATATTCATTTTCCCGGTCTTCTCATCAACAAAATGAGAATAAAGATCGATATAGGTCACATTCTCTTTATCAGCAAGATACATCAGTCCTTCATTGATCTTTTTCACTTCCTGCCAGCGTGACGTATGTCCGCCAAACATCTTATAATGATCGGTTACCGGAAGTATACTTTGCAAATATAGCTTTGTTTTTGGAGAATCTTGTTTAATTTTTTGAGTAATCATACCAATACGGTTCACAATTGTATCTGCAGAAGTGCCCCGGCTTACATCATTTATGCCGATCAACAAGAATATTTTGGCGGGTTTTCCTTTCAAAATCGCATCCAGCCGATCATAAACACCCATACAGATATCACCACTGATTCCTCGGTTCTTGACATGCTTATTATTCAATAATTCACTCCATTCTCCCCCGTTGGTAATGCTATTACCCAGAAAAATGATATCTTTTGAAGTCACAGGCAACTCCTCAAACAGAGTTGCACGTTGATAATAGAACGTAGAATATTTGCGTTCCTGTGCGTTGCTCGCCATTGAGGCGAGCAACAACATCATTAATAAAATTTTCTTCATTCGTTTTTATTTTTTCTCAATCACTTCGTTTTGTCGGGCGAATAGATAAGTCCGTCCACTGCATTTTCTCCGTCAGGAGTTACAAAAACTGTAGTAAACATCCACTTCACCAACCGCACCTCGGGCATATTGAATTTGCCAACCGGCAATTTCAGGAAAACTTTATTCCAGCCTTTATTCAGATGGACGGCGATAGGTGGACGTGCCACACAATTTTCATTTCCCAACGCTATTTCATTACTCTTTGTACGATGAGTAGCTGTCCATACAGGTGGCTGTATTTCTTCATTATTGATCCAGATACGGCTGCCTTTATAGTCCCATTTACCTTGCAATGGAGCCAGGTCCATTTCCGAACGACCATAATTCTGGAATTCAGCCCACAGCCCTACTTCCTGATCTTTCGGAGAGTAAACCCATGTATAGGCATAAGCCGTATGATTCTCTTGCGGATCTTTATAGAAAGTAGGTACCATTTTCCCCCATACATGACGAAGATAGATACCCGCACCAATGGCAGGGTGTACCCCATACTCTTTTCCTTCATATAAATAAGAATCCTTCAATTCCTGTTCCGGAGGAAAGACTTTATTCAAATCTCCACCATTAGGAAATGCATCAGTAATATTCCATTTTACATTCGTCTGTTTTACATAGGCGAACGGATATCCCTTAAATGTATGCTCTTTATGCCAAAGCATACGATTCTCAAAATCAGCAAATTCTTTAAACTCCGGAGAGCCTTCAGAAGGTAAGATAGTACCATTCTTATCAAAATATTCTGTACCTCCGCCTTTCCATGCACGTTCAGCAATAGCCAGCATATTAGGATAGAAATTATTCTCAAGTATAATATTGCGTTCGTTAGCTACGTAACGGTCATTCCAGATGGCAAGAATTGTCCCTGCAATATCGTCACTTCCTTGCTCAACATTATAAATACGGCTGTTATACAATGCAATGATATCGCCAAAAGTATCAAAATGATTGAGATAATGAAACTTAGAATCAATTGCGGGAATACCTTTTTGGGCTTTTCCACGATAACTCCACAAATGCGTCATATCAATCTCGCCAGGTTTATAATGCCATCCCGGATTCCACGAAATGACTTTCTTTCCTTTGGCACGGACATATTCGACCATTTCCGGAACAAACTTTGGATTGGTAAATCGAACTTCATCCGTACCAATATGAAGATAAGGTACATCAAAAGTCTCGCAAACTTCATCTACCAGCAATTTAAGAATTTTCATTCCTTCCGGGCTCTGCATATCATGACGGAATGTACGGACAAAAGCCTCACTATGCCCCGGCATATCAAATTCCGGAATTAAAAGTATATTATGCGCTTTACAAAAAGCGACTAAATCTTTCGCTTCTTCCAATGTATAGTATTTACCCGGCATACGAGTCGTGTTCACACTGTCATTCAACATCGGAAAAATTTTACTTTGCAATCTCCATGATTGATTTTCAGTCAGATGCCAATGAAAAACATTAATTTTAAATCGTGAAAGAACAGCAATTTCACGTTTCAATTCTTCAATCGACATATACGTACGCCCTACATCCTGCATAAAGCCGCGTATTCGGAAAGCAGGCCAGTCAACAATTGAACAACCGTTGAATGTTGCCTTTTTCTTTTGTACATCCTGTAGCTGGGCCAAAGTCTGCATAGCCCAATACACACCATGCTCCGTCACAGCCTCAACCGTAACTTTGCCATTATTTACCACCAGGCGATAAGCTTCGTCTGCGTTCAAAGGTACCTCTTCTAACGAAGGTACCAGTTTCACTTCAATACTTGCACGAGCTTTGTCATCAATCACTCCACCCCTATCAACAACAAAAGCTTCCCACTCTTGCCGAAGCACCGGAGTAGAAAGCTTTGTTCTGCCCAGCACAAAACTGGAACCTAAAGGGGTAAACTTTTGCGGTTCCGGGAGCAGGTGATATTCACCTGCCCGAACCGAAGAAATTGTGCATAAGTAAATAATGAAACTGATTAAGAAAATTTGTTTGTTTCTCATCGGTATTTATTTAGTTTATGGGGGAAATCTCTCATTTAATAATGTCTTTCAACTTCACAGCCTGGAATGTCATGTGCGCCACACTACTTTCATAAAGAATACCAATCGTCTCTTTATCAATCATAGAGAGGCAAGAATAACCCCAGTTATTGCCTTCATCCAACAACAGCTGATGTTCGGGTGACCAAGTCACACCGCCATCCAAACTTATTTTAATAGTAGTATTATAGCGTCCTTTTGTCGTATTAGGATTAGAGAAAATCAATAAATCCTTGCCCAACACATTATCTTTTGCTTTCACACTGATCAAACTAGCCATACAAACAGATTCCGGCAATGCCTTACGAGAAGATTCATGTTCCGTCCATGTTTTACCCAAATCTTTTGTAATAGCCACAGCGCGGCTTCCTCCACGATTATCACGCATATTCAACATCAACACTCCGGGTTCGACCTCAGCTACCTGGGCTTCTGTAGTGTTCGTACGTGCATAATTGTGCATCTTCCAGTTCTTGCCACCATCTTTACTGTACATAATACCGGCATTGGGCACACGTGTCGAATCGATAAACTGAGTTGGGAATACCAAAGTACCGTCACTCATAGTGATACCCCTACCCGGTCCCTGCAACAAGAAATACCAAGAAGGATCTTTCACCTGCTCTGTAATATTAATAGGTGCAGACCATGTTTTACCATCATCTGTACTTTTAGCTAAAACAAGTTGTGCTGTATGGTTCATATCCATACCCGGATGTGAACTCCACCATGCCCGCTGATTACCCATACCATGTGTCCAGGCAGCAACCACCCAAACATTATTTGTTTTTGTATCAACAAGGATAGAAGGGTCTCCTACCCCATTCTGACCGGCAGGCAAACCACCGAATTCTCCAAAAGCCAAAGGCAAACGCATTTTTTCCCAAGTTTTTCCACCATCTGTACTGCGGCTTAAACCAACATCAACATGCTCCTGCAAGTCAACACTACTGTTATAACGTACATCATAAACTCCCAGTAACGTACCTTTATTAGTAGTCACCAATCCCGGAATACGGAATGCGGCAGAATTATCGTCTCCGGCATGGCGCACTCCTACTCCCATACGGTGTTCTATCCCATTTTCTGAAACTACATCCAACAGGGCTTTTTTGCCATCCAAAGTAATTGAAGCGATATCCGCGGTCACCTTGCTGGTAAGCGAAGTGCCCGGCTTCATTTGCAAACTAATCCAGAAATAATTGATTCCGGGAAACAGTTTCTGATCTCCTTTCAGAACAACCTGATTACCGGGATTAGTCACCTCCGATTTTTTGATTGAATAAGACGGATTGGCGGCAAGTGTTTTCCCCGGAGTGTTACTGGAAATATATCCAACAGGAGCAAAACGTTTTTTACCACTATCCTGCAATGCTTCAGTACCTCCATAATAAAGCTTTATGGACTGAATTTCAGAAAGATTCACTCCTTCACCCAAGTTTAACACTACATCGTTCAGGGTCTGGCTCTCTTTAGCATCCAAACGGAGATAGAATAAGACATTATCCTGCCTTTCTATCAAAATAGGAATACGTGTTTCACGAACAAAAATGGTATCTGCTGCTTGAACTACCGGTATAGCACACAGAAAACAGAAAAGCGAAAATAGAATTACGGCTTTTTTCATGGTATCGACTAATTAATATTTATGTTATCGGGAGCAAAGATAGTATTTTTTATTATATAACGGTTATGTTAATTAAATATTTTATTATATACGGTCGATTTAATAAACAAGACACTATTCGACGCAAAGCACTAAACCATCGGAAATAAACATATTCAAAGCGGTCATTGAAGACTATCCCATCAATCAGGATTTGGATTGTATTTAAAAACAAAGAGAGGGATGTTATCTCGAGCAACATCCCTCTCCTTTATCTTATTTCGGTGATCTATTGAAAACTCAATTATTCTTCAGCCACTTCCCCAATCTTAGTTGACCAATAAGGATTCTGATACAATACAGATGTCTCTGCTTTTTCATCCGGAGACAGCAATTCCATCTCACGAACCGGCACAGGATTGAGATAATGTGCCTTCTGCCAGGTATACCCATCGTATACATCATTATTGGTTTTCAAAATAGCATACGGACGCAGGTATTTAAAGGAGCGTGAAGAGATATTAGAACCTTCTTCACCAGAATCTTTAAATGTAACCTCAGCACCATTCTCATCTTTATTAGCCGATTTGTACATTTCATCCCAGAAATTACATCCTTCAGGGATATAATTTTTTGTCAGCAGATGATCCATTGAACGCCAACGTACCAAATCATCCCAACGCATCCCTTCACCAATAAATTCGCAACGACGTTCACGGCGAATATTTAATAAGGTGGCGTCTACAACTTGTCCACCCGAATATTTACCCCAATCTGTTTCCTGACTCAAATCGGTCGCATTGATTGTTTTTGTAAAATCAGGATCTACGCCTGCACGTTCACGAACGGCTCTCCAATATTGAGCTGCTTTACCTGTAACGTTACCATTCTTCATATAATAAGCTTCCAGATAATTCAGATAAGCCTCTACGCCACGATAAATAATACATCCGGTAGTCGACTCAGCTTTTCCCCATACATTCTGTGCCATATCAAAGCTGGCATATTTACGAATACGATATCCTGTCTGGTCTCTCATCTCTTCACGGTTAGATACAGGATGCGGAGCAAACATTTTCACAGTGCCCGGTTCCTCGGTCGAATATACTGGTACAAAATTGCTTTCACCAAACATAAACAACTGAAGACGGTTATCGCGATTGGCCTTCACATCATCCAATGTAGCATCCCCCTTATAAGGTGCTGCGCTACTGGCCGCATACCAAGGCAGACCATCCTGCATCAAGAAGCTTTCAACATAGCTTTTCAACAAGCCATGATTAGAACCGGACGCAATCCATGCCGGGGTGCCATGCATGATAGAGAAACTACCGGTTTTTGCATACTGACGCCAGAACAACACTTCGTCATAGCCGCTTAAATCAACATTGGCATACATTTCAAAATAAGGATTCCATCCGGATGTAATAGAAGGACTAGCAGGATCTTCAACCTTTGTATTAGGGGTCAAAGTTATTTTATCTGCAACTTCTTCCGCTGCCTTCATGGCTTCTGTCAAGAAGAAGTCAACCTCAGCTTCTACATCCAATGAGAAATTAGAATGTACTTTCTTTCCCGGCCAGTTATCATCTCCCGGTACACGCCCTGTACCCTTGTGGTATCTTTCAAAAGAAGCTTCATACAGTGCCACCCGGGATTTAATCAGCAAAGCTGTCTCACGATTCAAACGGGTATTATTTTTAAATCCCTTACTGTACATCATATTGGCAGCATCATCCAAATCTTTCAGGATAAAGCGGGCAACCAGATTACGAGGTTGGCGGACACCTTTTTCCATCAGCACCGTTTTGTCATCGGGCAAAACCTCTGTTACGATCGGAAAGTCACCGTAAGTACGCAATAAATTATAGTACACAAGAGCACGCATCAGATGCATTTCGCCAATATAATGACGAATATCGGCATCTGCTCCGGCAACCTCACCCGCTTCATATTTAGGCACAGCATTCTCAAAGAAGTAGTTGCAATAACGGATATTGCTGAAACTCCAGTTACCATCACTGGAAGGAACTTTCCAAAGCCCTTTTACATAGCGACTACTACGCCCTCCGGCCACCATATTATCCGTTCCACCATCGTTATTCGCTATACCTGCTCCATAACCACCATGCGAAGGAAAATAGTTTTGATACCTCGCTATGGAATAAGCGGCAAAGTGATCCACCGTTTGAAAGTAGACTTCCGGTGTGACAGAAGAAAGAGGTTCTCTATCAAGAAAGTCATTACAGGACGTGAGCGCCATTACCCCTCCCGCAACAAAACATGCTTGTACAAACAGATTTTTTATTTTAAGCTTCATAATACTTCAATTTAAAAATTAACGTTAACACCAACAGATATCACTCTTTGCAAAGGATACAACTTACCGGATCCTGTTCCGGCCAAACTTCCGGTAGCTTCCGGATCGAAAATCTTAGAAAGACTGGTTATAGTTGCCAGGTTATCACCCGAAACATATACACGTACAGAAGATATTCCGGCTTTCTCTGTCCATACCCGAGGCAATGTATAACCCAACTGAACATTCTTCAAACGCAGATATGCCCCATTCTGTAAATAACGCGTCTGAACCTTGGTATTACGATCCCCACTAAAGTTGACGCGCGGATAATATGAATTCAAATTAGCACCTAACGGGTCACCCTCCGGACGGAAGAAATCCCAATGTTCGGCAAAGCCGGTAGACTGCCACTCATTTCCTTGTCCGTTGGCTCCCCAGAAATAACATCCGTCCAGCCATAGGTCACGTTTTCCGATCCCCTGCATAAAAATGCTGAAATCGAATCCTTTCCAGGCAGCATCCAGTGTAATACCATATTTAAAACGAGGAGTCGAATTACCGATAATACGATAATCGCCCGTATCTCCTAATTTATTGGTTCCGTTACTGATTTTTCCGTCACCATCCAAATCGGCATACATAATATCACCGACACCCCAATTGGTTCCAACAGAAGATTGATCGACTTTTGCCAAATGAGCATCCATCTCTTCCTGTGATTTAGCAATACCGATTGTTGTCAATCCCCAAATATCGTTCAAATGTTCACCTTTATAATACGAACCTACATCATACGAGTCATTCGGATAGCGCAGAATCTTCTGTTGGTCATCAGAAAGTACAAATTTTGCTCCATAAGAAACTTCACCGATCCGATCTCTCCAATTTACCTCCAACTCAAAACCATACGATTTCATGTCCGAGTTGTTAATCTTCGGAACTGAAGTTCCCAACAAACTTGAAAGTTCGGGAGCCGGGCCGATCATATCATAAGTATAACGTACGAAATAGTCGAATGAACCGGATAAACGGTTATTGAAGAAAGACCAATCCAAACCGACATCCCAAGTCTCCACTGTCTCCCAAGTTTTCTTAGAGCTGACAATACCCGGATTTGTAGCATAGTTAGGACGTTCGCCATTTACTAGCCAACCGTAATTAGACCCTACAGGCATCGTTTGATAAAATGGATACCATGCATCATTGGTATTCGTATTACCCAGCTGCCCCCAAGAAGCTCTCAACTTTAAACTTCCCATATTAATTTTTTCAGCAAAGCTCTCCATGAATGGTTCGCGAGCAATATTCCAACCGGCAGAGAATGATGGGAAGAATCCCCAACGTTCTTTTCCTACGAAGCGGGAAGAACCATCATATCGACCATTAGCCTCAAACATATAACGGTCTTTATAACTCCAGTTAACACGCGCAAAGAAACCGGCTACTGAGTTGTCAGCATAACCACCATAAGCCTGCGGATCATCAGTTGCCGTATTAATAGTAGGTACCCCCGGGGTAATCAAAGTATTTTTTTCAGCCGTAATGTTTCTGGTTTTATATAACTCTGCATTAAAACCGGCCATCACTTTAAAATAATGTCCGTTATCGAACTGCTTGAAATAATCCGAATAAATATTTGTAGTATAATAATTTTCCTTCCAACTATATTCATTCACTCGAGAAGAACCTGCCGCATAAGAACCATATCCCATATCCCACACTGTATAATAAGGATCTCCGGCTACATTATAAGCATAAACAGGCAATACTTCCCAATGCTGATATTGAGTAGTGGTACGTACACTACCGTCAAGATTGATTTTCCAGTTTTTAATAGGTTCGAAAACCAGTTGCAACTGATTCGTATAAAAATCTTTCTGACTGTTTTGCTTTCCACCATTTTCCATCTGCTCCACTTCACCCTCATCCATAGGGAATCCATTCGGATCATAAGCCGGATGTACAGGCCATTTACGAGCTAAGTTATGGAAAAAGTTTCCGGTCAGATAAGAAGGACGCTCAAAATCCTCACGGGTCCATTTAGTAGAATATGTCACCTTAAACCAATCAGTGACAGCCGTTGTAATCTTACCGTTCAGCGTGTAGCGTTGAAATTTGTCTTTTCCATGACGCATCAAACCTTTCTGATCCAGGAAACTTCCGCTGATCAGGTATTGAGTCTTATCCGTACCACCATTAATACTAAGATTATGCTCCTGAGATGGTGCCCAATGATCATAGAATTCTTCAAACCAATCCGTATCTCCATTCGCGTTAGCCCATTTTTGCCAAATGCCTGCTCCATTATCAACAGTAGTAGCTTTCAGCGTTCCCTCTTGATAAGCTTTGATACGCTCCATTACAGCAGGGGCAAAAATGTCACCACCACCCTTATTGGCAGAAGCACGATTGAAGTACTGAGCAAAAGTGTAAGAATCCATAATATCCGGTACACCAATAGCGTCTGAGAAACGAGCACTACCGCTATATGACACATTGGTCTTACCGCTCTTACCACTCTTCGTTGTTACAAGAATTACACCGAATGAAGCTCTTGCACCATAAATAGAAGCGGATGCAGCATCCTTCAATACCGAAACAGATTCGATATCATTGGGATTGACAGTATTCAAATCCCCCTCAATGCCATCAATCAAAACCAGTGGGGATGAACCCGATCCATCACCAATCGTTCCGGCTCCACGAATATTCATGTTTAACGTTCCATCAAGGGCGCCACCGTTATTACCAACAGTAAGGTTTAAGCCGGGAACAACACCCTGCAATGCTTGTGAAGCATTTGCTACCGGACGCGCTTCCAACGCTTCAGCACCAACCATTCCTACAGCCCCTGTAACGTTCACCTTCTTTTGCGAACCATAACCGACTACAACAACTTCATCCAAAACCTCCGCATCCTCTTTCAGCACAATATTATAAGTGCTTTCAGAGCCAACTTTAATTGTTTGTTGCTTGTAACCAATATAGCTCACCAAGAATTGTGAATTAGGTGCCACCTTTAACGAGAACTTACCGTTTAAATCAGTAATTACTCCATTAGTGGTTCCCACTTCTACAACACTTGCCCCAATAACGGGCTCCCCGGTAACATCTGTTACCAGTCCCGAAATCGCCTTTACCTGTGCCATCACATTAAACGATAGCAAACAGCCCAACAAAATAAAAAGGACTTTTTTCATAAATTGATTTTTAGTTAATAAAAAAGGAAAATTATCTCTTCTAAACTCCATAAATATAAATACCTGAAAATGAGTACAGTCCTATCGGTACTTAGCTTTTTAAATAGTAAATACAGAATCAAGATAAAATATAATTGGCTATAATACAAGTCATTACATCTTAATAGTGAATCAAAACAACATGGTATTTTTAGTAAAAAAACACTTATGAATTAATAATGGTGAAAAGTAGTGAAGCAATAAATATTTTTTTCTCGTCCCAATTCCTCTAAAATCTACTTTTCAATAAGCCAAAAAGAGTTATCTATATTTCAACACAAAGAAACACCTTATAACATATAATAAGGTTTTTGAATATATCCTTTCGCCCTTTTCAAGTCAGTCCAATAGCTTTTTAAAACAATAATATATTACATATACCTATTCTAAGGTGAATCGCTATATATATAATATAAGAAATCAATATTATATGAGAGAGAATACCCCATAAACAATCTTTTGTGAAATTTCCAAGTGGGTTATCTTAGTTTTTCAATATTATTTCGTCTATATAAAAAATATATTTAAAATATGCTTGTGAGTTTTTAATATAATATATATATTTGCAACGGTTTGATAGTATATAAATGAAAAGAAATAATAAATTTAACCTTTTTCATTTATTATTTAGGTAATGAAAATACCAAGTACCGATAGAACTTAGTTTAAATAACCAAAAACACATATAAACATCTTTATTATTAACTCAAAAAGCAATACTTATGAAGAAAACCATCTTCTTGATTTTGTGCATTTTATGTTCTCTTGGAGCCATGGCACAAAAGAAATCAATCACAGGTGTGGTTACGGATGCTAGCGGTGAATCAGTCATCGGAGCGAGTGTTGTCGAGGTCGGTACCACCAATGGTGTGATTACTGACATTGACGGTAAGTTTACATTAATGGTCGATCCTAACGGAAAGATCAAAGTTTCTTTTGTTGGGTATCAACCTCAGACAATCGATGTGAAAGGTAAAGGTTCTTTCAATATTCAGCTGAAAGAAGATTCTGAAATGTTGGAGGAAGTTGTTGTAACGGGGTATGGTGGCAAACAGCTGCGTACGAAAGTGACAAACTCTATCGCTAAAGTAAAAGAAGAGACCTTGAAACAAGGTATGTTTACTAATCCGGCTCAAGCTCTTTCGGGTGCCGTAGCGGGTTTGTCAGTAAGCCAAACTTCCGGTAATCCGGGCAGTGCTCCAACCTTAGTACTTCGTGGTGGTACAAACTTTGATGGTTCTGGTTCTCCACTTATTTTAATTGATGGTCAGGTACGTTCTTCTTTAAGCGATATTAATCCTGATGACATTGAATCTATGGAAGTTTTGAAAGATGCCGGTGCAACAGCTATCTACGGTGCACGTGCAAATGACGGTGTAGTACTTGTAACAACCAAACGTGGTAAATCTGGTAGAGCAGAGGTGAATCTGAAAGCTAAGTTTGGTTTAAACTATTTCAAAGATTCCTATAACTTTATGAATGCCGGCGATTATCTTTATTGGATGCGTACAGGTTATATGAATGCTTACGTTGGAGATATGAAACATCCGGACGGTGCCGGCATAAAAGGATGGTCTTCTTTAAGTGGACTAACGACTGCAACTCCTTACGGAACAGGTAACCTGTATTTTGACAAAGATGGTGTAACGCCATTAGACGGAAATAAGACAAGCTCCGCTATATGGAGTCCGATGCTATATTCGGATAATTTATCATTCCTGCTTGATCAGGGATGGCAAACCATGATAGATCCGATATATGGTGATAAAATTATCTATAAAAACACCAATATTGCCGACTTCAATATCAATACCCCATCATTCTCTCAAGATTATAACTTGAGTGTCAGTGGTGGTAATGATAAAGGTAACTATTATGCAGGTTTAGGTTACAATAAAAGTGAAGGTACGGCAGTGGGAAACTGGTACCAACGAATCACCTTTACTTTTAACGCAGATTATAAACTTAAAGAATGGTTGACTTCTAATTCAAGTTTCAATTTTGCGGATGCGACTTGGAATGGACTTCCTGCATCACAAACAGCTGAAGCAAACTATTTCTCACGCTGTCTTTCATTACCTCCTACGTTCCGAGGCTACAATGCAGATGGTGATATGTTGTTAGGCCCGAACTCCGGTGATGGTAATCAGCAATACAATTTCAAGCAGTTTGTCCGTGATAATAATACGGATAAGTTTACAATGAATCAGTCTTTCACAATCGATTTCATGAAAGGTCTATCATTGAAATTAGGGGCTATTTGGTATTATTCTGAAGAAAAAACAGAAGCTTTCAATAAAGATTATTTGAGTTCTCCCGGTAATTTGATTACATCTCATTCTACTTCTGCTTCATACGCACGCACTCTTGACCAAACATATAATGCAGTGTTGAACTATAATTATCAGATCAACAAAGATAACTTCTTGGATGCAATGGTTGGTTTTGAGTACTATGATTCATACAGTAAAGGATTTAGCGCTTCTGGTTCCGGGGCTCCCACTGATGACTTTATGGATTTGGAATACACTTCCAAAGAGGAAGGTAAGCGTTCCATAGACTCTTCACATTCTCGTCAACGCATTATGTCATTCTTTGGACGCGTTAATTATGACTACCAATCCAAGTACCTACTTTCTTTGGTTTTGAGACGTGACGGATATTCAAAACTGGCCGAAGAGAACCGCTGGGGAGTGTTCCCGGGGGTATCAGCCGGTTGGGTATTCAGTAAAGAAGAATTTATGAAGAATACAGCATCTATTCTTTCATTTGGTAAATTACGCGCCAGCTTTGGTTTAAATGGTAATGTAAACAAGAACTTTGTTGGTAACTATACAGTGCAAGGTGCTTATGGAAGTAATCGTTATAATGGTTCAACCGGTTTCTTATTGAGTAGTATTCCTAATCCCTATTTGATGTGGGAAAAATCGAGAACTTTTGAAGTAGGTTTGGATATGGGCTTCTTAGAAAATCGAATCAATGCCAATTTAACTTATTACAATCGTCTGACCAGTGATAAATATGCTAATATCACAGTTCCTTCCACTTCAGGTGTAAGTTCGGTTACTTCAAACAATGGTGAGTTCCAGAATCAAGGTTTTGAGTTTGAATTAGGTTTCCGGATTATTGATGCTAAGGACTGGAAATGGAATTTAAACTGGAATGGTGCTTTGAACAAAAACAAGGTTGTTTCTTTGCCGGATAACGGACTTGAAAGAAATCGTCAGAGTGCTTATCAAGTTTATACAGGAAACGGAGATGAAAAGAAATGGGTCGGAGGATACCAAGAGGGCCAACGTCCGGGTGATCTCTACATGTTTGTTGCAGAAGGACTGTACAAATCTCAAGATGAAATACCCGCTAATCTGATTGATTTGACAACAGGTAACAATGGTTCTAGCGGCCGTCCTCTGTATGGTGGCGCTGAAGGTTACAATAAACTGACAGATTCTCAGAAGTCGAATGCTCTTCCCATTCAGCCGGGTGACGTAAAATGGAAAGATGTTAATAACGATGGAGTCATTGACAATTATGACATGGTAAAGGTTGGAAATACTGTGCCTAAATGGACCGGTGGTATCAATACAACTGTAAGTTGGAAGGACCTTACCTTGTCGGCACGTTTCGACTATGCATTGGGATTCACTGCTGTAGACTGGAAAACGATGTGGATCATGTCATGTGCTCAAGGTACATACAATACTATTGAGGAGACCAAAAACACATGGACTCCGGAAAATCCGAATGCTAAATATCCGACTTATGTATGGGCCGATCAATTGGGTAAACGTAATTATTGCCGTAGTTCATCCATGTTTGCCTATAATGGAAACTATATAGCATTACGCGAATTATCACTGTCATATAAATTGCCTTCAATATTGGTTCAGAAAGCTAAGTTATCTAATGTAGAACTTTCAATAACAGGTCAGAATTTAGGTTATTTGACAGAAGCAAAGCACTTATTCTCACCCGAAAAAGCTGATAATAATGGAGGATATCCATTGCCTCGCACAGTGATTTTTGGTATTAATGTTTCTTTCTAAATATAAAAATATAAATTATGAAAAAAATAATATATATCATTTCCTTATTTGTATCATCTGTTCTTTATACGTCATGTGATGCGTTGGACCTTGCTCCCGAAGATTATTTCGGAAGTGGTAATTACTGGAATAATGAAGCCCAGGTAGAAGGATTCATGTACGGAATGCATTCTCAATTGAGAGGAAACTATGACATGTTTTATTGCTTGGGAGAACTGCGTGGTGGTACACAACGCGTTGGTAGCTCTTCTCAAAATACGAGTTTGGACTACGCTATACTGCGTACCAATACCTTAAGTCAAGATAATCCGGGATTCACTAACTGGTTTGGACTATACAGTCCTATTATGCAAGTGAATCACTTTATTCAAAAAGTTGAAAATGAGTGTGCTTTCCTAAGTGAAGCAGATAGAAAAACTTACTTAGGACAGGCATACGGTTTGAGAGCACTTTATTATTTTATGCTTTATAAAACTTATGGTGGTGTACCTATAGTTACAACTGTAGAGTTGTTGGATGGTAAAGTTACTGCGGACAAATTCTACGTTGAACGTGCTACCCCGGAAGCTACTTTATCTTTCATAAAAGAAGATATCGGAAAATCAGAAAGTTATTTTGGCACAACGGAAATAAATAACAAGCATGATAAAACAATGTGGTCCAAAGCTGCAACCTTAATGTTAAAAGCCGAAATCTATATGTGGGCTGCAAAAGTTTCCATTAATGGTTATACTGCTTCCGGAAAATCTGATTTGGAGATCGCCAAAAACGCCTTAAATGGGATAATTGGTAAATTCCAGCTATTGAATAAGTTTAGTGATGTGTTCAGTACTTCCAATAGAAACAATGCTGAGGTTATTTTCACTTTACATTTTGCAGATGGTGAGGCAACCAATTGGGGAGGTATGTTTCTTTATCAGGATGCGGTGTTCATTGGACAGGTTTACGGTCACGATGACAAGAAAATCGAAACAGATACATTAAATCTGAAAGGCACAGGCGGCGTTTTCCGCCATGAATACACAGAAGATTTCTGGAAAAGTTACGATGAAAAAGATACTCGCCGTGATGCGACATTCTTAGAGTATTATACTAAAAAGAACAAGGAAGGTTTTGGCTGCGTCATGCAGAAAGCTATCGGTTCTATTAATTCAAATAATAACCGTATTTACGATACCGATTTCATTGTCTATCGTTATGCTGATGCTCTGTTAATGATGGCTGAAGTCGAAAATGGTCTTGGAAATCCATGTGCCGGCTATATCAACGAAGTACGTAAACGTGCATATGGCTCCGATTATGAAGCTAATAAATATACTGAAGGAAATTATGCGGAAAACGAATTAGCCATTCTCCATGAACGCGATAAAGAGTTTGTTTGGGAAGGTAAACGTTGGTTTGATGTGGTTCGTATGCATGATGCCAACGGTAAGTCTCTGGCATTTTCTGCTACGGCTAATTATCCGGCAGACAAATCGATTTTGGATCCGAGTGAAGAATACAAGCTGTTATGGCCTATTGATGTAAATGTCATGAGTGTCAACCCCTTGCTGAAACAGACCCCCGGATATGAAAAATAAAACTTAGTCAATAGGTTTTAAATACGATTATTTATTACATGTAGAAGCTGCCCCAATACTCTTGGAGGCAGCTTCTTTTTTCAGTCATATCTGATAAGTTGATATGCTTGATAATCAATTCTGATATCCCGGAGTTTGTTTTAATGCCGGATTATCTGTCAATACACTTTCGTTGATCGGCCATAATAAGCGGGTAGCAACGGCTGAAGTACGTTTAGTCACATAGTCTGCACCGAGCAATCTTAAGTCATACCAACGTTTTCCCTCAAACATAAACTCACGCATACGTTCTTTCAAAATAGCTTCCAAAGGATCTTCGTCACCGGACATATATTTATTATCTGTATAGAAGTCTCCTTTATCATTGGGATAAGCCAATGTAGCTTTGTTGGCTTCAAAGAATTCTTTTCCATAAGCACGTTCACGGACCTGATTAATTTCGGCAGTCGGATCCTCACCCAACAATGCTTTAGCCTCAGCAAGCAATAACAGGCAGTCGGCATATCGGTAGATTGGATAATCATTCAAGAAGCTACGTTGTGAAGCTCCATCAAGTAGAACTCCCTGGTATTTATTACAAAATGGAGCAATATATTTAACTGTACCATCCTGCTGTTTCTGGTAGACTGCCGTCATAGAAGCATCTTTACGGGTGTCTCCATCGCGGAATGCTTTATTGTACAAATCATATCTTATCTGTAGACGAATCAAACCGTTCAATTGTCCTTCGGGCAAATCTTTAAATGACACTCCCTCTTTATTGCAATAAGTAGAGGTCATATATGCTTGTTGGGGCACCAGGTTCTGTCTGAATTTATCGTCCCACATATTATACTCGTCTTTAGCGTTACGTATTGAGAAAATGATTTCAGAGTTGTCTTTATTGTTATAAGCAAATACTTTTGAGAAATCATCTTGCAAACTAACATTTGCATTGCTGACGATTGATTGCAAAGCAGTTTTGGCTGTAGTATAGTCGGCTGTACCGCCACCCATTTGGCGACCACTCCATAAATAAACCTCACCTTTTAACATCTGTGTAGCAGCCATCGACCAGTAATATCTGCCATATTTGAAAGAATAATCGCTGCCAAATCCTTTTTCGGACGCTGTAATGTCTTCTTTGATTTGCTTCATCACCTCCTCCGCAGGAGAAGCTGCTTTTGATAGATTGCTTAAATCCAAAGAAGCCCCATTCGTATAGTCAAGATAGAGGATAACATCTCCCCAAGAGCGTAGCAAATGGAAATAAAGATAAGCACGCATTCCATAAGCTTCGCCTAAGTAATAGTTTTTACCAGCTTCGGAGAGTACTGTCGTTTCCTTTGTTTTGGCTATCATCAGATTGATCTGATTGATCACTTTGTACATTCCTGCGAAGTTGCTTATTCCTGTATTCTCTTTATTGATTGTATTGAAAGGCAGACGCTCCATACCTTGAGTTGCTTCTCCTCCGAAAGGAACATCTCCGTAAATATCTGCACGAGGCTCACCTAACAAGAAAAAGTTAAAGCTGCATTCTCTAAGCAATGCGTGCAACCCCACATTAAAAGTGCTGAACTGGGCCTCTGTCTTCCAGTAATTATTATCTGCAATAGAACTGGTAGGATCAATATCCAGCGCATCACATCTTGAAAACAGCAGGAGAGAAAGCCCTGCTAACATATATGTAAATATTTTCTTCATAATGCTATTTGTATTAGTCATATATAATTAGAATGTCACTGACAAACCGAATAAAACTGTTCTCGGAGTAGGATAACGGCCGTTATCTATTCCACGGCCATAAGTCGTATCTACAGCCGGTTCAGGTGAAACGCCTGTGTATCCGGTGATATAGAATAGATTCTGACCTGTTACATAAACTGAGGCATCTGTCATGCCTACTTTACTAATCCATGTTTTAGGCAGATTATAGTTCAATGTCAGTTCACGAAGGGCCAAATAGTCACCTTTTTCATAGAAACGTGAACTGTTATTGTCAATAGCCGTAAGACCATTATTTGAACGTGTTATATTCTTCTTACTTAACTGGTCGGCATAATAGAATGCAGGCAGATCAGTATCGGTATTTGTTTCACTCCATGTTTTTTTAACTTCTTTAATGATGTTGAACGAACCTTGATATTGCCCCAATGAACGTGCTGCAAGGTCATTATAAATCGTATGTCCTAAAGCATAATCGAAACGGGCATATAAAGAGAGGTTTTTATAACCCAATGTAGTAGAGAATCCACCGGTAACTTTTGGGAATATATTTCCTACTACTTGACGGTCGTATCCATTAATAACACCATCGCCATTAATGTCTTCCCAGCAAACATCACCCGGTTCGATAGGTTGCCATCCCTCTTTTCCGGCATATTGGGCTGCAAGTCCCGGACCATATAAGTTGGCTACCTCATCGATACGATTATTGGCATATTTTTTCACATCATCCCAATCTTTGAATATGTGGTTTTGTTTATAGGCAACTAGTTCTCCCAGTTTACCACCTTCCTGACGACCGGCGATCCATTTGGTTTCATCTGTTCCATCGGCTTTTTTACGTCCGGTTGCTACTTCATAACCACCAACACGATTATTGGGATTACCATTGTAGGGCAATTTTACGATCTTATTTGCAACAGAAGACAGGTTGGCTGTTACATCCCATGTTAACCCTTTCGGATTATTCAGAATATTAGCTCTGACTTCCATTTCAAAACCATAATTACGCAGAGTTCCCATATTGGTCATGATTTCCGTGAAACCGGTATATCCCGGAAGAGCTTGTTTGGTTAACAAATCCTTTGTAGTACGGTTATAATAGTCGAGGATAAAGCTCAAACGATTATTTAAGAATCCGATGTCAAGTCCTGCTTCAAATGACTGACTTTGTTCCCAACGTAATCCAGTGTTTACCAAACCTGAATTGTAGAATGCGGTTGAACCTCCGTATGTTTTTGCGCCTACTTGTGAATATGCGCCATATACATCAAAATTTCCGATTCCATTCACATTTCCATTGACACCATAGCTCAAACGGGGTTTCAAGTTAGAAATAACTCCTGATATCTTAGAGTCTTTCCAGAATCTTTCTTCCATAATATTCCAACCGACAGACACACCCGGGAAGAATCCCCAACGATTATCTTTCAGTTTCGAAATACCGTCATAACGAGCAACAAACGAAATTAAATATCTCATATCGTAGTTATAGTTAATACGTCCGAATCCGGAAAGAATACGATATGCTGTTTTGGTTGTTGAAGTATAGGTTCTTGTAGAGCCTGCGTTTAAGGTAGGAATATCATCAGTCGGAGAATTTTGAGTTTTAGCTTCAAAATCGAACTGATCATAAGTGAAATATTCGGTTCCTAACATTGCTTCCAGATTATGCTTTTCTGCAAAAGTATCTGTGTATGTCAGTGTTCCGTTCAACTGAATTTGATTGTATTTCTGAACATAAGCCTCAGCCTGGCGTGTATTGTCAGGAGTTGCGGAAGATTGAGCTTGATAAGATTTATTAAACTTCTCTCTCTGCCAGTCATAACGATAAAGTGAAGCATTGCCATTTAACACTAATTTTTTAGGTAAAATGTCAAGGGCAAATCCAACACTGTAGGTTGATTTATTAGTGCTGTTCTCGCTCGTCAACTTATCTCTGTAATAATCGGGATTACCGTCTCCTGTACCGAAACCGGAGGCCGGAGTTCCATCTTCATTCCAAGGATTCCATGTCGGACGTTGAGAGCGTGTACGGTAGAAAAATTCATATTGACCGATCCAGAGTTCCGGTTGAGTTGACCAAGAGTAAGTCGCATTTGCCTTTACCGTCAAAAAAGGGAATACTTTATACGAACCGTTCAATGCTCCATTGAAACGTTCGTATCCGGTACCTCTAATCTGACCATCTTCTTTGTAATAGCCTAGGCTGGCAGAGAAGGTTCCTTTATCGTTACCGCCTGTAATGTTTACATAATGGTCTTGTGTCAAAGCGCTATTATTGAAAACAACATCATCCAACTCACCTGAGTAGTCTTTATATAGAATTGTTTTTCCATCATAAAATGGGTCTGCCATAGAAGCCCAACCTTCATTCTTTAAGTTAGCGTTTTCATCTGTCAAATAACGGATGTCAAATAGATTGTTACCAATACCATATCCCATTTGTGTATCTACATTGGTACGTCCGGTTCTTTTGTAACCTAAACGATTGTAGTAGATGTAGTCGTGCGCATCGCAAAAGTCATAACCTTTACGAGCGAAATTCACACCCATTTTGAATTTATAGTTAACAGATGCTTTACCTTCTTTACCACTTTTAGTCTCAACCAAAATAACACCGCCATTGGCACGCGCTCCATAAATCGCGGTTGAAGCAGCATCTTTAAGGACTTGAATCGACTCAATATCGGAAGGATTGATATCGCTCATACTATTGCGGACAATACCATCGACTACGATAAGTGCTTTACTATTATCACCTGTAATAGTGGCACCACCACGTAATGTAATATCCGGTTCACTACCGGGTTGACCTGTCTTGTTCACAACACGGAGTCCTGTTACAGAGCCTTGCAAGGATTGTCCTGCGTTGCTGAAAGCCGCATTTTTAAGTACCGAGTTATCCAATTTAGAGATAGCAGTAGTCAAAGTAGCACGCTTTTGTGAACCTCCATATCCTGTTATCACTACTTCATCCAACACTTCTGTGTCTTCCTTCAGTACTATCTTATAGGTATTTTCAGCACCAACAGTAATCGTCTGAGATTTATACCCAATATAGCTAACTGTAAATTTAGCACCAGTAGCTATCGTTAAAGAGAACTCGCCGTCAAAGTTAGTTATGGTACCATTAGTTGTACCGACTTCAACGACACTTGCTCCGATGACTGATTCACCGCTAGCATCCGTAACCACACCTGTGATTGATTTCTTTTGTGCCATGGCTCCAAGAGAACATAAAATGCACAAAATCAAGAAGATGGTTTTCTTCATAAGTATTGCTTTTTGAGTTAATAATAAAGATGTTTATATGTGTTTTTGGTTATTTAAACTAAGTTCTATCGGGACGGTAGGCGAAAATGGAGAAAAAATACGTAATAAAATTATCGCATAACGCATTTATAATCAATAGATTGAATCTGTAAAAATCAAAAACAAATGAAGATTTCAATACTTATTTCAGCTAAAAAGCGATGGTATCATAACAGTATAAAATAATAAAGAAATACTCCATGAAAAAGGAAAAAGGTATAAATCCATTCCATGAAATAATAAAAATGCTTTTCTTGATCGAGTGCGAAAAAGAAAGACAAGGAAAGAAGCAAGTATAGCAATAATCACAATAATGTATTTAACATTATTATACAATCTTCAGCTATAAAGTAATATCGAAAGTAGAATTATATGGCCAACCGTAGTTAGTATATGGCCGATATTGTGAAAAAGTAATTGAATTTATAAACACAAATAGACTGTTTCCAATCTTAAGAAGAAGTTTCGTATGTGACTTGAAAAGAATAAATGGCCTCCTCTTTATAATAAGTGTTTTTAATTACTTTTAAGGTATATAGAGTTGAAAATACCCTAATAATATTATCAGAATAATTTCCTAAAGTCTATAAAATGTGTGTGCTCTGCTTTCAGCAGGAGAATAGATTAACAATAAAAAGCCAACTGATTTATTGTCAGTTGGCTTATATTGATGGTATTTAAAGAATATTTCTAAGTGATGTCTTCAATTTCTCACTTATCATACCCTGGTGTTTGTTCCAATTTTGGGTCATTATTTAATGTATTGACGTCTATCGGCCACAACAACTTATGGGCTTCACTTTCTTTAATTAATGGAACTCTTTCATCAGGAGTCTCATTGTTGGGATAATTAGCTGCTACTGAAAAAGCTAATGATTTTCCGTTTGCATCGTGCATACGTACTACATCAAACCAACGTTTACCTTCCCAAACAAATTCTTTATCACGTTCATGTAAAATAGTTAACTCATTGTCAGCATAACTTCCATCAGTGTATGCGAATTGTGGATGCCAGTTCTTACCATAAGCCCGCTTACGTACTTCATTAACGTAATTTGCACATTTTCCTGAAAGGGCATTTTCTATTTCTGCCATCATCAATAGTACATCGGCATAACGATATACAATAATATCTGTATCAAATATACGCTGGTTGTTAGAATTGACAGAACCGATACCCTTTTTCATAGCAATGCCAAATCCTTCCTTTTGGGCACTACCATAATGATCCATGAAAGTAGCGTCGCGTCGCATATCTTCATCATCATATGAATCCCAAAGTGCCTTCTTATATTCATGAAGGAATTGCCCTACTGTCCCTTTCAAATCTAAAGTATCCTGCATTAATTTGCCATCACGGCCATAGCGTTGCCCTTCGAATATATTACCATAATAAATAAAAGGACCGGCCCAATTAGTTGCTTCTCCATCTTTAAAACGAATGGCAAAAATAATTTCATCATTTGCTTTTTTAGAGAAGACCTCTGAAAAATTATCTAATAACGAGAATTGGTTGATTAAAGGCTGGAGAGCTGTCTGAGCAATTGCCAAATCACTATTTCCTGTGGCTTGATGATCGCCTGTAGTCACTTTTGCTGACCACATGTAAACTTCAGCTTTTAACATTAAGGTTGCATATTTTGTCCACATTGCTCTATCTATAGTAACATTATTTCCAAAATTTAATTCAGAAGCCTCAAGATCACTTTTAATAAATTTGAGTATTGTTTCAGGAGTAGAACGTTCCGTATAAAGGGCATCTGCAGATATCTTTCCTCCTTCAAGCACTTTGACATCAGTAATCAAAGGTACGCCACCATAAGTTTTATATAACATAAAATAATACAATGCTCTCAAACCGTATGCCTGTCCCAAGTAAAATCCTTTTTTACTTTCACTTAAAAAGGAACATCCGTTTGACACCTCCGATATAAAATGGTTTACCTGCATAATTCTACCATATAAATCATACCAATTACTAATACCGGTATTGTCTTTAGTCAACATATTGTTTTTAATAGGATCACTATAAGACATAGATGTACCCAACGAAGATGTGCCATAACGAGATGTACCTCCACGAGCTTCCCCAAGTACATAAAACATGGTATAGGAACTTCGTAAATTATTGTGTAAGCCATTCATATATCCTTCTACTTGAGCTTCTTTAGTCCAAAAGTTACCACTGCCGTAATAATCTTCTGGCGAAAGATCTAAAGCGTCACATGAAACATACAGCAACGCTGATAAGAATAATAAAATAGATGTTATCTTTTTCATATTTGTTACAATGTTAATTTTTTAAAAGGAAACATTTACTCCAAAAATAATAGTTCGTGGTAATGGATATCCTCCATTATTACTACTGCTCTCAGGAGAGTGCATATGCTCAGCTTCTGTCAGATAGCCAAGATTTTGTCCAGTAATAGAGAAGGAAACATCGTTCATTCCAGCTTTTTTAATTAATTGTGAGGGTAATCTATATGCTAAGCTAAGTTCACGAAGAGCTAGATAATTACCATTGAAAGTGAACATAGAACTACTACGTGCATAATTACGTTTTCCTAACTGATCAGCCCACGTGTAAGTTGGATATTTGGCGTTTGGATTTTCAGGTGACCATGTATTTTTGGTATCTGAGATTGTATTATAAGTTCCCTGCATATTACCCATGATCCAAGGAGTCTTCCAATCAATTACAGTAAAGCCTAAAGCATAATCAAAACGTGCTGATAATGTCAGATCTTTCCATGATACAGTCGTATTGAAGCCACCAGTCCATTTGGGCGTTGTATTACCGACTTTCACTTGATCATATACGTCAATGACGCCATCATTATTCACATCTTTCCACTTTACATCTCCAGGTTGTATAGGTAAACCTTTACTTTTTTCCTGATCTGTTAATTTAGCCCATGCTTCCGGACCATACAAAATCTTATTGTTTGAGCTGTTATTTCCTGTAGACTTATCGATCAAATTTCCTGGAATTTCGGATTCGCTTCTGTATAATCCTTCTGCTTTGTATGCATAGATGTCACCTGGGCGCTGTCCTTCCTGATAACCTCCTACCCACATCTTCTCATAGCTGCCATCATCCAATTTGCGACCTGTATACACCTCCATGGCATTCTGACGATTTCTCTCCAGTCCATTGTATGGCAATTCCAGAATTTTGTTTATGTTATAGGCAGCGTTCAGATTGATATTCCACTTCCAATCACGTTTCTCAAGCACTTTAAAACCAAATTCCAGCTCAAGTCCTTGATTCTGTAATTTACCGTTATTTGAGGTTATACCGGAAACCCCTGATGAAGATGGCAAAGGAATAGTGGCATATTTATCTTCCGTTCTACGATTGTAATACGTCATGTTAGTATTGATTCTGTTTTCAAGAAAACTTAAATCCATACCTACTTCAAAAGTTTGTGAACGTTCCCATTGTAAATAAGGAATAGGGAGAGAACCTAATAGATACCCAGTATTGCCGTTATATTTATTACTTCCGTAAGATCCCTGCACTGTGTAATTACCGACCCAATCTTTATTTACATTTCCATTCAATCCATAACTTGCGCGCAATTTGGCAAAGGAAACTACTTGTTGGAGGGATTCCATAAATTTCTCTTTTCCGAAAACCCATCCTGCTGAAATTCCGGGAAATACTCCCCAACGGTTGTCTTTTGCTAATTTAGAGTAGCCATCCTTTCTTAATACGAATGATACCAAATATTTGCTTTGGAAGTCATAATTCACACGCCCAAAGAAAGACATAATGCGTTGGCGACTATGCCATGAATCAATATTACGTTTTCCTTCTTCATTACTTGTAAATTGAAGATCACCAAAATCGTCAGTCGGAGCACCCGATCCAGAAGCGTTAAATCCTTTTTGATAAGCATCGTAGTATTCAAAACCTAACATTGCAGCCAGATAATGATCTTTCGTAATTTGATAATCATAATTTAAAACCGCATTGTAGGTCTGATTGAGCGTTCTATCAAATTCTGCTGATGTAGAACGAGATGTATTCATGTTATTGGGACTTGACAAGTAGTCTTGATTGAATGCTTCATATTTAGCTTCATCAAAGTACCAGTTTGCTGTCAACTTTAAATTCAGTCCTTTCATTAATTTTATATCGAAGGATTGTACCATGGTAAATTTGTCGGTGTTGTTATCACGCTTAAACTTACTTAAATTGAATGACTGGTTCCCATCAGAAGAATTAGGACCTAATAACATTTCACCATCAGCGTTGTAACCACGGAATGTAGGAGGTAATGAAAGCATTCGATTGAAATATTCCACTTCACCTCTGGAACCAGGAGAAAGTCCATACCAAGTAGCATCTGCAAAATTAAACGATGAACTGGATGTAAGCCAAGGTTTGATTTTATAATCAGCATTAAACGTAAATGTTAGACGTTTATACCAATTCCCTGTAGCTGTACCATCTGTATTATTATATCCGATTCCAGCATAATAATTTCCTTTATCGTTACCTCCAGAAATACTGATATTGTAGTCTTGAGAAAGTGATGGAGTATGTAGGTTGAACGAGGCAGGATCTGTATTCTTATAAATTATTTGATCACCATATACAGGATCTGTCATGGTTTGCCAACCTTGCTTCAATAAAAAAGCCAGATCATCCGTATATTTCATTGTACTCCATACGGCACGCACGTCTTTATTTCCATCAAGTACGGCCCCGGTACTAGGATCAAAATAGAGATTACCCGTACCATAGGGAGTTGCATTATTTAGACTATTCATATCTGCTGTACCAACCCAATTACCTTTGGAATCTTTATAGATTTGCCCAGAACGTTGATATGCCGTACGCATCCAATAGATATAATCGCCGGCATTCATAAATTCATAAGGATTATTGTAATAGTTGATACCGACTTTAGCCTTTACACTGACCTCACCTTTACCTTCTTTACCACGTTTAGTAGTAACTAAGATTACACCATTATTAGCGCGAGCACCATAAATAGCAGTGGCACCGGCGTCTTTTAGGACTTCCATTGACTCAATATCCTCAGGATTGATATCACTCAGACTTCCACGGACTTGTCCGTCTACTAACACTAATGGAGATCCCGTTCCGTTATAATCGGTACCACCACGTAGGATTATAGTAGGAGTAGCTCCTGGATCACCTGAGGTCTGAAGAACACGTACACCCGATACCGCCCCAGACAAAGCTTGTGCCGGATTGGAAAAGAGTCCTTTTTGTAGAACATCTTCCTTTACTTTGCCAATTGAATTGGTCACTTTGGTACGCAACTGTTTGCCACCATATCCTGTGACTACTACTTCATCCAACATTTCAGAGTCTTCTTTCAATTTAATATTGAAAGAATTTTTGCCCTTTACATCGAGTACCTGAGGCTGATACCCAACATAAGAAACTTTGATCTTTCCGTTAGGATCGACCATTAATGTAAACTTGCCGCTAATATCGGTAATTACACCATTGGTGGTACCGACTTCGACAACACTTGCTCCGATGACTGATTCACCGCTAGCATCCGTAACCACACCTGTGATTGATTTCTTTTGTGCCATGGCTCCAAGAGAACATAAAATGCACAAAATCAAGAAGATGGTTTTCTTCATAAGTATTGCTTTTTGAGTTAATAATAAAGATGTTTATATGTGTTTTTGGTTATTTAAACTAAGTTCTATCGGGACGGTAGGCGAAAAATGGAGAAAAAAGTCATAATAGCCATATCACATAAAGAACTTATATACAAAAGATTAAATATCAAATAGTATTATAAAAAAGAAAAATTCAGACTTATTATTTATAAAATCCAATGGTAGCATAAGGGTATAAAAGACAAACAAATAATGCTATATTATAAATATAATCTTCATAATTAACTTATAGAATAATAAATAACTCATTAGTTTAAAATAGTTGACATGTATAAAATGACGTATCGAGAAGCACACAATTAGCCATTAACATTATTATACAAACTGTAAGAAGAATCTTATAAAATATTGTAATTGAAATAATAAAAATAGGATTATCTTTGTAACCGCGGTTACAGTAACCATCGTTACAGAATCAAGACTTAATAAACAAAGGATATGAAGTTTTACAATAGGGAGAATGAATTAGCTGAATTACAAAGGATACAAGAATTATCTTTTGAAGAGAACTCTCGTCTGACAGTAGTTACCGGAAGGAGAAGAATAGGTAAAACAAGTCTTATTATGAGAGCTTTTGAAAAAACTCCTACTATCTATTTATTTGTGGGGAGAAAAAATGAAGCATCTTTATGTAGGGAATTCATAACTTTAGTTTCCCAAGCACTTGATATTTATGTGCCAGAAGAAATATCGACTTTCAAATCTCTCTTTCGGTATATTATGGAAGTTGCTACCAGACAGTCATTCAATTTGGTTATAGATGAGTTTCAAGAATTCTATAATATCAATAAGTCGATTTATAGTGATATACAAGATATCTGGGATCAGTATAGACAAAAAACTCACATGAATTTCGTTGTGAGTGGTTCTATTTATTCTTTAATGGAAAAGATTTTCCATAATGAAAAGGAACCTCTTTTTGGCCGTGCTGACAATATTATAAAACTTTCAGCTTTCAGTCTGAATGTTTTAAAGAAAATCATAAAAGACTATCATCCCCAATATACAAATGATGATTTATTGGCACTATACTCATTTTCCGGTGGGGTTCCTAAATACGTTGAATTATTTTGTGATAACAGAGTATTAACCGTTGATGGAATGATTGATTTCATGGTCAGAGACAACTCCCCTTTTACAGATGAAGGAAAAAATCTGTTAATAGAAGAATTCGGCAAGAATTATGGTACCTATTTCTCAATCCTAAGTGCTATCTCAGGTGGATATAATACTCAGACAGAAATAGAAGCGTTGCTTGGCGAAAAGAGTTTGGGCGGTTATCTAAAGCGATTAATTGAAGATTATAACATAGTAGTGCGCCAACGTCCTGTCTTTTCAAAAGAGGGTTCTCAAACTGTCAGATATGGGATATGCGATAACTTTATTCATTTCTGGTTTAATTATTTCGATAGAAATCGTTCACTCATTGAAATAAAAAATTTCATTGGCTTACGAAAATTAATAAAAGCTGACTATCCGACATATTCAGGAAAAATCCTGGAACAGTATTTCAAACAAAAATATGCTGAAAGTTACGAGTTCCGTCTTATTGGTTCGTGGTGGGAGCCTAAAGGCAATCAGAATGAAATTGACATTGTAGCTATTTATTTAGATAACAAAAGTGCAATTGTAGCAGAAGTCAAACGTCAAAAAAAGAATTTCAAGCCAGAACTTTTCCAAAAGAAAGTGGAACACTTAGAGAATAAAGTCCTGGCTAAATATCAAATAAACACAGTCTGCTTATCATTAGAGGATATGTAGTAGATTGAATCCCCCTTTTATCAATTTGCTATATTGGTACAGAGCTGACATTTTGTATATCTTGATGTCCCTGTATCGTGCTAATCAAAGGAGTGACCGGAACCGTAATAGAAAAAACAAAATCTGAACCATTTCACAAAATCAAAGGGAAAGTAAAATTATCATTCTACTACCAAATAGAATGTTTTTACCTATTTACGACTTATTCTTATTTGGGAAAATTTCAAAAAAGGAATATTATCACATATTTCTTCTTTCTTAATTTCATTGTCAGATAGAACATATAAAAGATTCTTTTCACACTCTTAACAGTGATTTAGAGCGTCTGTTGACAGAGAACTAACAATTTGTTTTCAAGAAATTAATTTCGTATCTGCACGAAGTTAACTTCTTGAAAACACAAAGTTAACATTCTGATTTTAATCAGTTAATATCTTCCGGTAGTTATAACGAATTTATATACACTACTTTCGCCAATACAGTATATTATTCCCCAATTTATTCATATTATCTTCAATCTGTAGGATTAGTGATAAAATTACAGGATTCCCAAACAAATAAAATGCTATCTTTTTGCATCATATTTTATCTTGTCACTTACTATATGTCTAATTGTATATTTCGACAATTAAAAAGGAGTATATCAAAAAAATAAAACTATATTTGTAATATCTATAAAATTTAAATCAAATGAAAAATATTTTTTTAATAATTGGAATATCACTGTTTTTTAATGGCAGCCTATATGCTCAGTCCGATGACTGGTCTCCTAAGAATCATAATTTAATTAAGTCTGTACGTGAGGACGGGCGATTCTCAAGTTCTTATGGTGTAGTGCATGCCATGCTCAGAAATACTGAGCCACGCTATGCTTTTCATAGAGAGTTTTCTCCCAAAGAATTTCGAAAATGGCAAAAGGGACTTCGCCATGCGATGGAAGAAATAATGAAATTTCCTCAAATAAAAAACTCTCCAGCTCCTGTCTGTATAAAAAGAGAACAGCGGGAAGGGTATCGATTAGAAAAATGGGAATTTTATCCGCTTCCTGAATGCGTTTCTACTTTTCTTGTTTTAATACCTGATAATATAAACAAGCCCGTACCTGCCATTTTGTGTATTCCCGGTTCCGGAGGAAATAAGGAGGGACTTGCAGGTGAACCGGGGATAGCTCCCAAATTGAATGACCGGTACAAAGATCCGAAACTGACCCAAGCCCTCAACTTTGTAAAAGAAGGGTATATAGCAGTGGCAGTAGATAACCCGGCTGCCGGAGAAGCCTCAGACCTTGAGAGATATACATTGGGCTCTAATTATGATTACGATGTTGTATCTCGCTATCTTTTAGAGTTGGGATGGAGTTATTTGGGATATGCTTCATATTTGGATATGCAGGTTTTAAATTGGATGAAGACCCAGAAGCATATTCGTAAAGATCGCATTGTAGTAAGTGGATTTTCTCTGGGAACCGAACCTATGATGGTATTGGGTACGCTTGATACTTCAATTTATGCTTTTGTTTACAATGATTTCTTATGTCAAACTCAAGAACGGGCGGAAGTAATGACTATGCCTGACAAAAACGGACGTCGTCCATTCCCTAATTCTATACGCCATTTAATACCTGATTTCTGGAAAAATTTTAATTTTCCGGACATCGTAGCGGCTTTGGCACCCCGTCCTATCATACTGACCGAAGGAGGATTAGATCGAGACTTGGACCTTGTGAGAAAAGCGTATGCTATAGCAGGCACTCCCGATAACGTGAAAATATATCATTATAAGAAGTTCTCAGATCCGGATACACGAAAAAATGTAGAATATTTACCTGAAGGACTAGATCGTAATGAATATTTTCGGATGGTAAATGTAGATGGTCCCAATCATTATTTTAAATCAGAACTGGTTGTACCCTGGTTGAGAAAATTATTGGAAGAAAGATGAAATGTAGTAATTGAAACTTAAATAAACAATCAATTTTAATTGAGTAGACGGAAAACAAAAACAGGAAGAAAAGAATTTTGTTATCCGCCCTCTCATATCACCACGTATACTGTTCGGTACATGGCGATTCTTTATCTATGATACAATTTACTGTAATACTTCACCAAAGTGGGATATTTCGCCTGTCTCAGTTTGTCATGATTCAAATCAGAGGACGGATAAACGGGATCTACCTTTATGCAAATAGATAGTTATCGAGCTCTTTCTCGTCTTAATGGACGGACAAAGGACATGCCGTATACTAAACAAAGTACACGGCATGTTGGCAATCAAGATTAATCGTATTTAATAATACCTATTCTTGTTTTTTATAAGTAGCATACCCCGGAGTTTGATAAATCAAAGGATCATTACCCAATAAGGTTTTGTCAACCGGCCAAAGCACTTTATGAGCCTCAGTTGTTTCGTCTAAAGTAGGCGTATCTGTTCCAATGCTTCCCTCTTTACAAAAAACGAGATGTTTTCCTCCTTTAGTCAATGTCATGCGACGAATATCCCACCAACGCTGTCCCTCTTGAATGAACTCTTTATCTTTTTCATGAAGAATCGCTAATTCATTTGTCGTATAATCAGAGTTTTTATATCCGTATATTGCCTCATTCCAATTAGTGCCATAAGCACGTTTACGAACAATATTAATATATTGAGCAACATTTCCTCCTTGCATATTCTCAATTTCGGCAAGCATTAAATAGACAAGTGGCAAGCGATAAATAATATAATCACCACAATAGATACGGCTTCCCTGAGCATTCACATAACCAATGTTTTTACGAACATGCGTTCCTCTTAAGGTCAGCTCATTTGTCTCAACATTTTTATTATATGAAGCAATAAATGTAGCTTCACGTCGCGTATCTGTTACATCAAAACTATTATAAATCTCATGTTTATATTCCAACTGCTGACTACCAGTATTGGCAATATTCAATGCATCAAGAAATTTTTCACCATTAGCTAAATAATTATCTTTAGTACTTCCAGTAGCCATTGCATAGGTGAACAAATTATTGTTATTAGTGGCCTCACCTTCTGCATATCTAACTGCAAATATGATTTCAGAATTTCCTTTTCCATTTTTGGCATCAAATACTGATGAAAAGTCATCTAACATTTTCAGTCCATAATTGCTCAAGACGTTTTGCAAATGTGTTTTTGCTATTTCCAGATTCGATTCATTCGCAGAATCATCCCCAGTAGATACCTTGGAAATCCAAAGATAAACCTCACCCATCAAGCACTCAGTAGCGGCTTTGGACCAATATCCCTTTTTATTTCCACGATTATTTGGATCAAATGAGTTATTATCACCAAAATACTCCATGGATTTATCCAAGTCTTTTTTTATTTGATCCATGACTTCTTTGGGAGTAGCACGCGCCATGTATAGTTTATTGGGGTCAATAACTCCTTCTACTACATCTGCAGTGAGACGTAAAGGTACACCACCATAAGTACGATACAAGTCGAAATAGTAAAAGGCTCTTAAACCATAAGCTTGTCCAAGGTAATATCCTTTTTTGGTATCGTCCATATAGGTGGCATCCGTTACTCTGGCGATAAAAAGGTTTATATTGGTCAACCGCCCAAAAATATCACCAAATTTATTAATGCCTCCAGTATGGTCTTCGTCAAAATTCTGTAATTTTATGTCACCATATAACATACCCATGCCATCGGCACTGGTACCGGAAGGTATTAAAGCGCCGCCACGGGCTTCTCCCCAAATAAAAGTATGTTGAAAGGCCGCATCACGTAAATGCTTATGTATACCATCCATATATCCTATTACGTGTGCTTCTGTTTTCCAATATGAACCACTCCCGTAGTAATCAATCGGGGAAAGATCTAATTTATCGGCACAAGAAGTACAAAGTACTCCGGAAGACGCTGCCAATAAGCCATATAATATTGTAGATTTTATTCTTTTCATATATTTTTCTTTTTTTAATCAGTTAACCATTAGAACGTTACATTCAATCCAAATAAGAGAGTTCTTGGCAATGCATATCCTGATCCCGCATTAGAAACTTCAGGTGTCGCTACATTGGCAGAAGTAATATATCCCAAATTCTGACCGGTGATTGACACATCTACTTTTTGACAATATGCTTTGTTTGCCCATGCTTTGGGAAGTGAATAACTCAAAGAAATCTCCCTGATAGCCAAATAGTTTCCTTTGTAAGCAAACATAGTTGAGTTTCGTGCATAATTGGCGTTCGTTAAGACATCTGCATATGCATAACGGGGATATTTTGCATTGGGATTCTCTTCTGACCAAGTATTGAATACCTCTTTAGTTGTATTATAAGTACCTTGAGCGCAAGCTAAGAATATCTCAGGTAAAGTGTGGTCATAGATCCAATAATCCAAAGCAAAGTCAAAACGACCATAAAGTTGAAAATTCTTCCAGCGCAAAGTAGTGTTGAAACCACCGATCCAGTGAGGAGTTGTATTACCTGCTACGATTTGATCATAAGAATCAATAATTCCATCTTCATTGATATCTTTCCATTTCATGTCACCCGGCATAATAGGCAACGCATTCTTTTGCTGTTCTTTAGTCAATTTTTTCCATGCTTCAGGACCGTACATTTTCTTACCATAATAATTACCGGAAGTAATAACCAAGTCCCCGGGAATCTCATTCCAATTACGATAAATTCCTTCTGACTTATAAACAACCATTACTCCCGGCTCTTTTCCTTCCTGATAGCCACCAACCCATTTTTTCGCATATTCTATTTCACCTTTTTCATTGGTGAACTTCTCTCCTGTATAGATTTGTTGTCCACCCTGGCGGTTAAGTTCCAGTCCGTTATCAGGTAACGCAACTACTTTATTCTTATTAAATGAAATATTTGCGGACGCTTCCCAACTCCAATCTTTTGTTTTTAGAATTTTTCCAGACAGTTCAATTTCAACACCACTATTACGGAATTTTCCATTGTTATTAGTAATAGAAGAAAAACCGGTCGTTGACGGTAAACTAAAAGCGGCATACTTATCAGATGTCAAACGATTATAATAGGTAAAGTTTGCATTCAAGCGGTTTTCAAAGAAACTCAAATCCATACCAACTTCAGCCGTTTTCGTTTTTTCCCATCTCAATCCCGGATTAGGTAAAGTCCCAATTAGGAAACCTGTATTTCCATTATATACGGCTGTGTTATAAGAGCCTTGTAAAGTGTAGGCGCCAATACCAGAAGCATTACCGTTAACACCATAACTAGCACGCAATTTACCAAATGACAAGAATGGAATAGCTTCTTTTATGAAATTCTCCTGACCGAAAATCCAACCAGCAGATACACCCGGGAAGAATCCCCAACGGTTATCGCCTAATAATGACGAATAGCCATCTTGACGGAATACTGCAGATAGAAGATATTTACTCTTATAGTCATAATTTAGGCGGCCGAAATATGAAAGAATACGATATTGTTCATGCCAAGAATTAATAGTACGTTTCCCTTTTCCGTTATCTGTTAAGCTCAGATCTGAGAAATCATCTGTCGGTGCACCACTTCCTTTTGCTTCAAATCCACGTTTGTAGTTATCATAATATTCCATACCTAACATTAAATTAACATTGTGGTCTTTGGCAAAAGTATGAGTAAAGTTCAGGACCGCATTATACGTTTGTGCAAAGTTACGTTCAAACTTGGCAGTACTTGTGCGTGTTTTAGTATAATGCTCAGTCAACATATTATCCATATAATCTTTAGTGAAAGATTCATATAAGCCTTCAGAATAATACCAGTTTGCTGTACCTTTGATAAACAGCCCTTTCATGATATCAATCTGAAATCCTTGAATCATGGTAAACTTATCTGTTTGATTAAAGGTTTGCCATTTTTCAGGTTGAAAAGCCTGATTTCCATCAGCAACGTTGGGACCTAAAGTCGGATTTCCATCTTCGTCTTCAAAACGAGCCGTAGGAGGAGTTGACATGATACGACCAAAATAGTTTCCTTCACTTCCATTTGACCCCGGCATGTTTTTCCAGTTGGCGCGATTATAGTTAAAATTGGAAGTACTTGTCAGCCAATCTGTTATTTTATAGCTGGCATTTAATACAAAGCTATAACGCTCATAAAAAGTACTAACAGGAAGACCTTCCTGACGGTTATACCCCAGACCGGCATAATAACTCCCCCGATCATTACCTCCTGACATATTAATGTTATAATCTTGTGAGAAAGAAGGATTATTTAAATTATAATCGGCAGGATTAATATCTTTGTAAATAATCATGTTTGAAGGATCCAATGGATCAACCATTTCCTTCCAGCCTTTCTGCAACAAGTAAGCATTATCTGCTGTTTTTCCCATAATATTCCAAGCAGATTTACCTAATACATTCCCTGTACCAAAAGGAGAGGCTCCCGTTAGATTACTCAATGGAGCAATTGACACGTATTCACCATCAGAACACTTATAGCCAGATTTAGCATAGGTGGTACGCAAAATGTTGATATAATCCTCACCTCCTAAGAATTCATATGGATTATTCACATAGTTAAGACCTAATTTTGCTTTAAAGTTTATTTCACGGTGACCCGCTTTACCATTTTTAGTTGTGACTAAGATAACACCATTACTAGCACGTGCACCATACAAAGCGGTAGCACCTGCATCCTTCAAGACTTCCATTGATTCAATATCTTCAGGATTAATATCACTCAAACCATCGCGAAGCTGACCATCAATCATAACCAATGGAGATCCTGTTCCGTCAAGATTGGTACCCCCACGCAATACAATTGTTGGAGTTGCTCCCGGACTACCTGAAGCTTGTGTTACCTTCAAACCTGCAACAGCCCCAGATAATGCCTGTGCAGGATTAGAGAACAAACCGACTTTTAACGATTCTTCTTTTACTTTTGAAATAGAGTTCGTAACCTTCGTACGTAGCTGTTTACCACCATAACCGGTAACTACCACTTCATCCAGCATTTCAGAATCTTCCTTCAACTTAATATTAAAAGAATTTTTGCCCTTTACATCGAGTACCTGAGGCTGATACCCAACATAAGAAACTTTGATCTTTCCATTAGGATCGACCATTAATGTAAACTTGCCGCTAATATCGGTAATTACACCATTGGTGGTACCGACTTCGACAACACTTGCTCCGATGACTGATTCACCGCTAGCATCCGTAACCACACCTGTGATTGATTTCTTTTGTGCCATGGCTCCAAGAGAACATAAAATGCACAAAATCAAGAAGATGGTTTTCTTCATAAGTATTGCTTTTTGAGTTAATAATAAAGATGTTTATATGTGTTTTTGGTTATTTAAACTAAGTTCTATCGGAACCACATCAAATTATCACCCTCAAATTACTAAATAAGCAATAGCATTATATGCCTATAAATCATCTACTTAATCCCATATCAACACATTAATTATCAATATATAATGTACGAATTTAATTCATTTAGAACAGTATCATAATAGTCATTCCCCCACTTAAAACACGAACACTGTAAAAGCAGGATAATGCTGATTATAAGTCATATATAACATCAAAGTAGTATTTTGCAACACCAAAACATTTCCTCCTCCCCTCCCCCTTATACAGATATAAGATTACAACTCCAGTAATGATGATATAAGTTTACAACATGAGTGACAATAAAAAACCACCCTAATTATTAATATTTAATAATTAGGATGGTAATTATATAACTCAACTATATGTTTTAACTAACTACAATTTAACTTTTGCTATCAATTTACGAATCTTACCTTGTCCTATAAGAGGAGCATGAGGATCCTCCGGATATACTATCATGAATTGCCCAGGAAGCAAATCAACAAAGGTGGTAGGTGCATCAGAGTAAAGAGCACAATCACCGTTCGCCTCATAAGGTTTCACTTCATCTTTCAGATCTTCGATAGCCTTCCAACCAATAGTCTCAGTACCTTCCAACAAAATATGTACATCAATATAATCGCGATGTAGTTCCAAAACTTGCTTGTCACGTGCAACACACTCAGGATTCACGTTATTGATAAATAAATTATCACCATCTATCTCAATTCGTCCTAATTCGGCATGAAATAAATCATGTGTTTTTACGTAATCAAACAGAGTTTTAAACAGTGGGTGGAGTCCTTCCACCCGTTGACTGTTTTGCAAATTAGATACAATCATTTCCTTTTATTTTTTTATTCCATATTATCTGTCTTCGGACGCAGGAAGTAGAGTTGCACTGCCAAAGCAATAAATACAATGATAGCTAACATGGCAAAACCTAAACCTAAATTTCCTCCATCGGTCCACTTACCCAACAAATCCGTGATAAACGCTCCTGCAAATACCCCGGTCATATTCATGATACCATATGCTGTCGCACGGTACTTTGAAGAGACAAACTGACAAAGAATAGGCATATTATTAGCATCAAAAATACCATAACCGATACCGAATAATAATCCGGCTCCCACAACAGCAACAAAACTATGCCCGAATCCCAATAACAATAAAGAAGGAATAGTCAATCCCAAGCCTATTGCGCCGGTATATACACGACCACGGATGTTCTTTTGTACCCATTTGTCAGAAAGGGTACCACCTAGAATCACGCCAATAAATGAAGATAATGCAATCGTGATAGTCGACATAGGTCCGGCCTGTGACATTGGAATATCAAGATTTTCAGCGAACAGAGTAGGCAACCAATTCTTAGTAGCCCAACCCGGCAAACTAGGTGCTGCAAAATAAAGTAATATCACCCAGAAAGCTATGTTACTGAACAGCAACGACAAACCTTTAAACAAGCCAGCTTTTTCACCATTCTTTGATGAAGGTTTCAAACGTTCTGTTTTAACGTGTTCTTTCTTATCTTTCAGAAATAATACCAAAACCAAAGCATAGGCAATACCAATAATACCAAACCAATGGAATGTGGTATGCCATGAGAAAGCAGCGGCAACAGTAGCTCCAAATCCACCAATAGCTTGTCCGGTATAAAGACCAGTCATGTGGATACCGACCGCTAAAGAACGTGACTTTTCAGTATGATAATCGGCAATAAGAGAAAGACCGGCCGGAATATAAAGAGCTTCGCTCACTCCCATTAATGCACGCAGCCAAAAAACCTGATTAAATGTTTCTGCAATACCCATCAAATAGGTTACAAAAGACCAGACAAAAAGACTGCCGACAATCAGCCACTTGCGATTCAATCTATCGGCAATCATACCGGAAATCGGGCTCATAAGGCCATAAATCCAAAGGAAAACAGCCATTAAACGGCCAAAATTGGTTGCCGACTGAAGTTCCACAATATCTACCTGCATAGCATCTTTCATTGTGCTAAGCATTTGTCGGTCCATATAATTGAGTAGGGCTACCCCCCAAAGGAGGGCAACCACTATCCAAGGATAAATTTTTGAGTTTTTCATGATAAAAATAAGAGGTTATTTTTCTGACAGTAATTCCTGACAAAGTGCGTAGCCTTTCGTCATCATTCTAGGAATGTGGAATGGTCCCTTAAACAGATTTCCTTTCGCAGGCTGAGAAATCGTTCCGTCACGATGGAGATACCCATACCATTCACCAAACTCTGCATCAGGAAAATGGGCATAAGTCCAGTCACTGATCTGTTTATGCATAGCCAGATATTTTTCATTTTTAGTAGCTTGATACGCATATAGAGTTGCGATAATCGCTTCGGTCTGTGGCCACCAGAACTTCATGTCATGGGCATAATCCTGTGAAGGCAGGTTTCGACAATCACGGAAATTTATAATACCCCCGTATTCTTTGTCCCAGCCCCACTCCCACGACCAATCCAGAATCGTAAGTGCTGTATCAACCATTTCCTTATCCCAATTGCGGTTCTTGGCTTCTTCCAGAATAAACCATGAGGTCTCGATACAATGGCCGGGATTAATGGTACGAGTGGCATTCGTATCTATAAACTCTCCATTGGGACCTACAGTCTCAAGCAGAGCTTTAAACTCCGGATGCATAAAGTCTTTGCGCAGAATCGCTATAGACTCCTCTATTTGCCGATCCAAAACCGGATCGTTAATAGCGGCGCGAATGCGGGAAGCTACATTGATAAGAATCATAATAATAGAATGTCCCTTCATCTGTACACGTTCACAATATTTGGGCTCCAGGATTCCCGGAGTCGAAAGGAAGTGACGGATATCATTGAACAATTTCAAAGCTTTTACAGCATAACTATGATCTCCTGATGCAATGGCATATTCGGACATTGCAATAGCAGCAAATGTTTCAGAAAAGACATAACGACGTTTACGAATAGGTAATCCGGTCTCGGTTACTTCAAAAAACATACGTCCATCCGTATCAAAACAATGTGCTTCTATGAAATCGAGAGTGCTTTTCGCAGCTGCCAACCATTCAGTATTACGCTCAATGTGATTATATGCATATGAACATGTAAAAGCAAATCTCCCTTGGAACCAAACAGATTTGGTGGTATCCATCAACTGACCATCACGGTCGACGCAGGTATAAACACCTCCGTTCTTGCGATCCCAACCATATTTCATCCAAAAAGGCATGATGTTGCTTATCATGTCATTTTTATAAGAGTCAGACCAAGTCTGTAAATATTCTGTAGTATTCATAACAATCGCAGTATTAGTTTATCTTAAAACTTATTGCAACGATCGAAGAAATGAATAGCTTCCAGTTCAGCCTTCATACGTACTTCTTCATCGTCCGTCATATTCTGGAAAGGAGTACGATTTTTACCCAAATCCAATCCTATCAACTTCATGATTCGTTTTCCACCTACGATATTTCCACGGAAATGACAAATGACATTAATAACTTCCTGAGAGAAATTCTGTAATTCACGTGCTTTCTCAAGATCACCTGCTTTCCATGCTTCTATAATACCAACCAGATTTACACCATTGTAGTTGGTAGTTCCGCCAATACCTCCCTGGGCACCTCCCATAGCTAGGCATGGAAGGATCGTTTCATCTTGTCCGTGAAGCATATCAAACTTACCCCCTTTATACAAACGACACTGATTGTATTCATACATACTTTCAAAAGTATATTTTATTCCGGCAAAGTTAGGAATACGACCGTCTACTGCTTCCAAGAAAGCAACCATTGACAAGAATGCTCCATTAAATGCAGGAATATGATAATAATAGAAAGGAAGATCGGGAGCACCGCAAGCGATTTCTTCACAATACTTCACCAGCTCTTCGACACGACCTACTTTAGGAAAAGGAGGAGCCATGGCACCAATTCCCCATGCACCGATTTTTTGAGCGTGTTCGGCAAGCTTGCGACTTGATTTTACACAGCAACTACCTACATGTACAATCACCTTAAATCCTTTAGGTGAAACTTCTACCCAACGTTCAGCAAGCTTCATACGTTCTTCATCGGTCAACATATATCCTTCACCGGAAGATCCATTAATAAATACTCCTTGCAGTCCGTTCTTTACTAACATCTTAGCATATGCTTCAATTGGTTCATAATTAACCTCTCCATTTTCATAAAACGGAGTAAAAGGGGCATTGATCAATCCAATAATCTTTTCCATGATAATTTCGTTTTTATATTAATGATATAGATTTTTAATATAGATTGGGAACAGTTTTTCATAATACACTCTTGATATCCTTAGTATATCGCTACAAATATACGCATATTTATTAAACAATCATCATATAATAAAATATTTTATTAATAAAAAGAGATTCCAAAGATCTACTTAATAAAATTCATTCACTATTATTATTAATTAAAAACAATAGAGAAACATCTTTTCACCTTATAAACCCTAAATTAATAAACAAATTAACTATCTTTGTAGATATTACCAAAATTATTAATCTATATGAAACAACATCTTTTAAAAGAAATAGAACTAGGTACCAAAAGCGCTCTTCTCAAAAAGAAAATTATTACACATTATATATATAATGGCAGTTCAACAATTACCGACCTGTCCAAAGAATTGGATCTTAGTGTCCCTACAGTCACTAAGTTTATCAGTGAAATGTGCGAAGAAGGTTATATCAACGACTATGGCAAATTGGAAACAAGTGGAGGACGGCACCCTAACCTATATGGCTTAAATCCTGAATCCGGCTACTTTATAGGAGTCGATATCAAAAGATTTGCCATTAATATCGGCTTGATCAACTTCAAAGGTGACATGATGGAACTTAAAATGAATATTCCTTATAAATTTGAAAATTCAATAGAAGGATTGAATGAGTTATGCAAACTCATTTCAAATTTTATCAAGAAGTTGACAATAGCTAAAGACAAAATATTAAATATCAATGTAAATGTTTCCGGACGCGTTAATCCGGAATCCGGATATAGTTTTAGTCAATTCAATTTTGAAGAACGCCCATTATCTGAAGTTTTAGCTGAAAAATTAGGGTATAAGGTAACAATAGATAATGATACGCGCGCCATGACCTATGGAGAATACCTAAAGGGGTGTGTAAATGGCGAAAAAGATATTATCTTCGTAAATATCAGTTGGGGGCTAGGTGTTGGAATCATCATCGATGGCAAAATTTATACAGGAAAATCCGGATTTTCCGGAGAATTCGGCCATACCAGTACCTTTGACAATGAAATTATTTGCCACTGCGGCAAAAAAGGCTGTCTCGAAACAGAAGCTTCCGGATCTGCGCTACACCGCATCTTGCTGGAACGTATACAAAATGGTGAAAACTCAATCTTATCCAATCGTATAGGAGACATTAATAATCCTATAACCTTGGATGAAATCATTGCTTCTGTAAACAAGGAAGATCTTTTATGTATTGAAATAGTGGAAGAAATCGGGCAGAAATTAGGCAAACAAATTGCCGGACTTATCAATCTTTTTAATCCGGAACTTGTCATTATCGGAGGAACAATTTCGCTGACAGGAGACTACATTACTCAACCAATAAAAACAGCTGTCCGCAAGTACTCACTTAATCTGGTCAATAAAGACTCGGCAATCGTCACTTCAAAACTAAAAGACAGAGCCGGTATTGTCGGAGCTTGCATGCTTGCAAGGAGCAGAATGTTTGAGTGTTAAAGCTCAAGCATTCGCTGCATAAATACTCGGGCCGCCTCCTCATCAGTTGCAGGAGGTGCCCAAGATGCTAAATTTTCAGGAATAAGAGGAGCAAAAGGCCCTTGCTTTATTTCATAAATAACGGTTCCAGATTCTAAGACAACGATAGTATGCCATACACAGGGAGGAATCTCAATTCCATAATGTCCCTCAGCTGGATTCAAATGAACCTTTTCCGTTACATTACCCTCATCATCAAACAGGATAGCCAACAAACTACCTCTCAATACAAGATAAACTTCTTCCTTATCCGGATTCTTATGACGATGTGGCGGCAAGTAAGTTCCCGGCTCCAAAGCATTCAACATCCTGTGAATAGGAGCATCCATGGAGTCATGGAAATTGTAATTCATCCGCAGGCGTGAATTCTCTTTTGCCTGATCAGTCACTTTATCAAGAAGCCCTTCGGTAATCAGTTTCATTATTCCTCTTTTGAAGCTACACAATCCGTTGAGACTGTAACCAAAGCGCATCCCAACCCTTCAACTCGCAGTAACAACTTATTATTTCCTTGGCACTCAACTAGCTCAGCTTCCAATCCTTGTAATTGTCCACTTATTACTCGCACTACGGTTCCAGGAACAAACTCATTTGGCGCAAACTCGACCAGTTCGCAAGAGTGCTCTATCATAGTCTTGAAAGTCTCCATTTGAACTTCCGGTATAGAAACATATTGTCCCTTTTCCTTCAGTAAAAAAGCTACTCCATGAATACCGGCTACATGAGCAATCTCCTCAGAGGAGATGTGCACAAATAGACATCCCGGAACAACAGGAATGAAAATCTTTTTCTTGCGATTGTTCCACAAACGAACTACCGGTTGAAGAGGCAAATAGTTTTCAACGCCTATCTTATCCAGTTGTTCCTTCACTTTCTTCTCTGCTCTCGGTGCTGTATATACAGCATACCAGCAAGAAGCATTTTCTTTTATTTTTCTGGCTGTTTCTTCCATCCGTTCAATAAATCTTTAACAAAGAGAATCCATCCTATACTACCTACACCCGCTAAGAATACAAAACCAATTAAAATCATGATTTTATTAGGTTTAGCCGGTCTCAAAGGGACTGTAGCAGGTTGTACTACAGTATAAACAGGAGTTATTTCCTGTACTTTAGCTTTCGCCAATTGCAATTGTTGCGACACTTGAGTGAATACTCCATAAGCTAAATTCATCTCATTTTGCAAACGCTCTTGCTCTGTACGAAAACTTTGCATAATGATATTTTGATTACCATCCATAAAACGAGCATATTTCTGCTGCGCTTCATAGTAGTTCTCCTGAGCTTCATTAAATAGTTTCTCAGTAAAAGCCAAATCATGACGCGCTTTATTGGTACGATAATCTGTGATATAATTTTGCAAACAATGCATTACCGTATCTGTTAATGCTGCAGAAATTAATGGATCCTGCATTGTCACAGTAAGTGTAGTCACTCCTGTTTTCTTATCTACCGAAACAGATATACGATGACTCAAAGCATCCGCTATTCCAGCTTGATCTGCAGTCAAATAGAAAGGATCTATCTTTGCATCTCCCTGTTCCTCCGGTGCATCTTTAAACAAAGATACAACCCAACCTAATGCTTTGAAAGGAGCTGATGCAACCGCTCCCCACCAAGGAGCCCGTTGATATTTATCCAAGTACTCATACAGAGTTGTATTAATCTTGCCTTTCTGATCAGCAACCTTCACATCGAACATTTCCAATAGAAAAGGTGTGGAACTAACAATATCAGGATACAATTCGGGAGAAAGTGCATCTTCTCCGGTTGAACTGCCAAGATTAATACCGGCCATAGCGGCTAATGCCCCCATGCCTCCAGTAGAAGACTTGCTACCTGTTTCCGGTGCCAGTGTTACACTTGTAGAATACTCTTTAGGAATACTAAAAGCCACTACAAGTCCTACTAACACGGCAACACCACAAACCTTTAATACTAGTTTACGACCGGCCCAAACTTTCTGAGCCAACTCTATCAGATCAATTTCTTGTTCCTCAGATTGCGGAGTCGTTTTATTTATATTCTTATCTTCAGTCATAGTTATTACTTAAAGAGGTTAACCATCGTTGCAATCATAGTTGCTAATGAAGCAGCAGAAGTACCCATTCCTATAATTTCGGCTGCCGACATTCTCTTCTTCGGATCTTTACTTGGCACGATAATCTCACAGCCCGGTTCTATCGCTTTAGAATTTCCCGTACGTAAACGAGACACTGTTCCATTCATATAAACCACAAAAGCTCTTTTTTTCTTTGCAAGACTTGCAAAACCACCGGCCTGATTAATATAGTATTTCAAACTTTCGCCTTTCTTATATAATACTGTATTGGGATACATCACAGCACCATTGATTTTGACGGTACTTACATACTCCGGCACAAACAAAATATCGCCTTCACGTAATACCATATCAAAGTCTGACCCCGGATTAGCCAAAGCCTTTTCCAACTCAATACCGACAGAATAAGTATCAGAGACATCAAGGGTCTTAACAGAAATGGAATCAGCTCCACCCTTATTAGCCATACGAAGTGCATCCTCCTTGCGGCGCAACTCTTCTTCTGTCATTTTACGAATCAAACGGGCACCTTTCACATAAGCATCTTGAGTAATACCGCCCGCTTTAGAAATCAAATCACTAAGACGTTCGTTCTTCTTTGATAGCGCATAACGTCCACCAAATAAGACCTCGCCTCCAACTGTAACATTTTGTTGTTGATGATAAGCAGGGCTACGACGAATATATACTTCGTCAAAAGGTTCCAAATGGAAATCCTGATCACCTCCTACAAGAAAACCATCTTTCAATTCAAAAGAGAAAGTCTTACCAACTACATTACTCAATTCAGTACTTTTTGAATTTTTTATTCGTCGGGACACATCCACACGGGCTGTCGAAGCTGCCTCCAATAATCCTCCGGCTTGTAGAACAAGGTCTTCAACCGACATATTGGATGAATACAAATAAGTACCCGGATTGGCTACTTCACCATGAATCGTAAGGGTTGCTTCCTCCTTCAAATCTTCAATACTCGGAATATAAAGGATATCATTTTTCTGAAGAGGAATATCAGCTACAGTACCATTCAACAATCCCTTTAAATCAATTTGAATCATCTCATGAGTAAGATCATCATTCTCACGATCGATGATAGCACGGTTTAAGAAAGCATCCCCTCTCACTCCTTCAGCTTTCTTTATTAATTGTTTTACTGTGTTTACAGTTCCATCGATTTGGTACATACCGGCACGATAAACAGCACCACGGACTTCAACACGGTTTTCAAAACGCTCCAATACCGAATCCACAGCCAGCACATCTCCATCATCCAGTTTAAATACCGAATAATCCATTTCATCTACATTATAAACCTGATGCTCACGGCCTGTTTTACGAATTAAGCGTATAGCTTTTTTATAAGCATCCCCGGTGAAACCACCTGAATATTTTAAAATAGTAGCCATTGTCTCAGAAGGCTTCATCTCATAAAACATCGGACGTTTTACCTTACCGGTAATCTGCACTAAAGATTCATATGGATCAACAATGACCACATCACCGTCTTGCAAACGAACATCGTCATTCAGTTTCCCCTTCATTATGAAATCGTAAACATCCAGATCTGCTATTTTTTTGCCGTTACGCACAACTTTAATACTACGTAAACTACCTATCTTATTAACACCACCGGCACGATAGAGAGCATGGAATACAGAAGAGAATGCCGAGAGCGCATAAGTACCCGGAACAGCAACTTCTCCCATAATACTAATTTGAATAGTACGGATATTGCCTAACGTCAGATCAACTGAAGTATTAGGATTCGGGCCGGATATACCTGCGTAGATTTTCGCAAATTCACGACGTACCGCATTATTAGCCTCACGAACAGTCATTCCACTTAGGTAAATAGGACCAAGATTATCGACTAAAATACTACCCTCCGGAGAAATGGTTTGTCTGATTGTAGTCTGAGAAGCTCCCCACACATCTATAATCACCTCGTCTCCAGGTCCCAAACGATAGCTTACAGGAGTTGCTATATTCAGATTGGGTTCAAATGTAAGGTTCTCGTTCGTAAAAATATTATGTCCGAAAATTTGTTGAGTCGGATCCTCTTCCGGCTTCACGGTGTACTCGTCAGACCAGTCTTCCTCATTCATCATGTCTTCATCTGTCATTTCCAGATTCTCATCTCCTATTCCACGCTTGTTTTTCTGGTTGTTCGACTGACGAAGCCCTTTTATATTCTTCTGGTTCTTTTGATTTTTCTGATCTCTCAGATTTTTTTGAGAGCGATTAGAGTAATCACTTTCATCATTTTGCTGAGTACGCGTACGCGACCTTGTTGAGTTCTGGTTGTTCTGTGTACCGGTACTGCCACTTCCATTTTCATATTTTTCCTGAATGCGTTCGACTTGTTCTTTCGTAACGCCCCTTCTCATCAACTCTGTTGTAATCTGCTTCTGAGTTTTACCCATCTTTTGAGCATCTTTTACATACTGCACGACCTGATCATCGGACATTTGCTGAGCTACAGCCACTCCGGACAAGGTAAAAATCAAGAAGAATAGTGTAATAAATCTACGCATAAGATATTCTGATTAATCTTTAGTGTTCCTCTAATAAATTATAAATCGGCCACAAAGGTAATATATTATTTTCATAATATACATTTATTTCATTCCTAAGTTTTCGAAAATAGATTAAAAAGAGGCTTTATCTAATATCTCAAACTCCGAATTCTTGCTTACAAATTCAGGAACTATCTTTTTCATAGAAGCGACAATTCCCATGGTGTCAGAAGTATAGCTCAAATCTATTAACTTTTGAATTTCTTGCTTAACCTCTTCATAATCATATTCACGAACTTTGGCTATCATTATTTTTTCATGGTAGGTAGGACAAGTGAACTCTTTCACATTCAATAACTCTTCATATAGCTTCTCACCATGCCGCAAGCCGGTAAACTCTATTTTTATATTTTTCTGCCCACTCAAATAGATCATTCTTCTGGCTAGATCAACAATCTTCACAGGATTGCCCATATCAAAAATATAGATTTCACCCCCATTACCCATACTTCCCGCTTCCAATACCAATTGGCACGCTTCCGGAATAGTCATAAAATAACGTATAACCTGAGGATGCGTTACAGTAACCGGCCCTCCTTTCTCTATCTGTTGTTTAAATCTAGGTATCACAGATCCGTTCGAGCCAAGCACATTCCCAAAACGAGTTGTGATAAATTTCACTAATGCCCCATCATTGGCATATTTAGATAATTGATGTGCGAGAGACTGAACATAAATCTCAGCAAGTCTTTTACTACATCCCATTACGTTAGTCGGATTGACAGCCTTATCCGTAGAGACCATCACAAATTTTTCCACACCATATTTTACAGCTAAGTCAGCCATAATACGAGTACCCAACACATTCACCTGTATGGCTTCAGATACATTATCTTCCATCATGGGCACATGTTTATAGGCAGCAGCATGGAAAACATACTGCGGACGATAGTCTTTAAAGATTGATTCCATGCGCGTTTGGTTAGTCACATCGGCAACCAGCATTTTAGCATCAATATCCCGCCAATTATCCAACAGTTCCAATTGTACATTATGCAAAGGTGATTCTGCCTGATCAACCAAAATTAATTTATATGGATTCAATCCGGCTATCTGCCTCACCATTTCACGCCCAATTGAACCGGCAGCTCCCGTAATCATTATTCTCTTTCCTTCTATATGGGAAGATATTTTTCGAATATCTACATGAATAGGGTCTCTCTGTAACAAATCTTCTATCTGAATATCCTTTATTTGCATACCTTCCTTTCCCAGATCATTGAATGGAGGAACTGTAAGAATACGAATATCCTCGGCTATCAACCGGTCAATCATACCGGAGGTTTCAAGTCGGTGCACTTTCTCAGAAGAAACAATAATAGCTTCAATTCTCTCTTCTTCTAAAATATCAAACAGAGATTCATTATTCGCATATACCCTACACCCCATCGTCTGCTTCCCTATAAAGCCTGTATCGTCTGAAATAAATCCTTTTAATCTAAAATGATTACTTCTACTAACTCGTAATGATTTGGCAATATTAATACCAGATCCCTTCGAACCATAAACAAACACCCGAATACTATGTCTACGATCGAAAGTCATCAACTCATGGATCATTTTCACCAAAATACGCAAACAGACCATCAAGGAGAAATTGACGATATAAGCTGTAAGAATAACACTAATCGGCAATACTTCTCGTCCACTCCACCCCATCCAAAGCAAATTGCCTACACAGGTAACCAAATATCCCAAGGTTAAGGAAATGAAAATACGAGAAATATCAATAAAGGAAGAATATCGAATGACCCCTACATAAGTACGATTCAGATGAAAGAAGCACACATTGAATATTACACAAAACAGTGTTGTCCACACCCACAACGAAAACTCAAAGACTAATGCCGACAGACCTATTTGCAAAAGGCTTGCCAGAAACATTGAAAAGATCACTAAAAGAACATCGACAGCAAGTATCAGCCATTTTGAAGCAACTCGCGATGAAAGATACTTATAATAAAATCGTATATTCATAGTAATATAAAAGTAGATTTATCAGTAAATATGCAAATATGAGTTTAAATATTTGAATCTACAACTATTTTCTAATTTAATCCCTAACCTTTTTATTTTATAAACATTTCAGAGAAATTATCACGAAAAAAGTATAGATTCATTTTGTTTTTAAAAATAAAGCTGTAATTTTGCACGCCGTAAACGGTAAAGTGTCACGCCGCTATAGCTCAGTCGGTAGAGCAACGCATTCGTAACGCGTAGGTCGCCAGTTCAAGTCTGGCTAGCGGCTCTTTTATAAGAGATATAAAAGGGTCATCATATATAGGGCAATTTACAAAGCTATAAAAAAGTGAAACCGAACTACATCTAAATCATTGGAAGTGTCTGATGGAGTGTCACAAAAGTATAGCTTATGGCAATATTATCCTTTACTATTCTAAAGGCAAAACCAACAGCAGGAAATATTTTCCTATCTTGTTGTGTATCTCAACAAAAAAATATCCATCCTATGTATTCTTTTTTAATAACTTTATATGCAATCGTATAGAGTAACTTCCAGTAGAAGAAAAATTCACTGGTAACCAAAACATTACCAATATTACTATTACATAAAAAACATTTTGTGCTCAATGGCATCAAGAACATTTCCTCCCTTGTTCTTGTTCTTTAGTTTAAGGATAATTATGTCCGCATTAAAAAAAAATAGAAAAAGATGAAGCAAAAGCAGTTTTACTTTATTTATGTTTTCCTTCTGTCAATGACTTTCTTGGGTGCATGTTCCAAAGACTCTCCAAACGAATTAATTCCTAATACAATAGTAAAAATCGAGATTGATAAACTACCTGGAAAAAGAATATATTTCATAGGAGAAGAATTGGATGTATCCGATATGACATTGAAAGTATTTTATTCAAATGAAACGTCTGAAATAGTTCCTGTAAAAAAAGACGAAATCACTGGATTCAACAATACGGTACCCGAAAACGATCAGATTTTAGAGGTACACAAAGGTAGTTTTACCGTTACTTTTAAAATACAAGTGCTGATTAATGATATTCAAGCGATTTCAATTAAGACTTTACCTTCAAAAACCGTATATACATTAGGAGAGCCTCTCTCCCTCAGTAATATGGTACTTGAAATAAACTATGCCGATGGTACGATAAAAGTAAATTCAGCTCCATCTGCTGATTGGGTACAGGGTTTCAATTCTTCCGTACCGGCACAACTTCAAATAGTGACACTTGAATTGGATGGTAAACAAGTATCTTTTGATGTGCAAATATTACCTGTAAAAGTAGACGGAGATAAAGTTGTAAGTGTCATTGATTCCGACTTTACATCAATAACCTTCCCGGATGGTATTCGCACAATAGGATCAAAGGCCTTTGAAAATAAGAATATCAAAGCGAGTGAACTTCTGTTCCCTGCCTCTTTGAGTACGATTGAGCAGGCAGCATTTGCTTATTGCAGAAATCTGAAAATCGTCGATTTAAGCCACACATCGATTAAGGAATTGCCGGAAGAGGCCTTTTTATTTTCCGGAATAAAAAAAATAGCACTGCCTGCTTCTTTGGAAGTTGTTGGAAAGGAGGCATTTTACGGGTGTACTGATCTGAATGTTATCGACATAAGCCATACTTCCGTCAAAGAACTACAGAACGGAGCTTTCGGGAAATCCGGTATATCTTCTATATCTTTACCTTCCACTTTTAGGATTGTAGGTGCATCGGCTTTCATAGAGACAAAGAACTTGAAAGAATTGACTCTGCCCGAAGGAAGTGAAGTGATTGACCTGGAGGCTTTTTCCGGCAGTTCCATTCAGAAAGTAACCCTTCCGAATACTATTTACCACATTGACCGCTCTTTCTACAACTGTCCCGAACTTACTACCATCGAAACTTACGGAACCCGGATAACACCTTCGCCTGTTGACAGGACGGCAGCAATAGTGAGCGAATGTTTTAACCATTCTCCTAAACTCACTGTTCTTAAAATTCCCGCAAGCATAGCTAAAATAGGAATAAGTGCTCTGAACAAGTGTCAAGTAAAAACTCTTATTTTACCCGCAAGTGTGAAGGCATTAGACTTCAATGCTTTCGGAAATGCTGTTTCGCTGGACGAAATTTCATTAATGTCGCCTACGATGGTTACTGCCGACTATTACCCCGTACCGCCAGGAATTCAAAAGATAAGAGTTCCCCAAAACCTTGTCGAAACATACAAGCAGAACAAAGCTTGGAAGCCATTCGCTGAAAAAATCGTTGCCCTTTAAGGTCTGTTTAAATTTCGCTCGAAGCTGTTTTGAGATTTGTTTTCGAAGATATTTTCCCGTTTTGTGAGCTGCATAGCGGGTTATGTGACGAATAAAAAACGAGGGAATAAATCGAAAAGGAACTCAAAACAAATCGATAAAACCTATATAAAAGTTTATTCAAAAAAGTTCAAACAGAGTCTTAATATCCGCTAATGCATAAACCGTCTGCGTAAAAGTTTTACAAAGGCGGTATCATTTGCAGGCAGATAACTATATTCTATTAGTTCCTCGTTTTATGCTATACTTCCATATAATCAAATTCATTCATATATCTTCCCGCTCCTTTCATGAGCTTGAATATTCTTATTTGAAATAACTGTCGCTACAATATAACCCAATATACCCTCGAATGTGTCAACCCCGGTTAGTTCATTATTTGCTTTTTTGTAATCAATGGCCGCTTTCATAATTCTACCTGTTTAATTTGTTACTTCTTGATCGATTGATTAATTTTGATGCGACAAAAATCATCCCCAATAGTTATTCTGAGAGTGTCAACAATGACTCGCTCAATATATTATTCGAAACGCCCGGCTTTAAATTTTCAATATCATGAAAAATAAGCGAAAAAGACCATCTAAAAAACAACACCACAATTCGTTTAAGAGCTTTTGGATAATAGCTCTATTTGCGATTTTACCATTAATCTACGGAGTCTATCTCTGCACACCGGAAATTCAAGCTGTATTCTTTCAGGCAACCAAAGTATCAAGACCGAATGTTGCACGTCCCAATTATTCTCACGATGAAAATCTGAAGGTTCCGGTTTCCCAATTCCCATTAACAGAGCAGATAATTCATCACAAAGGTTATACTGTGTCTTATAATAAGGATAAAAAGATCCCCAATTGGGTAGCTTACGAACTCACCAAGCAAAAGACACAAGGGAATATAAAAAGAAACGAACGATTCATCGCCGATCCTGTCGTGAAAGGAGGTATGGCAAACAATTCTGATTATTCCCGTTCCGGATTTGACAAAGGTCATATGGCACCTGCTGCCGACATGAAATGGAGTAATGAAGCCATGAAAGAATCCTTTTATTTCAGCAATGTATGTCCGCAACATCCCGAACTTAACCGTCGGAAATGGAAAACACTGGAGGACAAGGTCCGCGAATGGGCTGTAGCCGATAGTGCAATCCTTATTATTTGCGGCCCGGTCACGAATAAAAAATCTCCGGTAATCGGCAAAAACCGGGTGACTGTTCCATCAAAGTTCTTTAAGGTCATTCTCTCTCTTCACGGTTCCACTCCCAAAGCTATCGGATTTATTTTTAAGAATGAACGCGCAATAGCACCTTTACGAAATTATGCCGTCTCTATTGACAGCATTGAACAACTCACCGGACTGGATTTCTTTTCTTCACTCCCCGATTCTTTAGAAAATGAAATAGAAAGTCGGATAGATACCACCTTATGGAGCATCTAAACCCAAACACATCAATTGAAAGATAAGAATTGAAAAAAACAACAGTCCCCAAAAGCAAATAATAACTAAACAGATAGAAAACATTTATTATCCAAGAGCAATCATCATTGAAATCTTCTTAACTTTGGCACGATTTTATAACCATTAGATATTCTATATGAATAAGAAAAGAAAGAAAATATTTCTCAGCATACTGGCTACTTTTTTCTTCATTTGTATCGCCGGTGCAGGAACAGTCTATTACTACCTATTTTACCCCCAGTTTCATCCAAGTAAGACAACTTATATCTATATAGACCGCGATGATACTACAGACTCCATCTTCAATAAAATAAAAAAGCAAGGAAACCCTCATAGCTTTAATGGCTTCAAATGGATGTCCCATTTCCGTGAATATAGTAAAAATATCCATACCGGACGTTACGCCATCAAACCCGGAGATAACACTTATCAATTATACAGTAGATTATCAAGAGGCTATCAAACTCCTGTCAACCTGACAATTGGAAGTGTCCGAACACTTGACAGATTAGTCCGCAGCGTAGGGAAACAGTTAATGATAGATTCCGCTGAAATTGCCATGGCACTATACGACTCTATTTTTCTGGAAAAAATGGGATACACAGAAGCCACCATCCCCTGCTTATTTATTCCCGAAACATATCAGGTATATTGGGATGTCAGTGCAGCAGACTTTTTAGCCCGAATGAAGAAAGAGCATGATAAATTTTGGAACAAAGACCGACTCTCAAAGGCCCAAGCAATAGGGATGACTCCTGAAGAAGTTTGCACGCTGGCCTCCATCGTAGAAGAAGAAACCAACAACAATGCAGAAAAGCCTATGGTTGCAGGATTGTACATCAACCGATTACATGCCGGCATGCCCCTGCAAGCCGACCCGACTATCAAATTCGCACTACAAGATTTCGGGTTACGCAGAATCACCAATCAACACTTAAACGTACAGTCTCCCTATAACACTTACCTGAATGCGGGACTGCCTCCGGGCCCTATCCGGATACCATCACCCAAAGGGCTGGACAGTGTCTTGAATTATGTAAAGCATAACTATATCTATATGTGCGCAAAAGAAGATTTCTCCGGTACGCATAATTTTGCCTCCAATTATGCAGATCATATGGTTAATGCAAGAAAATACTGGAAAGCGCTGAATGAAAGAAAGATTTTTAAGTAATCCCGTGATAAAATGATCTTAAAAATGTATCTTTGCCCGATATTATAACAAAATACGTGATTAACACCAAAAGAAAATAAGATATGAGCAAACAACTCTTACTTGGCGACGAAGCCATTGCGCAAGCAGCATTGGATGCCGGACTTTCAGGCGTTTACGCTTATCCCGGCACTCCATCTACAGAAATTACCGAATATATTCAAATGGCTCCTATTACGAGCGAGCGTAACATACACAACCGTTGGTGTGCCAACGAAAAGACGGCAATGGAAGCTGCCTTAGGTATGTCTTTTGTTGGCAAACGTGCATTAGTCTGCATGAAACATGTAGGAATGAACGTAGCCGCCGACTGTTTTATCAATTCGGCCATCACAGGTGTAAAAGGCGGACTAATTGTAGTAGCAGCAGATGACCCCAGCATGCATTCATCGCAAAACGAACAGGATAGCCGTTTTTATGGCGATTTCTCTTTGATCCCGATGTACGAACCGAGCAACCAGCAGGAAGCTTATGATATGGTGTACAACGGTTTTGAGTTTTCTGAAAAGATAGGTGAACCGATACTAATGCGTATGGTGACACGTCTGGCTCACTCTCGTTCAGGTGTAGAAAACAAAGCACAAAAGCCACAAAACGAAATTTCGTTCAGCGAAGACCCGCGCCAATTTATCCTGCTCCCGGGCAACGCACGCAAACGTTATAAAGTACTACTCACACGCCAGGAAGAATTCATCAAAGCATCAGAAGAGTCACCATATAACAGATACATCGATGGCCCCAACAAGAAAACTGGTATTGTAGCTTGTGGAATCGGTTACAATTATCTAATGGAGAATTATCCGGAAGGTTGCGAATATCCGGTATTAAAAGTTGGACAATATCCGCTTCCCAAGAAACAATTGATGCAATTAATCGACGCTTGCGACGAAATCCTTGTTTTAGAAGACGGACAACCATTTGTTGAAAAACAATTGAAAGGATATCTGGGTATCGGATTAAAAGTAAAAGGCCGTCTTGACGGTACATTATCACAAGACGGTGAATTGAATCCGGACACGGTTGCACGTGCGCTCGGCAAAGAGAACAGCTCGGAATTCAATGTTCCGAATATTGTAGAAATGCGTCCGCCGGCATTGTGTGAAGGGTGCGGCCACAGAGACATGTATATTACACTGACTCAAGTGCTAAAAGAAGAATACCCCACTCACAAAGTTTTCAGCGATATCGGTTGCTATACTTTAGGAGCAAACGCCCCATTCAACGCAATCAATTCATGTGTGGACATGGGAGCCTCTATTACCATGGCCAAGGGTGCCTCCGATGGAGGACTCCATCCTGCTGTTGCTGTAATCGGAGACTCAACTTTTACTCATTCGGGCATGACCGGACTATTGGACTGTGTCAACGAAAATGCCAATGTTACCATCGTCATTTCGGACAACGAAACAACAGCAATGACCGGTGGACAAGATTCTGCCGGCACAGGTCGCCTTGAAGCCATTTGCGCCGGATTAGGTGTAGATCCGGCTCACATTCGCGTAGTAGTTCCATTGAAAAAGAACTATGAAGAAATGAAGCAAATCATACGCGAAGAAATTAATTATAAGGGAGTATCCGTTATCATCCCGCGCAGAGAGTGTATACAAACATTAGCACGTAAAAAAAGAAGTAAGTAAGCCATGAAAAAAGATATCATATTATCAGGTGTAGGCGGACAAGGCATCCTGTCTATCGCCACAGTAATCGGAAAGGCCGCTCTTAAAGATGGTCTGTATATGAAACAGGCAGAAGTACACGGCATGAGCCAGAGAGGTGGAGATGTACAGTCAAATCTCCGAATAAGCGATCAACCCATTGCTTCTGACTTGATTCCTTCGGGTAAATGCGATTTAATCATTTCACTCGAACCCATGGAAGGACTCAGATATCTGCCCTACCTCGGTCATGAGGGTTGGTTGGTCACGAATGAAACTCCGTTCGTTAATATCCCCAATTATCCGGCTGAATCAGATGTTATGGCAGAAATTAATAAACTGCCACACAAAGTCGTATTGAACGTAGATAAAGTAGCTAAAGAATTAGGGTCTACACGAGTTGCCAACATCGTTCTATTAGGTGCCACTATCCCGTTTTTAGGCATTGATTATGAAAAGATACAAGATAGTATCCGTGAAATATTCCAGCGGAAAGGCGATGCAATAGTCGAATTGAATTTAAAAGCTTTGGCTGCCGGAAAAGAGATCGCAGAAAAAACGATGAAATAACCAAAGATAATTGAATATGGGAAAAGGTGATAATGTGATTGAAACAATCGTCGCATTATCACCTTGATATATTATCCCCCCTATCTAAATAAATATCAGAAGCCATGAATACAAAATATTGGGAAGAAGAGATAGAGACCATGAGTCGCAAGAAGCTACAGGAATTACAACTCCAACGGCTTAAAAAAACAATAAATATAGCAGCCAATGCCCCTTATTATAAGAAAGTATTTCAAGAGCATGGCATTACTCCGGAGAGTATCCAGTCTCTAGACGACATCCGTAAATTGCCTTTTACCACAAAGGCGGATATGCGGGCAAATTATCCTTTCGGACTTGTTGCAGGAAATATGAAAGAAGACGGAGTACGCATCCACTCTTCAAGCGGAACAACGGGAACACCGACAGTCATTGTCCATTCGCAGCATGACTTAGATTCATGGGCCAATCTGGTTGCGCGATGCTTATATTGTGTAGGTATACGTAATACGGATGTTTTTCAAAACAGTTCAGGTTATGGTATGTTTACCGGCGGACTGGGATTCCAATACGGAGCCGAACGACTGGGAGCATTGACCGTACCCGCTGCTGCCGGCAACAGTAAGCGTCAGATCAAGTTTATCACCGACTTTAAGACAACAGCTCTGCATGCGATCCCCAGCTACGCCATTCGCCTGGCCGAAGTTTTTCAGGAGGAAGGTATCGATCCGCGCAGTACCACCCTTAAAACGCTCGTAATCGGTGCTGAACCGCATACAGACGAACAGCGGAAGAAGATCGAACGCATGCTTGGCGTGAAAGCATACAATAGCTTTGGCATGACTGAGATGAATGGTCCGGGTGTTGCATTTGAATGTACCGAGCAGAATGGCATGCATTTTTGGGAAGATTGCTATTATGTGGAAATCATTAATCCCGAGACAGCTGAACCTGTACCCGAAGGAGAAATCGGTGAACTTGTACTCACTACTCTTGATCGTGAAATGATGCCATTGATACGCTATCGCACACGTGACCTTACCCGCATTTTACCGGGAGACTGTCCTTGTGGCCGTACCCATATCCGGATAGACCGTATTAAAGGCCGTAGCGATGATATGTTCATTATCAAGGGAGTAAATATATTCCCCATGCAAGTAGAAAAGATATTGGTACAATTCCCCGAACTAGGAAGCAATTATCTCATTACGCTCGAAACTGTGAACAATCAAGACGAGATGATTGTAGAAGTAGAACTGAGTGATCTTTCTACCGACAATTATATCGAACTGGAAAAGATACGCAAAGACATTACCCGCCAGCTAAAAGACGAGATACTTGTTACGCCTAAACTCAAGTTGGTAAAAAAAGGCTCTTTACCTCAGAGCGAAGGCAAAGCTGTCAGAGTAAAAGATCTGAGAAACAATAAATAATCATTCAATGAACCTAAATATACCAATGTACACCATTCATAAATACATTGGTATATTGGGCACATTAAATTTATCATTATAAATCATGCAATTATTAAAAAAAAGAATCCTACAGGACGGAAAATGTTATGAGGGGGGAATTCTCAAAGTAGACAGTTTCATCAACCACCAGATGGACCCAGTGCTAATGAAGTCAATTGGCGTAGAATTCGTACGTCTCTTTGCAGGGACAAACGTCAATAAGATCATGACCATTGAAGCCAGCGGAATAGCTCCGGCCATAATGACGGGATATTTAATGGACTTGCCGGTCGTTTTTGCCAAAAAAAAATCGCCCAGAACAATTCAGAATGCGCTAAGTACCACAGTACACTCTTTCACCAAAGACCGTGATTATGAAGTAGTCATCAGTTCCGACTTCCTCACTCCGAAAGACAACGTATTATTCGTCGATGATTTTTTAGCTTATGGAAACGCCGCTTTAGGTGTCATTGATTTGATCAAACAGTCCGGTGCAAATCTGGTTGGAATGGGATTCATCATTGAAAAAGCATTTCAAAATGGGCGTAAAACACTTGAAGAAAGAGGAGTAAGAGTAGAGTCTCTTGCCATCATCGAAGATTTATCCAATTGCCGGATTACAATAAAAGATTAACTATCCAAAGAAACCTTTGTATTTTCTCTAAACAGATCATACAAAGGTTTTTTCACTTATCAATACGCTTATTACTATTGGGCGGCCGCCTCATGTGAAATACTCACATTGGGATTTAAATACTGTCCTTTACGTTTAGTCCTCCTTCCGTACTGCACAGCATGCTTCGGACAAACATGATAGCAAGCTAGGCAGGATGTACAATCCATTCCCCACACAGGCCTCCACCCTATCATCACCACGTTCCCAACCGGACATATCCTTTCACAACGTTTACACCCGATACAATCATCAGTGGCGTAAAATGGTTTTGCCGAGGTCATAAAACGATTAAAGAGCGGATTGAGTACTTTGGTTTTAAACCATGGAAAACTTCCCTCATTACAATGAAAACCTATTTTCTTTCCGGTTATCGAATCATTAATCTCTTCTACCCTGCCAACTGCTTCATCCAACTTCTTTTTCTCCAGTTCCTTCTTATCCACATCAAATCCGGGAAGCAAAACATAATTATTAGGCATAGCCACTGAAAAACCGGCATTACACTCCATTCCTTTACGAGACAATGCCCGGCTAAAGAGTTCTTCCGTCAGCCCTGTATCATCTCCGCAGGAACAGACAAAAAAGACGTATTGGGAATGATAATTAGATAAAGTAACCCAATCCAAGAACCGCAATACGCTCAACGGAGGTCCCCATGAATAAACAGGGAAAACAAAACCTACTTTTTCATCATCCGCCAACACAAACTCTTCTATTCCGTCTCTGATGGCATTCGGCATAAAAACAAGCACTTCGTTTTGTGCCTTAGCGATCTGCTCCGCAATCCATTTAGAATTTCCAGTTCCTGAAAAATAGAATATCATAACTATAATGTATATGTATTAAAGAAAACAGCATAAAAAAAGGACGGTAGTCTTTAGATGATACCGCCCTCTTCTTTTTATTTAAAAAGCCGCACCGATGATGTGATGAAACTCCGAATGACATGATTTGAGTGCCCGTCCTCTTTGTAATCCACCGACTATAAAGTTATCCCGAAGGATGTGGCCCGCCATTGAGAAGCGAAGCTTGTCTCGGTTTTCAGTTTAATTGATGAGTTTCCCGATCCAATCAATGCGGCTAATATTTTACTACAACAAATATAGATAGTTTTTGTGAGATAAACAAGGAAAAGCGAAATTTTGTTTCTTTCTTAGACTATTTTTTGAAATGTAAACTTAGTCTTTAAGACGAAAAATGCCGGATACATTATTGTACCCGGCATTTTCTAAATCTTAAAACTGTTGAAACTTAAGCAACTTTAGCCTTAGCAACCACAGCCTTGAAAGCCTCCGGATGGTTAACAGCTAAGTCAGCCAAAACCTTACGGTTAATTTCAATACCGGCTTTGTGCAGACCACCCATCAGTTTAGAATATGACATTCCTTCCAGACGTGCAGCAGCGTTGATACGCTGTATCCAAAGAGCACGGAAGTTTCTCTTCTTGTTTCTACGGTCACGGAACGCATAAGTCAAACCCTTTTCCCAAGTGTTTTTAGCTACGGTCCATACATTTTTTCTTGCACCAAAGTAACCTCTGGTCAATTTCAAAATTTTCTTTCTTCTTGCTTTTGAAGCAACATGATTTACTGATCTTGGCATAGTTTTCTCTTTTTTGAATGTTAGCGCCGTTACTTCACGTAACGAACTTAAAGCTAAAGCATTCGGTTAATAACTTTAATAATACTTTGTACGCTTTTGATTACTTCATAGCTAAGAGTTCCTTAACCTGACTTACATTTGTTGTATCAACAGTTGTAGAGTAGCACAGGTTTCTTTTTCTTTTCTTAGACTTTTTAGTCAAAATGTGACTGTGAAAAGCGTGCTTTCTTTTGATTTTACCTGTTCCGGTAAGGGCAAACCTTTTTTTAGAACCGGAGTTAGTCTTCATCTTTGGCATCTTAATTGTTTTTAAATTATTAAATGATATGGCAACGCACTATACCTGCGCGTTACGCATTTTTCTTACTCTTCATTATCTCCAGCCGGTTTTTCAGCTTTTACTGCAGCCGGAGTAGCTGGTTTGGGAGTTGCAGGCTTTTTCGTTGCACTTTCTTTCTTTTTCGGAGAAAGTTGAATGGTCATACGTTTGCCTTCCAACACCGGCAACTGGTCTACTTTTGCATAATCTTCCAGATCATTGGCAAAGCGTAACAAAAGCACCTCACCCTGTTCTTTAAAAAGAATGGAACGACCTTTAAAGAAAACATAAGCTTTCACCTTGTCACCATCTTCCAAAAATCCTTTGGCATGTTTCAACTTAAAGTTATAGTCATGGTCATCTGTTTGCGGACCAAAACGTATCTCTTTTACGTTTACTTTTACCTGCTTAGCCTTTTGTTCTTTTTGACGCTTCTTTAACTGATACAGAAACTTAGAGTAGTCAATAATACGACAAACAGGTGGTTGGGCATTGGGAGAAATCTCCACGAGATCCAGTTCTTTTTCTTCAGCCAATTTTAAAGCCTGAAAAATGGGATATACTTTAGGTTCTACATCATCACCTACAATGCGGACTTCTTTCGCACGGATCTGTTCATTGATCCGGTATTGCGATTTCATGCTGTCATTCTTCATTAAATAACGTTTACTTCCAGTTTGTTTTTTATTGTCTACCAAATTTAATTATGTATTAAAGTAAAAGCTGTCTTTAGAACATTACCAAAATGCTGTGCTTTTACAATTGGGCGCAAAGTTACCATTTATTTATCATATTCTGAACTTCTTCGTTCAAAATTTCACCAAATTCTTCAAATTTCATGGTTCCTTTGTCCCCTTCGCCCTGTCGACGAACAGAAACTTCCCCATTTTCGGCTTCTTTCTCACCGACAATCAGCATATACGGAATACGTTTCATCTCATTGTCGCGTATCTTACGCCCGATTTTTTCATTGCGATCATCTACAATAGCACGAATTTCCTTCATCTTCAGATAAGTTTTCACTTTCTCTGCATATTCGTTGAATTTTTCGCTAATCGGGAGAATTACTACCTGTTCCGGAGTCAACCACAACGGGAATTTACCGGCAGTATGCTCAATCAATACAGCGACAAAGCGTTCCATAGATCCAAACGGAGCACGGTGAATCATTACCGGACGGTGTTTCTGATTATCCGATCCCATATATTCCAGTTCGAAGCGCTCCGGCAAATTATAGTCAACCTGGATAGTACCTAACTGCCAGCGGCGACCGATGGCATCTTTCACCATAAAATCCAATTTAGGGCCATAGAAAGCAGCTTCACCATATTCTATCTTTGCCTTCAATCCTTTTTCCTCACATGCTTCAATAATGGCCTGCTCTGCTTTTTCCCAGTTTTCATCACTACCGATATATTTTTCACGATTCACTTTATCGCGTAAAGAAATCTGTGCTTCGAAGTTATCGAAATCCATAGAACGGAACACAATCGAAATAATGTCCATTACACGGAGGAATTCTCCCTTCACCTGATCCGGACGACAGAAAATATGTGCATCATCCTGAGTAAAACTACGCACACGAGTCAACCCGTGAAGCTCACCACTCTGCTCGTACCGACAAACAGTTCCGAATTCGGCAATACGTAAAGGCAAATCCTTATACGAACGCGGGAAATTCTTATAAATTTCACAATGATGAGGACAGTTCATCGGCTTCAGGAAGTACTCTTCACCCTCTTCCGGTGTATGGATGGGCTGGAATGCATCTTTACCATATTTCGCATAATGTCCCGAAGTCACATACAGCAGCTTGTTACCGATAGGCGGAGTAATCACCTCCTGATAGTCATAACGAGTCTGTATACGGCGCAAGAAGTCCTGTAAGCGCAAACGCAAAGCAGTACCTTTCGGCAACCACATAGGCAATCCTTTACCCACCGTATCAGAGAACATGAACAACTGCATCTCCTTACCAATTTTACGATGGTCGCGTTTTTTAGCTTCTTCCATTAAAGCCAGATACTCATCCAGCATCTTCTTTTTCGGGAAAGTGATACCATATATACGGGTCAGCATCTTACGATCTTCATGGCCACGCCAGTAAGCTCCTGCCACAGAAGTCAGCTTTATCGCCTTAATAGGAGCGGTTGTCATCAAGTGAGGACCACGGCAAAGATCCGTAAAATCACCTTGTGTATATGTAGTTATATGTCCGTCTTCCAATTCGGAAATCAGCTCACATTTATATGTTTCTCCACGGTCGCCAAACATCTTTAAAGCATCGCCTTTTGCAATATCCCGACGCACGACAGCCTCTTTCTTTGCAACCAACTCAGCCATCTTCGCTTCAATGGCAGGCAGATCAGCCTCTTTGATGACCGCCTCTCCCGGATCAACATCATAGTAGAAACCGTTTTCAATAGCCGGACCGATACCAAACTGAATGCCCGGATACAGTTCCTGTAAAGCTTCAGCCAGCAAGTGGGCACTCGTGTGCCAGAAAGCATGCTTTCCCTGTTCATCTTCCCACTTATAGAGTACTACCGAAGCATCTTCATTGATGGGACGTCCTAAATCATAAATCTCACCGTTCACTCCGCACGCCAGTACGTCTTGCGCCAAACGCGAACTGATACTTTCTGCAATTTGCAGTCCGTTTACTCCTTCGTTATACTCACGAACAGAGCCATCAGGAAATGTTATTTTTATCATAATGTTATGTTATATTTTTCGTTATTGCACGCAAAAATAAGGATTTCTTTTTGAGTTTACTATTTTTTGTCTAAAAAATGTTATTCCGGCACCTCTGTAAATCGTTTCAGAATATTATATGCCGAAACAATACCTAACTCTCCGGCCTTACTTAAGTCAGCTATTCCGTTTTTATTGTTACCCAAGAAAATATGTGTCAATCCACGATTAAAATAAGCTTCCGCAAACTCCTTGTTCAATTCAATAGCTTTATCATAGTCGGCAATCGCCGCACGATAATCTTTCAGCATAGCCAACACATTTGCCCGATTATAATAAGCATAAACAAAATCAGGAGCCAAAGTGATCACATGATCCAAGTCACTTTTCACAATGTCGTAATCCAATGCACTGACCTCCGACTTTTGCGGAGCGGAAATACCCGGCAATGTGGACGGTGTTGCCGAAGCGGCATTAGCTTCTTCCGCTTTTTGATATTCCAATTGCTTGCAACGCACCAAAGAACGCATAAAATAAGCGGGGAAGAAACTGTCATCCAATAAAATGGCTTGAGTCAAGTCCTCAATAGAGCTGGCAAAGTCCTGCACCAGATAAAAGTCGAGAGCACGAGAAAACCGTGTGCGCGCATCTTTGGGATTTTCAACAATAGCCGATGTATGTGTATCGATCAGTGCAAAATGGAACTTTACCTGTTCTTCGGTAAGTGGCGATTCCATATTAGTGATATACAGACGTTTGGGTAAAACACCGGCACGATTTAAATCATCAATGTATTTATAATAATGCACGGCCCGCTTCACATCACTCATCTTTTCGTAGTAAGTGAGAGCGTACATCGGTTCCATTTTAATATTCACATTACGATCCTGTACCCGGCCCCGAATGTCACTCTTATATTTTTGTTCCACCTCAGAATTATCTGCAATAACGATTTTCCGATAATTATTCATATCCTTATCAGACTTTTTACGAGTTTTATTCTCGTCTTTGTTATTACCGTTTTTATTGTCTGCCACCGATTTATCAGCATTGCTTACGCCATTCTGTTTATCGAGTTGCGCTTTCATAACTTTAAATTCATCCATTTCAGCACCTTTGCGGTCACCAATCTTTCTCCGTGCCTCGGCACGCTGATAATACCCTGCCAGGAAGTTTGGATATACATCGATCACTTTTGTATAATCCTTGATGGCGCCCCGGTAGTCACCTGTCTGGGCACGAAGCAATCCGCGATTAAATGTAGCCATCATATTGTCCGGTTCAATCTGAAGTACAAAATCAAAGTCCTCGATAGCACGGTTGTCGTCCCCTACCTGCGCCCGGAGCAAGCCCCGGTTATAGTGTCCGATAAAGTTGTTCGGATCAATATCGAGAGCCAGGTCATAGTCACTCATAGCACCGCGCAGATTGTTCTGGTGGAAGCGTGCCAAAGCACGGTTAATATAGTTTCCGGCATTTTTAGCATTCAAATGTGTCGCGTGATTTAAATCCGATTCAGCCTCGGCATACTTCCCTTGCTGCAACCTGACGATGGCCCGGGAAGCCCAGGCATCAGGATCATATTTATCCATCTCAATGGCCGTATTAAAGTCATTCAGGGCACGCAACGTATCCTGCTGTTTCAAAGCGACTTCTCCACGCATCAAATAAGCCCTTGTATACTTCGGAGCGACTGCAAGCAATTTGCCTAAATCATCTTCAGCAGCTTTGTAATCCTCTTTTTGTATATGGCATAAGGTCAGATTGTGCCAAAGAGTAATATTCTCCGGATCAAAGTGGAGCGCTTTTTTATAATCCTCAATTGCACCATCGTATTTATTCTGCTTAATTCTTGCCAACCCACGAATCTGATAAGCCCCCACTACAAAAGGATTTCTGTCGATAGCCGCATCGCAGTCGGCTTCAGCCCCCTGGTAATCATCCAGATTGATTTTGGCAAGTCCCCTGAAAAAATAGGGTTCATACAAATAGGGTTTCGCATTAATCACCTGATTAAAATACTGAATGGAAAGGACATAGTCCTCAAAGTATAACGCGTTTCGGGCAATCATCATCACCCTGTCTGTGTTTATCTGAGCATATGCAAATGTAGGAAACAACAATAATGCTGCTAATATCTTTTTAATCATCGGCTTTTGATTACTTTTTAAGTAGAGCAAAAGTAATGCTTTTCATCTATTAAACCGGTATTACGGGCAACTTTTTATATTTTTTGATTTTTTTATAAGTCCGTTTGATAAAAAAATTCAGTACCTCCCAGCCATCCTTAACATGAATTAACGACCTATTCCTTATTTAATTACGATTATTACGTACGTTTGTAACATAGACATAAATTGAGAAACGAATCAGATCATACGAAGATGGAAAACACTGAATAAAAAAGACTAATTGCGAATTATACCTTTTATACACCTAATTATAATCAACATGAGACAAAAATCACTTCTTTTACTGCTACCCTTTCTGCTACTATCTTGCGGAGGAAAAAAGAACAGCGGACAGTTGTCTGACACCGCAGTCCAAATCGTTAAACCCGAATTTCCACAAATTGTACCTTTTGAAACAGGCATCGAAACAGAACAAGAGATACTATTGAGTGAGATCGCCGATTCGATTCGGTACATCCCGTTGGAAACGAACAATAAATGCCTGATGAAAAGGTTACGGACCACCAACATCCTACAAACAAAAGATTATTTCTTCCTGCCTTGGATTGAAAAATTATTTCAATATACAAGAGACGGTAAATTCGTACGTACAATCGGACGTAAAGGGAATGGACCGGGTGAATTTAACTGGATTATGCAGATAGATGTAGACGAAGAAAAAGGCTTGGTCTATATGCTGACAACTTCAGCTAAAATCAATATCTATTCCATAGAAACAGGAAAATTCGTTCGAGCAATGAAAACTCCCAGCATGGAAGCAGGTGACTTTGCCATGCTGCGTACCCAGGATACGATTGCCGCAACGTTTATCCGCAACAATAACGGAAGGCGTAAAGAGCGCATTTACCTCTCCGACTTAAAGGGTGATACACTGAAAATTTTCAATCGTTGGGATCTATTCGAACTGAACAGCTCATACTCCTGGATGATGAGCAGCGATGAAGATCGCTATATGTTCCACTACAAAAACAACACTTGTTATAAAGAGTATTACAACGATACCCTGTTTACCATCACTCCGGATTCTTTAGAACCCCGATACATATTTCAAATGGGCAAATACGCATTACCGATGGAATGCAGATTTGAGTATCTGAACGGAGATGGAAAACGCTTTCAGGAATTAGCGGCACCCTACCTTCAATATAATACGATAGAAACCGATTCATACGTATTCATGCCCTATTCAAACTGGACAGGAGAGAAAGCACGTGAAAATCAATTGGCAATCTATGACAAAAAAGGCAGAAGCTGTTTTAAGGTAGCCAACGGATACATAAAAAATGACTTAACTCCCGGCTTACCTTTCCGTCCGGTAACGGCACTTGACGAGCATACACTGTTGTGTATGTGGGATGCGGCAGAGATTCTTGAAAAGGCTGAAAAGACTCCTTCCATCCTCCAAATCGAACCATTAAAAGGATTGAAGGAAGACGATAACCCGGTAATGATGATAGTATATTTAAAACAACCATAACACTTCCGAGCAGGACAGATACTCAGGATATTTCCTAAAAAAGTAACGGGTAAAGTTGATCGTGTCGATCAACTTTACCCGTTACTTTTATTTCAAATGTTTCAAAGAGTCAGGCATATCACTTCACCTGCTTCATTTTATAAGAACTGCGTGCTTTACCTTTCAGCATCGTGTTCAATTTTCCTTTTATCATTTGCTTACGCAGAGGAGAGATATGGTCTATGAACATTTTTCCATCCAAATGGTCAAACTCGTGTTGCATAACCCGTGCCAGAAATCCTTCTACCACCTCATTATGTTCTACAAAATTCTCATCCATATATCTTACGTGTATCTTGCTGCCTCTCTTCACAGACTCGTGAATACCCGGCAAACTGAGACAACCTTCCTCCATAGATACTTCCTCACCCTCTACCACATCAATATGGGCATTTATATAAGCCTTGCGAAAATCTTTATATTCGGGATAATCCTCAGAAAGCACATCCAGATTAATAACAACGACGCGAATAGGCAGACCAATCTGAGGAGCGGCAAGTCCTACCCCGTCAGCATGATCCATCGTTTCAAACATATTTTCAATCAGTTCCTTCAGATTTGGATAGTCCACAGTTATATCTTCCGCTACCTGTCTGAGAACCGGTTGACCATATACATAAATAGGTAAAATCATATCTTAAAATTATTCTTTTTAATTATTCTCTCTTTTTACAAACGCTTAGTTTCCAAATAAGATTGCAAAATAATAGTTGCACTAATCTCATCAACCAATGCCTTGTTTTGCCTGTCTTTTTTCTTCAGTCCGGCTTCAAGCATCGTGCGATGTGCGAGGACAGAAGTGAAACGTTCATCTACATACTCCACAGGCATATCGGGCAAACGTTTTTTTAGCGAACGCACAAAAGGCTCTATATTCTTCATATTCTCAGAGACCTCATTATTCATCTGCTTGGGCAGACCTATAATAATACGTTCCACCGATTCCTGTTTCACATAATTAGTAATGAAATCCAGAAGCTCGTGTGTAGGCACAGTTGTCAAACCGTTAGCGATGATCTGCATCGTATCACTCACAGCTATCCCTGTACGTTTCCGTCCGTAATCTATTGCTACTATTCTACTCATATTTGGATTGCAAAAATACGATTAAAATTTGGATTATCGCCTATTTAAGCAACAAAAAGGGTATCCGAACAACGGATACCCTTTCTAAAATTTATCGGACTATCGTCCTTATAAAGTTGTATTATTCCAGAATCACAACGCGGTTCAGGAAGTTCTTGCCAAACATATTGGCAGTACCACCGAAGCCGACGAGTTCAAGCTGATCCTTGCTTACACCTTCTTTGATAAGTGCATCATAAACAGCCTGTGCACGAGCTTCAGACAGTTTCTGGTTCCACTTAGCGCTACCGGTAGCCTTATCTGCATAACCTGCCACCTTGTATTTCTTATCCGGATTAGCCTTCAAGATCTTGGCAGCCAGCTGGATGTTAACCATACCATAGTCATCGATCTTAGATTTACCAATCTGGAAGAAGATAGCGCGAGGTCCGGCTACTTCGATTTCCTTCACCACTTCTTTGGTTACAGGTTTCACGTTAGCCAGTGCGTTCTTAGCATCAGCCAGGTCAGACTGAGCTTTAGCCAACTCGCTTCTGTAACGATTCAACTCTTCGTTGATAGCGTTCTGATCTACCTGAGAGCCACAAGAAACAAATCTCTTGCCACCGAAAGTGTAAGTCACACCGGCAGTCAGAGAAACAGCACCGTCGGTATGGGCAGAACTGATATTACCAAACGGAGACGGAGAAACTTCTCCTCTTGCTTCAATGTTGATATCCAAGTATTTGTTGATATTGAACTGTCCAGCCAAACCAACAGAACCGTTAATCAACGCATTTACTTTATCCTGATCGCCATAAGCTTTGGCAAATGTCAAACCGGGACCAGCAAAAACAGAAACGGTGAACAAACGATCAGGGTTGTAACCGCCAATAGCATTGGACAAGTTAAACATACCGTCTGCACGCATAGTGAAGTAATGTTTATTCTTGCTCTTAATATAAGTATCGGCAGGCTGCCCATAGTTAGAATACAAAGTAGTCCATGCACCGGCTACCTGACCACGGATACCCCAAACCGGATTGAACAGTTTACCAACTGACACATTGATCAGCGGAGTTATGGCTTTACCAAAGCCATAATCAAAGTTGTCCGGGTTTACACAACCCTGAGCGCCAACACCTACACTCACAAAGATATTGTCCTTGAAGCTTTCGCTGTAGAACGTCTCTTTAGTCTGAGCAGTAGCTGCAGTAGCACCGGCCAACAATAAAGATAATATTACTAATTTACTTTTCATTGTTTTTTGTTTTTAAATATTTTCAACTCTTTTAGTTTCTTATTTGCTCCGACCCACTCGCTTACTTCAAATAGATTTTATAAGTAAGTCCGCCGGTAAAATACTTCATTCTTTGCAATTCTACCTGCGCATGCAAATGGTTGAAAAGCAAATAGGTAGCACCAAACGCAAAGTCTTTCGCATCATATTCCGCGATTACTGTCAGATCGGGGGCAAAAGATGGAGCGTAAGTAAGACCTCCGGCTAATCCATTCAAGTGGTAATCCACTCTTCGATTGTACAGATATGACAGATGTACACCTATCTTCTCCTTTCCAATCGGGATATGCTTGGTGGCTGCGACATAAAAACGGCAGAAATAGCCATTACCATCGGCAGAACCTACTTGGCCATCGCCAGACTCGGTATAGGGATCCGAAGTTCCCACTACAACAGCCGGCATGTACTTCCACAATTGTCCTTCTTTCAAAACTCGCAAACGGGCAGAAAAATACCTGTCCTGATTCGTAAACTTCTTCTTTCCGACCTTCCAATCAATCCCTATCGTCTGCGACTGAAACAACGTACATGTATAAGCTATTTCCAGCCAGGGAAAGATAGTTACGTTCAAAAAGTAATTATACGTATGGTAATCCCATGTAGGAGGAGTTATCTCCTTATTTAAAAAATTTCCACCGATCATTACCGTCTTATCCCGTTGCATCTCTGCTGACGGGGCATGAAGCAGACCGGTAGTTCCGTACGTCAACTGAGCCGAAAGTGCCAAATGACAGCAAAGGAACAAGCCTATAAGAAGTATCTTTTTCATCATTATCTGCAATTTCTATACTTTCGGTTCAACTCGTACTTTTCAATTCTCAACAATTACTTTACTCTGATTAGTCGTTAGATCCACCACCGGCATTCGGGTTGAAACCGTGAGAATCATGAGAATCGTGAGTATCGTGGCTGTAATAGTTAGGATAGATCATTACGCCCTTCTGATAAGAAACGATACCTTCATAATATTTGCCAGAGATCAAGAATGTCAGTTTCTTAGAAACCAATTGTCCCTGAACTCTATAGCCGATAATACCATAACCGCTCAATACGCTGATTTTAGCATAACCGATCTTCTGTACGAATCCGGCATTCTTATTCAAAGCTTTAGCAGCATTTGCAATGAAAGCAGCCTGAATATCAGCAGAAACAGTACCTTCAGCTCTTGTTACAGGAGCAGCAACTTCTTTCACATCACCGATAAGTTCGCAACCTTCATTATAGAAATAAGGAACCAAAATAGCAGCATCCTTAACAGAGTTTGCAAATTCAAACGGAGTAGTAACCAAGATTGAGCCATCAGCTTGAGCTTCAGCAGTAGTAGTACCGGTAGTAACATTACCAGTCAATTCTTTAGTAGTTTCCAGGCTAGCCTTTTCGTCAGCTGTAGCTGTTGCACCATCCCACATGTTCTTAATTGTTTCAGTAGAAGGTTTAGCTTCTTCGGCAGCTTTAGCTTCCAGTGCTTTAGCTTCAGATTCAGCTACATCAGTCTTAGGATCAGTCGGAGGAACTACCGGAGGAATAGTTGTAGCCTCAACAGAAACCAAAGCAACATCTACAGTTGCAACACTTGTCTGGCCATCACTAACCTGATTCAAGTATACTTGTTTTGATACAGTATAATAACCTGTTGCAGAAACTTCCAGGCTATATCCTTCTGCCTTATAAGAAACTTCTTTGTTGAATGTAGCTCCGACAGATTCACCACCCAATGTAACTGTAGCAGTAGTCAATACCTGACCTGTAGTTGCGTCAGTAATAGTACCGGCAATATAATACTTTGCAGGGGCTGGCTTTGTTGCTTCATCAACTTCTGCTTTCTCATAGCAGCTTGTAAACAGTGTACCGCAAACTGCCAAAACGGCTAACGCTAACTTAGCGCCATTACCGAAAAATTTACTTTTCATTTTCATCTCAATAAAATTAAAAATTTAATAATTCTGATTTTATAAAATATGGATTAAAACTATTATTTTCCATCACGTTATCACTTGCCTGAGGACTATATCCTTTACCATATATACGCTCATTACCCGCATTATATTGGAATCCGAAATTATTGGGTATCACTCTTGGGATATAACCCTTTCTCTTATATTTATACGGAGGCAATGCTATCTGGAACAAGAAGCCGCCATTCAGCCCTTTGTTACCCGCATGTTGCACCTTCATTCCATAAAAGCCAATAGAAGCGTATCGAAAATGACGAATCATATCAAAACGTGCACCATACTCTCCTTCTAAATATCTTTCCCCCTTTAAACTAAACTGCGTATTATACTTTGGCCAATAGAAATTCGCCCCAATAGAACCTGTCAAGGTCCATTTGGTTCCATGATAAAAAGCCCAATCTTCAAAGTATCCTCTTCCGGTATATCCGATACGTGCATCTACCGAAAAGCGCTCATCTTTAAAGAAGTGCTTTGCTTTCAAATCTCCTCCCCAACGAAATTTATTAAAAAAACCGACCGAAGCAGTCAGGAATGTACGCTGTGGTAAACGTACTGTCTGCGACAAAGTCACAAAACCTGGACGGATTTGCTTATACCTTTGTCCATAATCATTATAGATAGGAAAAATTACTTGTCCAGTCAGTTTCATTCCTTTCCACAAAGAAACTTCTATGGCAGGAGAAACATTAACCACTATTTCATAGACCTTAGATAAAATATAGTTTCTAAACAACAACTCCGGATACACCACTATATCTACTTTAAACAAAGAGCTATTTTGCTTCTTAATCCGTCTCGCTTGTTTCCATCCTTCTCCCAAATCATAACTTACACTCCAATCAGCCCGACTGACTTCAGCAACACTATCTCCTTTCATCGGCTGATAATAGAGGGATATCTGAGGAATATTATTGTCTAAAACTATTAACCTACATGGCTTATTTTCGGGTAAACCCATCTTCTGGATCAAATCAACCGCTTTACCTATTCCAACTCCCTCAAGACGATAGGCTGAGTTCTGTATCACAAAAACCCGTTCTTCAGTATCTTCTGTCCACCCTACATTTTCAAATCCCATCTTAACAAGTGCGTCAACAGTGGCCTCTCCTGTTTGACAAATCCCCTTCAAAGGAAGTAAACAGAATAATATGAGTGAAATTCTGCGCAAAGTAGTGCCAATTGTTATGTTTTTCCTCATGTAAGGGCCTTTGTGATTCATTTGTTTGCTTTATAACTTAAGCATCTAAATTTATGGATGCAAAATATGGTGCAAAAATAGACACAATTTTAATAATACCAAAGAGTTTTACATGTTTTTTCGCATATTTGTATCAGTTTTTTTTCATCCAAATACCTGTTTGCTTAAAAATGGACCAAAAAACCCACTTGTAATCTTAAATAATATCCACCTCCTATTTTAGATTCACTAATAGAGAGAGTTATAAGGCTAACAAATTAATAAAATCAAATCGTATTATATAGTAAGATCAAATTTTCAATAGTATATCTACTATATTACAAATTTACTAAATTCCGGTAAAATCAGGCAGTAGCTAATCTAACCAAATATATATTTATTAACCACCCAAATAAAAAATAGATAAAAAACATCAATACATATAATAATGTATTTCTTATATATAATAACACAAAGATTGAAATTATCGCATTAACAATGTTAATCGTCCAAAGAGATAATCATATTTCTCGATTTACGAAGTTAACTTGATACATCTACGAAGTTAATATCCTGCATTTACAAAGTTAACTTTAACACAGGTTTAAAGTTAACTTTGTAAATGCAGGATATTAATATATAGAATATTCATTTTCAACACATTACAAAACGAAAATTCTTTTGTAGTATTTTCTTAGCCTCTTGTATCTTTTTGAGATTCGTTTTTTAGCAACTATCTAACCTTGCTGTACATCATCCTCTCAAGTTATATCCGGAATTAAATCGATAGCCTTCTCTTTACTTTCATCCACTATCTTGGCATAAATCTGAGTTGTTTGAATATTGGTATGTCCCAAGAGTTTAGATACCGTATAAAGATCGGCACCGAGAGTAATCATCATTGTGGCATGGGTATGTCGTGCCGAATGAAAAGTAATATGCTTTTGAATACCGGCTTTAGCAGCCCATTTGGGTAATATTTCATTGGTTCTTCCTAAACTGATAAGACCTTTGAACACTTTCTCTGTATCAGGTACTTTTCCGCGGACAGGAAGTTGTTTCAAAGCCTCCTTGCTCAGAGGAAGAGAGAGGATTTCCTGAGTTTTCTGTTGCGTCATATGCAGCTCCATTTTACCGACTTTTCCCTTTTTCAGATTTCCCCATGTAAGTGCCACTATATCACTATGTCTCAGTCCACAAAAACAACTGAATAGAAAAGCCTTTTTTAAAGTCGCATTATGAAAATCTGTTTGTGACAATATTTTCAATTCATCAATAGTCAGAAATGCCCGTTCAGTCCTTCTCCGCTTAGGCTTTTCCTCATTTTTTATCTTATCCATTGGATTTGAAGTTATAATTTCATCAATTACAGCACTATTCAGGCAATGATGAAAAACCTTATAATAATGAACTTGAGTATTGGCACTTATATTCTTCACACTTTTACAGTGTTTCTGAGTTGCCGTCTTCAAGTATTCAACAAAGCCAAGTATATACTTTTTATCTACCTGTCTGAGCCTGATACCCATCTTATCATAATGCTGAAGATGGTATATCAGTGTATACATAGACACTTTCCTTGAAGTTTTTTCTATATCCTTGTCTGCCAAATACTTGATATAATCTATCAGCATTATATCTTTCTTTTCCTGTTGATGGTTAAAGCCGTATACTCCATTCTGCAATTCTATAATCCTTTGTGCCTTCACTGCACTGGCCAGTTTCATGGTGCTCTGATTTAAATCTTTATCCGTCCGTGTATGCTCAGGTATTATATATAGCTTTAAAAATTCATATCGTCTTCTTCCATCCATATAAATATCTAAATATATAGACTCACAACCGTTCGACAGACGTTTAGTCCTGATCCTGACCGGTTCTTTAATCCTTACTTCTTTTTTCATATTATTTGTTTGTATGTTTTTAGTTATAAATATAGACATTATTCTGTTATAAGTAACAAACAGGTAACAAAAGTCCATGAAAAAAGATTTCTAATAAAAAGCGATCAGACAAAAACCGGTTTTCAAAATCCACTATAATTCTGATAACCAAAATATTATAAATAAAACAAAGATTCTTTATGAATCTTAATTAAAGTAGCAGCTCAGTAACAGAGATACTTCCATATAGAAGCAACCAGCCAAAGTCCTAATAGAACCGAAAAATCTACTAAAACATCAATCCAATGTATATCAATACATTATGAAACGAAGTAAGTGATGTGATATTCTACAAATCAAACTACTGATTACCCGAAAGAAAGCCATGCCGTATTATCGTTTTGAATAACAATGTGCCGCAAATATCTCTTTATTATCAGCCATCTTTCAAAGATAGTACAGTAAATATTAGCAGACAAGACTGGGAAGTTAGTTATAATCTGGGAAATAGCTGGAACAAAGTAAAAAGGAATAAAAAAGCAAATAGCTCTTTGTATAAAGTAGATATCACAATATATCCGGAATTATCACTAAAAAACTTAGTAATCACACAGATTTATCAAGTGCTTTTCAATTTATCACCCGCCATAGAAGTCTCTTTCTGGAAAGGGATGAAATTCACGGCTCAAATGGTGATTCCGGTATATAATGACGGATATGCCAGCAGATACGATAAACTACATCCGGGTTTCCTTGAACTATCGCAAACAGTCCGTCTGCCCTATAATTTTTGGGCAACATTGGCTATCGGTAGCTTTAATAATAGCCGATATGGCATCGACTTCAACCTGATCCACCACTTTAAAGATGAACGTTTCAGTATAGAAGGCCGCATCGGGTATACCGGTACAGGATATTGGGAAGGTTTTACTATGCATTATGGAACAAAGATGCGGGCTACATGGTCATTGGGAGGAAGCTTTTATTGGCCACGCTATAATGTAGAATTAAATGCAAGAGTTGAACAATATCTATTAAAGGAGAAAGCAGTTAGAGTAGAAGCAATCCGGCATTTTCGCTATGCTTCCATTGGATTCTATGCAATGAAAGCCAAAGACGTGAAAGCCAATGGAGGATTCCGTTTCCAAATAGCTTTACCCCCTTACCGATATAAACGCAAAGGATATATTCCTCGGATCACTCCTTCCAATAATATGGGAATGTCTTATAATGCGGGAAATGAACAATATTACTATAAGACTTATCGCTCAGCACCTGACGATAACATAATGAAGAACAATAGTTTTAATCCATATTTTATAAAATCTGAATTATTAAATTTTTAATTTTATTGAGATGAAAATGAAAAGTAAACTTTTCGGTAATGGCGCTAAGTTAGCGCTAACCCTGTTGGCAATGTGCGGTATGTTCGCAAGTTGCTACGAAAAAGACGAGATTGATGTTCCCAAAGTGACCGACCCTACAGCTACGACGTACCAAGTAGCAGGTATTGTTACAGATGCTGAAAGCAATGCTGTAATGGACGGTGTCACAGTAACCAATGTCACAAACTCAAAGTCAATGACTACCGCAGCAGACGGTAAGTATGTTCTGGAAGCTAAAGTGGGAGAAACCAACGTAGTAACTTTTGCAAAGAGCGGTTATAAAACAGTGACAAGCTCGGTATTCGTTACTAAACAGGAAAACGGTTCTATCGTAGCCTATACCATCGACGCTAAAATGGAAAAAGGCAAAGAAACAAAACCGACAAAAGATGTAGAATATCAAATTGAAGGTTCTGTATTTGATGCGGAAAGCGGTGAGCCTGTAGCTATCAAAACCGCAACTATGCCAGGCATATTGACAGCAACCATTCAGAATGGTAACGAATTCACTATGTCCAATGTAGGTCTGGGTCAGCACACTATATATATCACTGCTGACGGATACAAACCGGCTACTGCCGACGTTGTGATCAGTGAAGTAGCCGGGCCGGAAGGTGAAGGTATTTTCATTGCAAAAACTTCGGTAACTGTTGCTATGCAGAAAAAAGAAGTAGAGGTTGCCCCTAAATACTATTTGGCAGGAAATATCTACAATCAGGATGGTGGCATGGTTACTAAGGCTGAAGTAACACTGAACATGTCAGGATACGAAGTAACAACTACTGCTTCCAACGGTTTCTACAAATTCGAGATTCCTGCCGACAAAGTAAAAGGTCTGACTAAAGCAACTGTAACAATCCGTCATAACAGCTATAAGATTTATGTATATACTGCATTTATAGCACCGGTAGACAATGGCCAAGTATCTAACACCACAGTCAATGTAACTCTGATACTGAAACCGGATACAGAAAAACCGAATGATGACGATAATGTATTTATCGGTGGCAATGTAGAGATTGAAGTTCCAACAGAGAATGCTGTTGAAGCCGCACCGGAAAAAGCAGAAGGTGAAAAAGTTCCAAGTAAATCTGCTGTAGAAGAATCAATTAACAAGGTTTTGGAAGCTGCTGGATCGGACATCAAGATTACTCCGGCACAAGCAGAACAGGTGGTTAACACTATGGAAAAATATGTAGCCAACGGTACTTTGACAGAAATCGATAAGGTAGCAGTTCTTCCGATCGAGAAAGAAACGACCTTCAAACTGGAATCTAAAGTAATTGATACTAATAATGATAAAGAAGAAACCGTTATTGACGAAATCGTTCTTCCGGCTAACACTATAATCATTTTTACAAGTGGCGTAGCAAGCACCCTGAACATCAGCCGTACTGACGAAGGTAAAGAAGGTGCTTCTGTCCGTGAATACGACGGTACTCCAACCGGAACTATTTTCGTAACTCCGATGGAAGTGAAATTTACTCCTGCAGTTGTCGTAGCTCAAGGAGAAACTCCTGAAGTTGCATTGGCTACTCTTTACTTCAATGAAAAGACTAATACTTGGGAAGCTGAAGAAAACTATGCTACTTACCAGAACGGAGTATTTGTTGGCAATGTTCACCACTTCTCTAAATTCAAATTCGGTTTCGAAGAAGCCGACAGCAAAGCTACGGCTGAAGCAGCCTTGGATTCTATGAAATTCGACAAAGCATGCTACACTGAAGGTGAAACTGCCAAAGTAAAAATGGAAATCAACTGGAAGGGTGGTATCAAGTGCGAAGGTGGTGCTTCTGTAGAAGAAATTATCAAGAAAGCACATTCCACACTAACTACAACTACTATCAAGATGGTCAGCGCAGCTTTGGAAGAAGCTATCAAAGACGATAATGCCAATGTTACTCCGGGAGCTGCATTTACAGACAAAAAGTTCACATATGAACTTGAAGTACCAGCTTATACTCAGTTGACAGGATTCGACGTAACAAAAAACGTTATCAAGACTACCTATGTATTGCCGTTTGCTGTTTATAATAAAGCAACGAAAGCAATCGAAAAGAAAACAGCTGAAGTTACAATCAGCAAGATTTCTTCAGTAGTTGTTAGAACGATTGAAGCGATCGGTCATGGACATGGTCATGGTCACGGCGATGACCTGAATGCCGGTGGTGGTATTATCATCTCTGAATAACCGAGAGAATAAAATGTAGTAATTGAAATCATTGAACCGAAAGCGTAGAGAATGTATACAGTAAATTTAAAACGAATCTTCATAGTATCGCTATTTATAGCTATACCCTTTATGCTTTCGGCTCAATTGACCTACGGTACTACAGGATTGCTGCATGCTCCCTCGGCAGAAATGCAGAAGGACAAAACAGTCATGCTGGGTGCAAACTTTATGAATAAGGAGATAACTCCTCCAACGTGGTACTACCACACGTACAATTACTACCTGAATGTAACCATTTTACCTTGGATGGAAGTAGCATATACCTGTACTTTATTTAAGGCGGAAGCTCTTGGATTAAAACCTTATGGTTACTCAGGCTTTACGAATCAGGACCGGTATTTTTCTCTCAGATTACGGGCACTGGAAGAAGGGCAATTCTGGAAATACATGCCCGCTGTTGTAGTAGGCACTTCCGATCCTTTTACCTCGTCCGGCAATGGAGTTGTGGCTCCGACGGAAGGTAACGGATACTTCAGTCGTTTCTACATCGCAGCCACCAGGCATGTCCAATTAGGAAGAGAGACAGTGGGAGTACACCTCTCCTATCTTTATAACAAAAGGATAGAGTACAAACTGAATGGGATCGCGGCAGGTATCAGTTATAACCCGTCTTTCCATCCGCAATTGAGATTAATTGCCGAATATGATTCGAAAGATTTTGCGTTAGGTGCCACCTATTTGCTTTTCAACCATTTGCATGCACAAGTGGAACTCCAAAGAATGAAATATTTCACAGGTGGATTGACTTTCCAGTTCCGCTTGTCCGGAAAAGATGGAATGAAAAAGCAGAAACGAAACAAAGAGTTAAAACAAAAAATGAAATAACATGAAAAGTAAAATAGCAATATTGTCTTTACTGTTGACAGGCGCAGCCGTCTCAGCCTCAGCGCAGACAAAAGAGCATTATTATAGCGAAAAAGCTAAAGATAATATCTTTATCAGCGTGGGTGTAGGAGCACAGGGATGTGTCAACCCTGACAACTTTGATTATGGCTTTGGACATGCCATAACTCCACTGATACACGCATCAGTCGGTAAACTGTTCGACCCTATTTGGGGGATCCGTGGCCAGGTAGCCGGATGTTGGAGTACATTATACTCCGAATATGGAATGCCGGAAGGCGAATACAAGAAGATGAAGAATAAAAAATACTTCACTCTACGTGCCGACGGATTGTTCAACTTGTCAAACGCTATCGGAGGCTATAATCCCGATCGCTTGTTCACTGTATCCGTATTTGCAGGTCCGGGACTTACGTTTGCCAAGGCCTATGGCAATCAAGATAAACTGAATGCGTTGATTAATGGTTCTGTCGGTTTGATGGGACAATTCAACATCAACAAATATTTGGATATCAATGTAGAAGCAAGAGGTGAAGTCTCTCCTTCTGTCTTCGGACATTATAGTTCTGCCCGTACCGACGGCGCTGTTTCTCTGACAGCAGGTGTGACTTACACATTCGGTGGCAAGAGATTCGTTTCTTGCGGTGCGCAGGTAGACCAAAACGCTATCAACGAAGAGCTGAATCGTTACAGAAGTGAACTGTCAAAAGCGCAATCGGACTTAGCCGATGCCAAAAACGCACTGGCTAACGTAAAACCTGTAACGAAAGAAGTGGTGAAAGAAATCGAAGTAGCCGGTCCTCGCGCAGTCTTCTTCCAGATTGGTAAATCTAAGATCGACGACTATGGTATGGTTAACATCCAACTGGCCGCTAAGATCTTGAAAGCCAACCCGGATAAGAAATACAAAATAGCCGGTTATGCAGATAAGGCTACAGGTAGTGCCAAGTGGAACCAGAAACTGTCTGAGGCCCGTGCTCAAGCCGTTTATGACGCTCTTATCAAAGAAGGCGTAAGCAAAGATCAACTGGAACTCGTCGGTTTTGGTGGAACAGCCAACATGTTTGGCAAGAACTTCCTGAACCGTGTTGTAATTTTAGAATAATAGGGTTTCGATTCCCAATAGGGCGGGAAAGTTTTTGGCTCTATACTTTAAAGAGTGCGTCGCTGAGACGCACTCTTTTTTATTCTTCCGCCATCACTGTTATACGTTCTTTCTGAATTTGAAAGAAGAAAATTATCCCCCCAATTTATCCATCATTTGTTTTTTTATATAAAAAGTAGAGATTGTAAATCTATATCCGGTATATAAACCTTAAAGCAATAACATGGACAATCGGACAGAGCAGTATTCACTTCGGGAACTATTAGAAAGCATCACAGAAAATATTAAAACCAAGCGCCTGGCTGACGTTTTTCGTTTCATTTCATTCCATCCCGGTGAGATGTATGGATCACATCAGCATTTACGTATCGAAATAAACTATGTGAAAAAGGGAAGCTGCATTCTCCATCCGGATCATGAGAGTATCACTTTTCGTGAAGGAGAAATTATGATTACCACTTCGGACATCAGTCATCTGTTTGAAGCCGGAGCAGATGGTACGACCTTGATGCAATTGGAATTCCTACCCGAAATCTTTTCCCATTTCAGCTTAAATGCCACAGTCGATTCGAACGGCTCTGCCCTGCTATGGACAAATCGATTTAAGATTAAAATAGAATAAGTCGACATAACAGTAGTTATAGTAGTTATTGATACACTGCACAGACAGGCAAAACCGCAGCAGCCAGATTCGGATTTATAGAAAAGTATATTAAACTCTTAATTCCTAAGGCTGAAAGTCCGGTTGCCACATAAAGCTACCATAACTACTGTTAGCTTGAACTCAACTTAAAACCTGTTTAAATTTTACCCGGAAAGAGACCGGAAAGAAACTCTAAACGGGTCAATAAGCCTATATAAATTTAATCTAGAAAAATTTAAGCAGGGACTTAATAGATCAGTTTTACATTGTCAATGTAGAGCGAATTTCCCGGTGAACCGATATAAGCACCACCATGACTGGATGTAAACTGAAGTATCATATGCGTCGGCACATCATCAGCTTCCCCCCACGCCACTTCATGAATCGGCACACTTTCGCCCTTACTGTTTACCGTAAAATATTCAGAGGCCTGAAGTCGCATCATGTGTGCTTTATACGCCGGATCTTTCGTGATATCACCATACATGATATCGTATTTTGAACCATTTTTCCAATCAGTCGAATGATAATAATAGTTCACCATTGTCCCGATACGTTTAGCATACACATTGCCTTTGGCATCTTCCCAACGTTTCTGTAGCAATAAAATAACAGCCGGAAAATCCTTACCCGGCACATCCGTTATCTTACTGAATCCCGTTGCACGTATACGGTTTTCACGATCGGACATTTTCACTTTATAGTCGAACTGAATAGCCGACGGACGCTCAGTGAACGGTATTCCCATCTGCAACATCTTATTCGGATTCTTGGTACTCTTAATCGGTTCATGAACCGTTCCCAAAAACATAGATCCGGCAGCAAGTACGGTGATATCTACAATACCAAGTACTTTTACACTCTCCATACGAGTATCCAGACGGGCACAGAAACCGTCTCCTCTGGTTTCGGGAAATACCGAAGTATTGGTTTTGGTAATACCCGACACACGTGCCATTACGTTAGAAGTTCCCCAGGGTGAACCACCTTTATTTGCATAAGGCTTCGCACCCACAATGGTTTCGGTAGGGCCAATGGCATATACTTTTTTGGTATTTCCGCCAATAATGCCCGACTCTTTTATTTCACGCGTCACCCATTGATCCATATTCCCAAAAGGGAGTATCTCTACTTTCTGCTGCGCTACAGCAGAAGCTGAACACAAAGTTAGCAGACTTGCCACCCACAGGCGATATGTCTTCTGAATCATTTTTCCTCCTTTTTTTATAAACTATAATCCCATTGTTTCAGTGCAAAGTCCCAATGATCTTGCACTAACTGCACAGTACGGTCATCGTACTTATATTTGTTCTTTTTATATCCTTTTTTACCTCCCACATATTTCTCTATCGAGCCGCGCGCTTCGGCAAATCCCGGAATATCCAAAGCATGATAAATATTCTCAGTCATTCCCATAGCGTCTGCCTCAAAGTCTTCAAACTTCACCTCCATCAGGTTTCCTTCAGGAATGAATTGCTTATCGGCCTCGTATTTATGATACAATTTGGCATAAATAGAGAGTATATTGTTCTCCAACTCAGCCGGAGTGATATCCTGCAGCTTCAAGGGTTGAATCGTATTAGTAAAGAAACTACGGGTAGACTCAAATACAGTATACGGATTACGCATCAGATAAATAAATTTCGCATTGGGGAACATTTTCACCAATTCCTTCACGCGTCCCGTGTGAGGGGGATTCTTGCTAAGAAACTGAGTACCCTGCGTATTCCACAAAGAGATCTTAATCAATTTGGTAAAAGTCTCCTCAAAAACCTTCAATTCCGCTTCACTGATAGTATCGAAAAGCAAGTATTTATCTGCATATTCCTGCTGATATCTTGGCAAGAACCAGAAATTATAGTAGGTATAAGGCATCATGTTGGCAAGGGCAAACTCTTCCTCCTGCGGCAAATCGACAGCCAGCTCCATATTATCCGTCGGCCGCTTATCCGGCATCAGCCAACTCATGTTCTTTTTAAAGAATGGCTGTCCCCACATCATTAAATGCGGAAATACAGTCTGATAAGTGGTGTTATAGCCAAAATGTGAATCGCACGAAAAAACATTGTGTACAAAAGTAGTTCCGCTACGCCAGTGACCAAGGATAAAGACCGGATCGTGTTCCAACGGCTTATTTGCCAGCAGCTTCTCATAATGTTTATCCTGAAGTGGAGCCAAAGTAGACAGTAAGCGACAAACTGCCTTTGTCAGACGATATTTACCTGTATAAGCCGCATCGATCTCCCTTCCTCCGGTAATAGCTTTAAATGTCCGCCAGTCTGCCCCTACTAAAGTATTTATCGGAAGTTTGTTAAATTCAAGTAATCCCATAATAATGTGTTCATTGTTAATGTGCCGACAAACTGCATGCAGCAGGCATATCGGCACACCGAATAATCATTTACTTCTCTATTCTGACTTCGAAACCTTGTTCACTTAATGATTTTACCGCCTTCTCAATAGCTTCATAATGTTCAGGAGCTATGCCCAGTTCAGGCAGATTCAAAACCGGAAAATCATCGGCAATATTCATGTCTTTCTTTTCCACACGATCGATAATCATTCCCACAGCACTGGTATTATTGGTTATCGGATCGATCAGGATAAACGAACCGCACGATTTATTCTTCCGGTACGGATCAAAGAACAGTTCTTTAGCTGTAGTAAACACCACACGTGCAATTTCGTTCAAAGACAAAAAGGGAACAGACGAATGTTCCATCGTATTGACATCCACTTTATATTTTATGCTGTCGATACGCGTGCGGCTGACATTCGTTGTCTGCTTAATAAAGAACGATTTGTTGATATCCATCGGTTCTTCATCCATCCACACCAACATTGCTTCAAAATTACGGTCCACAATAGGCAAATTATCTGGATGAACCAACATTTCCCCTCTTGAGACATCTATCTCGTCTTCAAGTGTCAGTGTGACCGACTGTGGAGGAAAAGCATAATCCAGCTCACCATCAAAAGTAACGATACTCTTCACATGAGATACTTTACCGGAAGGCAAAGCCATTACTTTGTCTCCCTTGCGTATGATGCCGGATGCCACCTTACCACAGAATCCCCTGAAGTCGAGGTTCGGACGAAGTACATACTGTACCGGAAAGCGGAAATCACTAAAGTTATTATCGCTGTCGATATGGACTGTTTCCAGAAAATCGAGCAAGGAAAGTCCTTCATACCACGGAGTTCTTTCCGACTTATCCACCACATTGTCTCCATCGAGTGCGGACAGTGGAATACAAGTCACATCGGGAATCCCCAAGGGAGCTACAAACTTCTTATACTCTGCTACAATCTCATTGAAACGCTCTTCCGAAAAATCTACCAGGTCCATCTTGTTGACAGCCAACACTACATGCTTGATTCCCAACAGAGATACCAGAAATGTATGACGTCTTGTCTGAGTAATTACTCCCATACGGGCATCTACCAGAATAATAGCCAGATTGGCGGTCGAACCGCCGGTTATCATATTACGGGTATACTGTTCGTGCCCCGGAGTATCAGCAATGATAAATTTACGGTTATTGGTAGAAAAGTAGCGATAAGCCACATCAATCGTAATGCCCTGTTCACGCTCTGCTTTCAAGCCATCCAGCAACAAGGCATAATCAATGTGTTCGCCGGCATTGCCCAACCGCTTGCTATCACGCTCCAATGCATCAAGCTGATCCTCATACAATTTTTTGCTATCGAACAGCAAACGTCCGATCAATGTAGACTTTCCGTCATCTACCGAACCTGCTGTCAACAGACGAAGCAAATCCTTCTGTTCGTCCTTATCCAGAAATGCTTTTATATCTAATTTATCTGCCATAGTTGTAATGTTTAAAAATATCCTTCGCGTTTCTTCTGTTCCATGCTACCTTCCTGGTCGAAGTCGATAACACGGGTCGTACGTTCGCTCTTAGTGGTAGTCATCATCTCTTCAACAATCTTCTCAATGGTGTCGGCCTCGCTTTCGACAGCACCGGTCAACGGCCAACATCCCAATGTACGGAAACGTACCATTTTCATTTCGATCTGATCACGATATTTTTCCGGCAGACGTTCATCATCAGCCATAATCAAGTTACCGTCCATCTGCACCACAGGACGCTCTTTGGCATAATACAACGGTACAATCGGAATATTCTCCAAACGAATGTACTGCCAGATATCCAGTTCGGTCCAGTTACTCAACGGGAATACACGTATACTTTCACCCTTATGTACACGGGCATTGTAGATATCCCACAATTCGGGACGCTGGTTTTTGGGATCCCATTGATGGAACTTATCACGGAAAGAGAATATACGCTCTTTAGCACGCGATTTCTCTTCATCGCGGCGAGCACCTCCGAAGGCAGCATCAAATTTATATTTATCCAACGCACGCAGCAAAGCCTGTGTTTTCATCAAGTCTGTATGCACCTTACTGCCATGCGTAAAAGGCCCTACCCCTGCATGAAAAGCTTCCATATTGCTTTCCACAATCAGATTCCAGCCATACTTTTTGGCATATTCGTCACGGAACTGAATCATTTCCTTAAATTTCCACTTTGAATCGATATGCATCAAAGGAAACGGTACTTTGCCCGGATAAAAAGCTTTTTCGGCAAGGCGTACCATAACCGAAGAATCCTTCCCGATGCTATACAGCATGACCGGATTCTCAAACTCCGCCGCCACTTCGCGGATAATATGGATGGACTCGGCTTCGAGTTCTTTCAAGTGGCTTAACTTATATTCTTCTTTCATTTTTATGATTATTTCTTCATCTATATTTTATTCATGTCTGCTTACCCGAGGCAACACAATTTCCAGTAATCGATTGACAGACTCCTCAAGTGACAATACGGAAGTGTCAAGTGACAAAGCCGGATGTTCGGGAGCTTCGAAAGGGGCGGATATTCCAGTAAAGTTTTTTATTTCTCCCCGACGAGCTTTGGCATACAATCCCTTTACGTCCCGCTTTTCACATTCGGCGAGCGGAGTGCTGACAAATATTTCCAGAAAGTCATCCGGTCCGACAATGCGGGCAGCCATCTCACGGATATCGTTGTTAGGGCTGATGAAAGCAGCAATTGTAATAATGCCTGTATCAATAAAAAGTTTCGAAACCTCGGCTATACGGCGTATGTTTTCTACCCGGTCAGTTTCGGAAAAGCCCAGATTATTGTTGATGCCTGTACGGATGTTATCTCCATCCAAGATACGACACAACAATCCGCGTTTATGCAGTTCGCGTTCCAAAGCGATGGCAATGGTACTCTTACCCGATCCGCTCAACCCGGTAAACCAGATCATCACACCACGCTGTTTCAAGAGTTCTTCTTTATCCTGCCGGGTCAGCATCCGGTCGAATATCGGATATATATTATTATTTTCTTCCATTATAATATGTTAGATGTTGTTTCAATTACTAAAACGGCCAGATTAAAGGGATCAGAAATATGGAAATCAGGAATGTTATAAGATTTAATGGCAATCCGATCCTGACAAAATCCATAAACTTATAGTTGCCGATACCCTGTACTATTAAATTTGTCTGATAACCGATCGGTGTAGAAAAACTGGCAGATGCAGCCATACAAATGACCACAAAGAACGGTGTAGGGTCGACACCCAACTGGACCGAAAGCGACAGAGCCAACGGAAAAGCCAATGCAGCAGCGGCATTGTTTGTTATCAGCTCCGTAAACAAATTGGTGATAATAAATAAAACTGCCAGTAATACATGCGGGCCATAGTCATGGCTCATGCCGATTATAAATCCTGCAACCTTATCGGCCACACCCGAATTTACCATTGCTTTACTGATAGCAAAAGCACAAGCGATCGTAATCAAGATATCCCAGGAAATATATTTAGTGTATTTACGTGCCGGAAAAATTTTAGTCCAAGCCATGATAATGGTAGTGACAGAAACAAAAAAGAACATATCCAACTTCATGTCCGGAAACATTTCTTTCACTACCGGAAGCTCACCGATAGTAGCACCGGCAATCATCAGGATCAGCAGAATCAATGCAAACCAACGTTTTCCTTTTCCCGGTATCGGTTCATTATCATTTCCGTTAGCCAACAGCACAAACACGGAAGATTCTCCCCAAGTGGGTATGAACGTGTCATCCGCCATTACCACCAACGTATCTCCTTCACGCAAGATCACTTCTTCAAGGTTGTTGATGAACCGCTGTCCGTTACGTTTCTTTATTTCTTTAACTTCGGCACCATAGTGACGTTTAAAATTAAACTCTCCCAAAGTTTTGTTGATACCCGGGAAACGGGCACCAAGTACTGCCTCCACGCGGTGAAGCTTATCGCCTTCTTCTACTTCTTCATCGGGCACAGCTGTATCGGGGCGTGCATCCGGAAGCAGTTTCTTAGAAAAAGCAAACAGATAAATAATACCGGCTATTGCAATAAAGATACCCACTTTGCCCAATTCGAACATGGTAAATCCTTCATGACCGGATTCCAATATCATTCCATGCACAACCAGGTTGGTAGATGTACCGATCAAAGTGCAGATACCTCCCAATATAGTTACGTACGAAAGAGGAATTAGAAATTTAGTGGCAGGTAAACGGACTGTCCGTGCCCATCGTTTAATAATCGGGGCAAAAATGACAACTACCGGAGTATTGTTCAGAAAAGCGGAAATAAAAGCGACCGCAGGCAATAAGCGTAATTGTGCCCGGAAGACCGTCGTCCGTTTCTGAGGAAGCAACTTCTTGACAACCTGCCCCAACGCTCCCGACTGCCTGATACCTTCACTGACCAAAAAAAGCAGGGCCACGGTTATCATCCCTTTATTACTGAATCCTTCGAGCATTTCCTTCGGAGTCAAAATACCCGCACAGAGAAACAACACCACTACAGAGAAAAGTATCATGCCGGGACGCATTTTGTCCAAGATCAAAGCAATTACCATCCCTAATAAGGATAACAGCACAAATGCAATTTCAAATGTCATAAACGCAAACAATTAGTGGTTTACCTTCTCTTCTCAACAATAAACCAGGGATTCAGCAAATCTTCTTTATTATACTGCAAAGGAACATCTTTTTTATCCGCCTGATAAATTTCCATTCCCGTAGCGCGCGCAATGGCATGCCCGGCAGCAGTATCCCACTCCATCGTAGGAGCAAAACGGGGATAAACATCCGCTTTACCTTCGGCAACCAAACATATTTTAATAGAACTGCCGCTGGAAATCAACTCGACATGTTTGTGTTTTTGCTTCACCGCATCAATGTACGCTTCGGTCTCCGGAGTCAGGTGTGAACGGGAAGCCACTACTACAAATCGGTCCCGCTGCAGGTCTTGTGGCAACCGTACGGAAGCAGCTACCAGCTTATCGAGTGTTGCATCGTCTTCTAAAGTCGTAATGCCCGACAGCTTGTAGGCACCGATTTCCTGACCGGCAAAGTAAAGTTCTTTTTTGACCGGTAAATAAATCACTCCGATAATGGGAACTCCGGCTTTCACTAACGCAATATTTACCGTAAACTCACCGTTTCTCTTGATAAACTCTTTCGTACCATCCAATGGATCGACAATCCACATCACATCCCAATTGCGACGGGTATTATACTCTAAATGTTTCCCCTCTTCGCTCAGTACGGGAAAAGGAGTTTCGTTCAGAATGGTGGCAATTGTTACGTGTGCTTTCCGGTCAGCAATAGTCAAAGGAGAGTGATCCGCTTTCCGCTCTATTTCGAAGTCCGAAGCCGGATCGGTATAAATAGACAATATCTCCTCCCCCGCCTTCAGGGCTGCATCAACAGCGACAAATAAGTATTTATGTTCCATTTTATTACGCTTTAACGACCTTGTTTCCTACAAGGCATAATATCCCCCATTTAATAGAGGTACAAAAGTAAAAACTTTATCTCTTTAAAAAGTTTTTAAACAGCTAATTATAACTTCTTTTAGTAGAAAAGGGCAAAACTCTAAAAAACCTTTCATCGCTGATGGCGATTGAGTACATCACTAATTAACATTGTTAAGTCTTTGCTCCCTATTATTGGTTCTCCATACACAAACAACACCTCTTTTACATTCAAACAACAAGTCTTTTGAATGTAAAGAAGCAGATTTAACACAATGTTAAACCTAAGCTTTCCAAAGCTTCAAACAAACAATTTTAAATATCTGGTTCCAAGACAAATAGAATATCAAATCATTCTCCGTTCGAGTTTTTTCTTCCTCAGGTTCCCAAAGAGACAGTTGTTATTTAAGTAACCATATACTCTTTCAATATTTTTCCAATAGTATAAAATTATCTCAAGTCATGCCGTTTTTATATTAATCTTTCAGATTATGCATACAAAGCATTCACATATCCTTGCGAATATATTTTTTTTCATAACTTTACATCATTCTATCAAAAAGGACTATAAAATTCAAAAACATCAATAATAACTAATCATAATCCCTACCACAATGAAGAAAAGTATTATTCTGTTATTCATCAGTTTACTTTTATCCCCGCTATGCATAAAGGCACATCAACCCGAATTCTCCACTGCCGGATTTTTCCGGCTGGCAGACTCCGGACGAGACGTCTATTCCATGAATCCTGCATGGCGTTTTTATAAAGGAAATTGCCCCGGAGCTGAAACCGGAAATTTCGACGACCGGTCATGGACAGTAGTTTCTCTGCCTCATGGTATCGAATACCTGCCTACAGAAGCAAGCGGCTGTATCAATTACCAAGGCGAAGTCTGGTATCGCAAACACTTTACACCGGATGCGGCATTGAAAGGTAAAAAACTTTTTTTACATTTTGAGGCAATTATGGGCAAAAGCAAAATATACGTAAACGGTAAATTGCTAGCCGAACATTTCGGTGGTTATCTGCCGGTGGTCGTCGATGTAACTGATGCATTGGAATTTGGAAAGGAAAACCTGATCGCCGTATGGGCTGACAATAGCAATGACCCCAACTATCCTCCCGGAAAACAACAGGAAGTGCTGGACTTCACTTATTTCGGAGGAATATATCGGGATTGCTGGTTGATAGCACACAATCAGGTATTCATCACCGATCCGAATTATGAGAACGAAGAAGCAGGCGGAGGACTATTTGTCGCTTATAACAATGTATCGGACCACTCTGCCGAAGTATTACTGAAAATACAGATTCGCAACTCCGGGAGAAAAGCTTTCAAAGGTGTAGTCGAATACGAACTTCAGCAACCGGACGGACAACAAGTGGCTTCTCTAAACTCTGTCATCCGGATCAAGCCCGGAAAATCAACCTATTCATCAGATAAGCTGACCGTAAAAAGTCCGATGCTATGGAGTCCGGAAAATCCGGCATTATATAACCTGATCGTTCGTATCCGTGACGAAAAGGGCAATCCGATAGATGGTTACCGGCGCCGGATCGGAATACGCAGTATCGAATTCAAAGGAGAAGATGGATTCTGGCTGAACGGTAAACCTTATGAAGCTCCGTTAATCGGAGCCAATCGGCACCAGGATTTCGCAATTGTGGGCAATGCGGTACCTAACAGCATTCACTGGCGGGATGCCAAAAAACTGAGAGATGCCGGAATGAAAGTAATTCGTAATGCTCACTGCCCGCAAGACCCGGCCTTCATGGATGCTTGTGATGAATTGGGATTATTTGTAATCGTCAATACCCCGGGCTGGCAATTCTGGAATGATGCCCCGGTCTTTGCACAGCGGGTATACAGCGATATCCGTAACCTGGTTCGTCGAGACCGCAATCATCCTTGCGTATGGATGTGGGAACCGATCTTGAACGAGACATGGTATCCGGCAGATTTCGCCCGGAACGCACATGACATTGTAGAGGCAGAATATCCATATCCCTATTGTTATAGCGGATGCGATAGCGAAGCCAAAGGGAAAGAACATTTCCAGATACTTTTTACCCATCCGCTCAATGGAGACGGAGGAGCCTATTCGACTAACGATATCAAGAAACAGCTGACTTACTTCACACGTGAATGGGGTGACAATGTGGATGACTGGAACTCGCACAATTCTCCCAGTCGCGTAGCACGCAACTGGGGAGAGCAGGCCATGCTTATACAAGCACAGCACTATGCCCGTCCATCCTACAAATACACCAGCTATGATGCTCTTTACCGCACTCCGCGGCAACATGTAGGAGGCTGCCTCTGGCACTCGTTCGATCATCAGCGCGGCTATCATCCCGATCCCTTCTACGGAGGTGTCATGGACGTATTCCGCCAACCGAAGTATTCTTATTACATGTTTATGGCACAACGGTCGCCCATAAAAGAAGAGCGCCTTTTCCAAACCGGTCCAATGGTTTATATCGCCCATGAAATGACACCGTTCTCCGGCAAAGATGTCACCGTCTATTCGAACTGTGACGAAGTAAGACTCACTTATCTCAAAGGCGGACAAACGCAAACCTATGTACATAAACAGGAAAAAGAAGGAATGCCCCACCCCGTCATCACATTCGAGAATGTATACGACTTCATGAAAGATAAAGCACTTTCACGCCAAGGTAAACAAGCTGACGTTTACTTATTGGCAGAAGGATTGATTGACGGTAAAGTAGTCGCTACCCACAAAGTGGCTCCGGCACGACGTCCCGAAAAGCTGCTCCTTTGGGTAGACAATGAAGGAACAGACCTGAAAGCCGACGGTTCTGACTTCGTCACAGTCATAGCTGCCGTTGCCGACAAAGATGGAAATATCAAACGCTTAAACAACTATACCATCAAATTTCAAATAGAAGGTGAAGGACGTATTTTAGGCGGAGCAGGCAATTTGGCTAACCCGGCCCCTGTCCGTTGGGGAACAGCCCCGATATTAGTTCAGTCTACTTTGAAACCCGGAAAAATAAAAATCACAGCCAGTGTCTTGTTCGAAGGCTCGCAGATGCCAAGCAGTGCCGTGCTGGAATTGGAAAGTAAACCGGGAGACTTCCCCCAGATATACGACCGGGAAGAGTCAGCACTTATTCCGAACTTCACCGGACAAGAGGCAGTAAACGCCCTGGCCCCAAAATCAGAGGCGGCATTGGAAAAAGAAAGACTACAGAAAGCTGAAAATGCTGCCAAGCTAAAAGAAGTAGAGCAACAGCAGGAAGAGTTCGGTGAGAAAAAGTAATCATATTCCTATTTACTAAAGGAGAAATGTGTCAAAACTCACCACAGGAGACACAGAGTAACACAGAGCCGATTTTAAGTTATTGATTATTAATAAAAAGACTCTGTGATACTCTGTGTTACTCCGTGGTGAAAAGAGTTATGACTTTACCTTTGCACCGACAGATATGCTTGATGCCTTATAGGGCGATATCCTTTAGATCAGATTCCCCTACCCTACTTAAAACAACTGTTTATATAGGCATGAAAAGAATTACAGCCTTATCTTTTTTGCAATAAAAAATGTATAGCCATAATACTCTTTATACTTATGGTACAGTTCTTCTTCAATGGATTGAAGCATACTAAATTCCTCAGCAATTTTATTTCCGGCATATTTAGTTAAAAAAATCTTCTGAGCTGCAACTTTGGGGGTAAAGTAATGATCTGTCCAACAATTTTCAGGCAGAATAAATGTAGCGACAGGAAGATAGCCTGCCTTGTGAATTTTGGCTACTTGATTAGGAATCGTATCGATTTCGGGATATGCATCCATCCAGAAGTCATTGATTTCCGCCGGACGTTCGTCCGTAAACCATGAACATTCAGAAACTGCAAGATACCCTCCTTTCTTCAAATACTTACGCCATTCATTCAATCCCCGTTCAAAACCAATATTATAGATAGCCCCTTCCGACCAAATCAGGTCTAACTCTTCATTTCGGAAAGGAAGATCATCCATGGAACCGACAATGCCTGTCACCCTGTTTTGCAAGCCCGACTGTCTTGCATTACGATTGAAAATATCAATAAAGCCGGAAAGAAAATCGAGTCCTGTAACCTGCCCCGTCACATGACCGGCCAATACCATGGTCTGACCTCCGGTTCCACAGCCGATATCGGCGATAAGGGATTTTTCAGTGAGATTATCTATAAAACTCAATGCTTTCAATGTTACCTCAGGACTTCCGGGACCCTGTCGTTCCATATTGGAAAAAAAATCGCAGATTAAATTAAGTTCGAAATCGTGAATTGTTTTATTTTCGTTACTCATTATCTTAATATATTTCGCATACACGAAAAGCATAGTAATACTTTCAGCATTGCATGCAGATTAAACTTGAATTATAATAATAAAGAATTGCTCCCGAAAAGAGTTTTCCGAGAGAAGACGAAAGGACAATCTGTTGCAAAAAACAGATTGTTTACAAAACCAAATCCGATCTAAGAGTATTTGTCATGCCGCAAAGATACATAATATTTTGAAAACCTGTTTTAATGTTATCAATAAAAAGTGTATCTACCCAAGTGGTGAAACAAAAAAGAAGGCATCCTTCACAGGATACCTTCTTTACCGGGAGACAACATCCGTCACTCCCGAAATTACCAAAAAGATTTTTTTATTAATAGATTCTATATAACAACCAGGCGCCCTGGAAGTCTTTTCTACTAGGATATTTAGCCTTGAAAGCATCACGTGCCTGCGCAGCAGAAGCCCTATCGGCAAATGTATTTACAATCACACGATACATAGCTGTCTCAGCATTAAAAGCAATGGTTGCATTATAACCTTCTTTGTCCAGAAAATCTTTCAGACCTTCTGCATTTGCTTTCAAACCGAAGCTACCGCATACTACGCTATAATCTTTCAATCCATCAGCACCTGAAACAACTGTTACCTTTTCCTGACGAACGCCTGCAGCATTATCAACAGCCTTTTTAGTTTCTACCGGAGCAGCAACTACCGGAGTAACTTCTACGGGAGCTTCTACCTGAGGCTCAGCCAATTCCTGTTGTTTAGCTTTCTCGTATGCCTTTTTATAAGCGCTTTCGCTGGATTTACATGAAGCAAATGCCAAGGCAACGCATACGCCCATCCCTAATACTACTAATTTTTTCATAATCTATACACATTTAGTTAATAATCTTGTATCCATTCTTTTGAAGGGGACAAAATAATAGAATTTTTATCACCCCACAAAACAATCTTCCTAAAAAACACTTTTTTAGATACCTCAGCAGTCTTTTTTCTTATAAGAAATCGTACCGGTTGCCTGATAAGTGGGCATCACCAGCACTTCTGCTATCTGTATATGTTCGGGAGCAGAGGCAGCATAATAAACTGTTTCAGCTATGTCGTCTCCAGTCAACGGACGAATACCCTTATAAAAAGCATCGGCAGCATCCTTATCTCCACGATAACGGACAACCGTAAAATTAGTTTCCACCATTCCCGGTTTTATGTTTGTCACACGAAGCGGAGTATCTACCAAATCAATACGCAAACCGTCCGAAAGTGCTTTGACAGCGGCTTTAGTGGCGCAATATACGCTTCCGCCGGGATAAGCCGCATCACCAGCTATCGAACCGATATTGATGATATGCCCGTGTCCGCGTTCCACCATTCCGGGAACCACTATACGCGTCATAGCCAACAAGGCTTTTATATTAGTATCAATCACAATATCCCATTCGTCCAGGTTTCCCTCAAATTCTTTATCCACACCAATCACAAGACCGGCATTGTTCACCAATACATCAATACGTTTCCACTCTTCCGGTAAAGAAGCCAGTGCCATGGTCGCTGCATTCCGATCACGTACATCAAACGGCAACAGGCAGATACGTACTCCGTATTTAGCTTCCAGTTCTACTTTCAACTCTTCAAGTTTTGCCACGTTACGGGCATTCAGAATCAAATCCGAACCTTGCGAAGCAAACTTACGCGCACATCCTTCACCAATGCCACTGCTTGCTCCCGTTATAAAAACGATTTTACCTTTCATTTCTTCTTATACAAATTTAGATTACTTATATAATGAAAGGCAAAAGTACGCTTAAACCTCCGATGATATGCCCTTCACCTTAGTTAAATAAGATTAAAGCATTACAGAAAAAAGGATTTACGTCTTACGATTACCCTATCTTTGTGCTATATAACATAACAGAGCCGAGAGGCTCATTCAATTATTGTACATGACATTTGAAAATTTGAATTTGATAGAGCCTATCTTAAAGGCTTTAAGACAAGAGGGTTACACCTCTCCCACCCCAATACAAGAACAGTCAATCCCCATTTTACTTCAAGGAAAAGATTTATTAGGTTGTGCTCAAACAGGTACCGGTAAAACAGCTGCTTTTTCTATCCCTATCTTGCAAAAATTGTATAAAACCGACCATCGTAAAGGTATCAAGGCACTTGTGCTGACGCCAACCCGGGAACTTGCAATTCAGATAGGTGAAAGTTTCGAAGCATACGGACGGTATACCGGTCTGAAACATGCCGTAATCTTTGGAGGAGTAGGACAGAAACCACAGACTGACGCTCTACGGAGCGGTATTCAGATACTGGTTGCCACTCCCGGCAGATTATTGGATTTGATATCACAGGGATTTATCTCCCTGAGTTCACTTGATTTTTTTGTATTGGACGAAGCAGACCGTATGCTGGACATGGGATTTATCCATGACATCAAACGCATCCTGAAACTGCTACCGGCCCGAAGACAAACTTTGTTTTTTTCGGCGACCATGCCACCGGAAATAGAAACGTTGGCAAATTCGATGTTGACTAAACCGGAGAAAGTGGAAGTGACCCCGGCCTCTTCGACTGTGGACATCATCTCACAGCAGGTCTATTTCGTCGAGAAAAAAGAAAAAAAGGACTTGCTGATCCATCTGTTGAAAGATACATCAATCGAGTCGGTACTTATCTTTACGCGTACAAAATACGGAGCCGACAAATTGGCACGTGTACTGACTAAAGCCGGTATCGGAGCTGAAGCGATACATGGTAACAAAACTCAAAATGCACGCCAGCGTGCTTTGACCAATTTTAAGAACCATACCCTTCGCGCCTTGATAGCAACCGACATTGCTGCACGCGGCATCGATGTAGACCAATTATCACACGTAATCAATTACGAGTTGCCCAATGTTCCGGAAACTTACGTGCACCGCATCGGTCGTACCGGACGTGCCGGACATGAAGGAGTGGCCATCTCTTTCTGCGAATCAGAAGAACTGCCCTACTTAAAAGATATCCAAAAGTTGATAGGGAAAAACATCCCGGTGGTAAAAGACCACCCGTTTGTCACGACCGAAGGTATCAAGGCCCAGGAAGAAAAGCAGGAAGAAATCAAGGTTAAAGCCAAAGCCAACAAAACATACCGCGGGAGCCGGGCCAATGGCGACTTCTGGAGACGGAAAAAGCAAAAAACAAATCAACCGTCTTCCACCAAACAGGAAAAAAGGAAATAGATACTCTCGGATTCAGACAAAAACAATCCTGCCCGAAGGGTATGCCATCATTCACCACAGAGTAGTACAGATCAAGCTTAATCTATTGATAACTAATAATATTTATCTGCATAGGCCTGTATAATCTGTGGTGAATGAGAGTTTCAGCACATCCTCCCAAACGCCGCCCGGCATTTACATTAAGATTACTTCTGATTTTAAGCTGAGTTATTTTTTTTCTAAAAAAATTAAGGCAAACAGAACAAGTTTTCAATAAAAATGTTAGCTTTGTAATATGATCATTTAAAAACAAAAGATTATGAAAGGACTTAATGTATTAGCAGCTTTTCTGGGTGGTGCAGCCGTTGGTGCAGCCTTGGGTATTTTATTCGCTCCTGAAAAAGGAGAAGATACTCGTCACAAAATCGCAGAGATTCTTCGCAAAAAAGGTATCAAGCTGAATCGTAACGAAATGGAAAACCTCGTTGATGAAATTGCAGCTGAAATCAAAGGCGAAGTAATTGACTAAATGAACAAGATCAAAACAGAGCTATCATGTTTACAGACGATAAAAGCATTGAAAATATCCAGCAGCTGTTTGCTGAGTTCAAGAAGTTCCTTGTACTCCAGAAAGAATATACCAAACTGGAATTAACGGAAAAGTTAACTATACTCTTATCCACGTTAATAATGATTTTAGTGCTCACTATCTTAGGTATGGTAGCCCTGTTTTATCTGCTTTTTGCCCTGGCTTATATTCTTGAACCGTTAGTAGGCGGTTTGATGGTAAGTTTCGGCATCATAGCAGGCATCAATGTTTTATTGATTGCCATCATTTATTTTTTCCGCAGGCAACTTATCATTTCGCCGATGGTAAATTTCCTTGCAAACCTATTTCTCAACGACTCCAATAAAAAATGAAGCAATGAACAACAGCACACCTACTCCAAAGAAAATTACGCTGGAAGACATTGCTCAGCGTAAAAAAGAAGTGTTGCAGGAAATCTGTGACCAGAAACAAGCCATGGCGGATACCACCCGCCGAATTTTCGCCCCCCTTGCACCTGCCGCCTCCGGTGGTAATGCGTTAATGCGCTCTTTCAGTACCGGTATGGCCATTTTTGACGGTGTCATGCTGGGTATGAAAATGATCCGTAAAGTTCGCGGACTCTTCCGAAAAAGATATTAAAAAAACACCCGGACATACATCATTGCATATCCGGGCGTCTAATATAAATACGTTGAAGAATGTCCTTACACGTATGTTTCCAATAACTTCACATTCCCTTCTTGAGGCACAATGGTCAATTCCTGAGTAGTGGCAGGAAGCAAAACAGTTTCTCCTGCACCCAGTCGCACTTCGTTGCCTTCATTATCTGTCATCAGGCAAGAGCCTTCTATACAAATAAAGATTACGAATGAATCCAGCTCCGAATAATCACAGCTGATCTGTTCACTCATATCATAAACCGAAGTCGTGAAATAAGGACATGCCACCAACTCAACCGGTTCATCTTTCAAAGGTTCATATTTGGTACGATAGTCATCGAGCACTTCATAATTGATCGCATCAAGTGCCTGGCTGGTATGCAATTCACGTGTTTTTCCATTAGCGTCTTTACGATTAAAATCATAAATACGGTAAGTGATATCCGACGTCTGCTGAATTTCGGCAATAAATGCCCCGGCACCAATACTGTGAATACGCCCTGCAGGCAGGAAGAAAACATCTCCCGGATGAATTTCATATTCCTGAAGAACATCTGTAATTGTATTATTATGCACGCGGTCTTTATATTCTTTCGGTGTAATCTGTTCAGAAAATCCCGAACGCAGTTTGGCTCCTTCGTCAGCACCCACTACATACCACATTTCAGTTTTACCTTTTGAGTTGTGGCGTTTTTTAGCCAGTTCATCAGTGGGATGCACCTGTATAGACAAGTCTTGCTTCGCATCAATGAACTTTATCAGCAAAGGAAACTCATTGCCAAAACGGGCATAGTTTGCTTCGCCTACCAGTTCCTCACGGTATTTTTTCACCATATCGGTCAGTGTAAGGCCTTTATCCGGGCCGTTAGCTACGACAGATTCGTTGTTCTCTACGCCGGATATTTCCCAGCTTTCCCCAACTCCCTTCAAATCATCATTCAAATGCTTGAACGGGATAATTTTGTCGCCCCCCCAAAGCGTCTGCTTCAGAATGGGTTCGAATTTTAACGGATACATTTTTGTTTTTCTTGTTATAAACTTAGATTAAAAACTCATGATTTTAACAATCAAGGGACAAACATACGAAAAATATCAAATAATACACAAAATCCGGGCTTTTAATTAAAACTAACATGAATTTTTTATCTTCGCATTACAACTTAGGATGCTTTCACGGAAAACGCTAAACTTTCCTAAATCGCCGAACAGATTTACAAAGAATAATTTGGGAGAACGAAAGAATTTCCCTTTATTTGCAAGAAATTTTAATAATACCAGACATGATTAACACATTCCCAACTGAAGGAAATCTGTCAGGGCTCAGCCGGAAAGATTTTCAAAAGGATATAAACGATAAGAAAACCGATTTGTTTATCCTCAAAAACAAGAAAGGAATGGAAGTTGCCGTAACAAACTACGGATGCGCCATTCTATCTATCATGGTTCCGGATAAAGACGGAAAATATGCCAATGTCGTACTCAGCTATGGTACACTGGATGCACTGATGCACGGACCGGAACCTTTCTTAAGTACCACTATCGGACGTTATGGCAATCGCATCGCCAAAGGTAAATTCACCCTGTATGGCGAAGAACATAGTCTCACGATCAACAACGGTCCCAACTCACTTCATGGTGGCCCCACCGGATTTCACGCCAGAGTATGGGATGCCGAGCAACTTGAAGAAGGGGTGATCCGATTCAACTATACTTCCGCTGACGGAGAAGAGGGCTTCCCCGGTAATCTGGAAGTTGAAATGACTTATCGCCTTGAAGAAGAAGAGAATGCGATTGTCATCGAATACCGTGCCACTACAGACAAAGCAACAGTCGTAAACCTGACCAATCACGGTTTCTTCAACCTGGCAGGAACAGCCAATCCTACTCCGACTGTAGAAAATAACATCGTCACAATCAACGCAGATTTTTATACTCCGATCGATGAAGTATCCATCCCGACAGGAGAAATAGCCAAAGTGGAAGGAACTCCGATGGATTTCCGTACCCCACATACTGTTGGCGAACGAATCAATGACAAATTCCAGCAACTTATATACGGTGCCGGCTATGACCATTGCTATGTATTGAACAAGGCAGAAACAGGTTCTCTCGACCTGGCAGCTACCTGTAAAGAGCCCAACAGCGGACGCACCATGGAGGTATATACCACAGAAGCCGGCGTACAATTATACACAGGCAACTGGCTGGGCGGCTTCGAAGGAACAAACGGAGCTACTTTCCCCGCACGAAGCGCTATCTGCTTCGAAGCTCAATGCTTCCCCGACACACCGAATAAAGCACACTTCCCGTCGGCTACATTACTGCCGGGCGATGAATACCAGCAGGTAACCATCTATAAATTCGGAGTTGAAAAATAAATAAGGAAATAACTAACCTCATTTTTATAACTAACAACTTTTTAAAAACCATGACACAACAAAAAAAGAATTATGTGTTGCCTATTGCAATGATGTTTGCGCTTTTTGCAATGATTTCATTCGTAACAGGACTTACTAACCCGCTCGGACTTATTGTAAAAGAGCAATTCCAGGCTGCCAACTGGATGACGCAGCTGGGTAATGCAGCCAACTTCATAGCTTATGCCTTTATGGGACTCCCGGCAGGTATGATGCTCAAAAGAATCGGTTACAAAAAGACAGCCCTTACTGCCGTAGCAGTAGGATTTATCGGAGTCGGCATTCAGGTGCTTTCGGGACAGATGGACTACCAGCCCGGTGAACTGACTGTATTTTGGATCTATCTGACAGGTGCTTTTGTTTCAGGTTTCTCTATGTGTATGTTGAATGCAGTAGTAAACCCATTGCTGAATACACTTGCAGGTGGCGGTAAGAAAGGTAATCAATTAATTCAGTTCGGTGGTTCTCTGAACTCTATTTCAGCTACAATCGTTCCGGTATTGGGTGGTTACCTGATCGGTACTATCAGCCAGGACACACGTATCAGTGACGCTAATCCGGCATTGTTCATTGCTATGGGTATCTTTGCTGTCGTATTCATCGTGTTGGCTATCATGGACATCCCCGAACCTCACAAAGAAAGCGCCAGTGATCATAAAGTAAAAGACACTCACAGTCCGCTTTCATTCCGTCACTTCGTTTTGGGAACAGTTGCCATTTTCGTATACGTAGGTGTGGAAGTAGGTATTCCTAACTTTATCAACCTGTTCCTGACTACTTCACCTGATGCAGCCGGTGCCAAAGGTTTCGGTATGGATACAGCTATGGCAGGTTCAATCGTAGGTACTTACTGGTTCCTGATGATGATCGGTCGTCTGTGCGGTGGTGCTTTGGGAGCTAAATTCTCAAGTAAAACTCAGTTGACAGTCGTTTCTTCACTGGCTTTGATCTTCTTGCTGATCGGTATGTTTGCCCCCAGCGCAACAACAGTAGCTATGCCTGTATTTAAAGGAGGTGCCAGCATCGGTTTCGGTATGGAAACAGTACCTGTAGGAATCATGTTCTTCGCACTTTGCGGACTCTGTACATCTATCATGTGGGGTGGTATCTTCAACCTTGCAGTAGAAGGACTGGGTAAATATACGGCAATGGCTTCCGGTATCTTCATGGTAATGGTTTGCGGTGGTGGTATCCTGCCGTTGATTCAGGGTGCAGTAGCCGACGTGACCAGCAGCTACATTGCAAGTTACTGGGTAATCTTCGCTGCCGTAGCATACATGCTGTACTATGCACTTGTAGGTTGCAAGAATGTAAATAAGGATATTCCTGTTGAATAAAACTTAAATAATAACTTTTTAATACCAAAACGATCATGGATATAGAACACGTAAGAAGTCGCTTCATCAAACATTTTGATGGAACTACAGGATTTGTATATGCCTCTCCGGGCCGTATCAACCTAATTGGTGAGCACACCGACTACAATGGGGGATTTGTTTTCCCGGGAGCTATCGATAAAGGTATGATCGCCGAAATCAAGCCTAACGGCACAGATAAAGTAAACGCTTACTCTATCGACCTGAAAGATTATGTAACTTTCGGATTGAACGAAGAAGATGCTCCACGCGCCAGCTGGGCAAGATATATATTCGGTGTGTGCCGCGAAATGATCAAACGTGGCGTTGACGTGAAAGGATTCAATACCGCTTTCTCCGGAGATGTGCCATTGGGTGCCGGAATGTCTTCATCGGCTGCTTTGGAAAGTACTTATGCCTTTGCGCTGAATGACCTGTTTGGTGAAAACAAAATAGACAAATTCGAATTAGCTAAAATCGGTCAGGCTACAGAACACAACTATTGCGGTGTGAACTGTGGTATTATGGACCAGTTCGCTTCTGTATTCGGTAAAGAAGGTAGCCTGATTCGTTTGGATTGCCGCTCTTTGGAATACCAGTACTTCCCGTTCAAACCGGAAGGTTATCGTCTGGTATTGCTGGATTCGGTCGTTAAACACGAATTGGCTTCATCGGCATACAACAAACGTCGTCAGAGCTGCGAGGCTGCTGTGGCTGCCATCCAGAAAAAACATCCACATGTAGAATTCCTGCGTGACTGTACAATGGATATGCTGGCAGAGGCAAAAGCTGATATCAGTGAAGAAGATTACATGCGTGCCGAATACGTAATCGAAGAAATTCAGCGTGTACTCGATGTATGTGATGCCCTGGAAAGAGGAGATTACGAAACGGTAGGTCAGAAAATGTACGAAACTCATCATGGCATGAGCAAACTTTACGAAGTAAGCTGCGAAGAACTCGACTTCCTGAACGACTGCGCTAAAGAGTGTGGCGTAACCGGTTCACGCGTTATGGGCGGCGGCTTCGGCGGTTGTACTATCAACCTGGTGAAAGACGAATTGTATGACAACTTCATCGAGAAAGCTAAAGAATCATTCAAAGCTAAATTCGGCAGAAGCCCGAAAGTATATGATGTAGTTATCAGTGACGGTTCAAGAAGACTGGTATAAAGATTCAAAAACTAATATTCAGAAGACAAGGCACATCCTAAACAGATGTGCCTTTCTTTTTGTTATGTAAAAAAGCTATCTTTTTATGGTAGATAAGTCCCACTAAAAGGTTATCTTTGCGAAAAATCTGAAAAAACTAAATTAATCAATAGATATGAACGATAGTAAACTTATGAATCGTGCGGCTGATAATATCCGCATATTAGCTGCGTCGATGGTGGAAAAAGCCAATTCGGGACACCCCGGAGGCGCCATGGGCGGTGCTGATTTTGTGAACGTACTCTTCTCTGAGTTTTTGGTATACGATCCGCAAAACCCACGCTGGGAAGGTCGCGACCGCTTTTTCCTCGACCCGGGACACATGTCACCGATGCTTTATTCCGTATTGGCTTTCACCGGAAAATATACATTGGACGAATTAAAGCAATTCCGTCAGTGGGGCAGCCCTACTCCGGGACACCCTGAAGTGAATGTAGACCGTGGCGTTGAAAATACTTCCGGCCCGCTGGGACAGGGACACACTTATGCAGTAGGCGCAGCCATTGCAGCCAAATTCCTGAAAGCCCGCTTTGGCGAAGTAATGAACCAGACTATTTACGCATATATATCCGATGGAGGTATCCAGGAAGAAATCTCTCAGGGTGCCGGCCGCATTGCCGGTACACTCGGACTGGACAACCTGATCATGTTCTACGATTCAAACGACGTACAGCTTTCTACCAACACAGAAGATGTAACAACGGAAAACGTAGCCATGAAATATGAAGCATGGGACTGGAAAGTAATCACAATCAACGGTAACGATCCTGACGAGATACGCAAAGCTCTGACTGAAGCCAAAGCTGAAAAGAACCGTCCGACCCTGATCATCGGTAAAACGACCATGGGTAAAGGAGCACGCCGGGCCGATGGAAGCAGCTATGAAGCCGACTGCGCGACACACGGCGCACCATTGGGCGGAGACGCATATGTGAATACAATCAAGAACCTGGGTGGAAATCCGGAGAATCCATTCACCATTTTCCCCGAAGTAGCCGAACTGTATGCCAAACGTGCGGAAGAACTGAAGAAGATTGTTGCTGACAAATATGCAGCAAAAGCAGAATGGGCAAAAGCAAACCCTGAAAAGGCAGCTAAACTGGCCGAATTCTTCTCTGGAAAAGCCCCGAAAGTAAACTGGGATGCCATTGAACAGAAAGCCGGCGGCGCAACCCGTGCCGGATCTGCAACCGTATTAGGAGCATTGGCCACTCAGGTAGAAAATATGATCGTTTCATCAGCCGACCTGTCTAACTCAGACAAGACAGACGGATTCCTGAAAAAGACGCACGCATTCAAAAAAGGAGATTTCAGCGGCGCTTTCCTTCAAGCAGGAGTTTCAGAGTTAAGTATGGCTTGTATTTGTATCGGTATGTCTCTGCACGGAGGTATCATTGCTGCATGCGGCACATTCTTTGTGTTCTCAGACTACATGAAACCGGCCCTGCGTATGGCTGCCCTGATGGAGCAACCGGTAAAATTCATCTGGACTCATGATGCGTTCCGTGTAGGAGAAGACGGACCTACTCACGAACCGGTAGAACAAGAAGCACAAGTACGCCTGCTTGAAAAACTGAAGAACCACAAAGGACACAACTCTATGTTGGTACTTCGCCCGGCGGATGTGGAAGAGACAACCATTGCGTGGAAACTTGCAATGGAAAACATGTCGACTCCTACAGCACTGATCCTTTCACGTCAGAATATCGTTAACCTGCCCGCAGGAACCGATTATTCACAAGCTGCAAAAGGTGCTTATATCATTGCCGACGCCGATGAAAACCCGGATGTGATCCTGGTAGCTTCGGGTTCGGAAGTTTCAACGCTGGTGGCCGGTGCCGAACTTCTGCGCAAAGAAGGTGTGAAAGTACGTATTGTTTCCGCTCCGTCCGAAGGGTTATTCCGTAATCAAAGCAAAGAGTATCAAGAATCCATACTTCCTGCAGGAGCCAGAATCTTTGGTCTGACAGCCGGACTTCCGGTGAATCTTGAAGGTTTGGTAGGTTCCAACGGTAAAGTGTTCGGTCTTGAATCATTTGGTTTCTCGGCACCCTACAAAGTGCTGGATGAGAAACTGGGATTCACCGCAGAAAACGTATACAATCAGGTAAAAGCAATGCTCTGATCAATCATTAAATGTGCTAATGCGCTAATCCGGCAGGATCAGTGCATTAGCACATTCATTATATTAGCACATTAAAAAGGACATGAAGAAAATTGGAATTTGTTGCGACCACGCCGGTTTCGAATTGAAAGAATACGTAAGGGGCTGGCTGGAAGCAAAAGGTTGGGAATACAAAGACTTCGGAACTTACTCGACAGACAGCTGTGACTATCCCGATTTTGCCCATCCATTGGCACTGGCTGTTGAAGCCGGCGAATGCTATCCGGGAATTGCCATCTGTGGTAGCGGTAATGGTATCAGCATGACATTAAACAAACATCAGGGTATTCGTGCCGCACTCTGCTGGACAGCAGAAATCGCACACATGGCACGCCTGCACAACGATGCCAACGTATTGGTTATGCCCGGCCGTTATATCAGCACGGAAGAGGCGGATATGATTATGACGGAATTTTTCTCGACAGAGTTTGAAGGCGGACGCCACCAGAAACGCATTGATAAAATTCCTGTAAAGTGAGAGTCTCCCCTATCGACCTCCATATCACATCGATAGAAGACTGACTTTAATAACAACATGGGAGTGTATCAAGGGTTCACTGCAAATTAGCGAACTTTTGATACACTCCCCTTTTTATAGCCCCCTCGCAAATGCTCGGGAAGGATACAATAGCCTCTATTCATCCTCAGAACAGTACCAGATTGACAAATACCTATTTTATTTCCCCCCTCTATTTTTTTCTGTTTTCCTATTTTTCACAGTAGAGATGAACAGGTTAAAAGATAAAAAGCTATCTTTGTGACTCAATAATCCGGAAAATCAAAAGATATGGATCAACTGAAAACCATCAAAGAGCTTATCAATCAAGGAGATATAGAAAATGCGCTTCAAGCACTTGAAGAATTTCTCCAGACTGAACCCGTCGGTAAAGACGAAGCTTACTATCTGATGGGAAATGCTTACCGCAAGTTAGGAGACTGGCAAAAAGCCCTCAATAATTATCAATCCGCCATTGAACTCAATCCCGACAGCCCGGCTCTCCAGGCACGCAAAATGGTGATGGATATATTGAACTTCTACAATAAAGATATGTATAATCAATAAACGTAATAAAAATAGATTATGGCAAAAATCAAAGGAGCAATCGTAGTCGACACAGAGCGTTGCAAAGGGTGCAACCTGTGTGTGGTAGCTTGTCCGCTCAACGTAATATCCCTCGCCAAAGAGGTGAATGTGAAAGGGTATAATTATGCCCAGCAGATTCTTGAAGATACCTGTAACGGATGCAGTTCATGCGCAACCGTATGTCCGGACGGATGTATCTCTGTTTATAAAGTAAAAGTAGAATAAAAGAAAAGAATATGGCAGAAGAAGTTGTATTAATGAAAGGAAACGAAGCCATCGCCCATGCGGCCATCCGCTGTGGTGCCGATGGATACTTCGGATATCCTATTACTCCGCAATCGGAGGTGTTGGAAACTCTTGCCGAACTGAGACCTTGGGAAACTACCGGCATGGTAGTCCTCCAGGCGGAAAGTGAAGTGGCAGCTATCAATATGGTTTATGGTGGTGCCGGAAGCGGCAAAATGGTGATGACCTCATCATCAAGTCCCGGTGTCAGCCTGAAACAGGAAGGTATTTCTTATCTGGCAGGTGCCGAGCTTCCATGTCTGATCGTAAACGTGATGCGCGGCGGCCCCGGTTTGGGTACTATCCAACCAAGCCAGGCCGACTATTTCCAGACTGTAAAAGGTGGAGGACACGGTGACTATAAACTCATCGCATTGGCTCCGGCTTCTGTTCAGGAAATGGCAGACTTTGTCGGACTCGCTTTCGAACTTGCGTTCAAATACCGTAATCCGGCCATCATCCTTGCAGACGGTGTTATCGGACAAATGATGGAGAAAGTGGTTCTTCCTCCCGCAAAAGCCCGCCGTACGGATGCGGAAGTCATAGCACAATGTCCATGGGCTTCTACCGGAAAGACAAAAGACCGTAAGCCCAACATCATCACTTCGTTGGAACTGCGTCCGGAAGAGATGGAGAAAAACAACCTCCGCTTCCAGGCAAAGTACAGAGTAATTGAAGAAAACGAAGTACGTTTTGAAGAAATTGACTGCGAAGATGCAGAATATCTGATTGTAGCTTTCGGTTCAATGGCACGTATCGGCCAGAAAGCAATGGAACTGGCCCGTGAAGAGGGGATTAAAGTCGGTATGCTTCGCCCCATCACTCTATGGCCGTTCCCGACGAAAGCGATTGCCGAGTATGCCAATAAGGTAAAAGGTATGCTGGTAACCGAGCTGAATGCCGGACAGATGGTAGAAGACGTTCGTTTAGCAGTGAACGGAAGAGTGAAAGTTGAACATTTCGGCCGCCTGGGAGGAATTGTTCCCGATCCGGACGAAATAGTAACTGCATTGAAAGAACAATTAATCAAATAACTACAGTACGATGAATCCCGATAAAATAAGAAACGTATTGAACATACTGTTTATGATATTGGCTCTGGCAGCTATTATCACCTACTTCGTTGCGAAGGACGACTTTAAGGTGTTTATCTACGTATGCGGCGCGGCAATTTTTGTCAAGCTGATGGAGTTTTTTATACGGTTCACCAACAGATAAGTATCCGGGCCTTGAAGCATTTTAAGTCTGCGTAGTTTAAGACACCCGAACTTAGAACAAGCAAACCCGGCCACTTAAAGATAAAAAAAAGAAGTTATGACGAAAGAAGAAATAATCAAGCCCGAGAATCTGGTTTATAAGAAACCGACTCTGATGAACGACAATGGCATGCACTATTGTCCGGGTTGCAGCCACGGCGTTGTACATAAACTGATTGCCGAAGTAATCGAGGAGATGGAACTGGAAGACAAAGCAGTCGGTATCTCACCCGTAGGTTGCGCTGTATTTATCTACAATTACCTTGACATTGACTGGCAGGAAGCTGCACACGGACGTGCGCCGGCACTTGCCACTGCCATCAAACGTCTTTGGCCGGATCGCCTGGTGTTCACCTATCAGGGAGATGGCGACCTTGCCTGCATTGGTACGGCAGAGACTATCCACGCATTGAATCGTGGTGAAAATATTACGATTATCTTTATCAACAATGCCATTTACGGTATGACCGGAGGCCAGATGGCTCCTACTACCCTGATGGGAATGAAAACCGCCACTTGTCCTTATGGACGTGATCCGGAACTCCACGGATATCCGTTGAAGATAACTGAGATTGCTGCCCAACTGGAAGGTACAGCTTACGTAACCCGTCAGTCGGTACAATCCGTTCCGGCTATCCGGAAAGCTAAAAAAGCAATCCGTAAAGCTTTTGAAAATTCAATGAACGGAAAAGGCTCCAACCTGGTAGAAATCGTTTCGACCTGTAGTTCCGGCTGGAAAATGACTCCGGAGAAAGCCAACAAATGGATGGAAGAACACATGTTCCCCTTCTATCCTCTTGGCGACTTGAAAGATAAATAATAAGTTAATATCATTAAGATGAAAGAAGAAATAATTATAGCAGGATTCGGTGGACAGGGTGTACTGTCTATGGGAAAGATTTTAGCCTATTCCGGACTGATGGAGGGCAAAGAAGTGACCTGGATGCCGGCTTATGGTCCTGAGCAACGTGGCGGAACAGCCAACGTTACAGTCATTGTAAGTGACGACAAGATCTCTTCACCGATCTTGAGCAAATATGATACAGCTATCATTCTGAATCAGCCTTCACTGGAAAAGTTCGAAAGCCGTGTGAAACCCGGAGGTATCCTGATCTACGACGGATACGGCATTATCAACCCGCCTACCCGCAAGGATATCAAGGTGTACCGCATCGATGCAATGGATGCGGCCAATGAAATGAACAATGCTAAAGCATTCAACATGATCGTGCTGGGAGGATTGCTGAAACTTCGCCCCATTGTCACTTTAGAAAATGTAGTGAAAGGTTTGAAGAAAACTTTGCCCGAACGCCACCATCACCTGATCCCGATGAACGAAGAGGCCATCAAAAAAGGGATGGAACTGATCAGAGAAGCTTAAACTGACTGAGAATTGAGAATCGGAATTTAAAAATTATTAGCTATGCCACAGGCAGAGATAGCGGATAATTTTTAAATTTCAATTCTCAATTCTCATTTTAATAAGTATCTTTGCGGCTAATTATGAGACGAATCCTACTTACATATATACTCCTTGTTGTAGGTTTGCTGACCGCACAGGCACAGTTCAACCCTACACAACAAGTTGATCCCCGTACCGGCAGAGATGCCAACGGCAACCAGATAGACCCGGCCATGCGGGTTCAGGAAGATAGTACAGACGTTGAGATACAGGGACTTCCTCCGACACTTTATATGTGGCACGTCAGCGAAAACCTGGGGACGATTCAAAGAATCCCGGCTGATACCGCAACCCACATGTTTCAGAACACCAACTTGGTAGAAGGTCTGACAGGACATTATAATTATCTGGGCAATTTAGGTTCTCCCCGTCTGTCCCGCCTCTTCTTTGAACGTCGGGACGCGGAACCGACCATCTTTATGGAACCTTTTTCAAGCTTCTTCATACGTCCCGACGAATTCAACTTCACCAACAGTAACGTGCCCTTCACCAATCTTACCTACTATAAAGCCGGTAATAAGATCAATGGAGAAGAACGGTTTAAGTCTTACTTTTCTGTTAATGTGAATAAACGGCTGGCATTTGGTTTCAACTTCGATTACCTGTACGGACGGGGATATTATAACAACCAGAATACCTCTTACTTTAATGCCGCACTTTTCGGAAGTTACATAGGCGACCGCTATGAAGCCACTTTACTGTACAGCAACAATTATCTGAAGATGAACGAGAATGGCGGTATCACCGACGACCGTTACATCACCCGTCCGGAAGAGATGGCGGAGGGAAAAAAGGAATACGAATCGCAGAATATCCCTACCCTGTTGAGCAAAAGCGCCAATCGTAACAAAGACTTTTACATATTCCTCACCCAACGCTATAAACTGGGATTCACGCGTGAAGTGGAGAAAGCCAAAGATGACACAACCAACACTCAAAAGACAGAGTTCGTTCCGGTCACCAGTTTCATCCACACGATGAAAGTGGAACGCAGCCGCCACCAGTTTACTTCGGAGGACGAACTGTACAAAATTTATCCGGAGGCTTATATCCAACCCGGAAACAAATTGGTGAATGACTCTACCAGTTATATCGGAGTCAAAAACACATTGGGAATCGCACTGCTCGAGGGTTTCAATAAATATGCCAAAGCCGGGCTGACAGCTTTCATCTCGCATAAGTTAAGCAATTACCGGCTTATGGACCGGGACTCTGTAAGCGTGGATAAATACAGCGAACATGAAGTCTTTGTCGGAGGTGAACTGGCCAAACGCCAGGGAAAAACGCTCCACTACCGCGCCATGGGTGAAGTGGGAATCCTGGATAAAGCGATCGGGCAATTCCGTGTCAACGCCGACCTCGACCTGAACTTCCGCCTATGGAAAGACACGGTCAGCTTTATTGCCCGCGGATCCATCAGTAACACTCTTCCCGCATTCTATATGCGTCATTATCACTCCAAGTACTTCTATTGGGACAATGACAATATGGAAAAAGAATTCCGTACCCGACTGGAAGGTGAGCTGAACATAGAACATTGGCAAACCAACCTGAAAGCCGGAGTGGAAAACATCAAGAACTATACGTATTTCAATCAAAAAGCATTGCCCCAACAGAATGGAGGTAATATCCAAGTGCTTTCCGCCACTCTGTCACAAAACTTCCGCCTGGGCATTCTTCATCTGGACAATGAAGTGACCTGGCAAAAGTCGAGCAACAACACCGTGTTACCCCTGCCCGAACTTTCACTATACCATAACCTCTATATCCAGACAACACTGGCTAAGAAAGTGCTTCACGTACAATTGGGAGCCGACGTACGCTATTTCACCAAATATTATGCTCCGGCATATACTCCCGCCATCCAGCAGTTCCACTTGCAACCGGAAGACGACCAGGTAAAGATTGGTGGTTATCCGATCATCAATGTATATGCCAACCTGCAATTGAAACGTACGCGCCTTTTCGCGATGATGTACCACGTCAATCAGGGAATGGGTAACTCGAATTATTTCTTGTCACCCCATTACCCCATCAACCCGCGCCTGTTTAAGATTGGTGTTTCCTGGAACTTCTATGACTAACTGCCGCCATGAATCTACTGAGACCTAAGTATCTGAAATACGTCGTATTGGGACTGATATCAGCCCTCGTTGTCACCTGTTGGCCCCGCAAAGAGAAGCCCAAAGGACATCCGCGGGATTATGCCGAGATCAAAGAAAGCGGCATTCTTCATGCTGCAACAGAATACAACTCCATCAGCTTCTATGTGGATGGAGATACGGTTTCGGGATTCCATTACGAACTGATAGAGGCGTTTGCGCGCGACAAAGGTTTACAGGTACAGGTCTCTCCGGTGATGAGCTTCAATCAACGGCTGGAAGGGCTGGCCAACGGAACGTATGATGTAGTGGCTTATGGCATACCGGCTACGAGTGAACTGAAAGACTCGCTGCTCCTCACCTCCCCTATCATTTTAAGCAAACAAGTCCTGGTGCAACGCAAAGTCGGAGAAAACGATTCACTTGCCATCAGAAGCCAACTCGACCTGGCAGGCAAAACATTGAATGTCGTCAAAGGATCTCCCTCCATCCTGCGTATCCGCAACCTGAGCAATGAAATAGGCGATACGATCTATGTTAACGAAATAGAGAAATATGGTTCCGAGCAACTGATCGCAATGGTTGCTCACGGAGACATCGATTATGCCGTATGTGACGAGGGCATCGCCCGGATGGCTGTGGACTCGCTACCCCAGCTCGATATCAATACCGCCATCAGTTTCACACAATTCTATTCATGGGGAGTCAGCAAGCAATCTCCCGCCCTACTCGACAGCCTGAATACATGGCTATCCGACTTCCGAAAAAAAGGAGAATACCAGTCCGTTTATCGCAAATATTACGGGAAACAATAACCGGCTTTCTTCCCTCCTCCCGTCTCTTTTAAAGATAACAGTTACCAGTTGTACAACTGGTACAGTACGAGTTGAGCAACTGGTCGTGTACGAGTTGTGCAACCGATACCATCGTACTAAGGAACGAACGCGAACGATCTCTATCAGGATAACTGTAAATCATTCTTTGCTTTCGGCAGAATTGAGTATATTTGCGGAACGATAAATAAAAAGATATGAGCAATAAGATTATAAAATGGGGATTCATTGGTTGCGGAGAGGTGACCAAATACAAAAGCGGACCTGCTTTTCAGAAAGTAGAAGGCTCCAAAGTAGTGGCAGTCATGAGCCGTGACGGTAAAAAAGCCAAAGCCTATGCTAAAGAGCGGAACATACCGAAGTGGTATGACGACGCACAAGAGTTAATAGACGATCCGGAAGTAAATGCCGTATACATAGCCACTCCGCCCTCTTCACACGCCACTTATGCCATCATGTCCATGAAAGCCGGAAAACCGGTTTATATCGAAAAGCCAATGGCACAGACTTACGAAGAGTGTGCCCGCATCAACCGCATCTCACAAGAGACGGGAGTCCCTTGTTTTGTAGCCTACTACCGGCGTTACCTGCCTTACTTTATGAAAGTGAAGGAACTGGTGGACAAAGGTACGATCGGCAATGTAATCAACGTACAGATCCGTTTTGCACAGCCCCCTCGCGATCTGGACTATAACAGAGAGAATCTGCCCTGGCGTGTACAGGCCGATATTGCCGGAGGAGGATACTTCTATGACCTCGCACCACACCAGATCGACCTTCTGCAGGAGATGTTCGGCTGCATACTCGAAGCCAGTGGCTATAAAAGCAACCGTGGCGGACTCTATCCGGCAGAAGATACACTGAGCGCATGTTTCCAGTTCGACAACGGATTGGTAGGGAGCGGTTCGTGGTGCTTCGTAGCCCATGATTCGGCCCGCGAAGACCGTATCGAAATTATCGGCGATAAAGGCATGATCTGCTTCTCCGTATTTACCTATGACCCGATTGCCCTCCATACTGAAAGAGGACGTGAAGAAATAGTGGTAGAAAACCCTGAACACGTACAGCAGCCCTTGATTCAAGCCGTAGTAGACCATCTTCTTGGAAAATCCACCTGTTCGTGTGATGGCGAAAGTGCCACAACGACCAACTGGGTGATGGATAAAATATTGGGAAAGATCTGATAATGAACGATGAACGATCAACCATAAACGATAGAGATCGTCTTACCTCACACTACATTCCACCTATCAGGACACTACTTATTGTTGATCGTTCATCATTTTTTTATCTTTTCCATGTCACGTTTTCCTTCCTTCTCCGTCTTGCTTATGTAAATGGAACTAAAACAATTCAAAATAGCCGTTCTTCCACTCCGCGACAAACTGCTTAGTTATGCGCGGAAGTTGACAGATGACCACTCGGATGCCGAAGATGCCGTGCAGGAAGTGATGCTGAAGTTATGGAACCTTCGTCCGAAACTGGACGAATACCATAGCATTGAGGCCCTTGCCATGACTATGACCCATCATACCTGCATGGATATCCTCAGAGGGAAACATCCCGACAACCTATCGCTCGACAGCGTACAGGCTGCCAGTCCGGTCGCCACCCCCGAACGCTTGCTTGAAGAGAAAGACGAATTCAGCCTGATGCGACATATCATCAGTACACTGCCACCTCTGCAACAGACCATCCTCCGGATGAAAGATGTAGAAGAGTACGAAACCGAAGAAATCGCCGAGATAACAGGATGCAGCTCCGAAGCCATCCGCAGCAATTTATCCAGGGCACGGAAAAAAGTAAGAGACATTTACCTGCAAACCATACAACAAAGAAAAAGGAGAAACGAAGCATGAATATAGAAGAATTATTGAACAAGTATTTTGAAGGGGAAACCACCTGCGAAGAAGAACGTGAGCTCCGCCGTTTTTTCACCCGGGGCATCATACCGGAACATCTGCAGATGTACCGCCCGATGTTTGCTTTCCTCAACGAAGAGAACCGGCAGAGCAAGACTGCCGTCTCCGAAGTTCCGAAAACTTCTGTCCCTCTGCGCCGCCGTCTACTTTACATATTCAGCGGAATGGCTGCCGGAATATTGCTTATATTGGGTATTGCCGGTCTCAACCGACATTTCAACACCTCAACCGCTAATTATGTAATCATTGACGGGAAATGCTATACCGATGCCAAGCTGGTACGCGAACAAGCCATGATCGCGTTTCGTGATGTCAGTATCAGCGAGGAGGAAGTATTCGCTACGCTGTTCTCCGAATAAAAAAAGAAAATAATAAAAGAAACGAAGTATGAATAAAGTCATTCGCACCACATGGATTATCCTGCTACTTACTGTCGCCTCCGGCATGGCAAGAGCACAACAGGGACTACAAATAGCTTCCGTATTCCAGAAATACGGTAAACAAAAAGGAGTGACTATGGTAGAGCTGTCCAACGAAATGCTGGAAACCTACCAGATGACTCTCTATAAAAGCCTTGTCTTTAAAGACGTTGAAGAAGCACTGCCCACCATTCTCAACTGTCTGGATGCTGACAAAAAGAAGGCAAAGAAAGTGAAGGAAGTGGTGGCAGGCGGACAAATCCAGTCCGGCTATTATCAATTGCCCCAGCTAAAAGAAGATGTCAACCGGTTCATCCTGTTCAAAACCGGTAAAAAAGGCTCGGCTACCCTGATTTACATCGAGGGCGAGTTGGATGCAGACGATCTGGTAACCATGTTATTTATGAAAAAAAACTAAACATTATAAGAATATGAAACACATTTATTTATTACTGTTTATGCTGATCCCGATGGCGGGAATGGCTCAAGAAGGCATTTCGCAAGACACGACTCTTTACGTCAACGGACGCAAAATCCTGATTAAAGAAAACGAAGGGAAAATAAAGGTAAAACTTTACGAACAGTCTTCGCACGGCGATACGATAGAGAACGATCAGATTTTTGAGGGAATCTATACGGACGGACAAACTACCGAACGCCGCACGGCATTCACCGTCCCCTTCGTCAAAAGAAAGAACCATTATCGGTTCGACCCGCATATTGCCGGATTCTATATGGGATACACACGGCTCTCTGACGGCATCAACTTCAATACTCCAGACGGACTGAATATAAACGCCAACAAGTCCTGGGAAATCGGTTTCAATCTGTTTCAAGGCTCCCTGACACTCTCACGTGATCGCCAATGGGGCATAACGACCGGTTTAGGCTGGGGATACCGCTCTTTCCGCCTGGGCAACAACTATGCCTTCAGACAAATAGATGGAGTCACCGGCATTGTTCCGGGTGTTCCCGACGAGGAAGTGTATACCAAAAGCCGGTTACGCTATTTCTACTTCCGCATTCCGGTAGCCCTGGAATGGCAAAAAAGATTCAGCCACAGCAATGCTCACGGTCCTCTATTCTTTTCAGCCGGACTTGAAGCGGAAATCCGTCATGGAGCCAAGTCGAAAGCAAAGGTCAACGGACATAAAAAGAATCTGGACAGCGGCCTGAATGTCCACCCGGTAGGCATTAACCTCCTGGCACAAGCAGGTTACGGTGACATCGGAGTGTATTTGCGCTACTCTACCTACAGCCTCTTCGAACACAAAAAAGGTCCCGAACTTTATCCCTACTCTTTCGGTCTGTGCTGGTATTGGTAACAGGAAGTCCGACGGATGGCAACCATATACCCGCCCGACGGCATCAACAGTCCGACTATTCAAAAAGAATAAGCTGATTTCTCTGCCGGAAGAAACAATCTATCGTTCATATTGTTTATATTTGCAAAAAACGTATAACAATATTAACGATAGATTTTTTATATCACATGACCAAAGAAGAACTAATGAGGAAAGCCATCGAACTTTCCAGAGAAAATGTAGCAAACGGAGGAGGCCCCTTCGGAGCTGTCATTGCAAAAGATGGAGAAATAGTGGCCACAGGCGTCAATCGCGTAACAGCCTCATGCGACCCCACTGCCCATGCAGAAGTAAGCGCTATCCGCGCGGCTGCCTCAAAACTGGGAACTTTTAACCTGAGCGGTTACGAGATTTACACCTCTTGCGAACCCTGTCCCATGTGCCTGGGTGCCATCTATTGGGCCCGATTAGACAAGATGTACTATGGCAATAACAAGACAGATGCCAAAAACATCGGATTCGACGACTCGTTTATCTACGATGAATTGGAACTGAAACCGGAGAACCGCAAGCTGCCATCCGAAGTATTACTCCACGACGAAGCAATCAAAGCTTTTGAGGAGTGGATGGAAAAAGAAGATAAGATAGAATACTGATAAACAAGAATCCCCGTAGAACACTGCATCGTCCTTCGGGGATTTCTATACACACAAAAGTTATAATTTAATTGCTTGGGAATCTAATTAGAAACGGAGACCTAAAGTAAACAGCACTTGGCTACGGGTATTAGTCACTTTGGTTGTTTCCGGTGTCAGCACCGTAGTTGCATTGTTTTCCTCATACTTATTTACGAACGGATAAAAATCTTCATTATAAGTAGAGAACTTATAAGCCAGATCTGCATAAAATACAGAACCGCGATACCCGATACCCAAAGTATAGTTGCTCAGAGCCTTCGTATTTGCCCAGTCAGTATCTGTCTGGATAGAATAATAAGGCAGATCTTTGAAAGCATCTCCATGGAAAATAGCCGAAGTATAATTATATCCGGCACGCAGCGCAAACTGCGGGATCACTTTATATTCAAGACCAAGACGGAGGGTATTCACACCTTTCATCATAGGTCTCGTGCTATTTTCAAACGTAAACTCAGAGCTTGAACCGGTCGGTCCTCGGAATTTCATCGTTGAATAATCCTGATATTCGTATTCGGCACCTAATGCCAGACTTGTACCAATGGTATAACCTAAACTTACGTTATAAGTCCACGGAGTCTGTAACCGGAATTCACGCACCATATCTCCATTTCCGGGTAACTTATCACGCGTATCCACCGACCACTGATCTATCTTTCCTGTCTCAACGTTCAACACATCCGATTCTACACGGGCACTGGTCTTATAATCCAGATTATAGAACGTAGGGGTGTGAATGGCCAGACCGATACGGAAGGGCGAATTTTCAAACGGACGGATAATCGTACCCAACTTAAGATCGAAACCCGAACCTCTTACCTTATTCCAACTCCTCAGATTGTAATTCTGCGGTGCATTTGCTCCTGTATACGCTTCGGAATAATAAGTGTACTTGCTATAATCAACCGCATATGCCCCGAGAGTCAGTCCAAGATAGAACCGGTCGTTGAAATTGAAAGCAACATTAAAGTCGTACTGGTCGATTCCGCCACGCTCTTGCGAGTGGAAATTGGCGACACCGTCATCATACATACCATAGTAATTACCCGGTGTCGTATACAGAGGTTTACCATTGGCATCGTATCTTTGATTTCCATCCTTATCCACATATGGAGAATTCGGCTTGCCGGCTGCATTCATTTTATCAGTTGTGATATCACTAATCAACCAACCGTCATATCCCAATATGGAAAGCCATCCTATCTCCGGATCGTCATAAGGATAATCTCCCCATTTGGTTATGCCACTGGCTTGTTGGGCCATCTGATAGGTTTGCGAACTGTTACCGAGTCCTCCCTTCATATTCATATTCTTATAGAAAGACTTGGCTTTATGGTAGTTAAATCCAAAATTCACATAACGCAAAGAAGTTTCATTGCCAATCTTAGATGCAAATACAAACCCCAGATTATCAAAAGAACCTTGTATTTTATCCGACTTAAATTTATCTCCCAAATATTTGCTTTCCGTCCCGTATGAAGAAAAGCCGAAAGAAGTCATAAAATCATTGCTGCGATAGATACCGATACCGGCAGGATTCGTTCCGATTGTAGAGATATCACCTCCTAAAGCTCCCATGGCGCCACCCATGCCGACAAAACGGGCGGTTCCGTTCAAGTCCTTTCCTGTTATCTTGGCAGCATCGTACACAGTCTGTGCACTTATCGGGGCTGCTGCTACCAACAGCCCCAAAGTTGCTAAAGTAATTATTTTTTTCATCGTCAAATGCTTTTTTAAGTTAATACCTCCATTATCATCTTCTGCCCCTTGAAGAGCCGCCACCGCCACCGGAAGAACGGGAAGAACCACCACCGCCACCGGTAGAATAACTACGTGAACTGCTACCTGAAGGTGAAGAATAACTGCGCGTAGACGAACTGCTGCTACGAGAAGGAGTACTGTTGTATGAACGACGAGTGGTACTCTCATTGTAACTACGCGAAGGAGCCGTAGAACTGCCACGAGTATAAGTAGAACTGCTTCTTGTACTTGCCCTTCTGCCTCCTTCCGAGTAAGACGGAGAACCTGTAGTAGTGCTTCCGCCGCGAGTTCCTTCATAAGAAGAACTACTGCGTGTACTACTTGGACGGGTATAGGTACTTCGACGTGAAGAAGAAGCATCTGTACGCGTAGTAGATCCCGGACGTTCACCGACTACACGCGTTCCTATCACACGTCTGGCAGAGCTCTCTCCTCTATTGTAAGAAGATGTCGCTGACGAACGAACGGAAGAACCGCTATTGGAGCGTACCGCACCTGAACTGTAACGGCGAACGGTCGAAGAGTTGCCATAACTGCTTCTCACAGCAGACGAACCACGACGGGTATAGGTATTATATCTTCCTGCCCAGCTGCCACCGCCACCCCATCCGGGATGATAGTGATGATGGTGTCCCCAGTAGCCGCCGCCATACCAGCCGCCCCAGTAACCACCCCAATAGCCACCCCAATAACCGGGATAATAGCCACCCCAAGCATAATAAGGTGAAGACCAGCCCCATCCCCAGCCCCATCCGGAACCATAAGAGTTGTAACGCCAATCCCACCATAAGCGGTTGGTAAATGTCGGGAATGCATAAGCATAGAAACCGTCTGTATAAACATTCCAATCCCAGGAATTGGTTCCATAAACAATGTCCCAGTAAAGCGGGCTGCTAATGCTTACCGCAAAACGGGGATTACGGAAACGAATGATGCGTTCAGCGTACTCGTAGTCATCCTGTGAGCCATTGAACCCGTTCACCCATTCACCATCCGGATCGGAGACAGCTTTTTCTTTTACGTATAATGTATCGTCCTCCATTGCGAACTCGTTATCTTTGGCATCGTAACGGCGGTTATACTCATCCACATCACGCATATCGCGTTTGTTTCCTTTACGGTCCTGAACTACTACCGTAGTACCCGGAGACGTATAAATGTTCGTGGTGACAACTTTTTTTTCCGGTTCCTTCTTCACAGGAGTCTTTTTGGCTTCCTGCTTTTTTTCCTTAGAAGGTACGAAATAAAGGTCGTCATTATTGCTTTGCGCCATCACAAGCAGTGGGAGGCACAGGGCAAACAGCGATAATAACACAATCTTTTTCATATTTCCGTGGTTTATTGGTTTCTTAATCTTTTTATTCACGTTACAAAGATAAGCAAGGTATTCACGCTGCCGGATAGATTTTCCCCAAACAATAATAGGGATTTCCCTATTTTGCCGTTCTTTAACTTAACAAATCTCAACCCGATAAAAACAATGTTTACTTTGTTTCTATCCCTTTAAATCGTACTTTTGCAAATAAAAACACCTATGAAGTACTTTGAGTTCACTTTTGATACACATCCTTGCACCGAAACGGTGAATGATGTGCTTGCTGCCGTGTTGGGCGAAGCCGGATTCGAGAGTTTTGTCGAACGGGAAGGCGGACTGACCGCTTATATTCAGCAATCACTTTACAACGAAGAGACATTGAAAACAGAGCTGGCAAATTTTCCTGTGCCGGATACGGAAATTTCTTATACGTTTGCCGAGGCCGAAGACAAGGACTGGAACGAAGAATGGGAAAAAAATTTCTTCCAACCGATTGTGATCGGAGACCGTTGTGTGATTCATAGCACATTTCATCAGGACGTGCCTAAGGCAGAATATGATATCCTGATCAATCCGCAGATGGCATTCGGAACAGGACACCATGAAACGACAAGCCTGATTATCGGAGAATTGTTGGATAGCGAACTGACCGGCAAGTCGCTGCTGGATATGGGCTGCGGAACTTCAATACTGGCTATTCTCGCACGGATGCGGGGAGCTAAGCCTTGCACAGCCATCGATATCGACGAATGGTGTGTACGCAACTCGATAGAGAACATCGAACTGAACGGAGTGACAGATATTGCCGTCTCGCAGGGGGATGCTTCGGCATTGCAAGGGAAAGGGCCATTCGATGTAGTAATAGCCAATATCAACCGCAATATCTTACTGAACGATATGAAGCAGTATGTAGCATGCATGCATCCGGGATCGGAGTTATTTATGAGCGGATTCTATATCGATGATATTCCGGCTATCCGCCGGGAAGCAGAAAAGCACGGACTCACCTTCGTACACCATCAAGAGAAAAACCGATGGGCAGCAGTAAAGTTCGTACTTTAACACACACGGGCCTGCCATAGAGTAACACACGAACGACATAACAGTCAGTCCTGTGCTACTCTGCGGTATGACCGGATCAAACTTCAAATTCCTTTTTCACCTGCCTACACCAGTCTTTTATTCGCTTATCAGTCATTTCCGACTGATTTTCGATGTCAATGACCAATCCACACCATTTATCACCTTTCAGAGCCCGGGAACGCTCGAAACTATATCCGTCTATAGAAGTAAAACCGACAAGCGTAGCTCCATCATTCTCAAAGACTTCGGCAAGCAGTCCGACACCATCGGCAAAGTTTTCGGGATACTTCACCTGATCGCCAAGCCCGAAGATAGCCACTTTCTTCCCTTTCAACTGCAAGGTGCGGAGTTCGGGCAGAAGCTCGTCCCAATAAGTAGGCAGTTCGCCATCGAACCAGGTGGAAGCACCGACTATGAAATTATCATAGGCTTCAAAATCATTCTGCCAGGCATTTTCGATAGCTACAGACTCGGCAGAAGTACCAAATTCTTTTTGAATCTTTTCAGCCACCCAAGAGGTTTTATCGGCTTTGGCAGCATAGAATATTCCTATCTTTTTCATGATTGATCGTTTTTTTAATTAGAACTCCAGCAACTCTTTGGCTGCTTTATATATCTTTTCATCATTCGGCAGGATAGCCCGTTCCAATATCGGATTGAAACCTACCGGAGTAAAGGTGGAGCCCACACGTTGTACCGGGGCATCCAGGTAACGGAACATTTCCCCGGCAATCTGCGCTGCAATTTCGGCACCGAATCCGGAGAAGACTTTGTCTTCATGCACCACCATCACTTTACCGGTTTTCCGTACGGAAGCAAAAATCGCTTCTTTATCCAACGGAATCAGCGAACGGAGATCAATAACTTCGACACTCCCCACCCCTTCCCGGGCAAGGCGTTCGGCAACATCCAGACAAAAATGGGTAGTATTGCCATAAGTAATTATAGTCAGATCGGTTCCTTCGCGGCGGATGCGGGCCTTACCAAAGGGAACTTCAAACTCTTCGGGCACAACGGCAGCAGCCTCTACTGAGTTGTAAAGCGCTTTGGGCTCCAGATAAAGAGTGAATCCCTTGGAACGCATACTGGTGCGGAGCAGCCCGGCAGCATCGTCGGCAAACGACGGACAAACAATACGGGCACCGGGTAAAGTCGTAAGAGCCCCTTCAAGGTTCTGCGAATGATACAATCCACCGCCAATGTATCCACCCGAAGCAAGGCGAAGTGTAATATTGGGAGTAAACTTACCGTTGCTACGCCAATACTCGTGTGTACACTCAACGTACTGTTCGACAGCAGGCCAGAAGTAATCGGCAAACTCAGCGCCTTCAATAACCACATGTATTTTAGGATCGAAACGGCACATTCCGTTGGCCGTTCCCACAATATAATCTTCGGCTATCGGAGCACTGAACACACGGGCATCACCAAACTCCTGTTGCATCCCCTTGGTGACATTGAATACGCCTCCTTTATCTTTATTGGCCACGTCTTGTCCCCAGATAAAGGTATCAGGATTGCGGCGAAACTCCTCTTTGAGCGTTTCATTAATGGCGTTCACCATGAAACTCTTCTCACCTTCGACAGGCCCCGGAAGTCCGTCTTTATACTTTTGAGGAATATACGGTTCGGGAAGGACAAAGTCATAAATGCTCTCCGGAATCGGATCGGGTGCAGCCAACGCTTTACGATTGGCGGCAGCCAGTTCTTTCTTGGCGGCAGCTTCTATCTGTTGGAGGTCCTCTTCGGTCAGGCGCTTGTAGCGCAACAGCATCCGACGGAACTTCATTAGCGGATCGGCTTCCTTCACGTATGCCAACTCATTCTCGTCGCGATAGAGAGTATGCTTATCAGAGTTGGAGTGCGAACCGATACGTACGCAATTGGCATGTACTATAACCGGAGTACGGTTGGCTATAGCAAATTCACGGGCTTCGGTCATGGCATTCATCGAGTCAAATACATCCTTTCCATTGCAATGAATGATGCGGAGGTTCTTAAAACCGGAGAAGTTATCGGCCACTTTACGATTGGCAGTCTGATCCTTTTTAGGGACGGAAATGCCATAACCGTTGTCCTGGAATACAAAAATAACCGGAAGACGTTCGTTGCTGGCCCCGTTGATAGCTTCATAGACAAATCCCTCGGATGTGGCAGACTCACCATGTGAAGTAATGGCAACCCCCTTATGCCCATAATAAACCATGGCACGCCCTACGCCTGCCGCATGAAGATCGTGCGTACCGGTAGCAGAAGAGATATTCTCGATGTGCCATTCCGGTTTGGCAAAGTGATTGGACATATGACGTCCGGCACTACCCGGGTCCGTAGCTTTTGAGATACCGTTCAGAATCAGTTCCTCCGGAGTCATTCCGGCAGAAAGCACAGTGAGCATATCCCGGTAATAAGGAAAAAGATAGTCCTCACCAAGAGTAAAAACCTGCCCGATAGCAAGCTGGATGCCGTCATGCCCGGCATAAGGAGCATGATAGGACCAGCCAAGAGATTGCAGCAAATAGGCGGGTGCCTTCTCGTCGAGCGCACGCCCCAAAGTCATTAAATGATACCACTTGCGGAGAGTCTGTTCGTCAGTGGTTTTTATATCGTATTTCTTCATATTTAAAGTGGGTTTAGGATTTTCACCACAAATCACACAGATGATCACAGTTTAAGGATAAAGATCCCCAAACAAGTTCCGCAACGATCCGGGAGATCTGTGGTGAGACTGATTTATTATTCTGTAAATCTCCGATATGGCAACTATTCTTTCCAGTTCTCCAGATAGTCGGCAATGAAGTGCAGGAAGTTACCTCCCAGCGAACCATCCACCACACGGTGATCATAAGAGAGTGACAAGTACATCTTATGGCGAATGGCTATCACATCTCCTTCGGGAGTCTCCACCACAGCCGGCTTTTTCTCAATGACACCCACTCCGAGAATAGCCACCTGTGGCTGATTGATGATCGGAGTGCCGAACAACATCTTAAACGTACCGAAATTGGTGATTGTGAATGTTCCTCCGTCGATATCATCAGGCATCAGCTTATTAACCCGTGCCTTTTTCGCCAACGAATCGATAGCTACGGCAAGTCCGTTAAGATTCAAACGATCGGCATCATGCACTACGGGAACAATCAAGTTTCCATCATCTTGCGAAACAGCAATGCCCACATTGATATGTTTCTTATACAGGATGTTGTATCCGTCCACCGAGACATTTACCTGAGGATAGGCAGCCAACGCCTGGGCAGTGGCCTCAGCAATGGCAGGCATATAAGTCAGCTTCACACCTTCACGACGGAAGAAAGCGTCTTTGGTCTTTTCGCGCCAACGCACCAGCCGGGTGACATCTACTTCGACCACATTAGTCACATGCGGAGAAACCTTTTTCGACATCACCATATGGTCGGCGATAATGCGACGTACTCGATCCATCTCTTTGACTTCTACCGATGCATCTGAAGAAACGGCAGAAGCAGATTGTCCATACTGAGCCTGAGGAGCCGCAGCGGCAGCCTTCTTTTGTACTTCTGCAGAAGGAACAGGAGAAAAGCCCGAATTATTTGCCGAAACCGTCGAAACCACCGTAGTAGAGACGTCGGCTGCCGGAGCACCTTTCTTCATCTCGATGTAAGTACGGATATCTTTTTTGCTCAGCCGACCTTCATAACCTGTCCCGGGAATCGAATCCAGTTCTTCCTGAGAAATCTTCGCCTCCCGTGCCAATTGAAGTACTGCCGGCGAATACCAACGTTCCACTTTGGGAGCGGTTACTTCCGCCTGAACTTTCGGAACAGACGCAATGCCCGACACCTCGGCAGCCTTTGGAGCAGACGCCGTTTCTACAGAGCCTGCGGTTTCCGATGCTTCTCCGGAACCTTCTCCATCCATATCTACAATGGCAACTACCGTACCTACCGGTACCGTATCGCCTTCTTTAAACAATATTTCCACCACTTTTCCGGCAACGGGAGAAGGGATCTCCGCACTGACCTTAGCAGTATTCACCTCGAAAAGTACGTCGTCCTCATTGACCACGTCACCTACCTGCACCGACCATGATAAAATGGTTCCTTCGGTAATACTTTCGCCCAACTTGGGCATTTTTATTTCGAATCTTGCCATATACACAATTATTTATTCTTTCACTTGTACAAGTAGAACAAGATTGTGAAAAAGAAAGTTTTAAGTTAATGTTTTTTTAAGTAATCGCCTGGATAAGAAAGCCGTTTAGTGGCTAAAAACATAAATCAATCTCGCGCATCCTTTAAATATCCGTTCTCACGCATTAGCAAGAAAGCAAGCAGATTCCATAGCAAGCATAACGCATTATCAATAATTACTTTACTTCTTTCTAAAGTACCTTTATCTCAACCCGGGTATGCGAGACGAGATAAGAACCTAACCATTTTCACTAAAGATACTAAGAAAAACAAACTGCTTTAAATGGTATAAACAGATAGGATAACAGATACATCCTATCTGTATATCAAATACAAACGATGAATCGAGCTTGCCCAATCGAGGGTGGAAGATGGAAGTACACTTTTCGTATGAGAAGGCTGAATTTTGAAAGGAAAATAGTTCTCCTCCACCGGATACTGAATAATCAGACTGCTTGGTGATATTCACGTCAGTTACAGATAGTGTTGTATTTATTTTCCCGTAACCCCTCGATAATAGCCAGTTCCTCCTTACTGAACGCTTCGGCAACCGAAGGACCTGCAAAATAACGAAAAACCCACTCCCGGAATTTATCTGTAGATAGAGCCGGATGCATATACTCTTTCAGATTCGTCACTTCGCTACGTACCGAACGGACAGCAGGATGTACGGCAACCTTTTCCTCAAGTCCTTCTACTTCAAGCAACTTGTTCAACAACGCCAGATTTGTATCATACAGCAGTGTGCAATGATACATTGCACGATTGCGATGTACGCATTGCGCACTGCCCGAGACTTTTCGCCCGTCGACATAAATACCCAATCGTTCGTCGCCTCTCACTGCAACTCCGGCGGCAGTCAACATTTCAACCGTTCGCTCCAGATAAGTTTCGAAACGCGCCAGACAGGTAGTTTCAATGAACGTAAGATTGATGTTACCCAAATCGTGATATACGGCACCGCCACCGGAAAACCGCCGGAATACAGGAATCTTGTTTTGTTCCGCCATCGTCCGGTTCACTTCCGTTTCCACCCGCTGATGCTTGCCTATAATTACGGACGGAGCACTTTGCCAAAGCATGAATACATCTTCTGTACCCTGCTTCAACAAATACTCTTCAGCCGCCAGATTGAAACCGGCATCCGTAAAAGAGCTATTTATAAACCGCATCAGGCAAACAGTGTCTCGTGATAAATTTCACCGACTGTCGGGTGCGGGAAAACACTCTTTCTGAATTCATCGACCGTATATCCTCTCTGGATAGCAATGCCTGCCACAACAATAATTTCCGAAGCCGGATTGCCCAACATGTGGCAGCCGACAATCCGATCATTATGATCGATAATCAGTTTACACAGTCCGTTCCCCAACTCGTTTTCGGCAACAAAACGCCCCGAATAAACCATCGGTAGTTTTTGTATCCGATAATAAATACCCTTAGCTATCAGCTCCTCCTCCGTTTTACCCACACCGGCCAGTTCGGGATTGGTATAGACTACGCCCGGAACACAATCATAATCCATCCGGTCATCTATTCCCAAAATATGATTAATGGCAACTTCTGCTTCACGAATAGCCGTATGTGCCAATAAAGAAAAGCCGGTAATATCACCGCAAGCATATACACGTGGATGAGAGGTCAACATGTGTTCATCTACAACGACCCCATTCCGGTGCAACTCAATATTCAGTTTATCCAATCCTACTTGGGTGATATTCGCTTTACGGCCTACGCTCACTAAAATCCGGTCGGCATCGATAAACGAACTCTTTCCATCCTTTTCCACTGTTACTCCTTTATCACTCACCTCGGTTACTTTCGTGTTCAGATAGAAATTAACCCCTTTCTTTGTATAGTCAGCACGCAACATCGCACTGGTTTCTTTATCCATTGCTCCAAGAATCTCCGGCATCATCTCGATCACTTTCACCCTAACGCCCATGCTGTTAAAGAATGAAGCAAACTCCATTCCGATCACTCCGCCTCCAATAATGGCGAGCGATGATGGAAGAACAGTGCTATCCAGCGCCTCTCGTGAGGTCCAGTAATCCACGTCCGAAAGCCCCTTTATCGGAGGGATCACGGTATCCGATCCGGTACAAACCAACAGATAGGTTGCCTCGTATACCTCTCCATCACAGCGGATATGGAATCCTTCTTCACCTTCGCCCTCTATCACCGCTTCCTTATCTACAATAGTCACTCCGTAAGAGTTTACCGTCATTCTCACTCCGCCCGTCAACTTCTGCACCGTTTTGTTTTTCCGGCCGATGATTTTTTCCATATCAAATGCAGGAGCCCCCTCTACCGAGACACCGTATTTCGGCGCACTCTTAATACCGTCCAGCACCTTAGCGGAATAAAGCAGGGCTTTGGTAGGAATACATCCTTCATTAAGACACACACCGCCCATTGCTTTTTTCTCAAACAAAACAGCACGCAAACCGTTAGCTCCTGCTCTCTCGGCAGCAGTATACCCGGCAGGTCCACCACCGATAATAGCTATATCATATCTCATAATCGTATATTTTTTTTAGTTATTCATATGATTAACAACAAAAAAAGATAGAGCTTAGTTTTAAAAGACCGTTTTTTTACAATGGCCCTCATAAGGTAAAACAGTTACTTTTGCTACACAAAGTATAAATCATAATAAAACTGTTCACTAATAAAGAAATACCTACCGCTACAGGGAAAGAGCAAAGAGCCGGTTACGAAGATCGATGACATTCCAAACAAAAAGATTATCTACAGGCAAATTCTATTATAGAATGAATAAGCAGTCACACCTCATTCATCTTTATCAATATGATCGTTTCCTTTTACTCTGTCCCCCTTTACCCGTATAGGAAACAGGGCTTATTAATCAATTTTAGATAAGGGAAGATATTTTTCTGATAAATTATTTGTCTATTAAGCGACAAGCCTGCATATTTGCGCACTTTTGAAACCTACTATCTGTATTTACGGAAAGTCGGGATACAAAAAGCTTTCAGGATATCATCCGTCTGATATGAACGGATAATATCAAGATAGAGCTAACTATAAAAATAAAACAGTATAAAGAATCTATTTTAGTAATATGAAGAAATTGCTTTGTCCCCAGTGTAAAATAGCCGGTATGTATGTAAAAAACGATCAGGGTGAACGTCTGTTAGTATATATTGCCCAAGATGGAACAGTCGTACCCAAATATCCGGAAATCCCAATCGAAGGATTCGATTTTACGGAAGTATATTGTCTGGGCTGTTCCTGGCATGGATCGCCCAAACAACTGACAAGATTCTAAGCGATACGCCACCATCCTGTGCTAATAAGCCAAAACTTCACCACAGATTAACAGATTACACAGAGAAACACTATTATCACTTATCTCTTGCTATATAGTTGTGTAATCTCTCAATCTGTAATGAAGCAGGCTTTAGGCATGGATAAAAACCTCATATAGCCGTAGAGTTAAGGGTGCAGGTCAATTGTCCCACTGCCTGAAATCAATCCACACCATCTTCGACATTTTGAGATCCGTCCTAGCCGAATCGTGCCCATAGCGAATGCCGCAGTTATAGTGTACATACGTCTTTTGTAAATCGATGGCGTCTGTGATAGCCACAGAAACGACTCCGGGCTGTGCGTCCGACTCTAGAGAGTAAATGCACTGCTGTTGATGCAACTTCATACTGTTGTTGATGTGATTTAAATAATTCTGGCGAAGGGTCCAGCCTCCCCATGTCACATAATTGGGTGTCATCGCTTGTGCAGCGTCTATCCAACGCAATCCCTGACTCGTTTCGTAAACAAAGGCTTCCGCCCTGTCGTAGAACTCTCCGGGAATAAACTGCCAAAGTTTGCTGTACAGCCCGTTACCAAACTGCCCCTTGCAGGAATAGTCCATCGATTTAGTCTTGTAAGACACTTCGGTAGACGATTCTTTACCAAACGACACTTTGAACGCCTCCCAAGGTTTGTCTTCCAGTTTGGTGGGCGATACGGAAACAGACACTTTCCAGAAAGAGTTCTCGGTATAGCTGGCACCGTGATTCACCGTCTGCGGCTGATAACTGATCTCCCTGAAAATTCCTCCGTCCGAATGAACGGTTATCTCACTGGAAGCCTCCCGCATCAAATTCCAGATGTAAGCATAGACATTGGCACCTTTGGGAGTGGTATAGTCTTTGATATTGGCAGTGAAGCCATTTCCGGCATTATTCGTGATACTCAATATACAGTTGTTGTTCTTACTGTATATCTGGAAGTTATAGGCATCTATCGCCCAGGAGTTATCTATAATCACATCGGGTGCGGCACCCGGTTTCATCTTATAAGGGACCGCCTGCATGGAGTAGTTCATGTCTCCCTGAGCATAGCCATAGATACGGTTGTAAATCTCAATCCTCTTCAAAGCCTCCTTATCCGCCATTTGTGCATTATATCCGGGATCCGGATCGTTACCTTCGGGCAAGGTATCGGCAGAGCGGGTCAACAGTTTTTGATTGAAGGAAGCCACTCCCTTACCAATCATATTATCTTTGGCATACGGATCGGCAGAAGGAAAAATACGGTAATGCTGTACGTTATCATAGTTGATCGCATAATAACCTGCTTCCATATAGACTCCTATCAGTGAAAGCATCTCCTCCTTCTGTTCCGGAGTGGACTGAGTGGCAATCACATAAAAATCCCTTTTATAGAACTTCAACATACGGAACAGAGATATCGGATATTTACCGGAGATAACATCATCGATATTCAAAATGACCGTCATATAAATCTTCGGATTCTTGATGTCGGCATTAAGTTCCGTCTCAGGATCTTTCATCTTGTCATAGTCCACAATGGTCTTCTTCCCTATTTCCCAGGAAGAAGGAATGTTGTTGAACAAGCGGGATGTAATATCTTTCACTTCCGCATCGTTAGTTCCCATACGTATCAGGACCACGTCCTTCTTATCTGCCGCATAGTCCTCATCCGTCCCCGGAACATCATCAATGACATCCCTAACGCATCCCCCGAAAAGAATACTTGAGAACAGAAGTATCATATATATCATTTTTGTTTTCATCATAATCTTTTTTTAATGGTTCGTTTTACCAGTTATTATAGTCTATCCACACTGTAGTGGTTTTGTGTACATCCACAGTGGTATTGTAAGCTGTTCCGGCACTGCTCGGCAAAGAATGAATCACCGCCGCTCCCCAACTCGTAAACCAAGCTCCTCCACGCTGTAAGACCATTCCATCGGTTATCTCGATGGCTACAACACCGGCCGACGCACCGGTTGTCCGGGCAGTAATGGCGCATTGCTGCTCGTAATTGAGCAGATTCTGGTTAAACTGCAAGTCGTTGTCATAGTCACAGAAAGGATTATCCGTACCCGGAGTTCCCGCCACATGATCATAGAGAATATCATACCATGCAGGCGAAATCATAGTAACAGCATCGATCATCCCCTCTGCATTCATAGCCTTACTACCCCGGAAAAGCGTTTCAGGATACCACTTCCAGCAATAACTCATCTCGGCATCGGTAATGGTACGAGTCACCTCACGGGTCATTTCCGCCAACTGATATGTAATGGACTTGCCCCAACGATACTCACCCTTTAAAACCGGAGTCGCTCCCAAATCAAATCCCACGCTCTTTTCGTATGCATGCTCAATGGTACTCTCTGTCTCCGGCAAACCCGGCGCAAAGTCAATCAGTTTGAGATTCAACTGTGAACTTTGGTCGTCACGGATATTAATCTTCGTATAAGCATTGTTTCGCAATCCCCATATCAACGCCCAAAGTTCATACATCGGTGCATTATTCAAAGATACCAATGAATGGTCGAGCCTGTTGGAAAAACCATTTCCGCCCGAACTATAAACAGCAAGCATATTATCTCCATTGGTCGGTGCGTAAATACGCAGATTATAAGCATCAATGGTCCATTCGCGATCGACCATCCCATCATACTTTTTATCATCCCTCGGGAGATACTCTTTGATATCAGCCGTATAGGGTAATAGCGTCTCATATCCGGTCATGTGATATTTATAATCACTGGTATATACATAATACCGATTGCTGATATAGATCTTCTTCATAGCATGCAAAGCCCGTTCGGTAACTTCCGGAGCCGAAGGATCATCCGTCGGTCCGGGAGAGCCCAACATGCTACGGGTGTGAGGATTGAGACCACCCGTTCCGCAAAGCTTCTTCAAAGCATCCGGATCGTTTGCGTCATAATAGGCATAGCGCTGTTCACGCGGAAAGCTGACTTTATAATATCCCTTATCTACATAAAGCCCGAAAAGTTTAAGCATTTGCGCCTTCAAATCTTCTCCCTTACCGTCTTTGGCAATTAAGATGACTCCCTGACGATTGTGACGGATGTCCTGTATCATCTCAGGACTGTAAGTACCTGCTATGAAATCGGCAACACTGCCTACAATTGTCAGATCGTTCAAAGAATCTTTTGCCATGGTTTCCAAGGTTTCCACCTTGTCTGTCCCCGGTAAATCATTAAAAGCCACCATCTTGTCATAGTGGTTCACGGTTTGCAGTTGATCTGCAACTTTCTTTGTTTCCGCACTCATTCCATTAAGCCAGATCAGATAGCTGCCCGACCTGGAAGCTACATCGACCTCATCCGTATTAGTACCGGTTGCAGCCGATAAGTCTTCTGCGCTGATCGGTTCATCCGTATCGCAGGAGTAAAATGCAAGCAAAACAAATAGAAAAATGAATAAAGTTTTCATATTCATATATGTTTAAAAGTGAGACAATATGCCACATTTACCGGCTGAAATGTGACGGGTTTAGTTACTTCGTCTATAAAAAGAGAACGTATAGCAAAAAGAATAGGTTCAACCCGATATCATTCGAGCTTAAAATACAGTCTATCAAATGGAAGCAATCTATGCCCGGAACCCCTATAAACACTGCAATGTAGAAAGTTATTAGAACTTTCTAATTATTTCATTTTAATAATCCTGACCGGACGGAAGATTTCTGTTGATTAACGACACGAAATAAAACGCCCAATACATTGATAGAAATCATCAGACAGAAAGTCATCCCATATTGAGTAAAGTTTTTTAGGAAGAGACCGGAATAAATCTCTCACTTAACGAAGTTTATCAGTCCTGCAGCTAAACTAATAATCCTCAGACGGGTTATACCAACAGTATTCACCTATTAATAATGTATCATGGACAATAGTATTTTAATCAATAACGTTCAAATTTTCGATGGAAGCAGCGAACAGACCGGCCGGGGAAATGTGCTGGTGGTAAACAGCCGGATTAAAACCGTTTCAGAAAGTCCGATCCCTACGGACGGAATTCCCAATGTTACCATTCTTGACGGAAAGGGAAAATTCCTGATGCCCGGACTGATCGACGCACACTGGCATGCTTATATGTCATGCAATACGATGATGGATCTGCTTACTGCAGACACCGCTTATACGCAGTTCAAAGCCGGACAAGAAGCTCGAGCTACCCTACTACGCGGCTTCACAACCATCCGGGATGCAGGTGGTCCGGTCTTCGGGCTTAAACGGGCCATCGACGAAGGAATCCTTTCCGGACCACGCATTTATCCCAGTGGCTCTCTTATCTCCCAGACAGGAGGGCATGGAGATTTCCGGGCGGTATATGACGAACCCCGTCCCTTTGACTGTTGCGGACTGACGCATACCGAAAAGATGGGAGCTGCCATTATCGCCGACGGAATAGACGCCGTGACCGTCGCCGCACGCAATAATCTCCGCCTGGGAGCCAGCCAGATTAAATTGATGACAGGCGGCGGGGTAGCTTCCTTGTATGATCGGTTGGAAGATACACAGTTCTTCGAGGAAGAGATTCATGCTGCCGTTAAAGCGGCGGAAGATGCAGGAACATACGTAATGGTGCATGTCTATGTGCCCAGAGCTATTCAACGAGCTATCCATGCAGGTGTAAAAAGCATCGAGCACGGCCATCTGATTGACGAACCCACCATGCAGCTGATCGCAGAAAAAGAGATATGGCTCAGTATGCAACCCTTCACTTTAGGAGATAATCAATTCCCGACAAAAGAACAACAGGAGAAGCATGCCTTGGTAGTTCAAGGTACGGACCAAACCTATCAACTGGCAAAGAAATACAACGTCAAGCTGGCATGGGGAACAGATTTACTGTTCAATCCTGCCAACACGAAGAATCAGAATCAGGGAATCCTTAAATTAAGACAATGGTTCAGTAACTTTGAAATTCTCAAGATGGTAACACATGATAATGCGGAATTGCTGGCTCTGTCCGGTGCACGAAATCCCTATCCCGGGAAATTGGGTGTTATAGAAGAAGATGCCTGGGCAGACTTAATTCTGGTAGATGGAGACGTACTGAAAGACATTACCCTATTGGGAGATCCGGAAAAGAATTTCATAATGATCATGAAAGGAGGAGAAATATACAAGAATAGAGTCTGACAACCCTGCTCTTCGCAAATGTCACTTTATAGAGACAGTTGATACATCATACGATAAGGGCCCTGAAAGATCATACTTCCAGAGCCCTTGCGGTTTCTATTCTTACTACTCAACCACCATGATACGTTCGTTCAGCCCCACTTTCGTATTCTCCTCCACAAAAATCTCTTTCACCACCCCATCGGCCACCGAACGAATTTCGTTTTCCATCTTCATGGCAACCAGTACGCACAGCGGATCACCCTTCTTCACTTCATCTCCCTTCCTGACGTAAGTTTTCAGGATAACGCCCGGCATGGGAGCTACAACTACCTGACGCCCTACGGCATCTGCTCCGCTACGGGCATTATGTATCTTCTCGAGTTCTCCTTTCAGCTCGATCTGATAAAGTTCCCCCTTATTCATAATGGTATAAGAGGAATGGGAGGTCGGAGATATCTGTACTCCGTGCGAATGATGATTGATGATAATGGAATAGATAGAGTCACCCCCTACGTTGTAGTCCACATCATACACTTTCCCGTTAACAGCCACTTTCTTCACCGGCCCGTCTTCCAGAATCTCCACTTTATACTCGCTGTCGGGCACATCCTGTATTTTGGCATAATAAGTTGCTAATATTGTTGTCATAAGCATTCTGAGTTTAATAGTTATTGGCAGTCATTTGCAACTTGCCGTAATATTTCCAAAGCGAATCTCCTACTACCGGAAGCGTAGTGGCGCGTGAAGCAGCCTCTTTCTCTTCTTCGTAATGTTTCAGCGCAGCAGCAATCACCGCTACTGTCGGATCGGTATTCTGCCTGCGTTTCAGGTCTTCCTTATCGAAGCGCGTATCGATAAAGGTAGTATCGTACTCTCCTTTCAGGAAAGCCGCATTCTTCAACACACGCTGATGGAAAGGAATCGTAGTCTTGATACCCAGAATCTTATATTCGCGCAACGCACGGGCCATGTTCGAAATAGCCGAATCACGATTACGTCCCCAACAACAGAGCTTTGCAATCATCGGATCATAATGCAGCGAAACCTCAAATCCCGCATAAGCCGCACTGTCCAAACGGACATTACGTCCTTCGGGAGCTTCACGAACGGTTATCACCCCGGGCGAAGGCATGAAGTTATTCTCGGGATCTTCGGCATAAATGCGACATTCAATGGCAGCTCCCCGGAACTCGACATCTTCTTGCCTGTAAGGCAGACGGTTGCCGGCAGCTACCAGTATCATGTCGCGTACCAGATCGACCCCGGTACACTCTTCCGTCACCGGATGTTCCACCTGCAGGCGGGTATTCATTTCCAGAAAATAAAAATTCTGGTCTTTATCCATCATGAACTCCAGCGTTCCGGCACTGTAATAATTAATCCGCTTACAGGCCTCCACTGCAACCTTCAGCATCTTGGCACGTGTTTCGGGCTTCACAAAAGGAGAAGGCGATTCTTCAATTACTTTCTGATTGCGTCGCTGAATGGAACATTCCCGTTCATAAAGATGAATTACATTTCCATATTTATCTCCCAGTATCTGCACTTCAATGTGATGGGGATTCTCGATATATTTTTCAATATAAACAGCATCGTTGCCAAACGACGTTCCGGCTTCAGACTGTGAAAGGCGCAATGCCGTCTCCATTTCTTCTTCACTGCGTACCAGACGCATACCTTTTCCACCACCCCCGGCCAGTGCTTTCAGCATGATGGGATAGCCTACTTCGGCAGCCACCTTTTTGGCTTCGGCAATGCCTTTCACCGGATCTTCCGTGCCCGGTACGATCGGTAAACCGGCTTCACGCATAATCCGGCGGGCCTCAGTCTTAATACCCATTCGGGCAATAATATCGGCACTCGGACCAATAAAGATTACCCCTTCTTCCTCACAACGACGGGCGAAGTCCGCATTCTCAGACAGAAAGCCATATCCCGGATGGATGGCAGCTCCTGTCTTTTTGGCTATTTGCAGAATCTTTTCCGGTTTCAGATAAGACGTATCTTCCGGAGAATCGGAAATACAATAAGCCTCTTCGGCATAACGCACATGCAAGGCACCCCGATCTACCCGGGTGTAGATAGCCACTGTGGCAATATTCATTACCCGGCAGGTACGGAAAATACGCATGGCTATTTCGCCACGATTCGCAACTAATATCTTTTTTATCATACGATGTTCTCCTCTGCTTTAAAGTGGAAGATTTGAATGTTTCTTAGGCGGATTAGACTGCCGCTTGTTGGCAAGCATCTCAAAACTGCGTATCAGGCGCATACGGGTTATGGCCGGATCGATCACCTCGTCCACGTAGCCCAACTCGGCAGCCCGGTAGGGGTTGGCAAACTTGCTGCGATAGTCATCCTGCAACTCTTTACGCCTGGCTTCAGTGTCGGCAGCTTTGTCAATCTCTTTGCGGAAAAGAATGTTCACCGCTCCATCGGGGCCCATCACGGCTATTTCGGCAGTGGGATAAGCCAGATTCACATCTCCCCTGATGTGCTTGGAACTCATTACATCATAAGCTCCGCCATAAGCTTTACGGGCAATCACCGTAACCTTCGGCACCGTAGCTTCACAATAGGCATAAAGCAACTTGGCACCGTTGCGGATGATGCCGCCATACTCCTGATCTACCCCCGGAAGGAATCCCGGTACATCTACAAGTGTGAGCAATGGAATATTGAACGCATCGCAGAAACGGACAAAACGGGCTGCCTTAACAGAGGCATTGATATCAAGCGTTCCGGCCAATGCCAACGGCTGATTGGCCACCACCCCTATCGTCTTCCCGTTCAGGCGAATATAACCGATAACGATGTTACGGGCAAACTCTTCCTGCAATTCAAAGAAACTGTTATCGTCCGCCACTGCACGGATCATCTCTTTCATATCATACGGCTGATTAGGATTGGTAGGCACCAGATCCGACAGTTCGGGCGTAAGCCTCGTCGGAGAATCGGTAGTAGCAACAAACGGAGGCTCTTCCATATTATTTCCGGGCAGATAAGAAATCAGTTCACGAATGTAATTGATGCATTCAATATCATTTTCGGCAGAGAGGTGTGCCACCCCCGACTTCATGGTATGGACATCCGCCCCTCCCAGATCTTCTTTGCTGACTTCTTCTTGTGTCACGCTCTTCACCACATCGGGACCGGTGATAAACATATAACCGGAATTTTTCACCATCAGGATAAAATCGGTCAATGCAGGCGAATAGACCGCCCCACCCGCACACGGACCCATGATGGCACTGATCTGAGGGATGACACCGGAAGCCAAAGAATTACGCAGGAATATCTCCGCATAACCGGCCAGCGAACGGACTCCCTCCTGAATACGGGCTCCTCCCGAATCGTTCAGCCCGATGATGGGTGCTCCCATCTGCATAGCCATATCCATCACTTTACAAATCTTCCTGGCATACGTTTCGGACAATGCACCGCCAAAAACGGTGAAGTCCTGAGCAAAAACATACACAAGCCGTTTGCCGATCATACCATATCCGGTTACAACTCCATCACCGGATATTTTCTGTTTCTCCATACCGAAATCCGTACAACGATGGGTCACCAGTTTATCGAGTTCAATAAACGATCCTTTCTCCAGAAGCAGGTCGATACGTTCACGTGCCGTCAATTTTCCGACAGAATGTTGTTTCTCGATACGGGCGTCTCCACCACCTTTTTCGGCTTGCCTGTTCAACTCTTCCAGGCGATTGATAAGCTCTTTCATAGGCTATTATTTTAAAGTATATGTAAAATTAGCATGTAAAAAAGAGAATAGATGTAATCCAAGTTACAATTGCTTGTTTATTTTCACCCTCTTTACCGGAGAAAATGAAAAGTTTGGAATCCTGACTTTATTAAGATAACAATTATTTGCTTAAAAATGTTAGCGTGCATGTCCTATAACATTATTTTGAGTATGAGTCAACAAAGTCCCCCTCTCAGACGTTTAATCTCGCAAATAGTTTATGTAAAAACCTAGACCAAAATGAAAATGAGAACAATCAAACATTTTTTAGCAGCATGCTTCCTGCTTGTATTTGCCACAAGCATACATGCACAAGAGCAGGGAACAAAAACTTATCTTCCCAAGTTCGCCATCAAAACCAATGCCCTCTACTGGGCCACCAGTACTCCGAACCTGGGATTCGAAGTAGCCTTGGCGAAAAAACTCACTCTTGATGTATCGGGCAACTACAATCCCTGGAAATTTTCCAAAGACAGACAGATCAAGCACTGGCTGGTACAACCTGAACTCCGCTACTGGCTTTGCGAACGTTTCAACGGTAGTTTTTTCGGTCTCCATGGCCATTATGCCGATATTAACATGAGCAATCTCGACATCTTCGGGTTGGGCAACTACCGCTATGACGGCAAGATCTATGGTGCAGGTATCTCTTACGGCTACCATTGGATACTGAAAAACCGCTGGAGTATGGAAGCCACTATCGGTGCAGGATATGCCCGCCTGGACTATGACAAATACGCATGTGGCAAGTGTGGTGAAAAGCTGGGGCACAACAACAAGAATTATTTCGGACCGACCAAAGTCGGACTCAGCATCATTTATACCATCAAGTAAACGTCCCGCATTCACCGGAACCAATTATAAAAAACTAAACCAACAGTAACAATGAAAAGAAAAATCATATACTTCCTCTTGGCCCTCGCAGTAGTAATGCCGGCCAGTGCCCAGAAATTTTTTAAAGATGCCATCAGTCTATCCGATGTTTCATTATGGCAACAGGGCAATTCGCTTTATGTAGACATGAAGATCGATATGAAAAATCTGACAGTCAGTCCCGAACGTATGCTCACACTTACTCCGCTCCTGACAGACGGACAGCACAACGTAGCGCTGGAAGAGATCATCATCAACGGCAAACGCCGTCAGAAGGCTTATTTGCGCGGATTAGCCATCAGCCGCGAACTACCTGCAGGAATCGTAATTCCTTATAATAAAAGAGAAGTGCTCAACTATGCCCAGGTGATCCCTTACGAACCTTGGATGGCAAATGCTTCATTGAATCTGGTAGAAAATCTATGCGGCTGCGGCAACAACGAAGAGATGCTTGCTCAGGAGCTGATAACAAACGACGTTTCTACCGAAGCGAAACGCCTGAGTACCATGATACCGGTGGTTGCTTATATTCAGCCGACTGTGGAGGTGGTGAAAAACCGTAGCGAACAGTATGAAGCTCACCTCGACTTTCCTGTCAGCAAAGCTGTGATCCAGCCGGAATTCATGAATAACCACAAAGAGCTGATGAACATTCATGCTATGTTCGACAAGATTCAGAATGACAAGAACCTGACAGTAACAGGAATCAGTATCGAAGGATTCGCTTCACCGGAGGGTCCGTTGAAATTCAACGAACAACTGTCGCAGAAACGTGCCGAAGCTCTGAAGAATTATCTGACTACCAACGAAAAAGTTCCCGGCAAACTTTACAAAGTAACTTTTGGTGGTGAAAATTGGGACGGATTGGTACAAGCATTGGAAAAATCGTCCATGAAGGATAAAGATAAATTTATCGGTATCATCAAGAATACGACTGACGATGCGCGCCGCAAACAGGAAATCATGCGCGTGGACGGCGGTGCTCCTTATCGTACAATGCTGAAAGAGATTTATCCGGGACTCCGCAAAGTGAACTGCAAGATAGACTACACCGTAGCCAACTTCGATGTAGAACAAGGACGGGTGGTGATAAAAGTCAACCCGAAATATCTGAGTCTGAACGAGATGTATCAGGTAGCCAACAGTTATCCGAAAGGAAGCAACGATTTTGTGAATGTATTCGACATTGCCGTACGCATGTATCCGAACGATGAAGTAGCCAACCTGAATGCCGCAGCCGTATCACTGACCAAAAAAGATCTGGAAAACGCAATCAAATATATGGATAAAGCCAACCATCAAACAGCAGAATTCATCAACAACGTAGGTGTATACAACTTCCTCAATGGAGATGTACAACGCGCCATCGCTGCCTTCAACCAAGCTGCCCAGATGGGTAACGAGGCCGCTAAAGCCAACCTACAGCAACTGCAACAGATCTTGAATATGAAGAAAAAATAAATCCCCGGCATTGGGGTGTAGCCATCCGATAAAAAGGGTGTAGCTATCCGGACCAAAGGGTGTAGCCTTTCCATGCGGAGGGCTACACCTTTTTTTATTTAACGCTATACAGCAAAAAAATAATTATTTCATCCGTCAAAACAGGTTCCGGTTTTGTTATATCAATATCTTAACTTAAACATCAACTATTAAAAACAGACAATTATGACACTGATCCTTGCCATCGTTCCGGTATTGCTCTTGATTGTATTAATGGCATTTTTTAAAATGCCGGGTGACAAAAGTAGCGTCATCTCCCTGATAGTAACTATACTGATAGCTCTTTTCGGATTCCATTATGCGGTAGACAACTTGGTATTTTCATTCGTATACGGTGCACTGAAAGCGGTTTCTCCCATCCTGATTATCATCCTGATGGCTATCTTCAGCTACAATGTATTGCTGAAAACAGAGAAGATGGAGATTATCAAACAACAATTCTCTTCCATCTCTACCGATAAAAGTATCCAGGTACTGCTCCTTACCTGGGGTTTCGGAGGGTTACTTGAAGCCATGGCAGGTTTTGGTACAGCTGTTGCCATCCCCGCCGCTATCCTGATCAGCCTGGGATTCAAGCCCATCTTTTCAGCCACCGTCAGCTTGATAGCCAATAGTGTGGCTACGGCTTTCGGTGCCATAGGTACACCGGTACTGGTACTTGCCAAAGAAACCAATCTGGATGTACAGGTGCTGAGTACGAACGTCGTACTGCAACTTTCCGTACTAATGTTCCTGATACCGTTGGTACTACTCTTCCTGACCGACCCGAAAATAAAATCATTACCCAAAAACCTATTTCTGGCACTGCTGGTAGGCGCTGTATCTTTAGGTAGCCAGTACGTTGCGGCCCGATATATGGGGGCCGAATCACCGGCTATCATCGGCAGCATCTTGTCTATCGTCGTTATCGTCATTTATGGCAAACTGACTGCCCCCAAAAAAGAGAAAGCGCAGCAGAACGCACTGAAAAGGAAAGATATCCTGAATGCCTGGAGCATCTATCTGCTGATTTTGTTACTGATCATACTGACCAGTCCGCTTTTTCCGGGCCTCCGAAGTACGCTCGAAAACAATTGGGTGACACGCATCAGCCTCCCCATCAATGACTCCACCGTGAATTATACCATCGCCTGGCTGACACATGCCGGAGTTCTGCTTTTTGTAGGCACGTTTGTAGGCGGTCTGATACAGGGAGCTAAAGTGAAAGAACTGTTCATTGTATTATGGAACACTGTAAAGCAGTTGAAAAAAACATTCGTTACCGTTATCTGCCTGGTGGGTTTATCTACCATTATGGATACGGCAGGCATGATTTCCGTGATTGCCACTGCACTCGCCACAGCTACCGGAAGCCTCTACCCTCTCTTTGCTCCGGTTATCGGTTGTTTGGGTACCTTCATCACCGGAAGTGATACCTCCTCGAACATCCTCTTCGGAAAGCTGCAAGCCAGCGTAGCAGGGCATATCAATGTCAGTCCCGACTGGCTATCGGCCGCCAATACGGTAGGTGCGACAGGAGGTAAAATCATCTCTCCTCAAAGTATTGCTATCGCCACATCAGCAGGCAACCAGCAAGGTAAGGAGGGAGAGATCCTGAAAGCAGCCATTCCTTATGCACTGGCTTATGTAGTCATAACGGGAATCATTGTGTATATATTCAGTTAACCATTAACGATATTGATAAAAAAGGTGTGTCGCAACTCTTATTCACCGTAGAGTTATGACACACCTTTCGTCTATTATATTAATCTATCTGATTTTTCAGAAACAGTTCATATAAAATCAGTTGACTATGATTTCTTATTTCAGATTCGGATTCGCATTCGTTTCTTTTTCAGGAATAGAATACAAATAATATATGCTATTGGGCACAAACTTCGTTCCATCGGGGAAGCTGGTAAACCAATGACCTTCCGGATGATATTTTTTATAAGTACCGTTCTGTTGCCAGCAATCATATTCTTTGGCAGCTTCATCTTCGGTCAAAGCGACACGTACCACAGGACGTTGTGTACGGAGAACATCAGTAATGCCAAATCCTTCACCCCAAAGTTCACGGCGACGTTCCATCAGAATTTCATCAATCACCTGCTCCTGATTTTTTCCGGTAAGATCATAATCGGCCAGTCCGCGGGCGTTTCTCAAAGTATTGAGCGGTTTTACGGCTTCGCCCAATTGACCTTTACGCGCCAAGGCTTCGGCAGCTATCAAATACATTTCGGCAGAACGCATGATGACAATATCGCCCGTCTGGTCGGAACGGATGCGGAACTTGCGGTATCCCAGATAACCTTCACGCATCCACTGGAACAATTCCAGACGGATATCACCTTCGGTAAAGGCGTCCTTGAAATGCGGATCGGCCATAAAACTATTGTATGAATCGGGTTCTACCACATCCAGATAATAGAAGTTATAGCTGGCATCGGACTGGCTGACAGATTGCGGATGTCCCCAGATCCACTCGGTATTCGATATATCGTTGAAGCCCATATAGTTTTTGGCATCCGTCATCAGAGTGTAACCTTTGGCAGCTTCCAATGCGGCTTTGGCGGCTTCGTCCCACTGTCCGGTGAGCAGATAAGTACGGGCCAGAAGTCCGTTTACCACATCGGTGTTAGGTTTGTATTTCGACTTGTCATTCGGACGTACATAACCGTCAAGAAGTCCTTTGGCACGGTTGAGGTCATTGATGATCTGTGTATAGATCTCTTCGAGCGTTGCCTTTCCTTTAGGTTTGGTATTCGGATTGGTCGGTTCGGTATACAACGGTACACAAAGAGCATTCTTATCTTTCAGATAGGTGAACTGATAATGCTGTGCCAAATGAAGATAACAGAAAGCACGTACGGCAAGTGCCTGTCCCTGGGCATGCCGGAACTCAGGTGTATCATCGTCTCCGGTAGCTTGAATAGAAATGGCCGTATTACAGTTGTCAATGGTCTTATACATCAGATACCAGGCGAAAGTGGTACGTCCGTCGGAAGGCATCACCACGTCATTGAACTGATAAGAAGAATTAAACCCATACATAGGGCGCGAAACCACGTCGTCAGCCATCATGTCGTCCAGGCACATCAAAGCACGATAGCCGATGTTGGCATAAGTGGTACCATATTCGAATAGATTGTACCACGCACCGTTAAAGATGCGTTCGGCATTCGAAGGTACAGGTACGAGGCCGGAATCTACGGCATCTGTCGGCTTATTGTCGAGGAAGTCGCTGCTGCAACTCCCCAGGAACAAAAGGAAGAAGAGAAGGAGAAAGGAAAACTTACCTTTAGGGATCTTATCTCCGGAGGTATCACTCACGGAAGCCTCTCTCCCACCCTCTGTCCGAAGAAGAGGAGAAGAAGAGATATGTCTGTTATTGTTAAATCGTATTGTTCTCATATCATCTGTTATTTTATACTTTACTATATCTGTTATATGTGATTTATGCATGATTAAACCGGGGCGGAGCATATGATTGCAACAGCCCTTTTCTGGGGATTAAAGCCTTAGAACGAAACATTGATTCCTCCGGAAATGGAACGCATGGCCGGATAACGGTAATACGTCAGTCCACTGATATCCTGTTCGGGGTCGAGTCCCTGATTCTTCGAAACGGTAAGCAGATTATCGGCCTGCACAAACAATTGCAGACTGTTCAGGCTGATTTTCTTTATCATCGGTTGCGGGAAGTTATACGATAATGTGATATTCTTCATCCGCAGGAACGAGTTATTGAACAGGTTACGGGTGGAATTTGCATTCCAACTGTTCGATACGGTTTTCAGAGCCGGCACATCAGTATATCGATTCTCCGGTGTCCAACGGTTCAGAATCTCTGTCGACCAGGCACGTCCGGTAGAACTTCCGTTATGCCACAGCATAGTTACGTCACGGTCCACAATATAATTACCGATACTATAGGCAAAAATGGTGGACAGTTCAAAGCCTTTATACGAGAAAGCGGTATTAAATCCTCCGTACACTTTGGGTAAGGATGATTTGCCGGTATAGTAATAATCCGCTTGGGCATAGTCATTGGTAGTCGTACGTCCGGTGATCTTGTCATTGGCATCTTTCACATTTTTGTACCACAACGGATCGCCGTTCTCCGGATCAACACCCGCCCATTGCTTCATGTAAAAATCATAGACAGAACGTCCCACAGCCAGTTTATGAACTCCGCTTACAGGCATATCTTTCAATGGAAGGTCGGTCACGACATTCTTATAATGTGTCAGGTTAAGCCCCAATCGCCACATAAAGTCCCGGGTATGGATTAAGGTACCTTTCAGATCGATTTCCACACCGGTATTCTTCAGTTCGCCTACATTCTCGTCTACTGAATTATAACCGAGCGAGGGAGCCAGCGGACGGGAATAGAGCAAATCTTTCGAACGCCGCTGGAAGAAATCGAACGAACCGGAGAATCGGTTGTTGAACAACGAGAAGTCTATGCCGGCATTGAAGTTCAGGTTGGTTTCCCATTTCAGTTTTGGTGTAGCCAGACGATCGGATACCAACGCATTCTCTCCATTATTGCTTACCACCGAATAAAGTCCGCTGCTGGCATAATACGTTCCCAGGTTATCATTACCCTGCGCACCATAACTGACCTTCAAAGTCAGGGCAGAAAGCCAGTCGCTCGTAGCCACCATGAAATCTTCACGGTCGATACGCCAGGAAGCACCGACGGACCAGAAATTACCCCAACGGGTTTCGGGAGCAAAACGGGAAGACCCGTCCCGCCGATACGAACCCGAGAAGAAATATTTGCTTTGATAGTCATATTGGGCATTTAGGAAATATCCCACCAACGAGTAATCTACGCGGTATCCTGTCCCTCCGGTTACCAACGAACCGACAGCCAGTTCGGGAAAATCAGGCAATGCCATGTTCGAACGGGATGCTCGCAGCACATCGTAACGGTAGGAATAGGCTTCTTGTCCGGCCAGCAGATTGAAATGATGCTCTCCGAGGGTTTTGTCATAAGTCAGGATATTATTCCAGGTCCACGAGAAAGTACGGTCGTTTTCACGGCTCGATGAACCTCCGGTGTTAACAGCCGGCCCTATTTTAGGATTGGTATAGTCGAGTGAATTATAGTTGATCAGGTCAAAGTTGAAGCTGGTCTTAAACTTCAGCCCTTCGATAAAGGTAACTTCAAGGAAAGTACGTCCTGAAAATTCATCTTTCATACGTTCCGACTTATCATTGGGCAATGTGGCCGGAAGGTTCCAGTTAGCCATCGAACCGGAAGGACGGTAAGAACCGAAATCATATATCCACTGTCCCTCGGAATCCAGTTTATAGGTTCCATCTTCGTTCATCTGATAGATGGGATAGAATCCGTTCATCAAACGGCCGGCATTGATGACATTACTTGTTTTCGTATCCGATGATACGGGATAATTCTGCAAAGAGTGGGCAAAACTCATGTTCACTCCTCCCCGAAGCCACTTGGTCATCTGGCTTGTCACGTTCGATCGGAGATTAAAGCGTTCATAACCGGACTCCAACGCAATACCTTTATCATTCAGGTATCCGGCAGAGAAGTAGTATTGATTGGTTTTGCCGCCTCCTGAAACATTCAGTCCCAGTTCCGTACGAAGTGCCTGCTGCTCCATGGCATCCTGCCAGTCGAAGTCCCAGAGCGGAACGGCTCCATCCGCCAATTTTCCATCCGTACCTACCGGCTGAGGATATTTAGAGCCATAAGGATTGGGGCCGGCCCCCATCAGCTTTCCTACCAAGTCTTTAGAAGCTTTGATAGCTGCTGTCTGAGGAGTATAGTTCTTTGTATCCAGTGCATATTGGTTACGCAAAGCCTCCCAATAAAGTTCGAAATACTGATCGGTGCCGATCCGGTCGTAATCACGTACCGCACGATTGGAACCACCGAAGCTGGCTTTCACGTTCACTGTAGTCTTCGAATCGCTTTGTCCCTGCTTGGTGGTGATAATAATCACACCGTTGGCTCCACGCGAACCGTACAAAGCAGCTGAGGCCGCATCTTTCAGAACGGTCATCGATGCGATATCTTCGGGGTTGATAGAGTTCACACTACCGTCATAGGGCACACCGTCCACTACATAGAGAGGTGCACTGGATGCATTGATGGATCCGATACCGCGAATACGGATTGTGGCATCGGTACCCGGCTGACCGCTTGCGGCACTTGCCTGCAGACCGGCTACGGTTCCTTCAAGGGCACGTGATACGCTCGAGGTTTGTAACTTCGCTATCTCGTCACCTTTAACGGTAGAGGCGGCACCGGTGAAACTATATTTCTTGGCAGTGGCATAGGCTACTACCATTACTTCTTCCAATTGCTTACTGTCGGGCACCAGCTCGACATTGATCACTGAGCGTCCTCCCACTTTATGTTCCACAGATTTCAGTCCGATAAAACTGAATACCAGCGTACCATCGGACGGAACATTGATGGAATACTTGCCGTCAATACCGGTAATAGTACCGACGCCGGTTCCTTTCACTAATACCGACACACCGGGCAACGGGTCTCCTTCGGACACAACAGTGCCCGAAACACGTATGTCATTCATTGTTCCGGCACGTAATGCAACAACCGAAACGACAAAGAGCAACGTAAATAATAGACGTAAATTGGTCTTCATACCTTAAGTTTAGTTATGTTTAAATTAGAATCTTTTGTTTAACACACAATCCGGCAGATTGTTGTTAAAAGCCTTGAAATTGTTATCTTATTCTTGAAGGTGTGTCAAAAGCCACCTACATTTTTTAATTAATTTTCACGGATCATTTCCTGCTGCAAAAGTAGAGTATGGGGATTGTTCTTGAAATCCCCTTTATAAGGGATTCTTATACCGTCTTTGTGGTAGAGGAGAGGTCCCTGCTTACAAACCGATGCTATCCCTTGGTCATTCCGTAGATTCTTTGTAGCTTTGCCGCCGTCCGATGACCCGATATCACCATACGGCTTATGAAAAAAGAAAGGTACATATCACATTCGTTTATCCGCTTCCGCCAGTGGAGCCGGAAGGCTTATGCCATATTTGCCACTCTGGGTTTGTGTGTCACCATCGGACAGTTGAGAAAGAACATCACCGAATGTGCGTTGTGCAAGCAGCAAACTCCACATACAACCGGACTTGATCCGCAACGGGAAACAGAAGATTCCGTTCCGGAAGAAGATTGGGAGAACCTCACGCTATCTCCCGAACCATTGCTCTTGCTTCTTACTCAACTCCAATCATCCAAATATTCTTATGCCGGTGCCGCACAGTCAACTGTTGTGACATCCGCCTCATACATTACACCTAAAGAGGTTGCCTCCCATCCCGATGGGACCGGCAACCTCTTTTTTAATATCCCCACCCTATGACTATCGAAGAAATAAAAAACCAAGTATTACAAGGAACGGCTATCAGCCGAGAGCAGGCCGAATGGCTGGCGCTCTATCCCCGTAAAGAAGAGTTGTATGATGCCGCGCACGACATCACCACCGCCTGCGCTTCGCAGGAGTTCGACATGTGTTCCATCATCAATGCCCGCTCGGGACGGTGTCCGGAAAATTGTAAATGGTGCGCCCAGTCGTCTCACTACAAGACCAAGGCCGATGTATACGATCTGGTGAGCGCAGAAGAGTGCCTGCGACAAGCAAAATACAACGAAGCACAAGGGGTCAACCGCTTTTCATTGGTGACCAGTGGACGCAAACCTTCTCCCAAAAACATGAAAGAGCTCTGTGTAGCGGCCCGGCGGATGCGTCGCCATTCGTCTATCCGGTTGTGCGCTTCGCTCGGACTGTTGGACGAAGAAGAGTTGCAGGCATTGTATGATGCCGGAGTGACCCGGTACCACTGTAACCTCGAAACGGCTCCTTCCCACTTCGACTCGCTCTGTACCACGCATACACAGGAACAAAAGCTGAAAACCTTGCATGCCGCACGACGAGTAGGGATGGACCTCTGCTGCGGAGGCATCATCGGCATGGGTGAAACTGTGGAACAACGGATCGAATTTGCCTTCACACTCCGCGATCTCAACATCCAATCCATCCCGATCAACTTGCTGCAACCCATACCCGGCACTCCGCTCGAGCATCAGTCTCCTCTCAGTGAAGAAGAGATACTGACCACTGTGGCTCTTTTCCGGTTCATTAACCCTGCGGCTTACCTGCGCTTTGCCGGAGGACGCTCGCAACTGACACCAGAGGCCGTCCGGAAATCCCTCTATATCGGCATCAACTCCGCCATCGTAGGCGATCTGCTGACAACACTCGGCTCCAAGGTATCGGATGATAAAGAGATGATTCTCTCGGAAGGATATCACTTTGCCGACTCACAATTTGACCGCGAACATTTGTGGCATCCGTATACTTCAACTTCGAATCCGCTCCCGGTATATAAGGTGAAACGGGCTGACGGTGCCACCATCACCCTGGAAAGCGGACAGACACTGATCGAAGGAATGTCATCGTGGTGGTGTGCGGTGCACGGATACAATCACCCGATATTAAACCAAGCTGTACAAGATCAACTCAGCCGGATGTCGCATGTCATGTTCGGCGGACTGACGCACGATCCGGCTATCGAACTGGGCAAACTGTTGCTTCCTCTGGTCCCGCCCTCTATGCAAAAGATATTCTATGCTGATTCCGGCTCCGTAGCTGTCGAAGTTGCACTGAAGATGGCCGTACAATACTGGTATGCAGCCGGAAAACCGGAGAAAAATAATTTCGTCACCATCCGTAACGGTTATCACGGAGATACCTGGAATGCCATGTCGGTATGCGATCCTGTAACGGGGATGCACAGTATCTTTGGTTCGGCACTTCCCATCCGCCACTTCCTCCCTGCTCCCTCCTCCCGGTTCGGAGATGAATGGAACCCGGAAGACATCCGTCCGTTGGAGCATCTGCTGGAGAAACATGCCGATGAACTGGCAGCTTTCATCCTCGAACCTATTGTACAAGGTGCGGGAGGCATGCGTTTCTACCATCCGGAATATTTAAGAGAAGCTGCGCGCCTCTGCCACCGGTATGGGGTACTGTTGATCTTCGATGAAATAGCAACCGGATTCGGACGTACCGGAAAACTCTTCGCCTGGGAACATGCCGGAGTAGAGCCGGACATCATGTGCATCGGCAAAGCATTGACAGGTGGATACATGACCTTATCGGCAGTACTGACCACCAATGAAGTGGCAGACTGCATCTCCAACCATACACCGGGAGCATTCATGCACGGGCCTACGTTTATGGGAAACCCGTTGGCATGTGCCGTAGCCTGCGCATCGGTACGGTTACTTCTAACTTCCGGCTGGCAAGAAAACGTAAAACGAATAGAAGCTCAACTGAACCGTGAATTAGCTCCGGCACGTGAGCTCCCTCAAGTAGCGGACGTCCGTGTACTGGGTGCCATCGGAGTGATCGAGATGAAAGAACCGGTGAATATGGCATACCTGCAACGCCGTTTTGTGGAGGAAGGCATCTGGCTCCGTCCGTTTGGCAAACTGATCTATGTAATGCCTCCGTTTATCATTACGCCCGAACAGTTGACCAAACTCACGGAAGGGATGATAAGGATCATAAGTAACGGCCTTCCCGGTTCCCAAACGAAATAGAGGCGAATCAAACTTCACCACAGAGTAACAAGAGTCTCACAGAGTTTCAATCTCTTGTTTATAAGATATTAAGAGAAAATAATCTCTGTGAAACTCTGTGCTACTCTGTGGTGAATCAAACTCAAAAACATTACAAATATGAATAAAAACCAAGAAACGGAAAGAGGTGAACTCACCCGTTTCCTTGACGAGCTGCAACTCCTTAAAAAGAAAGATAACTTCCGTACCCTTCCTACCCTGGTGCATCAGGGCAAAGAGGTAATCATCGGAGGACAACGGATGCTAAACCTTTCGTCAAATGATTATCTGGGGTTGGCTAACGACAGTGGACTGTTAAAAGCTTTCTGGCAGACAGTGAAGCCGGAAGAAATTAAGTTCTCTTCCTCTTCTTCCCGCCTGCTTACCGGCAATTTTGCCGCATACGATGAACTGGAAGCTACCTTGTCTTCCTTATTTGGAACAGAAGCGGCACTGGTATTCAATTGCGGATATCATGCCAATACCGGAATCCTACCTGCCGTATGCGACACAAAAACACTGATTCTGGCCGACAAGTTGATACATGCCAGCCTAATAGACGGCATTCGGCTATCAGATGCCAAATGTATCCGCTACCGGCACAACGAATACAGCCAGTTGGAAAGACTAGTAGAGACTTACCACAAAGAATATGAACAGGTTATTATCGTTACCGAAAGTATTTTCAGTATGGATGGTGACGAAGCAGACTTACCCCGTTTGGTCAAGCTGAAACGCAAGTATCCGAACGTATTGCTTTATTTAGACGAAGCCCATGCTGTCGGTGTCCGGGGAACCGGCGGACTGGGATGTGCCGAAGCATACGGATGCATATCGGATATCGACTTTTTGGTGGGCACTTTCGGAAAGGCACTGGCTTCCTCTGGGGCATATATCGTGTGCAGGCAGGTGATACGGGACTATCTGATAAATAAAATGCGTCCCTTTATCTTCACCACTGCACTCCCGCCTGTCACCCTGCAATGGACCTCATTTGTACTGCGCCATCTGGCGGAATATCAGGAGAAGAGGGAACACCTGGCAGCCATCAGCAGCAACTTGCGGACCGGCCTCCAAGAGAAAGGATACTTTTCTGCCTCGGCCAGCCAAATCGTACCCATGATCGCGGGTGAAAGTTCTTCCGCCGTCCGTATGGCAGAAGAGCTGCAACGCAAAGGGTTTTATGCGTTGCCTGTCCGTCCGCCTACGGTACCGGAAGGAACTTCCCGTATCCGTTTTTCATTAACGGCAGACGTAACGGAAGAAGAAGTGAAAAGAGTGATAGCAACAATACGGCCTGTATCATCAAAGTCATAAACTTATGAAACTGAAAAGACTATATCCACCCCAAAAATCTGTAAACTCCCTTCACTCTGAGACAGGAACCGGATGTGAAGCCGCCGGATACCCTCCCCTCCAAAAAGAGGCTCTCCTCTTCTTTACCGGATGGGGAATGGATGAAACTCCCTTCATGCACAATCTCCCCCCAAATAAAGATCTGATAATCTGCTATGATTACCGTTCTCTCGATTTTGACAGCACATTGCTCTCCACGTATGAGGGGATCTATGTTGTTGCCTGGTCCATGGGGGTATGGGCAGCTTCCCAAGTGTTGCCGGACAGCAACCTCCCCCTCAAGCAAAGCATTGCCATCAACGGGACACTTTTCCCTATCGATGATATGCGGGGAATTCCTCCCGCCATATTTGAAGGTACACTCAATAATCTCAATGAAGCGACCCTACAGAAGTTCCGCCGGCGAATGTGCGGATCGGGAAGTGCCTTTCAAGCTTTCCTGGAAATAGCTCCCCAACGACCGGTAGAAGAATTGAAAGAAGAACTGGTGGCCATCGGCAGACAATACAGCGAACTGCCCCCATCCACCTTTGTCTGGAATAAGGCAATCATCGGAGAATCCGATCATATCTTCCCACCGAAGAACCAGGAACAGGCCTGGCAAAAATATTGCAATGAAATTCAGCGATATGACGGAGCACATTATGACGAAAAGATATTGAAAGAAAATCTCGCTCCTGCTGCTGCTTCCTCCAAACTACTGATCGCCCAACGCTTCACGAAAGCAATCGGCACCTATCCGCACGAAGCCCGGGTGCAACAACAAATCGCCCGGAAAATGTGCAGTTTGTTGCAGCAACACCTCCCTGCGCACTCCCTCCGCCGTGTTGTAGAGTTCGGCTGCGGGACGGGTACTTATTCGCGTCTGCTACTCCGTTCGTTCCGCCCGGAACACTTGCTGCTGAACGACCTTTGCGAAGAGATGCGCCATAGCTGCAGAGATATCCTGAACGAGCGGGTCTCCTTCTTGCCCGGAGATGCCGAAGCACTTGACTTCCCGCACGGAACGGAACTGATCACTTCCTGTTCCGTCCTGCAATGGTTCGAACATCCCGATGCTTTTTTCCGGAAATGTGAAAACATCCTGAATGCGCAGGGATACATTGCCTTCAGTACTTTCGGAAAAGAAAACATGAAGGAGATTCGCCAACTGACCGGACAGGGACTCGCCTACCGTTCGAGAGAAGAGCTGACTGCCTCGCTCTCGGCACTATACGACATTGTGCACACGGAGGAAGAAGTCATCTCACTGAATTTCAACAATCCGATGGAGGTGCTTTATCATCTGAAGCAGACCGGAGTGACAGGTACTTGTAACCAAAGCTGGACCCGGAGCAAACTGAACCTCTTCTGTCAGGAATACGAGCGTCTGTTCAGTCCCGGCAAAGGTTCTGTTTCACTGACCTACCACCCCATCTATATAATAGCAAAAAAGAGATAAGAAAAACGACCTGCGGGTCTCAAACAAAAGAAGTATGAAAAAGAATGTGTATTTTATCAGCGGCATCGATACAGATGCAGGCAAGAGTTATGCCACAGGATTCCTGGCACGCGAACTGAACCGGAAAGGGCAACGCACCATTACTCAGAAATTTATCCAGACAGGCAATACAGGCCACTCGGAAGACATCGACCTGCACCGCCGCATCATGGGCATCGCCCCCACTGATGACGACCGGGAAGGACTGACCATGCCAGAAATCTTCTCTTACCCCTGTTCTCCACACCTCGCTTCACGCATAGACGGACGTCCCATCGACTTTGACAAAATAGAACGTGCTACAGAAGAGTTGAGCCGCCGTTACGACGTTGTCCTGCTCGAGGGAGCCGGAGGCCTGATGGTGCCGCTTACCGACGAATTGCTCACGATTGACTATATTGCGCAGAAGGAATACCCGCTGTTGTTTGTCACTTCCGGCAAACTGGGCAGTATCAACCACACATTGCTCAGCCTGGAAGCCATTAAAAACCGGGGGATCAAACTGGATACCGTTCTCTACAACCTCTACCCGACGGTAGAGGACCGGACGATACAGGAGGATACACAACTCTTCATCCAACGGTATCTGAAGAAAGATTTTCCGGAGACTAAATTCTGCATGGTACCGGAATTATAAAAAGTCTACAGGGAACATCAGAAACCACTATAGATGATACAGATTAGCGCAGATTAAGTGCCCTGTTTAAATTTTCCTTGAATAAATTTACAGGAATTTTATTGACCTGTTTTGAGTTTTTTCTCGGTCTATTTCCCCGTTTTTACCCGTCACATAGCCCGCTATGCTCCTTGCAAAAACCGGAAAACATCCCTGAAAACAAATCTCAAGCAAAATTAAAACAGGCTCTAAAAGAGTGAACGACCGATTGTCAGCACAAACTACCTGCGGTAATCTGTATAATCTATGGTGAAAAAGCCTCTTGAAACATCTTCTGAAACCGTTCTTTTAGCTGAACTTTTTACCTATGACAAGCGTTTATAACCATGACATTAGGTTTTAGACACATCAGGTTAAATAGAAGTTTTCAGTATGAGTTTCAACATTGTAAAAAACGACAAGAAGCGTGTCATCATCGTAGGTGGTGGCTTCGGCGGTCTTAAATTGGCCAACAAGCTAAAAAAGTCTGGTTTCCAGGTTGTTTTAGTCGATAAGAACAATTATCACCAGTTTCCTCCCCTTATTTATCAAGTCGCTTCAGCCGGACTTGAACCCAGTTCCATCTCTTTCCCGTTCCGGAAGATTTTTCAGAAACGAAAGGACTTTTACTTCCGTATGGCAGAAGTACGGGCCATCTTCCCCGAGAAAAAGATGATTCAGACTTCCATCGGTAAAGCAGAATACGACTACCTGGTACTGGCAGCCGGCACCACCTCCAACTTCTTCGGCAACGAGCACATTGAAGAAGAGGCCATGCCTATGAAAACCGTTTCGGAAGCCATGGGACTGAGAAATGCCCTACTGGCAAACTTTGAACGGTCGATCACTTGCAGTACGGAACGTGAACGGCAGGAGTTGCTCAATGTCGTTGTTGTAGGCGGAGGGGCCACCGGAGTGGAAATAGCCGGAGTGCTTTCGGAAATGAAGAAGTTCGTACTGCCCAACGATTATCCGGATATGCCCAGCAGCCTGATGCACATCTACCTGATTGAAGCGGGCGACCGTCTCCTGGCGGGAATGTCCGAAGATTCATCCCGCCATGCCGAACAGTTTCTGCGTGAAATGGGAGTCAACATCCTGCTGAACAAGCGGGTGACAGATTACAAAGATCATAAAGTGATGTTGGAAGACGGTACAGAGATAGCGACACGTACGTTTATCTGGGTGAGCGGCGTGGCAGCCATCACTTTCGGCAATATAGACGGAGAATTACTGGGACGCGGAAGAAGAATCAAAGTAGACGAATTCAACCGTGTACAGGGAACAGACACTATTTTTGCCATCGGGGACCAATGTATTCAGACTACGGACAAGAACTATCCTAACGGACACCCGCAACTGGCACAAGTGGCCATTCAACAAGGCGAACTGCTTGCCAAGAACCTGCAAAGACTACAGAAAGGAAAGCCGATGCAGCCGTTCCATTACCGGAACCTGGGATCGATGGCAACCGTAGGGCGCAATCGTGCCGTGGCAGAGTTCAGTAGTTTCAAAACCGCCGGATGGCTGGCTTGGGTGATGTGGCTGGTCGTCCATTTACGTTCGATCCTGGGAGTACGCAACAAAGCAAACGTCCTACTGAACTGGGTATGGAATTACTTTACTTACGACCAGTCTCTGCGCATGATTGTCTATGCAAAGAAGGCGAAAGAGGTGCGTGACCGGGAAGAACTGGAAGCCAAAACGCATTGGGGAGAAGAAATCCAGACGCAACAACCCAAAGGCTAAAGTTCACCACAAAAGGCACTGAGGGTGTCATTGTTCACCACAGATTATACAGATAAATATTATTGGTTATCAGTAGATTAAAAATCTATCTTGTAAATCCGTGTAATCTGTGGTGAACTATGACACCCTCATGCACTCTTTGCCGAATGCGACTTATTTTATTCCGGAATCTTACTCATACCGCAATGACCGTGCCGGTTTGCCTACGATAATCTTCACCGTCTGGCAGGCTACCGTCACAAACGAAATCAACAGCATCAACACCACCGGAACTGCAAAGAACCATATCTTCAGATCGGTACGGAAAGCATAATGACTCAACCAGGCATTCATACTGAACCAGGCAACGGGCAACGCAATGATTACCGCTATCAGGATCAATTGGAAAAAGCCTTTACCCAGCTGATAGAACAGATTCCAACGGGTAGCTCCCAATACTTTCCGGATACCCATCTCCTTGGTACGGGTAGTGCAGGAGAACATCACCAATACCCACAATCCCAGACATGAGATGAAGATGGCCAGTCCGGTGAAACAACCGATCATGACACCAAACACCTCGTCCTGACGATACTGATGATCGAAGAATTGATCGAGAAAGAAGAAGTCATAGCTGGAATCCTCGAAATAGCGATGCCAGATCTCCTCCACCTGCGAAACCAATTCCTTCGGGTCGCCGGACTTCATCACAATGGAGATGTAGCGTTGCGGCAGCCAACCGATCTTATCTTTGTGGATCAGCATAATCGGGGTATAATTCTTGTTGAGTGCCTGCTGATGGTAATCCTTCACCACTCCGATAATCTGCATCGGGGCATCGGTACATTCCACCTCTATCTCTTCGCCGAGAGCCTCTTCGTTAGAGGCAATTCCCAGGTTACGGACAGCAGACTCGTTGACCACCAACTTATTCACATCGTCTCCATAATCTTCGGAGAATCCGCGCCCTGCCACCAGTTGCAGTCCATAAGCATCAATATAATCCGGGTCGCATACCAACATTTCATAAAGGCGATTCTGCTTCAAAGCATCACTCTTTCGCCTGTTAGACAAGAAGGTAGCCACCTCTTCGCCCGGCACGGCACCCGAGAAGGTAACTTTATCTACCAAAGGCAGGCGGGCAATGGCCTTCTTCATGGCTTCGAGTTTCGTGTTCATGCCTTCGGTCCGTCCGGGAAATTTGACAACCAGAGTCTGGTCCGTCTTCACTCCCAGCGACTGATTGCGCATGAAGTTCAACTGCGCAAACACAATCAATGTGCCGCAGAGCAGAATCATAGATGCCGTGTACTGAACGACTACCAATACTTTGCGAGTGCCTTCGCCCGACTTGCTGTTCAGGAACTTTCCCTTCAGCAACGTAATCGGTTTCCGGTTGAGAAGCGCCAATGCAGGATAGTAACCGGAGAGGAAAATTCCCCCTACAAATACGATTAAAAGCAAAAGCCACCAGTATCCCGTCAGCCAAACGGAGAAAGTTACCGTACGGCTTACCAACTGATTGAAGTATGGCAAGATCAACTCGATCAGTCCCACTGCCAGTACCAATGCAACCAGGTTCATGACCAAGGCCTCAAACAAGAATTGAGATACAAGCTGCTTGCGGAAAGCTCCTATTACCCGGCGCACTCCTACCTCCTTGGCACGTTCCATCGAGCGGGCCACAGTCAGGTTGATATAATTGATCCAGGCAATAGCCAAAATAGCAATTGCAGCAAAGATCAGGGCGATCATGGCCGTACGGTTTCCCTTGATTTCGGCCTCGTAACCAACTTGCGGTTTAAGATGAATATCGGCAAGCGGTGTCAGTGACACACCCCATATTTTATTTTTCAGCGCCTCGTCCGTCTTATACTTCTCCGACATTGCCGGAAACGCCTTTTCTATCTCTTCCTTCCTTTCGGGCGAATCGAGCAGCACATAAGTATAAACCTCGTGCTTGTACCAATAGTCATGCAGATATTGCCCGAGTGACTTATAGGAAATCAGGAAATTATAATGGATATGCGAATTGGAAGGCATCTCTTTCATCACCCCTGTCACTTCGCAAACCACCTTGTCATACGGTCCCGTAAAGATAAGTATCTTTCCGATGGGGTCTTCGTCCTGAAAATACTTCCGGGCAATACGTTCGGTGATGACCACCTGGCGGGGCATGGAAAGGCAAGTGGCCTTATCTCCTTTCACCAGCTCAAAGTCGAACAAACGGAAGAAGCCGGGATCGGCATAAGCAATCTGGTTTTCACGTAAAGTAAGTTCACCATACTTCACAATCTGTTCCGGCTGATACAAGGAAACCACCCGCGTATAGTCTTCAATTCCGGCCAGATTCTCTTTCATGGCCGAACCATAACCAAACGAACTGCTGGCCCAATAGTCGGTCTGTACTTCGCCTTCATAGAAAGTGCTTTCCACACGGAAAATGCGTTCGTACTTCTCGTGCATCTTGTCGAAACTGAACTCAAAAGTGACATAAGTCAATATCAGCAAGGCAGATGCCATGCCGACTGCCAATCCGAAAACATTGATGAAACTGAATCCTTTCCGTTTCATCAGGTTACGATAGGCACTATTCCAATAATTCCCTATCATACGCTCTCTGTATTAGTCCCGGAAGTTTCGTCCAGCGGACGGTTGATATTCTCGGCTACGATCTTCCCATCGAGCAGGCGGATAATCCGGTGGGCATAAGTCGCATCACGCTGCGAGTGAGTAACGATGATGATGGTAGTCCCCTGACGGTTCAGTTCCCGTAGTAGCTCCATCACTTCCACACCGTTTACCGAGTCGAGGTTTCCGGTCGGTTCATCGGCAAGCAACAACTTGCAGTCCGTCACCACGGCGCGAGCTATGGCAACACGTTGCTGCTGTCCACCGGAAAGCTGTTGCGGAAAATGATTGGCACGGTGCAACAAATTTACTTTCTCAAGTACCTGTTTCACCTTTTCTTTCCGTATGGCAGGTTTCATGCCCAGATATACCAGAGGAAGCTCCACATTCTCGTATACGGTCAGTTCGTCAATCAGGTTGAAACTCTGGAAAATAAATCCCAGATTTCCCTTACGCAGAGCCGTCAGTTGGTTCTCGTTCATCTTATCCACCTGTTTGCCTTCGAAGAAGTAAGAGCCGGAAGTGGGTGAATCGAGTGTACCCAGGATATTCAGCAGAGTAGACTTGCCACACCCGGAAGGGCCCATGATAGCTACAAATTCTCCCCGCTCCACTTGCATAGTCACTTCATTCAACGCTTTGGTCTGCACCTCCTCGGTGGTGAAGAGCATAGACAGTTTTTCTGTTTTAATCATAATCGTTATATATTATATTAGTTATTCATATTTTAAAATGCGCATAGGTTTCTGGCGGATGGTACGCCATACCTGTTGGAGCACAGTGAGAAAGGCTATCAGCATCAGCAGTACAAAAGTGGCTGCATATATCCACCAGGACAGCGAAATGTGGAAAGCGTACGTTTCCAGCCAAGCATTCATCAGCACTGCCGATACAGGAATACCGATTGCAGATGCCAATACGGTAAGCAACAACAGTTCTTTGGTCAGGACAAAGAACAGGCTGGTTTTATTTGCGCCGAGCACTTTGCGGATACCCACCTCCTTCAAACGTGACAAGGTGGAAAACAGGGTTACAATCCACAATCCAAGGCAAGCAACAAATACGGCAAGCAATGAGGCGCTGGCAAATATCCAGCCAAAATTACGATCGGATTTGTATAGGAATTCATTAAAATCATTCAAAAAGAAATAAGAAAATAAAGAAGTCGGGAAGTATTCACGATACATCTGTTCAATTTCCGTCAAGACGCCGGCATCCCCCTTTCCTTTCAGACAGACAGAAATATAAGGCGTTGCAATAAAAGGAACACGCTCTTTCAAAAAGAAAATGATAGGCTTGTAAGCCACGGCAAGCGATTGCTGGTGGTAGTTCTCCACCACTCCTATTATCTCAAGCGGGTCACTAACCACTTCCATTTTAAGTTGTTGCCCCAACGCCGCTTCTGCCGATTCGTAGCCCAACAGCCTGACAGCTTCTTCGTTAAGCACCACCCGGTTAAGATCGCCACCATAATCTTCGGAAAAACTTCGTCCGCAAATCATACGAGGCATATAGGCAGACAAATAGTCGTAGTCTACAGAAAACATCTGTATCAATTTTACTTGTGAGGGATCGCTTCCATACGGCCGATTGGTAAAATAGTTGGCAACTTCCACACCGGGAACAGCTCCCGAAACTGTCACGTGACTTACATCCGCCCGTTGCTTCAAACGTTTGGTGAAACTCTCCATGCGCAGCGACAGTCCCTCGGTGAACGAAGGATATTTAATGACCAGAATGCGGGTATTCAGATCCGATTCGGCCTCACGCTGCATGTAACGGACCTGTTGAAACACAGTAAACGTACCTGCAATCAGAACAAAAGAAGCCAGGAACTGAACAACAATCAACGCCTTTCTGATCCGGTTGCCTCTCTTTCCGTGCAACAGTTTACCGCGCATAATCTCCGACGGACGGATAGTGACCATCAGCCAGGAAGGATAAAGCCCTACAACCAACGTACCGATGATAACCACTCCGGCTACAATCCCCCAAAAAGCGGGTTGCATAAGTATGTCTGTCCCGAAGTTTTGCCCTGCCCAGCGATAGACAAGGGGTAAGAGGAGTTCCAGCCAGCCGAAAGCTATCAACGTAGCCAGCAAGTTCATGAAACCGGACTCAAGAAGTCCCTGAATAATAATCTGACGGCGCGAAGCACCAAAAGCTTTACGGAGTCCGAACTCCCGTCCACGCTCCAAAAAGCGGGCTACGGTCAGGTTCAAGGCATTTGCCCAACCTATCAGCAGCAGAATGGCGGACATTACGAACAAAATAAGAACCGCCGTCCGGCTTCCTTTCACCTCTTTCTCGTATGCTTTTTGCGGAGTAAGGTGAATGTCTTTCAACGAGATCAGTTCTACAGCCCAGGTTTTATGTTTCAGTGCATCAGTCTTGTACTTGTCGGATATGTCACGGAAAGCCTGTTCAATTTCTCCCGGAGTCTTTCCGGGCATCAGGCGGACGTAAGTATATACACCGTGAATGTACCAGATGTCCTGCCGTTCCTTGGGAATCGTATTGTAGGAAAGCAGGAAATCGTAATGCAGGTGCGAACGGACAGGCATATCGGCAATAATGCCCGTTACTTCAAAGTTTTGCTGTGATGAAGAGGTACTGAAGGTCAGTATCTTGCCTATCGGGTCTTCTTCACCAAAATAGCGGCTTGCAGCGCTTTCAGTCAGTACCACCGTATTAGGGCGTACCAGTTGCCCGGTCTTTTCTCCTTTAACTATAGGGAAGTTGAATATTTCGAAAAAGGCAGGCTCGGTATAGCAGTAATGTTCCTCGGCAAATCTCCTGTCGAAGTAATTCACCACCTGCTCGCGATCCTGAGCCGTAACACGGACGTACTTCTCAATTCCCGCTATTTCCCTGTTCATGGCAGGAGCATGCCCATAAGCCGTAGTCGCCCAATTATCCGTCAGCATCTCGCCCTCATACAGTCTGCTTTCAACACGATACACACGGTCGGTATCATGAAATGAATCATAACTTAACTCCGACCAGACATAAAGCATAATAAGAAGTGCCGCTGCAATGCAGACCGACAACCCTGTTATGTTTATCAGCGTCAGAGACTTTTTAACCCGCTGGCTTCGTATCACTTGCGAAATGTAGTTCATAGTATTCGGTTCTTATTTCAATATAAGTTTCTCGTTATCCCCAAACAATTCATATCCGGATACAATCACCCGGTCGCCCGGTTTCAATCCCTCAGTCACTTCATAATATTGCGGATTCTGCCGTCCGATCCGGATGGGACGGCGCGTGGCAAATTTACCACTTTCGTCGACAACATACATCCAGCGGCCCCCGGTTATTTGAAAGAATCCTCCACGAGGTACAAGAATGGCCTGGGCAGGATCTCCCAACTGAAGATTGATGTGATACGTCTGCCCGGCACGGATGTTTTCGGGACGTCCGGCAGTAAACTGAAGGTCGGTACGGAATTGTCCCTCTTTTACTTCCGGATAGGGTTTGGTCACTTCAAGTTTATAGTTGCCTCCGTCACGGGTAAAATCAGCCGGAAGTCCGGGAACCACCCGTTCCACATAATGCTCATCGATCTGTGCCTGCACTTTCAGATCGGGGGTGATGATCTGCCCGATATGTTCGCCGGCAGCAATGGACTGGCCGATCTGGGCATCGAGATTGCCCACCTGTCCATCGATGGGAGCTTTTACCTTCAGGTTTTCCACCCGCTCGCGTACCAGGGCGAGGCTGCGCTTCATATTACGGATGTTTTCATCGAGACTATGAACCTGACTCTCCCTGAAAAAATTGTCCTGCCGGATGCGTTCGTCAATGACTTCCAGTTGTGCCCTTGCCGCTTCGTACTCTTCGGCAGCCAGCCGAAACTCCTCTTCCGCTATCAGCTGCTCTTTGATAAGGCGGCTGTATTGCTCGTAACGCCGTTGTTTCACTGCCAGTTCCTTATTCAGGCCGATGCGTTCCTGTTTCAGCCGCAGATGTTCCTGCTCCATGCTGATGCGGGTATTGCGCAACTCGTTCTCCTGATAGGCCAGATCGGCTTCGCTCTGCATGATGCCGATGTTCAGGAGCGGATTGCTGAGACGAAGAATCACATCGCCTGCCTTGACGATGGCTCCTTCCTCTTTCAGGCGCTCTTCCACACGGCCTCCTTCTATCGCATCCATATAAATGATGCGGTTGGGCATCACTTGTCCGATAACCCGGATGTAATCACTGAACTCTCCCCGGGTAACTGTAGCAATGGTCAGCCGGTCTTTTTCCACATTCATAGAAGAGGAAGTGTCCCTGAAAATAAAGTAAAAAACAAGTCCCACCAATACCACGGCTCCGGCGACGGCATAATAATGCTTCCGCTTCATTCCGGGCTTGCGTTCGATCATTGTATCCATAGATAATTATTGCTTTATATATAATTCACGTTTGTTTATAAGGTCATATCATCGGGCCGTAGAGAAACGGTGTACGAGTTGTACAACTGGTACATGACGAGTTGAGCAACTGGTATACGACGAGTTGTACAACTCGTCCATCACTCTTCACCGGGCAACGTACAGAAGCTCCCCGTGCGATAATAGGTTTCCATCTTCAAAGTCATATCTACCTGCAAGCGTACCCGCGCCAACTCGGCTTTGGAGGAGATGAAGCGATTGCGGGCCTCCATCAACTGAAAGACGGAGATAAGCCCCTCTTCCCATTTCCGTTCGGATTCTTTCAGTACCAGCTCTTCGGCTCTGAACTGCTGCAACACTTGCCGGAATTCATCATAACCGGAACGGAGAGAAAGAACCGTTTGCTCCACCTCCGTATAGAGTTGTTGCTTTTGCAGTTCTTCCTCGTTCCGGAGGCGGAATATATTCAACTTGTGTTTGCGCAGGGTAGTCAGTCGTTCCAGCCCGCTCAGCAGAGGGATGGAAATACCGATACCGATATACTTGCCTAAATTGTCGTTCAACTGTTTGGTAGAAAAACCATCGAGGTAACGGGAAGCCATTGAAAAGCGGGCAAAGACGGTTGGCGAAAATTTACCTCCTGCCATGGCATATTCCTTACGGGCTGCACGTTGCCTGAGTTCCATCATCCGCATCGAAGGCATCGCCACCAGAGACTGCGTATAGAGTTCTTCCGTTTGTGGCAGCGGATAGGCCGAAAGAAGTTCGTAGTTGATAGTATCTTGTACGGCCAGCGTATCCTCGTCATGAAGATTCAATAGCTGCTTCAAGCGGAGCAATGCCAGACGACAACCATTCTGACGGGCCTGATAGCGGTAAATATCACCTTCGCGACGGGCTTTGACTTCCTGCAAATCAGAAACCGACTTCAATCCCAACTCGACGAAAGCCTCGGTCTGTTTGAGATAACGCTCGCTAAGGCGGCTCTGCTCTAAAGCCAGATCGAGCATCCGCTCTTCAAGCAGAAGTTTATAATAGGCATCCGTCACCTGACAGGCCAGTTCGTTACGGCGTTCTTTCAAAGCCCACTCACTCCGGTTGCGGTTCATCTTCTCAAAACGTACCCGGTTGATACGGGTGAAACCCTCAAAGAGCGAAAGGGTCATGTCCAGCCCGACGGTTCCTTCATCAAAGGTATCGTTGGTATATCCGTTGGTATTCGGGTCGATGGAACGCCCGAAGTTACGTCCGGCTTCGGCCGATACACTGACACGGGGCAGGAAACTCGCCACAGAAGAGATGTAATCCATCCGGGCTTCTTTGATATCTATCCCGCTATTCCGTAAAGACGGATTCTGTTTCCATGCAATACGGATACATTCGTCGAGCGACCTCTCTGCTTGTGCAAACAAGAGAGTTGAAAAAAGAAGAAAGGTACAAAATGATATAAAATGTTTCATGTCAATCTAATATGCAAACGCTGTGCCAAAAGTAACAATCAACTTATAATCAGATAGATACAATTCAACCATATACAATAGTGTCCAATATCTGGACGCCACCGTGTACAGATATTGGACACTTGACGATTGTTTCCCACTGGAATACTTTCTGATACTTCTCCGGCATAAATTCTCAATCCGAAAACGTCTAAATATTGGACACTCTCTTGCAGGGAGTTACAAAAACAAATATCTTTACCACGAACTTAAAAAAGGAAGCGAATCAAAAGGAGATGCTATGAACACAGGAACCATTCTGATTGTAGACGATAACAAAGGAGTATTGGCCTCACTCGAACTTCTGCTCGAAAACTACTTCAGCAAGATACTGACAGCTTCGAATCCAAATCAGATCACCGCCCTGCTGACAACGCGCCGCATCGATGTAGTCATCCTGGACATGAACTTCTCGGCGGGTATCAACAATGGCAACGAGGGACTTTACTGGTTGGGGCACATCCGGCAGATGGCTCCCACCCTACCCGTAGTGATGCTGACCGCTTACGGAGATGTGGAACTTGCCGTTAAAGCACTTAAAAACGGTGCAGCCGACTTCCTGCTGAAACCATGGAACAACCAGACCCTGATCGACAAGGTGACGGAAGCCTACCGTAGCCACAAAGCTCCGGAACGTACTGCAAAAGTTGACAGGGGTGAGGGATTCGAAATGCTGGTGGGGCGTTCGCCTGCCATGTTGCAACTGATGAAAGTGGTATCGAAAGTGGCACGCACGGACGCCAACATCCTGATAACGGGAGAAAACGGAACAGGCAAAGAAATACTGGCACGGGAGATACACCGCCTCTCACCTCGTGGCGCACGTCCGATGCTGAACGTAGATATGGGGGCCATCAGCGAGTCGCTGTTCGAAAGTGAACTGTTCGGACACGAACGGGGAGCTTTCACCGATGCCCACGAAAGCCGTCCCGGAAAGTTTGAAGCGGCCAACGGCAGTTCACTGTTCATGGACGAACTGGGCAACCTCCCTCTCCCACTCCAAACCAAGCTCCTCACCGTATTGCAAAGCCGGAATGTGACTCGTCTGGGCAGTAACAAAGTGATTCCGGTCGATATCCGCCTGATTTCGGCAACGAACAAAGATATACCGGAAATGGTGAAGCAGGGCATGTTTCGCGAAGACCTGTTCTACCGCATCAACACCATTCATCTGGAACTGCCTCCCCTACGTGAACGGGGAGATGATATCCTACTCTTTATCGACTGCTTCTTACGTAAATTCACCTCTAAATATCAACGGCAGGAAATACGGATACACGAACAGACTGTCGAAAAATTACGCAGTTATCATTGGCCGGGCAATATAAGGGAGTTGCAGCACACCATCGAAAAAGCGGTCATCTTGTGTGAAGGCAGCGTAATCCGCCCCAAAGATATCCTGGTGAAACAGACCTGGCAACCGCAGGCAACCGCCACTGTCCCCAATCTGGAAGAGGTGGAGCGGAGGGCCATCGAAACTGCCATCCTGCAAAACAACGGTAACCTGACTGCCGCAGCCGAACAATTGGGAGTGAGCCGGCAAACATTATACAATAAACTCAAACGATTCAAACTCTGACCCCAATGATATTCAGTCAACGCATCTATTTCATCATACTGTTTCACGTATTGCTGATACTGGTCACAGCAGGCACCGGACTATGGTTGGTCGTGTCGCATACGGGATACATCATCGGCGGTATACTGCTGCTCTGTTCGCTGTTCCAGATCGGTGCATTGACCCGGCAGTTGAATACGTTTAACCGGAAAATCAGACTGTTCTTCGACGCCGTGCAGGATAAGGATAATATGCTCTACTTTCCGGAGGCAAATGTCGGCAAAGAGCAGGCACAGTTGAACCGCTCCCTCAACCGGCTTAACGACCTCCTTGCCCGCACCAAAGGCGAAAGTCACAAACAAGAACATTTCTATCAATCACTGCTCGAGGAGGTGCCCAGCGGTGTGCTTGCCTGGGACGACTCGGGTAGAATCATTATTGCCAACAGTGCCGCTTTCTCGCTGCTGAAATGCAACCGTCTCTATACCGAAACCCAATTGGCACAACTGCTGAATGTAACCGGCATCCGCAAGAGTCTCAGCATATCGGAGAAAAAGATGATTCTGGACGGCGAAACCATCACCATCTTGTCCATCAAAGACATCGGCGACGAATTGAGCGATAAGGAGAACGAATCATGGAGCAAACTGACACATGTGCTGACGCATGAAATCATGAATACCATCGCACCGATCCTCTCACTCTCACAAACCTTGTCCGAGCGTCCGGATATCAACGAAAAATCGGCCCGCGGACTACGGATTATACAGGCTCAGAGCGAACGGCTGATGGAGTTTACGGAGTCATTCCGGCATCTGTCCTATCTCCCCCATCCGGAAAAAAGGCGCTTCGCATTGACCGAGATGCTCCGCAATCTTGAAGAATTGCTGCAAAGCGACTTTCGGGAACGCGGCATCCGGTTCATGCTGCAATGCGTGCCGGACCCGATAGAAACAGATGGTGATCCCAATCAACTGTCACAAGTCTTTCTTAATCTGCTGAAAAATGCGATGCAGGCACTCGAGGGACAGGCGGACGGAAGAATCATTCTCCGCGTACGGCGGGCAGACCGTCTGCAGGTCGAGATAGAAGATAATGGCCCCGGCATACCGGAAGAGATACGGGAACAGATCTTCATTCCGTTCTTCACAACGAAAACGGAAGGAAGCGGAATCGGGCTCAGTCTTTGCAAACAGATCATCCGGCAACATGACGGACACTTATCCATCCGGGAAAGCCGTCCGGGACAAACTATTTTCAGTCTCGATCTGCCTTAGGAGCGAAACATTTTAATTGGTGTAATGTTATAAATAGAGAGGAATCTCTATTCTCCTTTTTATTTATTATGAAAGAAAAATATTGGAAATATTCTCTGATTATTATCATTATCGGACTGGGCATTATCTTGTTCCGGCAAATCACTCCCTTCCTCGGCGGATTACTGGGGGCACTCACTATCTACATCCTTGTACGCAAACAGATGATCTATCTCGGTGCACGAATGAAACGAAGCTTCGCAGCACTGCTGATCACAGGAGAAGCCATTCTGTGCTTCCTGGTTCCCATCTCGCTGATTGTATGGATGCTGGTCAATAAATTGCAGGATATCAACCTGGATCCCCAGGCCATCATTACCCCTGTCGAAGAGTTAGCGGGAATCATTAAAGCAAAAACAGGATATGATGTGCTGGGCAGCGACACACTTTCATTCATCGTCTCCCTGCTTCCCAAGATAGGGCAGGCAGTGATGGGAGGCATCAGCAGTTTTGCCGTCAACCTGTTTGTATTGGTCTTCGTACTGTACTTCATGTTGATAGGAGGAACTAAAATGGAAGCCTACATCGACGACATCCTGCCTTTCAACGAAAAGAATACCCGGGAGGTAACCCATGAAATCAATATGATTGTCCGTTCCAATGCCATTGGCATTCCCTTGCTTGCAGTCATTCAGGGAGGGGTAGCCCTGATCGGTTATTTCATCTTCGGAGCACCGAATGCCTGGCTGATAGGAGTTCTGACCTGCTTCGCCACAATCATCCCGATGGTGGGGACAGCCTTGGTATGGTTTCCGGTAGCCGCCTATCTTGCACTGACCGGCGAGTGGGCAAACGCCATCGGACTGGCGGCTTACGGTGGAATTGTCGTCTCGCAATGTGATAACCTGATACGGTTTATCCTCCAGAAGAAAATGGCAGACACCCATCCGCTAATAACCATCTTCGGCGTAGTCATCGGATTATCCTTGTTCGGATTCATGGGAGTCATCTTCGGACCGCTTGTGCTGTCGCTGTTCTTGTTGTTTGTCGATATGTTTAAAAAAGAATATCTGGACAATAAGAAATAAGAGGGATACAAATCGACGAATCTCTGAAAAAATTATGTACTTTTGTGACATAAAAATCTTGTAAGAGTAAATGGAAGCATTCACATTCAATACAACTGAACTGATACTACTGTCGGCTACAGGTGTTCTTTTAATCATTCAACTTATCTACTATCTCGGACTGTACAACCGTATACACACCCACAACCTCTCTGTCGGAAAAGACGAAGTACACTTCGGACGGGAACTGCCTCCCCTATCTGTGGTGATCTGTGCACGAAACGAATCGGAAAACCTACGCCGCAACCTGCCCACGATCTTGAAACAGGATTATCCGGACTTTGAAGTAATCGTCATTAATGATGGCTCCACAGACGAAAGCGAAGACTTGCTATCGGCATTGGAGGAAGAATATCCCAACCTGTATCACAGTTTTACTCCGGACAGTGCCCGGTACATCAGCCGGAAAAAACTGGCATTGACACTGGGAATCAAAGCCAGCAAACACGACTGGCTGGTATTCACAGAAGCCGATTGTGCTCCGGTCAGCAACCAATGGCTCCGGCGAATGGCGCGTAATTTTACATCGAGTACAGATATCGTACTGGGATATAGCGGCTACGAACGAGGAAAAGGCTGGCTGCACAAGCGGGCATCTTTCGACTCGCTTTTCACCTCGCTCCGCTATCTGGGATTTGCCCTGGCAGGTAAACCGTATATGGGCATCGGACGCAATCTGGCCTACCGGAAAGAGTTGTTCTTCAAAGTCAAGGGATTCTCTACCCATCTGAATATGCAGCGCGGAGAAGACGATCTGTTCATCAACCAGGTTGCTAATGAAAACAACACCCGGGTAGAGACCTCACCGGATGCCGTGATACGGATGCAACCCGTGGAACGCTATAAGGACTGGAAAGAAGAAAAGGTGAGCTACATGGCAACTTCCCGGTTCTATAAAGGCTCGCAACGCTGGCTCCTGGGATTGGAAACCGGTACGCGACTGCTGTTTTATGCCGCTTGCCTGGCGGGGATTGTATTCGGTATCCTCAGCTTCCACTGGTTGGTTGTCGGGTTATCCCTGTTACTGTGGTTCGTCCGCTATTCGGTACAAGCCTACGTCATCAACAAAACAGCCGGTGAGATGGGTGACAACCGTTCTTACTACTTTACGCTGCCGGTTTTTGACATAATCCGTCCGTTACAGACCTTGAAGTTGAAGCTTTACCGCCTCTATCGCGGAAAGGGTGATTTCATGCGCAGATAACCCCATTACTCGTATCGCATGGAGTCGGCCGGATTAATTTTGGTTATCAGGTAAGAAGGTCCGACCAACATCAGTACAGAAGTCAATAAGGTGCCGGCATTGATCAGGAGGAAAAGCCAGATATTCATAGAGACCGGCACCATACTTACATAGTAGGTTTCGGGGTCGAGCTTGAACAGTCCGAACTGTGACTGCAAAATACAGAAAACGATACCGATTGCATTGCCCCACAACATCCCCTTGCCAATCAGGAAGACAGAAAACCACAGGAATACTTTACGGATAATGAAATCATTTGCTCCCAATGCCTTCAATATGCCGATCATCTGTGTACGTTCAAGGATGATGATCAGTAACCCGGAAATCATGGTGAAACCGGCTACGCCGACCATCAGAATCAGAATCACCCATACATTCAGGTCGAGCAGATCGAGCCAGGCAAATATCTGGGGATTCATCTGCTCTATGCTTTGAACATAATAAGTACCTCCGTAGATATCTTGCTTATTATCCGTATCGGTAGCAATCCGATAGGTGATATCTTCCAGCTTATCATAATCACGCACCTGCAATTCCGCCCCGCTCACCTGACCGGGAGCCCAGTTATTCAAACGGTTCACCAGATACAGATCGGTCAGCAGAAAGAGATTATCATATTCGGAAAAGTTTGTCTGATAGATGCCTTTCACCGTCAGCCGGCGGGCACGCACGTCTTTCTGAATGAAGTAGGTATAGATTTTATCTCCCAACTTCAATTTCAGCCTGTCGGCTATTGCTTTCGATATCACTACCTGGTTGGTAGAGGCCGTATCACTGAAAGCCGGGATCTCTCCTTCTATCAGATGATCACGGAAAAAGGTGGGATCAAACTCCGGGCCGACTCCCTTGAGCACCATCCCCTGAAAAGCATCGTCTGTCTTAATCATTCCCGGCTTCGTGGAGTACCGCTGCACATGCTTTACCTCGGGAAGGGCAGAAAGTGCGACCATCATACTGTCATTCACCACAACCGGGTGGGTCTCGTAAGAACCTACCGCATCGAAATTACTGATCTGGATATGCGAACCGAATCCGATTACTTTATTGCGTACTTCACTCTTGAATCCAATCACAACGGATACGGCAATGATCATCACCGCCAGACCGATGGCAATACCAATCATGGCAATCACAACGGCAGGACGGGAAACTTGTTTTCCACCATCCGTATCACGATAAATCCGACGGGCAAGAAAATAAGAAAGCCTCAATTTCCCCTTCGCTCCGGAAGAGGAAACTGAATTGCTTTGATTATGTGGATGAGTGAACGACATGTACAGGTATTATTCTGTTCTTCCCAGATAAGCCTCCAATGCCTTTTGCAAAACAAAGAGTGCACGGGTCAAGTCCTCTTTCTTGAGCACATAGGCAATGCGGACTTCATTTTTTCCGGAACCCGGAGTAGTATAAAAACCGGAAGCAGGAGCCATAAACACAGTCTGCCCTTCGTACTCGAACTCAGACAGACACCATGCACAAAACTTATCCGAATCATCGACCGGTAGTTTGGCTACTGTATAGAAAGCACCCATAGGAATAGGAGAATACACACCCGGTATACGGTTCAGTCCGTCAATCAGGCATTTACGGCGCTCTACGTATTCATCATAGGTTTCACGCGAGTATTCTTCGGGAGCATCTAACGAAGCCTCAGCAGCAATCTGCCCGATCAAAGGGGGACTCAGACGTGCCTGACAGAACTTCATTACAGCATCACGCACCTCTTTGTTCTTCGTGATCAGGGCACCGATACGGATACCACATTCGGAATAACGCTTGGATACGGAGTCTATCAGCACTACATTATTTTCAATTCCTTCCAGATGGCAGGCCGAAATATAAGGTGAACCGGTATAGATAAACTCACGGTAGACTTCGTCGGAGAAAAGGAAAAGATCGTATTTCTTCACCAGATCACGAATCTGGTTCATCTCACGGCGGGTATACAGGTAACCGGTCGGATTGTTCGGATTACAAATCAAGATCCCCTTAGTACGCTCGTTAATCAGTTCTTCGAACTTCTCTACTTTCGGAAGTGAAAACCCTTCTTCGATTGTCGTGGCAATGGTACGTATCTTAGCTCCCGCCGAAATGGCAAAAGCCATATAGTTGGCGTATGCCGGCTCGGGAACTATGATTTCATCTCCCGGATTGAGGCACGACATGAATGAGAAAAGCACCGCTTCGGAGCCACCGGTAGTAATGATAATATCATCTGCCGTCAGGTTGATATTGAACTTCTCGTAATATCCTACTAATTTCTCGCGATAGCTACGATAACCGGCACTGGGGCTGTACTCGAGCACCTTGCGGTCGATGTTGCGTATCGCGTCAATCGCGGCCTGAGGAGTGGGCAGGTCTGGCTGTCCGATATTCAGGTGAAATACATGGATTCCCCGCTGTTTGGCAGCATCTGCCAGGGGAGCCAGCTTTCTGATAGGAGATGCAGGCATCTCTGTTCCGCGAATCGATATGGTTGGCATAATCTTTAATTATATAATGGTCAATTAATAAATATGAGCGGCAAATGTACATAATAAATCGGACACAAAGACATAAAAACTTTAAAAACCTTATCAAGGTTAAAAACGTTATGATAATCTCAACGGAAAACGATACATTTGTATAACTACAAACCTAAAACGATAACATAATGACCATAAACCTAATCACATTTGCATCGATTCTGCATAAGCAGGTAACTATACGTAGTTCGCACGAAGCCGTACTTAGTGAACTGGAAAAATATTTCACCGTGAAGTTTGTCGATTACCGGGACATCCACCAGTTGACAAAAGATGATTTCAGCATCATCTTCATAGCTACCGGAGGGGTAGAAAGATTGGTCATGCAATGCTTTGAATCGCTCCCCCGCCCTGCCATTATTCTGGCCGACGGAATGCAAAACTCCTTGGCGGCGGCGCTTGAAATCTCTTCCTGGTTGCGCGGCCGGGGCATGAAGAGTGAGATCCTCCACGGGGACTTTATGAGTATCGTCCAGAGAATACAGGTACTATATACCAATTTCAAGGCGCAGCGTTCGTTGGTAGGACTCCGCATCGGGGTGATCGGCACTCCCTCTTCCTGGTTGATTGCAAGCAATGTGGACTACCTGCTCGCAAAACGACGTTGGGGGATCGAGTATCTGGACATCCCGTTGGAACGGATTTATGATGTATATGACCGGATTAAGGATAACGAAGTCGGCGCTTCGTGTGCCGCTGTGGCTTCACAGGCACTGGCTTGCCGCGAAGGCACTCCCGAAGATATGATTAAAGCCATGCGTCTCTATCGGGCCATTAAGCGAATCTGTAAAGAAGAAAAACTAAGTGCAGTGACAGTGAGCTGCTTCAAACTGATAGAGCGTACAGGCACTACAGGCTGTCTTGCCCTTGCCATGTTGAACGACGAAGGGATCATTGCCGGATGTGAAGGCGACTTACAATCCGTATTTACATTATTAGTGGCTAAAGCACTGACCGGGAAAGTGGGTTTCATGGCAAATCCTTCGATGATAAACGCCCGTAACAACGAAATTATATTGGCCCATTGCACAATCGGAATGAAACAGACCGAACGTTACATCATTCGTAATCACTTTGAAACAGAAAGCGGCATCGGTATTCAAGGACTGCTACCGGAAGGAGATGTCACCATTGTGAAATGTGGTGGCGAATGCCTGGACGAATATTACCTGTCTACCGGAACTCTGACCGAAAACACCAATTACATCAATATGTGCCGTACACAAGTACGTGTAAAGATGAATACACCGGCCGACTATTTCCTGAAAAACCCACTGGGTAATCACCATATCCTGTTACAAGGCAATTATGAAAACTCCCTGAATGAATTCCTAATGGCAAACTCTTGTAAACGTACAGAATAGCCACACAGAGACTGAACGGGTCAGAAACTTTTTCTGATTCGTTCGGCCCTATTAATATATACAATGAAAAACACACTCGATATATGAAAAGAATCTCCCTGTTCGTGCTATTTATCTGCACGATCTTTTCCTGCCTTTCTGCACAAACCGACAAAGAGAATGAACGTATCAAGCAGAACTACATCCGGTCTATAATCGGGATGGATGAAGAGAAACAACCCTATTTACAATTATTGTCGAAGATTCCTCCCGAAAAAGAGGTTTCCGACCAGAACGTTATCGAACTACAACAACTTTATCCCATCCGACAGGAGGAAATACATCGCTTGATCAGCACGATCCGGGGAGACGGTTCATGGCCGGATATTAATTACGCTGACACAAAACGCTCGGGATGGGAACCGAAACAACATACCGAACGAATACTGAAACTGACCAAATACTATGCCCGTGAACAAGAGAACGTATCTGCACAGGAGATTTCCGCAGTAGTCAGCATCATCCATCAGGCTATGAAGTACTGGTTTGTCCAAAAGCCGGTCTGCAAAAACTGGTGGTACAATCAGATAGGTATTCCCCGCACCTTGGGTCCGGCCTTCCTCCTTTTCGAAACCGAAATGACGGAGAAAGAAAAACAAGAGGCCATCCGGGTGATGGAACAATCACAGTTTGGCATGACCGGACAAAATAAGGTATGGCTGGCAGGCAACGTACTGATCCGGGGATTACTTCTGAACGATGCCGAACTGATAAAGGAAGCACGGGAAAATATATGCTCGGAAATCGTACTGGGACAGAAAGAGGGGATTCAACCGGACTGGAGTTTTCATCAGCACGGTCCCCAGCAACAGTTCGGCAATTACGGACTCTCTTTTCTCTGTAATATGAGTTTTTACTCCGAACTATTTGCCGGTACGCCGCTGGCATTCGACCGTCGGCAGCAGGATATTCTCGTATCTCTGCTCCTGAAAGGGTACCAATGGATTGTATGGAGGGGTTACTGGGATGTGAACGGACTGAACCGACAACTCTTCCATAGTGCTGACATTCATAAATCATTCAATTTACTTTTCGCAGCCTATTCTTTGATGAAAGGAAGCAATGATCAACAAACGCGGGAGATAAAAGAGTTGATTGCACGCAACTTCCTCCATCCGGATACGAACAATGAGTTTACCGGAAACAAGTTCTTCGGAGATTCGGACCTCACCATCCACCGCACCCCCCATTGGATGGCATCCGTACGCATGGCATCCGACAGGGTGATCGGGACGGAGCTGGTAAATGAAGATAACCTGAAAGGCTATTATATGGCAGACGGAGCTATCTATACATACATTCGTGGTGATGAATACCACAATATTTTTCCTTTCTGGGACTGGCGGCGGATACCCGGTATTACAACCTATGAAAGTGACGCTCCTATTCCAACAGAAAGCGGAGCGGATTCACGCAATCAAACCAATCTCGTAGGCGGAACAACGGATGGGAAACATGGAATCACAGCCATGCACCTGAACCGTAACGGACTGTCTGCAAACAAAGTATGGATATTTACCGATGAATTTATCCTGTGTCTGGGCAGCAATATCCACACAGACAGCACAGCCACACTGATCACCTCCATCGACCAGCGTTTTAAGAAAGGAGAAGTATGGTCGGAAGGAAACCGCCGGTATTTTCATGATAACACCGGATATATCCTCCTGCAAGACGAACTTTGTCCGGTACAAACAGAAAAGAAGAAAGGACAATGGCATGACTTTATGGGAATGTATGCTCCCAAAATGCTGGAAAGTAATATCTTCTCTATTTACATAAAACATTCGCCCGGAGCCCCTGCCAGCTATCGGTACCTACTTCTTCCGGGCTCTACTCAGGAGAAGACAGCCACATTCGATACTTCGAGGATACAGATCTTGCGAAATGATGAAGAGGCACAGGTGGCTTTTACCGGTGGAATGTATTACATTGCCGCCTGGCAGACTGCAACCATCAGACTGTCCGGCAATAAAGAGATATGTATAAAAACACCGGGAACCTATCTGTATCGTGCAGACGGAGTCCCGGTGTCCCAAGCTGTTTTCCCGAAAAAAGGCATACAATAAAGCCTTCTTACAGTCTATTTTTTATTTTCAGGTAATTCGTAATAACGCACCCAGTCTACCTCCATCTGTACGGGAAGTTCTGTGTCGTCTATCTCGCCTGCCCATCCTCCGAGTATCTGGTTGAGCAAGAGGAAGAACGGAACGTCAAAAGGCCATTGCACAGAACCTTCTTCTTGAATACGGGGATAACTGAAGGTCAGGGAATCGTTGATAAACATATCTATTTTATCCGGTGTCCATTCCATGCCGAACACATTAAATTCATGCGGATTATAGGACGCAGTGGTGTAATAATCCGGATCTGTTTTATGCCCTAATACCTTAATATATTCCGTATGCATGGTGTGGTAGACAAATGTATCCTTATTCAGCTGCTCCATAATATCGATCTCTCCACATTTAGGCCATGCCCCGTATGTGGTCGAATCGGTTGGTTTTAACCAGATGGCAGGCCAGGAACCTTTAGCACTGCCCAATTTGGCACATACTTCAAAGCGCCCGTACAAAAAATCTTTTTTGCCCAAAGTCTCCACACAGCCGGCCATATAGCGGATCGTGTCATTCGGATCGTTATTGGGCAAAGCACGCAAGACGAGCTTGCCGTCTTTTACAAAGGTGACAAAGTTATTATCCCGACAGAAAGGGTGCCAGGGAGAGAATACCCATTTTTCGGGATCGGGTACACCGTCTTTATCGAACTCGTCCTGCCAGGTAAGTTTCCAGTCTATATCACTTTTATAAAGTTTACGGACAGGAGTGTCTTTACAAGAGGACAATGATATGCCGGCAAATACAAAGAAAGCAAACGGCAAAGCTAACAATAAGTTTTTGTGTTTCATGATATATTGGTTTAAAGTGGCATCTCTATCCATTTCCCCCCGTGCCATTCGGTCACTGTTTCAAAGCCTGCTTTCTGCAACGCGGCCAATGCCTCGGGACGTCCGCTATTGATCCGTTCGGGATAATGCGAATCACTGTTCACCTGTACACGAACTCCCAACTCCTTCAGCAACGGGAAATACCGTTCGTTCGGGAAGAAAGTATTCAAATGATGCAAAGCTTTTGTATTGATCTCTACAATATATCCTTTGGCTGCAACAGCGGAGAAATAGTCGTGTATCAATGCATCGTACCAAGACTCGTCCAACAGACCGGGGCGGTAACAGGCTGCATTGTGATGCATCTTATCGGCGTGTCCCAGAATATCAAAGCCTCCCAGTTCGACCATTCGTAGCAGACGATCATAATACAGATGAATCACACGGTCGAGGTCACCGCCGAAATGCTGATCGACGATATCCCGGAACACCTCTGCACATACATCGATATCCACTACTTCATCCCGGTCATTGTAAAGCAGATGTACCGAACCGATACGGTAGTCGAGCGGCAACTCTTGGAAACGCCGGACGGAAGGATTACTGTCTTCGTTCAGGTAATCTATTTCCAGCCCGACAGCCAGTTCGATTTCCGAAGCATATTTCTCTTTCATCCGGGTAAATTCATCCAGATAGTCGTCCATACGATCCCATTCCATCGTCCAATGAGTCGGAAACGGCAGAGGGGCATGCGAAGAAATACCATAGGACGTAAATCCCCGGCTGATGGCAAAACGGATAAAATCCTCCATGCCGGCACGGCCGTCACAATAGAGGGTATGACTATGATAATTGGTCAGGTTCATGATTCTATTTCGCTAAGTTCAAGCCAACGCATGGTTTTCTCGTCTATCAGATCGTTTACCTCGGGCAATCGCTTCGATTTCTCCGTCAGTTCGTCCACCGAAAGCGTACCACTGCAGAGCAGTTCTTCTATCTGTAGTTTCTCTGTTTCCAGCTCGGCTATTTCCTTTTCCAGTTGTTCGAATTCCCGTTTCTCTTTGAAACTCATCTTGCGCTTCTCGTTCAGGCGGACACGGGCTGTTTTTTCTTCCTGTGGTTTCTCCGCCTCCTTCTCCTTTTGGGATTTGGCTTCTTTCCAGTCACGATAATCGCTGTAATTACCGGGAAAGTCACGAATATCTCCCTGTCCGTTGAATACCAACAGGTGGTCGACCACTTTATCCATAAAGTAGCGGTCGTGCGAAACGACAATGACACATCCCTTGAAGTTCTGCAAATATTCCTCCAACACATTCAAGGTAATAATATCGAGATCATTCGTCGGCTCGTCAAGTACCAGGAAGTTCGGGTTACGCATCAGCACGGTACAGAGATAAAGTCGACGGCGTTCTCCCCCACTCAATTTGTATACATAACTATGTTGAGTTTCGGGAGTAAATAAGAAGTGTTGCAGAAACTGGGAAGCCGTTAGCTTCTTGCCGTTACCCAACTCAATGACCTCGGCGATATCCTGCACAACGTCAATGACTTTCATCTGCTCGTCAAACTGTAATCCGTCCTGCGAATAGTATCCGAAACGTACGGTCTCTCCAATATCCAGTGTACCACTGTCAGGCTGCACCTGTCCCATCAATATTTTTATAAAAGTAGACTTCCCCGTACCGTTATTCCCCACAATTCCCATCTTTTCATAACGGGCGAAGATGTAAGAGAAATCTTCCAATATCTTCAGGTCACCAAAGCTCTTATAGAGATGATCAGCCTCGAATATCTTGCTGCCAATATAAGAAGCTTTCACTTCCAGCTTCACATTGTCATTGTTAAATCGTTGTTTGGCAACTTTCTCCAGTTCATAAAAAGCATCTTCGCGATACCGGGCTTTGTGTCCGCGTGCCTGAGGCATACGACGCATCCAGTCCAACTCGGTACGATATAAATTGTTCGCACGCTCTATCTCGACCGATTTCGCTTCGATGCGTTCCTGGCGTTTCTCCAGATAATAACTGTAATTTCCTTTGTATTGATAAACCTGACGGTTGTCTATCTCGATGATTTCGGAACAGACACGGTCGAGAAAGTAACGGTCATGCGTCACCATCAGCAGACTGAGGTTCGTACGGCGAAGATACTCTTCCAGCCATTCGGTCATGTCGAGATCCAGATGGTTGGTAGGCTCGTCCAAAATCAGCAAATCCGGTTCGGTAATCAAAGCATTGGCCAAAGCTACCCTCTTAAGCTGTCCTCCGGAGAGATGCTTCACCTGTTGGTCAAAGTTCCGTATCTTGAGTTGCGAAAGTATCTGTTTAGCCTTCTGTTCATACTCCCAGGCCTTTTCATGGTCCATACGTACCAGCAGGTCATCCAGTCCCGGATGTCCTTCGGTTTCCATGCACCGTTCGTACTCCTTTATCAACTCCACGGTACTGTTACCATGGTGAAAGCAGGCTTCCAACACGGTCAATTCTTCAGGATATTGCGGATCTTGTTCCAAATAATCAACCCGGAGGTCACGGCGGAACACAATATTGCCGCTATCATATCCCTCCTTTCCGGAGAGTATATTTAATAAGGTGGTTTTACCCGTACCGTTTTTAGCGATCAAGCCGATACGCTGGCCTTCGGCAATACCGAAGGAAATATTTTCGAAAAGAACCAAATCGCCAAAAGATTTGGTAAGATTATCTACTTGTAAATAAGGGATCATAATAATCGAATGTGATAATAGGTGGTTAGTGTATCAGTGCCTGCTTATATGCCTCTGCCACTTCGCAAGCTTCTCCGGCTTTCACCCGGCTCCACAGCAATTTCATCGGATCAATCAACTGTTCCGAACCTTCATACCGCAACACCGGCACTTCACGGTTACCGTCAACCAGCGTCATCCATTCCATACCCTCCACTTCATTAGCCAGAATCGTACAGATGGCGATACCGAACGCCAGCCAGGGTTCTTTTTTCTTAGGAGAGAGAACGCCACTGTCAATCACATCCTGTATCTTTTGCAGGTCTTCTTCCAGTCCCTGAAAGTCTTTTTTCAATTGCGTTTTCACCGTATCTGTCACCCACTCGTAGGCTTCGTTCACCTGATAAATCTCAGAAAGGCGAATAGGAATGATTTCCGCAGGATACTTTTGCCCGTCTTTACGGATCTCAAGGCTGGATATAATCTTTTCCGCCTCATCCACATGTTCTCCTTTCGGTACGGTAAACGAACATTCGAAAGCAACATTGTCAATGCCTGTCACCCAGAGATGGCTGGTGTAATAGGTACCTTCTTCCTCAAACATCTCCTTGCTGTAGGCACATTCCAGATGTCCCACCTTCACCAGGGAGGCCGAAGGGTTTTCTTTCAGTTCCTGACGGACGGAATCCTTTCCATAATTCATACCGCCAGGTGCGGCAGCATCTTCTTTATAGGCTGATATACGGAAATTACCCGTCCAATGTTCGGGATTATAAAAAAGGAAGGAGCCTTCGCCGTCTTCAAATTCGCTCCAGTCTGACGGATATATCATTGAGAACCATGTCCCCGGGGAGATAAATTTCTTGCCTTGTATCATATTGCTTTCTGAATGTTGATAACCTTACAAAAGTAACAATCCCATCGCTGATATGCAAAAAATAGCATAAAAAAACAGCCGATTCTCACGAACCGGCTGTTCCAATCATCATCTATGAATGAAGACAGCTTTTTAGCGTCCTCAATATTTTCTGAATTCCAACCGGGCATAGTCCGACTGAAGAACCAATTTGTTACTGTTCAGCTTCTCTACGGCAAAGTCCTGTACCCGGCCATCCATGCCGAAAACTTTCATCTGTTCCGCCGTAGCGTCGAGTACTTGTATGTGCATGGAGTCGTTCTCGTAGACATATTTTCCATAGAACTCACTATTACCCAACTTCCTCAAGTGGATGATATCCATCTGAAAACTGAAATAAGTGTCCAGTGGAGTATCGATATTACCATCTTTATATTCTATACGTTGCATCTGCCACATTCCATCCAGATAGCGATGCCCGAATTTCTTTCCACACGACGTGAAACCCATCAGGACGACAAACAACAATAGGATTCCTTTTTTCATTTCTTCTTACCAATTAAACCTGTTTTACGAATGGTGAGCATACCTCCCCAACTTTCTCCTAACATATTGCCACCGTCTACCGCACCGGCCAGCGTGAAACTCCATCCCCGAATCTGTTCGGGTTTATAAGTCACTTCTAACAACCCGTTCTGGTTTCTTCTGATATTCCGGTACGGACTACCGTAAGTTCCCCAATGCTTAGCAACACTTACCAGAATGCGGTAATCTATCTCTGAGGTAGGACTGCCATTCAAACCGATATGGAATCCTTTCACACGGTTACTCTCAAAAGCCAGGTTTCCATCCTTATTATATATAGGTGAGGTAACCAACGGATTACCAATACCCTGTCCCCAATGTTCCCAACCGGCATACTGCGAATTATTATAATAATTATCAGCTCCGGTAAACGAATGATCAATGGCCGGAGTAGCAAAGTAATGGAAAGCTCCCGATTGGTGCTTCGTATACAAAAACTCTCCGACAATCGTTTTCACAAAAGGATTCTCCGGCAACGTCACCTCCAATCCGGCCAGACAATCTCTCCACATACCATAAGTCAGTGTCATTCCCGAGCGGTCCTCAAAAAAGTGCTCCCAGTAAGCCTTTATTTTCCAGGTCGGAAAATGATATCCCACAGCGGCACTGTAACTTCCGACGTGATTTCCCAGAATATTGATCTGGTCGCTCTCCGAAGCTCCACTGTCTCCGTTGCTTGGAAAGAAAATACGGAAAAAGTCTTTCCAACTGTCCGGTGTACGCAATACCGTCCCGTCCGGATAATAGCAATCGCCTCCAAACTGAGCTGCCATCTCGATACCCAATTCCACCGAAACAGGTGACTTCTGCAGATTCTCCACCTTCAGGAAAGCTGCTTTCGAATGAAACAGAGTCTCTTTCGTATATTTAGAACGCCCGGCAGTGAAACGCTCCTGGAACTTTTCATCCGTAAACATCCCATAAGCCACGTGTCCCTTGATATGCAACCAGTTTTTAGTCCACGGAAAAGGAATATACTCGGGTATAGAAACCCGAACTTGCGGAATAGGACGGGCATTGGTAGAAAAAGTCATACTACCGGAGCTCAACTGATCATTTTTCATTTCGTTGCCACGCTCCTTACTGCCGACACTTATTTCCATCCCCCGATAACGCAAATCCACATAAGCCTGTTGGATGAAGAATTTAGAAGTGAAGCGACTTGCACCCACCATTTCCAACCCAAAGGCATAAGAGAACTTTTTATCCTTCTCCAAATCCCGAAAGATACCCGCATCCAAATAAGCATTGTTTTTTCGAATAGACGAAAGCCCGTGCTTATTTGCCACGAGCCAAAAAGGCGTGTTGTGCCCACCACTTACGGTTGCACTGGTTTCAATCTTATAGTTTAGGCCTTTGTCAAATTGCGCCTGCACAGCCGCAGGAGCCATCAGCATCAAACAGCTGAATATGAAATAGTTTCTTCGTTTCATTCTAACGTGTGTTTGGAATACATCCAAATATTGAACGGCAAAAGTACAACAAAGACATGAAACTAATCTATATATTAGAGTTTTATTAGGATTATTTAGCTACGAGCCGTACAAATCGGTTTTTAAGTAAGTCCCCGCCTTCGTTTTACTTTGGCGTCTCCAGATCACTTTCCTATCGGCTGTATCTTCCGGCGTACATCTTTCGAAATCTCCAGGAACATATAGTTCAGCTTGCCGGAATGAATGCCTTTCTCGTTTTCCTTATACTTCTTATTGGCATATTGTTTCGACTTCTCAAAGGTGAGCAGGGACATTTGATTCTGTGACTTGCCTACCATAGTGGAGTCCAGTTGTTCATCAGGGAAGAAGTCGTCCAGATCGACATCACCTATCATCGTTGTTTCCAGAAAATTCATATCCTTATGTGAATTGTCGGTATAGTACCCCACAAACATGTGACCGGGAGTACGTACCAGAATCGGTTCGATATTGATGGCACGGAGCAAGGAAGCAAACAGGACACTGCCATCCACACAGTTGATCTGTGATGACTCCAATGCGTCATCAAACGTACGTACACGCTGAGAATAAACCACATTGCTGGACAGACTGGTGTTGGACACCGAACTGTAACGGAATTTACGTTTCTGCAAAACATTCCATAATGCATATACCTGTTTATCCACAGCTCCGGGAGCCGGATTCTGATAGCCCAGGAAACGATTGACTATCCGTGTGTTCAATGCTTCGCGAAGCAACTGGTCGATCATCGGATTCTCTTCGTTGACATATGCGGCAAAGAAAATCCCCGTATCGTGAAATTTTGTGCCATGAGTCACATACCCCAACAGACACTCGTTGACACTCCGTACAGAAAAAGTGCGTACACGCTGTCCCAGATCTTCCCCATTCATCTCTACCGTAACGGCCACACTGATGGGTTCCGCCTGGTTATTGTTTTTCAACGCTTCGTAGTTCCAAATGATATCGGGATAAATGGTATATTCCGTACGAGGCTTATTGAGCACGAACTCCGACACCGAACGTGAAAAGAATGGTGTTTCCGCAACATCGATCCGCACACGGCTATAAGCCGAACGTGATTTTACTTTTATGGCAATGCACGACTTGGGGTTACCCAGATATATGGAGTCGGCCGGTTGAATGACCTGGGCATCGGTCGTAGCCACCGAGAGAATGGCAGAAGGAAAAATATTTCCTCCCAGCTCGTCAGTTATCTCAAAGCCGGAAGTTGCGGAAGAGAACTTGAACACAGACACTCCTATAGCTATAAAGAACAAAGCGACAACCGTCCAAAGCACCTCACGTTTGCGTTGCTTGAAATCTATCTTAATCATTTTGATATTTCAATTTATTGACATAACAAAGATACAACATTTTTGTTGATAAAGTGTCTCCCGAACCTCGGGATTGTTGGTTTGAAAGCAAAGCCCCGTTGGTTCTAAACCCAAAGGGCATTGGTTTAAAAGGTAGGTCCGGTCGGTTTAGAACCAACGGAATCATGCCTACAGAGGGTTGCAGACGGGATGGAAATGTAATCGAATCGTAATACGTGTTTCATCCCCTCGTAACAAAAAGCCTCCATCTTTGCAAAAGAAAAGAAATAAAGTTTAACTTTGTAGTATTACATTAACAAAGAATACAATGAACGATTACCGTATTTTAGTGGTCGACGATGAAGAAGACCTCTGTGAGATTCTGAAGTTCAATCTTGAGAACGAAGGGTATGAAGTAGATACTGCCAACTCTGCGGAAGAGGCCCTGAAAATGAATATCAGCAGCTATCACCTGCTGTTATTGGATGTCATGATGGGGGAAATTTCCGGATTCAAAATGGCCAATCTGCTGAAAAAGGATAAAAAGACAGCGCAGGTTCCCATTATATTCATCACTGCCAAAGATACGGAAAATGACACCGTCACCGGATTCAACCTGGGAGCGGACGACTATATTTCAAAGCCCTTCTCCTTGCGTGAGGTCATTGCCCGTGTAAAGGCCGTGCTCCGGCGTACTGCTACCTCCGATACGGAAAAAGCACCCGAACAACTTTGCTACCAGTCTCTGGTGATCGATATTACCAAAAAGAAAGTAAGCATCGACGGCGAAGAAGTACCCCTGACCAAGAAAGAGTTCGAAATCCTCTTCCTGCTGTTACAAAACAAGGGACGTGTCTTCTCGCGCGAAGATATTCTGAGCCGGATCTGGAGCGACGAAGTCTATGTACTGGACCGCACTATAGACGTCAACATCACCCGGTTACGGAAAAAGATCGGTACCTACGGTAAACGTATCGTCACCCGCCTGGGATACGGTTATTGCTTCGAAACGGAATAGAGGCAAATCGGACCTCACCACAGAGTAGCACAGAGTTCCACAAAGATTATTTTCTCTTAATATCCTATAAACAAGAGATTAAAACCCTGTGAGACTCCTGTTACTCTGTGGTGAATCAAAACTCAAAAACATTACATATATGAACCTACCTGTCACCCAAAAGCACTTTCTCTCTTTCAGCCGGAAGTTATTCCTTTCGGTCATTTCCCTGTTCCTGGTGTTTGCCGCCTGCTTCATGGCCTATCAGTATCAGAGGGAGAAAGAGTATAAAGTAGAGTTACTGAATATACAGTTACAGGATTGCAATAATCTGCTGTACGAGAAGTTGTACGATCACCCACAGGATATGACTGAGGTGATCTCCGATTACCTGCAACATAACGTATTGAAAGATTTGCGCATCACTGTAGTAAACCTCGATGGGAAAGTGCTTTTCGACAGTCAGGAACAGAATGTGGAGCAGTTGGGCAATCATCTCGACCGGGAAGAGGTACAAAAGGCCTTGTACAATGGGGTCGGCTTCGATGTACGCCGCACCTCCGAAACAACCGGAGTCCCCTACTTCTACTCCGCCACCTTATATAAGGACTACATCATCCGCTCGGCTCTGCCCTACAGTGTCAGCCTGATCAATAACCTGAAAGCGGACCCGCATTACATCTGGTTCACCGTTATCGTCACTCTGTTGCTGATGATCATCTTCTATAAGTTTACCAACAAGCTGGGCACTTCCATCAGCCAGCTCCGCGAATTCGCTATGCGTGCCGACCGCAATGAACCTATCGAAATGGCGATGCAGTCGGCCTTCCCCCACAATGAACTGGGTGAGATTTCGCAACACATCATTCAGATATACAAACGTCTCCACGAAACGAAAGAAGCACTCTACATCGAGAGGGAGAAGCTGATCACACACCTGCAGATTTCGCATGAAGGGCTGGGAGTATTCAATAAAGACAAAAAAGAGATCCTGGTCAACAACTTGTTTACCCAATACAGCAATCTGATATCGGACTCAAACCTGGAAACGGCAGAAGAGGTATTCAATATCAGCGAGCTCAAAGAGATAACGGACTTCATCAACAAAGCTCCCAAACGTCCCGTCGGCAAGGAGGAGAAACGAATGTCCATCACTATCAATAAAAACGGGAAAACTTTTATCGTAGAGTGCATCATCTTCCAGGATATGAGCTTTGAGATCAGCATCAATGACGTCACTCAGGAAGAAGAGCAGATCCGCCTGAAACGGCAACTGACACAAAACATCGCGCATGAATTGAAAACTCCGGTCAGCAGTATCCAAGGTTACCTGGAGACCATTGTCAACAACGAAAACCTCCCGAAGGAAAAGATGAATGTGTTCCTTGAACGCTGTTATGCACAGAGTAACCGCCTGAGCCGATTATTGCGTGACATCTCCGTACTGACGCGTATGGACGAGGCCGCCAACATGATCGACATGGAAAAGATGGACATCAGTGTCCTGGTGACCAACATCGTGAACGAGGTATCCCTGGAACTGGAAGAGAAACACATCACGGTGGTCAATTCACTGAAGAAAGAGATTCAGATACGGGGCAACTACTCGCTGCTCTACTCCATCTTCCGCAACCTGATGGACAATGCCATCGCTTACGCCGGAAACAATATCCAAATCCACATCAACTGTTTCCGCGAAGACGAGAAGTTCTACTACTTCAGCTTTGCCGACACAGGCGTCGGAGTGTCGCCCGAACACCTGAACCGTCTTTTCGAGCGCTTTTACCGAGTGGACAAAGGGCGCTCTCGCAAACTGGGAGGCACGGGGTTAGGACTGGCCATTGTCAAGAATGCCGTTATCCTCCACGGCGGAAACATATCGGCCAAAAACAGCCAGGGAGGCGGTCTGGAGTTTGTATTCACCCTGGCTAAGGAGAGGTAGAGCCATCACCAGACCTTCTTTTTAAACCACCTGGTATCCAGATTCCCCAGTCCGGAATTTCCGGTAAGGTTGTCAAGAGCCACCTGTACGGCCTCCTTTTCAGCAGTATGACGTCCGGACAGGGTGTCACTGCTTAGCCAGAAAGCTTTGAGGAAGCGAAGCCGCGCATCTACCTCTTTCTTCCGGGCTTTTCCGGCAAACGGGGCAAGCGGATAGGCACGCACCCAATCTTTATTCCGGTTGTCCATCACCAGGCTTTCCAACTGTGCTATCGTATACTTTCCCACAAGAGCATCCGTATACTTCCGGAAACGGCTATATACACCGGAAGATTCCGTAACAGCCTTGGAAGCCGCGAAAACTTTTTCGTAACGTTCGCGTCCCAGTGCATTGTAGGCTTTCCAAAACCATGCCGTATCCACCACTCCTACCGAGATCTCCAAAGGTGACAAGAGTGTATAAGGCGTGATTCTTGCCTCATCCACATCATCATAACACTCCCTTGTGTAAGCATAAAACAAATTTGCCGCACAAGTCAGGCCTTTCCATCCGATAGCCTCTTCTACCATCTCCAGCCAACGGGGAGAATACACGGCCATCTCCACCAGGCGCTTCGGAGTGATACCCGCCCGTTCGACGAGCATCTTCAACCAGTCCGGCGTATCTGTCGGCGAGGGAGCGCAATGTAACATCAGATGACAGAACATACCTGTACGGCTTTCGCCGGTATCGTAGTACCATTTATCGAGCCGTATGAATTTCTCCTTACCCATCAGACTCAACAAGCGGATCATCAGTTCGGCTCCGGTCACCCCGTCCAGTTTCCGAGCCAACGAAGTGACATCGGTACAGGCTTCTCCCCTTTCCAGCTCGATGTCGAGGATACGTTCCGTTACTTTTTCCAATACTTTCTTGAAACGGCTGAAATCATAATCCCGGCAATCGGTATACAGCCGTTTCTCCTTTTGGTCTTTCTTATAGAAAAAGTCCACAGCCTCTTCTATCAACACAGGCGACAGGGGACGATCCATCAGTTCGACCATCAGTGTATCTTCGGACAGAAGCCCCATCTGACAGGCTCTCCCGAAGTCGACAGCACGAATAGGGAACTCAAGCGGATAGGGCTCTTCCTTATAGGATAAGAAATTACACAAACGATAGAGTTCGTAACGTATCTTGAAATCGGCCGTAAATTCATCATCGGTCAGTAAACGTTTCGGGTGCTTCAGCCAGCAGTCTATCCAATAACAATGAACAAGCACGACACGATGATCACTGGTGGAACCAAACCACTCGCGCACGCTATACAGGAAGGTGATATTCCGGGGAGTAAGCAAGGGCAAAAGATGGAGCAGGATGTAATGTGAAAACTTCAGATACACCTCCTGGTCCCGATAGTCCCATTCCAAAGCCCAGAGAATTTCACTCAAGGCATAGGGATGTTCCAGATGTTCCAATGCCTGTTCGTACTCCACCAAAGGTATTTTTCCGTATAATTTATCGAGTAACGTCCCGAAACCTTTACGCCAGACACTAGTCCGTGAATGGGATGCCATCAGGCACATTTCCAGTAGAAGCGAATAATCCTTCACTTCCGTCTCGTAAAATTGTATCCATACATCGGCAAACGGATAGCGCCCTATCGCCGTTGGTGAATCCGAGTCGTGTTTCGCACTTTCAAATTGATCCCTGAACCGGTGTACTTCCCCCCAAGGATCACTATAAGTCAGATCACCATGAATGGCGATCTGATATTGTAGTTTGTCAAAAAGCTCTAATACTTTTCCTGACTGTATTCCCCTAAAGATTGCCTCTGTAGTAGGTTGTCCTTTTTTATTCTCCATGTTCAATTTGCTTGTTGTGTGTCTGACGTTTTCATGACTAAGTACAAATATAGAATAAAAATACTATCTTTGTCCCATATCAAAACAAAAGATTATGATGAACAATGTAAAATACCTTTCATTTGCCTTGATACTGGCATTCAGTGCCTGTAAAAGCGGTTCCGCCTCTAGTCAGGAGCCTTCCGAAAAGCAAGATACGGTTAAAATTTTCAATTTACCCCAGATACCTGTAGTACTGAATACCGTAGAACAACGTACGGACTATATGGTAAAACACTATTGGGATCGTTTCGACTTCTCGGACACCACCTACATCAGTCAGGCCGAAGTGCCCGAACAGGCTTGGGTAGACTATTGTGACCTGCTGGAACATGTGCCCTTGCCTGTGGCACAAACTGCCATGAAAGAAACTTTCAACCGGGCGGAGAAGAACCGGAAGATGCTTCATTTCTTTGAGGAACTGGCCGATAAATATCTATACGATCCCAACTCGCCTATGCGCAACGAAGAATTCTATATCCCGGTACTGGAAGCCCTGATTGCCTCTCCCGCACTGGACGAAACGGCGAAGATACGTCCGCAGGCACGGTTGGAGCTGGCACAGAAGAACCGGTTAGGCACTAAGGCACTCAACTTCACCTACACATTGGATTCGGGCGTCAAGGGTACGCTTTATCAGTTCCCTGCGGAATACACACTGCTGTTTATCAACAATCCGGGTTGCCATGCGTGCGCGGAGATGATAGAGGGGTTAAAGGCTTCTCCGGTCATCAACGGATTCACAGCCGCCAAGAAACTGAAAGTCCTGTCCATCTATCCGGATGAAGAATTGGATGAATGGAAAAAGCACCGCAACGACTTTGCGAAAGAATGGACCAACGGATATGATAAAGAACTGGTCATCAAAAACAAAAACCTGTATGACCTGAGAGCCATTCCCACTCTTTATTTACTGGATAAGAACAAAACCGTATTGCTGAAAGACGCCACCCTGCAAAAGGTAGAGCAGTATCTGGCAGAACGCGGCTGAACAAGCATACCGAAGCGGGGCATTTCACTCCGGAGACATACGGAAGGTCGGGTTATCATTTTGACAGAATGATAATCCGACCTCTCTATTTTCCGTTCTTTCGGACCGATACACGGCAAGGTTCTGAAAAACGCTCCCTATTCGATTGCCCGTTCATCCATTCGACAGTAATTACCTCCTTTTATCCACCGGAAGAAAGCTGTCTGGAAATGTTCCGTCCATAAAGCAGGTTTTTAGAAACAAACCCGCTCTTTCCGACACTCCCCGAACGATCATATCCGGTAAGCAACCGGAACAAAACCCGGAGCTATAAGTCCCGGTTTTCATGACAATATATGTAATGGAGCATAACATATAGAGATATTTGAAAAAGAAGTAAACCTTTTTGGAAAATGCTTACTTCTTTCGGAGCAAATGTACCCGTCTTTTGGAGTGAATGCCTGCTTCTTTTCTGCAAAAGCCCGGCTCTTCACCACTCAAAACCCGGCTTTCGGGGCAGAAAAGCCGGGCTTTCCTCCGTTTTTTCTTCCGGTTCACCGGTTTTAGAGAAAGAGTGTGTCAGCCCAAAGAGCGATTATCCGTCATTCTGACATCATTATCGCCCGGGGGCAAGACAAATGACACCGACTGTTTACGTTATTCCGATCACCTGCCCGATGCTGTTCCGTCCGCTCTGCGATGCACAAAGAATAATCACAAATTAGTATGCTATTTCTAATATTCTTTTTATCTTTGCAGTGCATTGGTTTGTATTCTCCGTGTTCCGGGGATGCAATTAAAAGGGAATCAGGTGCAAATCCTGAACAGTCCCGCTGCTGTAAGTTTCACATCAGATTGTTGTAAGCAACCACCACTTGCCACTGGGAAACGTTTCCTGGGAAGGCGCTTATCAACAGAAACGAGTCAGAAGACCTGCCTGTGCATCTTTTTCATTGCTTTCGAGGAAAAAGCGTTGAGTCTAATGAGCCGGAACTATTCCATCCGTCATTTTATTCATCACTCTGATTCAGAGAAAGTAAGTTATGATAATAAACTCTGCCAAGTTTATTTAGTGTGTCCGGCCGAAGTGAGTTCGTCCGGACATTTTAACAACAAAAAACAAAGATGAATATACTCAGATTACCTAAGCTATTATACTCCTGTGTTGCTTTCTGTTGCTGCCAGGCTCTTACCGTTTCGCTTTCCGCCCAGCAGCAGAAAGCAGATACCGCCCGTACTTATTCAATCCCCGAAGTAACCGTTGCCGAAGCATACCACACCCGCGAAGTGAGAGCCATGGCTCCCACTCAGGTGTTCTCTAAAGAAGAACTCAAAAGCCTCAACGTATTGCAAGTGTCGGATGCCGTGAAACACTTTGCCGGAGTTACGGTGAAAGACTACGGCGGCATCGGCGGACTGAAAACCGTTTCATTGCGGAGTCTCGGAGCCGAGCATACCGCCGTGGGATATGACGGAATAACGATCAGCGACTGCCAGACGGGGCAAATAGACATCGGACGTTTCTCACTGGACAATGTAGACCGCCTGTCACTCAGCAACGGACAGAGCGACAACATCTTTCAGCCCGCAAGGTTTTTCGCTTCCGCCGGGATACTGAACATACAGACACTGACACCGCAATTCAAAGACAACCGGCGTACCAACCTGAGTGCCTCGTTCAAAACGGGTTCGTGGGGACTGGTCAATCCGTCTCTCCTGCTCGAACAGAAACTGAGCCGTAAATGGGTGCTCTCCGCCAACGGCGAATGGATGTCGGCCGATGGTCATTATCCTTTCACATTGCATTATGGCGAGGACAATGACCTGACCTCCCGTGAGAAACGGAAAAACACGGAAGTGAAAAACCTCCGTGCCGAAGCGGGATTGTTCGGCAACTTCTCGGATACGGAACAATGGCGGCTAAAGGCCTATTACTATCAGTCGTCCCGCGGACTGCCCAATGCCACGACTTATTATTACGACTACTCTTCACAGCACCTCTGGGATAAGAATGTCTTCGTGCAAAGCCAATACAAAAAAGAATTCAGCCGCCAATGGGTCTTCCAGACTTCGGCCAAATGGAACTGGAGCTACCAACGTTATCTCGACCCCGACTATAAAGGTTCGGAAGGCAAAACGGAGAACAGTTATTACCAGCAAGAGTATTACCTCTCGGCTTCGGCGCTCTACCGGGTGCTCAGCAACCTCTCTTTTTCGCTTTCGACAGACGCGAGCATCAACCGGCTGAACGCGAACCTGAAAGATTTCGCATATCCTACCCGTTATTCGTGGCTGACGGCTTTTGCCGGAAAATACGTTAACGACTGATTGACGGCATCCGCCTCGGTACTGGCAACGGTCATCAACGAAGAGGTGCGCCAAGGCAGCGCCGCAGCCAACCGGCGGAAACTCTCTCCGTACGTCAGCGCGTCGTTCAAGCCCTTTGCCGGCGAAGAGTTCCGCATCCGCCTGTTCTATAAAGACATCTTCCGGTTGCCCAGCTTCAACGACCTGTACTACGGGCAGGTGGGCAACACGAACCTGAAACCGGAAAGCACCACACAATACAACCTGGGACTGACGTACAGCCGGTCGATCAATGAACTGATCCCCTACGTATCCGTCACGGCAGATGCTTATTATAATAAGGTGAAAGACAAAATCATCGCCATCCCCACCAAGAACCTCTTTATATGGAGCATGGTGAACCTCGGCAAGGTGGACATCAAGGGAATAGACATTGCCGGAAACATCAGCCTGCAACCCTGGGAGAAACTACGGGTGAACCTTTCGGGGAACTACACTTATCAGCGTGCACTGGATATGACCGAACCGGGAGGGAAAACCTACAAGCAACAAATCGCCTATACTCCCCGTGTATCCGGATCGGGACAAGCCGGCATCGAGACTCCGTGGGTGAACCTCTCCTACTCGTTCCTCTTTTCGGGCAAGCGCTATATGCTGGGACAGAACCTTCGCGAAAACCGGCTGGACAGTTACAGCGACCACAGTGTATCCGTCAGCCGCGATCTGCGCATCCGTAACGTAAACACATCTCTGACAGTGGAAGTGCTGAACTTACTGGACAAGAATTACGAGATAGTGAAGAACTTCCCCATGCCGGGACGCTCGGTGAGAGTGACGATGAAAGTAAGATACTAAAGATACTCCAGACATTGAATCAGTAATTATCAAAAGAAACAGCAATATGAAAATGAACCCATTTAATAACAGCAGAAGCAATTCTTCTCCTCGTTTCCGGAGAGGAGTTGGAGGGGGGAGCTTCCTTTTCCTCCTCTTCCTGCTTCTCTTCGCCTCGTGTGACGACCTGGAAGACACGGATACTCCTTCGGGCGGTGGCGACGGTATGCCTGTCGAAACCGGAACAGCCGAACTCTACATTCTCAGCGAAGGGCTCTTCAACCTGAACAACAGTTCGCTCGCTTTGTATTCCTTCAAGAACAATCAGCTGAATACCGACTACTTCCGCAGCATCAACCGGCGCGGACTGGGAGATACAGCCAACGATATGGCCATCTATGGCAGCAAACTCTATATCGTAGTCAATGTATCGAGCCAGATAGAAGTAGTCGACCTGCAAAGCGGAAAGTCTGTCAAACAGATACCGATGTTATCGGAGAACGGCAGTTCCCGGCAACCCCGTAACATCGCCTTCGAGGGAGGAAAAGCATACGTATGCTCCTTTGACGGAACCGTTGCGCGGATAGATACCGCTTCCCTCTCTATCGATGCACTGACCCGGGCAGGCAGGAATCCCGACGGCATTTGTGTGCAGAACGGGAAGTTGTATGTCTCCAACTCCGGAGGCCTGGACTGGGAAGGCATCGGGGTAGACCGTACGGTCTCTGTGATCGACATCCCTTCTTTTACCGAAATCAAGAAGATAGAAGTAGGTCCTAATCCGGGAAAGATACAGGCCGGACCGGACGGAAACATCTATGTAGCCACGCACGGCGAGAATATCGAAGCGGGGGACTATCACTTCGTGCAAATAGACGGTCATACCGATCAAGTGGTACGGACCTTCGACGAAAAGGTGTTGAGTTTCACCATCCACGACAACATGGCCTATTTATACAATTATGATTACCGGACTCAGGACTCGCAAATCAAAGTGTTCAACCTGAAAACCGGAAAGACGGAACGGGAAAACTTCATCACGGACGGCACCGCGATACGTACTCCTTACAGCATCAGTGTCAACCCTTACAGCGGAAACATCTACATCACCGACGCTTACGACTACAAGGTGAAAGGCGATGTGCTCTGCTTCAGCCCGCAGGGACAACTTATATTTAAGTTGCCCAATGTGGGAATCAACTCCAATACCGTCCTGTTCCGGAACAAAGCCTCGCAAGGCAATCCCGACGAAAATCCCGCAGACCCGGAAGCAGGTGCCTTCGCTAATAAAGTATTGGAGTACAATCCGGCGCCATCACAATATATGAATACCTCTTATACTGCTTACGAAGAGGGATTCACCGGTATTCAAGTGTTGGCACGCGCCACCGAACTGCTGCAGGACCGCACCACCTGCCTCTTCACTCTCGGAGGATTCGGGGGCAACATTACCGTGGGATTCGACCATACCATCCTTAACGTCCCCGGTGAATATGACTTCAAGATATACGGCAACGCCTATTATGATATGTATGGCACGCTGCTGGATAAACCCGGAGGAAACTCCGAACCGGGAATCGTGCTTGTATCCAAAGACACGAATGGCAACGGATTGCCGGATGATGAGTGGTACGAATTGGCAGGAAGCGAATATAACTCGCCTGCCACCATCCGCAACTACGAAATCACTTACTACCGTCCCACTCCGGCAGACGGGGATGTGAAGTGGAAAGACAATCAAGGCAAAGAGGGATACATCTACCGGAACACGTATCACACCCAGGGTTCTTATTATCCGGCATGGATGCCGGCTGAAATCACATTCCGCGGAAGCCGCCTGGCGGACAACTCCATCAACGAGCCGCGTCCGGGCATGCCCGAGCATTGGGTAGGCTACTGTTATGCCTGGGGATATGCCGACAACCATCCGAACAATACGGAATATTCTCAATTCAAGATAGACTGGGCGGTAGATAAAGACGGAAAGCCGGTTCATCTGGACGGCATCGACTTCGTGAAGATTTATACAGCGGTCAACCAGAACTGCGGTTGGCTGGGTGAAGCCTCTACGGAGATACAGGCGGTGGAAGATTTACACTACAAGAAATAATTATCTCACTTATTTATATATTTAATTTTTGTAACATGAAAAAAATAAATGCTTTAATTACTAAAATGTGCTTTATTGCACTTTGTGCTTTACCAATAATCATCTCTTCATGTAATGACGATGATGATAAATATTATTATCCTACGAATTTCGAAAATCTGAGTCTTCCCAATGACACTATCATTGCTAAAGGTGAAGATTTAACTTTAAAGCCTACCCTAAACCTAATTAACCCTAAAATCTATTCTTGGAAAATAGATGGCAAAGAGGTATCCAATGAGGTTAACTACACTTTCAGCACTTCGGTTGGAGGAAAACACGAGATCATTTTCGAAGCACAAGACTCTAAAGGGAACACGGATAAAGCCCAAATAACAGTAGATGTTTTCGCTTATTACGGTGGTTTCTATGTGATTAACGAAGGATCTATGGGGCATTCAGCTTCTGTCAATTATTATAAAGATGGAAAATGGAACTTTAACATTGTTGAATCACTTGGCCAAACAGGAACTGTTGGAGTCATTCAAGATTCATACATGTATATCGTAGCTAAAGATGCTCCATATCTAACCCAAATCGAGTTGGCTAACTTCAACATCACCAAACAATTAAGTACAGAAATAGAAGAACAATTAGACTACGGACAAGCAAACAGTTTCTGTACAATTAATGAAACTACAGGTATATTGACCGCAAGCAGAGGTGCCTATAAAATTAATTTAAATCCATTATCTATCGGCAATATGCTCCCACAACTCAATAGCGAGTCAGCCAACGGGAACGGCTGTAAAGACATCTTGAAGTCAGGCGATTATGTATTCGTAAATAATATGGATACAATAAAGATCTACAAATCTTCCGACCTCTCTTTCGTAAAAAAACTAACCGCTTTAATGAAAACGGGATTCGCGCAGACAAAAGATGGAAATATCTGGGCCGCCAACGGCCAATCGTTAATAAAAATCGATCCTAAAACGTTGGACGAAACCACTGTTGAGCTACCTGATAATATAAATGTGTTTTATAATCAATGGGCATATACTCCTACAGGATTATGTGCATCTACAACTGAAAATGCATTGTATATAGTTAATACTACTGTCGTGCCAGGTGCTTATGGCGATAGTTACTACGGAAAAAACATCTACAAATACAACACGGAAAGCAAGATTGCTCAAGAATTTTTCAAAGCCCCTTCCAAAATACAATCAATATATGGTGCAGGCATACAAGTGAATCCTCAAAATGGAGATGTCTATCTTATTTACACTGAGGATGGCTATGGTGCGCATTATTTAAATACTAATATTTATGTGGCTGATGGTCAATCCGGAACACAAAAGCAAATAATTGACTATACAGGTAAATATTGGTTCCCTTCAAGCATAGTTTTCAAATAATTAATACAAATATAATCGAGTGTTTATTTAAAAACACTCGATTATTCAACCTAAACAATATTCATTATGAAAAAAATCACTTATCTTTTGTCAACTCTGCTCATTGTATCTTGTACTGACAATGGGCTTATTGACACTGAACAATTAGAAAACATTCAACCAAGCACCAGAGCCGTTGGAGATGGTAAATACGATGCATTAGGTTATGGTTATAACTGTTTTTATGCAGATTTTAGTGACCCTTTATACGTGCAAGGTAAAGTAATAGATATAGAAAGACTGGAAGAAGGCAGAGGGCGAGATCAAATAACTAAAGATGAACTATCTTTTACACCGGCAAAAATAAATGAAGCGATATTACATGGACGCGCGCAGTCTAGAATTGCATATGGCACATCAATTGATAAATTAACAAAGAAGCTCAATGTTAATGTAAAAACTAAAATAGGAACTAAAATACTAAAAGTTTTTTCTCTTGATTTAGAGGCAACAATTAATCAAAATAGTACTAGCAATAATTTAAACTCCTTCTATAAAGTTGATGCCTTAAAAACAACCAGAAGACTGACCCTTCCATATACCTCGCCATCAAGACTAAAATATTTTCTGTCAGATGAGTTCCTTGCAGATTTAAAAGAACTATCGGGACAAGAAATTATCCAAAAATATGGTACACATGTTATGACGGATATATTATTAGGTGGTAATTTCTCAGCTTTCTACACAGGCAAATATGAAAGTACTGACCAATTCAATGAACAGGAATTTAAAGCAAAATCGAACTTTTTGCTTTCATCAGTTAAAGCTGGTACGAAGTATGATAGGACTCTATTTAAAAGTTTCAAACAAGTCAATGTATATATAAAGACACAAGGTGGTACTGTTAATTCAAGCGCCATTATTAGTCAAAGTCCAGATGGTGTCTTAGATAACGTATCTATAGATTACACAGGATGGATAAATAGTGTAAGCCAAAATTCAGAGTCTTTAATTGGAATTGGAAATCCAGATTCACAAATGTACTTATTAAGTGATTTCATTGAGGATCCAATTGCAAGAATTGATATTGAAGCAGCTCTATTATCATTACCTGCCCAGGAGATTGTCCTAAGTTCAAGAAAAAATAATGTAATTAACTCCACAGCAATATTAACTGTTATGGATGTGAGTAATAAAGAAGTGAAACGCCCCGAACTATATCCCATACAGGGTGGTTCTATTAGTAGAGGACTTATAAAATTCATCAAAAGTAAAGGTTATTATAGAATCCAATCTATGGTAGATAGAAATAATGAATATTATTTAGACTCATCTGGAAACTACTCAGTATTCAAAAACGATAATAGCCAATTATGGCAAGTATGCGTTCCTGAAAATAACGCATCCGACTTTATGCTAAAAAACATAGGTACAGGCTTGTATCTTTCATCTTATGATTTAAAATTTTACGAAAAGCCACAAGTCGAAAAAGAGCCAAACTTTTGTTGGCATATCGGCTATTCTAATGTATATGGTAATGACTTCTAGCCAATACCAATATTTTTTTCTCCAATGATATTCAATTATATTAATTATAAATAAAAACTGAATATTCATAAAAACGGAGGAATTAATGCTATAATCTCTGAACTAAAAAGGGGGCAGCCGTACTATATAAGTGGCCGTACCCCTTTTATTTTTTAATACTGCACCGGTGGTGTACTCCAGCTACCGGACAGCGTCAGGTTATCGGTTCCAAGCAAAGGAAGATTCACCGGAACGGTAACCGTTATATTGCCAATCAATAATCTAACGGTTCCATTCAACACAGGACCGAGCACAGGAATTCCTCCCAAGATACCATCCAGGTTAGCAATATTCTTCAACTGTACAGAGAGTGTCAGCGAATGGTTTCCGTCGCTCTGCTGTGCATACGATTTCAGCCCCAGGCTGACAAACGAATAGTTCGAACGATATCGGTAATTCGTATTGACTGTTGCTTGTATTGGATCTGTGATATTCACAAACACTCCGTTCAGTAACAACGGACCGTCAATCACGTCATCCACCAATAGTCCGGAGATCAGTCCGGGTTTGGCAACATGAATCTCCCGCACATCATATAGGCCATGAAAACCTCTGATCAGAATATCTTTCTCACTATTTGTCGTACCGGGTGTAGGTGTGAATCCATACCGGAAACGATGATTGCCCGTATAGAAATCCTTTACATTCAGGTCTAAGTCCATAGTCTTCGGGAAGTTGTTTATAGTCACTAAAGCATAAGCAGCATCACTGCCCCGCCAGGGATTCAGTAAATCGCCCAACGCTCCCAATGCACCGTTCTGCGTGGCATTACCGGAAAGAGTCAGCCCTATCTGATTGACCAGCCCTTGCAAAAGTTGTGCATACAGTGCATCCACGACCGGTTCTACCAATGCTGCCACCACCAGATTGACTGCGGCATCGAGTCCGCCAACAACGTCATAGACAAGATTACCAACCGGCCCCAAGTTCATTGCCGTTTTCAGTAACCCGGGCAAAATGCCTTGTACCGTCGTCCGGATTATATTCTTATACCCTACTTGCGTCACAATATTATTGGTCAGAGAATTCAAAGCGGTTTGTGCATCCACAAACACTCTTCGCAAATTCAGCATACTGATAATACGCTGCAACAATACATAAGGTTGAGCAGAGGTATCCGAGAAAGATACATTGGCCAGATAAAATTCCGAAGTGTCGGTAAACTCGGCACCGGGTAACACGATCCGGGCATTCGCACGCGTTGTCTGGTAGTTCGTCAGCACATCCGCATAGTTGGTTCCTCCGCCCGAAACGGGAATCGGAAACTGTGTTTTCTCTACATTGGCCAGAAATACAGCTGTATATTGTCCTTTCGGAAGCGTATCTTTCAAGGCCGCCATCGGCCAGGAAGGAGCGGCATCCGTAGTATTCAGCACCACCTTTTCTTTCACAAACTCACCTGTCGACTTATAAATGACGTAACGCAGGTGGCGAACCCGTGAATCAGTCCCTGTGACGGGTGTACGGGTATCGCCTCCTCCGTATCCGGCTGAGAAGGTTACTTCAAAATATCCGTCGGGCAAGTCCGAAGGCTTACCTTCCGGAGGAAGTTGCCCGGGAACTTCACCGGGCACTTCGACCAGTTCTTTCTCACATCCCGTCAGGAAGAGAGAAATAAAAAGGCTCATCATTATTATCACTTTCGTTTTCATCTCCGGTTTTTTTTGCTTTCAGTTTCTATTGAAGGCCATCCCAGGCATTGTCATCCAGATTGATGTTTCCTGCCAAAGTGAAACCTATATTGATATTCGCATAATTTCCGGTCACTTTCACCCAATGATTAGGAGTAAAGATAATCCGGTTTCCCGAAACCACACCCGGAGTATCCGGCAGTTTCACCGTATAACGTTCGGTGAAGATTCCATAGGACACATCCAGATAGAACAGAGTCTTTCTACTATCCGGAATAGCCAGTAGAAACTGGTTGAAGCTGACTTTTCCCGAAACCGGTGCCTGAGTAGCCAACGTCTTCGTACCGCCGTCACCGGCTGTTTGCCATGTCAGTGCCGTCCCATCCGTTGCACGGGTAGCCGTCACAAGTTGCTCGGCTATCAATGTCATAGAGTTGACATACGCAGGAACATTGGTCACTTCAAGTGTAAAACCGCTAACCAGCCTTTTCAGCGTACCCGTCACATAGTTGATCTGTGAAGGTTTAAAAATGGGACCAACCAACGTTGCACCCCGGTAACCGTTTCCGAAACACGAGAAGAACTCCGGAACTACCGTCGGATTGACCGGTTGCAAATACAAATTAGCCAATGTAGCCGGACTATCTGTCGAACCGATATTAAACCGTTTCGTCGCACCCCCGCCACCGGTAAAATCATAATCACTCCGATTATATCCGATCACCAACAACTGATAGGTAGAGGCTGCCGAAAGAGTAAGCATCGTGACTACTGCCGGAAACGAGTTGACGTCCAATTGTCGGGCTGCACTATATTCCGGAATGAAATTAGCTGCATCGTTGGACGATGCCTCATCCGTTTTCCGAAAAGGCAGAATCAATATCCTGTTGACAGAAAGAGCTGCATCTCCCGGCGCACGACTCATGATCCCATCCCGCTTTATTTCAAAACGAACCGGAACCCCTTCTTCCAAGGGGAGTTCGGCAACATCATCTGTTGAGCAGCTACCCAACAAGAGCGTTGCCAGAAATCCCGTCAGAAGGATAGTTATATAGCCTGTCTTTCTCATAGCCATACCATGATTCTGTTTTTGAGTTACTTTTACTGGATCACCAGGTTATGAATCAGTTCCCATGCCGGACTGATAGTGATTACAATGTTCTGGTCGGTCAATAAATCTACCGGAGCGTCATCGTCACCCGGATTCCCCGGTGTTCCACCATCTACACTGCCCGTAGCACCTTTCACACCCAATGAATAAAAATGATTGGCCATCAGATTGAACTGTGTTGCTCCCGAACTGTTAGTATCACTCACAGTCCACTCCTTGATAGCTACACCACTTGCGTCATAAAGTCCCAAAGTCATGCTCACGCCACTAACCGGTATATAGAAAGAACCTCCCAATTGCGAATTAGGTACTTTTACCACTCCCTGACCGGAAAGATCGTTACCTACATACACACCGTTGGAAACAGCCTGCCCGGAAAGATCCATGTCTATTATATTATAAGGAGTAGGCGCTGTATTGATCCCCACACCATTAGTCAGGTTCACCTGTTGGTTGGAGTTGCTGACCTTCAGACGCAGATACTTCACGGTACTTCCGTTTAGCACTTGAGGAACATTCTTGAAGTATCCCAGCACACCGGCCACCTTACGGGTCATCTCAATGCTGACACGAGTTCCTCCCTGGGCCATCACTTCCGCATCGGCCGAACCCGCAAAGATTTCCGATTCATCGCCCGAGTTCACAATAGAAGCAAGCATATCCGTATAATTGGTATTGCCGGAAGTGGGTGTAGTCACAGAGAAGCGGTCACTTGCATCACGTCCTACGGCCAGAAACTTATATACGCCGACAGGAAGTTTATCCGCATCGGGAACAGCGAAACGTTTAAAGGTAGTACCATCGGTCCAGCCGGTGATATCATAAGTCTTTTGATGCAGATAGGTCGAGCCGTTCTGCACAAAAGCATAAACACTGACACGAGTGACATGCTGTGTGGCCTCCTGGCTATACACCGGCATCCGGGTTCCAATTCCGTCTGTCAGACCATTAACCGCAGACAGCTCAAATGTAATTGCAGCATTTTCAGGATTCACTTCGGGTGAAGAATCATCTTCGCTGGAACAAGCAGCAAACACAAACAAGCTTGCTGCCACCAGAAACATTAATTTTTTCATAATAGCAAAGTTTAGTTTAATAAATAGATAAGAGAAAAAGTGATCAGAAAATATCCAGGCGATGTATCGTGATCCATTCTCCACGGATGAACATCTTGATTTCCCAGATTCCTTCTGATGTATTGTAGTCTATAGAAACAGCAGTTATTTCATTACGCCGCATATCCATCTCCATCACCGGCAATTTCAGATATGGAGTTTCTGATGCACGTGTACCACCGGTATAGAAAGTCAAAGTTAATTTGGAATGTCCCTCTGCCGAAGTAGGAGCAAGCAATGTCTCCAGGACACTGGTGAACGGCACATTTTTGTCAACTTGAGTGCTTCCGGAATAGTTGAGGCCGGCATCCGTCGACTGATAAACATGACTTACATTCTGTTCAATGCGTGTTATCTCAGACGGGAAATTTGAACAGAGCAGTAACAACTTTCCCTTCGTGCGTTCCAGTGTCAATTCTTCTGTCTGATAATCGGGAGAGAAATGCAAGTCCCCGCTTGTCACATAAATATCCGTATGTTCCTTCCCATCCTGATGCAAGATACCGGCGGGATAGTCCGTGGTCAGATTTCCCCATACGGCCAATTTGTAGTCACCGTCGGGTACGCCCGGAAAAGTAAGGGTGTATTCCTTTTCTTCACCTTCCGTAGAGACGACCGCCGACTCTCTGATCAATGCTCCGGTAGATGCATCGTACAAGGCGTAATAGAGAGTTCCCGCATAAGTCCGGAAAGGCAGATTTTCGTCTATCTGGCTCAACTGTGGAAACTGCGATATATTCAAATAGTTCTTGTCCTTAACAGATACCCTAACCGAGTAAGGTTGTTCTACCGGACATTCGTCTCCGCAAGAGGAAGCAAGTACCATGCCAACTACCATGCAGAAGATCTGTATTACTCTTCTATTCATAACCTCTAAAGTTTAAATATAAAACAATTCGTTCAATCACTCAGAAATCAGTATCCTAAAACCGAGATACTTTCCCTATGGTAGTTTTTTAAGCGAGGCACCGTTGCTCCGCATAAGTCAAATATCAACAGAAAGATTATACATTTGTTTTGCCATGAATCATTATTATCTGTTAAAGTTATATCCCGTCATCCAATTGTTTAAATGATTCATAAATAAACAAGAGGAGGAAACAAAGTTTATCCTCTAAATGTTGTAGAATAAAACAAGATTTAAAAGTAAGAAGATTATGACTGAAAATTATGAACTGATAGATAATGAAGAAAAACATCAATATGAATTTCATGTTGAAGGTTATGTTCCCCGGATAGAATACATAAAATCCTTAAATGGCGAGATCTATCTGACACATACCGAAGTACCGGCCGCCTTGGGAGGACACGGAATAGGTTCACAACTTGCAGAGAAAGTTCTCACTGACATTGAACGGCAGGGATTGCGCCTGGTTCCTCTCTGTCCGTTCGTTGCGGGATATATACATAAGCATCCGGAATGGAAGCGTATTGTACTTCGTGGTATTCACATTCAATAATATAAAAACAGTTATGGGAAAACAAATAGAATACAGCAATGGCGAACTGACCATTGTATGGCAACCGGAACTCTGCCGGCATGCCGGAATCTGCGTAAAGACACTGCCTAACGTATATCACCCGCAAGAACGTCCGTGGATAAAGATGGAGAATGCTACCACGGAAGAACTGATTGCCCAAATCAAAATGTGTCCGTCGGGAGCGTTGAGTTATAAACTAAAGAAATAAGATAAATCGCCGGAAACATCTTTCAAACGATATTCCCGGCGACTTTTATATTTCCTCTCCGTCCACAAACTGCGGTTATAAGATTTAGTCTGCTCTCCTGATCACTCTAAACTCACATTGATCAGTCCCTAAAAGTCCTGTTCCATCTACTCCCTCTGCCACTCCAATAAAACCGGTATTAATGTCGGAGCAATAAAAAGAAACGGTAGCCTCACCTTTTTCGTCAGTCACTACGGACGGAGCCCATAGCAATGTATTGCGGGCATCAGGTACAGGCAACTGCATATCTATTTCATCCGGTTGGTAAAACTCACGCTTACCGTAATACCCTTTCACTCGCCACATATTATTCATACGGAGCAGTTCCTCTTCGGTAAATTCAGTAGCATGATAAACCACGGAATGTGCATCGACCACACTAAAATAGACTCCCCCACCTTTTGCGTCCCCATAATATTTATACTTGGCTATCCTATAAGTTTCTCCGTCAACCGGTTGTTTCCTACCTTTAGCCGGACATCCACCTTCTCCCACCAGTGCATGATGTCCCTGATAATCCGGATTATAATTCAATAAAAGCCCACACGAAGTACAAACATAGACACTATTCAGATTCATTTGAGCCAAACTATCCAGACGTCCCATAAGCTTATCTCTGAACGGCTTACGAGCCTTGCGGGCAATGACCACTTCATCCAGCAGAATGGTACTGTCACCACTCACGACCGGTGCATCGTAAATCTCCTCTTTGGGTCTCTGTGTACAATTTATCAGCGAGCAGTCAAAAGACTTCTTTCTCCGTATGCTATCGATGGCAGGGAAGTAATCCTGAATCTCCAATTCAGGTTTAAACTCTTTCGACAACATGGGTTTCAGATACACATACCCGCCACGAAGTGTCTTCATCAAATCAGTATCGACCGTAAAACGCCCCAAGGAATCCGTCATCAGATAGGTGGAATTTCCTTCGGCGCCCGAAACCTGAATAAGTTGTTTAGCACCTCCCGTTCCTTTACTTTTCTTCTTACTGCCCAAGGTCTGAATTCCCGTTACATCATCCCTCAAAAACATCTCGCCATGACGGACCGTTCCGTTAAGTTCCCAGACGTATCGCCTCCACCCCTGAGTCAGCAACAACAGATCCATTGCCTGCATACGATCAGCATTCTTCTCGTCAAAGTAATAAGCCGGCCGGCAGACAGCACCACGTATCTGTGATGACAAATAACAATAAGCCAGCATGTTCACCCGGTCATCCGGATTGCTGTATGCTTTGTCAAACACACTGATACCCAAATCGGCTTTCACGGGCTGTCCATTATCATCTGTCACTTTTACTTTCAATGTAGCTTTTTCCCGAAGAACATAGCTCTCTTTCTCCGTTACAATATCAATATGAAGCTTCTTTTCCGGATGCACATATACCAACCTTTCCGCCACAGGCTGCATAGCCGCATTGAACAAGGTAAACTCCGCTATACCCTGATAAGGAAACTCCGAAAGAGGTATCTTCATTTTCAAACGATCTTTCAGCAACCCTTTTGCCACACAGCAGACGGTTCCTCGCATCTGTCCTACGAGATATACCTCCTGATCGGACAATCCTTCCGTTTGGGAAATAAGGAATTCAAGCTGTTTCCCGTCCCGCCCGGATAACCGGAGCCCCATCCCCTGCCGATAGATTTCAGGTAAAGCATAACTATACCCGTTCGCCAGCTCTATCCGGTATTCTTTGCCGGAGGAAGGAGTAAAAGGTATGACTCCCATCCCATCGTGGCTACTTTTAAAAGACAAAACAGGAATTTCATCCTGATACAATGTTCCTTCCACATCGACCGGACATCCTCCGCTGCCCGTCGCTTTAAACGCCAAACGGAACGGTAAACCTGAGACCAGATTTCCTCCTTCGGGAAAAAGATTGAACCGGAACTCACCCGGCTTCTCTCGATGCTCCGGCAAAGAATCAAGAGCGATATTCCTGACTATCCTGATTTTACGTTCCGGAGATATTCCGGTCGTATCATTATAATATGAGTGGCGGGTATAGGTTCCCAACCGATAATTGCCCTCCGATAATTTTGTATCTATATATACATGGCCCTCAGCAATCCCCTTCTCTATGGGATACTTTTCGGCCCAAACCACACTATCCTTATCATTAAGCATCTGCAAGTAGAGCGTTTCGCTTTGTTCCGACAGCGCGAACGATTTGGCATCCAATTGATAGGCCTTAAACCATAAATCTTCTCCCGTTTCATATATATCTTTGCCGGTCTGCAAATAGATGAGTTCAGAGGGATGCCCGGACAAACGTTGACTGACAGACATAAACAAAGTATCTATGCTGTTTTGAGCAACGGTTGTCATACCACCCCCAATAACGATCGCCAATAATAGGATACGCTTTATCATTGCATTTTCTTCATAATATCACATTCATTCACGGAATACGCAGATGTCACTTGCCACGTCATCACAAAGTCCGGATGCAGCAAATAGCGGATCATGAACTTCTTCTTATGTTCCGTACGGTATTCTTCCGCCGGAAACTCCCCGTGTTCACATACCTGGAACGGCATGATGCGAAGATGCTCCCTAAAATCGACCTCTGAAGTATCCATACACTTAAACATCACTTCTTTTGCTGACCAATGTAAAAGTAAAGACCAGGTATCTTCTCCCTGATATTCAGAAATCAACTCGTCCGGACGCATATATTTATGAGCGACCTTGTGCACCCGCTGCCCGTATTGCTCGATATCGATTCCCACTTCGGACACGGCACTCAGTATAACTGCGACATAGCCGCGAGTGTGAGAAATGCTGATGAAATAAGAAGAATCCGCCAAATGGGGTTTGCCACTGGGAGCATATTCAATTGTCTTTTCCTCCCCCAGCAACTGATATAGCAATACACGTACGGAAAGCCATTCCAATTTACGATGAGGTGAAGAAAAGAGCGTCAACTGTTGCTCATATCTTTCCGGATCGGGCAACAGTGCCAAAAGTTCTTCCGGGGACTCTTCTGTTTTCCAGATTCCCCACTGATAAGCAATTTCTTTATATTCCCGTAACAAAGCCATGGCAAAAGCTGATATCAGGAAGCTTCTTCCTCTGTGGAAGGCTCGTTAACGGTAAACTTCACTTTCAGGATTCTCCGGCTATCCATAGCCAGCACTTCAAATTCGTATCGATGATAGAGAACCTTCTCATGGAGTGCCGGAAATTCTCCCTTTATCTCGAGCAACAGTCCGGCCAGTGTATCGGCATCTCCATCTACTTTGTCAAAATCATCTTCGTCGACCTTCGTAATCTTATAAAAATCGGTCAACTGCGTTTTAGCCTCAAACACCCAGGTATGATCGTTAATCACCGTATAGGTACGCTCTTCATCATCATATTCATCATGAATCTCCCCAACGATCTCTTCAATGATATCCTCCATTGTCACAATTCCCGATGTACCCCCGAATTCATCCACAACAATGGCAATATGAATCTTATTTGCCTGAAAATCGCGTAAAAGATCATCGATCATTTTAGTTTCCGGCACAAAATACGCCGGACGGATCAGTGACTGCCAACGGAAATTGTCACCCTTATTAAGGTGGGGCAACAAATCCTTGATATAAAGTACCCCCTTGATATTATCACGTGTGCCCGAATAGATGGGGATACGGGAATACGCATTGTCGATAATACATTGAATTACATCTTTAAAAGGAGTACGTATATCAAGATCGACCACGTCGAGGCGGGAAGTCATAACCTCCTTGGCTGTTTCGCCACCAAAACGAATGATGCCTTCCAGTATATTATTTTCTTCCGTAAGTTCGGCCTTGTCGGTCAGTTCAAGGGCATGAGAAAGTTCGTCAACCGATATATTGTGATTCTTTTTGGCAAAATGTTTATTCAAGAAAGCCGTAGAATGTACTAACACAGCAGAGATAGGAGCAAATACTTTACGCAACATATAGATGACCGGAGCGGAGAAACGGCAGAAAGCCAATGTCTTCTGGGCCGAATAGATCTTAGGCATAATCTCTCCGAAAAGCAACAAGAGGAAAGTCAGGATAACAGTCAGTATCAAAAACTCTGCAAGAGGCGAATGAAAGACAAAGACATTCATGAAGAAGAAGTTACAGAGCATGATAATGGTAACATTCACAAAGTTGTTTGTGATAAGAATGGTTGCCAACAAACGTTCGGAGTCTGCGAGCAGATTGCTGATTTTCCCATCAGAAGGATGATTGCCTTCTTCTATATCATTCAGATCGGAAGGCGAAAGTGAGAAGAAAGCGATTTCGGATGCCGAAGCAAAGCCCGAGGCGAGCAGGAGCAAACCTGCCAGAATAATGGCTATTATTGCCGATAATGAAGGTGTGTTTACGGATATTCCGTTAAAAATTTCTGCCAATTGGCATAAATAAGCGTCTGGGTCCAAAATATTGGTTTTAAGTTAATAATAAGTAGCTACATGCAAATCATGTGCCACAAGTTGTCAGCTAAAAGTTATCACTACAAGTTAAGGTTAGATGCCGGATGGCAATTCTAACTCTTAACTTGTAGCCATTAACCATTAAAACGGCAGGTCATCCGCCGAATTATCTTGCGAAGACACCGGTTGCTGCGGTTGTTGCGATTGAGGTCTCACGGGAGCAGCAGTCTGCTGCTGTGCCGGAGCATACGATCCCGAACCGGTACCTTTCGGAGTGAGCATTTCCATATTATCCACAAAAATCTCGGTAACATAGCGTTTAGCCCCATTCTGGTCATCATAAGAACGGGTTCTTATTTTCCCCTCCACATAGAGCTTATCACCTTTATGTACATACTTTTCGGCAGTTTCTGCCAGTCCGCGCCAAAGGACAAGATTGTGCCATTCGGTCCGTTCGGGCACTTGTGTACCATTCGACAAAGTATATGCGCGGTCGGTCGTAGCCAGAGGAAAACTGGCTACAGCAATACCTGTATCCAAATATCTCACTTCAGGGTCTTTTCCGACATTTCCTATCAATATCACTTTATTTACTGACATATTCTCAGAATTTTATGTTTCTAAATACCGAATTTCGTTGCCAAAATTAAATAGAATAACAATAGAATGCAAGAATTGTTACAACTTTTATAAAGCTCTATAAGTTTTATTGCGCACTTTTCTCAAAATGGTTTGCAATTCAAAAAGCTTGGCTGGATTCTTCTCTGCAAGATTCTCCTGTTCATAATCTTTAGTCATGTCATACAATTGCGGAATGCTCAGATTACCCGTTTCTATTTTAGGTCCCCAGGTTATCATGTGAGGACCGTCGTTAGGTTCAATGTATTTCCAGTCCTTGGTACGTACTGACAGTGTGTGGTTAGAGGCTTGCTCAATCACCCAAGGACGGTCGGTAGAATCCGTTCCCAGCCAGTTGCCCAGACGGTCAAAACTATCGGGAGCCGCTCCTTTGGGAACCCTTGCATCAACCAAGGAAGCTAAAGAGGCCAGCCAATCGATTTGTGAAACCAATACATCCGACACCTGCGGCTGAGTAATTTTCTTAGGCCAGCGCACAATGGCGGGAATACGGGTTCCACCTTCGAAAGCACTATATTTGTTGCCACGCAGCGGACCTGCCGGACTGTGCCCGTTGAGCAGCTCCTCTGCACGATCCTGATAACCATCATCCACAACAGGACCGTTATCACTGGAAAGAATAATCAATGTGTTTTCAGAAAGCCCCAGCTTGTCAAGTGTTTCCAGGATTTGCCCTACACTCCAGTCGAACTGTACAATGGCATCTCCGCGCAACCCCATCGGATTCTTACCACGGAAACGCTCGTGTGGAAAGCGTGGAACGTGCACATCGTTCGTTGCAAAATACATAAAAAACGGTTCATCCTTATGTTCGCGAATAAAGTTGATGGCATGTGTAGTGATCGAGTCGGCAATATTTTCATCTTTCCATAAAGCCTTGCCTCCCCCTTTCATATAACCGATGCGGCCGATTCCGTTTACGATAGCCATATCATGTCCATGACTGTGTTTCTGGTTATACAACAGCTCCGGATGATCTTTCCCTAAAGGTTCTCCTTCAAAAGGTTTGCGGTAGCTGACTTCGATAGGGGCACTCGGGTCATAGTTTGCCACTTTTCCGTTTTCAATAAATACACAGGGCACACGGTCGGCAGTAGCAGCCATAATGTATGAATAGTCAAATCCCAAATCCCCCAATGCAGCGGGAAGTGGAGCATTCCAGTCTTGCTCTCCGCTTTTATCTCCCAGTCCCAAATGCCATTTACCGAGAGCAGCAGTCACATAACCGGAATTTTTAAACATATCGGCCATCGTGTAATCTTCCGGACGGATAATCATTCCGGCATTTCCGGCTGCTACATCCGTTCCCGGACGACGCCAGGCATATTCTCCCGTAAGCATGGAGTAACGTGAAGGAGTACTGGTAGCCGCAGTAGCATGCGCATTAGTAAAGCGAATACCTTCGGATGCCAAACGGTTAACATTAGGAGTTTGTACATTTTTAGCTCCATAACATTCCAGATCGCCATATCCCAAATCATCTGCATAGATAAACACCACATTCGGCAGTTGTCGGTCATTCACCTTCTGTTTGTTTTTTCCTCCTTTTTGTCCACTTGCGGCCATCAGGCAAGCTACGGGAGAAAGACAGGCTAATAGTAAGTAAGGTCGTTTCATAATTTTAGATATTTATAATTCAACAAAATATATTCAGTTTCTATTTCAATCGATGTATTTCTCTATAAAGGCATGCACCAATTTTGAGACGGCATATTGTTCCAGCTCTTCAGCCTTTATTTTTTGATAAGCAGCAAACGAATGACTATCTTCCGGAAGATCTACTATATAAAAATTGGCATAAATCACCCGGTGGGAAAGCACGTGTTTCACGTCCCGGCAAACCGAACGGACTACCGGAAGTTCCTTGGAGGCAAACAATGCCTTTAACTCGGGCAGTGCCAAAAATTCCTCCTCCGAAACAGCAACCGGAGTTTCAATCAACGGAAGCTCGAACAGATTTCTCCATATATCATTTCCCGTCCTTTTATTTATGAAAGTATGCACGCCCATGCGTACATATATATAATTGAAATAACGATTGGTCGTTTTTATTTTGTGCTGCTTGACCGGAAGCTCCGCCACTGTCCCCTTTGCCAGCGCCGCACAACTGTCAGCCAATGGACAAAACATGCAGTTGGGAGTTTGAGGAGAACATTGGATCGCTCCGAAGTCCATAATAGCCTGATTGTATAATGCGGGGTTCTTTCTATCCAGCAATTCATCCGCCACAGCCGCAAACAATTTTTTCCCTTCTGTAGAATCAATCGGAGTATCGATGCCCAAATAACGCGACAGCACTCGATATACATTTCCATCGACCACCGCATAAGGCATGTTATACGCAAAAGAACAAATGGCAGCGGCTGTATACTCCCCTACCCCTTTGAGGGCACGCACCTCAGGATAAGTTTTCGGAAATACCCCATTCATGCTCTTGGCGGCGGCATGCAAATTACGGGCACGCGAATAATAGCCCAGTCCCTGCCAATACTTCATCACTTCGTCTTCATCCGCCTCGGCCAAAGTGGCGACATCGGGAAAACGTTTCATAAAGCGGACGAAATAATCGTACCCCTGCACCACACGCGTTTGCTGAAGAATGATTTCCGATATCCATATTACATACGGATCTGCCGAATCCCTCCAGGGAAGTTCACGTTTATATTCCTTGTACCAATTCTCTATTGCATTGCTGAAATTCCGGTTCATGCTTTTTGGACGGATTCTACTTTTTGTTAACTTTATCCTTGCACAAAAGTAGTCATTTTCGTTTAATTACGAACTAAGAAAGCTTAATGAAGCGACTTTTTTAGAAAATTGTTCGGGATATATTTTTTTGGGAGACTAAAAAGCTATATATTTGCAGTCCAAAAAATTAGAAAGAACATAGTAATAATATTTTTTTTAAGGAAAAATGACTAAAGCAGATATTGTAAACGAAATTGCAAAGAACACCGGTGTTGACAAAGTAACAGTACTTACAACAGTTGAGGCATTTATGGATGCAGTGAAAGATTCTTTGTCTAAGGACGAGAATGTTTACCTCCGTGGATTTGGTAGCTTCGTCGTAAAGAAAAGAGCTCAAAAAACCGCTCGTAATATTTCTAAGAATACGACTATCATCATTCCGGAACACAACATTCCGGCGTTCAAACCAGCTAAGACATTCACCCTTTCGGTAAAGAAATAATAAACAAGAGTATTAACCCATAAAATTTTGAAGCTATGCCAAGCGGAAAGAAGAAAAAAAGACATAAAATGTCTACGCACAAGCGTAAAAAAAGACTAAGAAAGAACAGACATAAAAGCAAAAAGTAATTTTTAGTCTGAATCTGGACAGAAATAAAGAACAAACTTGTGAAGCTATGTCTTTCGAGTTTGTTCTTTGTTTAAATGCCCGATTGAATGAACAAACCCATTGAGTTATTCGTTCATTTTTTACAAAATTAAATAATATAGGAAATAGAGGTGACAAGCGAACTAGTAGTAGACGTACAGCCCAAAGAAGTATCCATCGCCCTACTTGAGGACAAGAGTCTGGTGGAACTTCAAAGCGAAGGAAGAAATATTTCTTTTTCGGTGGGCAATATGTATTTAGGCCGTGTCAAGAAATTGATGCCCGGACTGAATGCTTGCTTCGTGGATGTCGGTTATGAGAAAGATGCTTTCCTTCATTATTTAGACCTGGGTCCTCAATTTAACTCACTCGAAAAGTACGTAAAGCAGACTTTAAGCGACAAAAAAAAGCTTAATCCCATTTCGAAAGCAACCCTGCTTCCCGACCTTGACAAGGATGGCACTGTAGCCAATACATTAAAGGTAGGACAAGAAGTAGTGGTGCAAATCGTAAAGGAACCTATCTCTACCAAGGGACCACGCCTGACTTCCGAAATCTCGTTTGCAGGAAGATATCTGGTACTGATTCCTTTTAATGATAAGGTTTCCGTTTCTCAAAAAATTAAATCGAGCGAAGAACGTGCGCGCCTGAAACAGTTACTGATGAGCATCAAACCGAAAAACTTCGGAGTGATCGTACGCACAGTGGCAGAAGGCAAACGTGTTGCCGAACTCGACGGAGAGCTTAAAGTATTGCTGAAGCACTGGGAAGAAAGTATCACCAAGGTACAAAAGGCTACAAAGTTTCCTACACTGATTTATGAGGAAACCAGCCGTGCCGTAGCCTTGTTACGCGACCTTTTCAATCCCTCGTTCGAAAATATCTACGTCAACAACGAAGCGGTATTCAACGAAATCAGGGATTATGTGACACTGATTGCCCCCGAACGGGCAGGCATTGTCAAATTATACAAAGGTCAGCTTCCCATTTATGACAATTTTGGTATCACCAAACAGATTAAATCGTCTTTTGGTAAAACAGTATCCTACAAGAGTGGTGCCTACCTGATTATTGAGCACACTGAGGCGCTTCACGTAGTAGACGTGAACAGCGGTAACCGCACCAAGAATGCCAACGGACAGGAAGGTAATGCACTCGAAGTTAACCTGGGAGCTGCCGATGAGTTGGCACGCCAGTTAAGACTAAGGGATATGGGTGGTATCATTGTGGTGGATTTCATCGACATGAATGAAGCCGAAAATCGTCAGAAGCTTTACGAACGTATGTGTGCCAATATGCAAAAAGACAGGGCGCGTCACAACATTCTGCCCTTAAGCAAATTCGGACTGATGCAAATTACACGCCAACGGGTTCGCCCGGCCATGGACGTGAACACTACAGAAACCTGTCCGACTTGCTTTGGTAAAGGCACCATCAAATCGTCCATCCTCTTTACGGACACACTGGAGAGTAAAATTGATTATCTGGTCAATAAACTGAAGATAAAGAAATTCTCACTGCACATCCACCCGTATGTGGCTGCTTATTTGAATCAGGGACTTATGTCGCTGAAACGCAAATGGCAGATGAAATACGGATTTGGTATTAAAATTATTCCGAGTCAGAAACTCGCTTTTCTTGAATACGTATTCTACGATTCACATGGAGAAGAGATTGATATGAAGGAAGAATTTGAGATTAAATAAAAAGAAAGGCGGCTTGCAATCAAGTCGCCTTTCTTTTTATTTCCCACCACCGACTAACTCAAAACTGGTGCAGATGAAAGAATCTCTTCATGAACAACAGATATAATATACTCAACAGCAATATGCTTCCTGCCAAATATACATATCCGTACTCCCGTAATACCAGGTATCCCGCCACAACTACGCCCTGCACCACCATATAGGTCAATGACACCGCGACATGAGGTATCTTCAGTTCGTTAGCCATTATCTGATACAAATGTTTCCGGTGGGGCAGAGCAATATTTTCATGCAACATCAATCGATGGACAATAGTCAGCACACTGTCTGCTCCATATACTGCCAGAAGCACAATCCAACTAAAATCTTCCGTATCGATTATCAGCTTACCGATTAAAAACAGAATAATAAAAGCAATACTGACCGACCCCACATCACCGGCAAAGCATTTTGCCCTCTTACGGAAATTAAAGAAATTAAAGACCAGCACCGCACACAGCATGGTATAAATCAAACCCGGTTCAACGAACGAAACAACCCAATGATTGATAAACGCCAAAGATCCAAGTACAACCAGCGAATATCCCCCCGTGATTCCATTAATTCCATCCATAAAATTATAGGCATTGATAATCCCTGTACATGTGATCAAAGCCACAACTACAGTCCACCAGGGAAGAGTAAACAACTCCCACTGATAGAACATCAAGCCCATCGCCGTAAAATGAAAAACAAGACGAAGTCCTTGTGATATGGAGCGGATATCATCTACAAAGCTGATCACCGTCACCAGAGTGAGAGCCAACATAAACCAAGGGTACTCAAACTGATTTGTCAGAAAATAAGCCAATGCACCCAAGTAGAAGATAATTCCTCCACCCCGCAGTGTAATCCGGGTATGCGAACTCCGTTTATTCGGTTTGTCGATAATATTATATTTATCGGCAATATGAAAATAAAAAAGTTCTGCCAGAAATAGCAGAACTAAGATTATCAGATAGTACATAAACTATTCGTTCTTTTTAATGAAATAAAACCAAAGTTGAAGTCCTAAAAAGACAAAAAAAAGAATTCCTATTAAGATTCCTATAATCCAAAGAAAAATTTCCATTTAGAGCACCTCCTTATTCTATCCGAAAATTTTTCAGAACATTCATAGGCTTCCACCCAAGTTCACGCACTGCTTTTTCATTACTAAAAGTCAAAGAGTTTGTGATCTTGCGAAGTTTTAAACTGTTTATTGGTGTATTTTCCCCAAAACAATCACCAAGAACGGCCATACTTTTAGCAAACCAATAAGGAATAGACAAAGGTAACTTCTTATTCAATTGTTTGCATATCACCATCTCCAACTCACGAAAACTCGGCTGGTAACTGTCACAAACATTATATATCCCACCCTTTTCTATTAACATAGGAAGAAGATTTGCAATATCCTGAACCATCAGAACACTTTTCCGGGCTTTTCCCCCGGCAATACTTAAGTACTTACCATTTTCAATACCATGGATCATTGCTCCCAGATTTCCCGGAGGATTAGGACCGGCAATTAAAGAAGGACGAAGTATACTTAATTTCACATTATGCATGGCACACCATTCTTCCAGATATTTCTCCGCCTTGATCTTACTCAGAGCATAAGGAGTTGTTCCATTCAAAGGATATTCTTCCGTGATATTCTCACCCGAATCACAACCATAAACAGCAACAGTACTAATAAAAATAAATGACTTCGGAATGCCACTTTGTTCCAAAGCAGTACACAAATTCTTAGTCCCTTGAAGGTTCACATCAAAAAAAAGTCGTTTCTCTGCCTCCGTCTTAGGCAAAGAGTGTGCTTTTCCTGCAACATGCAATATAACATCATATTTTCCGGCCAACTTAGGAATCTCTGCTGCTAAATTCACTATATAATCATCCTGAGAAGTTAGTCCTATAGTTTCTACTGAGTACTTTTTCTTCAATAATGGAAGTACATTATACCCCAAGAAGCCAGAAGCACCTGTAAAAAGAAGATTCATTCTATCTATCATTACTTTCTAATATATTGTTGCTTCACTGTTATATTTATTATACTTCTTTCTTTATCAAAGAACCAACCCCATTTATTTAAATAATAAATAGCAGCCTTTACATGTATCCACAATAAACGTAAACTTTTATGAGATCCTTTCTCAAAATGGTGAGTTATAGTTACTTGAGGATAATACATCGTTTTGTATTTCCGATAAATACGCCTATTTAGATCTGTATCTTCTCCATACATAAAAATACCTTCATCAAACACTCCAATTCCTTCTATCACAGATTTCCGAAGAAACATAAAACAACCTGATAAATAAGGAATATTCATTTCTCTATCATAATCTGCAAACTTCATTTCAAAATTATAGTCAATTCTGTTTTTGATGCTTTTAATAGGAAGAAACATACGAACTATCCAATCTTTTGGCGTAGGAAGAAGCTTACATAAATATTGCAATTCCCCATTAGGATAAATAACCTTAGGCATTACATTTCCCACATCCGGCTTACCCTCCATGTAATCATATAACTTCTCCAAAGTCCCTTCCTCAAATGATATATCCGGGTTTAGTATTAAATGATATTTTCCCATCTTTTCAGGATCTCTCAATATAACATTATGTCCGGCTCCAAAGCCATTATTCGAATTCATAAAAATATACTCTACCCGAGGATCATGAGAAATATCTTTTAAATAATTTGTGGGAGAATTATCAATAATATATAACCGTACTTCTATCTTTGTATTCAAAAAGCTATTGATAGCTTTCAATAAAACAGAATCAGGATTCTTATATGTAACAATAGTAGCTGTAATCTTATCTAGCATATCAATAAAACACTAAGAATTGAGTGAGTGAATATAAAGTTCCAAATATTTATCAGTCATTGAATTAACTGTCAGATTTTTTATATAATAATCATAAATACGATTTGCAAATTTTTCTCTATTTCGGGTAGCAACATGAATGGCAGACACTAATGAATCGATGTTATCTAATTTATAAAAAAGAACTTCCCGCTCAGTCATAATCGATTTAAAAATTGAAATATCAGATAAAATAGATGGAACTCCATATCCAGCAGCTTCAATTAGGGCCAACGGAAAACCCTCAGAGCGAGAACACATCACAAACAAATCAAACAAAGATTGATAAGATGTTGCATCTTCACGATACCCTACCCAATAGCAGCGTTCTGAAACAGATAGTTCTTTCGCCAATATTTTAATGTTTTCAAGTTCACTGCCATCTCCAACCACAACAAATGCATAATTCGGTAACAAAACTAACGCACGTATCATCTGCTCGATCCCTTTCCGTTTTATTATTCGAGATACAGTTCCCACAATAATATACTTTTGCTTCAGTTTTCTTATTTCTTCCAAATCCTTTTCATTAGAGACAGCACTAGGAATTATATCTCTTCCATTATGAATTATATGTAAATGTTCTTTAGAAACTTTAGATAACTGTTGATATGTATCTTCATTCAAAACTACCAATTCATTAAAAGCCCTCAGTGCAAACTTCCATAAAAAAGAACCAATTAGAGAATGGACAAGAGGATAGTCTATTTTTAATGCTCGATATGAAATCGGATTATGCAAAGTCGATATGAAACGAGTTCGATGTTTTTTCCTGGAAAATAACGTATGAAGCCTAATATATAAATCTGGACGAAACATGTGACTATGTATAATATCCCAATTAGAAAAATCAAATCTTTTCATATTTGTAATTCTCTCTATAGAACAAGGCATATCCAACTCAACAATATCATCAAAATAAAAAACTTGGCAAACATGTCCCTTACGAACTAATCCGGTACATAAATCTTTTGCTACAATATTGGGTCCCGTATTCGATAAATTCGGGAGAAACATGGCTATTTTCATTAAAAATAAAATTGATATGGTGATATTTTGTCAGGACTAACATTTAACGACAACATGGTATATGTCACAACTATAAGTATTGAAACAAAAAACCATTTCGTTCTTTTAGAAAGTAGTATGGTCAGATAAGAGACTAAAACCGGTTCAACGCAAAGTAACACTCCAGACATACGCCCGCCTATAATAGCAAAATCATTAAAAAGCATCAACCAGCAGACTCCAAGTATATAAGCATACAATAAAGGGGAAAAATAGGGACTAATATTTTTCATTTTATCATGGAAATATAAAAGTATTATACCAACTATTAAGCTTTTAATAGCATTTATATTAGTGAAAATACCTAAAGCGGCAGCATACTCACTATCTCCATAAGCTATATATGCACCAAGACGCGCATCAACACCTACAGCCAATAATTTTATAAATTGTCCTAATGGACAAATAAGACCCACTGCAAAGCATATAAACAAAGTCCATTTTAATGTTTTCAACGATGGTTGATACTTATACACAAGCCCAACAAGCGCCCAAACAATCACAGAAAAATGTATGGAAAGAGCTAACAACCAAAATAACCAAAAAGACTTATACTTTCGATTAAATAAAAAGCGAATGCTATACAAACAAATTGCACTTGCCAAACCTCCTCTTATCTGTATCATCTCTTTAAGAACATACAGATGAACAAAATAGTAGAGCACACAAATTAAAAAAAATGGCGAATATTTTTTAAAGGAGTTCAGGTTAAGTGCGACAGACGTACCTGCTACTACTACGAACATCAATATGGGGCTATTACTAAAAATGGAAAGAAAAAGGCAAATTAAATTAAAGCCAATATCAGCAGAACCTTCTCCGGAACCATTTGCAATATTTTTATAAAAATCAAAATAGGAATTCCAATCCGCATTATTATATCTCAATCCGGCAAATAATGTCAAAAGCAGCCATACACCTGATAATAACAAGCTCCTCTGTTTACGCTTTACAGATTGTGATTCGGCCAATGACAAAAAAGCCAAAAAAGTAAATATAGCATAATATGGCAGCATCCAGCTAATATTTTCTATAAATCTTATTATACATTTTGTAAACAAAAGGAACTTTTGCTATCAGCAAGTAAACATAGCGTTTCAATCGAGATGTATTACTCATCCAACTTCCTGCATAATGATGTATAGAATATGTGTTGGATGTTATCTTAAGCTTCCCTGTTTCTAACGATTTAGGCGAAAAGAAATCAATTGGATATACTATAAAATCATGGATATTTTGCAATTCACCATTCAGGATTAATCCTTCTGAAACCAATTCTTCTGTCATATAACTGACTACAGTTTTTTCATTTAACAACCCATTTTGATTAATGAAATGACGTTCATGATAACTATTCATCAATTTTTTCATCAAAGAGCATCCCTTTTCCGCTCCCAAAATAAGCCCCGGAGCAACCCTATCCTTTGATTCAAAACCTGAAAAAGAATGATGTTTTAAAAAAGGATTCAATGATTTCAATATTTGTACATCTGTGTCAAGGTAAATTCCTCCATTATGATATAATATATAGAACCGAGCATAATCGCTAACAAATGCCCATTTTCCCTTAGCAGCTGCTTCCTTTGTATATGGAATAGAGTTTACTGGAAAATTAGATTCATTCCATTCTATTATTTCATAATCCGGAAGATATTTATTCCATGATTCTAAACATTTAATAGCAAGTGGTGGCAAAGGTTTACCACCAAACCAACAATAATGAATTGTTTTAGGTATCATAAAGAAATGAAAAAGACTATTTTCTTATAAATCGAACAATAACAATAAATACGTATTGAAAAAAATAAGGAATAAAAGAAATTAACCAATACAAAAAAATTTCTATTCTTTTTCTTGGCATTTTAAATATTTGACCTATGCTTACAGGATATGACATAAACTGGCGAACAGCAATACGCGAAGAGTTATTTTTATATCTCATGTAGAACTTTGAAAACATGTTCATATTTTCTCCAGAAACATTTAAACAACTCACCTCATAAGCATATCTAAAACTTTCACGCATCGTTACGCATAACAATAAAGGATAAGACTTGTCAAAAGTATATTGGTTAAGTAAATTCTTTTTCAACAAATCAATTTCAATATATTGCGAAGTTATTCTTTGTTTTTTCTCTTCTGTATAAGAACGAAAATCGGTAATAGAACTCTCTGTTTTATAATAATAATATGTAATTTCAGGTATTAAAATGCATTTTCGTGTCATTAACATTAGTTGAAAGAAAAACCAAGCATCCTCATTCAAATGATTAGAAACACATTTAATCTTATTTTTTCTCAAAAAATCTAATTCATATAGTTTATTCCATGTAGCTATTGATACAAAATGCCCCTTCAATATATGCTCCACTAAACAATACTTTCCTCGAAGCTGTCTATTTTCACCTATAGAATTGATTATTTTATTTGTAGAAAACGTTATTTCTGAATAAGCACCCATCACCCAGTCTAAATCCGTATTATGTATTTTATCATATAATAGCGCAATACAATTCGGAATAATCTCATCATCACTATCCATAAAATATAGATATTTTCCCTTTGCCTCTTTTATGGCAGTATTTTTAGTGGCTCCAGTACCTCTGTTTTCTCCATGATCTATTATACGCACATATTTTCCACGAGGATGCTTTGTTACAATCCGTCGAACGATATTCATACTTTCATCTTGCCCTTTATCATCTATTACCAGATACTCAATACTCTCAAAAGTCTGATTTAGTGCTGATAACAAAGCCCTCTCAATATACTTTTCAACATTGTAAACAGGCATAGCCAATGTTACTTTACATGGAAGATTCATTCGCCAATCAATCTAATTATTCTATTTTTTATTCTATAGCCTAAATCTGATGTGAAACAAGAAATAGGATTAATCTCTATATCTTCTTTTAATGTATAATTCTGCCTATCACACTGCTTGATATATTGCAATATCACAAAAAAGATATTATATTTATCAAGCACCATTCGTTTTGCTTCTTTTAATATCGGTTTAACTCGATTATACCGATCATTCATTATTGCCTCTTTTATTGCCTTAACAGCATATTCAAGATTATCAAAAGATAGTTCCTCTAAACTACTATCTGGAAAGTATGTTTTTATATTAGGGCATCCAATATAAAAAGGAAAACAGTTACTTAAATAACAGTCCGCAATTTTTTCTGTCCAATAATCTAGATAATTTGAATTTTCTATTATTAAAGCATATTTATATTTTGAATAAATCTCATATTTATCTTTTATTGGGATAAATCCAGTTCCATAAATATCCACTAAATCGGAAAGAAGTTCTTTCAACTTATATATAAAATCAAGTCTTCTTTGATGTCCTTTTGTAGTTACTTTATTCGATGTAACAACAGCTAACTTATTAATACTATTATTTCCCGTTTCCAGACAGAAATAATTATAATCCAAATAGTTATTTTCATCCCAGACCCAAGGGTTACGACTTAGCATTTGAGCTCCTACAAACCACGGAGACGCTGGCATTGATTTTAATGTTTTTTTCTTTTTCAATAATGACTGTTGACAAGTAAGTACACATCCAAACTGTTTTAGATATTTGGAAGGATACCTAAAAACTGACTCTGGTTCACCTGTTACCAGCACTACATTTTCAGAAGGACATTTAGCAAGTTCTGGCCTTTCCACTCCATGGAGCACAAAGAAAAAGTCACAATCCCGTTCGTTTGTATTTATTAAAAACTCACAATTACCCAATATGGTACTTTTATCTGGTAATTGACGAAGTAAAGGAGGCATATCATGTAAACATGATATTTTTACTTTTATCTTTTTATCGTTCATTGTTCTATTTTACTTAGGACATACATAGCTGTTGCCTTTTCACTCATTACATTCTCATACCACCGTAAAGATTCTTCCGACTTTTTCATTAATAGAGATTCATCTTGTAACAAGTCATTAACTATTTTTCTTATTCCATTCCAATTATCTAATTGAATGATAGGTGAATTATTATACAAATAAGAATCTGAAAGTTTTTCTGAAATAACAATGCAACCTTGTTTAAGAGCTTCATAATGTCTGAAACATTCTGTAGAGTGAAATCCTTTGGGACATAAAACTATTTTAGATTGTGATAACATCAAAAGGTATTCTGATATAGGAAATCCTCCCTTAAATCCTTTTGTAAAACGAATCTTGGAGTTTCTAAAGCAATCATCCTTATTCGTAAAATAACTTGTTGGCAGTTTTAGTAATCCTTTTTTATATAGCCAATAAAAAAGATGTTTATTAGTAATCCACCCTCTCGCATTAGTTATATTACGATAAAAATTTACGCGATTCAAATTAAAATTCCTGAAAAGAAGACATTATAGCATCGGTCTTTAATTGGTATATATTCAAGTGAAACATCGTTATTTACATACCCTAAAGGAAATGGGTATATATTATCATAATCTTTTCTGATATATGGTTTAAAAATGCATTTATATCTCTGCTTCAAATGCAAAGGTAACTCTCCCGTTTCATCACTCAAAAAAAGAAGAATATCTTTTCCCGTATTGGGTAAATCAAAACTACTGGGAGGCAAAGTGGGATTTTTGGTTGAATAAATATAAAAGTTGTAACTATTAAAGTTGATACATTTCAAGCGTAATTCTTTAAAAAAGTTAATTAAGAATTGGCATTCATTCAAATCTTCAAAATTCGAGTCTGAATTACGCTCATAATAAATATTATCTACTTCTCTTATATCTAAAAAATACCGCATATCATAGTTTTTTTTAAAATTTGATCCAAGAATCAGGTATGCTCTGAGGATTTAAAAAACAATCAGAAGCTACTACTATTTTATTTTTATTATTAGCTAACCATGCTCCCCACCAATAGAAAGAACTATTTGAAACAATATGATGTTTACACAAACTGATTAAGTACATATCATTTAAAGCTGAATAATTTCCTTCTTTCGGACTAATCATTATAAAATTAGACTTTTGTTCCAAGTTATTTTTCACCCATTCCTGATCTTCAGAAAATATAAAAAAAGTAGGGTTATCCACCTTCGATTCAATATAATTAATCGCCTTCTGATAAAAGTCCAAATCTGTAACTTTTGTGTTTTGATGAGAATTTAGTTCTTGATATCTTCTTACTCCAATTGCCACAGGAGTGATACTTTTTTTTATAATCTCAGCTTCACTCAATGTTCGCAAATCATTAACCTGACAAAATTGAAAATCTTTCTTTATAATAGAAGCATAGTCTTTAAAATAAGCTTCATTTTGCCAATACCCATCCAAGTATACAGATAGAATATGTTTTTTTAGTAATCCATCGACAAAATCACAAGAAGTGTTTTCGGAAATATATTTCATAAAGGGTATTACAGAAAAATGGATTTTTTTACCAAGAGATTTTACTTTCTCTCCTAAATAGTAATCATATTTCTGAAAACAATTTGCTTTCCGATAAGAGATACAAAAAGAATCAAGTAAAAAATTTCGTTTAAAAAGATCATTTTTATATCCACTCTGAGTATCAAGTATTAAATCAGCATCAATTCTTAAAGCTAAAGCTCTTGCTGTGGCATAGATAAACATTTGATTACCTAACCCACCAATAATTCTTGCTACAACTTGCATATACTATTATTTATAGACACATAACTATTTTTTAGAACTCCAGTAGCACACAGTAGCTTTCTTACTATTCTCTTAAAAAAAATAGAGATATTAAAATCATGATTTATCCCCAGCATTCTTGCGTACTGCAAATAATCTTTTTTAAACGGATGATCTACAACTGTATACTTCCACGGTTTATCAGGGCCCGTGTAATGTACAACTGCAGGATCTGAGATGGCAGAATTATATTCTTCAGTATATATTTTAGGAAAATCTTGTCCTTCAACATATTGCTTACATAGAAAAATTGTTGTCAGATTATATTTTAAATCCAAACGCTTCCACAATCCCCCATACAGTATTCCATTCAAAGCGTCTTGATCCCAAGATTTTATTCTCTCAGGAAAACGTTTCATATAATCTATTGCTTTCTCTGCAACACTATTTTCACGCCAAAAAGATAAATTTATCAACATAAAACCAGAGTTAAAATACCCTAATGTAACATCATAATTATGTCGTATACAATTTGCTTTTATTGTCTCATCTACTGCAGCCACTGCGTAATTTTCAATATCCATTTTCCATAATTCTTCTAAGGATTTACGAACAACAATATCTCCATCAATATAAAGAACCTTTGAACAATTAAAAGGTAATACTTGAGTGGAGAAAAGTCTCAAATAAGCAGCTAAAGAGACATAATCAGTCTCCTTTCTCACAAATCCTGACAACATTGCTTCATTCACTTGATACAAATAAAAATTAGAATGATATTTATTTACTACTTCTCTTAAATAAGCCACATTACCATCATTTAATTGCATAGTTATCACATAAATATTATGATGTTCAAAATCGTTATTTATAAAAAACGAAGTTAACATAACACTGGTGTGCTGAACATAATTATCATCTAAACAACAAAGGATATTCATCTTACTATTTTTTACTTATTATATTTGTAATGGAGCGTAATTCTGGAATATTAAATAGAATCGAAATCAATACATAAAAGACAATTCCACTTAAAATCCCAATAACTAATTGTAACAATGAAGAAGAAAACAATGATACCACCAAGTAAACCCCTCCTCCCATTAATAAAGCAGCTACAAATGTTGGCAAAATTGAAGTAGCTTGAGCAGTATAACCTACTGAAATAACACGCCTAACAAAATAAATTACTATTATAATATCTATAATACTATATAAAACCAATCCCCAACACATAATTTCTAATCCCCATGGCATGGTAGAAAACAAAATAATAAAAGCAACTGTTTTTTTTATTATTTCTGATTTCAAAGACAAGTCACTTCTTCCTTTTACATTTAATATTTGCCAATTAATATTCATCACAGGGTACCACATATAAGACAGACACAAAATTGACAGTAAAGGAGCTGCACCTTTCCATGTTTCGGTCAAAATAAGATTAATAAAAGGCGTAGATAATACCGAAAGTCCTATCATCAAAGGAAAAATAATATATGACATCATTCGTAAATACTGGAGAAAAGCTATACGTAATTTGTCACCATCATCCTGGATTTCACACATTAAAGGATAAATGGGGCGACTAGAAATATCTGTAACATTTATAGCTGGAAAAGTGGAAAAGGTTTGCGCGCGATTAAAAAGTCCAACCTCAGCAGATGTGAACTTTCTTCCTATAACCATTGTATACAAATTTGTATATATAACATGTAATAACCCTCCTATAAGCAATTTTGATCCAAACGAAAAAAGAATTTTAAACGAAGAAAAAGAAAAGCTCCAAGAAGGATGCCAACGTAACAAAAAAAAATAAAAATACTGTATTGAAAGTTGCATTCATGAAAGATTGGACTGCTAATGCCCACACACCATAACCTTTTATAGCCATAAATATTCCTATTGCTCCACTTATTACTACAGATGTAAGAGAGACTCGGGCTAAAAGTTTAAAATTAAGAGATATACTAATTTTAGTCCGTTGAATGATAGAAATATTAGAAATAATTAGCCCCAACCCAATGAATCTAAGCAACTTTACTAATAATGGTTCATGATAAAATAAGGCTATAAAAGGAGCTAAAAGATATAATAACCCATATACTATTATTGAAATGACAGAACTAAAATAGAATACTGTATTAAAATCAATATCTGTTCTATCATTCTTCTGAATCAATGCATTTGAAAAACCTGAGTCTATGAATATCTGTGCTATAGCAAGAAAAATTCCAAGCATAGCTATCAATCCATATTCGGAAGGAGCAACTAAGCGAGCAATAATAATACTTAATACAAACTGTATACCTTGCACAGAGAAACGTTCTACAGCACTCCATACAACACCTTTTATAGCTTGATGTTTTAAAGATTCAACCACGAATAATTTTATTGGATATTAGAAACTACTGCAAATATTATTTAATCTCAAACGTCTTTAATGCGAAACAAATTTTCTCATTCAAATTAAGGAACAAGAATAATCTTGCTCGCAAATAATCCCCAAAAGTACATGTTAGATAAATAAGAATAAATTAAATATACTCCAAATATATAAGGAGTTAACCGGACAATAAACCGATACAATATGTTATTTTTAAAGAAATAATGCTTTGCTCATAAAAATAACAAAATGGAAGAGAAAAACGTGTATCCATTATAAGCAGGAGAACTTCGATAAGAGATATTCATACAACAAATAACAGATCAACAAAATGAAGCAGAATACTAAATAATATTTTCCATATTTAATCTTCCATTGTGCAAATGGATTAAACAGTCGTATGTATGCAGCAATATAAAATAGAAATATAAACTATGATATATTGACAGGAGAAGAATAAATATCTCCATAAGAAAATCCAAAATTCAAACTTACATTTATAATAAACAGAACCAATAGTAACAACTGATTTTTTTTAGTTAGAGATAATGCTAATTTTGATAAAAACGGGCTTAAAAATAATAGGGCTGTATACTGTGTGACAAACCAATAAGTATTGTTTCTTATTATTAACCTAGACAGAACAAAGCCTTTTATATCAAAAATTAATAATTCCTACACAAGTGAGAATGACATAAATTCCAATTGAATAAAAAAGCTTTTGAAACCATATTTTCACCACTTTATGCAATTTAAATTCAGACTTTACTAAAAAATAACCGCTTATTAAAACGTAACAATTAACTCCAACAGTAGTAAGATAAATGATATATTCAATAATTATCTAGTTAGTAATAGATTGAAGTAAATTCATTTAATAAATTAAAAAATCTCGGAAGTTAATACATGCATAATACCATGTACTATAAAACGCCAAGATACAATAAAAAACATAGCCGGCACTCTTAGCATCTCAAAATTAGATTCCCTCTTCATATCATTCAAAACTTTTTCAAACAATACTAGCGAAATATTCAATTGTTTTCTTCAGTCCTTCTTCAAGCTTTATTCGCGGTTCCCACCCTGCCAGCTTTTCTTTTGCCAGACTTATATCCGGTCTGCGCTGTTTAGGATCATCACTTGGCAACGGACAAAAAACAATTTTAGATTTTGAATTAGTTAAGTCTATTACTTTTTGAGCTAATTCAAGCATCGTAAATTCACCCGGATTACCTGTATTGACCGGACCGATAAAACTATCATCCGTAGCCATCATCCGGGTCATTGCTTCAATCAAATCATCCACATATTGAAAACTACGGGTCTGGCTACCATTACCGTAAATTGTAATATCCTGATTCCTTAAAGCCTGAGCAATAAAGTTGGACACCACACGCCCATCATTCGGGTTCATTCGAGGACCATAGGTATTAAAAATACGAATAATCTTTATACGTACCCCATTCTGACGATGATAATCCATGAATAAGGTTTCCGAAGCACGTTTACCTTCATCATAGCAAGAGCGGATACCGATAGGATTCACATTTCCCCAATAAGCCTCAACCTGAGGATGAATGGAAGGATCACCATAAACTTCACTTGTAGAAGCTTGAAGAATCTTAGCCCTCGTACGTTTAGCCAATCCTAACATATTCATGGCACCATAAATAGAAGTCTTCATGGTCTTAATCGGGTTATATTGATAGTGGGGAGGAGAAGCCGGACAAGCCAAATTATAGATTTCATCCACTTCCGCATAATAAGGAGTAGTCACGTCATGGCGGACTAACTCAAAATTATGATTATCAAGCAGATGACGAATATTATCTTTACTTCCTGTAAAATAATTATCTAAACAGATAACATCATTACCTTCATTGAGCAAACGCTCACAAAGATGGGAACCTATGAATCCGGCACCCCCTGTTACTAAAATTCGTTTCATCATTTTTTTATTTTTGTCCGATACGAGAATATGTAAAACCTAACTCTTTCAACTCTTCACCATCATAAATGTTACGACCATCCACTACAACAAAATTCTTCATCGCTTTACGGATGATTGCCCAACTCGGCATGCGGAACTGTTTCCACTCCGTCATCAAGGCAATGGCATCAGCATCTATCACAGCCTCATACATATCTTTACAATAAATTACCTTTTTGCCGATACGGCGTTCCGTTTCTTCCATTGCAACCGGATCAAAAACTTTCACGATAGCACCAGCCTGCAACAATTTTTCAATAACAACCAACGCCGGAGCCTCACGCATATCATCAGTTTCAGGCTTAAACGACAATCCCCACATAGCAACAATTTTGTCCTGCAGGTTTCCTCCAAAAGCTTTCAGCAATTTATCGAAGACAATGCTTTTTTGCTTTTCATTCACCGCCTCAACCGCTTCAATCACCTGCATATGATAGCCGTTCTGAATACCGGTATGAACTAATGCCTTTACGTCTTTCGGAAAGCAAGATCCCCCATAACCACATCCGGCATAAAGGAAACGACTTCCAATACGGGAATCTGCCCCCATACCCTTACGAACATTATCCACATTGGCACCAACACGTTCACAAAGGTTAGCTATATCATTCATAAAGCTGATACGTGTCGCAAGCATAGCATTGGCGGCATATTTTGTCATTTCAGCAGAAGCGACATCCATCATCAGGATAGGATAACCGTTCAAGGTAAATGGACGGTAAAGTCTCTCCATTATTTTTTTTGCCTTTTCACTTTCAACACCGACTACCACCCGATCGGGGGCCATAAAATCTTTAATGGCAGCTCCTTCCTTCAAGAATTCAGGATTGGATGCCACGTCAAACTCTAGGTCCGTACCCCGCCTGTCAAGCTCCTCCTGAATAACCGCACGAACTTTTTTGGCTGTACCTACTGGAACAGTACTCTTTGTAACCAAAACAACATGTTTTGTTATATTGCGCCCTACTGTACGGGCCACTTCCAAAACATACTTCAAATCGGCACTGCCATCTTCATCCGGCGGAGTACCTACCGCACTGAAAATAATTTCCACTTCATCCAGGCAAGTAGTTAAATCGGTGGTAAAATGGAGACGTCCGGCTTTGACATTGCGCTCCACCAATTCATCCAACCCCGGTTCATAGATAGGCATAACACCATCCTGAAGTTTCTGGATTTTTTTTTCATCTACATCCACGCAAGTAACATTGATACCCATTTCGGAAAAGCAAGTTCCTGATACAAGCCCAACATAGCCTGTACCTACTATTGCAATATTCATAAGCTATAATAAATAATGATTATTCGGTTATTTTAAAAAGTTTGCGAAGGCTGTATTGTAATGCTTCATTCACCAAATAAACAGCTTCACATTTCATATTGGTTGCACCTTCATCTGAAACAACAGCCGTATACATAGGATAAGAATTACCTTTACTCTGATTGTTCTGCCAATGAAAAGCACGAATATTTAACGGATTATCCCACAGTTCCTCCGGTACATTCTGCAACTTTAGACGCGAAACAGGATAAATATGATCCAATTCCCATCCAAAGAGGCTGTTGCGATTATTAAAATCAGCATAGGCAATCCAAGCTCCACAGGCATCTTTACGAATGCGAGCAGGATTATACTCTTCCACAATCTGAGCAGACTGCCAAGCTATGTCTTTTAACTCATTTAAAAACATATTAATTGTCAATGTCCTCCTTAGAGCATATCTTGTTTATCATAATAATCAAATAACCAGGCGGCATCTTTTAAGGCTGAATGACAAGAATCCTTCTCTGACAAAATGACTTCCTCCATTGGTATTTTCCAATCAATACCTAAATCTGGATCATCCCAAGCAATAGCTCCTTCACACTGAGGAGCATAAAAATTATCGCATTTATATTGAAAAACCACTTCTTCACTTAAAACAGAAAAGCCATGAGCAAAGCCACGGGGAATAAAAAACTGGCGATGATTATCCTCTGTCAATTCAACCGAAATATGTTTTCCAAATGTGGGAGAGCCTTTGCGGATATCGACAGCTACATCAAGAACAGCGCCTTTCACAACCCGGACCAACTTACTTTGTGCAAAAGGTGGTTTCTGAAAATGCAGACCACGAATCACTCCATAACTCGACTTAGATTCATTATCCTGGACAAACATCGTTTTACAAACTTTCTCTATAAACACATTTTGATTAAAAGATTCAAAGAAATAACCGCGTTCATCACGAAACAAACGAGGTTCAATAATCACAACACTCTTTATATCAGTTTCTATTATATTCATTATTGGTCTGCCGCTAATTCATCAATTACTTTCAAAAGGTACTGCCCATATTGGTTTTTCAACATAGGCTGAGCCAATTTCTTCATTTTATCAGAATTAATCCACCCTTGACGAAGTGCAATGCCTTCCAGACATGCTATTTTCAACCCTTGACGTTTCTCAATCACTTCGATAAAGGTACTTGCTTCACTCAAAGAGTCGTGCGTACCTGTGTCCAACCAAGCAAAGCCACGCCCCAAAGTCTGTACTTTCAATTGTTCTTTTTTCAGAAAATACTGATTCACAGTTGTAATTTCCAACTCACCACGGGCAGAAGGTTTTATGTTCTTAGCAACTTCCACAACCTTATTAGGATAAAAATAAAGTCCAACAACGGCATAATTGCTTTTAGGTACTTTCGGCTTTTCTTCAATGGAAAGACACTTACCTCCCTTATCAAACTCCGCAACACCATAACGTTCCGGATCATTCACCCAATAACCAAACACCGTTGCCTCTTGCTTTTCATCAGCAATCCGGACCGCTTCTTTTAACATAGCCGAAAAGCCATTGCCATGAAAAATATTATCACCCAAAATCAGGCATACAGAATCACCGCCTATAAACTTCTCACCAATAATAAAAGCTTGTGCTAAACCATCAGGAGAAGGTTGTTCCGCATATTCAAATTGTACTCCAAAGTCAGAACCGTCACCCAGCAAACGTTGAAAGCCGGGTAAATCGTATGGAGTGGAAATAATCAATATTTCACGAATCCCCGCCAACATGAGTACAGAGATAGGATAATAGATCATCGGCTTATCAAATATCGGAAGCAACTGCTTACTGACTCCTTTGGTGATCGGATATAAGCGAGTGCCCGAACCACCGGCCAAGACAATACCTTTCATCAATATACTTATTAAAATTAAATTACTAGATCGAAATCATTCCACCTCACTCCAAGGATACGGATTCTCTTGCACATCCTTCAGGCGTTCCATCACCTCATGCTCCTCTTCCGACAACTCCCTGTCCTGCCACGTATCGATGATAGCCTGAGCTTCCCGGGCCAATTCCTCGTCGAAAACCTCTCCGTAACAATAAACCAGCAGTTGGACTTTCAACAGAGAGGCGGGCAGATGTTCCAGTACATCCCAGCAACGATCCAGAATATGTTGGATACGCTCCTCCTTGTCACCGTTATTATAGAGAGTCGCATTATATCCCATCAAGAGCGACAGACACAACCGGGCCTCTTCTTCATCACTATCACCATGCTTGTCGTACAAAGCATTAGCCTGAGAAAAAACATCACGATTCAGACGGGTGAATTGATCACTGTAGATCGGCCGACCGTCCATGCCCAGATAGCAAAGTTCATGAGCAGAAGCATAAAGAGCGGAGATTTCTGATTCTAAATAATTCATATCTTGTTATGTTATTTTTCGGTGACAGGTTCGACCAATGAAGGATGGACAAAGGTAGTAGCAACAGCCATAACTCCTTCGATGGTGACTACAACACGACGGTCATTGCGGACACGGACAAACTCGCCCTCCACCCCCTCGAAAAGCCCCCCGGTGATACGCACACGGGTACCCTTGCGGATGTTCAACTCAGAAGGTTCGAAATAAAGCAGGGATTCATCATAATTCGCAGAGACAGCCATGAAATTACGCATTTGGGAATCAGGAACGATGATGGGACGATGATATTCACGATCCATAATGTAACGGATAGGAAGCGTGGCGCTCCTGCTCTCTTTGATGGCATCGATACAACTACGCGAGGAACGGACAAAAACCAGATTATGAACTGCGGGAACAAGCTTACGAACCCGACGCTCGTTTTTAATGGTATATTCGTAGTGCATGGGGATGAAATTCTCGATCCCCTCCGAATTGAGGTACCCCTGCAAAGCCAGTTCACGCCCGTAAGTGATACGCAAGGCATACCAGTTCAAAGCGGAAGAAGATAAGATAGATTGAGAGCGCTCCATCGAAGCTTCGATAGATGCGGATGTTGTCATATCGTTCACGTCAGGATGTTCTTTGGGGACACCGGAGTAGCGAAGCATACCTCCCGGTCAAGTTATGTAATGCGGATTTTAATGAAAAATTCAGTGCATCCATGTTATTTAATGCCCCTCCACTATCACAGAAGGAGAGGCAGAAAATAGTTATTTATTATAATAGCCTTTAAACGAGGGCATTGAAAACAAAAAGTGTTTCAATAGACGTTCGTTTAAAAACACATGTTTTTTGTATATAAATCAGAAGAGAACAGAAAACAAAATCAGACAGATAATAAACTGTTTTTTATTAATTCATAAACACCTATGGTTCAATATATTAAAACAATATCCAAAGGCAAAAAATCATTTTTTTTATTAAACATTTTGTAGTTCTAAAAATACCCTCTATCTTTGCGTTCAATTAAACGAACGTCTATTGAAACACTCACTTTTTTCATTAATACAACATTATATATCAGATAATTAGCCTATCAAAAGCGTTCATTCCCTCTTAAATTCCACTTTTATTTGCCTACCGATAGATTCCTTTCTACCTTTGCAACATATTAACAACATTTAGTTATTGATTAAATAAAAAAATCATGAACAAAGAAAATGAATTATTACAGACAGTGAACAAAAGTGTAAAAAAACGCCAACACTAAAACACAACATCCTATCACAGAACCCATTAAAGAAACAAGAGGCAGAAAAACAGGAGCGCAGATACCGGGAATTATCTCCAACAATGAAGGAGTTATAAAAGCGCTGATAGAATCCTACATATTGGACGCAAAAGAACAAAATATCAAGACATGCAAAGATTCGTTGGCACGCTACATAGAGGAAAAAGAACTTTTTGGAAAAATGAGAAATGGAGTATTCAAACCATTAGTTTTCAGCACAATCAGGAATTACGTCAACGAAATCTGGAATAAGATGGAAAGAAAGAAAAAGAACCAAGAAGGAAAGCGCTGAAATACGTACAATGAATTTTATCAAACCGGAATACATTCGATCCGACTTACCTTTGGGGCGATAATTTATCTATTAACCCTTTAAATCATATACGTATGAAACAGAAGAAAAGACCGGCATCACAAACTGAAGCCATGAAACTGAGATGGAAAAAACGGATTGTCTTTGAGAAAGGATACACTGAAATGTGTGCCGAATGGATGGCGGAGCGCCTGGAAGCGTTGACCGACCACCTGCAATACGGGCACGCAGCCATCGCTTATCAGAAGCAGAACGGAGACTTCAGATTGGTGAAAGCGACACTGATCTACTATGAAGCGGAATTCCACAAGAAGTATGAACCCACAAAAATAGAAGGCGCAGTAGTCTACTGGAATGTGGACGAACAGCGATGGACGACATTCCAAGTGGAGAACTTCATGGAGTGGAGACCGATCGTATAGGGCGCCACCACAGATTACACGGATTTTCACAGATGAATGATTTCTATTTTGAGGAATCAAGTGAAGACATCTTTGGGAATCCGGGGTAATTTGTGGTAAATGTATTATTGAAAGTACAAACAACTAATCTAAAAAAACAAATATGGCAACAATATATGACGGGATCAACTATTTCCCGGTGGGCGTAAACTTCATGGAAGAGAACGCAATGGAAGTGATAGAAGCTAAATATGGAATAAAGGGTTCGGCAATTGTACTGAAACTGCTGTGTAAAATATACAAGGAGGGATACTTCATCCGTTGGGATGAAGAGCAGTGCCTGATCTTTGCCAACAAGGCGGGAAGGGAAGTGCAGGCCGCTGAGGTGCAGGGCATCATTGAGATCCTCTTCATCAAAGGGATAATGGACAAAAACAGCTATCTGGAAAACGGAATACTGACCTCGGAAAACATACAGAAGGTATGGATGGAGGCGACAAAGCGGAGAAAGAGAGAGTTGTCGGAACTCCCCTACCTGATGGTGAAAACGGAAAAGGAAAACGATAAACCGGAAAAGGAAAGCGGCAAACCGGACAATGCATCCACACAACAGGAAGTTGAACAACCCAAGCCGCTTAAAGAAGGAAAAGCAGCTGTCGGCACAGGAGATGTAGCCGTTAGCCCGGGAAATGTAGTACACGATGTAGCCGTTGACGCAAAAAATGCATGCAATTCCGGACAAAGTAAAGTAAAGAAAAGTAGAGCAAAGGAAAATAAAGAATTACCCCCCTCAGCTCCCCCCGAGGGGAAGGAGGAAGAAAGGATGGAGGATTCTGCTTCTCTCCCGATACCGGGATACGCTTTCAATACGATGACGCACAATTATCCGGGACTGACGGATACGCTCCAAAGATTGGGAATTAACGAGGTGGGCGAAGTAAACGCTATTCTCAGGCTATCGGACTATGGAAGAAAAGGAACGACGGTGTGGCGGCTGATTGCCAACACTTGCTGGAGTGACATAGGGGCAAAAGGAAGGTATCTGATAGCGGCACTGAACAGGGCAAAAAGGAAATAAACGGATAGTGCAAATCCCCTGTGTATAGTTGACAAAAAAGCAAGTATATCGGTTCCAGCCTGCAGAGACCTTCAGTGAGGCAAAGAAGTAAAAATCAAACTTAATAAGCTGAAATACAAACCATTCAAAGTTCAAAACATCTGTCAGTAAAAGCTTTGTTTTAACACAGAGTTAAAGTTTATTCTTTGGATGCAAATAACAAGTCTTTTAAATGCAAAAGGCTTGTTATTTGCACACAAGAATAAAAATGGCTGAGAAAGGGAGTTAACAATGTTAATTGTTACGATATTATTCTCACCTAAGGATATACCCTTGTTGCAAAAACATTTTCCACACCTCCAACAAATACCTACAATTAGGTATTTTTTATCTTGCCCAACATTTTCTGTAAGATTAAGAACTTAAATTAAGTTGCATTATAATATATTTGCGGCAAATACATTAGATCATTTATAACCTAAACATTATGAAGTATTTTGTATCACTCTTTCTCAGTCTATTTTTTTTAGTTTTTATGTCCTGTGGCAATGAAGACAATGCTTGGGATAATAATATCCCTATTATTACTCCTAATGAACAATCTGATTCCTCAGGACTATTAAAGAACCAAATAACTGACATCATTAATTATTCCAAAATCAATTTTGATGAAAACTTTAATAATACAGAACTTTATAAGAACTTGATTTTAAGCCCTAAATGGGAAAATGTTTCTATGGTTCTTCAGAAACAAGACACACTCCATTTATGTGTTCCTCTGCTAGCACAGGACAATCCTGAACACAATTCCTATTATTTGTTTATTTCAAATATCAAATCAGCAAATATTATAAGATTTACCATCATTGGGCTACCGGAAAATTTTTGGGATATTATAAATGCTCCTATTACCAGAGCCGGTATTATAGATGCCGGGTGGATTCCCGAAGTTACAATTCTTGGAGATTTATGTCGACAAATGAGTCATATCTGTTCAGATCCATATGATGAAGCTTTTCTTGAGTTCCTACACAGCAAATGGCTTAAAGAACATGGCAATGAAAGTTCCTCAGATAGTTCTTCATCTGGTGGCGATTATAGTCGGCTGACTGAAGCAGAAAAGCGCTTCCTTATGCGACATCCACAAGTAATTAAAAAATTTCATGATAACGCAAGAAAAGATAGTGAAGCAGCTAAAAAATTTCCAGGACAGCACAATGGAGAGGGCGATGCGGTAAGACATGTTTATTGGAGTGCTCTCAACACGCTTTCAGAAAATGCAAATCTGGCAAAAGAGTTCGGTGATGCACATGAACAAAATCCGGGACAAGATATTGCAGAGAAGAATATGGATCTATTTAATAACTCCATTGGTTATCAACTGGGAGATCTAGCAAAACAAAATAAATGGTCAGAAGAACGTTTATTTAAGGAAATAATAAAATATAAAAATGATGGAAAATTACAAACAAAATTACATCCATAAGCCATATCTGTTTTTAGCAATCTTATTTTCTTTACTTAGTTGCCAAAAAGAGGTGGTATCAAAGGTAACTTTCGAAAGAAAGTTATCAGGAATAAAACCAGAAACCGAATTTAGACTCGATTCTCTGAGAAATGATAAATGGCAAAAATGCTATATTATTCCACCGTATCAACAGTACAATTCTGCATTAAATAGGATAAAGTTGAGAAAGCATGATTTAAATAAAATAAAGGAAAATGCAATCTCTGATGGAATAAATACATTTGTGTTTATAAATAACGATGGATCAATATCAATAGAAACAGTTTCAAGATCTATCATTGATATTCAAGACACATTGTTAGACTCCATATTTCTTTTTTATCCCACAACAATAATGAAAATGGATAGTAAAAGAAAAATTATAGACATAAAATAATTTTTTAAGGGTAGTTTTACAAAAGGACTAGCTATTTTTCACACTTAGAGCCTGTCTGAATTTTCCATTTTGAAATAAAAAGAGTGTTTCCCTTTTCGTCGAAAATGATTATTTTTAGTTAGCAGTTTAAAATAATTATGTACTCAACGGAGCCACATAAATCCAGCCTTTTCATTTACATGTATCATAACCCTCAATTTAAAAACCCAACATTGCAACGGGAGGAATATTCAATACCCGACAAAGCAAACGGGCTATTTTCAAAGTAGGTTCTGAACGTCCTGCAATATAATCATTCACCCGTGAAAGACTTATTCCAATCTCAATGGCAAGTTGTTTTTGGCTCATTCCTTTTTCTTCAAGATAAAGTTCTATTAATTCTGCAACAGTTGGTTTTTCTATCGAATAATGTTCTTTCCCATATGCAATAACGATGTCGGACATAACAGAGAGTTCCACTGCATTCTTATCATTCGCAGGGATATTATCATCAACCAATGGCAGAAGTTCTTTCACTCTCACCAAAGCAAATTCATATTTTAGGCATAAGTGATACTGGATGTAAATCGTAACCACCAGACGTTTTGCGCCTAAAATCATCGCATTTTTTGCGACATTACACTATTTTGCTTGGTAATACGACAATAAATGATTAATTTCGTTGCAAATATTGTGGCGTTATTCATGGCTTAATGACGCATCAACCATATTCTAAGTATGTATATACACAAAGAGAGAATTGGACAGTATTCCATTGGAATGCTTCTGAACTGACAGTACTTCTTGAAGGCAAGCAGCATTCCTCCCAACCGGTTTCAGCGAGGGCTCACAGATTGAAGTTGGTAGGTTTCGTACAAACGAGAGTGATTAGATACATTCATAATCCTTAATGATAGAAATTTCTCAGAAATTCAGCTTTTCATCATTACTCTATCTCCGATTTCCTATCTTCATCAGCACCAGCCCGATAACAATCCAGACCATCTCCCGCACCCGCGTAATCAGAGCGGCAAATACCCCATATGCTCCGGATAAAGACAAACCGGCTACCGCCAGGGCAAAACCTCCTTCCCTGCCCCCTAATTGCATGGGAAGAAAGAAAAGCAGATTGGCCAGTAGGGAAGAGAAAGCGACGATCAGAATGCAACCGACAAAACTGACATCCGTAGTCAATACATTCAGAATCAACCAGACTTCAAGACACCCCACAATGCGAGCGGTATACTCTAACCCCAATGCCGAATAAAAGGTACTTTTGCGCTGTTGATGAAGCAGTGCTATCTGACTGTCTATGGTTTCCAGTTTTTCTTTGTGAAGTTCCGCGAAGCGGACTGCATGCTTCTTCAAGAAAGGGATATGACTGCCCAGACGTATGCATGCCACAGCCATACCGTTCCGGTAGCCTTTGATAAAAAGAGTGACAAGTAAAAGGCAGAAAAGTGTGATCAACCCCAAGACAATGCCCATCCCCCAACCGACCGGATAAAAAAAGACATAAATCAACACCGAGCTGAGCCAGAAACAGAAATGCGAAAAGATATGCATCATCACATACAGGATGACCGAAGATGTGGCACGCTCCACTCCGACATAAGGAGTAAGCTCCATAATCCGGTAAGGTTCCCCTCCCATAAGTCCCACAGGAGTGACATAATTCAACGCAAAACCGGAAACCGTGAATTTATAGAGCCGGGCGAACGACAATGAATTCACCGGACCGCTACTACGAAGAATGATATACCACGAAAGGGTATTAATCAGATAAATAAAAAGCCAAAGGACCAGAACCAGCGGCAGATAAAATCCAGCACGCCGCAGGTTGTCCAGCAGCTCATCATAGGACACATCGAAAGTGAACAGCATGATGATGACGGCCAGGATGCCAAAGGCCAAAAACAAATTACGAAATTTATTCTTCAAAACAATATACAATTTAACGCATCAAAGATAACGTTAATAATGTATACAATGATACAAGAATAGATCGTTTAACAAAACACTTTCTTGCACAGGCTGTTTTTAATGAGAAATTAAACCTAAACAAATTAACTATGGATTGGATTGTACATCAACTTAGGGTACACCCCGAGCTGGCTATCTTCCTGACCCTTTTTATGGGCTTTTGGATTGGAAAAATCAAAATCGGAAAGTTCAGCCTGGGAGTTGTAACAAGCGTATTGCTGGTAGGAGTCCTTGTCGGACAACTCGACATCACCGTCGACGGACCTATCAAATCTGTTTTCTTTCTGCTTTTTCTTTTCGCTATCGGCTATAAGGTCGGTCCTCAGTTTTTCCGCGGACTGAAAAAGGACGGACTCCCTCAAATGGGGTTTGCCGCCATCATGTGTGTATTCTGCCTGATCATCCCTTGGATACTGGCTAAGATTATGGGGTATAATGTAGGTGAGGCTGCCGGATTACTGGCCGGATCGCAAACCATCTCTGCCGTAATCGGCGTGGCCGGAGACACGATTAACGAACTGAACATCTCTCCGGAAACCAAAGAAGCATATAATAACATTATCCCGGTGTCGTATGCCGTAACTTACATCTTCGGTACGGCCGGCTCTGCATGGGTATTGGGTTCACTCGGCCCGCGACTGCTGGGGGGACTCGATAAAGTGAAAGCTGCCTGCAAAGAACTGGAAGCCAAAATGGGAAATAACGAAGCGGATCAACCCGGATTCATGGCAGCCGCCCGCCCCGTCACTTTCCGTGCTTATAAAATAGCCAACGACTGGTTTGGTGACGGCAAACGGGTGTCAGATCTTGAAAGTTATTTTCAGGAAAACGATAAACGCCTGTTTGTGGAACGGGTGCGCCAGGCAGGAATCATCGTAAAAGAGGTTAGTCCGACTTTTGTACTGAAGAAAGGCGACGAAGTGGTACTGAGCGGCCGGCGCGAGTATGTGATCGGTGAAGAGGACTGGATCGGTCCTGAAGTATTGGACCCGCAGTTGCTGGACTTCCCTGCCGAGGTATTACCCGTTATGGTCACCCGCAAAACGGTTGCCGGAGAAAAAGTCAGCACCATCCGGGCCCTGAAATTTATGCACGGTGTCAGCATTCGCCGCATCAAACGGGCAGGTATCGACATACCGGTATTGGCCCAGACCGTGGTCGACGCCGGTGACATGGTAGAACTGGTGGGTACCAAACATGAAGTGGATGCGGCAGCCAAGCAGCTGGGATATGCCGACCGGCCGACCAACCAGACAGACATGATCTTTGTCGGACTGGGTATTTTGATAGGAGGACTGATCGGCGCACTCAGCATTCACATGGGAGGAGTCCCCATCAGCCTCAGCACTAGCGGAGGAGCCTTGATCGGCGGATTATTCTTCGGATGGCTACGCAGCAAACACCCTACTTTCGGACGTATTCCCGAACCCGCTCTCTGGATACTGGATAACGTGGGGCTGAACATGTTTATTGCCGTTGTGGGCATTGCTGCAGGTCCCAGCTTCGTGCAAGGGTTCAAGGAAGTGGGTTTAAGCCTGTTCATCGTAGGCGCACTGGCCACTTCCATTCCTCTGATAGCAGGCATACTGATGGCAAAATATATCTTTAAATTCCATCCGGCACTGGTATTGGGATGCACAGCCGGCGCACGTACCACTACGGCTGCATTAGGAGCCATCCAGGAAGCCGTTGAAAGCGAAACTCCTGCTTTGGGATATACTGTGACGTATGCTGTCGGGAATACTCTTCTGATTATCTGGGGAGTAGTGATCGTATTACTTATGTAGAAACAGATTTTTAATATTAATTAAACATAACTCTTGATATAATGATGAAAAGTAATGAAAACAACGGAGCAGTAACTAAAAGTTTTGCTAAAAAGATGGAGAGCATCAGTCCTTTCGAATTGAAGAACAAACTGATTGAAATGGCTGACGAGAGCATCAAGAAGATAGCCCACACCATGCTGAATGCCGGACGTGGAAATCCGAACTGGATTGCTACCACTCCGCGCGAAGCGTTCTTCCTTTTAGGTAAATTCGGATTGGAAGAGTGTAGGCGTGTGATGTACCTGCCGGAAGGAATAGCCGGTATTCCGCAAAAAGACGGAATTGCCGCCCGCTTTGAGACTTTCCTCAAGACCAACCACAGCCAGCCGGGGGCAGAGCTGTTGAAAGGGACTTATCAATACATGTTGCTGGAACATGCCGCCGACCCGGATACCCTTGTCCACGAATGGGCGGAAGGAGTGGTAGGCGATCAGTATCCGGTGCCGGACCGCATTCTGCAATTTACCGAAATGATTGTGCAAGACTATCTGGCACAGGAGATGTGCGACCGTCGTCCGCCGAAAGGCAAATACGATTTGTTTGCCACCGAAGGCGGAACAGCAGCCATGTGCTACGTTTTCGACTCTCTGCAAGAAAACTTCCTGCTCAATAAAGGGGATGGAATCGCCTTGATGGTACCTGTCTTCACTCCTTATATTGAAATTCCTCAATTGAGACGCTATGAATTTAACGTTACGGAAATATCTGCGGATCAGATGACGACAGACGGATTGCACACCTGGCAATACAAAGACGAAGATATAGACCGCCTGAGGAACCCGCAGATCAAGGCACTCTTCATTACCAATCCCAGTAACCCGCCCAGTTATACACTGAGTCCCGAGACTGCCGCACGGATTGTAGATATCGTGAAAAAAGACAATCCGAACCTGATGATTATTACAGATGACGTATACGGGACATTCAGTCCGCATTTCCGCTCACTGATGGCCGAATTACCACAAAACACTTTGTGTGTCTACTCTTTCTCCAAATATTTCGGAGCCACGGGATGGAGGGATGCCGTGATCGCTCTGCACGAAGAGAATATCTTCGACCGGATGATAGCCCACCTGCCGGAAGAGCAGAAGACAATTCTCAATAAGCGTTACTCCAGTCTGACTCTTACACCCGAGAAACTGAAATTCATCGACCGCATGGTGGCTGACAGCCGCCAGGTAGCTCTGAACCACACCGCCGGATTATCACTGCCACAACAGACGCAAATGAGCCTGTTTGCTTCTTTCGCCATTCTGGATAAGGAAAACCGGTATAAAAACAAAATGCAGGAGATTATCCGGCGTCGCTTGAAAGCCCTGTGGGATAACACCGGATTCTCACTCGTAGACGATCCGCTGCGTGTAGGTTACTACAGCGAAATAGATATGCTGGTATGGGCCAAGATATTCTATGGAGAAGAATTTGTCAGTTATCTGAAGAAAACTTACAGCCCGCTGGATGTTGTTTTCCGCCTGGCCAACGAAACCTCACTAGTATTGCTTAACGGAGGGGGTTTTGCCGGACCGGAATGGAGCGTACGTGTATCACTGGCTAACCTGAATGAAAAGGATTATGTGAAAATAGGTCAGGGAATCAAACGGATACTGGATGAATATGCCGTGAAATGGCAAGAATCACGGAAATAGAATCCTGAATCTTGTCAGTCCGTCGGCGTATGTACGCAATGAAAACGTGCAGCCATGACGGCTCAGAACTTCGCGAATAAAAATCAAACCGATACCTTGTCCGTTGGGTTTGGTAGAAAAGAAGGGACTGAAGAGTTTTGCTTCAGTCTCTTTTGATATACCGGGTCCGTTATCCACCACTTCGATAGCTGTAGGCAATGAAGTACGAATGATGATCTGCCCGTCCTGTCCGATACTCTCGGCCGCATTCTTAATAATATTTACCAATACTTGTTCAAACAGAGACGCATCCAGCTTCACATCGTCCAGAGATTCGTCACATATCAGTTGCAACCGGATGTTCCGGTCATTGCACATCCCTTCCATAAAACGCTTGCAGGTAAATGCAAGGTCATTCAGGTTGGTCGGAGTAAAACGGGGCTCGGGAATCTTCACCACATCGGCAAAGCGGGTAATGAAATGACTCATAGAAAAACAACGCTCGGTACATACGCGCATCACATCGCAAATATCCTCCATACCTTCCGACTCGGACAATGCCTGCTCTACCGTATCCAATGTGGAAGTGATGCCCGCTGTTGTATTATTCACCTCATGCGCAATCATACGGATCACTTTCTCGTATGCCTTCTTTTCAGCTTTCATCACTTCATCGGTCAATCCTTCCATCAGATAGAAAGGATGCTGGAAGCCGCGGTCCACAAATGAAGAGTGGGTGCATTTATAGATACTCGAGTCGTTCAGCCGGACGGTGCTGGTTTCTCCATTCGGAATGGCGGCCAATTCCAGGGCAAGCGGAGAATCGATTTCCGACAATTTCCTGCCCTCGGCTTCTTCCGGACGGACTCCCATCATCTTCATCGCCATGGGGTTGAGTTGAGATACCTCTTCGTCCAGCGTCATGATAATAACGCCCATGGGGGAAGCATTAATCATCAGGTCGAGAAAATGATTCTGTTCTCGCAAGCGCAGCCGTTCGTTTTTCAGTTGTTCCATCATGCGATTGAAAACATTTACCACACGGTCGGCCTCCTGCTGCCCCACATGGCTTAACCGGCTACTGAAGTCCTGTTCTCTGAGAAGTTCCATACCACTGCCGATGGTGTTCATCGGTTTCACGATTTTCCGGTAAAACAAAATAAGATACAGCATCAGGAGCAGCATCAATGCTTCGGCAATATAGAGATACTTCACGACAACGGTTTCGGATATATAAATCAGAAAACCCATGATAGCGACCAAGAAGAAAACAAGTATGAAGAAGAATCCCTTTACTGACATGTGATTGATGATTAACGATTAACGGACCATGATAAGCAACGGGTTACTTATCACCGATATCATATTTCTCCAAACGGCGATACAATGCTGCACGACTGATGCCCAATGCGGTAGCCACCTGGCTGAGATTTCCTTTATAGCGTTCCAGTGCCTGAAGAATCGTTTGCTTTTCAATTTCATCCAAGGTCATTCCCGCAAATGAAGAAGAAGTTGCCACACTTTCGTCATGACGTTGGTATTGGTTCTCGAAATCGATTGCATCCAACACTTCCTTCCCGCTGACCAAAATCGTACGTTCTACCAGGTTCTTCAATTCACGGATATTGCCCGGAAAAGGTAAACGGCTCAGGAAGTTCAACGCATCCGACGAGAATTCTGTACGGGGCAGATTGTTAATCTCCGCCTGACGGTCGGCAAAGTGTCTGGCAAGCAATGGTATATCTTCTCTGCGTTCTCTCAGTGCAGGCAGTTTTACGGTTATCAGATTGATACGATAGAACAGGTCTTCACGAAAAGTGTGTTCGCTCACCATCTTACTCAGGTCGGCATTCGTAGCCGAAACCACCCGGATATCCGTCTTACGCGGGCGACTGTCTCCCAACACCTCAAAGGTCTGGTCCTGCAATACCCGCAGCAGCTTTACCTGGCACGACGGATCGAGATCCCCGATTTCATCCAAAAAAATAGTTCCTTTGTTCGCCATTTCAAAACGCCCCATACGGTCGGCAGTGGCATCTGTAAACGCACCTTTTTTATGACCGAACATTTCACTTTCGAAAAGGCTCTGTGAAATTCCTCCCAGATTGACTTTTACAAAAGGCTGGCGGACACGTTGGCTATTGATATGGATGGCTTCGGCTATCAGTTCTTTACCCGTTCCGCTTTCACCCGTGATCAATACGGGAGCATTGGTAGGAGCAATACGTGCTACCGTATTCAATACCTCCATCAACCCACGGCTTTTGCCTATGATATGGCTCCGGTTGAGTGTTCCGCTTTGCTCTTGCGGAGTGTCTTTGGGAGTGGCAGTCAGTTCGAGTGCCGTCTCGATGCGCTGCAACAGAGCAGCGTTATTCCAGGGTTTCGTGATAAAGTCGAATGCACCGGCCTGCATCCCTTGTACAGCCAACTGTATACTGCCCCAGGCAGTCATCAGAATGACCGGGACATCGGGACGAAAAACCTTTACTTGTTTTAAAAGCGTCAATCCTTCTTCACCGGAAGTGGAAAGTGTAAAATTCATATCCATCAGGATCAGAGAAGGAGCTTCCGAACGAACTACTTCCATCGCCTCACGCGGGCCGGTCACTGCAATTACCTGATAACCGGCGCGTTTCAGCATAAAACTCAGGGAAGAGCGGACCCCGCTATCATCATCTATAATTAAAAGCATAGGCATCAATTTTTGAGTTGCAAAACTACTCTTTTTTGGTTTAAAACCAAAGGTACGTTGGTTTAAAAGGTAAGACCTCTTGGTTTAAAACCAAAGAGGCGTTGGTCTGAAACCAACAGCCCTCCTGTTTAAAAAGAACAAACACACAATTATTTTTTTACAATATCTTCAAAATCAGCTTCCAGGGGAGTATTGTTTTGGAAATCCCACAACGTCAGGCTACGGAGTTGATAATAGTAATACCAATACCAGTACAGTTCGTTGATATGTTTTTGGCGCGCATCGTCTTTCGAGTTCTGGGCGTCGTTCAGATCGAGTGTATTGATCTTACCGATCAGGAATGTTTCGACACTCGTCTTATAGCGCTGTTGCGCAATCTTATCGGCCTCATTGGCTATGGAAAGCTGCTGTGCCTGATTGTTGAAATGCTCGACCAGCAGGAAGATGTCCTGATCGAAATCCATCTGTTCCTTCTTTATCTTGGACAGGGTAACGTCCCGGTTACTCTTGGCTACCCTCACTTTTCCACGGCGTTTGCCCCAGTCGAGGATTGGAATTTTAACACCGACCTCAACCACCTGATTGTCTAGCAAATTGTGATAGGCAGGAGATAAGTCTTTATTCAGTCCCGTATAACCTACATTGGCAAAAAGATCGACGCTCCTGAGATTTCCCCGGGCTGTTGCAACTTCATATTCGGCCTCTAACTGACGACGACGAATATTGTGGGCAAACGAATTGCGTTCCAGTGCTTTGTTCAGCACTTGGTTGTATTCCATCTTTAGGTTGGGAGCCGATTCCGGTACCACAGGTTCCAGTATCAGGTCGTTTCCTATGGCCAGGAAAGAGCGCAAACGGAACATATGGGCATTGAGATTGCTTTCTGCATCCGTCACGGCAGCCCGGGCTTTCAGGGCGGCAAGCTTCAGTTGCAGAAGTTCATTTTCTGAGATTTGACCCATTTTTCGTTTAGCCCCGGCCACCTCGTACAAACGGTCGGCATTCACCTGATTCTGTCGGGCAGTGCCCAGTGTCTCCTTTGCCGACAGCAAATTGAAGAAGTAAGTGATCGCATTCATGGTCACCGTCTCCGTCGCAGTAATAAAAGCGGCTTTCGCCTCTTCGTAACGCACCGGTTCGATACGGCGGTTCCACTTCAGGTTGTTTACTCCGAAAATGGGCTGAGTCAGTTGAAGGGCGATAGGGACAGACATGAACTGCCGGCTTCCTCCGGAACCTAACTGTTTCATAAAGTCGAGTGAAGAGGACAATGAAACTTTACCTCCCGTAAACCAGATGTTCTGGTCGATAGACAAAGCACCGTTCAATCCTAACTTATTACTGCGGACAAACGAGTAAGAGCCGTCTTCATTCTGATAACTGTTATACTGCTTGCTGTAACTGGGCAATGTACCGCTGAAATTTACTTCCGGAAGAAGATCGGCGCGAAACGTGCGGTACTCCCAATAAGCTGTCTTCAGCTCATTCAGAGCTACTGCTGCATCTACAGACTGTGTTCGTGCCAGTGCAATGGCTTCATTCAAGGTGATTTCCTGCGTTTCCTGCGCACTCAGCGCCAACGAGCAAAATGCAAAAGCAGAAAGTAGAAAGTATCGTTTCATATAATATTCGTTTATTTACCGGCTGAAAAGCAAACCCCGTGCCAAAAGTGAATACCGGGGAAACGGGAACACGAAACAAAGAGCAATGAGTAAGGGAGGTTGAGGGAGTAAAAGGGAAAATAAACGGGAAAAGAGAAAGGGTATAGGGAAAGAAACGATGGATGCAAAATAGGAAAAACGATAATGGAGCAGCCTCTTTCGGACGGGTAACCACGCTGTAAATGAACAGAAAAGAGAGGGATACACCCTCTGGTGAAAGGTCGCGGCTACTGATCTTTTAGCATCAGGAACATCCACCGTCCGTTCCCTCCGTTCACCGCTCTTCATTCATCGTTCATCGCTTATCGTTCACCACTCATCATTCACTGTTTATCGTTCACCGCTTATCGTCCATCGTTCTTTCTGCTGTCCGAAAATGAACAGTTTGTTCGGAGACGGACGTCCTCCGGTATCATTATTCGCAAATATCCGGAAGGCGGACAGTGAAACGGGTTCCGTGCCCTTCTTCTGAAGTGACGGTAATCGTCCCGTTCAGACGTCCTACGATAGTCTGGCAAATACTCAGTCCGAGCCCCGCACCCTGGGTAAAGCTATCTACCTTATAGAAACGTTCAAAGATATGCCTCAATCCATCTTCCGAAATACCTTTTCCGGTGTCTTCGACAAAAAGAGAAGTGTAGCCGGGTTCTTCTTCGGTATATCCGAATGTAATCGAACCTTGAGTCGTAAACTTAACGGCATTGTTGATCAAGTTGTTTACCACTTGTTGGAGGCGGACATTATCCGTCACCAGATACTTTTTGCTATTCTCCGGCAACTTCAGCACCAACTGCACTCCCGGAGGCATATTCAAACGCTGTGAATCGTATACATTCTTCATCAATAACGGAAGATTGTGACCGGCAAACTGAAAATCCATTGTGCCGGATTCTATACGGGACAAATCGAGAATATCATTGATAAGTGCCAGCAACAGTCCGCAATTCTTATTGATAGTCTCTATAAATAGCTTAACCTCTTCTTCGGTAAACCCGCTGGTATCGCTCAACAAATCAGAGAAACCTACAATCGCATTCAGCGGCGTACGTATCTCATGACTCATATTGGCAAGGAAAGCCGATTTCAATTTATCCGCCTGAAGTGCTTTATCACGCGCTGCGGTTAATTCCTCTTCGGTTGTCTTATAGCGTTGTATACTCTGGCATACTCCCAAAATACTGTAGGGCGTGTCTGTTGTCAATCCTGCAAGCACCGACGTCCGATATTCCCACCACTCATAATTACCGTCACCACTAAGCTGACGGAAACTCATACGCGTACTCTGACTGAGGCCCGCCAGTGCCCGGTTGAAAATCTCGTATGCCGATTCCTGATCGTCCGGATGAATCATCCGGTCCATCTCGCCACGTGAAATGGTAGTCTTATTTTCCGCAAAACCAAAACGTGTCAGAAAGCCCGCAGGGAAAGTAAACAGGCCGGTGCGGATATTATATTGCCAAGGGTAGATAGAACTCTCGTCTACCGCCATACTGAAAAAACGCTTCTGCATCTCTTCATCCGATATATTACGGGCAGAGAGAGCCATTCCCGTAATTTTTCCATGTGCACGGATAGGAACAACCTCTCCTGAAACCGGAAAATAACTCCCACTGTGCACCTCTTGCATAAATGAATTTTCCGGAATGACTACGCTGCTTTCTTCAGTCACCACCTGCTTGAGCATAGGACGGAGAATCTCTTTACCATTATTGTAGATCTTAAAAATACTGCCTGCCGGCAAGCCTTCGTAAGGTCGAGCGGCTTCATCTTTGGGCAAATGCAGCATCTTCAATAAAGAACGATTGGTAAAATGAATACGGAAATCGGTGTCGTAAGTGATCACACCATCACGGATGGAATGAAACACATTATCAAATTCATCACGTTGGGCCACCAACCGGTTTTGTATCAGCAGGCGGGTCTGGGCATGGATGCGACGGCGGGATTCACGACGGTTTATACGATACAGCCACACTATCAGGAACACCAGTAAAGCCAATATCGAACTATACAACAAGATGTACAGCATACGGTATTTCTCCATATATGGCTCGTTAATAATGGTTCCGCCGATAGCACTCGCCTGCTTGGGATCTACCTTAAAAAACACAAGCTGCTTGAAATCGTACATAAACTTCAAAGGAGATTCAATGATTCCCACTTCCGAGGGAGATTTGCCACGCAGCACATCGGCGGCCGTCCGCCCTACTTCATGCGCCGAAGCATACGAATCGGCATCATACGCGCCAAAGGCACCATTAGTCAACGCAAGGTTCTCGCACGAAAAGAAAGGCGCTTTTGAGTTACGACCGATAAAGGACATAAAAGACGACCACTTAGGAGCGATGATCAATGTCTTATGTGTATTGCGGGGATAGCAGGTAGAAGCAATAATTTTATTGGTTGTATCGGTCTGCGAATTATAAAAGGTCACCGTATATTCCGGATGCTCCTCCACAAAGCCTTCCCATTCGTTCATAAAATCATCTTTCCCTTTCGAACTCAACAGGCTATTGTCGGAGATACAGACCACCTCCGTCCGGGTAGGGAAAAGGCGACTCGCCTGCCTCAGTAATTCTCCGAAATCGGGATTCGCCGTATATCCACACACATTGGGTAACGAATCGATCAGGCTGCCTTCCGGATATTTTATATTAAAAAAGACAACGGGCAACTGCAAGGCTAACGAGTCTCCGCATGTCAGCAAAGTATGAAAAGCCTCGTCACTGACGGTAACAATCAAGTCTGTTCCCCTTTCACGGGCCCGTTCGCAAAAACGACGCATAATCAGCTTTTCGGATTGATAAGTCCAGAAATTGGCATCCAGAAATTCGGTTGTAATATTCACTTTCAATCCCGATTCACCGAAACCGTCTTTCAACCCCCGAACCAAGTCATTATGCCAAGGTGTCTCCGGAGCATACGACTGAACGAAGAGAACATTATAAATACGTTCCGCAGCAGTGGAAAATCCCGGGAGTAATAAGAAGACAGATATAAGAAATATAGTATATAATCGTTTGTTCATAGCAAAAATCTGCGTTGTATCAGGATTGTGAACGCAAATATACGTTATAATCTTGAAAACAACGCAGATAGATGATAAAATATTGCGATAAGCTTTTATTCTTCGTGCAATGCCTCCGCCGGCTGGATTTTCATAGACTGACGGGCCGGGAACCAGATACCTGCCAAGATCATCAGTGCCATCAACAGTAACGTGATGCCTTCGCACAACATAAAGCGACCGACAGAAAAAGTAGAAAAGTACCACGAAGGTGTCAGTTCACTCTTTGCGATATAGAAATCGACACCAATAGCCAACGGAGTAACCAGAAGAAGCATCAGCCAACCTTCGCTCAGCAAACGAAAGAATACGCTTTGCTTACTCCCTCCTACTGCCATCATCAGCGCCATCTCACCTTTACGCTGCTGGGTGCGGAACCAGAATGTTCCCAATAGCCCCAGAAAAATATTGAGCAGCAAAAAGCCCATACCTACCAGATAGTTACGTAAAGTATTCATATCGTCCAACTGGAACGTATGCCGTATGTCCCGGAATGAACTTACCTTGGTCAGAAAAAGATTGCCTACCCGATATTGGGACGGGGCATCCTTCATCAGTTGTTCGGCAAAAGCGGCAGATTCGTTTTTGTTCGTACGCAAACAGATTTCATTGCCCGAAGCCAACCGATTCTCCGGTAACAAGATGACTGCGGACCGGCTATAAGCACCGGAGGAAAAATCATCATAACGGACCACTTGGAGCGCTGCCACCAATTTGGATAAATGGGCAGTGTCCTGATCCAGACAAAACTCTTTGCCTACATAGTCTTTCAAATCGATCTTATAACGTGACTCGAACACATTACGCGATACCATAAAAGTACCTTCCTTCAACAGAGCAGCTAATTGTTCCGGAGTTTCTCCGTTAGCTCCCTGATAACGGAAAACACGGAAGAAGTCGGGCGTCACCCAACGACGGATGTTGTACTTGCTCTCCATGGTATCCAGGCGTACGTCCATCCCACTGTTACTTCCGTTGTACGGGAAAGAATTTTGCGACATACTCACCGCCTCGACTCCGGGACGACGACGAAGGCGATCCAGTAACTCACGCATATCTGCATGTGCTTCCTCATCCGTACGGTTGGCTATGTAGTCGGGACTTTTCTCTGTCAGGTAATCGAACTCCACCCGATAGGTATTCTCAATATCGAACCCGCGAGGTTCAAAATAGGTATAAAGGGTGACAAACATATAATCGACTACATACCAAAGCACAATGCTTACCAGCAGCAGTTCTATGAACAGCCAGGAGTTAGAGCGCCGTTCGTTTACTATTTGTTTCAACAGTTTCTTATTCATCGTTTGTGTAGTGTTTAGTTAAGCTTTCCGCTAAGAGCATTTATAATAGACATCCGCGATGCCCTCCAGGCCGGCCATCCACTACTCAGCAGATTCAGTGCCAAACAGAAAAGTAATGCATAAATAAAAGTAGAAAATTTAAAAAGCATTTTCCACTCGATAACCGGAGCCGTGTTAAGGTACATCAATCTGCTATCGGCAAAAAGCGTACCTCCCCAACAATAAGATATGATCAGACAGAACAACAGTCCGACCACTCCGGCCATCAAAGTCAGTACCAGATTCTCGGCAACAATTTGCCCCATCACTCCCCCACGGGTAGCTCCGAACGAACGCCGTACACCGATCTCGGCAACGCGTTGTCTCAAACGGCTATGGGTCATCGAGCTCAGATTGATGGCAGGTACCAGTAACAGAATCAAAAATATAATGACTTGCTGACGAAAATAGGCTGCCATATCCGGCTGCACATTTGCCCACTTATGCTGCGACATCGTCAGTTGGTCATCCGGCTGCCCACGGTAGAAAACAAAATAATCACCCAACCCGGCGTTATAAGCCAAGCGGCGACGTTCGCACTCTGCACGGATAGCTTCGAAGTCGGAAGAACTGCGGGCCAGGATCACAACCCGCATCACTCCCATAATCCCGTCACACCAGGTATTGTCTCCTCCCGTAATATGGGTCGATGAATATGGAACCCAAATCTGTGCATAGGCTGTCGAAGCCATTGAAGACACATCTTTCACCACTCCGCTTATCCGGTAGACCGCATCATTCACCAAGATCTCCTTACCGGACACCTGATGGGACGTACCGAAAAGAAGACGTGCGACACTCTCTGTTATAACAGCTACCGGAAGCCCGGATTTTACTTCCGCATCCGAATAAGGCTTACCGTCTATAAACGAAAAGTCGAATATCCTCCAGAAAGCTCCATCGGTCTCGAGGGCATCGATCCCCGTACGTACACCACGGGGCAAAGCTACCTGCATAGTTTCGGGTATCGTATAGATACTGACTTCCTCGGCCGTCGTTAATCCTTCAAAACATCCTTTTGCTGTCTGCAGCCCCATCGGACCGTTACTCGATCCGTCATCACTCCAGTTTTTGTTGCTCGTGCTCATCTGTTTGACATGCAATAGCCGGTTACGGTTACTCTCCGGAGCAAAAGGGGTGGTTTTTATTTGCTGTTGCATGACCACTACCATAATCAGGCAAATGGTCAAAGCAGTGCCCAACACACTAATCGTAGTCAGCAAGGGCTGCTGTCTGAGTTGTGCAAGGGCCTGCTTGAAATATTGTTTAATCATTTTGTGCTTGTTACTATTTTCCTATTTTCAGTCCATCGGTATTGACACCGCCAACCCCGTTTCTTGATATTTTTGCGGTACCGGCTTTACCATTCAGGGTCATGCTTCCCACTCCATTGGCTTGGGCTTCCAATGCGTCACAATCAACCTTGACATTTACACAGCCCACTCCATCCAGTTTCACCGTGAAATCCTTACACTTCAAATTGTCGATATTAACATCTCCCACTCCTGAAAGGATCAGGTCGAAGCGCCTTGACCGAAGTGGTTCCCGGCAATTAAAGCTACCCACGCCTTGCAACTTCACATTGTCCAAATTGGGAGCCGTAATATACAATTTTATGTGTTTGGAATTATTGTTGTTTTTTTGATATCCGATCACTAAAACACCATTTTTCACAACTGTAGTAGTTTTGGATACGTATTCTTGCGGCCCCTCTATCCGGACGGAACAACGGTCGGACTGAGTGAAAAAAATATCTCCGACAGCCTCCAGCCGGATCATGGAGAAATCGGCAACTTTACGGTTACCGACAGCCAAGGTTTTATCTTCGGTAGTTTTACCACATTGGCAATCGGCACTGCATTGAGCTTGCACCGTATAACCGATGGCTCCCAGGAAAAGAGCCAAAGCTACGAGTATAATTTTTGCTTTCATTGTACTTTGTATTATTTATTGCACTTGACGTCCGTCGAAGAAGCGGATGGTGCGAGAGGTTTGTTTGGCCTGTTCTTCATTGTGAGTAACCATTACGATGGTACGTCCGTCTTCCTTATTCAGGCGATGAAGCAGTTCCATTACTTCGGCACCCATCTTAGAATCCAGGTTACCGGTAGGTTCGTCGGCAAGGATAATCTCGGGATTACCGATGATGGCACGGGCAATGGCAACACGCTGGCACTGACCACCGGAAAGCTGTGTCGGGAAATGACGCATACGATGGCTCAACCCCACCTTCTCGAGAACCTCCTGCGCCAACTTTCTACGCTCGGACGAACTGACACGACGGTAGAGTAACGGAAGCTCCACATTATCCAGTACGTTGAGTGAGTTGATCAAGTGGAAAGACTGGAAAACGAAACCCAGTGTCTTATTACGGAAAGCAGCCAATTCTTTATCTTTCATGCCTTCTGTATGTGTACCGTTTATTTCGATCGTACCCGTCGTAGGAGCATCCAGCAATCCCATGATGTTCAACAAAGTAGATTTACCACAACCCGAAGGGCCCATGATACTCAGAAACTCACCACGGTCGACTGTCAGATTCACGTTTTCGAGCGCTACTGTTTCAATCTCGTTTGTACGATAGATTTTAGAAAGAGAAGTTAATGTAATCATCACTTATAGTTTTAAATATTTCTTTTATTAGATTCTTGTTCAAATGATATGCCAAAAAATTAATTCCTTTAAATACAACCGCTTATGTTCCAAACAAGGTGTCCGATAATGAACACTCTGCCCGTAAATGAACTCGGGAGTGTCCCCCAACAGACATGCTTATTCTTCGTGCAATGCTTCTGCAGGCTGAATGCGCATGACCTGACGGGCAGGTATACAAATCCCGATGACGATCATGACAACTATCGACACAAACGTCATAGCCTGCACAATCAGGAAACGGGTGACGGTAACAACCGGCATCGTATCGGTCAGCAAATCCATAAAGGCAAGATTCAGACTTATGACAGCAGCCGGCACCGTGGCCAGTATTAATAATAAAACCCCTTCACCGATCAGCAAACTTCTGAGGTTCGCACGGGTAGATCCCAAAGCCAGCCGAAGTCCCATCTCCGAACGCCGTTGCTGTGTCCGTATCCAAAATGTACCGATCACTCCCATCAGAATGTTCAGCAAGAAGAAGCCTAAAGCGGCAATCCGGGTTTTCACATCATTTATCTTCCCGTTGCTGCGGTAATAGTTCTCACGAAGATCGTCAAAAGAGGTAATATCCAGAAGATAAAAATTACCGACCCGAAGCTGTACCTTCATATCTTTACGGAAACGGGACGGAAAGTCCACACCATCCGCATCCGGACGGACACGCACACAAAACTCCGCATTATTCCCCCTCCACCCTAACAAAGCAGCCTCCGAATGACATTCGATATAAGTAGGGTAAAGCGGATAAAAATCATCAAAGCGGATGGTATTGCATATACCGCGAATGGTATGTGTCGGTTCTGTCTCGCCCCAATTCTTCACTCCTTTACCCAGTGCATCGGTTCCCTTAGCGGAAAACTCACGTTCGGTTTCGGCAGAAATGATCCATGTGTTTTCCTGAGTAGCCGCCTGTACAAGTGACTCGGTTTTTCCCTGCTTGTCAGTGATGCGGAATACCCGGAAATAATCGGGTGATACATTATACACATATCCGTGTACCCAAGTGGTATCTATCCCCCTTGAACCGCTGGAACTGCTTTGATTGTAAGGATGCGAACCAATACTCAGCGATACGGCCTCTACTCCCGGATAAGCCCTGAGGCGCGAAAGGATGGAGAACCATTGTTCTATCTTCAAGCTATCAGTATCACCGGGTTTATATTCCTTTCCTCCGGGAGGTATCGAAGCTAGTTTTACCCGATAAACGTGTTCGGTATCAAAACCGAGCGGAGTGGCATATAATCTTCCGGTTACGTACAGATAGTCCATTACATAGAACAGGCAGACTGAGACAATCATCAGTTCAAACCACAACCAAGCGTTGACAGAGCGCTGGGCCCATATCTGTTTCAATAAATGTTTTATCATGATTTCTTCTATTTAATGGCATTGACAATGTTGGTGCGCGATACACGAATGGCTGGAATTCCCGCACTCAGCAGATTCATCAACAAGCAGAACAATAACGCACAAACAAATACAAACGGTTGAATGACCATACCTGCGGATACCTGAGTGTCCACTCCATAATACCCCGACATAGAAGTATTGAGTAACCAGTCACGCATGCATAGCACGGCTATGTACGACAAGATCAGTCCCAATACACCTCCCATCAATGTAACAACCAAATTCTCGGCGAGCACCTGCCGGAGAAGTTCTCCACGAGTGGCACCGAAAGCACGTCGCACACCGATCTCTTCCATCCGCCGGCGCATACGCGAAAGTGTGATACCGCTCAGGTTAATGGCAGGCACCAACAACAGGATGGTAATCACTACGATATAAATCAGAACCAACCGCGATGTATCCGGATCATCAAACGGATTATCACGGGCCAAAGACATCAGGCGGGTGTCGGGCGCACCTCCAAGCAGCAATTTCAGTTCTTTCTGATTGGCGTTCATACGGTCTACATTCTGTTGTGCCTCGGCTCGAACTACATCCGGATCGCCCCCCTTGGGTACCAGGATATAACATGAATATCCTCCTTGCAGACCCTCGCTGACACTACGTTCATAATCCGGCAATGCCGTATAAGGAGCCCAAGCCTCGGCATAAGCAGCCTCGGCCAGTACCGACACATCGGTCACTACTCCACAGACGGTATAATCGACAAATCCTAATGAAATGATACGTCCCACCGCATTGTCGATGCCAAACAGACGACGAGCCAACGAGCGGGTCACTACCAGTTTCTTCTCGCCGGACACAAATTCCTGCCCGTAAGGTTTACCATGCAAAAAGCGGAAACCAAATACACGCCAAAAATTATCATCCGTATAACTGACCGCACACTTCACTTCCCGGGTTCCGTCGGGAGTAGCCGCCAAAGACGTCATGCTGTAGTGCACGGCGCTCACCGCTTCCGCCGTAGTCATTGGATAGAAACATTCTTTAATGGTACGCAGTGATAACTGATTCCCCATATTCCATCCTTTATCATCAATTTTCTGAGCAATCGTCATCTCGATCGATAAGGTACGGTCGCGATTTATCTCCGGTTCATAGTTGGCTGTTCTTGCCTGATAGATAAGTACAATGCACATTATCATGGCAATGGCCAGTGCCGTACCAATAATGGCAATAACACTCAGCAACTTATTCTGCTGAAGAAGAACAAGTGACTGCTTAAAGTATTGCTTAATCATAAGCTCTTTTTATTAGATTGTATTTTGCATTCCTTTATTGCTTACTGTACCTGACGTCCGTCGAAAAACCGGACGGTACGTGAAGTCTGTCCGGCCTGTTCCTCATTGTGAGTTACCATTACGATGGTACGTCCGTCTTCTTTATTCAGGCGATGAAGCAATTCCATCACCTCGGCACCCATCTTAGAGTCCAGGTTACCGGTAGGTTCGTCGGCAAGGATGATCTCAGGATTACCGATAATGGCACGGGCAATGGCAACGCGCTGGCACTGACCGCCGGAAAGCTGTGTCGGAAAATGACGCATGCGATGACTCAAACCGACCTTCTCAAGAACCTCTTGTGCCAGTTTACGACGTTCGGAAGAAGCTATATGGCGATACAACAAGGGAAGTTCCACATTATCCATTACGTTAAGTGAATTTATCAGATGGAAGGACTGGAATACAAAACCAAGCGTTTTATTACGGAAAGCGGCCAGCTCTTTATCTTTCATACCCTCTGTATGTGTACCGTTTATCTCTATTGTCCCTGCGGTAGGGGCATCAAGCAAACCCATAATGTTCAGTAAAGTCGATTTGCCACAACCGGAAGGTCCCATAATGCTAAGGAATTCACCACGATCAACTTTCAGGTTGACATTCTCAAGGGCTACTGTTTCAATCTCGTTTGTACGATAGATTTTAGAAAGAGAGGTTAATGTAATCATAACTTTAGTTTATTTAGATGTTTCATTTTGTTCTATATCGATTCCACACAGACGAGATAGAATCAAATGGTATGCCAAACAGATAACTTCCTCATAAATCGTATATTAAGCGGAGAGTTGGGTGTCCGAAAATGAACATACTGCCCGTTGGTGAACTAAAAGTTCTATTAATCTCGGGTACATTGGCAGGAAAAACGCCGACGATACAACCCTAATTACGGATATTTTTACCCCTATTCCTGTTTTAATCTCCTCACCCATACTACATATAATGAAAATTCTTACATTTGTCACAGAATAAACAACCAGATGTCCTATGGAAGAAGTAATCAAGCTCAACTCGGTAGACCAGTATAATAAAATGTATGGTCTCGAGACATTGCACCCTTTGGTAACGGTAGTCGACTTGTCGAAAGCCACAGTGTTTCCCACACATTTCACTCTCAATTATGGATTATACGCTCTGTTCCTGAAACAGACAAAGTGTGGCGATCTGCGTTACGGACGGCAAATGTATGACTATCAGGAAGGCACAGTGACAAGTTTCGCACCGGGACAAGTAGTCGAAGTAAAGCTAAACGATGGTGTACGCCCGATGTCACACGGGATACTTTTCCATCCCGACCTTATCCGCGGCACATCTTTGGGACAGGAAATCAAGCACTACTCGTTCTTTTCATACGCATCGAATGAAGCCCTGCATCTTTCGGACGACGAGAAAAAGATTTTTCAGGATTGCCTTGACAAGGTACAACAGGAGTTGTCCCGTCCGATAGACAAGCATAGCAAGCGCCTGATCGCAAGAAATATCGAATTGTTATTGGATTATTGCATGCGTTTCTACGAACGTCAGTTCGTGACACGTTCGAAAGTGAACAAAGATGTATTGATGAAGTTCGAAGACCTACTCGATGTCTATTTCCAAAGCGAACAATCGCCAAACGAAAAATTGCCCACAGTTAAATATTTCGCAGACAAGGTAAACCTGTCATCCAACTATTTCGGCGATCTGATTAAAAAGGAAACCGGAAAGACCGCTCAGGAATACATTCAGGGAAAAATAATCAATATAGCCAAAGAAAGGATATTGGCTTCGGAAAAAACTGTCAGTGAAATCGCTTATGAACTGGGATTCCAATATCCGCAACATTTCACACGGATATTTAAAAAGGTGGTCGGCTGTACACCGACAGAATATAGGGTCATTCAGGTATGACAACTCCACCGGGCTATGAAACGTATTTCTAAATATACCGAAAACGTCTTTCACTACGGATCGGCAGATTGCACGGAGAAGAAATGATAGATCGTCTACATGATATATCGGTGCAATCTGCCGATCCGTGGTGAATTTTAAGTTTGATTACTCGTCCCGCAAAGCATCCGCAGGATTCATCCGGGCAGCTTTCGACACCGGGATGTAAGTAGCCACAAACGAAACAGCCAGGATCAAAATATATGAAATGGCTGATACAATAAGGAAGTGTAACACCGGACGATTCTGTATATAATCCGGATTCGGATCATCCGGCGCAAATGCAAAACCATTGAGATATACAATTTGGAATTGCGCCAAGGCTCCTATTACAAATGCAATAGTAACCATCCACCAGGCCTCCAGAAGAAATTGCCGGATCAACCGATGGTGAGTAGACCCCATCGTCATGTAAATTCCCATTTCCTCCCGCCGTGAGTTGCAACGTAACCAAAAAGTGCCGCCCATCCCCAAGAACACACAGAGTAGAAAAAATGCAGCAAGGATGATCTGCAAACGGATAGTGCCCGTAGTTCCCATATAATACTCAAAGTGTTTACTCACCGTTTTAAAATCCGTGAGTGACACCAGATAATAGTTTCCAATCTGCATCCGCGGACGCATCTCACGCTTAAAAGTCTCGGTGAAAGCTGGTGATGCCAGTCCGTCACGTACGCGGAAGCAGATGCGGGCCGCTCCCGGAAGATGGATTAATTCAGAAGTAGCTTTGAATACCAACGGACCGGGCTGACTGATACTCCTGATTTGCAAGGGATCGATTACAGCAGTCAACGGAGATTTACGGGTACTGTCTCCCCAATGTATCCATTTGTTCTGCGGATACTTTTCACCGAACAGTTTTTCGGCAACGTCAGGAGTCAGATAGATTCCCTGTTCTCCTTCCGCAAGCACCGGAGGTATTTCTCCCGTCCGGGCATCATGTATCCGGAAGACTCCAAAATAGTCGGTGCCGGACAGAAATGTCATCTGCTGTATATTTGCAAAGATCGTATCATTGAAAAGCTGTCCTCCATTCCAGGTACCGCTTTGCGGATATGAATTGAAAAAGCTGACAGTCACATCAGAGACTCCCGGATAGCGGCGTACCTGATCTACAATACGCATAAAATCAACCTGTTTCAATGAGTCCGAATCCAACTCCGGATTATATCTGGTATGATTGGCAGAGTATGCACCTATGCTCAGCAAGTAAGTATCAGTGAGGTCGTAATTGTCGGGCAATGCCTTGTCGGACAATAATACGTACACAGGGTCGACTACTCCCCATAAGAAATAAGTCACAACCACCAGTTCGCCCAGAATCCATCCGTTGGCAGCACGCTGGTTCCACAGTTGGCGGAGTATCATCATCAGGTTCATAGCTATTTATCTTTTATCGTTAAGCGAATATACAATATCTTTCTTCAAAGCATGCAGGGCCGGAATCAAAGCCGACAGCACATTCAGTATCAAGCTGACCAGAAATGTAATGCCTATCACCACAGGATTCAGCAACATACCGGGAGTTAAGAAACTGTCAACTCCCTCGGGTATCACATCCGAATATGCACTTAGCAGGTCGGGTAACCAATTACGCCCGCAATAGACAATCAGATACGAAAGTAATAAGCCCAACAACCCTCCAAGCCCCGTAAGAAACAGATTCTCCCAAAAGACCTGCATCAGGAGCGAAGCTTTGGAGGCCCCGAAAGCCTTACGTATACCCATTTCAGAAAGCTGACGTTTCATCCGCGAAGCGATCATTCCTGCCAGATTCAGTGCAGGAACAAAAAGCAAAGCCAGCAGGATAGTCCCATACGTCCGTATCAGTTTTCCCCAATCGGGTGCCGAATTACAATATTCATAAAAAGTGCTTTTCCAATAAGATACGGGCTGTCCATATAAATCGACCTTGTATTTTTTCTGAGAGAAATTGTATTTACGGAACGCATCCCGCACTTCCCCGGCAACCTTATCTTTCGAACCGACAGAGGGTGCCAACATATAAACACTCAGATTTCCAATCAACTCATAACTGCCCTCTTGCTCCTCTACGACCTCAGCATCTACCGTCAGCGGCAACCAGATGTCGGCATACGTAGCAGGAGTAATGAAGGACACATCTTTAACCACGCCACACACTTGATATTCGTCCGAGTCGAGAACAAAGGTACGGCCCACCGGAGCATTATCTCCGTAAAGCCGGCGAGCCAACGTTACGGAAATAACGGCTTTGCGCAATCCGGAATCAAAATCAGCCCGGGTGAACGGCTTACCGTCTACAAAAGCGAAGCTGAAAACTTTCCAGAATCCGGCATCTACCAGTTTCACCTGTACCTCTTTCAGATCTTTACTCTCCGGCAGTTCAAGCAGCGATGTAGTATGCCCGTCCAAAGAACACCCCACAGCCTCGGCACTCTTCAGCGGATAATAGAAGCGTTTCACCGTCTGAAAAGATACATTCGAACTGAACCAGTTATTTTCATTGCCTTGCTCTATCGCAGTCATCCCTTTACTCACCAGGATTCGGTTCCGGTTCTCTTCGGGGTAGACCGGTGCCATCTTGATGTAATAAATGATCACCAAGCTCATGGTCATGGCAATGCCTAATCCTGTACCAAGCACGTACACACTGCTGAACAAAGGATTTTGTTTCAGCAGTTGCCAGGCTTGTTTGAAATAAAGTTTAATCATACTGTCTATGGGTTTAACGAGTGATCATTCGTCACGCAGCGCATCTACCGGACTGATACGGCTAAGTTTATGTGCCGGCATCCAGATTCCGATGGAAACTACAATCAGCAGCAAGAGATATACGATCAGAGTAACTGCCGTAAAATGCAGGCCGAAGTGGTTGATCCAGTAAGCAGGCATTGCCTCTTCCGCACTGTTACAGGTAGTATAAAGTCCGTCCCTCAATGCGTATTGCAAATAGAGTAAACAGCCGGTCAACGTACCCAATGTGGTCAGTATCCAACCCTCGTATAACAGCAGGCGGGTGATGTGTGAAGGAGTACCGCCGAAAGAAAGCATGATGCCCACCTCTTCACGGCGTGAACGGGTCTGCATCCAGAAAGTTCCTGCTACTCCCAGGCAAAGGTTCACTAAAAAGAAGATACCCAAAGCCAGGTTCAGACGATACTGATTGGTGATACCCTCGGAAAATTCATGCTGCTCCTGAATGTCGCTAAACGACTGCACTGACTTCACATAATAGTTACCGACTGTCAACTCCTTATTCATCCACTCACGGAAGTGATGCAAGAAAACCTTCTCCGACAAATGATCGTCTATACGCAAAGCTATCAGCGGAATATAATAGTACATATAATCAGGAAACTCTTCATACACATATAACTCTATGGGCATGGGCTGCATATAACTCCGGTAGCGAACAGGAGCTATCACTCCCCCCACCCGGTAGTCTTCCTCGTCCCCGTTTCCAAGGCGGCGTCCGTAAAGCGGTTTTCCGTCTTTCAGCCGTTGTGAGATATCCGCTGTCAGCACCGATTCGGTCCACAGGAAATCACGGTTATCCAATTGTTCGGCCGTCATACCCTCGGCTCCCTCCATCCCCATGGTCCGGAAATAATCGGTATGAGGTATAAAGGCAAGACGGAGAGTGCGGACCGGAATGGTATCGAACATCGTGTTGCCGTTGCTTATGGAAAGTGCCGAAGGATACTGTTCGTTCAAGATGAAAGTAGTATACTTGACTCCCTCGTAGTGTTTGAGTTTATTGAGCAACCGTTCGAAATTGGCTTTACGCGCCAATGTATCATTCTCTTCGGCACGGAATTGCTCCGACCCGGCAGGGTATGAAGCCAACTGAAGCAGGAAAAGGTGATCGGGACGATAGCCTTCCGGCAAATTCCGGTCATGTGTCAGCACCACCAACGGATCAACAATCACCCATGTGACAATCGATACCAATATTAATTCGGCCAGCAACCATCCGTTCTTCCGGCGGCGGGCCCAGAGGTTTTTCATTATTAGTCGTATCATGTTTTATTTCTTTTCGTTTAGTGAATCAATAATATCTTTGTGTAACGAACGCCATGTGGGCCACCATGCGGAAAGCAGGTTCAGTATCAAACAAAAAGCAAACGTTACGCAAAACATCAAAGGACTGAACAGCATTTGCGGATTGATAGCCACATCGACTCCGTCGGATATGACTGTCGGATATTTGTCAAACAGACTAAACACCCAATTGCGCCCCAGCACAAGCAGTCCCCACGAAACAATAAGTCCCATCAATCCACCGATACAGGTAAGAAGCAGATTCTCCCATAACACCTGGTTCAACAATTGTTTCCGGTTGGCTCCAAACGCTTTTCGTATCCCCATTTCCGCCAGGCGATCGTCCATACGGCTGGATATCATGCCACTCAGGTTGATGGCAGGCACCAGCAACAACGCCAAAAGCGCCCCTCCATACAGTTTAATGACCGATGCCCAGTCAATCTCGTTCGTATTGCCCTCTCTGAACCATGTCTGCCAATACGGATCCGGTTGATGAAAGATATCTACTGTATACTCTTTCTGGGAAGTATTGTATTTACGCACCAGTTCGTTGACTTCCGCATAAAGTTTCGGCATATCTTCTTTCTGACGAACCTTGAAGTAAACGACATAAGTACCGACCTTATGACTTCCATCATTGTTTTTGTCGTATCCCGGCAAACAAGAATACGGCATATAGATTTGTCCGTAAGATGCCGGCAACAGATAACTACCCTCACGTACCACACCGACCACTTTGGATTCCTTAAAGTCTTGCTTAAACGTCTGCCCTACCACATCGGTCCTGCCGAAAATGCGGCGGGCCATCCGGTCAGAAAGTACTACATTACGAATCCCACTGGCTAAATCGGCCTCCGAGAAAGGCTTCCCATCCAGAAATTCAAACTCGAACAACCGAAAAAAATTAGGATCGGTATACTTTACCAGAGCCGGTATTTGCTCGCCTCCCCCGGCCGGTTGTATATAAGATCCCTTCCGGGTCAGAAAGTGTTCGTTTACAGCGGTAACCAGCTCCGCCGATTGCAATGGATAGAACCAGTCTTTCAGCATTTCATAAGAACAGGAATATGAATTTCCCCCTCCTTTGACATGCATGGCGCTTACCCCTTTCATCCGCATCGTCAGCGAACGGTTCACTTCCGGATAGATAGGAGCTATTTTAATATAATACACGATGGCAATGATCATTGTCATGGCAATGGCAAGCCCCGTGCCCAGCACATAGAGGCTACTGAACAGTTTGTTCTGCCGGATCAGCATCCACGATTGTTTTAAATAAAGTTTTATCATAATATGTAATTTTAACAATTATTCATAATGCAACGCTTCGGCCGGCTGCAACTTCATGGCCCGGCGGGCAGGCAACCAGGTGCCCAGTGCAATGATCAGTCCCATAAGCAGCAGCACCCCACCAAAACTGACCGCAAAGCGCCACCAAGTGAAAGAGAGATTGTATAAATCGGGAATCTCCATGTGTACCATATTGAATATGACAACCAATACCAACGGAACCACCGTGGTGAGCAATAGCCACCCCTCGGCAGTAAAGAACCACCCTACCCGCCGGCGCGTACTGCCGAGTGCCATCCGCAGGCCGGTCTCGCAGCGCCGTTGCTCGATGCGCAGCCAGAATGTTCCCGTTATACCGAAAAGTACATTGAGCAGGATGAAGACAGACAGCAGGAGGTTGATACTGATCTTTCGCCATTCGTATTGCAGACGATCACTGCGCTGTTGCTTCATATCTTCCATGCCGGTTATGTAGAGATTGTTTTCCGTCAACTGATTCTTCATACGGTTGAGAAAATGTCCCATCTGTTCCGATGTCAGTTCTTCTTTCATTCGGACGGTAACCTCCATATTAGATGCTCCGGTAGCATTTACCTGGCGTTCCAGTTCCTTGGGCCACATCGTAAAGAAAAGTTCGGGTTCCGGCTTTACAAATTCTGTAATGCGCACCGGAGCTGTTACCGCCGCAATATGAATCTCCCGCGTACTGCCCGGATAACGCACCTTCTGTCCTACTGCCGATTGTGAGCCGAAAAAATCTTTCTCCAACGCAGGAGTTATAAAATACGACAACTGTTTCTGAGTCAGCAGTTCGCTAAGCGGTTTCCCCTCACGGCTCTTGATGCGGAATACATCATAGAATTCGGCAGAAACGATATATTGATGATAAGATTGCTCTTTGAACTTGCTGCTGTCGGCTGTACAGGGCATGATCTGTGTCCAGGAGTTGCCACCGGAATAGGGTGAAGAGTAGAAAGCAACGCAAGCATTATCCACCTCCGGTGCACGACGCAGGCGTTCAAGGATTTTGGCCAATGCCTCCCCTTCGGTTTGGGTCCGGGTGGTGTCATTGACATACTCGTCGGCATCCTCGGGATACACATCGAACGAAAGCTTCCAGCAGTTCGTGATATCATATCCCATCGGACGGGTATAAGAATACAACTGTACCACAAACATATCTACCAGGTACCACAGTGCCACGAATACGACCAGAAGTTCCATCCATATCCAGCCGTTCAAGCGACGTTGGTTCCATATCATTTTAAATATTTGCTTTATCATCATGGGTCTTTGCTTTTAAAAATTATTCCATATCATGCAACGCTTCCGTAATAGGCATCCGCGAAGCTCGCCAGGCAGGAATCGCAGCACTCAGCAGATTCAATATCAACGTAAAAAAGAAAGCTGCCACAAAAGTGAGAGGCTGTATCAGCATGTCGTGCGTCAGCGAAACATCTCCCGAAAAGAAAAGCGATTTGCAGAGTGACAGCAAGCCGAATGACAGCAGCAACCCGATCAGGCCACCCATGCAAGAGGTCAGTAAATTTTCGATCACCACTTGTTCTACCAACGAGAACGAACATGCGCCAAACGCTTTACGAACTCCAATCTCGCTACGGCGTTTGCGAAACTGTGTCAGGGTTATACCTATTATATTAAGGGCTGGCAACAACAAAAGAAAAAGGATCACCGCACCGGTCGATTTCAACCATTCGCCCACGGTTCCCTCACTGAAGCCATTCGTGCCCAATACAGCCTGCCATTGAGTGAAAGGAGAATGCATATAATCCAGCTTCGTACCGGTGAGCGAAGCATTGAAAGTTGACTGTAACTTCAACATCTCACGGCGGATGGCCTCAAAGTCGGACCGGGAACGCGATAGAATGCAAGCCTGAAACTCTCCGGTAGTACCTTCACAATAAGAGATATTGTCTTTCAATAAAGAAGCGTTGGCGGTATAGGGTATCCACACATCACCATAGGAACTTTCGGCAGCCTGACTGACCTCTTTCACCACACCACATATTCGGTAATCGGCATAATTCATACGCAAAGTTTGTCCCACTGCCTCAACAGTACCGAACAGTCTGCGCGCCAGCTTGTCAGAAATGACTGCCTTGCGTATGCCCGACTCCCAATCGGTATGTGTAAAAGGACCGCCGGCCAAGAAAGTAAAATCGAAAACCTTCCAAAAACCGTCATCGGTAAACTTGATAGCATATTTATCGTAAAACTGCTGTCCGTGTACGTTGACCGGAAGATCTCCGGAAGTAAAAGCAGTCACTGCCTCGGGAGTCTGCAAAGGATAAAGGCATTCGCGCACAACCTTATGGCTCATACCACCGTTGTTGATGGGATGACCGTCACTCCCACATGCCTGCAGACTGCTCACAAACAGAATCCGATATCGGTTAGACTCGGGTGCATACGCAGAAAAATTTACTTGGTAGACAAGATAAATAAGCATCACGGCCGCCACCGACAAAGCTGTACCCGCAATAGAGATACCATTTACGAAACGGTTCTCCTTCAGCAAGTTATAGGATTGTTTGAGATAAATTGTTATCATAATTTTGCATATTAAAAGGCACACGGCTTACCTTTTAAACCAAGACCTCGTTGGTTTAAAACCAACAGGCCTTTAGTTTAAAATCTAAGGGGGCTTCATTCAAAAGATATTTCAGGAGTATTATTTCACTTTCAGTTTATTCTTATTTTTGTAGTTCGTCATGTCGCTGACCACTACCTTGTCGCCCGGGTTCAATCCGCTCACCACTTCTACAAATTCAAAGTTGGAGTCGCCCAACTGGATTTTACGTTTTACGATTTCATCATCCGAAGTCATCACAAACAGATCGTACTCGCCCCGGCCTACGTAATAAGAAGCATTGGCTATGCGCAGCACATCTTCCTTCACGGCATTCATCACGTATACATCGGTCTTAAGTCCCGAACGCAACCGCTTGTTGTTGTCCTCTTTCAATTGCACGGAGAATGAAATAACCCCATTCTTCGAAAGCGGGGTGACACTGCTCACGATTCCCTCGAGTTTCTCGCTGCCTATCTTTACAATGGCTTTGCCACCGGCTGCCACACGGTCACCATAAGTATCGGCTATTTCACCATCCACTTTGAAATGGCTCAGGTCGGAAATAATGGCTACCTGTCCGCCTTGCGGAATCTGGGCTCCGATCTGGTTGTTGATGTAAGTAAGGATGGCTTTGCGCGGCGAACGAATCTGGGCATCGTCCAGGGTACGCTTCATTTCGGCAAGTCCTTTACGGAACATATTGAGATCGAGTTCAAGAACCTTCAGGTCAGCGGCTGCTATTTGCTTTTCGTTGGCATATTGCTGTTTAAGCTGTTCCAGTTCAAGGCGGGAAGTATTGTAGCTCAGTTCGGCCTGGCGCACCTTGTCGGTCGTACCGGCTCCAAGGCTGTCCAGATACTGTTCATTGCGAAGTTCCACTTTCATCCGGGCAAGTTTCATTTCCGACACTTTGATCTGCATCGCCATATCGCTCAGTTTGGTCTGGCTGTTCACTTTTGCCTGATCGAGCTTATAACGTTTCATTTCTTCTTCGTCCAACAGCTTTTTATAGTCAGTTTCCGTACTCTGCAAGTCGAGTTTCAAGATGGGCGTACCTACATCTACACTATCACCGCCTTTTCTATACACCTCCACGATGCGGGTATTGATCGGTGAATTGATGATCTCTTCAAAAGCAGGCACCACTTTGCCCGAAGCACTGACACTGACTTCAATCGTACCCTTATCGACGGTAGAAAACACAAGGTCCTTTTTCTGCACGCCTGTACGCAACAACGAAATCAGCACGCTGATACCTATTATCCCGACGATACCGATAGCCGAAAAACGGATAATCTTTTTATTACGCTCTTTATTGCGCACCTCTTTAGGAATTTCTCTGTCCATATATAGTTAATTATAAATTTGCACTGTTCTTTATGCCTCTATATTCAAACCTTGTGCCAAAAAAGGAAAGCATTGAGTTTCAAGGGAAAAAAAAGAAAGAGGGTGTCCGATAATGAACACCCTGTACAGTTTCGTAACAAAGCAGTACTCCCTTTTTCCGATAACCGATTGTAAGTCCGGCAAGAAAAGACCATGATCCGGGTGTAGCCATCCGACGGAAAGGGTGTAGCCCCAACGGCAAAAGGGTGTAACCATCCGTGAGGGAAGGCTACACCCTTTTATTGTCAACGCATTTCCGATATGCTCCGCAGCCGGAAGTGAAGCCTATCTCAGCCTCAGCCTGTCTCCCACTTCAGGAATATAATCTCCGTCCTTGCGGTTCATCTTGTACAGGTTCTTCAGCCGGATGGCAAATTTCTGCGAAATGGTATGCATGGAGTCTCCGTCTTTTACGATATAGACCGTATAAGGTTTGGATGCCCGCTTTTTCTTCTCTTTCAGATAGATAATGTCACCGCTCATCAAAGTATAGTCACGCTGCAGATCGTTGTACTTCACCAGCTTCTTCCAGCGGATATCGAACTCTTTGGCCAGCGACTTAAAGGTATCCCCGTCACGGGCTACGATATAAGCGATGCCGTTTGCTATGTAAACCTGATGCGGATTGAGCACCGTCGGTTCACTCTTCGACGAACTCCATCCCCCCTTACGGTCATATTTATAGAGGTCGTAATCTTCAATGATCGTTATCAGACGGTTGGCATACGAAGGATCGGTGGCATATCCGGCCTTTTTCAAACCACGCGCCCACCCCTTATAATCGGTTATCTTCAGTTTAAAAAGGAATGCATAGCGGGCTCCGCGCTTCAGGAATGCAGAATGGTCCTCGTACGAGTCGCGGGGATTGCGGTACGCACGAAAACACTCGTTACGGGCATCGTCGTCATGACGAACGGTACGCCCATTCCAATTGCTGCCACACTTGATGCCGAAGTGATTATTACTTTTACGAGCCAACGTACTCATGCCCGCACCACTCTCAAGCAATCCCTGAGCCAGTGTGATACTGGCAGGTATCTTATGCTCTTTCATTTGCTGCACGGCCAGGGCACTATACTTATTTATATAATCTACGTAACGGGAATTCCTGCGCTGCGCCTGGGCACCTGCAGCAAAAGCAAGGACTGTAACTATGGCAATCAGCCTGAGGAGTTTACTATTCATCTATTATTTGTGTATCTTAAGTTATGCGGCACAAAAATCATAAAAATAATTGGGATTATCAATCTCTTTTCTAACTTTGTAACATGATTTGTAGAACTATAAACCACCTACGCACATGAAAGACCTGACTATTACCTCTGTAATCAAAGTATATGAATATGATGAACTCAATGATACAGACCGTGCCTTATTGGATGACGCCATCGAGGCAACCCGGCGCAGCTACGCACCTTACTCGCACTTTTCGGTAGGAGCGGCAGCACTGCTGGCCAACGGTGTGGTAGTGACAGGAACCAATCAGGAGAATGCGGCCTATCCGTCCGGACTCTGTGCCGAACGCACCACGCTATTTTATGCCAACTCGCAGTATCCCGACCAAGCTGTGATGACACTTGCCATCGCTGCACGTACCGAGAAGGACTTTATCGACACTCCTATCCCGCCCTGCGGTGCTTGTCGCCAAGTGATTCTGGAAACAGAGAAACGATATAAACAGCCCATCCGTATATTGCTTTATGGCAAGAAGTGTATCTACGAAGTACAAAGCATCGGACATTTATTACCCCTGTCATTTGACGCATCAGCCATGGAGGATTGATTATGATAAGAACTTACCAGACCAAACTGAAAGGTATGCTGGCACTGACTACCAGCTATCACACCGAAAAGAGCCTGCAGAAAGAAAAGAGTTTATATAAATTCATCTGGGTACGCAAAGGAAGCATCACCCTCGAGATAGACCATCAGGAAGTGATACTGGCCGAGAACGAGGTCATCTCCCTTTCCAACCTCCAGCACCTGGAATTTCTTTCGATCGACGGAGAGTACCTGACGGTTCTGTTCAACAGTAACTTCTATTGCATTTACGGCAATGACCACGAAGTGTCATGCAGCGGATTCCTGTTCAACGGTTCTTCGCATGTCGTTCGTTTCATGCTCAACGAATCGGAACGGAGGTCGATGGAAGACGTAGTGGGATTGCTGGACCGTGAATTCACCGTATCGGACAACCTTCAGGAAGAAATGCTCCGCATCCTGCTCAAACGTTTCATTATCCAAAGCACGCGTATTGCCCGCCAACGACTGAACATTACCCAGGAAAAAGAATACAGCTTCGAAATCATCCGCCAGTATTATAACCTGGTGGACGAACACTTCCGGACCAAGAAGCAGGTACAGGACTATGCCGACTTGTTGCACAAATCGCCCAAAACCCTTTCAAACATCTTTTCTTCCTGCAAATTGCCGTCACCTCTGCGAGTCATCCACGAACGGGTGGAAGCGGAAGCCAAGCGACTCCTTTTATATAGTAATAAGAGTTCGAAGGAGATTGCCGACATCCTGGGATTCGAAGACCAATCTTCCTTCAGCCGTTTCTTTAAAAATATGACCGGAGAAAGCCCCGTACAATACCGAAATTCGGTAGAAGGGAAGAATTGACAATTCATACGGCGATATTGCTATTTCGCACCGATGGGAAAACCCTGATCTTTGCATCAGAAAGTTAAACCCATAAAAAGAAATAGCATGAAAGAGAAATTTATCACTCTGCTCACAGTAGCATCCGGTCTGAAAGGTTTCGGACTAAAGTTTATCCGCGTAGCCATCCTCGTTGTTTTCGTATGGATCGGCGGTTTGAAGTATTTTCATTACGAAGCCGACGGCATTGTTCCGTTCGTAGCCAACAGTCCGTTTATGAGTTTCTTCTATGCCAAAGACGCACCCGAGTATAAAGAGCACAAAAACCCCGAAGGCGCCTATGTCCCCGCCAACCGTGAATGGCACGAAGCGAACAGGACCTACACGTTCTCTTACGGACTGGGAGCTCTGATTATGTCCATCGGAATTCTGGTTTTCTTAGGCATCTTCTTCCCCAAAGTGGCACTTGTAGGCGACACACTGGCCATCATCATGACGCTTGGCACTCTCTCCTTCCTGGTGACTACTCCCGAAGTCTGGGTTCCGAACCTGGGAAGCGGAGAATACGGCTTCCCCTTGCTGTCCGGTGCCGGACGTCTGGTTATTAAAGATATCGTAATTCTGGCGAGCGCCGTTACCCTACTCTCCGACTCCTCACAGCGTGTACTGAATTCATTGAAGAAAGCCGACTGGGAAAAGCGAAACAAATAAGGGTTGCGGAATGTTATAAACTTACATAAAGATACATCCTAAAAGTAATAAGAATTATGAAACAATATGATGCCATTATTATCGGTTTCGGCAAAGGAGGCAAAACGCTGACTGCCGAATTAGCCAAACGCGGCTGGAAGGTCGCACTGATTGAACGTTCCGCCATGATGTATGGAGGTACTTGTCCCAATATAGCTTGCGTACCCACCAAGCGGCTTATCCACGAAGCCGAAAAGGTGAGTTGGCTCTATCCTACCGATTACGAGAAGCAGGCTGAGGCTTACAAAGCTGCCATAGCACGCAAGAACGAGATGACAGCAGCTTCAAGGGCCAATATGTTCAATAAACTGAGCAGCCTTCCCAACGTGACCATCTATACCGGAATGGCATCGTTCGTTTCAAAGGATGTAGTGAAAGTAACCCTCCCCGACGAAGTGATCGAACTTCAGGGAAAGAAGATTTTCATTAATACCGGCTCTACCAGCATTATACCGGCCATTGACGGGCTGAAAGACAGCAAGCGGGTATATACCAGCACCTCACTGATGGAACTGGACGTATTGCCACGCCATCTGATCATTGTGGGCGGCGGCTACATCGGCCTGGAGTTTGCCTCGATGTACGCAAGCTTCGGCAGTAAAGTGACCGTACTCGAAGGAGGCAATAAGTTTATTGCCCGCGAAGACCGTGATATAGCGGATGCCGTTAAGGAGACACTCGAAAAGAAAGGGATAGAAATCCGCCTCAATGCCCGTGCCCAATCCATACAAGACACAGCCGACGGCGTGACGCTGACTTACACGGATACAGCCGACGGAAACCCCGTCACTATAGAAGGCGACGCCATCCTGGTAGCCACAGGACGCAAACCGATGACCGAAGGTCTGAATCTTCAGGCGGCCGGAGTCGAAGTAGACAGTCACGGAGCTATCGTCGTAAACGGTTATCTGCATACCACTGCCCCGAACATCTGGGCAATGGGTGATGTAAAAGGCGGATTGCAGTTTACTTATATTTCGCTGGATGATTACCGGATTATCCGGGATGACCTTTTCGGCAACAAAGAACGCACGGCCGACGACCGCAATCCGGTGGCATACTCGGTATTTATAGACCCGCCTCTCTCACACGTCGGACTGACTGAGGAAGAAGCCATCAAACGAGGATATTCCTTCAAGGTGTCACGCCTTCCGGCCTCCGCACTGCCGCGTGCACGCACGCTGCAACAGACTGACGGCATACTGAAAGCCATCGTCGACAGCCATTCGGGACGTATTATGGGTTGTACACTGTTCTGTGCCGAATCTTCCGAAGTCATCAATGTGGTAAACATGGCAATGAAGACAGGACAGCATTATACTTTCCTTCGCGATTTCATCTTTACCCATCCGAGTATGGGCGAGGGACTGAACGATTTGTTTTCAATAGATTAGTTTAAAACCTCTGTTTTACACGATTCAGGACAACCTTTTCATTTGGAGAGGGGAGAAATATCCGATTTCTTCCCTCTCTTTTTTGCAGTTACCGGAATATCCTCTATCTTTGCGACCTAATTTCATACTTATACCCATGAGAATATCTAAGTAAGACAACACTTCCGGTAAACATCACTTTTCTCAATATGCTTCTTTTCATTCACTGTTAAGCATCACGAATCCGTGTTGTTCAGCCTCTATTGTGTTTGTCTGTCCCCTCCCTGCTTCCCACAAAATCAACAGCAAGTATTTACTTTCAAAACAATAGACCGTTATGTGTATTCAAGTACAACAAATCACCTATATCCATCCAGACAAAGAAGTTCTCTTCCGGAATCTCAGTTTCACCGTCGGTAAAGGCCGGCAATTGGCCCTGATCGGCAACAATGGGTGCGGCAAATCGACATTGCTGCAAATCATGGCCGGAAAATTACAACCGTCTTCGGGGAACGTGCTCCGCCCCGACGACCTCTATTATGTGCCTCAACACTTCGGGCAATATGATGAAATGAGCATTGCCCAAGCCCTCGGAATAGACCGGAAGCAGAAAGCACTTCATGAAATTTTGAACGGAAATGCCTCCATCGATCATTTCAACATCCTCGATGACGACTGGAATATCGAAGAAAAAGCCTTAGCCGCCCTCAACGGCTGGGGACTCGGAAACAGGTCCCTTTCCGAATCCATGCACACACTGAGCGGTGGAGAAAAGACGCGGGTCTTCCTGGCTGGCCTGGAACTGCAAGAGCCTTCCGCCGTATTGATGGACGAACCGACCAATCACCTTGACAACCAAGGACGCAACCGACTGTACGAATGGGTAAAGAAATGCCGTTCCACCCTGATCGTTGTCAGTCACGACCGCACTCTGCTCAACAGGTTTCCCGAAACCTGTGAACTGAGCCGGAACGCACTTGTGTGTTACGGAGGCAATTACGAATTCTACAAGCAGCAGAAAGAACTGCAACAGAACGCCCTGCAACAACAACTGGACGAGAAAGAAAAAGAACTCCGCCAAATACGAAAACTGGCACGCGAAGTAGCCGAACGAAAAGAAAAGCAGAATATACGGAGCGAAAAAGCAGTGCCTAAAAAAGGCATCTCCCGCATGGCGGTTCACACCCTGAAGGACCGGGCAGAAAAAAGCACCACCAAACTGGCGGACATCCATCAGAATAAGTCAGAGAAACTGACCAGCGAACGTAGCCTGATACGCAACAGGCTGGCCGAAAATACTTTGCTTAAAACCGACTTCCATGCTTCCGCCTTACATACGGGAAAAACATTGCTGACTGCCCATGAAATAAACTTTTCTTATGGAAATTCGCCTTTATGGGAGGTTCCACTCTGCTTTCAACTGAAGAGTGGCGACCGGATACGAATCGAAGGAGACAATGGAAGCGGCAAAACGACTTTATTGAAATTGGTTACGGGTGACCTATTGCCAACATCGGGTACACTGGAACGCGCCGGGTTCAGTTATGTCTATCTGAATCAGGAATATTCCATCATCTGCAACCAGCTGACGGTGCTTCAACAAGCAGAATCATTCAATGTACGTGCCCTGCCGGAGCACGAAATAAAAATCAGGTTGAATCGATTTCTCTTCCCGGCAACGAGCTGGGATCAACCTTGCATCCAACTCAGTGGAGGCGAAAAAATGCGACTCGCTTTCTGCTGCCTGATGATTAGTAACAACACGCCCGACCTCTTTATCCTGGACGAGCCTACCAACAATCTGGATATACAAAGTATCGAAATCATCACAGCTACCGTTCGGAACTATACGGGCAGTGTACTGCTTGTATCACATGATGAATATTTTGTAAAGGAAACCGGCATCAGAAAGAGTATCTTTTTATAATTTTGCACCGTTTAAAAAGAATAATCCCAAAATGATAAATACAGAAACCAACTACCGGTGGTTCATCTTTTACCAAGATCAGTTACTGTTGGAAAAGAACGACAATGCTTTTTCCATCCCCACGGGCAAGAATGCCCCTGTCACCACTTCGGAAGGAATAACTGTACACACCATCACCACGGCAACGGGCATGGTATGCAAAGCTTTCTACACAGACTCTCCGATAGCCGAAACTCCGGAATACGTGCAGATAGGATTGCGCGCTTCTTATGATTACTTGTCGCCGGAACACTATCAGGCCGCAGGCAAGGTTCACGAAATTCTCTACTGGGACCGCAGCAACCGTTTCTGCCCCACTTGTGGAACTCCGCTGGTACAGAAAGAACCCATTATGAAGAAATGCCCGAATTGTGGCAGAGAAATCTATCCGGTCATCTCAACAGCCATCCTGGTATTGGTGCGGAAAGAAGACTCCCTGTTATTGGTACATGCCCGCAACTTTAAAGGTACTTTCAATAGCCTGGTAGCCGGATTCCTCGAAACAGGCGAGACATTGGAAGAGTGTGTGGCAAGGGAAGTAAAAGAAGAAACCGGGCTCGATGTGAAAAACATCCGTTATTTCGGCAGTCAGCCCTGGCCTTATCCGAGCGGACTGATGGTGGGATTTATCGCCGACTACGCCGGTGGTGACATCCACCTGCAAGATGACGAACTCAGCTCCGGGAACTTCTATACCAGGGATCACTTGCCGGAACTTCCCCGCAAACTCAGCCTGGCACGTAAGATGATCGACTGGTGGATCGCACAACAGTAAAAACAGAACAAGCTACGGAAGGTACACCTACCACAAACGAACAACCAGGGACGAATCGAAAAGAAACCCGTCCTCAGGATCATAAACCTGTGTACCTGTCCGTAGCTTGTATTTGATTACAAAACTTCTATTCAAAGATCGTCAACTCTTCCAGCCCCAGCTTCTCTTCCCAGTCACTGATAGTCATCTGGCAAAGATCGGCCGGTTTCATATCGGCAGGAATAGCATTTTGCGCCATATAAACGGCAGGAGTGCACGACAGGGCACAACCTACCTGACCGGGTTCTACAAATGTATATTTATAACCGATGTAAATACGGTCGTAGATCACATCCTGATCTTCACCGCAAAGGGCAATACTGTTGGTCGCTTTGCGAAGTATACCTTCCAGAAAACCGATGGCTTCACCTTCTGTTGTCGAATCGTCTCCATAAGTACCTGCATCCTTTACAAACAGGCAAGCTCCTTTACTACGGTCTTTCAGAATGGCCAGGCCGATTACAGACCATACCCATACAGGACCGCATGCCACAACTTTTCTGCTACCTCCCGGTACGTAAGCTCCCGGAAGCACAGGGAAACGGCGCTCCTTGGCACGGCCGAACAGACGTTCGGTTGCCTCCAGCAACGGACGGATATTATAAACAGGGATGTCCGCTCCTTCGGGTTGCGCCTGCATGTAGATAGGCATCTCTTTCCTTTTGGCAATGTCATCGTGCATCGCCAGGTCAAATCCCCAGATGGCTCCATTCTGTCCGCAAAAAGACGAGGCTTTCATCAGGTTGACTTGCCCGAGATACGCATCGTTCTTCTCACAACGATCCTTCGCTACAATCCTTTCGGTTATTGCATCGAGGTCTTTCACGTCGACTGTGCCGACTGACAATTTCATAGTCGAAATATATCCTTCACCACCCACAACGCCGGGATTTAAATATCCCATGCAAAATTCTTTACTTGGCCCTACAGCCTGACTAATCACATTAGAGGCATCATACCGGATGCCGGACACAAGATCTTTCATACGTTTTTAAGTTTAGATGTTGCAGTAAGAACAATATATCCTCAAGAATGATTGACCCCTACTCCCTAAAGAAAGCAAAAGAAGACGAAGAAGATAAAATGTTAAAAGAGGTGAGGTTACCAATTGGGCAAGTGCAAACAGATATCCCATTAACCTGTCTGTTATTCAAAGAGTACGTTCCACGCAATGATCAGCTTAAAAACCGATAGTTTGTCCTATAGATAATATCACATTAAGATTGAAGCTGATTAAAAAGCAAACAAATCGGGACCATCCGGTTCAAATCGTTCTTTATCATTATGGATCAGGGAAAGGTAAAAAGGAGAAAATGCGCAAGTTGTATTTCTCAACCGACACGGAATTAAAAAGTTTCTGTGAAAGAACTTTTGCACAACTGCTTTCTCCTGCAACGATTTATTTCCGTATTGGACATTCAGCCCTGTTTAGGAAATAAATCGAAAGCAATGGAAAGACAGAATTAAATTTGCGGCATAAGTGCCTGTTAAATATTTAATGAACCAGGATAATTTCAATCTGTTTTACCGAAAATATAGACCTTACATTGATATGGGGCCAGTTTTACTATCAGTTCCTTTGAATCACTACCACTCTTTGTCAAATGGCTGTCCAAACAGTATATCTGCTCGAATGATAAATCGGCAATCGTATTTTCATTCAATATCACAGTTTGCGGAGAGCTTGTCCGGTTAAAGCAAGCCACAGCTTTACGTCCATCTGCCAACGGCTTTACCCAAATATCATAATGATCCGAACGAATGCTGCGTTCTGCCTGCCTACCTAACACATCCTGATTAATGGCTATTAAATCAGGATCCAACAAGATTTTTAATGTACTATCATTCATATTCCGTACATCGTTTCCGGAAAGTAAAGGAGAAGCCATCATACACCACAGGCTAAAATGGGATTTATATTGTTCCTGAGTACATCCTTCCGACTCATAACCAATACTCATACTCTTTCCATCTATTCCGACCACTAACATATCCGGATCATTCCAACCGGATGGACCGGCATATTCACTCAGAGGAGCATTGATTTCAAGGATATTCAATATACCATGTAATCCACCAACACGATTTCCATCTCGATACCAAATGTCACCGATATCTCCTGATACTCTCCATAAATGTCCACCCACTTGCTTCGCCCATTTCCAAGGTTCACGCTGTCCCCACTCACACACTGAATAGACAATCGAACGATTGGTAGCCCGTAGTGCCCTTCCCATTTTCGCATATCGCTCCATGGCTTCTACCCTATCTACAGGAGCATTGCAATAGTCATATTTCAACAAGTCAACTCCCCAAGAGGCAAAATCTTTTGCATCTGTTTCTTCATATCCGTAGCTACCGCAAACGCCGCCACAAGTTTTTTCGGCGGCATCCGAATAAATTCCCAATTTAAACCCACGCTCGTGCAGATAATCAGCTACATATTTTATCCCACGTGGAAACTTAGTTTTATCAATCTGCAGATGTCCGTCAGCCCCCCGTTCCGGCAACTGCCAAAAGTCATCTATATTGATATAGGAATATCCTAAATCACGCATTCCGTTCGTTATCATCGCATCCGCGGTTTGCAAGACCAATTCTTCAGTCAGATGCTGTCCGAAAGTATTCCAACTGTTCCAGCCCATTGGAGGAGTTAATAATAATTCATCACCAATGCGGATGACCAATTGTTTCACACTTACACCTAATGCATTCTCAGCCTTCAGGGTTACAGTATAATCTCCTTTGGAAGTCATGACTCCACTAATAATGCCAGTCTTGGAATCCAATTCCAGTCCTTCGGGGAGTTTTTCCGCACTCCACTGCATCGGTCGCTGACCGGAAGTCGGAATATAAAAGATAAATGGAGTTGAAGGATAATTACCTATGATATGAGGAGAATTGATACGTGGTTTCCCTTCAAATACTTTTAAAACAACATCTCCGGCAAAAACAGAAGGAATGACTGTCCATAAAGCTAAAGAGAGTAAAAATGCAATAAAATAGGGTTTGTTCATAGTTCTTCTTTTATTAATTTCACTAAATAATATAATAACAGATGAAGGAAAATATTCTCAAATATCTTCCTTCATCATTTCAATCAGTAATCCGAATAACCTCAATCGTTATTCTTATTTCACAAAATCCGTAATCTTTATTGTCCACTCTCTTTTCGTACCGTCGGCAGCAGTCACCTGATATTTAAACTCCTTAGCTGAAAAATCGCCAGGACTACCCAACTTAGGCGCTCCGTTTAAGGGCATAATTCTAGCAGCAGTAGAAAGATCTATATAAGCAATAAGATTACTTAATGATACATTTTGCCTGACAGCATCTGTAAAACTGCCACTGGCCGTTGGAACCGTCAGCTTACAGGTAATCAGATTGTCGTCTTTCGAAATTTGTTTTTCAATGTTGAGTGTTTTAACAGCCATCTGATCCTTAGCCTCATCCCACCAACGGTATTCAAAGTTCAAATTAGTAATTTCAGCCTCATTATAGGCCTCTAAATCATCCAATCCTGATTTCAGGCACGATGAAACGGTACCTATTAGAAATAGTAACAAAACAGTATTTATAAGTTTCTTCATATTCGTAATACTTTAATTATTAGACGTCCAGCATTTTTCTACTACCACCCCTCGTTCTGGTCCAGATTTGGATTCAGATCACGTTGTCCTTGAGGTACAGGGAACAAATAATGTTTCTTGGTAAAAGTACGCTCATTATCACTTTGGTAAATGGGTATCGGAATTATCTCAAAAGATTTTCCATCAGGAGCTATTTTCATGAACTTCTGTTCAACTGTCAGTTCCGGAACAACCTCCAGACCGTCGGCCTTACCCCAACGAAGTACACTCCAGTATCGGTCGCCTTCACTGACCAGTTCTATACGGCGTTCACGTTTATACTCTTTCCAGGTATCTTCCAGTGATAAGGATTTTGGCAATTCCGGCAAACCGCCATGAGTTACCCTCGTCCTATTGATATAGTCAATAGCCGTTTCCTTATCACCTTGGCGCAACTTTATTTCCGCATAATTCAGATAAGAGCGTCCCAAACGTAACAAAGTATAATGATAATCCGTTTTTTCCGAGTTCAGCAAACGTTTGGCTTCATAAACGCATTTCCGATAAACATATCCTGATACCGGCATTCCCCAGAATTCTGTCGTTTTAGAAGTATAATAAAGATTACCTCCCTCACGAAGCCACACCCTATTAGCGAAATAAGAACATCCGTCGTAAACGATAGAAGCTTTGAATCGTTTATCACGATTCTTGTAAATAGCATCTTCAACCGTCCCTCCGTCAACCAGGAATTTCTTATAATAAGAAGTCTGGTCCCACTCTTTGGCTTTTCCATCCTCATCAACTACAAGATAATCATTTACCAAATCAACAGAAGGAAATCTTTGCGGCCAACCTGCCATCTCCTCTACCAAGGGATACTTTGCCTGCACATTGGCAATCAATTTAGAGGGATCAATATTAGGTACCAATCTCTGCATCCACGTATCTGAAAAGTTCGTATTTTCAGCACTTCTCCATTGTGCCAGGATTATCTCGCTCGAAGCCAATGAATGATCGTAATCATTGAACATACCGGCGTAGTTACCATCCAGTGAGTATTTGTCCAGTGCAAACAGATCTTCACAGGCCTTTGCCGCTATCCGGTAATACTCCTCCTGTCCATTCTCAATATATGCAGCCCCATGCAAAGCTGCTTCTCCCAACAATGCGTAGGCAACACCGCGTGACAATGCACCGGACGGAGCATCTACAGGCAGATCAGGAGCAGCCTCCCTGAGGTCGTTCAGTATGAAATCATAAGTTTCTTTCACTGTAGCCGTACGAGGGAATTTCATATCCGCTTCCGGATCAATAAGTTCTTTTACTAACATTAGTTTACCGAACAAGCGGGCACGCGTAAAATAAATCATAGCACGTATCGTCTTAGCCTGTGCTATAAAATTAGCCTTTTCCGCATTCGTAAAGGGTGCTTCCGGAACACGTGCCAACACCATATTGCAACGACGGATATCTTCATACTTATTCCATCCGGCATCATAATAACGGTCTATCAATTCTGCATTCACATCCCGCCCATCTTCCATGATAGCTTCATTATCCGTCCAATTGTCTTTCCAAACCATCATATTCGTAGCATTTGCCAACGCAGTATAAATGAATGCTTGTGTCAGGTCAGTACTTTTCCACACATCATTTTCCGAATATTTGTCAAGCGGTCCCTTGTCCAATATATCACTGCAGGAAAAGGCGACCAAGGCAAATAGTATAATTACAAATAAATTCTTTATCTTATTCATATGTATTCCTCCCTATTAAAAACCTATTGTTACACCAATTGAATAAACTCTTTGTACAGGATAGCCGTCGCCGCTGGTACTTGATGTTTCCGGATCGAAAAATTTGCTAACACCTGAAATAGTGAAAAGATTACTACCACTCAGATTCACACGACACGTCTGCAACCAGTCACATTTTTTCAGGTATTTATATTTAAAGTCATAGCTCAACTGCAAATCCTTCAGACGAAGATATGATGCATTCCGCATCCAGAAAGTCGATCCTGCCTTATTATTATTTCCGTTTACACCGGAACTGATCGAAATTCTAGGAAAATCCGCACCTGTATTGTCCGGTCTCCAATAATTCAACTGGTTTTCATAATACAGGTATTTTCCTTCACCTGACTGATAACGATTGCCAAAAGTCATGTAGCGTTCACCTGTCCCATAAAGTAAACCGGACAAAGTGAATCCTTCATAACCCAAAGAAAAATCAAAGGCATAAGTAAAGTGAGGCATTGTCGGCTTTCCGATACGTACCTGGTCTTCACCGTCTATTTTACCATCACCGTTCACATCCGTATAACCAATGTCTCCGAGCTTAGTTTGGGTAGATCCCAATCTTCGGGGAGAGTTCAGGATATCCTCTTTGTTTTGATAAAGTCCTGTATCTATGTATCCCAACCCATAGTAATCGGTCTGATGTGTTTGACGTTTGTAAGGATTCATCAAGTCAGATAATGCTTCATCCGCTTTCACTTTCCACAGGCTATTAAAGTAGGTCATATTGAACCCTACTTCATAAGTGAATTTACGCGGAGTCGTATCTGACCAGCGCATTGTCAACTCCACACCTTCGCGACGTTGTTCGCTATTCGATTTTATTTGTGGTAAAGGTTTACCCAAAGGAGTTGTATAACGGTCTCCCGGACTCATCAAACCACCTTTGGTTACGTAATAGAAATAATCAAAGGTACCTTTCAAGCGATTGTTGAAGAAAGCCATATCCAATCCCAGGTTAAAGGAATTCACCTGATACCAGCTCAGCAGTTCCGGAGACACCAAAGCCCCTTCACTAAATCCTGATTGCAGTTTTCCCCCGATCACTATTTTTTTCTCATCCAGACTATAGGTAGAAAGATAGCCGAAACGATTTACTCCATTTTCCGTACCGGTCTGTCCATAAGAAGCGCGTAGCTTGAGCAAATCGAATACATGTTGATCCCACTCTTTGAAGAAAGGTTCTTCACTGATGGCCCACGCCACCGCTCCGGAGGGGAAGAATCCCCAACGATGTCCTGGAGTGAAGTTATCCGATCCATCGTAACGGAAACTACCTTCCACGATATACCGATTCATAAAGTCATATTTCAAACGGCCTACCAATCCCATACGTCCTCCTTCATCCGAATTGCCGCCATTCTGCTGCGTATCTGCTGCACCGGCAAATAGCTGGTCCACAACCGTAGATAAGTATTCCCCACGATATGCATTAAAATTCCATCCAGTATTTTCTGCAACATTATAAACGAATTTAGCATCAATCGTATGCTTTTCGGCAAAAGTTTTCACATAAGCGGCACTTACTTCGAAATTGTAGGACTCTCCCCAATAGCCTTCTTCATTCAATGTCGGTTTACCTATTGGATATACAGCTCCATCTGCGTAATACTGAGGAGCCTTGGTACTGAATTTCTTCACATGTGAGTCGTTCAGACGATAGTTGAACATAGCACCCAAGGTTAACTCCTTTAACCAAGGCAATGTCCAGTCTGCAGCCACTTGGGTATTTATGAATTTGCCATAGTTCCTGTTATATCCCGAACGCTTGTCCATTTCCGCCAACGGATGGTCGGTAACTGCGGCATAAGTACCATCCTTATTGTAAGCCGGATTCAGCGGAGACTGGTTATAAAGATCTTCCCAGATCTTTGCCGCTGAGAAAGAGGGGTATTCCTTTTTTTCATAAGCTCCGTTCAGATTCAGGCTGACCTTCAAACCAATCTTATCAAAAGTCGTGTTAACATTACTGCGAACTGTATAACGGTCATAGTTCAATGCATTCGAAGTATAGATACTACCTTGATTGAGCATACCCAGAGAAATATAGTAATTCACCTTATTGCCACTTCCACTCAATGATACCGTATGCTTGTATTGAGGAGCAACAGTTTTCAATCCTTCTCCCAGCCAATCTGTATCGGCGTGTCCGGATGTATAAGGATCTGACTGATTTTTAATGATATCCAATACTTCCTGATTAAAAGGTAAATCTGCCTCGTCCAAACCATCATTGATACCGGCAAGCATTTGGTTGTAAGCATAGTCATAACCACGAGTCTTTTTCAGTAATTTGGTAGGTTGGCTGAATTCAGCATTAAACGTATAATTCACCGCTGTCTTTCCCTTACCTCCCTGTTTGGTTTTCACCATCACGATACCATTGGCAGCCCGTGAACCATAAACAGCCAGAGATGCTGCATCCTTTAGAATTGAAAGGCTTTCGATATCATTCGGATTCAACGTATTGAAATCCCAAGCATCGGAAATAACACCATCTATGACATAGACAGGTGCGCCACCGCCACGGATCGAGATGGAAGGGGCAGATCCCGGTTCACCACCTGATGATTGTACAATAACACCTGTTGCACGTCCGGCCAGTGAAGCTGCTACACTATTAAATGGCAAGTCCTGTAGTTTCTCACCTTTCACGGCTGTAACAGCAGACGCCATCTTGCGTGTAGAAGTAGTACCATAACCAATTACAACGACTTCGTCCAACATTTTATTATCCTCAGACAACACCACATGGATCTGTTTTTGCCCGGTCATGGGAACTTTCGTATCCAAATAGCCTATGTAACTGATAGCAAGCACATCCTTTGGAGCAACCTCCAAGATAAAATTACCATCGAGATCAGTAATAGTTCCTTTATCTGTACCTTGTATTTTGACATTCGCTCCAATAATAGCCTCTCCTGTCTTATCGACAACTTTTCCGGTTATCTTTTTAGTTTGCTGTTGCTGAACGGCGGACGAGCTATTGTGAACTTCTTCTACTTTTTTTTCTAATATAATATGCGAGCCTTCCAATTTATATTCAATACCAGTGTTCTGTAATATTTGATCCAATACCTTTGAAACCGTCTGCTTATTTGCCTTAATAGTAACTAGCTTATTTACATTTATCTGACTATTATAAATAAAAAGATAATCCGTCTGACTCTCTATCTCCTCTAGGACCTTATTGAGTCCTACATTATCCACGGCAAAACTAACTCTTGTATTTTGAGAATAGGAATTTCCGGCATATAAAGAAAAAACACATGCCATCAATAGGAACAATGTAATTCTCATAATTCTAAAAAAATGTTTTATTTGGGGATTTTTAGGGTAATATGACCCCGACAAAGTGTTATTTTTCATACCTTTGTATAGATTTTAAATTGATACATTTTTAATAAAAAATTGTGTTGATTTCTTATGCCGGTAGGTGCGGGAACACCTATCGGCATTCTCAATAGGTTAACTTAGATCATTTTTCATAGGCATTTCGCTTTTAAGAATTAATACTTTATTTTATATAGATAATTTGTTTTTCATTATCTTTCTCATATTGGAAATCTATATTTTTTTGTAAGATACGAAGCGCATAATCTATTCCGTCGGTTTGTCTGAATTTCCCCGTAAAATTAATCTGCAATACATTTTTATTCTCTATCACTATTTTCACTCCGTAATACTTTTCAAAGTCTTTCATAATATTAGGAAAAGATTCGTCAGAGAAACAGATAAGCCCTTCTTTCCATCGATAAGGATTATAATCTTCCACTTTAGTCATTACAAACCGTCCTTTTTCTAATGACAATTTATGATCAGGCTTTAATATTACTGTTTGCGATGAATCTGCTTTCAAAGTGACCTTAACACTGCCATGCATCAATGTAGTTTCAAATTTTTCTGTTTCCGGATATGCATCCACATTAAACTTCGTACCTAATACTTCGATGCTATAAGCATCTGTGTGCACTATAAACGGTCTGCTTTTATTCTTTTTCACATCAAAATAAGCTTCTCCTTTTAGTATAACGAAACGCTCCCGGCTGTTAAAAGAAGTCGGATATTGTATCGTTGTACATGCATTTAACCAAACATTACTACCATCGGGTAATGTGACATTGGTTCTTTGTCCTTCAGGAACAGAAATCGTACTCATTGCCACTGAATCCAGACCGGCTTTATACTCCTGATAGAAATAACTAAGCAGAAATGTTAATATTACAGCCATGGCAATTTTCAGCCACTCTATTTTTTTATAATGTGTAAAATTGAAAAAAGAGGTTTTCTTTACCGGAAGCGGATTATTAAGCATCAAGGCATCAAAAATTTTACGTTCCCTATAGAAAGCGCGCTCGTTTTCGTCTGATGCTTCTACCCAAGCCTTGACCCTTTGTCCTTCTTCCATGGAAACCTTTCCTTTATAAAAATTATATAGTAAATCTTTGTCCATGACAATGTATTAATGTCCCTTTATGTATAAGGCACTTCATGGGAAAGGTATCCTAGTGAAATTTCATCAAAAAATAAAGAAATAATGGAAAATAATCTTTTAGGTTAATCTGTAATGCCTTTAAAGCTTTACAAATATGAAAGTCTACACCTTTGGTTGTCATATTCATTAGAGCAGCAATCTCCTTATACGATTTGTTTTCATAACGGCTTAAAATAAATATTTTGCGTGTACGCTCCGGCAGTTTATCCAAAGTTTGCTGAATCAGCTCTTGCATCTCTTTGACTAAAAGTTCATAAGGTTCGCAAGCATCTAAAGAAACGATACGTGCATTGAGTTCCCACTCAATATATTTTCTAATATTTTCAGAATGTTCTTCCCGTATCTGCAAATGACGAAGATAATTAAGACTTTTGTTTTTTATGATGGTAAGTATATATGCAGGAATATTGGATACTTCAGATAAAGTATTTCTGTTTTCCCAATAATAAATTAACGCCTCTGTTGTTATATCTTCCGCTACATCCCAATCTCTGACATAGGTATTAGCAAAATTCAAAAAACGTGTCTGATAATCATTATATAGCTGATTAAAAGATATTTTATCTTTCGGATTAGTCTTAATATGCATTACATAGGATTAAAAGGTTCTAAAAATATTTTCATAAACATCGCACAAGACTTCTTCATTTCGTTGTGTATCTTTGACGTGCGAAGGTCACAAATTAATTATTAAACAAAGAACATTTAAAAGGATTTTAATATATAATATTATATATTATGATAGTAAAATGGCTAATTATCATTTATAATTTGCAAAAAAACTTTACTTATATACTATCAACACATTAACCACTTTTTTAGGATGGAGGATACATACTCGTGAAAAAACAGATTTATACTCACTGACGGAGAAGGCCATACTTCTATTAGTTATATTCTAATAGATCTTCTGAACCTAGACTGATTCAGCATCAAGGATAAAGTGCAAATAAGAGTTCATATTCTAAAGTAATGTTATGAATATATCAGCACCTCAAGTCGCAAAGTTATATAAGTGTCTCAGGCAATATCTCTAAGTTAAAGACCTTTGGACTACGACTAAAAGTACCGTAAAAATATAGAAATAGAACTTCAGCCGAATAAATAAAATACAAAGAAGAAAGTATAATTAAAAAACAATTCACAGCACATCCCTCTATGACAGTACCCAAGTAATTGACTGTCGGTTTGCATTCGATGGAAAAAATAAGTTCTCGCCAGGTCCTGAGAACTATTTATCCAGGAAAACGACAGTGATCGTTTCCCTGTCACTCTCCCTATCATTGTAGAAACGGGAAAAATCAGCACGCGGATAGGAGACATTGTCCGAGTGGAAGGCACTGCACAAGTCCTCGGCTTTTTAGAGAATAGTCCCAAAAGAAATGCCCCATCCAATGAAGGACAAGGCATTCCAATAATATTATGGATACATTTATACGATGCTAAGTATCCGTCAAAAGAGTATTTAAAATAGCTCCTTTAAATACCCAGTGACTTCTTCACTGCTTCTACTTTTTCAGTAGCTTCTGCATCGGCAGTAGCAAAACAGTTGCGGCATCCCATCTCACCTTTCACTTCGATATAGAATTTGATCTTCGGCTCCGTTCCTGACGGACGAACAGATACTTTTCCACCGTCTTCTGTGAAATATTGCAGTACATTCGATGGTTCCGGCATATCGATGTCAGTCACATGGCCCGCTGCGTCGGTTTGTTTCAGAGTCTTGTAATCTTTCGACAGAACCACTTTCGAACCACCCAACTCTTTCGGAGGGTTAGCACGGAAATTCTCCATCATGGCTTTAATCTCTTCCGCACCGCTCTTACCCGGTTTCACAACGTTTACAGTAAATTCCTTAGAGAATCCATATTCAACGTAGATGTCCATCAGCAACTGATACAGAGTCTTTCCGTTATCCTTGGCCCAAGCAGCCACTTCGGCAATCAGGCAGCAAGCAGAAACAGCGTCTTTATCACGAACAAAGTCCTCAGCCAGGAAGCCATAGCTTTCTTCACCACCGCCGATGTATTTCTTCTTGCCTTCACGCAAACGAATTTCACGGGCAATCCATTTGAAACCGGTGTAGCAATCGAGCATCTCAATGTGATTCTTATCGGCAATCTTCTTGATCAGTTCGGTAGTAACGATAGTTTTCACACAAAATTCATTACCGGTCATTTTGCCCAGTTTGTTATATTGAGTGATGATGTAATAAAGATACATCAGACAAGTCTGGTTACCATTAATCAATACCCATTCGCCTTTATCGTTCTTACAAGCGATACCTACGCGGTCGGCATCCGGGTCGGAAGCCATTACAAGGTCGGCATCAATTTCTTTAGCCAGATTAAGAGCCATCGTCAAAGCTTCCGCATTCTCCGGATTCGGAGAGACAACTGTCGGGAAGTTACCGTCCTTAATCATCTGCTCGGGCACGGTATATACGTTCTCGAATCCCCACATCTTCAGTGCACGCGGAATCAGCATCATGCCTGTACCGTGGATCGGAGTGTATACAATCTTCATATCTTTATGGCGGGCGATCGCTTCAGGATCGATAGAAACAGTCTTCACCATATCCAGATATATCTTATCGACATCTTCTCCGATGATCTGAATCAGATCCGGGTTACCTTGGAACTTGATATCGGCAGCAGAAGCAATCTTATTCACTTCATCGATAATGCCCTTATCGTGCGGAGCCAGTACTTGCGCACCGTCGTCCCAATAAGCCTTATAACCGTTGTATTCTTTCGGGTTGTGTGAAGCAGTCAGGATAATGCCGCTCTGGCAACCGAGATGACGGATGGCAAAAGACATCTCCGGAGTGGGACGCATCTCTTCGAACAAATATACCTTAATGCCATTGGCCGAGAAAATATCCGCAGAGATCTTGGCAAACAGAGAACTGTTGTTACGACAATCGTATCCGACTACAACCGAAATCTGTTTCATATCTTTAAAGTTTGCGTTCAGATAGTTAGAGAGTCCCTGGGTAGCAGCTCCGACAGTATAGATGTTCATACGATTGGTACCTACGCCCATGATCCCACGGAGTCCGCCCGTACCAAACTCGAGATCTTTGTAAAAGGCCTCGATCAATTCTGTCTTATCTTCGTTCTCCAGCATGCGTTTCACTTCAGCCTGAGTTTCGGCATCATACGCCGGGGTCAGCCACTTTTCGGCTTTCTCAGTCACCTGTTTGATTAGTTCTTCATTCCCCATGGTTCTATCTATATTTTAGAGATTAATAATTAGTTTATTTAAAATACAAATGTAAAAGAATAAGTTTGAAATTCCTATCTTTTAGTCAGAAAACTCTTTGGAAGCGATTATTCGGTTACCTTATAGCGTTCTCCTGTTTGCTTCACATACTCTTCGAGGAATTCCTTTGAATAGCCCGGACGTACCACGCCTGCAGGTTGACCAATGGCATTACGCTCGAACTTGCCGTCCTTCATCTTACGGATGACACCATCATTGTACTTCACAATGATAAATTCGCCCAAACGTTTCCAAGTATCGAAAGTGCTTTGCGCTGTCATGTCGGTATAGTTGGTCAGAAACTTCACAGCCGTTTCCGGATTCTTCTCGTACAACTTAACAGCAACTGCTTCAATACCTTCCTGTGCCTCGTTGAAGGTGGTTTCAAGTTCGTTCTGCGTAGCACGTACATCGCCGATCATCAAATCGTAGCGGGGATATACCATGTTGGCCACCCAGTTGAAAATCCAAAAAGCGGAGTTCCAGGAGAAGGTGATGTAATCGGCACCGTCTACACGCGTATAGCATACCGGAGCTTTGGTAGTACAACAATATACGGGAGTGAAAACAGTCATGTTGGCATCATCCGTACCAAACCAAAGCACACCGCCTACAGCATCGGGAAGATTGGCACGCATCTGAGCCACAAAAACGAAACCGCTCTGTTGTGTAGAGATGGGACGCTCATTGAAATACTCCTGGTCGCCTACCTTGAAAGTCAGCGGAGAGAGACGGTAAGGTGTTTTATAAGGCCCGGCACCAAAATCATTGCTGATGTCGAGGGCAGTTCCTTCATAATGGTCGCGCATGGCATTCTTTACATCCTGAACGGAGAGTTTGCGTTTCGGCTTTACGAACAGAGGCATAGGGTCATTGGTCTTTCCTTGGATATAAGGCAGATAGGCTTCACCTTGGTCGGTAAACATATTGAAGTAGCTCCACACACGGGCTTCACAGAAACGGCGGGCACCGAAATCGAGCGGTGCATAAGCATCGGCAAAGCTGAAGTCTTTGTTCACACCGCTGAAATATCCTTTTTCGCGGGCAAAAGAAATAACGTCATTAGAATACATGCAGTTGGCCTTGTCAGCCATATCGAACTGATGGATGCGCGACTGGTTGGCATGTGCCGAAATGCAGTCGTCCGGCACTCGGACAGCTACCCATACGGCTCCCCGGATGCCGGGACCTTTACCTATCATCTCCATAATCCATATTTCATTGGGATCGGCAATGGTGAACGACTCGCCACTGCTGTAATATCCGTATTCCTGCACCAGTTCAGTCATCACCTTGATGGCTTCACGGGCAGTACGCGAACGTTGCAAACCCACGTAAATCAGGCTTCCGTAATCGATAATTCCCAACGTATCCACCAATTCGGGACGGCCTCCAAAAGTCGTCTCACCGATGGTTACCTGAAACTCGTTCATATTACCGATTACATTATAAGTCTGGCGTGCCTGTTCGATCTGTCCCAGATACTTGCCGGTATCCCATTCGTGAATATCCATCATGGTGCCTTTGGGATATGTGGCTGCCGGATAGTGATACAGCTCGCCAAAGAGTCCGTACGAGTCGGCCGAATAGGAAACGATGGTTGAACCGTCAGTAGATGCATTCTTGCCGACAATTAAGTTAGTACAGGCGAAGGTTTCCGCCACTGCCGCAGTCAGAAGAGCGGCAAAGAGAAAGATTCTTTTCATATAATAAATTATTAATACATTGTCTTTATTCTGTCTTTATCCGGAAAGCTACCAGACAAAGGTGTCTCGAACCGTTGTTTCGTTTCCGCAATCGTCTGTCGTAGTCATTACTACGGTGTGACGTACCCCTTTTTTGACATGCTTAGGATCGAGCTTACACTCCCAATGGGATTTGGTCAAGTTGGGACGTCCGAACAAGGCAAATTTTCCATCGATAGTTCCACGATAGGCACGGATGCCGGTTTCTTTGTCCTTCAACCTGTAAACGACCTTCCCATTACGGCCCCAGGTATTCTTACCTACCGGGGTAATTTCGGGGGGCACTGTGTCTACAGCAACCGTATAAGTTCCCAATTCACGGATTCGGGTCTTCATAAATCCATCCTCGTAAGTACCTCCGACACTGTACATACTTCCTTTGGGAGTGACACGTGCCACATAATACTTGGTGCTGTCGGCAACCGGCTGACGTCGGAGACCAATACGCAACTCACATTCCCCGTGCAACGGCACTTTCTCGTCATTCAACTGATAAGTATAGGCTATCGCCCCACTATCGGAATGCACTTCGTAGTTGAGAGGCACATTATCGTATAACATTCCCCGGGGAACGGTAAGGGTCAATCCGGGTTCTTGCAGAAAGTTCGTCTTATCCCAGGCAAAAAAATATTTCTCCCGATGCCCGAGCGGCTGAATCGGCTGTCTCTTTCCACGCACCGTAAAACGGTAGCGGGAAGTATTGCCGAAAGCATCCTTCAATTCGTATTCAAACTTATAATCCCGCTCTTCATCAATGGTGATCAGTCCCCGGTTGTCGTTCGAAGCCCGAAGCATGCGGAGCGTATTGCCCGGATCAATAAACGACTTCATATATTGTCCGCAGGTCCAAGAGTTTATCATCCGGTTTTCATCCTGTGAAAAACGGTCGACCACACTGCGGAACACTTCCGTACCGTCCACTCTAAGCACAACGGTATGCACTCCATAACGGTTGTGCACACCATCCATATAATCGTAGGCCTTGATGCCCGACCCGATCACCCCCCATGCCTCGATGGGACGCGCTGTGTTTATCGGGAAGCTCTGCCGTTCCGGGCTCCCTCCCACTACCCCACTTCCCGGCTGTGGAAACAGCATGATTCCTTCTGCCCGGGGAGCAGTGTTATCTTTTATTTTCGACTTGAAAAAGGGCATCGGATCAATCGATTCACCGGTAGCGGTCTCCATCACATCCAGATGCAGATGCGGACCGAATGAATAACCGGTATTACCGCTCCAGGCTATTTGCTGCCCGGCCTTCACCGGATATTCACCCGGCTCGGGAACAATCTCGACTTCCCAATCTTCTTTTTCATATTGCAGTTTCTCCACTCTCCGGGCAATATCGGGCATGAAACCGCTCAAGTGCCGGTTGATTGTCGTATAACCGTTGTTATACACCACATCGAGTACATGTCCCGACCCATTGGTGACGCGAATACGGGAAATATATCCGTCGGCGAGCGCACGTACCGGTTTGCCAATGACACCCTGAGTCTTGAAATCGAGCCCTCCATGAAAATGGTTAGCCCGGATTTCTCCGAAGTTGCCGCTCAGAGTCAGTGTAAAGTCAAATGGAGGAACAAAAGTAGCCTGCTTCACATCTTGTGAATGTCCCTGAATGCTGCAGGCAAGCATCAAGGCAACTATATACTGTTTCATGTAGTTTGCTTAAAAATGGAATCTTTGCAAAAATACATCATTCCTGCCATATTAGAAAACAGAAGGGTGGATTTTATTCCTATCCGCCACCCTACTATCATTCTGCTGTAAAACATCCCTACATGGATAACAACGTAAGCAGAATTTTCCTACATTGTGCCATGTTTAACCCTTAATAGAGAACGTTATGATTATCGGAGTACCTAAGGAGATTAAGAACAACGAGAACCGTGTGGGCATGACGCCCTCGGGAGTCGCCGAGTTAGTGAAACGCGGGCATACTGTATACATACAGCACACCGCAGGAGAGAACAGTGGTTTTCAGGACGAGGCATATACAGCCGTAGGAGCACAAATACTGCCCACCATGGAAGAGACATACGCTATGGCCCAGATGATAGTAAAAGTAAAAGAACCTATCGCACCGGAGTACAGACTGATCCGCAAAGGACAGTTGTTGTTCACTTATTTCCATTTCGCTTCCGATAGAGAGTTGACTCTTGCCATGATAGAGAACGGCTCGGTCTGCCTGGCTTACGAAACAGTGGAAAAAGCCGACCATTCTCTCCCGCTGCTGATACCTATGAGTGAAGTAGCAGGACGCATGGCCATACAGGAAGGTGCCCGTTTTCTGGAAAAGCCACAAGGTGGAAAAGGCATTTTGCCGGGTGGTGTACCGGGGGTAAAGCCGGCAAAAGTGTTAATCCTGGGTGGAGGGATCGTAGGTAGTAATGCGGCCCAGATGGCAGCCGGATTGGGAGCCGATGTCACAATTGCAGACATCAACCTGAGCCGTCTTCGCTACCTGAGCGAGACGTTACCGAAAAATGTAAAAACACTATATGCCTCGGAAGTGAGGCTGAAAAAAGAGTTGCCGGACGTGGATCTTGTAGTAGGTTCGGTACTGATTCCGGGAGACAAGGCTCCGCACCTGATCACCCGTGATATGCTGAAAATGATGCAACCGGGTACGGTATTGGTAGATGTAGCCATCGACCAGGGAGGATGTTTCGAGACTTCGCATCCCACAACTCATAGCGAACCGACGTATGTAGTCGATGGAATCGTACATTATGCTGTAGCCAATATTCCGGGGGCAGTGCCTTACACCTCTACATTGGCATTGACCAACGCCACTCTGCCCTATGTCATAGCATTGGCAAACAAAGGATGGAGAAAGGCATGCAAGGAAGATCCGGCGCTGGCTTTAGGTCTGAATGTGGTAGAAGGGAAAGTGGTATATCGAGCGATAGCCGATGTATTCGGCCTGAAATACGAGCAATTGAACTTAGAATAAAAGAGTTTCACCACGGAGTAACAGAGGGTTAAGCGTCATTATTCTACCCTGTGATTACCCCGTGGTGAAATCCGCAGTGCTTCTCCCGGCACTGTTTATAGCCCGGCAGAACGTATCTTGTCCGAAGCCCTCCGGTATCCTTCTAAAAGTTCTTTCATCACTTCGTCCACACTTTGTCTACGGCGGAACAGGGCAGCAACCTGTCCTATCTCGAGTTCTCCTTCCTCCAGGTCTCCTTCAAAGATTCCTTTCTTGGCACGACCTCTACCCAACAGTTCACGAAGTTCCTCGGCAGAAGCCCCCCGTCCTTCAGCGGACTCTACCCTATCACGAAACGAATTGGTCACAAGCCGGGTCGGTGCGAGTTTTTTGAGCAATAATTTGGTATCGCCTTCGTTCAGCCGCAAGCAATACTCTTTAAAAATGTCGCTTGCCGAACTTTCATCCGTCAAAGCAAAGCGGGTGCCCATCTGAACTCCTTCGGCTCCCAACGCCATCAGGGCAAAAATCGCCTCTCCCGTACCAATGCCTCCGGCTGCAATCAAAGGTAAAGTGGTGGCTTCACGCACTGCCGGAATCAGGCAAAGAGTTGTAGTCTCTTCCCGCCCGTTATGTCCGCCGGCTTCAAATCCTTCAGCCACTATGGCATCGACTCCCGCCTCTTCACATTTCATGGCAAATTTGGAGGAAGAAACGACATGTGCCACTGTGATGCCGCGCTCTTTCAGCCATCCGGTCCACGTTTTCGGATTTCCGGCGGAGGTAAATACGATTTTGACGCCTTCCTCCACCACGATGTTCATGATTTCCTCTATCTGTGGGTACATCAACGGAATATTTACCCCGAAAGGTTTGTCGGTAGCCGCCCGGCATTTACGAATATGTTCACGCAAAACGTCGGGATACATCGAACCGGAGCCTATCAGTCCCAGACCACCGGCATTACTGACAGCCGAAGCAAGTTTCCAGCCGCTACACCACACCATACCTCCCTGAATAATGGGATACTGAATACCGAAAAGAGAAGAAATTCTGTTCATAGTTATATCGTTTTTTGAAAAAGGAACAAGGATGTCTTTGTTTATCTTTTAACAAATTCAGTGCACAATCGGTTCAGGAAGCAGCACTGTTGTTGAATCGCCATAAGCCTTCAGCACCTCCAACGTGCGCGATCTCCGGTTGCGTCCCTTCTTGTCCCAGAAGTCCTTTGTAAAAATGGTCATTAAATCAAGTCCGCCAATCGTACCTCCATTCACGGTCACGCCGCTTTTTCCAAGTTTCATGGCAGAGGTATGTACCATGCTCTGCGTAGGCACCATCATTCCATTGGCACGTTCGCCAAACAGATTATGCCTCAATCCACTGGAACGTATCTCTTCGTATGAACTGCGTATACCTTTATCATATACATTCTTAGCCCAGTTGGAAGGAACCGTCTGATACAACTCGACAAACGGATCTCCCCTCCATGTATCGGCATCTACCCGAATCTTCTTTTGATAAATAGGATCCCAATTATATTTGGTATTGGCCGTATAGGGACGGAGGGTCAGCACCACCTTCTTCTTTTCAAGTACCTGCGGAAGCGTTTCATCCAATCTCAGACCGGGCCGTTCCTTCGACATTTTAGGAACAGTCGGCGAACTGTTGAAATCAATCTGTTTCACAGCATCCATATTCAGCTTAATATCCTCTTTGCCATTCAGGATGCGCTGCAGATTCACCGAATCTTTCGCGGTCCATTGGGCATGAAGGGTCACTGCCATCCCTAAAGACAGCATCAGAAAGACAATACGTTTCATCTGATTTAATTTTTTACCACCAACGGTATCCGCTTCCGCAAAGGGGCTCGTCAAAGCATGCGTCGATGGTCCATGCCGTACGAGGATACTGTCTGTTTTCCCACCAGCGACGGTATCGGGCAGCAGCATCGAGCAACTCTTCATCAGTCAGGAAATAGATACCTTCATAGTTCTCGGCATTGGCTCTCACCATTTTGCAGCCAAACGAAGCATAATGACCTAACCGGATGGTTTCCACAACCCACAACATACATTCACCCAAGCGGACCTTGCCACTATAATAAGCAGACACCGGCGGCAGCGGAAAAGAAGTGATCAAAGTCAGATCTTCGGCATAATTGAGCAATGTCGGAATATCCTTCTCCGTAAATTTAGGTACTTCTACAAAGCCCTTCGGACTCTTGGTATTATAATTTCCCGCTTTGAGTTGCCTTACGAAAAGGTCTACATCGGGGTTGTTGTAATCTAATGTCTCTTCGCTGCAACTTACGCAAGTAAGCAATGACAGAACAAGTGTGAGCAGCATTAAAAATGTTTTTTTCATAACATCCGTACTAAATGGTTAATAGGTCATACGCAGACCGCAAATCAGGTTAAAATTCGTAGGCCTCGCCGAACGTACTGTTTCCAGTTTGGAGTCTGTCTTGAAATGGTGCGTTACTCCCGGTTCGGCAAATAAAGCCAGTTTATCATTAATCTTATAATTCATTCCTACGCCCGCAGTCAGAGCCAGCTGCACAGGTTCATTCTTAAAACTGTTATCCGGCGCTCCCGCTATGCACTTATCTGCAACTCCGCCTACCGAAGCATATAGATCAAATTTGGGAGTTTCCGCCAGCATCACATTCAGTTTTACGGGAATTCCCAGATAATGCAGATTCTGTTCGGCACGCAGGTTTGAATACAATAAACCGGTTTCGACAGCTAAATGTTTATTTATTTTTTTCTCTACCGTCAGTCCGGCAGTTACGGGCATCTTGTACTTACCGTTAGCGGCAGGCAAAGCGGTACCCACAGCAGCTTTCACAGCCCATGTCCTCGATTTGTCCGCCACAACTGTGTGATCGTCCGGCCGGGGTCCATCAGCAGAACTTGCCAAAGCCCCACCTTCTCCACCAGCTTGCCAATAACTTTTGTCCGGATAATTATTTTGTCTCCTGCGTGTAGTCGTAGAAGAGAAACTGAATGACATGGAGACTGTAACCGATACCGAATCATCTTCCTCTCCCGATGATTGTGCCAAAACACCGGAACGCTTGGGAGCCGGTTTACCCAAAACCGGTTCGGAGCGCATAGGGGTAAAATCCTGTTTCACCACGTCTCCATCCAGATGTGTTGTATTTCCGCTGACAACCGCCACTTGGGTAAAAGCTTCTTCTATCTCCGCTTTCGGAGAGAAGAACCAGAAAGCAGCCGACGAAGCAGCCAATACCAGCAGTACGGAAGCTGCTGCCGCTACACGAAAGAAAACTACTTTCCGGTGATGGCTGCGCACCATCATCTCAGAATTCAGTTCTTCCCAGAAACCGTCCCGCACGGTCATTTCGGCATTTCCCAGACGGGAACGGAACAGATCGGTTATTTCATCATTTTCTTTCTTCATGGTTTCTATATTCTTTAATCCTTTTTGCTAATAAAAACTTGGCCCGGTGCAACTGCGAAGTGGATGAATGCTCTTTGATACCCAGCATATCGGCTATCTCTTTGTGCGACTTCTCTTCAAACACATAAAGGTTGAAAACCGTCCGGCACCCATCGGGCAGATCTGCGACAAACTTCATCAACTGTTCTTCGGAAATTCGCCCTGCCTCCCCTCCTTCCGGAAGGTCGGGGATGTCAGGTAGCTGTTCCTCGTGTACCTCCAACTGACTAACCCGCTTTTGCCTTCGCAGGTAATCCAGTGCCTGAGTCACCATCACCCGGGTCACCCACGTTCCGAGAGAAGCCTCGCCACGAAACGAAAAGTTGGTGAATATTTTGATGAAACCGTCATGCAGTACATCGTGCGCCGCTTCCATATCGCCCGTATAGCGGAAACATACCGCCAGCATTTGCCTCGAGTATAGGGTATAAAGTTCCTTCCGAGCCGAATCCTTTCCTGCCCGACAGCCCTTTATCAGTTCTATCTCGTTTTCCAATGTCAATTGCCTTTTTAAAATCGAACGTATGTCTGCGTCGTTTGTCTATTAGACGCAAGGATGCAGCGAATGCTGCAAACGAAAATGAAAAAAGAAGTTAAAATAATCGTTTTAACGATCAAGGTCCTCAAACGATCGACCGTGAACGATGAATGTGATCTGCGATGAAGTGTTTTCTTCAAAGAATAAACGATGAACAACTTGCAGCCTCAACGCACAAATTGTCCACCGTTCATCATTACTTGTTAAAGATCATTCATCGTTTGGAAATCAGCATGCCTTGAAACTCATATCGAGTCCTTTCACCGAATGGGTAAGGGCACCAACTGAAATAAAGTCTACACCACACTCGGCATAGTCGCGAAGCGTATCGAACGTGATGCCGCCCGACGATTCGGTTTCATACTTTCCGCCGATCATCTCAACAGCCTTCTTTGTATTTTCGGGAGTAAAGTTATCGAGCATGATGCGGTCTACTCCGCCGATGCTCAATACTTGCCGGAGTTCATCGAAGTTGCGCACCTCGATTTCGATCTTGAGATCTTTTCCTTTCTCCTTGCAATACTCTTTGGCACGGTTGATAGCTTTGTCAATGCCACCGGCAAAGTCCACATGATTGTCTTTCAAGAGAATCATATCGAAAAGTCCGATACGGTGATTCACGCCGCCGCCAATCTTTACCGCCGCTTTTTCAAGCATACGGAGTCCGGGAGTAGTCTTGCGGGTATCCAGCACACGTGTTTTCGTGCCTTCCAACTGCTTCACGTATTTGCGTGTCATAGTGGCAATACCGCTCATGCGCTGCATCACGTTCAGCATCAGACGTTCTGTCTGGAGCAGAGACTGAATCTTACCTTCCACAATCATTGCCACATCACCCGGTTTCACTTCGGCACCATCGTTAATAAATACCTCGACTTTCATCGTCGGGTCGAAACGGTGGAATATTTCTTTGGCAATTTCGATGCCGGCCAACACGCCTGCTTCTTTGATTAAAAGTTTCGATTTTCCCATTGCAGTGGCGGGAATACAGGAAAGTGTTGTGTGGTCGCCATCACCTATGTCTTCGGCAAAGGCCAGATCGATCAGTCTGTCTATTAACTCATTCATTGGTTTTATCTATTCTTATTTGATTTATTAAATATTTGTTCTGTACTCTGCGGAAGAAGCAGTTTATCCGGAAATTGCCGTTGGCAGTGGTCAGGGTACCGATAATAAAACTCGATTCATCCCGCTTACCTTCATGGTTTACATTAAAACCACTGACCTTATTGCTACTGAAAAAAGCGGCAAGTGTTCCTTCAGCTGCCTGCCTGTCTACACTCTCCGAGTGATTCTGAATCACCAGATTCACCTTCTCTCCCAAATACCTGTTCAGCTCTTGGGAGTTTCCTTTCTTAAACGCAACGACCACGCCCACCGGTATGTCCTGTGCGAAGAGCGAAGTTACAGCGAATACGAGTCCGGCCATCCATAAAAGTACCCGTTTTTTCATAATCACAAGTATTATCGATACGCAAAGGTAAGTATTTAATGCTAAAAACAATATTTTTTTCTTATTTTTGTGCAATAAACAAGAGTTTGCACTTGAATGAAAACAACCCTTATCGTCGTAGGACGGACTGTAGAGCAGCATTATATCACTGCAATCAACGATTACATAGAGCGTACCAAACACTTCATTTCTTTCGATATGGAGGTGATTCCAGAATTGAAAAATACGAAAAGCCTGACACCCGAGCAACAGAAAGAGAAGGAAGGCGAACTGATAGCCAAAGCCCTTCAGCCGGGAGACGTGGTTGTGTTGCTGGACGAACACGGAAAAGAGATGCGGTCGGTGGAGTTTGCCCGCTGGATGGAGAAAAAGTTGGTAAACGTCAACAAACGCCTGGTATTTATTATAGGAGGACCTTATGGCTTTTCACAAAAGGTATATGACGCGGCACACGAAAAGATATCCATGTCGAAAATGACTTTTTCGCACCAGATGATCCGCCTGATCTTTGTAGAACAGATATACAGGGCCATGACCATACTGAACGGCGGACCCTATCACCATGAATAGGGTCATCCCCTATTCATGATTCATCAACCGGTGGGTTGCCATCTCTTCGTATTTCGTCCCCGGACGACCGTAATTGGCATACGGATAAATCGAAATGCCGCCACGAGGGGTGAAGATGCCGGTCACTTCAATGTATTTAGGATCCATCAGGCGGATCAGATCTTTCATGATTATGTTTACGCAGTCTTCGTGAAAGGCACCGTGATTGCGGAAACTGAACAGATAAAGTTTGAGGCTCTTACTCTCCACCATCTTCACATCGGGCAGGTAGCTGATACGTATTTCCGCAAAATCCGGCTGTCCGGTTATGGGGCATAGGCTGGTAAACTCCGGACAGTTGAAACGTACCCAGTAATCATTCTCAGGATGTTTGTTATCGAAGGCTTCCAATACCTCGGGAGCATAATCCTGCTTATATTCGGTCTTTCTTCCCAACAAAGAAAGCTGCTCTTTCAATTCGGTCATAATCTATTAATAATTAACGGTTTCTTTTACTTAAATACTCTTCCAGTCCCTGCTTGCGTAACTTACATGCCGGACAATGTCCGCATCCGTCGGCGGGAATCCCGTTGTAACAGGTCAGTGTCTCGTTCCGCACAAGATCGAACACACCGAGTTCGTCCGCCAGCGCCCAGGTTTCGGCTTTATCGATCCACATCAACGGAGTGTGAATGACGAACTGTTCATCCATCGCCAGGTTCAAGGTGACATTCAGCGACTTGATGAACGAATCCCGGCAATCGGGATAACCGCTATAATCGGTCTGTGAAACTCCCGTAACCAGATGGAAAGCTCCCTGCTCACGGGCAAAGACAGCGGCAATGCTCAGGAAAAACAGGTTGCGTCCCGGCACAAAAGTATTCGGAAATGAATCTTTGGGCTTGTCTTCGTCCATCGAGATACTGGTATCTGTCAATGAATTGCTGCCAAGGCTTCCGATAAAAGAGGTATCCATTACATGAAATTCCACTCCTGCCCTTTCGGCTATTCCCCGGGCCAACTCCACTTCGTGTGCATGCTTCTGCCCGTACAGGAAACTGAGCGCATATACTTTCTTAAAGTGTTTCTTCGCCCAGAAGAGACACGTTGTCGAATCCTGTCCACCACTGAACAGGACTACTGCTGAATCATTTTTCATCATTTATATTCTTGAAAATGTTGTTTTAAATTCTCCTATCAGATATCCTTTACCTTCAGTACATTGTAGGAGATGTCCGTATCGTAGACATCGCTTCCGTCAATTCGCTTAACGGCTTTCACGACACGGATGGTAATCGGAAGAATAATCACTTCGTAGAGAGACTTCAGTACGATTTGAGTACCCATCATCACCAGCAGTTCCGGCCAGGCAATCAGCCCTCCGAATGCTATGGGGAAGAAAATCAGTGAGTCGGCAGTTTCTCCCACCACCGTCGACCAAATGGCACGGGCGGAAAAGTTACGTCCGCCACTGGCCACTTTCATTTTACTCATGACGTAGGCATTGAGGAACGAACCGACCAGAAAAGCCAGCAGACTGGCTACTACGATACGGGGGGCCATGCCGAATACAAAATCAAAATGCTGTTCGCCTTCCCAGAAAGGGGCCGCCGGCAATGCCACGGCGATCAGTCCGAGGGCTACTACAAAGAAGTTCATGGCAAAGCCACTCCAGATAATCAAACGGGCTTTTTTGAACCCCCATACTTCGGCTATACAGTCGTTGATAATGTAAGAGATGGGAAATACCAATAATCCGGCAGTAACAGTGATACTGCCTACCTGAATAACTTTGGTTTCAAGAAGATTGGCTGCAATCAGGCAAACATTGAACAGAATGCCGAGCAACATGAAGGGTACGGATACTTTTTCTTTCATAATTCCTGTTTTTTACGTGGTGTTCTAGAATACACGACCGTTATTCACGGCATCATACGTTTTCGGGCGGCAAAGGTAACAATTCTTTTTTAATCGACAAAATAACAATATATGTAACGGGGCATTACATATATTGTTATCGGAATAACATATAATGTAATGCCCCGTCAGAATAGGACATCATACAATGATCACTTAACGTGCCTAAACCGTTATCCTTTACGAGAAATCTTTCAAATCCTGCTGCAATCTTTTACGGATCAGGAACAGACGGCTCTTGATAGTCCCTACCGGTAAATCCATCTTCTCGGCTATCTCACGATACTTGAACCCGGCCACGAACATCATAAAAGGCTTCTTCAGGTCTTCGGGAACGGCATTGATCACTTTGTAGAGCTCCTTCAGGTCGTAGATCGTCTCAAACCGGTTCCCCTCCTCGCCTTCCGTCATGGTTTGCGCATAGAGATTATAAGTAGAGTCGGTCATGTCTACTTCGCGCAATGACTTACGGTAATTATTGATAAAGATATTGCGCATGATGGTGTACATCCATCCCTTGAAATTCTGGGTATGCACAAATTTCTCTTTGTTGTCCAATGCCTTCAACAGACAATCCTGTACCAGATCATTGGCCGACTCCCTGTCGGCAGTCAATTTATACGCAAAATGCTCCAGTTCGGGCTGCATAGCCACTATCTTATGGGTAATATTCATCTTTTCCATTGCTCTTTTTCCTTTCTAATTATCGAATATGCAAAGATTCGCATTTTAAACGGTCTATGCTATAGCAATTCTTCCGCATAATTTGGCGATTTTTCCCTCGCCCCCTCAACCATTTCCCATTTAAGTTGTTCAATAGGGCAATTCACCTAAAACTTAACTTATAATGAAAACATTTTTTAGATCTGTAGCTATGCTACTCGGACTGGGACTCTTGCCTGTAGCGGCACATGCCCAGAAAAAAGTAATCATCGAAGATGAAGAACCGAACTCCGTGATGTTTGTATCGACAAACAAAGCCGGAGACGAGATTATCCGGATAATGAACGAAACACGCCTCCCGCGTTTCCACGAACCGAAGGCTCCACGCTTTGTACTGACCGACCGACAAGGAAAATTCGCACTGGGTATTGGTGGATATGTCCGGGCAACTGCCGAATATGACTTCGGAGGTATTGTGAAGGATGTGGATTTCTATCCGGCACTGATCCCCAACAAAGGTTCTGCCGACCGTGCCCGCAACCAGTTCCAGATGGATATCAGCACTTCCACCCTCTTCCTGAAGCTGGTGGGACATACCAAACGTTTAGGGGATTTCGTTGTTTACACCGCTGCAAACTTCCGTGGAGACGGAAAAACCTTCGAACTGCAAAATGCTTATGCCACCTTCCTCGGCTTTACCCTGGGATACAGTTATGGTAACTTTATGGACCTGGCCGCCCTACCGCCCACCATCGACTTCGCCGGCCCTAACGGCTCAGCTTTCTATCGTACCACCCAATTGAGCTACATGTGTGACAAACTGAAAAATTGGAAATTCGGCGTCGGTGTCGAAATGCCTTCGGTAGACGGTACCACGAACCAGTATCTTACCATCAACACCCAGCGTATGCCGGACTTTACCGCTTCAGCACAGTATAACTGGAATGCCAACAGCCACTTGAAACTGGCTGCTATCGTACGCAGCATGACTTACTCGAGTTCTGTGGACAACAAGGCACATTCAAAAGCCGGATACGGCCTTCAGGCTTCGACTTCCTTCAACGTAACTCCGAAATGGCAGGTATACGGACAGGTGAATTACGGAAAAGGAATCGGACAATATCTGAATGATTTGAGTAACCTGAATGTGGATATCGTTCCCAACCCGGAGAAAGAAGGACGTATGCAGACGCTCCCCATGTTGGGATGGTTCGCCGGGCTGCAATATAACATCAGCAAAAACGTCTTTGTATCGGGCACTTACAGTCTGTCACGTCTTTACTCGGAACATACCTATCCGAGCGACGAGCCCGATATGTACCGGAAAGGCCAATACCTGGTAGCCAACCTGTTCTGGAATGTAACCAGCAACTTGCAGGTAGGTGCCGAATATCTAAGGGGCTGGCGCACAGACTTCAGCAGCAATACCCGCCATGCCAACCGTATGAATGCATTGGTACAATATTCGTTCTAACTTTTTATAAATCTCTCCGAACTCTAACGTAAAAAAAGTCTAAGGACGAACCCTGCCCCGTCTCTGTTGTTACCCTACGGAGATGGGGCTAAAAATAAAATTTCACCACACAGGGATTATCATCTTCCACCCTTTTACTCAGCACCCGATATTCTTCCTCGGGAAGGATACTCTTATAATTCTCCAGCTCTTCTGTCGGAACGATGCAAAGCATAAAATCCTCGGTTAACACTTCCGGATCGATTCGGATACCCTCTCGTGTCTTCTCAAAATAGAAGACAGCTCCATCCTTTTTGCGATAAAAAAGATTTGTGTATTTCCATTTGGGCTTGGATGCCAAGCTGAGCAATTGAGCATAATAGTACTTTCCGTTTTGGTACTGATTGGTGAAATTAAAGGCTATTTTACCGGTTTCACGATATTCGTTCAGCCGCCTGTCCTCCTCCCTGCGTGTGTCCGGATTCGAATTGAAATGATATTGTGCTATATTTATATTCTGTTCTCCCATATCCCAGCGATAGGCTACACGGAAGCTATCGCTCGTAAGTTCGTAGACCTCTTCATAAAAAGCGGGAGCAAAGTAAGCTTTGCCCTGATAGGAATAGAACATATCCCTACAAGCCCAGTTCAACCAGAAATCATCGGACCAGAACTCATTGATCAACTTCGCCGAATCGGCATCCAACCGCATGATACAAGCCCCGTCATCCTTGTTCTGCGCCGACCACGTCAGCAGATCGCCATCCGGAGTCAGTCCAATCTCCTGAAAGTTCATTTTCTGCGGCAATATCTTTCTGTCTATAAACGAACCATCCAAACGATAGGTATACATCGATCCGAAAGGAGATAACATATATACCCGGTTCCGCTGCTCACTGATAACGGCATCATAAACCTGTGAATATTCACCGGGACCCTGTCCTACTCGCCCGATAGAACGAAGGTAGTTCCCCTTCTTGTCAAAAGCCATCAACGTGATATGCCTGAAGGTGGGATAATCCTGAGTCAATATATAAGTAGTATCCCCGGAAACCCGTACTCTCAAGATTCTGGCCAGCAGACAACTGTCCGAAGTTTCCAACGGAATCACTTCAACTTTAGAAAAGAAATCGGAAACAGAAACAGGAGTTTCCTTCAACTCTACTTTCAGAACATCGGGCTCTTCCACAGAGGGAGTCCGATTACAAGAGCTGCAAACAAAGCTCAGAGCAACGAGGAAAAGAATAAATGTGTTTTTCATATCTTGCGGGATTAGAAAAACAAAGATAAATTTAATTAAGCAGTATATCAAAAAAAGGGACCGGATAATTTAGTCTATCCGATCCCTTTTTGAGGTTTATATAAATAAAGATTAGCCTATAAGGGTTGCATCAGAACTTATAGTCGAGACCGATACCGAACACTTTGTTGGTACGGGTGAAGACATCTTTTCCGGCGATTCCGGTACCCCCATAGTTAGGAGTCTCTTTTGTATATTTATCGTAATCGGTCCAGAAATAAGCGACATTCAATTTCAGGTTCTTCGCAATATCGAATCCGGCACCGAAACCGTATGAATAAGAGCTGACTGCAAAACTCATATCACTCTGATAATTATCACCCACACCATATTTGGTACGTTGCATACCGGCACTTACCTGAGCCCATTTACACACATCCCATTCGATACCTCCCAGATACTCGTTGGTACCCTGTTTGATGAAATGCTGTTTGCCCATAGTCTGACCGGTCACAGGATCTTTAGCATCGGCCATACGTGCATTGGTATCGAAGAAATGATGATAGCCAACTGAAGCACGAAGTACAGGAAGAATTTCATAAGAAACACCTACTGTCAGCAGAGCCGGAATGTCATGCGGAGTATTTACCCCATTCGCAAACAGTCCTGTATTATCTATACGGGTCTTGTTCTCTACATTCAATTTGGTGTTAAACTCGTATTTCACACCGATGTTCCATTTATTCATCTTAAAGTCCAGACCCAGAATAGGAGTTACTCCCCAACCGGTTTGGTCACAATCCAATTCTTTATCGGCCGTCAGTCCGGCAACCTTGGTTGCTTCTTTTGCAATGGCATCATATTTTGCATAATTAGCCAGATCATTTGCAGCCAGATAAGCATCTGCGGCTGTTCTGGCCTGCTTGGCATAATCACTGAAATACTTATTCACGTTTACCATTTCTCCACCACCGATGTTAGCCTCAATGTTACGAATGTGTCCTTCGTAACCATTGCTTACGTAGTTCATACGCACACCGGCAAATGCAGACAAGTAATCTGTGATTCTATATGTGGCACCCAGCTGAAGGCCAAAAATCATTTGCTTACCACGCATGTAGCTGTCAACAGAGTATTTATTGGTTCCATTAAAAATGTTAATCGGCAGAACACCTTTATCCACCATTTCATTGCCCGCAGCTACCAACATGCCGGGTACTACAGATACCAATGACTCAAATGAACCCAGCCCTTCATTAAAAGTAGCCTTACCGCCACCACCGGTTACCGCAAAATTCCCCGAAAATGCCCACTTATCCTTCTTATATACTGCAAATACACTGGGAATGAACGGAGCCGAAGCTTCTCCTTTATATACTTTGGTAGCGTTTCCTCCAAACCCTGCAAACGGAGCGAAAGTAGAAGTGATAGTTCTTGTCTGGAACGCACTCTGTCCGTTGAGTGACAAGTGAAAGCCGTTTTCCATGAAAGCTACACCCGCCGGATTGGAATATACCGCGTCAATTTGTGTAGAAGCATCACGAGCCAACATTCTCAAAAACAATACGTGCTGATTGGTATTCGTCAGGAGACCTCCCGCAAAAGTTGAAGTTGAAACGATTAGCAACCCGATGCTAATCAAGAATAATTTTCTCATCTAAATCTTTTTTAAGTTATTTCGGGCGCAAAGGTACAATAATATTGCACATGACGAATATTTTTGTGCACCTAATTTCCATTTCACAAACAAATTAATTGAAAACACAAACTGTTTCTACTGAAACGAATAAGAATCCGGAGAAAGAAATGCCCCCCCGGACACAAACATTACTCCCCCCATAAACGTTCTATTATTATAGAATGTAAATAAGAAAATTATGGCATATACAATCGCATTTTTTGGTACCAAACCTTATGATGAAGCTTCCTTCAACGAGAAAAACAAGGAATTCGGATTCGAACTCCGATTTTTCAAAGGTCATCTGAACCGACACAACGTATTGCTGACTCAGGGAGTGGATGCCGTCTGCATCTTTGTCAACGATACCGCAGATGCCGAAGTAATCAGAACAATGGCTGCCAACGGAGTAAAACTACTCGCCCTTCGTTGTGCTGGTTATAATAATGTAGACTTGAAAGCTGCAGCCGACAACGGTGTAACCGTTGTTCGTGTTCCTGCCTATTCTCCATACGCAGTAGCCGAATATACAGTGGCACTGATGCTCTCGCTCAACCGGAAAATTCCACGGGCATCATGGCGCACCCGGGATGGAAACTTTTCACTGCACGGACTGTTAGGCTTCGATATGCATGGAAAGACAGCCGGTATCATCGGTACGGGAAAGATAGCCAAAATACTGATACATATATTAAAAGGGTTCGGCATGAACATACTGGCGTATGACCTTTATCCGGATTACAACTTTGCCAGAGAGAATCAAATAGTATACACCACACTCGACGAGTTGTATCACAGTTCGGACATCATCTCACTACACTGCCCCCTCACGGAGCAGACCAAGTATCTGATCAACGACTACTCCATCAGTAAGATGAAAGACGGCGTAATGATCATCAACACCGGCCGTGGACAACTGATCCACACCAATGCACTGATCGAGGGACTGAAAAATAAAAAGATCGGTTCGGCCGGACTGGATGTATATGAAGAGGAGAGCGAGTACTTCTATGAAGACAAATCGGACCGTATCATCGACGACGATGTACTGGCACGCTTGCTGTCGTTCAATAATGTAATCGTAACCTCCCATCAGGCTTTCTTTACCCGTGAAGCGCTGGCCAACATCGCAGCAACGACTCTGGAGAATATACGGGATTTCAAAAATCAGAAGCCTTTGGTGAACGAAGTCAAGTTGAGCAATGCCTAAAGGCATCAAAAAGAAGCTTCGGTTGCAATAGTGCCACCGCTTCCTGCGAAAGAAGCGGCAGACCTTATTAGGTTTGCCCGGACTTTAACGTATAATATCCGGGATGGCTGTTCATCAATCATTCCTTTTCTTAGACGAAAAATATAATTGACTCATAACTATTTCTTTTTAAATCAAGTTCCTACTCTATTATGAATTTTCGGTTCCTCTGTTCAGAGTCAACACTCTATAATACTCTCTAATATGGGTTCTCCTCTCAGCGGAGCATAAATAGTGACTTTGGCAAAACCATACTTGGGCTCGCGGATTAGTGATTCAGTCATACAGATGAAGCGGTAGTTATATCCGCTTACCAATTGCTCGGCAACCAGAAGCGGAGTATAGTCCACACCCTTCAATGTCATGCAAGTACGGAATATCTCTTTCTCCTGATCCGTCAACGGTCTGAATTCTCCAAAGCCCCCTATTATCGGGTTCGCTTTCTCCGAAGTAACCACCCCATAAGAGAATATATCTTCGTAAAGCACTTCTTCAGAGTCACGGTAATAGGCAAACTGAATCTCTACCTGCCCCGGCTGTAAAAACCGGAAGATAAAAGACTGTACAGACGTTCCTCCCGGAGTATCAGCATCTTCTGACAATTCCTCTACAAGGGCAACTCCGCCGGTCAGGCGTACTAAAGCGTAACGATAACCAGTACCTGCTTGTGAGGTACGTTTGATGGTGATTGTATCACCCACTTTGAATACTTTTTCAATCATAACAATACGTGTTTTTTGAAAGATTAATTCATTAAGAAAGGTTTTCTAATGGTCTGATATGCCGATCAGCCTTATCGAGAATAATCTGCCGAGAGAGACCTCCCGGCAGATTGGGTACTGTACATCACCTAAACCAGTTTCGTTGATGTGGTTCAAAGGTAGAAGGAAGGATTTTCAAATCAAAACATTTCGAGTAGGTTATTCTCTCATTTTTTCACTTTGAGTCTCTCATTTTTTCACTTATCCTCAGTAATATTCTTATTATTAATATGTTGTACCCCCACCTGAAAATCTGTCGGAGTCACTCCATACTTTCCCGAAAAGAGGCGATAAAGAGATTGAGTCGACATGCCACACTCCTGGGCTATCGTATCTACTGTATAATCGGGGTGGTTCTTTAACATCTTAGCCGCATACTCCAAACGAAGATTATTAATATACTTCGAAAAGCTCATTCCCGCATACTGCTTGAAAAGAGGAGCAAATTTATTTTTGGGAATATAGATTGTCTTGATCAGTTCCTCCCTCGAAAAGTCCGGCTGAAGATAGAGCTGACGGCTAATGATCTCATGTTCCAACTTGTCGAACAATATCCTATCGTGTATGTCATTTCCATCTCCGGCTTCAGGTGCCGGAACAACAGTTGTTTCCGCTTTCCCGTCCTTATCGGTTGATAGCGATCCCCCACCTGCGGACATCCTTAAATTCTGCTCCCTCTCCAATTGCTCTTTTAGAATAAGATTCTCCTCCTTTTTCCGATACAATTCTTCTTTATGTATCAGCAAATCTTCTATAGTACCTACCATCGCCTTATTTTTGCGACGTATAATCCGGTTATGCCGTATCGTCCGCCACAAAAGCACACCTAACAGAAAAACGATACAGAGGATAAATGCCAATAAGAGGTTCCTCTTTTGCATATCAGCCGCCTGTTGCTGGATGAACAAATCCTTTTCATTCGTTTCATAAACAGCTGCCAATTCCAATGCCGCACTTTTTTGTTCACGATTCTTAATGCTGTCGCGCAACACAGCCAACTGCTCAAAATATCTTGCAGCAGTACGGTAATCGCCCTTATCACGATAAGCCCATCCAAGAGATCTCTTTATCGTAGTCATGTAATAGTTCACCGTATCCCCCCGCATGATATACATCTTCTCACGGGCGGCATTCATCCGGATCACTTGGTCATACATCTTCCTGTCGAACAAATAAGGCATAATCAGGTAATCGTCACGGTCATATTCCTCACTTGCCGCCAGGAATTTCCGGTAGTAACGTTCGGCCTCTTCCGCCTGCCCCAACCGAAAAAGAACGACAGCATAATGGGCATACATTGCTTTTTTCTCCTTTGCACTCAACCCCTCCATCGGAGTTTCACTGCCGGTCTCTTCGGTCACCACCTTTTCCAACGCAGCCAGTGTCCTGAGAGCCTCCTCATTACGCCTGTCCGACTTCTGGAATATCAGTAAAGTGTTGTAATCATAACGCAGATTATCGTATTTATACCGATAGTCCGTCTTTGACATCATTTCAATCGCCTGTTCCAGATATTCATATCCCTTCTCCTTATTACCCTGATAATACAGCATTTTACCCATATTGAACAAAGCAACGGACTGCATGGCTTTATCCCCGCACTGCTCTGCCCTTTTTAAAAGTAAATAGACATACAGCGATTTTTTATTTTCATTATGCAAACAGTCGTAACAAGAGATCATGCGATGCACCTGTTCCATATAGTTCTTATCATTATTGCGCACCGAGTCACTGTCCAAAGCACGCTTATAGAACTTCAACGCCTTATAATATTGGCCGACATTGAAATATAAATCACCTTCCACCACATCCATCCGGAACATGGAAAGAGATTTCCGCTTTCTCAATTGTTCCATAACCTGCTGTGCCTTATCAAAATCGGAGAAAGTATATTTATATACGTTATCATCCGTTATCAAGCTGTCCGGCAAAGAGAGTATTTCGGCACAAACAGCCCCCGGAAACATCAATAAACGGAAAAGTAGTAACAGAATAACATACAATAACTTTCTCATATCTCTTATCTATTGGCTAATTTTAGAAGCACAAAAATAAGACAATGATATTGACAACAAAATTTTTCCTATCTCTTATTTACCGAACGTATTCAACTCTTTTCTGTTTGCCGGCTTTCAGAGAGTTGTCCATTTCTTTTCTATTTCCTTATTATAGCTTCTGATTCCTATAAAAAGTGAACGTCTCAAACCATTTACATCCCCCGATTGTTTGATTTATAAAATCTATTTATAAAAGAAAGGATATACATCATGAAAAAAGTAGTTCACCGCTCAGATACCCGCGGACGATCCGTATATGACTGGCTCGACAGCCATCACAGTTTCAGCTTTGACGAATATTACAATCCCGAACGGGTTCATTTCGGTGCTCTGAGGGTACTGAACGATGACCGGGTAGCCCCGGGTGAAGGTTTTCAGACCCATCCCCATAAAAATATGGAAATCGTCTCCATACCTTTAAAGGGTCTTCTGGCACATGGCGACAGTAAAAAGAACAGTCGTACCATTACAGTAGGCGATATTCAGGTGATGAGTGCCGGTACAGGCATTTATCATAGCGAGATGAACGGCAGCAAATCGGAACCGGTGGAATTTCTGCAAATATGGATCATACCGAAAGAACGGAACACTCATCCCCTCTATCAGGATTATGACATCCGGGGATTACTGAAAAAAGACGAACTGGCCTTCATACTATCACCTGACGGAAGTACACCTGCCAAACTATTGCAGGACACCTGGTTCTCGATGGGTGAGATAGGAGCCGGAAAGACAGTTGAATATACACTGCATGGGACGGATATGGGAGTCTACGTTTTCCTGATCGAAGGAGAAGTAAAGATAGATGATGTGATCCTGACTCGCCGCGACGGATTGGGAATATCCGAAATCAAGAATTTTGAGATAGAAACTCTGAAAGACTCTAAAATACTACTGATAGAAGTACCGATGTAAATTTAAAGTAATCGCTTATGTCAACCGATCATATATCCACACATCCCGACTCCCCTCTTCACGGAAACGGGATCGGGAGTGAGGCTATCAACCTCGCTGCCATCCGGCAGGAGTACACCAAAGGCGGGCTGAAGGAAGGAGATCTTCCCGACAACCCGCTTTCTCTTTTCAACCGATGGCTCCACGAAGCTATCGATGCACAGGTAGACGAACCTACTGCCATGCTGGTAGGCACCGTATCTCCCGAAGGGCAACCATCGACCCGTACCGTACTGCTAAAGGATTTGCATGATGGAAAGTTTATCTTTTATACCAATTACGAAAGCCGGAAAGGTACCCATCTGGCAAAGAATCCGTATATTTCCCTCTCTTTCGTTTGGCACGCGCTGGAAAGGCAGGTACACATTGAAGGCATTGCCTCAAAAGTTCCTGCCGGAGAGTCTGATACCTATTTCCGCCAACGTCCCTACAAAAGCCGTATAGGAGCACGCATCTCTCCTCAAAGCCGTCCGTTGAAAAGCCGGATGCAACTGATTCGCAATTTCGTTGCAGAAGCAGCCCGATGGGTAGGCAGAGAAGTAGAGCGCCCCGCACACTGGGGAGGATATACCGTCACTCCGCATCGGATCGAGTTCTGGCAAGGTAGGGCAAACCGGCTTCACGATCGCTTTCTATATTCCCTTCAACCGGACGGAAGCTGGCAGAAAGAGAGGCTTGCTCCCTGATATTTCCGGTTATTGTACTTGCGCAACCAACAAATAATACGTAATATTGCATCCATAAAATACATCCGCCTATGATTCTGGATTATATATACCACAGTGGGTTCGCCATCGAAGCAGAAGGTGTAACCCTTATCATTGATTATTACAAAGACTCTTCAGAAACGGAACTGAATAAAGGAATCGTGCACGACCGTCTGCTCCAACGTCCCGGAAAACTGTATGTGCTTGCCTCACATTTCCATCCCGACCACTTCAACCGGGAAGTGCTGACATGGAAAGAGCAACGTCCGGATATCATCTATATCTTCTCAAAAGACATTCTGAAACACCATCGGGCACAGAAAGAAGATGCGATCTATATTAATAAAGGTGAGGAATACGAAGATGATATGCTACGTATTCAGGCATTCGGTTCTACGGATGTGGGCATCTCCTTTCTGATCCATCTGCAAGGCAAGAGCATTTTTCATGCCGGTGACCTGAACAACTGGCATTGGAGCGAAGAATCTACCGAACAGGAGATACGCAAAGCAGAAGGAGACTTCCTGGCAGAGATAAAATATCTTCAGGCAGCAGTTCCGGCCATCGACCTGGTAATGTTTCCCGTAGACCGCCGAATGGGAAAAGATTACATGAAAGGAGCCCAACAATTCATCGAACGAATAAAAACTACTATATTTGTACCCATGCACTTTAGCGAAGACTACGAAGGAGGCAATGCCTTCCGATCTATAGCCGAAGCCGGCGGATGCCGTTTCATAACCATCACCCACCGGGGCGAAAGCTTTGATATATAACTAAATAAAACATACAATTATGAACAAACTGACACAAATTTTCCTCGTGTTATTTATGATTTGCCTGCCCGTGACACTTTGGGCAGACAATGACAAAGATGATGATGACAGCAGATACCTTGCGGGCGCCGTGCCCGAAGTTGACGGACGGGTAGTTTTCAGCCGCGAATTCAGTATCCCCGGTATGTCGCAAGACGAAATCTATGAACGGATGCTCAAGTGGCTTGACGGACGCATGGCCCAGAACAAAAACAATAGCCGGGTGGTATATAAAGAAAAAGGAGTCATCGCCGCAGCCGGTGAAGAGTGGTTGGTATTCAGTTCTACCGCCCTTTCTCTGGACCGCACCTGGCTGACATACCAAGTCACCGTAAACTGCCAGCCCCAAAAGTGTACAATGGAGGTAGAGAAAATCCGGTACACCTATCGTGAAAAAGAAAAATATGCGGCCGAAGAATGGATCACCGATAAATACGCTCTAAACAAAGCGAAAACGAAAATGGTACGTGGCCTAGCCAAATGGCGCAGAAAGACAGTCAACTTTGCCGACAACCTCTTTGAAGAAGCTGCAAAGGCACTGAGTCAGAAACCTATGGAAGCAAAAGCAGAAGCCACTCCGAAAAAGCCTGCCGTGGTAACCGCTCCGAAAGTCGTGGTTATCGGTGATAATCAAGAGACTGGAAAAGTAGAAAAAGCAGCAGAACTTACCCCTGCAATTCCCGTTACCTCTCCAAGCACGATGCCGGGTTATAAAGAAGTAGCCCCCGACCAGGTTCCTGCCAATGCCATTCAGATGGGTGCAGGCCGACTGGTGATTGCTATCGGTTCCGATCCTTTCAATATGACCATGATGACAGCCAACGCCGGAGGATCCATAGGAAAAATTTCGGGAAGTCCTGTTGTATTCAGTATCCTTTCTCCCGACCAGCCTTACGAACAGTTGGAGAAAGCAGAAACATACAGCATACGCTTCTATCCTACCGGACAAAAAGAACCGTCCGTCATACTGGAATGTCAGAAACTACCGGCCCCGACACCTATGGAAGGACAGCCCAGAACTTATGCAGGTAAAATAACCAAAGCATTTATGAAATAAATCAGTCACCACAGGTTATACAGATTGAGTTTTGACCGGATCATTGCCATAAATCATCCGTGTAACCTGTGGTGTAAACTTTATAAGCTCTATTTTAATCTAAAAAACAAACTTAGAAACAATGGAAATAAAAAGTAGATTTGACCACTTCAATATCAATGTGACTGATCTGGAACGTAGCATTGCTTTCTACGAAAAAGCATTGGGATTGAAAGAACATCACCGGAAAGAGGCAGCCGACGGCTCTTTTATCCTGGTATATCTCACAGATAACACCACCGGTTTTTTATTGGAACTCACCTGGCTGCGAGACCATACCGAAGCCTATGAATTGGGAGAGAACGAAAGTCATCTTTGCTTCCGTGTAGCGGGAGATTATGATGCCGTACGCCAATATCACAAAGAAATGGACTGCGTATGCTTTGAGAATACTTCCATGGGGCTCTATTTCATCAATGATCCGGATGACTACTGGATTGAAATATTACCGGAACGACTTTAAAACGAATAACGATGAACGATAAACAGGCTGTGCGTTGATATCGCAGTGAGTTTATCGTTCATCGTTATTCGTTATTTACCGTTTATGTCTGTTCGCCCTCTTTCTCCGGATCTCAGCTTTCATCTTGGCAGCTCCGGAACCGTGAGTTCCCTTTATATAGGTTGTTTTCTTCGCTTTTGTTTTCACTTTATTTTCATCTTTCTTCGGGCCTTCTTTCTTTCCTTTAAAGACAATCCCACCCATAATCGCATCTTCTAAGCTCATAATCTTTCCTTTCTTATTCTATATTTTCCGTGGACAAAGATACTCTTTTTCTGTGAATTCCCTATCTTTGCCCGCTGTAACAACTAAAAACCAATCAATGAATACATCCCTGCTCCCGGCAGAAAAAGACCCGATGGGTGCTGCCATAGCCGATTTTTATCATCGCCAAAAAGCAGACAGATTACGCGTATTTTCTTCTCAGTTCGATGAAGACGAAATACCCATCAAGCAACTTTTCCGCAAAGCCGGACAAATGCCTCTACTCGAACGCACAGCCCTCGCAATGGCTACCGGAACAATACTCGACGTAGGTGCCGGAAGCGGTTGCCACGCTCTTGCCCTTCAAGAGAGCGGTAAAGAAGTTTCCGCCATCGACATCTCCCCTTTATCCGTCGAAGTGATGAAACTGCGGGGAGTGAAAGATGCCCGCCAAGTCAATCTGTTCGACGAACGCTTTGCCGAGACTTTCGATACCATCCTTATGTTGATGAACGGTTCCGGCATTATCGGACGTTTGGAGAATATGCCTCTCTTCTTCCGCAAGATGAAACAATTACTCCGCCCGGATGGTTGCATCCTGATGGATTCGAGTGACCTCCGCTATCTGTTCGAAGATGAAGACGGCAGCTTCCTGATCGACCTGGCAGGAGATTATTATGGAGAAATCGACTTCCGCATGCAATATAAAGATATTCAAGGCGATCCCTTCGACTGGCTGTATATCGACTTCCAGACCCTCAGCGCCTATGCTGCCGACAATGGCTTCAAGGCCGAAATGATAAAAGAGGGTAAGCACTATGACTATCTGGCCCGGCTGACTGTTGCCTTATAAACAGGAGGGAATGTTTCCAACAAACCGTCCCTCCCTAAAAGACTAAAACGGAAACAGTAGCGGCAATACGAACACCATTACCACGCCCATAATGATCTGAAGCGGCAGACCTACTTTTACGTAATCCATAAACGTATAGCGTCCTGCCGGCATCACCAACGCATTAGGCGGCGTGGAGAAAGGTGAAGCAAAACACATACTTGCCGCCACTGTCACGGCAAACAGGAACGGATAAGGGCTCAGCCCCAACTGTACGGCCGAGTGAAGAGCGATAGGAGCAAGCAGCACAGCAGTGGCCGTATTGCTGATAAACATTGTCATCAGCGAAGTTGTGAAGTAAATACCTGCCAACAAAGCAAAAGGCCCATAGGCCCCCAGCCCATTCACCAACGATTGCGACACCACCTCCGAAGCTCCGGTTTTCTCCAATGCCAATGACATGGGCAGCATACCCGCTATCAGCACAATACTCTCCCAGTTGATTGTTTTATAAGCTTCTTCCACATTGCGGAAACATCCGGTCAGTACCATCAGCAGTGCCGCTATAATTACGGCCGTCACAGGAGCCACCGGAATAAAGTCAAACATCATGGTTACAATCATACCCAACATGATCAGTGCCGCTACCGGTGCTTTATGATTCAGGGTTACTTTGGCCGCTTCAGCCAACGGCTGCCCCAGAACGACCCACTGTGACTGATCCTCACCAAGCCTGGCTATGTTTGCCCAACTTCCCTGCACCAGCAAGATATCTCCCGAATGCATCTTTTCATCCTTCAGATTCTTCAGCAGATAGTCACGCTTACGCTGAATACCCAATATATTGATGCTATAATTCTCCCTGAATCCGGAAGCTTTCACCGGTTTGTTTATCAGATTGGCGGTAGGCAGTAACAGAATTTCAGCAATGCCTATCTCCTGAAAATCGAATCCCTCGTCCGTATCATGCAGACTCCCCTCGGTCTTATGTGTATCCAATAAAGACAGACGGTTCTCACCTGCAAAGCGTTTCACATTTTCAAATTCTCCTAATACATAAAGAATATCTTCCGCCTCAATCAGGGTTCCGGCTTCTGCCATCTCCTGCTTTTTTGTCTTGAAGAAGTGCCGGGACGAAACCGAACGGCGGCGAACCTCCAAAATCGTCACATGATACCTCTGCGGAATCCCTAGCTCCTGTATGGTCTTACCTACAAAACCGGAAGACTCTTCAACCTCCACCCGATAAAGGTTCTGTGATAACTGGTATTCACCCGCCAACTCCTGAAGCGACTTATTCTTGCGCTTTCCCCGTGCCTCTTTATCACTTTTCTTCGTCAGGAAGATCTTACTCAGCGGAATCAGCACAATCAGCCCGACAGTGACACACACCAAGCCTACAGGAGTAAAAGTGAAGAAAGAGAGACGTTCATAGCCGGCTTCAATCAAGGCATTTTGTATCACAAGGTTGGGCGGTGTACCAATCAATGTCATCATCCCACCCATACTACTGGCAAAAGCAAGAGGCATCAGCAAACGGCTTACATTGATATTGGCACTCATGGCCATACTGACCACAATAGGCAGCATCAACGCCACCGTTCCCGTATTGCTGACAAAAGCGCCGATGGCAGCCGTCACCAATATAATCAGGATAAAAAGTTTTAGTTCGCTTGTCCCGGCAAATTTCAGGATACGGCTGCTGATCATCTTTGCCAGCCCCGTCTGAAAGATGGCACCACCTACAACAAACAGGCCGACCATCATAATAACAACAGAATTAGAAAATCCTGAAAGCGCCTCCTCCGGAGTGAGGATATTGAAAAGGATTAATAATACCAGCGCACACAACGCCACTAAGTCGGAACGTACCTTTCCACTCATAAAAAAGACAGCCGACAGTACGAGAATGATAATCGTTATAGCCATAAAATAAAAAGATGGGGTGATCTATGTTAAAAACAGAAAATCACCCCTGCTTGTTCAACTTATTTTTTCAGCATTTCATCTATTTGATCCACCAGTGAGGCAAACTCCTCTTCGTTATATAAACGAGTCAGCTTCACAATCTTACCCTCCCGGTCTATCAGGACATTCCGGGTGATGCCCGATTCACGCAATGCATACTTCGCAAAGATATCCGCTCCCGGATCCAATCCCAACGGATACGTCACCCCTACCGACTTTCCAAATGCGATCACCTTATCGAGAGGTTCGTCACGGTCAATGCCTATCAAAGCAAACTCAGGATTGTTTTTATGCTTCAGCCAGATATCTTTCTCTATAAAAGGCATCTCTTTACGGCATACTCCGCACCAGCTGGCTGTGAACTGCAACATCACCACTTTACCGCGAAGTTCGGAGAGTTTCATCTGCTTTCCGTCGGTCAGAGTAATGGTAAAATCGGGAGCTGACTCTCCTACTTTCACAATATATCCTGTGCTGTCTGCCGCAACACTATCCGTTTTCACCACTACACTATCCGCAACAACAGCTGCTTTATCCGCTTTTCCTTGTCCGGAACATGCTGCCATACCCCAAAGAAGCAATGACAGACCACCTGCATAAAAAAAGTTTTTCTTCATACTTTCCTATAATTAATTGATTTGCAAAAGTAAACAAAGAATCCGACTTATCAAACACTATTTTTATGAAGCATTTTTTTTCAAAGTATTTGCAAGTTTAAAAGTTTTTCCTACCTTTGCACCCGCAAAACAGAAATGACGCCTCTTTAGCTCAGTTGGCCAGAGCACGTGATTTGTAATCTCGGGGTCGTTGGTTCGAATCCGACAAGAGGCTCAATAAAAAAGAAAGGATCGGCAATTGCCGATCCTTTCTTTTTTATTGAATTAACTTCTCTTCGAAACTTCCGTCTACTCCTTATTCTTTCTCACATAATAGGGTACGAAAACAAAAAGAAGAACTTCCCCCAGTTTCCTTAAAAACATACCTAACGAATGATGCTCCAAAATGTCAGAAATATAATTTTAAAATATTCCTTCACCGAACGATTACAGATATATTTCATATTATACCGTATCTTATCGGGCATAATCTGTTCTATATATGCTCTGTCAGGATCCGAAGCCTCTCCAAGAATCATATTTTCATCTACATACTCAATAGAAGCATAATCCGTAATCCCCGGACGTACACTCAATACTTTT